>NZ_QVMP01000001.1 GCF_010501095.1 Dysgonomonas sp. 520 | reverse complement strand
TTAATTAGGCTTACATAACTCCTTACATATAACTCTAAAGATTAGGGTGAACTTTACTTCAAGGTTTTTAGAACAAGAAAAAAAATACTTCTCCGTACTAAAAAATACTGCATACAAGCTCTCAGTCACTCACTATGGAATACATAGGTCAGTATATATTCAAAAAGGGGCTATCTCACAATGAAAGCACCTTTTCTAATTTGTATCTGCCCACCTTTACACAGTTGTAGCCGACAAACTTCCTACTTTCTGCATATCGCTTAGAATACTCTGATCCAGCACTTTCGCGTATCGTTTTGTCATACTGATATTTGAATGCCCTAACATTTTAGCAACATTTTCCATACTAACACCATTCGCCAAGCACACGGAAGTCGCATAAGTGTATCTTGCACAATGTGTTGAAAGATTTTTCTTAATCCCGCATAAATCGCTAATTTCCTTGATATAAGCGTTCATTTTCTGATTGCATGGAACTGGCAGTAATACATTCTGTTTTTTACAGAGGGGATGATCCTTATATTTCTCGATGATAGACAAGGGCACATCTAATAGTGGAATATTACACATATTTTTCGTCTTTTGACGAGCTTTCCGAATCCAGTAGTTACCCTCTCTGTCCTTTGTAATATGTTCCGAAGATAGTTGCTTCACATCTATGAACGAAAGACCGGAGTAAGCACAAAAGACGAAAATATCACGTACCAAGTCAATACGAGGAATTTCAAATTTTTTATTTACCAGTATTTGAAGTTCATCCCAAGTTAGAAACTCACGATGTACTTCTTTCTCATGGAATTTAATACCTGCAAATGGATCTTTGTTTATCCATTCGTTAGCGATAGAACGATTTGTAATCTTTTTCAGGCACTTCATATAACGGATAACTGTGTTCTGTGCACAGTCTTTTTCTGTTTTCAGATAGAACTCAAAAGCCCGGATGAACTCTCCATTCACATCTTTGAGCGGAATATCTTCTTTGTCAAACTTGATTTTTATAAGTTCTGCCAAATAGCGTTTACAACTTTCGTAGCGACGTACAGTTATTAAAGCGAAGTCTTTCTCCACTAATTGCCGACATTGGTCGTTATGCTCCTGAATAGTAGCTATAAGGGTTTTGGGTGCTTCCTTTTCTTCCAGTCCAAAGAACTTATCACGGAGAATTATTGCCGTAATAGGTAAGCCTTCTTGTTTTAAATCAGCATGAATATTATACAACTTGATTCGGGCTTCTTCAATAAACTTGTTTAGGTCGTTTGATTTGCGGTCTTTACCGCGGGAACATTCTTTCGCCTGATTCCACAGGGAGGGACTAATACTTTTACGGATATTCGTTTCAGAGCGAACATTATTAACCGTAATTCTCATACATACAGAGGCTTCACCATTCTTCAATAGTTTTGTTTTCTTTAAGAAAAACAAAACACTAAATGAATTTCTTTCCATCATTTTTCTACTTGTTTTAAGTGATACAAAATTATGGAAAAGTGGAGAGAGTTTCGCTACGCAACAGGCTGACAGTCAATGCCAATTAAGGTCAAAAGGTGGAGATAAATATCTCCTGAGTTTGCTCCACCTTTTGCTCCACCAGAGTAGGTCGAAATTTGCTGTTTTTTGCGTAGTGGGTAAAAATGAAAACTCCCGATATTCGTTGAATATCAGGAGTTTACTTCTTTTTGCTTTCTCTAAAAGTGGTGCCACCAGAACGTTTTACCTTTTGGTAACTACCACATTTATAATATCTTATAGAGTGTCAAAACAACCGTGCAAATGAATGAACATAGTGCTTTTTTCGGCGTTTTGCCCGACAATGCTATTGTCATTTCCAATACGATACAAAGATACGAAAACTATCAGATATAACATATCTTATTTACCAAAACTTTCCTATTAAAAATCTGTAACTACAAATAGTTCAGAGTTAATTTCAGCAATAATTTGACTGGAATCACTATCTTTGCATCAGAAATTTAGAATAATAGCGGATTAATTCCGTTAGATATAACATAACGTTCGCTGAACGTCTCAATGTAGAAAACTGGTAATTTTCAAGAAAAGGAGACTATGGCGCAATGTTCATGCTATACGAAAGTATGGCGTGGGCTTGCACGTCTTCCTTTTCGGGTATACCAGTACCTCTACATTGAAGTGTGTGAGTTCCACGCTTCTTTTTGCGTGTTACTCTGGCGAACATAACAAGAGTAAATAACGCAAAGATTATCAACATGAAAAAAATTATCCTTTACATCGCTGCATCACTTGATGGGCGCATTGCAGAACCGGACGGTGGTATCGAATGGCTTTCCGAATTTCCTATTACCGAAAAAATGAATTATGGCTACAAAGAATTTATGGATTCGATTGATACGATTATCATGGGTGGCCGCTCTTGGCGTGAATTATCAAATATGGATGCGATGGGTGCGTATGCGGACAAAACAGTTTATGTGGTTTCTCATCATGATTGGGGAGAAAAAGAAAATATTAAATTCATTACGGAAAATGTAATTGAACATATTGATGACCTACGTAATGAGTCGGGAAAGAACATTTGGCTATTTGGCGGTGGTGAATTGGTTTCAATGTTGCTTGCTGCCGATTTGGTTGACGAAATGCAGATAGCTTATATCCCCGTTGTTCTAGGCAAAGGAGTTTCTTTATTTCCCGAACAACCTAAAGAATCAAAATGGAAATTGCAGGATAGTACAAGCTATAAAAATGGAGTTTTGAAAACGGCCTATATTAAAAAGTTAGCAAGATAGGAAAAGTCCTAAATCTGTTTTCACCATACCTTTGCAGCAACAAATAAAAGAAATGAGTATGACAAAAACAGAACGAGTTACAAGTGTTATCCTGGCGGTTATCCTTCTGCTAACCGTTGCCAACAGTACATGGTATTTTCTGGGCATTGCCAAAGTTAGCGTTGTTCAATGGCTTGTTTTCAATGCATGTGCTCCATCGAGTATTGCTTTCCTGCTGGGGTTAATCTTTTATTTCAGAACAAAGAACAAAATATGGCTTACAATCGCCATTGTGCCGATGATGTTTTTCGGAACAATGGGCTTGTTTGTCTTTCCGTGGAAAAGTGGAATTGATCTTTTGCCCCAATTCTCCCATATCACTATGACACTCAATATCGTATTGGGTTTATGGATTACATTAAAAGACAAAGATTACAAGGCTTTAGGAAACGGATTATTAACAAGCGTATTAATAGGAATTCCTTTCATCGCATTCACTCAGGATTATTGTCGTGAGCATGCGGATGAAGTAATGAAAATTTTAGGAATCTAATTTCAGAAAATGATATGAAACAACGAATATCGACCATAGAGGAATATCAGAAACAGATCAATATCATTGTGGAGTATATCAACAATCACTTGGATCAAACCATTGATTTGACAAAATTGGCTGAAATAAGTCATTTCTCTCCCTATCATTTCCACCGTATTACTCGTGCGTTTATGGGAGAACCTATCGGAGCTTATATCGTTAGGGTTCGGTTGGAAACTGCTGCCTGTTTGATTCGGTATACCGATATGTCTGTTGCCGAAATCGCTTACCGTGTCGGCTACGATGTTCCTGCATCTTTATCAAAAGCATTCAAACAACAATATGGTATTTCGCCGACAGAATACCGTACCAACAAAAATTTTACCATTATGAAAGCAGAAAAGAAAAATATACAGTTAAAGATAAAATCCCCCAAAATATTGAATATTAAAGCCAAACAAGTCATTTACATTAAACTCACAGGCGAATACGGAAGCCTTGACTTTTCCGGTTCATGGCAACGTTTGTGGCAATTCGTCAAAGAACATAAGCTCTTTACTTTCGGAATGGAGCATATCGCCATTTATCACGATGACCCAAAAGTAACAGAGGGTAATAAACTCCGCACCGATATTTGTCTTGTCATTAAAAAAGACGTAAAGCCACAGGGCGATATTGGAGTAAAAGAAATCAAAGAGGGAAAGTTTGCTGTGTTTCATTATCAGGGTTCATACAGCAATTTGGATGCCGTTTACGATACGATATATGCTCGTCTGCTTCCCGAAAACAACTTGAAACTTCGGGATTACCATTGCTTCGAAAAGTATCTGAATCACCCTGACAGGACAAGACCCGAAAAGTTAAAAACTGAAATCTATATTCCTGTGGAATAAGATAGTATCTTTGCATTTTATTAACGGATAAATGAACCCGCTAAACGAAACGATCACAAATGAACTAAAGCAACATGAGATAGAATTTATCCACTTTGTTGATATCTCCGGTTTGGCAGAAAAGCAAAATCGGGGATTTTCGTCTGCTATACTATTTGGCGTTAAATGCTCTCCCGAATACCTGAAAAGAGTCAGTGACAATCCTAATTATGTGTCTGATATGGTTGCCCGCAACTATTTCGATGACGACGAGCATTATGTTTATGAAATGGGCATGTACCGCATATCCGACCTGCTTGCAGAGTTAATTGAAAAGAACGGTTACAAAGCCTATTCACTTTCGGATGCCAACCAAATAGCAACAAGTAATTTTGATGGGATGTTTGGTAAAACAATGCTTCCATTAAAGACATTGGCTACTCATGCCGGATTGGGTTGGATTGGTAAGAACAACTTGTTGGTAAATAAAGAATATGGTTGTTGTCAAACATGGGGTGGAGTATTAACTGATGCACCTTTGAATGTAGTCTTGAAAAACCCGCCCGTTGTCCAATGTGGCAACTGCCAAACTTGCTTGGATGTTTGTGAACCCCATGCCTTGCAGGGTGCTTCTTGGCAATCAGATATACAACGCGAAGAAATGATTGATGTCGATAAATGCACTACTTGTTTGAAGTGTATGGTGCATTGCCCGTGGACACAACGATATATGAAAAAAGAATTATAAGTAGAAACAACATGAACAAAAAAGAAGTAATTTTCGTACTCTTAAACGAGTTTGCCGATTGGGAAGGAGCTTATATTTCCACCTGTTTGAATATAGGAGTAAAACCGGGAGGCCCAATCAAATACACAGTGAAAACCATGTCTGTAACCAAAGACCCTATCCTGTCGATAGGCGGCTTCAAAGTATTACCCGACTACGACCTGAACGATATGCCGGAAGACCATGCGGGATTAGTATTGATTGGCGGCATGCATTGGTTTTCGCCCGAAGCAGCGCAAATTGTTCCGCTTATAGAAAAAGCCGCTGAAGAGAACAAGTTAGTTGCCGGAATATGCAATGCTTCGGTATTTCTCGGAGCCTGTGGCATTCTCAACCATGTGAAGCACACAAGCAACGGACTGGACTATCTGAAACAGTATGCCGGAGAAAAATATACTGGCGATGCCAACTATATCAACGAACAAGCTGTCAGAGACGGCAACATTGTTACTGCCCCCGGAACGGCTCCATTGGAGTTTTGCCGTGAAATCCTGTATGTATTAGATGCGGATGCGCCTGAAATTATAGAAGAGAGCTATCAATATTATAAAAATGGGTTCTTGCCGAAATAATATATATGTATAAAGAATATCCACCCAACCTACATTTACAGCATTTGATAGAAACCTATTGGGTTGCCGATGGATTGATTGAGAATGCAATCGCACAGCGGATTCTACCCGACGGTTGTGTGGATATTATCTTTGATTTCGGAAGTCACTCCGTACAAACCGGATTGCCCAAATTGGTTGGTACAATGACCTCTTTATTGGAAATCTCCTATCAGCCGGGACGGGTGCGGATGATGGGAATCCGCTTTGCGCCGGCAGGGATCACCGCATTAACCCGTATGCCCGTCTCCATGATTACCAACCAAAACATAGAACTACCTCTCACCGAAACGCTGTTTGATAACAGTTTCTATGAGCGATTGCCCGACATGGAGTGTATGCAGGAACGCATTAATTATATCAATGCCTATTTTCTGGCACGTATGTATAAGTTATACCTGCCCGACCGGCAAATCAGACATGCCGTTTCTCTTATTCAAAGCAATAACGGCCTTTTGTCTGTCAGTAAAATAGCCGGAGAAGTATGCCTGTCGGAACGACAATTCGAACGTAAATTCAAAACAACCATCGGTATAACGCCCAAAACATTCAGCAATATCATGCGCTTCCGCTCCGTCCGCAGATATATGGAAACCCATCCCAATGAAAGCATGTACGAAATAGCTATTGCCTGCGGTTACCACGATCATTCACACATGAATAAAGAGTTTCAACGATTGGGAAGTATCTCTCCGTCAGAACACGCCGTATAGAATGTCGGTTTTTTACACGAAACAGATCAAACAACTATTGTATTTTTGTACTTAAAAAAATGAAAGTCATGGAATATCAAACTCTATCTCCCAATATCGGCGTAAAGAGCGTCGATGAAACAGTACAGTTCTATACCGAGACATTAGGTTTCAATCTGATTATGAGTGTTCCCGCTCCAACCGGAAGCTTGCAATGGGCCATGGTTGCTAATGGCGGAACAACATTTATGTTTCAGGAAATGGATAATCTAACCGAAGAGTACCCACAGTTAGCCGGTCGCCCGGCATTGGGTATTATGACCTTTTATGTAAAGATGAAAGGCATGCAAACACTATACGAAAAGCTTCTGGGAACAGGATCTATCGCCAAAGAAATGCATAAAACATTCTATGGAGCAGACGAGTTCGCCATCTTCGATAACAACGGACATATCCTGACGATAACGGAAGATACAGTAGAACCTACCGCAATTAAAAACTACGATAACTACTTCCTGCCAGCTAACAATTATCAGGAAAGCGTACATTTCTATGCCGAAGTACTGGGATTGGAAAAGAAATTCGAGTTTGCAGAGCAAGGTATGGTAGCCTTCAAGGTCGGTAACGAAGAGCCGGCAATCATCCTAAAAGATAAAACCAAGATGCCGAACACAATACCTGCCATTTGGATAGAGGTTGAAGACACCAAAGCAGTTTACGAAAAGATGAAAGCCAAAAGCATTGTCTTTCTATCCGAACCATTTAAGATACGGACAGGTTGGGCGGTAGAATTAAACGACCCGTCGGGTAACAGATTGGGGTTTACAGACTATAAAAGAGATTAATAAATTAAAAACAGAACAAACATGAAATTCAGCAACGTAAGACTATTAGTCAAAGACTATCGCAAATGTTTCAATTTTTACACTGAGCAGCTTGGCTTAGAGGCCGCCTGGGATATCGGAGAATGTTATGCCAGCTTCAAAGTAGCCGACGGCATAGAGGGCCTTGCCTTGTTCACCTCCGACTATATGGCTCCCGCTGTTGGCAATGCCGACAAAACACAACCCACAGGTTATCGCGAGAAGTCCATGATCTCCTTTGAAGTAGAAAATGTAGACGAGACCTATCAGGCATTCCAAGCAAAAGGACTTCAATTCATCAACGAACCCACGGATATGCCCGGCTGGGGAATGCGTGTTGTCCACCTCTACGATCCGGAAGAGAACCTGATAGAGTTCTTTTCTCCCCTGAAAGCGGATGGAGCACCTGTATGAAAATAGACCACATAGCCGTTTGGGTAGATGATATTGAAGTGATGAAGGAGTTTTATCTCAAATACTTCGACGTTAGTTGCAACGATAAATATATCAATCCAACAAAGAAATACACCTCTTACTTCCTGACCTTTAACGAAGGAGGAGCACGTATTGAGCTGATGAACCGTCCGGATGTTATCGAAAACGACCAACTGCGCTATATGCTTAAAGGATTGGCGCACATTGCCCTGACTGTTGGAGGAAAAGAGACTGTCAATAACTTGACCGAACATTTCCGAAGAGATGGTTACACCATTGCAAGCGAACCACGCACTACCGGCGATGGCTATTATGAAAGTGCGGTGTTAGATCCTGAAGGCAATTATATCGAGTTATTAGCAGAATGATTATGAAAAAGAAAGACGGAGATTATAGAAAAACTGTTTTAGAAGATACAAAGGCAACGATCATTGCCTTAGAAAAACAAGCATTAGCGCTCTGGAACAATGGAAACCCCGATGGCTTTTTAGATTTGACATCTGAGGACGTTGTCTATATCGACCCTGCCTTCGAGCGCAAACTGGAAGGCAAAAAGGCGTTGGAAGATTATTACAACACGGTCAGAGGTAAGATTAAAATCGACCAATACGAAATGATAAACCCAACCGTGCAACTGTCGGCAGACATGGCAGTCCTCACATACAATTATGCCGTTCAAAGAGATGCCCTAACATTCAGAATGAGTTGTACGGAAGTCTATCAATTGGATACTTCTAATCAGTGGAAAATCATACATACACATTGGTCTTTTATCCAACCCAATTGAGAATTTAGAACAGATGAATGCCGATTTCATAAACATAACACCCGATAACCTTGCCGACGAACATCTATGCTGTATTATTCGTAGCAAAGTAACTCATCCGGGTATAGTCAACCTACTAATTACATAATTTATCTGTAACTTTGCAGCGTATGTCAACAGATAAGACAAAGGATTTTCTATATAAGTTACTTACAGACCCTCATTTCAGGATTTGGAGGCATACACTCTTAATCGTCACATTCACTTTTGTTGCCATAGGCCAGTCTCTGATTGTATTTGGCGAACACATATCAGACATCAGCAACAATACCCTTTATTGGTTTGGAGCGCTCAACGTTATCGGGTTGGGCGGTTTGGTCTATTTTAATCTGATAGTTCTTACTCGCCGTACACTGTTAAAACGCAAGTATGCAGAATATCTTCTTTGCCTGTTTGCAGCCATTTCTCTCTATCTGTTTATCAAAGGAGCAATAGAATTACAGATACTCAATGATATAGGCGTAGATAGAAAGTTCAACGGTGTGATGCTGTTGGATGGACTTTCGAACTTAATGATCTACGCAATTTGTATTGCCGGCGGATCGATTTCGGTACTCTTTGGGCAATGGACGAGTGATACCGAACGGATAACCAACCTACAAAACAGGCAGTTGAAAAGTAGCGTTGAGAAACTGAAAAATCGAATCAATCCTAAGTTTTTATCGAATACACTCGATTATGTGATAGCAAAAATAAAGACCAATGCAGAGGAAGTGCCCGACATACTACTTCGATTGAGTAAAATATTGAGGTATGGTTTGTACGACTGCATGCGGGAAAAGGTTTTATTGAAATCGGACATTGAACATATAAACAGCTATTTGTCGCTGAATCAGCTTAGCTCTAAAAATAAGTACACGTATTCTATTATCATTACAGGCGACACGGGCATTTTTATTGCGCCTTTCCTCTTTATGCCTATCGTTCAACGGATTCTCGAACAGCAGCCTACCGATGTTCTGTTGAAGTTTGATATTACCGATACAAACATTGCTTTTGAATGTAAGGTGCAGGGAACCGATCTAGCCGACTGTGAATTGTCAGAAGAGGAACGGCGGTTAGAGATGTTTTACGAAAAAGAGAGCATCAGAGAAAAGGGATTTGTTAAATACAGTTTGGAAAGATGCTGAAGAAGATAAATGCCATATTGCCCGATTTCCTGTTGATGCCAAAGTATAGACTTCTCAGGCATGTGATCTTGCAAATTGTAATACTGACCACAACTATCAATATATTTTGGGACGAGCCCGATCAGATTTTACAAGGCAGGTTATTACCTTGGATTATTTACAGTTTGCAGGTAAGCTTTATCATCTACCTGAATATGTATTTGCTGGTTCCACGATTGCTGATAAGGGGTAAAACCATCTACTACTTGTTGGCGCTCTTCTTTATTGTCTTCGGGTTTAATATGCTTTTCTCGGTTGGCGCTTTGCAAGATATATCTTCCGACAATCAGTTTGCTGTAGTATTGTTGGAATCGGTTTCCGCTTTTATCGCCTTCTTTGTCTTTTATATCGGAATGACCGCCATACAACTATTTAAGTACCACGTCCAAAACAACCGGAAAATAGGCGAACTGGAAAACGCGACAACAGCCATCGAACTAGCTAACTTACAGAACCAGATTAATCCGCATTTTTTATTCAACACCCTTAACAACGCTAATATTCTGGCAGATGATGCCGAGAAATCGACCTACATACTTCAGACACTCAACGACCTGTTGCGTTATCAAACTCAGGGGGAAGCTAAAGGCGAGGTCAAACTGTCTGATGACATAGCCTTTCTGAACGATTACCTGAGCCTTGAAAAGACACGTCGCGACAGGTTCGATTATACAATCAGCACCGAAGGCGATTGCAATGTAAATATCCCTCCGCTGTTATTTATCCCTTTTATAGAGAATGCCATAAAGCATAATCCCGAAAGCGATTCGTTCATCCATATCTCTTTCCTAAGACAAGGGGAAAAGCTTCGCTTCAAGTGCGAAAACCCCAAAGCCAAGCTGGCACGGGAAAAGAAAGAGGGTGGAATCGGACTGAAGAACATCAGAAAGAGGTTGGACTTGCTGTTTGGAAAAAATTACAAGCTAAACCTGCGAGACGAAAAAGAAATATACACTGTAACACTGGAATTTAAGATATGAAATGCATTATAGTTGATGACGAGCCCATTGCCCGTCAGGGAATCAAAAAACTGGTAGATAGTATAAGCCTGTTGGAACTGCTAGGTACTTTTGAGAGTGCGCAAACCGCAGGCGAATTTATGAAAGAGAATGTGGTTGATTTGATTTTCTTGGATATAAAGATGCCCGGCATCAATGGAATCGACTTCGCCCGGAGCATTCATAAAAATACGCTGATAATCTTCACAACTGCCTATTCCGAGTACGCACTCGACAGCTACGAGGTAGATGCAGTTGATTATCTTGTAAAACCGATTGATGCGGCCAAGTTTCGCAAGGCTGTGGAAAAAGCAGTTGCCTACCACTCCCTATTGCTGGATGAAGACAAGAAAAGCGTTGAAAACGTTGAGGACGAATGCATCTTTGTAAAGTCCGACAGGCGGTTCTTCAAAGTAAACCTGAAAGACATTCTCTTCATAGAAGGGCTGAAAGACTATGTTATTATCCAACTCGACGGCGGACGCATCATTACCCGCATGAATATAAAGAACATACACGATCTGCTTCCAAAAGACATATTCTTGCGAATAAATCGTTCCTACATCGTCAACCATAAACACATCGACTCTTTCGACAACAACGATGTCTTTATCAAATCCCACGAAATAGCCATTGGGAACTCATACCGGGATGCTTTCTTCGAGGAATTTATGAAAAATAAGACATTGGGGTAGGTGTTTTTAGAATAAATAAATAACCCTCTCTATCAACTATGCCTGTTTTGGATACTCCTATCCGAAACAGGCATTTTCCTTTTCTCTACAAATCAACCTCTTTAGTCTACAAACGAGGCACATCCGTCTCAAATAAAAAATCAGCCATACAAAGCACTGTATTTTCGCAGTATAATTATAAAATATACAGCGAAAATGGAAACAACAGTATCACATTCAGAAACAGTAGGCAGATATAAAAAGCCCGCTTTGTTCTTTATTCTATCTACCCTTATCCCGTGGGTGTTTTGGTTTGCAGCTGGGAAGATAAGTTGGATAGAGCCTTATCAGGATAAATTTCTTCAAATAGCAAGCATACTGGCTTGTATCGGGTTGTTGTCCCCTTTGGGTGTAGTATATTGGATGACCCGCAAAAACAGAATCTTAAGAAAAGACATCTCAAAGCGCTTCTTCAATTTCAGAGATATAAAGCCTGCCTATGCTCTCGCAACTTGCCTGATTATGCCTATCAGTATCATGCTGGCAATGGGTATTTCTCTGCCTTTTGGGTATAGTCCCGAACAGTTTATCATTACTGGCAACTTCACTTTTTCATCGGGCATTTTTCCCGTTTGGTTTCTGCTGATACTTGCGCCTGTTATTGAAGAATTGGCTTGGCATTCTTACGGGACAGACAGTTTGCGAAGCAAATTTAATTTGTTCAACACATCGCTTATATTCGGTGCTGTTTGGGGAGTTTGGCACATGCCGCTTTCAACGATAAGGGATTACTACCAGAGTAATCTCGTACTTGAAGGTTGGATATATGGGTTAAACTTCTTGATAAGCATTATCCCATTCGTCATTTTAATGAATTGGTTGTACTACAAAACGGGACGTAATATTATTGTTGCTATTGTCTTTCATATCACAGCCGGATTTTTCAATGAATTATTTGCTCCGCACCCTGACAGTAAAATCATTCAGACAGTGTTGCTATGCGTTTTGGCAACAGTTGTGGTGCTAAAGGATAAGAAGTTCTTCTTCGATAAAACGATAAATAATTAACATACATATTTCACTAAACAATTAATAGATCAAGGTTATGAAGAAAATGATTATTACAGCGATTTTCGCTATTGGTTCAATGTTCGCAGTAACAGTAAATGCACAAACGAGTACTTCATTCGGGGTAAAACTCAACGGTAATCTCTCTAATGTGGAAGTATCTAACCTGCAAAATGGAAGCGATTCTTTCAAACCCGGAGCTTCGCTCGGCGGTTTCGCAAAAATCGAGTTCGGAGAATATTTTGCCCTGCAACCAGAACTACTGTTCAGTTATACGGAACGAAAAATAACCACAGCAGGTGAAAAAACGAGGTTCAAATACGCTTCGGTCGAGATTCCGGTGTATGCAATGGGGCAGTTCAACATTGGTCGAGGCAAACTGTTTGCCGGTATCGGGCCGAATATCGGTTATGGATTCAGCATAGATTCCAAAACAGAGAAATTGCTTGATTGGGAAGAAGGTGTAAATAAATTGGAATTGAGCCATTGGTATATGGGTGGTGGTGTTCTGGTGGGTTATGAGTTTCACAACGGCATATCCATTAATGCCGGATACAAATTAGGATATGATTTAAGTTCCAAAAACAAAGTATCGGGAGCAGATACACAAACGATAAGTTTGGGTGTAGGTTATCGCTTTTAACCATCCCTCGCATTTGCCATATTAAGCCTTTGGATAACCTCCGGAGGCTTTTTTAGTTAGAATGTCTCTAACCCTTCGTCTACAAACTATGCATTTCTGTCGCAGAAAGAATGCGGTTCGTATCATAAAATCCAAGTGCCTGTCTTTGGAAAGTACTTTTGAACCGGAATCAACAATCAATAAAAACATATTACGATGAACAAGCAGGAAGTAGTAACAAAAGTGTCGCAGCTATCAGGAGTAGAATATTCTGATTGCGACAAAGTGATCGAAGCGTTAGAATTGGTTTTGAGTGAAGAACTGGAAGCCTCGAACGGAATAAGAAAGGCATTCGGTAAAGTACATAAACTCATGGACTTTTTAAAGAAATAAAAATCAGTAACAACTCTATAAAATACATCAATCATGAAACAATTATCTATCTTCCTATGGCTACTCATTAGCATTTTGTTTTCAGTCAGCGCATCGGCGCAAGACAATAAACCCGTACAAACGATTCGTGGAACGGTCATCGACCATGCTTCGGGCAGTCCACTTCCTTATGTCTCGGTCGGATTGTTGGACTTGCCCAGCATTGGCACAACTACCAACGATGAAGGGAAATTCGAAATAAAGAACGTATCTGTCGGTCGCCATGACTTACAGGCTACATTTGTAGGCTATGAACCTGCCGTTTTTCGTGAAATCATGCTGACTTCGGCAAAGGAAATCTATCTGGAAATCCAACTGAAAGAAAGCGTTCTGCAATTAGACGAAATAGTTATCCGTCCCCGCATCAATAAAGAAGAACCCTTAAACAGTATGGCCCTCTCGGGCGCACGTATGCTTAGCGTGGAAGAAGCCAGTCGTTTCGCAGGAGGCATGGACGATCCTGCTCGTTTGGTCAGTTCGTTTGCCGGAGTAACATCTGCCGTAGGAAGCAATGGCATATCGGTACATGGAAACGCGCCGAGCCTGCTCCAATGGCGATTGGAAGATGTAGAGATACCCAATCCGAACCACTTTGCGGATGTATCTTCTTTGGGTGGAGGTATGTTGTCTTCATTAAGTAACAATGTATTGGGAAATTCCGATTTCTACACCAGTGCATTCCCTGCCGAATTTAACAATGCCGTTTCCGGTGTGTTCGATATGAAGATGAGGAACGGCAATAGTCAGAAGTTTCAACACACCCTGCAAGCCGGAGTGCTTGGATTGGATGTCGCTTCGGAAGGGCCTCTTAGCCGTAAGCACAACGCTTCGTATTTGTTCAACTATCGCTATTCAACTACTGGACTGATGAACAAAGTAAGCCCTGCTGGAGACTTGGAGCAGGAAATGGACTATCAGGATTTGAACTTCAGACTAAACTTCCCCACTAAAAAGGCGGGTGTTTTCTCGGTATGGGGAACGGCATTGATCGACAAAATCAAGCCCGAAATTAAGACACCCGAAGAATGGGATTACATGGATGATGCGAAAGATTCGCGTATGAAGCAGACTTCTGCCGCAGCCGGACTTAGCCATCGTTATTTCTTAAATAATGGCGGACTACTCAAAACCACGCTTGCCACTACTTATTCGAAAACCGATGCGTGGGAAAGCATCTATGACAACAATATGAACTCCTCGCCCTTTCTTGATTTCAAAAGTCAATATACAAACCTCGTCCTGACCTCTTCTTTCAACAAGAAATACAGCACGAAGCATACCAATAAAACTGGAATCACATTTACAAACATGAATTATGATATGGACTTCGACCTGGCTCCTTTCTACACCGAGTCATTGGAGCGCATCTCAGAAGGAAAAGGCAATACCAATCTGATTTCAGCTTATACCTCTTCGCTATTCAATATCAGCGACCGTCTTTCTGCTACTTTAGGCTTGAATGGACAACTCCTCACATTGAACAACAGTTGGACGATAGAGCCCCGTGCCTCAATCAAATGGCAAGCATCCGCACGAAGTTCGTTCGGTTTTGCTTACGGACTACACAGCCGCATGGAGAAAATGGACGTCTATTTTGTAAAAATGCAGGCAACAGGGAATGAGTTGGTTAACAAAGACCTCGACTTCACCAAAACTCATCATGTTTCGTTGTCTTACAATTACAGAATATCCGATGATATGAACCTGCGGGTAGAGCCTTACTTCCAATACCTGTACGATGTTCCTGTGATAGCCGACAGTTCTTACTCCGTGCTTAACCGCAGCACGTTCTATGTGGAAGACGCGCTGGTAAACAAAGGAAATGGACGCAACTACGGAGTGGACATTACGTTCGAGAAATACATGACCAAAGGCTTGTATTATATGGTAACGGCTTCCGTGTTCAACTCGGAGTATTGCGGCGGCGATGGTGTTTGGCACAATACGAAATTCAATCGCAACTATGTCATCAACGGATTGATAGGCAAAGAATGGATGATGGGTCGTAACAAGCAGGATGTGTTAAGTATCAACCTGAAACTGACGATGCAAGGCGGCGACCGTTATTCGCCCATAGATGAAGCGGCAACCTTAGCCCATCCCGATAAAGAAACACAGTACGACGAAACAAAGGCTTATTCCAAACAGTTATCGCCCATGTTTCTTGCCAACTATACCCTCAGTTATCGCATGAACCGAAGTAAAGTGTCGCACGAGTTCGCCGTAAAAGGCATGAACGCTACAGGATACAAGGAATATTTCGGGCATGAATATAATCTGAAAACGAGTGTGATAGAGCCAAGACGTTTGAAGAACGCAATCTTTAATGTGACCTACAGACTTGATTTTTAATACATTTTTATCATCGAATGACTTATAAGCAGGATATGCTCAAATCGAAATTGTATAATTTTCTGATTGCTCCAAAATACAGGATATGGAGGCATATCCTGTTTGTTTTGGCATTTGCATTAATTTCATTCAGGCAGACATCTTATATCTTTCGGGATAAAATAGATATAGTTCAGGATTATATACCGCTTCTCAGCTTGATAACCCTGACGGTGTATTTAGTGTCGTTGTATGCAAATATCTATTTTTTAGTACCCCGCTATTTGTTAAATAAAAAGTACAAACGATACCTGCTGAGTGTCTTCGCTATCATATTTATTCAAATAGCATACTTACTTATCATGGAATATGTTGTACGGAACGAGTTGGGATTACCTCATAAAATTCCGGTGTATAACCTATTTACCTTTATCCAATGCATACCCAGTTCTACCATAAATCTGATGTGCATACTGGGGACATCAGCCACAGTTCTGTTCAAAAGACAGGCAATGGAAAATGAATGGATAACCAGAATAGAACAGGAAAATATCAAATCAGAATTAGACCGGCTGAAGGAGCAACTCTCGCCCGACTTCCTTTCTAAGATACTCAATAAGACTTCGGTATTGGTTACGACCGATCCAAAGAAAGCTTCCGATATGCTAATGAGGCTCAGCGGGCTATTGCGCTATCAACTCTATGACTGCAACCGCGACCGGGTATTGTTGAGTGCCGAAGTGAACTTTATGAGAAGCTATCTGGAATTGGAAAAGATGTACAACAGCCGCTTTGAATATGAATTTACCGTTGACAAGAAGCTCAAAGACATCTTTATCCCTCCGATGCTCTTTATCCCGTTTATCCAGCATGCCATCATGCGAATAGAAAACTCGGATGAATTCATTTCCATGCATGTAAGTTTTACGCCCGAAAAGAACGCTCTGTTATTTATCTGCCGAACTTCAAACAAGGTATTGATATCGGAAGTTGAACTTTACGCGATAAAAAAAAGATTAGACCTGATTTATCCCGACGAGGGCTATTTCCTGTCCGTAGTCCATAACGAGGCAAGGCTTCAACTTAAAGATATAACTGTATGATGACGAATCAATCGAATGAAAAAACGATATTGCATTATCTGAATGATAAGAAATATCATATTCACAGGCATGTATTATTGCAACTATTTGCATTGATTTACGCTTCGGATGTTTTTTGCGCTGTTCCGGGAAAACTAAGTTTCTCCATAGGTGCCTTTTGGGCATTCATTGGAATGTATCTTATTTTTTGTCTGACGGTTTATCCCAATGCATATATTTTGGTTCCACGTTATCTGGCAAAAGGGAAAATAGTTAAATACATAATATCGGCTGTGATTCTTATTATTATATGCTTGTTTGTTATGGCTGTCATTTTAGCCCTGTTTGAGAAACCAAATACCGGGGTTCTGAAAATTGTCCCGTCGCGCAATATACTTCAAATCATGATGATTATGCTGCCGTCCGGATTGACCATTGGATTGCAGATTATTGCTGTAGCAGCATTTATGTCGTTCAAAAAATGGCTGGAAGATAATAAGCGGGCAGATGAACTGAAAGCCGCCACACTGACTACGGAGCTTATGTTTCTGAAAAGCCAGATCAACCCGCATTTCCTCTTTAATATGCTGAACAATGCTAATATTCTGACGGAAGATGATCCTGATCAGGCTTCACTGATATTGGTAAAATTAGACGATCTTCTGCACTATCAGATGAACGACAGTACGCGCGATAAGGTTTATCTGAGTGCCGATATATCCTTCCTTCGCGACTTTCTTGATTTGGAAAAGACCCGCCGGGATGATTTTAAATACACGATATCGAAAGAGGGAAATACAAGCAATGTACAGATAGCCCCTTTGCTGTTTATCCCCTTTGTCGAGAATGCGGTAAAGCATAATTTCGACAGTAGAGGCGACTCATTCGTGCATCTATCATTCACGGCAAGAGATGGCAGATTGGTATTTACCTGTGAGAACTCTATTCCACAGGAAGAAATACCCCGAAAAGTTGGTGGTTTAGGTCTGGCAAACATCCGCCGCCGTTTGGATTTATTATACAAAGACAATTACACATTGGAACAAACAAAAACCGATACTGTTTACTCCGTCATATTAGAATTAATGTTATGAAATGTATTATTGTAGATGACGAGCCTATTGCTCGCAAAGGAATAAAGAAGTTGATCGAGCAAATTCCGCAACTGGAACTGCTGGATAGTCTCAACAGTGCAAATGCGGCATCCACCTACATGGAATCAAACCAGGTCGATTTGATATTCCTTGATATTCAGATGCCGGGAATAAACGGAATCGAGTTTGCCCGGAGCATACCCAAACATACGCTGATTATTTTCACAACGGCTTATTCAGAGTATGCACTTGATAGCTATGAAGTCGATGCTGTCGATTATCTGGTAAAACCGATTGATCCGGCTAAGTTCCGTAAGGCGGTAGATAAAGCGATCATCTACCACTCTCTGCTACTGGATGAAGATAAAAAGAGTGTGGAGGATGTAGAAGACGAATGTATCTTTGTAAAGTCAGACAGGCGGTTCTTCAAAGTAAACCTGAAAGACATCCTCTTCATCGAAGGATTAAAAGACTACGTCATCATCCAACTGGACGGGCAACGTATTATTACCCGTATGAATGTAAAGAACATTCACGATCTTCTCCCCAAAAATACATTTCTGCGGATAAATCGTTCCTATATCGTAAACAAAAACTGCATAGATTCTTTCGACAACAACGATGTATTCATCAAGAAACATGAAATCGCCATCGGTAATTCGTATCGGGATGCTTTCTTTGAGAAATTTCTGAAAGGGAAGTCGGTGTGAGAAAATATTCTTCTAAATAGTATTTCTTAAATGATCTCGTAGCTTTGCCGCGAGGTCATTTTTCTATTAGATTAATCTTCTTTCTTCTCCTAAATATGCACTACAATCCTTTCTATACAAACGAGCTGTTTCTGTCTACAAATTAGTCTTATCTGTCTCAAATAAGAACCAGACTTTTCAAAACTATATATCTTCGTAGTGTATTAATCGAAGTTATAAAACATATTGTATATGCACCAGTTTACTTCCAATCTGAAAAGAGAAATAGATACCAATATTGAGCAAATAGAATGCTCGGAAATCAGTATGATTACAAAGTCTTTTGAGGTTTCATGTATGCTTACCGAAGCAGTCAATCAGTTAAAATCATTTATTTTATCATACAGTTTTAAGGACGATGAAGAAGAAATATTCTTTTTCAAAGAAACAAAACCCAGACTTTGTTCTCGTTTGATATACTATCGAAAAGTCTATAACATTGAGATAAACCGTCCGGCTGGAGTTGAAAAACAACGGGAGTACCTAAGCGAAATGCTAAATGATATAAACAGGTACAATCATAAACGTCTCGATTTTATACGCTATTACCGTTCTGGCTCATCAAATTTGGATTCACTCTATTTCCTACGTGGTCAGACAAATGCAGAACAATATCTGGAAACATTTCGCCATGAATTTGACCCTAATTTTTCCACCAACTGTGATTTTAAGGTTGCTAAAATATTAGCAAATGATATGCTTTCCGCTTATTTAATGGACGAAATAGAACTACTTACAGACAATGGGATTAAGATTTTTACCAACGGTTTTCCTGCCACCAAAATAACATGGATGGGAAGTAAAGCGGAATTACAGGAACAAATCTTCTCATGGGACAGTGCAGGAATATTCGGAAAAGTACCACAAACACAACTGTTTGACTATATCCAGAATGTCTTTAATATCCAATTAGACCGTAACCTCTCACGAAGTTTCGATGACCTAAAAATACGGAACACCCCTACGCCATTTCTTGATAAACTAAGAAACGCCCTACTACGGCGTATGGGAAGAAGATAACCGATACCGATGTCGGTATTTTTAATAGAACGCCCGATTTTGATGCTAATTTAGGTCAAAATCGGGTGTTTTAGCGTATAATCCGCATTATACCGACCTTTTCTAACTTTTCTCTCCCCGCTTTTTGACGGAAAACACATTTTTAATTCACTATAAACAAGCGAATTGGAAAATATTTTCAAGAAAAGTCATACCGACCTCGTTAGCGACTATTGAGAAACACCCGAACTTTGCAGTAAATCAACAAGTTGCAAATATGAAAGTGATAACAATAGAATCGGAAGCATATAAAAAACTGGTACGGAAAATTGAGTGTATCCATTCCGATATAAAAAAACAGGCGAAAGAAAATGCCGATCCACATCCCGATCCTTCAGAAGTTTGGCTAAACGATCAAGATGCCGCAACCATGTTGCAGATAAGTAAACGGACGATGCAACGGCTACGCAGTAACGGAGAAATAACCTACTCCATCCGAGGCGGTAAAGCGTGGTACACATTAGCAGAGGTTAAACGTCTGTTGCCGGGACGTGTGGTAAGAAACGATAAAAAGGAAGGAGGTAGCCATGAGTGAGGAAGACGAAGGATTGAGAGATTGGATGCGGGAATGGTTCGAGCAATTCATGGGGCGTTTCGACCGACTGGATAAGTTTATGGATATAATGAGCGGACGGCATAATGTATTAAATGGCGAACGGCTTTTGGATAATCAGGACTTGTGCCAACTGCTGAATGTGAGTAAACGCACTTTACAGCGTTATCGTTCTGCGGGTGAATTGACCTACATCACTATCCATCACAAGATATTTTACACAGAGAAAAACGTAGAGAAATTCATCCGTGACCATTTCGCCAAAGGAGATAATGACAGTGAAACGGAACTTGAACCTGAATCATCCGATTAGCTTTTCT
This sequence comes from Dysgonomonas sp. 520, assembly GCF_010501095.1. Classification (GTDB taxonomy): domain Bacteria; phylum Bacteroidota; class Bacteroidia; order Bacteroidales; family Dysgonomonadaceae; genus QVMP01. Next base: position 279,961 of record NZ_QVMP01000001.1, on the reverse strand, counting down.
GATTTATCCATTGTTAAGACCCCGTGCTGTCGCGAGATAGAGCGGGGTTTATCATTATAAAGAGGTAGAAACAACAGCTAATTCTCCATTATATGCTATTTTTGCAAAAGAATTTATTTAATAAAGATATGGCAGAAGCCTTTAAGAACTTTTATAATGTACAGTTTTTCGATAAATTTACGAAAGAACTGAAACTTGTTATCAATGATTTAGACGAACGCAAGTTTGTTTCGCTATCTATGGACAACGAGTGGGAAAACAGAGAGTACAAACAACGTATTGCTCACATAGCAACTGTTCTGAAAAAGTTTTTGCCAACGGACTACAAAGACGCTATCGCCAAGATATTGGAACTGCTGGATCATGTAGAAAAGGAGCAGCCCCATATCGGAGTAATTGACGATACGAAATTCACTCTCACTTTGGAATATGGCGCAATATTGGATAGTTACATAGAACAGTACGGACTGGACGATTACGAAAACTCTGTCAAAGCGATTGAAAGAATAACCCAGTTTACGAGCTGTGAATTTGTAACTCATCCGTTTATCGTCAGATATCCGGACAAGATGATGAAACAAATGCTGATCTGGTCGAAGCACGAACATTGGGGAGTAAGACGGCTTGCATCGGAAGGTTGCCGTCCACGCCTTCCTTGGGCGATGGCTCTGCCGGATTTGAAGAAAGACCCTATGCCAATCATCCCTATTCTGGAAAATCTTAAAAATGACCCAGCGAAATCGGTTCGACTGAGTGTAGCCAATAATCTAAACGATATTGCCAAAGACAATCCCGAAATAGTGATCGAACTTGCAAAAAAATGGCATGGAGAATCGAAAGAAGTGGATTGGATCGTTAAACACGGCTGCCGGACACTCTTAAAACAGGGTAATCCCGAAGTGATGGAATTGTTCGGATTGGGTGGTGTAAAAAATATCAGCATTGAGAGCTTTCAAATTTCAACCCATCAAGTTAAAGTCGGGGACTCATTGGAGTTCTGTTTTAACCTGCTGAACAACAATGACAAAAAGGTTAAAATACGCCTTGAATATGGGATTTACTACCAAAAAGCGAACGGAACATTAACCAAGAAAGTCTGCAAAATCAGCGAAAAAGAATACACTGCAAATTCAGCGATACGAATTAATCGTAAACATTCTTTTAAAGTGGTAACAACCCGAAAACTTCATCCCGGACTTCATCAGGTTGCTGTAATAATCAATGGAACCGAATTTGAAAAATATGACTTTGAATTAGTTGAATCATAATATCAAAAAATCCAAAGACACTAAAAAAGGCGGATGCTCCGCCTTGAAAACCGTTTCCGGTTCAGTTATGAATGTCGGAACACGTAACCGCTATCGAACCAGTAGTCGGTCATAAACAAATCGCGGGCGAATTTTTCATAGTCGAAATACGTTTTCGCAAATTCCGGCAGGTCGTAGCATTCTTCAACGACTTCATACGCATAATCTTCTTCATCTTTGTATGCGCCCTGAAAGTCATCCTCGAAAGAGGAAATCAAGTCGTTTATGTCTTTTGAATCGAGGTCGTGGCTTTCGTGATTCAGCCATACCTCGAATGCCTCTTTTTCACCCATATTTTCTACGGCTTCGATAATTTCAAAGATGTTATCGGACAGCCAGCTTTCACCTATTAACCCGGAGGGTATATATTCCCAATCCTGAAACATTAATTCCGGGTCTTCCTCATCCTTGTGTAACTCGCGGCAAGCCTCGTAAAATTCTTCTTTATCGGAATAATCCGAAAGGTCTAACCACTTACCGAAAATTGAACCTTCATTATACTTAGCGTAAGTTCCTACATAAATCCGTGCTTCTGATATATTTTCCATAACCTTAATTTTTAATCGGCATCTGCCGGGTTGATTTTTTATTCAGGTGCATTTCCGGTGTAGGGATTAGGGCAGTCAAGTATTCACGGATAAAATACTACCCTGAACTTATACAGTGTGGAGATTTTTCGCGTGAACCTGTAAGGCTTGTACTTTACTGCCCGTTAAGATTCCGTAAACACCTTTGCGCCATGATAGAAAATAACCTGCCGGGGTAGTTGCCGTATGTATTAAGGTGGAAAATGTAAGAAGCCGGATTTTTAATGCTTACGCCTATGAATGATGGTTCTTATTTAATGATGTGGTTTCCTGTCTTAACCGATAAGGAAGATAAAAGATGCTGCCGTTTCAACTGGACGAAAGAAAGAGCCGTAGGTAGCATAAGATTGGGAATATCCCGATATATAGGGGAAAACAATGCCGCTTAATATATAGATGCGAGGCTTTGATATGGACGAAAAAAAGGCATCCGAAGCCTTGCCCCGGATGCCCACCACTAAAAGATCAATGTTAAACGACTATTCCGAATCGTAAAACAAAGTCTTTCAGTGGCAAAGATACGATTAAGCGAGAACAGTGCAAAATTCATTTTAGCATTGTCGAGCGTGAGTATCTTATGAAAAGATAATGAAGATTTTACTTAGAACGTCGTCTTTTGCTACCTCCTTTATTCTGCGGGAACTCAAAGACTGTTTTATACTCCGCATCGAACTTGATTGCAGCCTCGAAAGTGCTTCCGGTCTTACTGCTTACAAAACCTTTAATAAGGGCGGTCTTGCCGTTCATCAAAAGGTCTGTCAGTTGCCCGTCCGTCAGTTCCTTTTTAGCAATGGAACGCCATACGGTAAGCCCGCAGCTTTCATTCTGGCATTTGGCGAGTTTATTGTAGATAACCACATTCCCGCTCTTGCATTTCGGACAAGGGCATGACTGGCGGTTATCCTGTCGTTCAAATGTCATATCCAACAATTCGGATGTTATTTGTGAAGCGTAAACCTCTATTGCTTTATGGAATGTCGATGCCTCCATATCGCCCGATGCTATCTTATTCAAGGCTTGTTCCCATTGCCCGGTCATAGCAACGTCCGCTATTTTCTTGTCCTTTACCGCCAGATAGACCACCAGCCCTTTGTTAGTCGGGACAAGGGATTTCTTTTCACGGGTGATATACTCGCGGGAAAACAGGGTTTCAATAATGGCGGCACGAGTAGCGGGTGTTCCGATACCGCAATCCTTCATTGCTTCGCGCTCTTCCTCGTTCTCTACCTCTTTACCAGCGCTCTCCATCGCCGCCAGCAACGAACTCTCTGTGTGAAGCGGGCGGGGCTTGGTTTGCTTCTCCTGTATCTCGCAATCGCGGACAGATAGACTATCACCTTCTATGAGGGCGGGCAGAACTGTCGTATCGTCCTCATCGTTTGGCTCGTCCTTAAAGTTAAATACTGACCTCCAACCGGGGACGAGCGTAACGCTGCCTTTGCAGGAAAAGTGTACGCCGCCCACGTCAAGCGAAACGGTGGTGTTCTCTTTGATGCAACGTTCGCCGAAGGCTTCAAGCATACGCCCGGCGACCATATCGTAGATAAGCTGTTCATCTTTGGATAATCCCGAAGCCGGATCTTCCGTAATAATCAGCGCATGGTGGTCGGTTACTTTACTGTCGTCCACCGAACGGGTATTAAGCGTTGTATCGAATCTGCTGTCAATATACGCACCAAAAAGAGGATGCGAACGAAGCATAGCGATCAGGTGCGGTATTTCCTCCAGTACGTCTTCGGAGATATATCGGCTACCTGTTCGTGGGTACGAAATCTTTTTTGCTTCGTATAAAGCCTGTGCTATCGTCAAGGTCTTATCCGCCGAAAAACCATGCTTGCTGTTGGCTTCCTTTTGAAGTGTAGTAAGGTCATAGAGCAACGGCAGCTCCTGTTTGACCTCCTTACGCTCCACACCTGTAACCTTAACCACTCCGGCAGCTTTGACCTGTGCCGTAACTTCTTCGGCAATGGTTCGTGTAACGAATTTATCCACCGAAAGGGCGGGAAAAGCCACAGCATCTTTCGCCGTATGGAGTTTCAGGCGGAAATAGGTTTGCGGTTTGAAATCCTTGTTTTCAAGGTATCGGCTGCAAATAATCGCCAGTGTCGGTGTCTGTACCCTGCCGAGCGACCAGACACCATACCCTGCGGAGATAGAAAGTGCCTGACTTGCGTTAATACCGACAAGCCAATCGGCGGTACTGCGGGCTTTTGCTGAAGCATACAGGTTATCGTAATCACTTCCCGGACGGAGGGTTTGGAAACCATCACGGATGGCGCGGTCGGTAAGTGAGTTTATCCACAAACGGTGGAACGGAAGAGAACTGCCTATATATTCAAATATATAGCGGAATATGAGTTCTCCTTCACGTCCGGCATCGGTAGCCACGATAATTTCATCCCCACGATTGAACAACTCCCTGATTACTTTAAGTTGTTTCATTACTCCGGGATCGTTCTTATACTCCTTGCCTTCTTTCACCTGACGGGGCAATAGCTTAAATTCTTTCGGGAGTATCGGCAGGTTCTCACGCTTAAAGCCCTCGATGCCGTAATGCTCCGGCATGGCAAGCCCGACCAAATGCCCGAAAGCCCACGTAACGGCATACCCGTTACCCTCTATATAGCCATCTTTTTTATTGTTTGCGCCGACTATGGCTGCTATACTCTTAGCCACAGACGGTTTTTCTGCAATTATAATTTTCATTTTAACATTGATTTTTTAGTGGTTTGAATAATGGATTACATCTTGCGCCCTTTCCCTTTCTTCGGAGCGGCAGGAGATTGTTTCTGTTCCTGCTTCTGCTCTTTTTTCTCCGCTTGCTTTTCGGTAGGTTGCGACTGACCTTTCTTTAACGGCTCGGTAGAATGCTTGGTCGCTTCGTTGGTCTTACCTTCGTTATTGACGGCGACCTGTGTTTTACTCTCGGCAGCGGGTTTAATGTTCTGTGTATTCTGTACCGCCTGTTTTGCTTCGATAGCCCGTACCTGATCGGGGTGCTTCGTGGTATGGCGAACTTTCCCTCTGTTTTCGTCAATCCATACCCACGCATTGTACTTCTGCCCTTTCTGGTCGGTAGCTTCCACCTTTTGCGCTCCCGAAGCATCCGCCTGTTGTTTGGGTTTCTGTGATTCCATGTCCTTGACAAAGACAGGTTCTTTGTTGCATAGCTTGTCAAAATCCTCGCGGGATAGTTGTACGCCGCCCTGTTTGGAGTAAACCCAAATCTCACCGAGCTTGCGGGCTTTAGGCATTTTCTGTTCCTGACCTTCCGCCTGCCCCTTGCCCTGTTTGGCTCGCCGTTCCTGGTTAAACTGCTGGCGTTGTTCATCGCTGAACTTAAAGTCGAAGTTTTTACTGGCGGCGTTGTACTGAACGAAGCGGTCAATCTTTGAGGGTTGTTCGCCTTGTTTAACTTTCTTATCCATGCCCTCAATCCAAACGGCTTTACCCTCTTTCAATCCTTGCTGTTGTTCATCGGAAAGCGGGGCGTTTTTCAAGGTCTGCGGAATATAAATATCCTTCAACGCCATAGCCTCAAAGCGGTTGGTAAGTTTGTCAAGGGAGATAAGCGAAGGAACTTTTTCGCCTCCGGCTACGGGTTCGAGGTCGAACACACGCCCGCCGTGTCCTGTCTTTTGGAACTGCTCTTTATCCTGCTCGGTAAAGACAACTCCCATAAACGGTTTTTCAAAATCGGGCTGCTCCTGTTTGGGATGGGTAGCGATTTTGATACTGCCGTCCGGCTGCTGTTCCAACGATAAGCGGGCTTGCATGGGAAATTCCTGTCCGTCAACGGCTGGCTTAATATCGACCAGACCGGGCGACTTATGACCATAAACCATTGCTTTGAGGGCATCTTGCAAGCTCTCACCGGAAACGCCTAACTTTTCAACCTCTTTCCAGTTGAGTTTATTCAGGTCTAAAGGTTGGTACTTGCCTGTAAACTCTACCTCTATGCGTATCTTACCGTCAAATTTGACGCGGTACGGGTCGAGTGCCTTGTCTTTGTGGTCGATACGGATAAGTTTGTCGAAGAAAGCCGCGACCTTATCCACCGCCGATGCGGCAACTGCATACACACCCGTGTGCGATGGGTGGCTGAACTGCGCCGAAAACTTCTTGAAGAAATTCTCCAACGCATTGCCGTTGGTGTCAATCTTCATAAACTGGTCGGCGTTCTCTTTCTTGGGATCGACTGTTTTTAGCTTGCCGTCCTGTTCTCCTGCGATGACTTTTAGTTTGCCATCTTCGCCCTGTGTCAGAAAGACTTTAGGCTCTTCATTTTTTACTTTTTTTTCGTCCATAATAAATATGTATTTATTCTGCATTAATAGTAATGCAGAACGAAAGTAAACCTAAGTAATGGATTGAGAGCAAGGATTTAAGACGGTGGATGCTTGTGTCCGGGGTTGTCTATGGATGTTTTGAAAATCGGGGCGTTTTTGCCTTCCGATTTTGCAATCTATGTATAAATTGATGAGAACTGAGAAAGAATAATATGATATGTTATTTTATACCTGTAACAGAGAAATAGCCTATCTTTGTGATTATTTGTAAATAAGGAATTATGAGTCAGACAACAGCTAATGGATTACTATATCCTGCAATGCATAAGTTATATAGTGCTCTAAACAGTTTGGAGCAATTTCAAAAAGGGAACAACTTTTTTGACAATATATCCTGTTTGGATAATTTCTTTTCAGAATACAGAAACATAACTTTTGTTTTGCAAAAATCATTAGCCCATACTGAATATGAGAGTATATATGAGGAGAATAGGGCGAAGTATCTTTTGAATGAAACCTGTAAATGGTTTGTAGAAAAAAGAAATGAAGTTCTGAAACAGCATCCTTTCAATTTAGAAAAAAGGATAACTATAACTTTATACTCTCCTCAAACATCAATTGCTCTACCTGAATATGTTTTCACTATTGAAAATGATGTGGAATATTCAACCATCATTGACTCTCTGAGAAGTCTTTTTATTGACATTAATCCAGTAGAAGTTTTTTTCTCTGTGGAATTTTCGTTCTACGAAAAAGGTCAGAACAAAGAATTATATGATGATTTGATCTTAGGCATAAGTAACATGAAAATGTTTATATCAAGTATGAGAGAAGCAATAAACGAAGAATGTAGATTATGCGATCAGTTAGAACAGAAAATAGATAAGATGAACTTTTATCAGGTTCCCAAGAATATGTTATTCATCGAAGACTTTGCTTATTATCCTCAAAAGGATCATTTTGAAAAAGGATCAAGGATGGAAGTTATGATGCCTGACCTTTCTATAAGGATGCCTTTGTCTGGGTTTTGTAACTTCCTCAGTAAAGACAGTAATGAAAAAAGGAATGCATTTGACGATTTTATCACGATGCATATAGTCGTATTTTCTATGCAGAAAACATTAATGCCAACTTTTATGATTGTGTATGAGGATGAAACTTTTGCGTTGAAATCATTTCATGCTTCCATAAAAACGACAATGTATAGGACTATAAATGATATTGCAAAGAGAATTGAATCAGATAAAATCAAGTCTATTTTTTATGTAACCGAAATGCTAAAATACGCCAATGAAAGTAATGATTATAGGGAAATTCTAAAAATGAACTCTAATGATAGAGCAAAATATAGAACATCCGAATTACTTTGCTTTTATATGTTAGACAGCAATTTGCATTTCCAATCTTATTGTTTTGATAGTGAAAAAATTGATGATGTGGGATATGTTATGTCTATATTAAAAAGCCAGTTCCAAGAAAGTACAATTACGAATTTTCTTCAGCCAATAAAAGATGAATTTGAAAGGATTAGAAAATAAGAGTCACCCAAATTTTGAGTGACTCCTACTAACTGTCTCTACTCCTCTTTCGGCAACAAATGCCGCAAGTTCTCATCATTGCGAATCCGCTCCAACTCATCCGCCACAATCTGTTTGGCTTCCGCTTTGATACGGTCGTAATTCTCCTTAATCATTTCCTTCATGCGATCCACGCCGTTTTCATCTACAAAGTTGGTAATAACGGGTATTTTACGGTACGCTTTCGTTTCAGCGGAAACACGCTCGTTATCGACAACGATTTCACAATGGAAAATCTTCTGTTCTATCCGTTCATCGAAGTTGTCCGCTACCGCACCCACAAACATACCCTGTGTGAGATTGGAGATTTTAGACGGAGGTATCAAACTATCCATTTGGGTAGAAATGGAAGTTGATTTATCGTTTCGGTTTATCGTCATGGACTGGCGTTTCTGTAATACTTTCCCAAAACGGTCGGAAAGCGTTTTTGCAGTATCGCCGACCACTTGCCCGGAAAAGATGTTACCTACGGTGTTCATTACTACGGCAGCTTCTTTATCTCCGTAGTCGCGCTTTAGCTGCGAAAAGTCCTGAAAGCCCAACAATACAGCAACCTTGTTGCTCCGTGCGGTGGCTATCAGGTTATCCAACCCTTTGAAATAAATAGTCGGCAACTCATCAATGATAACCGAAGATTTGAGTTGCCCCTTTTTATTAATCAACTTCACAATACGGGAATTATACAATCCGAGAGCCGCACCGTATATATTCTGGCGGTCGGGATTGTTCCCCACGACCAACATTTTAGGGTCGTCCGGATTATTAATATCCAGCGTAAATTCATCGCCCGACATTACCCAATATAATTGTGGACTAATCATGCGGGAGAGCGGTATTTTCGCACTCGCAATCTGTCCTTGAAGCTGGTCGGCAGCCCCAGATTTCCACGCATCCATAAAGGGAGAAAGGTAGTTTTCGAGGTCGGGATAAGAGGTTAGAATCGGAAAAATATCTTCATAACTTTTGTTCAAAAACTCGATAGCATGGGGAAAAGTACAATACTTCCCATCCTCATAAATCCGCAAATACCAGATAATAGCGGCGAAAAGAATAATCGGGGATTCGACGAAGAAGTCACCCTGCTTCTGTACCCACGTCCGGTTCAAATTCAGCATTATCGTATATGCCGATTCGTAGGCATCCGAAATATCATCCATAAACGAAGGATTAATCGGATTGCAACGGTGCGAACGGCTCGGATCATCGAAATTAATTACATAGAATGTCGGTGCTTTCTCGTAACCTTCCCGGTTGTTTAACAGGTGGTTATAAGCAATGGTAGAGAGGTCGGGAAATTTGAAGTCGTAAATATAGCCTGTATAGCCTTTCTCAATCTGCTGTTTGATAAACTGGTTTACAACGGCGTATGATTTACCCGAACCCGGAGTACCCAACACAATCGCTGCCCGGAATGGATTTACAACGTTTATCCACCCTTTCCACTGCTTCTTTTTATACCAGAATTTCGTAGGCAGATTTACCGAATAATCGTTTACCATCAACTTTGTTTCCTGCATGAACGATTCGTTTTCCGTATTGAAAACATCATCGAACATATTGTTTTTGAGTAAGCGGCTTATCCATGTACCCGCCATCAGGAGTAATATGTAGCCTATCGAAATGGTGAAAATATATAATCCGGCATTGGCTACTTTAGGTAACGGCAATGACAATAACCACCAGTTCAAAAAGAACAGGACAAAACCAATGCCGAGGCATACATAGATTTTCGTCCATGTAATCTTTTCCTCTTTCACGCCCTTTGTTCCCAGACAGGACAAAGCAAGAAACACTACGGCAAAGATTTTCGTCCACAGGATTGAGGTAAATAATCCGGCGGTACGGTTAAAATTCATCAAGATTTTATCGACCACCCCGATATTGATTCCCCACTCGTGCATTGCCTCATAGCAGAACCAATACACATTTATCACTACGAATAATATAGAGAGCGCACGCATAAAGTCCATCACCTTAGCCAAGCCCCTCAAATCATCTTCATTTTGCATAATCGTAAAAATTAAATTGTTATTATTTCAAATCTTATAGCTGCCTGCCATACCTGCGCTTTTTCTTCTTTTTGCGCTTAATGGTCGGCTGGGTATTATCCTGTCCTCCGGCTTCGGGAGTAAGGATAGATAGCAAACTGCCCGCTGCATCATCAATCGTTGATTGAGAGAATTGCGGTTGTTTGTCGGTGGCGGGTTTATCAGCCTGTCGCAGATTATCGGACTGCTTCGGCTGCCAGGTTTGCAGATCCTCGCGGGGCGAATCATCTGCAAACCGTTCGTTAAGGACATTCGCTGAAAACTCCTTACCCAGACGCGAACCGTTTAATACCGCCCGTTCGTTGTGGTCGATAAACGTAGCCCCGAAAATACGCCCTTCATCATTGCGGCGAAGTACCAAGTCAATGCCCTTCTTCTGTAATGCCGCCCGGAACTCGCTTTCGGTGCGGATACTGTTCAAGGTTTCGGAAACCACTGTGCGGGTACGGGCTGTAACACCGTCCGCTTTGATTGTTTCTTTCGATACGCCAAACTGCTTTTCCAATGTTTCGATACCGAGAGCTTTACCGAACAGGGAAGATTTCAAAGGTTTACCGATACGGTTGCCCTCGCCGTCCAATGCCGAATAAACCAATCCCCGGTAAGGCTTGCCCTTGTTTTCCCCTTTGATTTCTTCCACGCCTACATTATATAAGGAAAGCAGGGCGCGATATTCGCCGAGCGTCTGGAAACGGTACATTCCGGAAAGCGGTTTGATAACGTTGGCCACCTGTTTTTTTAAGTTCCCCTGGCTAACGTCTACCGGAGCAAGCCGCCACGCCTCGCCCTGCTTCTGACCGTTGGCGGGAATCAGGTTATATTCCTTTTCCAACTCCCGCCGGATTTTGTTACTGCGGTCTTTCTCGAAGCTGTCAGGAACAAGTGAGCCATCAGGACGGACACGGGTCGAAACGATGTGAATGTGCTGGCGGTCTATATCCTCATGTTTGAAAATCATGTAAGGCTGTGAGCCATATCCCAACCGCTCCATATACTTTTGTCCGATCTCGGTAAGCTGTTCATCGGTCAGCTTATCGTCCGGGTGCGGGTTCAGCGAAACATGGATAACAGGTTTCTTGGTGGTGATATGCGAAGGCATAAACCGCTCAAAATCCTGCATACAGGCAGAGGCATTGAACGCTCCATCGGTAGGTTCGATTACTAAATTAGTCGCCAAAACCTTACCCAAACCCTCGTCCACTTTCTCCTGATTGTAGGAAAGTGCGCCGTACAGATTGCTTCCGTGAGAGATTTTCGCCACCATTTTTTAGAGGTATTTCGCCTTAAACTGTTCACACAAGCTCATCACTTCGCGCCCGATTCCCGCCAGTTCTACGGTCGCTTTCTCCAATTTGTAGAGCAAAGCGAGTGCTTTTTTCTCCCCGAAATTGCTGTGCAGTTCCTTCACAATCTGGTTGTAATTCACGCCCACGCTCCGAAACTGGCTGTGTAACGCGGTCAGCTTTGCGGTAAATTCAACTGCCGAAGCGTCCGTTTTTACTACCCGGAACTCATCGCCAAAGATGCGGGCACAGATAAAAGCTGATAGCGAACTTACGCCTGACTGCTCGAACATGGCAAGAAATCCGGCGTGCTGGGTGTCCGTCAGGTTCACCGTCAGCCGATGTTTTGCCGGGTCGTTCTTCGGGGGTCTGCCCCCCTTTCCCCGCTTACGGGGTTCTCTTTTTTCTTCGTTCATAACATTAATCTTTTAGTGGTTATATGAACGTTTGCGGACGGCTCGTGCCGGCTTAATTTTTCCCGACTTCGGAGAGGAAAAACCCCTCTGGAAGAGCAAGAGGTTGATGCTGCAAAAAACGAAGTTTGCTGCAATCAACACATCTTGCTATTTGCCAAAATGCAAATACATTTTGCCCGCAAGGGGCATCTTTTCGTCCCGAACTTTTCGGGATGTAAGACTGCCTTCGCCGGGCAATTTTTGAGTGCCGGAACTATCTTAAAAATCGGCATGAATACCCCGCAACGTTTCACGCTGCAAAGTTATGTCTAATAAATAATACGCTGTATATCAACAGGTATAGACAATGCTGGACAGAAGCTACCACCCCTCGAAAATGTGGTGCAAGTATGAAAAAGAAGGCGTTTATTTGCCGAAAATTTGGATTTGAAGCCTTATTGATTTCTGAATTTACAGAGGCAAAAAATCAAAGATTTGAATTTGTATTGTCGTGCTGTCGTACTGTTGTAAATAAGTGCTGTTGTAAATGAATATCGCTTTGCTTTTTTGGTTTTCCAGCTATGTATTGCAATAAGTAAATGAACAGGTAAAAAACTATCAAGGCGATTCAATCCGTCAATAGAATAGTATCACAGTCAATAGGCAAACAAACGAATATCGACTGAAATAAAACAGTACCGAATCAGTGGTACGGATAATTAAATAATTAACAATTAAAACATTTAGAGCAATGAAAAATGAAGTAAGTAAAAAAGAGCCGAAGTATGTAGCATTCAGCACACAGAAAGGCGGAGCAGGAAAAACCACCCTTACCGTTTTGGTCGCAAGTTACCTGCATTATGTAAAGGATTTCAATGTGGCAATCGTGGATTGCGACTACCCGCAGCACTCCATCGCGGAGATGCGGGAACGCGATTTCAAAATGGTGGAACAGGACGAGTATTACAAAGGGATGGCTTATGAGCAATTTACCCGTATGGGGGGTAAGAAAGCCTATCCCGTAATTGAGAGCAGTACGGAAAAAGCGTTGAGCGATGCCGATACGCTTTGTGAGCAGGGCGAATATGACTTTGTATTCTTCGACCTGCCCGGAACGATGAACAATCGTGATTTAGTCCTCGCCCTTGCCAGCATGGATTATATCATTGCTCCGATTGCCGCCGACCGTGTGGTAATGGAAAGCACCCTTAACTACATGATTGTCGTAAGGGACAATATCGTGAACACGGGTAAGTCCAATATCAAAGCTATACGGCTTCTATGGAATCTGGTCGATGGCAGGGAAAAATCCGAATTATATGAGGTGTACGAAGGAGTTATCAAAGAGTTGGGGTTTATAGCCCTTAACACCTTCATCCCCGACAGCAAACGTTTTCGCAAGGAGCAGTCTGTCAATCACAAAGCCCTGTTCCGTTCAACATTATTTCCTGCGGATAAATCCCTTGTCAAAGGTAGTAATATAGATGCCCTTACCGATGAGCTTTTGGAATTGATAAATGGGTAAGCTATGGCAAAGAAAGTGGATACATCAGGGTTTGACCCCGACTTTATCATAGGTCAGACCAAACCCGACAACAGGGCTAATTCGCAGGTTATCCAACCCGCTGAACCTGCGTTGGAAGATAGCCCGCCGGAACAGGAGAATTTACCGGAACAGCCGAAAGAAAAAGAAACGCCGAAGCGCAAGCGCGGCGGGCAGGCAGGATATAAAGAAACCTTTTTGAAGCGTAACGAAATCAAGACACGGCAATGTGTCTATATCAGCTACGATGTTCATGCGGTTATCACAAAACTTGTCAGGGCTTTGGTCGATGCCGGAAATGATATTTCCGTAGGCGGGTATATAGATACGGTGCTTAATGAACACCTGCAACTCCATAAGGAAGAAATAAACGAGGTATATCGGCAACGCCCGGACGATTTACTGTAAATGAATAAGCTATGGAAAGATATATTATTTCAGCCATCGTATTGTACGCATTGGTTGTCGCCCTTTACCTGATTCGGGAACGGATGCAGAAACAGAAAAAGAATGCAGCGAAAAATCCCAGTTTCAATCCGTTTCGTTCTGCCCCGAAAGAGGATATAATTGGCAAAAGCAAATTTGACCTTAGACAATCCCGGACAGAAGCTACCACGCTGATTCATAATGAAAAACGGATTGAAAATGAGCCTATATTTGCTGACGAAAACAAAAAATATGCTCCGGTAACACCCCCTTTGGTTGAATCGGAAACAGTCTTATCCGATGAAAATATGACGGACGAAAATTCAAACGAAATCAATTTAGTAATTGAGAACACACCCCCCGAATTTGAGCCGGAATATAACACGGAAGATATAGACGAAGAAGAAACAGAGGACGAAGATACCGAAGGGGTTGCCGGGGTTTCGATGGCACTCGGACTTGGCTTTGATGAATTGGCAGGCATGGTGCGGACGGTAGAAACTGCCGATGTCGCAACAATCGAAGAAAAAGAAGAAGCCGGGCGGGTACTCATCGAGATACGAAAGACCGAAATGTTCGATCAGGTCGCAGGCGATGAACCGAAAAAGAAAGTGGTATCCACACTTATGGACGATTACTTCTCTGCTTTCCACCGAAAGAAACGGGAGGCGGGAGAAACGGACGAACCAACGGTAAAAGCACCGAAAGATTTTAATGTACGCGGCTTTGCGTAAGATGTATAACAGTAAAAAACAAAGTAAAATGAAAGAACGGGATTACGGTTAGCTACGCTGACCACCACTAAAAGATCAAGTTAAACAATTATTCATTTCCGGTACAGGGGACTATTCCACCCCCTGTACCATTAATCAAAAAATCGTATGACAAAGAAAAAAATTCTTATGTCGGCAGCCTTCATTTTCGCTGCCGTATCATCCGCCTTTGCACAGGGTAACGGTATCGGGGGTATTACCGAAGCTACCAATATGGTAACATCGTATTTCGATCCCGGCACAAAATTGATTTACGCCATCGGAGCCGTTGTCGGCTTGATTGGGGGAATCAAAGTTTATAACAAGTTCTCTTCGGGCGACCCCGATACATCGAAAACCGCCGCCTCTTGGTTCGGCGCGTGTATCTTCCTGATTGTTGCCGCCACCATCCTTCGTTCCTTCTTTTTGTAATCCATTTCCAAAAAACAATAAGAAATGGAGCATAATATTAATAAAGGCATTGGCAAGAGCGTGGAATTTAAGGGCTTGAAAAGTCAGTATCTCTTCATCTTTGCGGGCGGTTTATTGGCTGTATTCGTGGTCTTTGTGATTATGTATATGGCAGGTGTAGACCAGTGGGTCTGCATCGGTTTCGGCGTTATCGCCGCCTCCGCTTTGGTGTGGCTGACTTTCAACCTGAATGCGAAATACGGGGAGTATGGATTGATGAAAATGCTTGCCAAACGCCAGCACCCGCGCTACCTGATAAACCGCAAAAATTCCCGCCGCTTGTTCAGCCGACCAAAAAAGAAGGAGGTGCGCGATGCGTAATGTAATGAAAGCGGCTACCATCGAAAGCAAATTCCCGCTGTTGGCGGTGGAGCATGGCTGCATCATCAGTAAAGACGCGGATATAACGGTAGCTTTCCGTGTCGATCTGCCGGAACTGTTCACAGTTACCGCAGTCGAATATGAAGCCATACACTCGGCTTGGGCGAAAGCCATCAAGGTCTTGCCCGATTACTCGGTTATCCATAAGCAGGACTGGTTCGTAAAAGAAACCTACAAACCCGAAACGGACAAAGAAGATATGAGCTTTTTGTCCCGCTCGTTTGAACGCCACTTCAACGAACGTCCCTACCTGAACCATAGCTGTTTCCTGTTCCTGACAAAAACGACTAAAGAGCGAATGAGAATGCAGAGCAATTTCTCATCGCTTTGCCGGGGGAACATTATACCCAAAGAGGTAAATAAGGATACGGCTACCCGGTTTCTGGAGGCGGTCGGACAGTTCGAGCGCATCGTGAACGATTCGGGATTTATCTCTCTGACACGTTTAACATCAGACGAAATTACGGGAACAGAGAGTGAACCCGGACTGGTAGAGAAATACTTTGCCCTCTCGCTGGACGACACGACCTATTTAGAGGATATGGAACTCGGAGCGGACGGGCTTCGCATCGGAGCAAAGAAAGTATGCCTGCATACGATTTCCGATGTGGAGGATTTACCCGGAACGGTCGGAACGGATATGCGCTATGAAAAGCTATCCACCGACCGGAGCGACTGCCGATTGTCGTTTGCAGCACCCGTAGGGTTGCTACTCTCATGCGACCATGTATATAACCAGTACATTTTTCTGGACGATTCGGCAGAAAACCTGCGGAAGTTTGAGAAGTCTGCCCGCAATATGCAGTCCTTATCCCGCTATTCACGCGGGAATCAAATTAATAAGGAATGGATAGACAAGTACCTGAACGAAGCACATTCGTTCGGGCTTACTTCTGTCCGGGCTCACTTTAATGTAATGGCATGGTCGGAAGATGCAGAGGAACTGAAACATATCCGAAACGATGTCGGTTCGCAGTTGGCTCTTATGGAATGCAAACCCCGTCATAATACAACGGATGCGGCAACGCTCTATTGGGCGGCTATGCCGGGCAATGCAGGGGATTTTCCGAGTGAGGAAAGTTTCTATACGTTCATCGAACCCGCCCTGTGTTTCTTCACAGAGGAAACAAACTACAAAAGTTCGCTTTCGCCTTTCGGTATTAAGATGTGCGATCGTGTGAGCGGTAAGCCGCTCCATGTGGATATATCGGATTTACCGATGAAGCAAGGGATAACCACCAACCGAAATAAATTCGTGTTGGGGCCATCCGGTAGCGGTAAATCCTTTTTTATGAACCACCTCGTCCGCCAGTATTGGGAACAAGGAACGCACGTAGTTCTGGTCGATACGGGTAATTCCTATCAGGGATTGTGCGAAATGGTACGCCGGAAAACCAAAGGTGAGGACGGGATTTATTTCACATACACAGAGGAAAATCCGATCAGCTTTAATCCTTTCTATACGGACGATTACAAGTTCGATGTGGAAAAGAAGGACAGCATCAAAACGCTGCTTCTGACCCTGTGGAAATCCGAAGACGATAAGGTAAGCAAGACTGAAAGCGGGGAACTCGGCAGCGCGGTATCGGCGTATATCGAGCGCATCAGGGCAGACCGAAGTATCGTTCCGTCCTTTAATACTTTCTACGAATATATGCTGGGCGACTACCGCCGGGAACTGGAAGAAAGGGAAATCAAGGTAAGCAAAGAGGATTTTAACCTCGACAATATGCTTACCACCCTGCGCCAGTATTACCGGGGCGGACGTTTCGACTTTCTCTTGAACTCCGAACAGAACATCGACCTATTGAATAAGAGCTTTATCGTCTTTGAAATTGACAGTATTAAGGAGAATAAAGAACTTTTTCCTGTGGTAACGATCATCATTATGGACGCGTTTATCCAGAAAATGAGGCGGTTAAAAGGTGTTCGTAAACAACTGATTGTGGAAGAGGCTTGGAAGGCTCTTTCTTCGGCAAACATGGCTGAATACCTGAAATATATGTGTGCGCCCATCAAGGTGGCTTAATAAATGTCTCATTGGCAAGAGATTAGGTGAAGTGTTCTTTGAAAATAATGCCTATCATCGACCAGCTGATCTGAAAGGGAAACTAACCGGACAGGGAGTGTAGCATGCTTGGTAAAGTCATAAGCCAACCAGTTATCAGGTTGCCGCTGAATGGCGAGATGAAAAGATAGATATGAGGATAAAGTCCAAACTGATTGAATGATAGTCCGAGTTGTCCCACTTTCAGGCTATGACGTAAGATAACTATGAGAAGTTATTTGAATTTCAGATAATTTCTTACTCGTCATACTGTGATACTCTTACTAGTGTACAGGTATAGTAAGAGCAGGAACGTATCACGGAACAATTGCAATAAGCAATAAAGGACGGAAGTCATATCCGACAATCTATCAAGCCACAAATATTCTGAACTTCAGAATATGTTATCGAGTCGCAAATGGGGATTACCTATACCAGAGTGCCAGTTGTAAGGCTATGAGGTGCAGATCTCTGAAAATCTGGAGTGGTAACGGAGTCTCCGTAGTAGTCCGAGCAAGGGAAAGCCTTGTACAAGCAGGTAAAACTGCATGGCGAAGGGAGACAGCTAATTAACGTTTTAGTACTAATTTGGAAAATGTGAGAGACATTATGAGAAGTCCGGAAAAAGTATTAAACAGTCTATCAGAGCATAGCCGTAACTTGAATTACAAGTTCAGTCGGCTCTATAGGATTCTGTTCAATGAAGAGATGTATTATGTTGCCTATCAACGCATTTATGCAAAACCGGGCAATATGACACCAGGTTCTGATGGGCAAACCATCGATGGAATGAGCCTGTCTCAGATTAATAAACTGATATATTCATTAAAGGATGAATCTTATCAGCCGCAACCATCAAAGAGGGTAAATATTCCCAAGAAGAATGGGAAAACACGTCCGCTTGGTGTACCTGCGATTAACGACAAGCTAATACAGGAAGTTGTAAGAATGGTACTGGAAGCCATTTATGAGGGCACTTTTGAATATACCTCACATGGTTTTCGTCCCAAACGAAGTTGCCACACTGCATTAGCCCAAGTGCAGAAAGAGTTTAGTGGTGCAAAATGGTTTGTTGAAGGAGATATAAAAGGCTTCTTCGATAATATTGACCATGATGTGCTTATTAAAACTTTACAGGAACGTATCAAAGATGAGCGTTTTATCCGCTTAATCAGAAAATTCCTGAACGCAGGATATATTGAAAACTGGACATTTCATAAAACGTTTAGTGGAACACCACAAGGAGGTATTATAAGTCCGATTTTGGCAAATATCTATTTGGATAAGCTGGACAAGTATATGAAAGAATATACTCGAAAATTTGACAAGGGAGCAAAACGGAAACCTACAAGAGAGTGTATGGATTTTGAAAACGAAATGAAACGGCTAAGACGAAAACTCCCAAAAGTGGAGAATGAAGCTGAAAGAGCAAAAATCATAGCGATGATTAGAGCCAATGAGAAAACCAGAATCCTTTACTCTAGTGGAGATGAGATGGATGAAAATTTCAAGAGAATAAAATATGTGAGATATGCTGATGATTTTCTGATTGGGGTAATCGGTAGTAAAGAAGATGCTAAAATAATCAAGGAAGATATTAAGAACTTCCTCAATGGAAAGCTAAAACTGGAGCTATCGAATGAGAAAACACTCATTACCCACACAGAAAAAGAAGCAAAATTTCTTGGATATGAAGTTCTTGTACGTAAATCTCATACACCACGAAGAGATAAAAGGGGGCGTCTAAGAAGGAGCTCCAATAAAAGATTGTATCTGAAAGTCAGTACAGAAATTATCAGGAAGAAACTTTTTGAATATGGAGTAATAGAACTCAGATATCATAACGGAAAAGAGGTTTGGAAACCCAAATGTCGTTCAGGGCTCATCTTTAATGACGACCTCGAAATACTCGATAGATATAATCGGGAAATAAGAGGATTTTACAATTATTATTCATTGGCAAACAATTGCTCCATATTGCACAATTTCAAATACATCATGGAATATAGCATGTATAAAACCTTCGCAGGTAAATACAAAAGTTCTGTTAGAAAAATCAATAAGAAATATAGAAAGAACAAGCTATTTATCGTGAAGTACCAAACGAAAAGTGGTGTAAAACAGCGACATTTCTATAACGAGGGTTTTAAAAGGAAAGACCCTTCGAATGACAAAAAGATTGACAATCAACCAAATTCTATCTGTGATGCTGGACGTACCAGTTTAATAGCCAGACTGAAAGCAGAAAAGTGTGAGTTGTGTGGAACAGAAGGCAGACTGGTCATGCATCATGTACGTAAACTCAAAAACCTTGAAGGCAAGAAAAGTTGGGAACGTCATATGATTGCACGAAAACGAAAGACTATTGCCGTATGTGAAAGTTGTCATCAATGTATTCATTTAGGGAAGATAGACTGAGGGAATTAGTGGAGAGCCGGATACGCTGAGAGGTGTAAGTCCGGTTCGGGGGCGAGTTCTTGGAAACCTATTATAGAAATATAATGTGGCGCCGGGTGCTTAGCCTACACAAAACAGTCAGGAAATATTTCGGGGAAGCCATTGTCGTAACGCAGGAGGTGGACGATATTATCGCTTCGCCCATCGTGAAAGAGGCAATCATCAATAACTCCGACTGCAAAATCCTCTTAGACCAGCGCAAATTCATGAACCGTTTTGATGTAATCCAATCGCTTCTCGGTCTGACTGACAAAGAGAAAGGTCAAATCCTTTCTATCAATATGGCAAACCATCCCGGCAGGTTTTACAAAGAAGTATGGTTCGGGCTGGGCGGCGTTCAGTCGGCGGTGTATGCTACCGAAGTTAGCGGCGAAGAATATCTGACCTATACCACAGAGGAAACCGAAAAGATGGAAGTCTTCAAAAAGACGGACGAACTGGACGGGAATTATGAACTGGCGATTAAACAGCTCGCCGAAAGTAAACGCAACTAAAACGAGAAGCCATGTTCAGCAAATGTAATGCAGCCGACCCTTGCGCCGCATATCAGGATTTTAACCTGCGGGAGATTACGGGGCGTTGGGTAAGCCCGGACGGTGCGCCTGCGGTAAGGATTTACCGCAATACTTCCCGCAAGCGGGGAGGCATCCGTTTAGAACTTACTTACAACAACCCGCAGGTGGTCTGTGATTGTACAGTGTATTGCTTGTTTGGTCTGTATTACATCGACCTGTACGGGCGTATCGGAATTGCCTATGACCGGGAGCGGGAGGTCTTATTGCTTTCCGCTTTCGGTGAATATGTCCGGGCAGAGGAGTAGCCCGAAGGCTACTTCCGCCCTTATGAGTATTAACGAATAAAACAGTAAAACAATGAAAAAAATAATTGTATGCCTTACAGTAGCCTTTGCATTCTTCGGCTTCGAGGCAAAAGCACAGTGGGCGGTAATCGACCCCTCGAACCTTGCTCAAAATATACTGACGGTTTCCAAAACAGCAACAACGGCAACCAACGTAATCAACTCCTTTCAGGAAATGCAGAAGATTTATAATCAGGGCAAGGAGTATTATGACAAATTACAGTCAGTACATAATCTTATCAAGGATGCCCGCAAGGTCAAGGAAACGGTGGAGCTGGTCAGCGAAATATCGCAGATATATTCTACCAACTTCAATAAGATGCTGACCGATAAAAATTTCACTCACGCAGAACTGGAAGCCATATCTAACGGATATTCCAAGCTATTGAAAGAGAGTGGAAACCTGCTGTCGGATATAAAAAATATCGTCTCAACCTCCAACGGGCTTTCTATGACCGATGTCGAACGCATGGCAATCATAGACCAGATACATACCAAAATGGTGCAACACCGCAACCTTGTGAGCTACTTTTCCAAGAAAAGTATATCCGTTTCCTTTATCCGCAGTCAGGAATCCGGCGATATGGAACGGGTACGCTCCCTGTATGGTGATCCATCCGAAAGATACTGGTAAGCCATGATGTTGTTAGCAATAGATTTTGAAAACCTGCATCAGATTTTACGGAATCTGTATCAGGAAATGATGCCCCTTTGCGGTGACATGATCGGTGTCGCCAAAGGGATAGCGGGTCTGGGTGCGTTGTTCTATGTGGCTTCCCGTGTATGGCAAGCTCTCTCACGGGCAGAACCGATAGACGTATATCCGCTGCTTCGTCCCTTTGCGATTGGCTTGTGTATTATGTTCTTCCCCACAATCGTACTCGGTACAATCAACGCCGTAATGTCGCCTGTGGTAAAAGGAACGCATACCATACTGGAATCGCAGATAACGGATGTGCAGGCATTACAGGCGGAGAAAGACGCGCTGGAATACGATGCACGGGTACGCGAGGGTAAAGCATGGTTGGTCGATGACGAAGTGTACGACCAGAAAATGGAAGAGTTGGGCGTTTTTGATGCGGCTGAAATTATCGGCATGTGGGCTGAACGTACATGGTACGATATGAAAATGTGGTTCCGGCAATTAGTCCGGGATTTCTTCGAGCTACTGTTTAATGCCGCAGCCCTTACGATTGACACCTTACGCACCTTTTTCTTGGTGGTGCTGTCAATCTTAGGGCCGCTGGCATTCGCTCTCTCCGTTTATGACGGTTTTCAATCCACGCTTACCAACTGGCTTTCACGCTATATCAGCGTGTACCTGTGGCTACCCGTTGCCGATCTGTTTTCGGCTGTGCTGTCTAAAATTCAGGCACTCATGCTGCAAATGGATATAGGGCTATTGAAAGACCCGTCATACGTGCCGGATGGGAGTAATGGCGTATATATCATCTTTTTGATTATAGGCATTATCGGGTACTTCTCGATACCGACCGTTGCGGGTTGGGTGATTCAAGCCGGAGGCGGTAGCGGTACACGCGGAGTAAACACGGCGGCAAGCAAAGGGGCAGCAATGGCAGGAGGCGTAGCCGGAGCCGCTGCGGGCAACGTAGCCGGAAGATTATTAGGTAAATAATTAAAAATACTCAAAAAAATATGGAGTTCAAAAGTTTAAAGAATATAGAAACATCATTCAAGCAGATACGCCTTTTCGGTATCGTGTTTCTGGTGTTGTGTGCCGGAATTACGGGTTATTCCGTATGGTCGTCGTACAGCTTCGCCGAAGCACAACGCCAGCGTATTTACGTGTTGGACGGGGGCAAGTCCTTAATGCTTGCCCTCTCGCAAGACCTTTCGCAGAACCGCCCTGTCGAAGCACGGGAACACGTCAAGCGGTTTCACGAACTGTTCTTCACACTCTCACCCGACAAAAAAGCCATTGAAAGCAATGTGAACAGGGCGTTGTTCCTTGTCGATAAAAGTGCTTTCAAATACTATCAGGACATGGCGGAAAAAGGGTACTACAACCGTATCGTTTCGGGCAATATCAACCAGATCGTACAGGTGGATAGTATCGCCTGCAACTTCGATGTGTACCCCTATACGGCGGTAACATACGCCCGGCAGATGATCCTCCGGCAGTCGAACATGACTGAACGCAGCTTGATAACCCGTTGCAACCTGATTAACTCGGTACGCTCGGACAATAACCCGCACGGTTTCACTATGGAGAAATTCGAGATCGTGGAAAACCGGGACATCCGGGTAACGGAAAGGTAGGTAGCTATGATACGGAAAATCATTCAACGTGTAAACGAATGGCTGGAAGACCGCTTGCGTAGTCTTGTCAGACCGTTAAGCCCTGATGCGCGGGTAATCGTAATCGTTACCATGCTTATCGTATTCAGCGGCTTGTCTATCTACATGACCGTTTCTTCTATTTACAATTTAGGTAAAGGCAAGGGGGAACAAATGCAGATAGAACAGATAGAAAGCCTGAAACTGCAACAGCAGCAAAGGGATAGTATTAACAATCTTAATCATTACCAGTATGAGCGATCAAGTGAATAATAATGAGGTACAGCAACCGGAGATACCACATGTACCGGATAAAAAAGAGCCTCAAAAACCACCGAAAAAAGAACTTTCGATGGCGGAAAGGCAGAAACGCAAAAAGATGCTGATTATGCCGCTGTTCTTCCTGATTTTCGGCGGTGCTATGTGGCTGATCTTCGCCCCGACAGACAAAGACGAAACAAAGGTTGAAGGGCTGTCGGGCTTAAATGCCGAACTACCCGTACCCAAAGACGAGGGTATTGTTTCAGATAAGCGAAATGCCTATGAACAGGAAGCCATGAGGCAAAAGGAACAGGAACGGATGCGTTCTTTGCAGGACTTTTCGACCATGTTTGACCAAGCGGAAGAACCTAAGCAGGCAGAATCCAATCAGCCGGAGTATTACGAAAATCCGTCTGCCCGGCAAACGAAACCAGTAAATAATCTGCAAGCCTCCGCAAATGCCTATCAGGATATAAATAAGCAGTTGGGAGAATGGTACGAAGAACCTGCCGGGAAGAGCGAACAGGAACTCGCTGTCGAAGAGCGTATGAATGAACTCGAACGCAAGTTGGAAGAAGCCGAAGCACGGAAAGCCGCAGAGGATGAACAAACTGCCTTACTCGAAAAATCCTATGCGATGGCGGCGAGGTATATGCCGCCACAGGCAGGGCAGAACGAAAACAGCAACGCTGCTCCCTCTACGAAAGACAAGGTAAATGTTCAGCCCGTAAAACAGGTGCGCCACAATGTAGTTTCGCTACTGGCCGCACCAATGTCGGACGATGAGTTTATAGAATCGTTCAGCCAGCCCCGCAATATGGGATTTTTCACTGCTGCCGGGAATGAGGGAGTGAAAGACAAAAACAGCATCCGTGCCTGTGTGTACCAAACCGTAACGCTGACAAGCGGACGGGAGGTGCAAATCCGGCTGTTAGAGCCGATGCAGGCGGGAAATATTCTTATCCCTGCCAACTCGATCATTACCGGGGCGTGCCGTATCGGTAGCGAACGGATGGAGGTTACGATTAATTCGATTCAATATGCAGGCAACATTATTCCGGTTGAACTGCAAGTGTACGACACGGACGGGCAAAAGGGTATCTCTGTACCCAACTCCGATGAAATAAGAGCCGCCAAAGAAATAGCCTCGCAAATGGCGCAGTCGGCAGGGTCGAGCATTACAATTACCGATGATGCAGGTTCACAGTTTGCCGCCGATATAGGGAAAAGCCTTATACAAGGGGCATCGCAGTATGTGAGTAAGAAAATGAGCGTGGTTAAAGTTACGCTGAAAGCCAATCATAAACTACTGCTCTTACCAAAAGAGAATTAATAATACCACTAAAAAATCAATGTTTAACGAATTAAGAATTAAAAGTATGAAACGAATCTTTTTGATGCTCGCCCTTGCGGTGAGCGTATTTGCAGCCAATGCGCAGGAAGTAGCCAATGATACGACTACCGTAATAGAAACCAAGCCCACAACGGGCGACTACTATCAGGGCTTTACCCGCCCGCTGACGTTCGATAGGATGATACCGCCGTATGCGTTGGAAGTTACTTTCAGCAAAACGGTACATATTATCTTTCCGTCTGCAATCCGCTATGTCGATTTAGGGTCGGCAGATCTTCTCGCGGCGAAAGCGGACGGAACGGAAAACGTGTTGAGAGTGAAAGCCGCTTTAAGGGATTTCAGCCGGGAGAGTAATCTGTCCGTCATTACCGAAGATGGTGCATATTACACATTCAATGTTAAATATGCGGACGAACCTGTAAAGTTGTCCGTTGAAATGACCGACTTCCTGCACGATGGGGAGGCGGTGAACCGTCCGAACAATGCCCTTGCCGTCTATATGCAGGAATTGGGGCAGGAATCTCCGTTACTTGTCAAGCTGATTATGCAGTCCATCTATAAGAACAATGACAGGGAAATAAAGCATTTGGGTAGTAAGCGTTTCGGCATACAGCACACACTCAAAGGAGTTTATACCCATAACGGGCTGTTGTACTTTCACCTGCAACTGAAAAATTCGTCCAATGTGCCGTTCAATATAGATTTTATCACGTTCAAAATCGTAGATAAAAAAGTAGCCAAGCGCACGGCAATTCAGGAACAAGTGATCTGGCCGCTTCGAGCCTATAACAATTTGATGGTGATAGGCGGTAAGCGCACGGAGCGAATGGTTTTTACCCTGCCGAAATTTACGATACCCGATGATAAAATGCTTGTTATTGAGCTGAACGAACAGGAGGGCGGACGCCATCAGCGGTTCACAGTCGATAATGCCGATTTGGTACGGGCAAAGGTTATTAACGAACTGAAAGTGAAATAACCATGAGGCAGCTATCTTTTATTATGGCGGTTGTGTTGTGCCTGGTCTTTACAGACCAAGCACACGCACAACGTCAATTACCGGGTATGCGGGGCGTACAGGTAACTTCGGGAATGGTGGACGGTATCTATTCGTCTGCGCAGGATAACGAAGCTGGATATTACTTCGGCGCGGCTATGGCTACTTACGCAAAGAACGGCAATAAGTGGATGTTCGATGCGGAGTTTATGGAAAGGTATTACCCATACCGGACAATCCGCATTCCGGTTTCGCAGTTTGCCGCTGAAGGCGGCTACTATCTGAAAATCCTGTCCGATCCCTCAAAGACCTTTTTACTCTCGTTGGGAGGCTCTGCCCTTGCAGGCTATGAAACATCGAATTGGGGCGAAAAGACCCTTTACGATGGTTCTACGCTCCGGCACAAAGACGCATTTATCTACGGTGGGGCAATCACGTTGGAACTGGAAACCTATCTATCTGACCGTGTGGTGTTGCTCCTGACAGGGCGTGAACGCATCCTTTGGGGCAACTCTACGGGGCATTTTCATACGCAGTTCGGTATCGGACTGAAATTTATAATCAACTAAAAGCGAATCATAATGAAAAAAATAAAGAGTTTTTTCGGGATAACAGCCGGGCTGGTAGCGATAATGCTACTGGCCTTAGCCTGTTCTGACGATATGGATATTAATAAGGTGTACGCATTTGATCTGGTTACTATGCCGGTTCAGAAAAAAATCGTTCAGGGAGAGGTGGCGGAAATCCGTTGCCAGATCGTAAAAGAAGGAGATTATCAGGACACGAAGTTTTTTATTCGGATGTTCCAACCTGACGGTGTTGGGGAACTCCGGTTGGATGATGAACGGGTATTGTTGCCGAACGACCTTTACCCGTTGAAAAAAGAAACGTTCCGAATGTATTACACTTCGCACTGTACCGACCAACAGGTAATTGACGTGTATATCGAAGATAATCACGGGCAGGTAGTACAAAAGACTTTCTCGTTTCAGAATGACAAGGGAGAGGACGAAACGGAAGATGACAATGATAATAGGTAGCTATATCGTGTTCAATGCCTTATGCTGGCTATGTATAGCCCGGTCGTTGATAAATGCCCCGACAGATATAGAACTGTGGGGAGAGGAAATAGACTAACAGGAAAGCACCCGGATTTATTTCGGGTGCTTACTTTCATTCAAACAGACTATGAAATATATACTAATGTTCTTTATCGCCTTATTGTATTTGCCTGCATCGGGGCAACCAGGCGATTCTCTAAACAGGAAACCGGAGATAGAAAAATATATGGAACAGGTGTGTTCCGTATCGGAATTTCAGCAGATAGCCGATTCGTTGAAACTATCTACCAGTGAACTATGCGACTATCCAGTGATTTTTCCGATTAAGAAACCGGAACGTATTTCATCGGGATTCGGGATGCGCAAACATCCGATTTACAGGGTGTGGAAATTCCATACAGGGATTGATATTTCGGGGACTAAAGGAACTCCCGTGTATGCTACCGGAAACGGAATAGTAGTTCATAAGGGGCATTGTTCGGGGTATGGGAACTATATAGAGATTCAACACGCAGGCGGTTTCCGCTCGTTCTATGCACATTTAAGCAGGACAATGGTAAATGTAGGGGATTCGGTAGAGATAGCCCTGCAAATTGCTTGTGTAGGTAGCACCGGAATAGCAACGGGTAACCACTTACATTATGAAGTAAGGAAAGGTAATCGTTACCTAAATCCGACCGGATGGTGCTACTTATTGTTTGAAATATTGAAAAACAAGTGATTATACTTTGTGCTGTTTTGAAAATATGTATATTTACGGACGTTCTTAAATAAAAATCAGGTCATTATGAACTATATCGAATCAAATTTACAACCCGGAGAAGAGATAAAATATGTTGCAAAACTGCACTTCTTTCTGTTCGTGCAACCGATAATACTACTGCTTATCGGTGCTTTACTGACTTCAAGTCCTAAAGAAATATCAGCTATGACCCACTATGCAGGGTTATTGATTTTATTTTTCGGGATTGTGTCGCTTGTGCAAAGGCTATTCGTAAAAATAGGCTCATCTTATGCTGTAACCAATAAGCGGGTGGTATTAAAAACTGGTGTTATCAGTCGCCGTGCTGTTGATTTAGTACTGGCAAAGTGCGAGGGTCTGCACATAAAGCAAAGTATTTTAGGACGGATATTCGGCTTCGGAACAATTACGGTTACTACCGGAGGCGTTACAAGTTCATATCCATTTATTGCCGATCCGCTTGCTTTCCGGCGAGAAATAAATACACAGATAGGATAACTAAAATTCCGATGGTATAAGAACCACCGGAATTTTTCATTTTAGAGAGATAAAAATTCCATTCGTAATTTTGCGAATTGAAAGTCTATTCGTATATTTGCGAACTGAAAATAATAAAGCAATGCAAAAGCAAGAACTTACAAAGGAACAGGAACAGATAGCACGTTTTGCTAAAGCAATGGGACATCCTATACGGATTGCGATACTCCAGATGCTTGCCAGCCAGACATGCTGTTTTCACGGAGATATGTCGGAGTTACTGCCTATTGCCAAAAGTACCCTATCGCAACATTTGAATGAACTGAAAGATGCGGGATTGATACAGGGAGAGATTACACCTCCAACAGTTAAGTATTGTATCAATAAAGAAAATTGGGCTTTGGTAAAAGAACTGTTAGGCGGATTTATAGAAAGTGTCGCCACATCGAAAGGTGGCTGTTGACAGCTATTTTTTTGCCTGAAATATTCGTTGAATTACGAACTACGAACAGAAGATATAAAGTTAAACAATAATTCTAAAAACAATCAACATGAAAAAAAGTATTCTATTCGGATTACTGGCCTTATTACTGACCGCTTGTGGTGGTAACACACAAAAAAACAATCAGGAATCATCCGGTGTAACGGAAACCAAAACGCAGCTTGCTGATGCTTCCACTGTAAATGTTTACTATTTCCACGGTAAACAGCGTTGTAAAACATGCATTGCGGTAGGTGATGTTACAGAAAAAACGATAAAGGAGCTTTATACGGATAATCCTTATGTGAAATTCATTGAAGTAAAGACCGATGAAGAGCAAAATGCTTCGCTTGTAGAAAAATACGAAGTAACATGGAACGCCCTCATCATTGCTAAAGGCGATAACCATGTTGAAATAACCAAAGAAGCATTTGCCAATGCTTTGAACAGTCCTGAAAAACTTACTGACCTTATCAAAACCGAAGTCGATAAAAGGTTATGATGGATTATTTGCAAAATCTTGCTGACGGTTCAAACTGGCCGATATTAACAGCATTCGTATTGGGATTGATGACTGCCATTAGTCCTTGTCCGTTGGCAACAAACATAACTGCAACCGCTTATCTGAGTAAAGATATAGGCGTAAAACACCGTGTATTGTTCAATGGGCTATTCTATACACTTGGACGGATGTTTACTTATACGGTACTGGGACTTATCTTTTATTTCGGAGCGAGTCAGTTTCAGGTAGCACGGCTATTACAGAACATCGGGGGTATATGGTTGGGTATAGCGCTTATCGTTATCGGAATTTTAATGCTCGATATTATTAAATGGAATATTCCGGGAATGGGAAAGTTCACATCTAAACTCGAAAAGAAAGAAGGCAGGAAAAATTACCTTGATGCCTTTCTGCTCGGATTGCTTTTTGCACTTGCCTTCTGCCCATACAGCGGTGTGCTTTACTTCGGAGGTTTAATTCCTCTAACCATTGCCAGCCCGTCGGGATTACTACTCCCTCCGGTGTTCGCTATTGCAACAGGACTTCCCGTCATAGTTATAGCGTGGCTTTTAGCATACAGTGTCGGCAATGTCGGTAAGTTCTACAACAAAATGAACGTCTTTCAAAAATGGTTTAAGCGTATAGTCGCAGCCCTATTTATTATGGTTGGGATTTATTATGTCATCATAAGTATTTAGAAACAATTTTAATATAACAAGGTATGGAAATCATCGTTTTGGGTACAGGTTGCGCCAAATGTAAAACAACCTATGAAACAGAAAAGAAAGTAATTGAGGAAAACAATCTGGACATAAATCTCTCCAAACAGGAAGATATTATGGAAATCATGAAATATAATGTGATGACTTTGCCGGGCATAGTTGTAGACGGTGAAGTAAAAATCAAAGGCTACGTTCCTTCCGAAAGTGAAATCCGGAAGTTATTAGGAGTATAATAAACTACAAATGGAAACTAAAAAAGAGCTTAAAATCCTTGTCTGGATGATCGTCATTTTCTCTGCGGTATTTTTCCTGCCGTTAGAAAGTGAACGGTTTATGATTGCGATTGATGCTACACTCGACCTGTCGAAATGGTATGCACAGGAACACGTTGTTATGTGTCTTCTGCCTGCCTTTTTCATTGCAGGTGTAATTGCGGTTTTTATCAGTCAGGGTGCAGTATTGAAATATTTCGGAGCCAATGCTAAGAAATGGCTTTCCTATACGGTTGCTGCCGTTTCGGGTGCTATATTAGCGGTATGTTCCTGTACCATTCTTCCACTATTTACCAGTATCTATAAGCGTGGAGCAGGATTAGGGCCAGCTATTGCCTTCCTCTATTCCGGCCCCGCAATCAGCATACTATCTATTATTCTTACGTGGCGTATTCTCGGAACGGAAATGGGTGTTGCACGTATGATCGGCGCAATTCTTTTTTCTGTTGTCATCGGTTTAATAATGGCATTTATCTACCGGAAAGAAGAAAAAGCAAAGAAGGAGGAACAAATGAATATTGAAGTCCCTCCGGCTAAACGCTCGATGTCGCAAACGATGTTTCACTTTTTTACTTTAGTGCTGATACTTGTCTTTGCAAATTGGGGTGCTCCGGCTGCAAATGACACTTCAAGTATATGGTTCTACATATTTACTTATAAATGGTATATCACAGGGATATTGGCTCTTATGCTTGCCTATTCGCTTATTGCCATTCTGAAAATAAGATGGCAGTGGGTAGTAGGGGGAGTTATTGTTACGGCAGGTTCGGCAGTATTGGCAAACCTGTTTATACCAAACCCGAAACTGATTCCTCTTGTTCCTATGATAGTCGGCATCGCTTCACTGTCGCTTATGACGTTGTTTGATAAACGTGATGCAGAAAACCGCGAATGGACACTATCGGCATGGGGGTTTGCCAAACAAATTATGCCGCTTTTGGCTATCGGTGTGGTAACGGCAGGTTTCCTGCTTGGCTCCACACACGGCGACACGGCGATTGCTGGTGTGATACCCAATGAATGGATTGAGTGGGCGGTAGGTGGAAATTCTATTTTATCTAATTTCTTCGCCAGTTTTACAGGAGCATTCATGTATTTTGCCACCCTTACAGAAGTACCAATCATACAAGGATTAATAGCCTCCGGTATGGGAAAAGGCCCGGCGTTGGCTTTGTTATTGGCAGGCCCTTCACTTTCTCTACCGAATATGCTCGTTATTCGGGGTGTTATGGGTACACAAAAGACGATTGTTTATGTAACGTTGGTTATTATCATGGCAACAATCTCCGGTCTTATTTACGGAACATTTTTTTAAGAATACAACGAAATGAAAATATTGATTTTATGCACAGGAAACAGTTGCCGTAGCCAAATGGCTCACGGTTTTCTTCAATCGTTCGATAAAGAGATTGAAGTTTATTCAGCCGGAACTGAACCTGCGAAGGAAGTAAACCCGATGGCTGTGGAAGTAATGGCTGAAGCCGGGGTGGATATCAGTAACCATACTCCGCACGATGTCAGGGAATATACTAACCAATCGTGGGATTATGTGATAACCGTTTGTGATGAAGCGAATGAAACCTGCCCTGTATTTACTGGCGATGTAAGTCAGCGTCTACATTTTGGGTTTCAAGATCCATCAAAGGCGGAAGGTACACCGGAATTTATCAAAGACCAGTTCTACCGGGTAAGGTTTGAGATTAAAAATAAGTTTTCAGAGTTTTACATTACACAGATATTAAAGAAAGAAATGCCCAAGTGCGCCTGCTCCGGCGAGTGGGAATAAAGAGGCAATAAGTTATGGATTACAATAATGATAAGCTAAAAGAAATCGTAAAGCAGAAATACAGTGATATTGCTTTACAAGGAAAAGAAACAGACTGTTGTTGTGGGAATACCCAGCAAAAGGAAGTATATAACATTATGAGCGATGACTATTCAACGCTTGAAGGATATAACGAAGATGCTGACCTCGGACTTGGTTGTGGACTGCCTACTCAATACGCAGGGATAAAGAAAGGAGATACCGTTATCGACCTTGGATCGGGAGCAGGAAATGATTGTTTTATTGCACAAGCTGAGGTTGGCAATGAAGGAAAAATCATCGGTATTGACTTTTCTGAACCAATGATAGAAAAGGCTAAAGCCAATGCAGAAAAACGTGGAATACAAAATGTGAGCTTCCGGCAGGGAGATATCGAAGATATGCCTGTAAGTGCAGGTCGTGCCGATGTGGTTATTAGTAATTGTGTACTGAACTTGCTACCTTCCAAAGACAGGATATTCCATGAAATATACCGTGTGTTAAAAACCGGTGGTCATTTTTGTATTTCGGATGTTGTTCTCAGCGGAGAAATACCTGATAAATTGAAGCAAGCAGCAGAAATGTATGTCGGCTGTGTATCTGGGGCGATTCCAAAAAATGAATATCTTCAAAAAATAGAAGAAGCTGGGTTTGCAGAAATTACTATTTGTAAGGAAAAACCAATTGTCATTCCTGACGAAATTCTTGAAAAGTATCTGAATGAAGACGAAATAAATGCTTTCAAAACAATTAACGGGAATGCGATTGTTTCCATAACAGTTACCGGAACAAAAAACTCTGAGGGCTGTTCTTGTGGTGGATGTTGTTAAAAAAATAAAGCTATGAATAAATTATTTGAAAAAGGAGCCATTTTGAATATGGCAGAAATGATTGAATACTCAACTGGAGGAGTAATCAGCAAGCAAGTATTAAAAAATGATGCTGGAAATATTACCCTTTTCTCGTTCGACAAAGGGCAGGGATTAAGTGAACATACTGCACCGTTTGATGCTATGGTGGAGATATTAGACGGAGAAGCCGAAATTTCAATAGACGGCAAGCCTTTAGTATTGATTGCGGGACAATCTGTAATTATGCCTGCGGGTATTCCTCACGCTTTATATGCAAGCAAACAGTTTAAGATGCTGCTTACAATGATTAAAGGGTAGAAGAATTATAAAAAGAGAATTGCCTGTAAGGATTGTTTCGTTTGAATAGAAAGACAGAAACATGGTAGTGTAAATTAAACTGTGTCAGCGTTCTGCTTTCACTTTAAAATATCAGGTTTTTCATTTTCCTATCTCACTCAATGGGTAATGAGGAACCTGAGTTTTGTTGGTAAAAACGGTTAGGGGTCGATCCCCTAATCGTTTTTGTCTCAATGGTACAAAGTATCACCATCGTTTTGTTGGTATGACAAAACTAATAAATAAATCGGATATTGTGTCTGTATCAGAACAATTTAAATCTATCTGGGTAGATTATAGATAGCTGTTGGGCTGTTTTCCACCAGTTAGCCAAAGGCATAGTCCACTTTTTCCGTATGTTCCGATAGGCCAGATAAACTAATTTCTCTAAAGCTGTGTCATTGGTAAATACACCTTTGTTTTTAGTTACTTTTCTGATTTGTCTGTGATAGCCCTCAAGTGTATTTGTGGTATAGATCATTTTTCTAATACCATCTGAGTACTGGAAGTAAGCAGATAACTTGTCCCAGTTATCTCGCCAGGACTTAATGACAATAGGATAATCCTCACCCCATTTAAGTTCCAGATTGTCTAACTCAACCTCTGCCTGTTCTTTGCTCACTGCCTGATAAACCAGTTTAAGGTCTTTCATAAATATTTTTTGATTTTTACTGGCAACATACTTGATAGAGTTACGTATTTGATGAACAATACAGGTCTGGACTGTGGTCTCAGGAAAAATACTTTTAATAGCATCAGAAAATCCCGTTAGATTATCCGTACAGGCTATAAGGATGTCTTTTACACCACGGGATTGAATGTCGGTCAGACAAGAAAGCCAAAAATTAGCACCTTCACTTTTGGAAATATACATCCCCAATAAGTCTTTGTAACCATCACGGTTTATGCCTATAATGTTATAAATAGCTCGGGTGACAGGACGGTTCTTTTCATCCATAACCTTGTAGTGAATCGCATCCATCCAAACAATAGCGTATACTTCTTCTAATGGACGACTACGCCAAGACTGTATTTCAGGAAGAACACGATCGGTGATGGAACTAATAGTATCAGCAGAGACTCGATTGCCTAAATTCTCTTCCATCCAGTCGCTGATTTCACGGGTACTATTACCCAAAGCATACAGTCCGATTATACGATCAGCAACACCATCGGCCAAAATACGCTCACGCTTTTTAATAAATTCAGGTTCAAAGGTAGATTCACGATCACGTGGAGTGCGAACCGTAACTTCACCAAGAGGAGTTTGAACCTGCTTAGGACTAAAACCATTACGACGATTACCGCTGGAGCGCTCATCCTCATCCATGTGAGCATCCATCTCGCCTTCCAAGGCTGCATTGAGGATGCTTTCTAACAAGGGGCAAATGCTCCATCTTTACCTAATAAAGACTTGCCGGACTTTAACTGCTCTAAAGCCTTGTTCTTAATGCTTTCAAAATCGAATTCTTCTTTCATAAAAAAACTGTGTTAGTAAAGTTAATAATTTTATTCTTTACTGACACAGTTTAATTTACAGTCTCAGAAACATTGGATACGGCTTTTTGCTTCTTTTTCTCCCGCATAAAGCCCTGCTAATGGCTCATGGAAAAAGAAGTCCGGGCAAAGTTTCCCCTGCCCGGATATAAGCTCTTAAAATCGTCTTCAAAGGCATTTATAGCCCGTTTTCGACCATATTGCGCAGTCGGTCAGCCACCCATTGTGTTGTGGGATTGCGTGGATAATGAAACATCCTACGGCTTAAATTCTCAATGATTAACCGCTCCTGTCGGAGTTGTACGCTGCGATAGTTGGGTTCTACCTCGTGCAAAAGTTCCTCCAGTTCGTAATAATCTTGTTGTGTGGCAATAATCGGATTGCCGATATATGCGTCTATCCTCATACCTCGTCGAATTTATCTGTTTCACACTCAATTATAACGACTTTTGCATCGTGGGTATATAAGCCGTTTTCTTTGGCGTGATCCATCGCCAACGCCTCGGAGGTGAACACGCCGAAAAATGCACGGCTTGCCCTTGTCCTGTGAATATCCGTTTGGAATAATATAAATACCGTCATTTTGATAATGTTTTTAAGGAGCGGGATTTCTCCCGCCCCTTGTTGAACTTCAAATTTATACCGCTACTGCCTCCGCTTTGGGTTGCGCTTTGGGTACTCCGACAATCAGCACCTTATCCGCTTTCGGGGTTGGTTTTGCCTCTTTCTTCTCGGATTGGGTCGCTTTGGGCTGTTCCTTACCTTTCGGCTTAGCGGTTTCCGACTTCGGGGCGGTGGTGTTCACTTCTTTTTTGACGGCTTTTTCGGCTGTTTTAGGGGCTTTCTCCGTCTTGGCGGTCTGCTCTGCCTTTTTTGCTTTGGCATCGGCTTTCGCTTTCTTTTCAGCCTTTTTCAGCCCTGCAATACGTTCGTCCAATCGGGCGTTTTTCTTGCCGTAATCCTCTTTATAAGTGGCTACAATTTCCTCCGTCTTTTCGGGTAAATGCTGTTTTGAGAACGCCAACAGCATACCGCCTTTTTCATCGCCTACGGTTCTTGTGCCGTCCGTTAGGTGGCTATACAGATAATCACGGCGTACAATGGTTTTCTGTTCTTCGGTCAGCGAAGATGCAATTTTGAGTTTCTTCTCGTCCGTCAGATAGCCGTAATAGTCGTTTTCTTTCAGTCCTACGGCTTTGTAGTTATGACGGCGCAACTTGGAAAGCATAAAGAAATACATTGCCGTTTCTTCATCGGCGGTAAATGCCGATTGCGGTAGCTGTTCCGTGCGCAAAAGTTCCTTTAAGCCCTCGGCGGTCTTTTCGTCCGCCAGTTCGTTGTTACGCTTTTTCTTGGCGGTAAGGTCAGCGATTAACTGCTCGTTGCTCTTGGTGTCTTTGGTGGCTACCTCTTTGTAGTACATTCTTACGTTACTATCGCCGATTTTAGCATACACACGGATTTTGCCCTGCTCTTTAAGCGTTTCAAGTTCTTGGCTCTCTTTTTCGTATCGTTCCTGTTGCTTACCATATTTCTCCTGTGCCTTGTCGTAATCTTCGGGCTTTTTATACTCGGAGGCTTGCGGTTCGGTCGGGGCTGTGGGGTATGAATTAAGGTTATACGTTTGCACGTTCTTAAACTCATAACCGCCCTTTTTGATTATCGTTGTTGCCTCGTTGTCGTGGCTGTACTGTTCCCCGATAAATGTAAGTTTAGGGTCGGCAAGGGCTACGGCTTGCGCCTGTTCTACAAGGTATGCCGTTTGCTTGTCCGATAAACATTTTTTATTGGTACACTTGCCACAACCGCCACCCTCGGCGAATAGGTCAAAATTGCTCGAATTGTGAATACATTTCAGACACTTGGATTTATCGAAACTGTAATTATCAAGGTTGTTCGTATAACAGTTCCGTATCTTGCCCTCCAACGCATTAGCGGAGATATTGCACCATTCGCCTGCGCCGTCCTTGCCTAAACGGTCGTTCAAAATATCCTCCTGTATCTTCTTGTCGTACTTGCTAATAACTATCCCTGCCGATGCGGTTAGTTTGCCCTCTTTTACAAGGTTGGCAATGCCTTTGATAAGGTCGCAAAGTTTCAGCGTTTGATAGATATGCTTTTCGCTTTTGCCGTATGCTACGGCGAGGCTTGCAATGTCATACCGCTTGGTGTCAATAAGGCGTTTGTAAGCCTCTGCCGCCTCCATTGGTGGCACGTTCTCACGCTGTAAGTTCTCGGAGATTGAAAGGTCATACGCCTGTTCGTCCGTTACTTCCCGAACAATGCAGGGAATTTCTTTCATGTTCAACATACGGCACGCCCTAAAACGGCGTTCTCCGCAAATGATTTCGTAATGTTCGCCTTTTTCGCCCTTGCGCCGTACTGTGATAGGCTGTATCAGTCCATGAATGGAGATACTTTGCGCCAACTCTTTGAGTGCATCGGCGTCAAAGGTTTTTCGGGCATTGTAGTTGCTCGGCTCTATCAAGTCCGATGCGATGTTTACGGCTTTGCGTTCGCCGTTGTCGGGTTTGCTAACCACTACTGCGGTTACTACTTCGTTTGCTTTCTCTGCCACTGCTACTGCTGTGCCGTTGTTCTTAATTGCTGTCATGATTGTAATTATTTGAATGATTATTAATTGTTGTTTTTTATTTTCCTCGCTAACCACTTATCCCGCCTCATTCGGCACTCGGTAAGGGTTGGCATCACTACGCTAAAAAGTTCGCCGTCTGTGTCTCGATAATCGTATTGGAAAAGCCATTTTCCGCGAAAATCCTTGTAACGCTCGTAATTTTCTTCTCCTGCGGGGCATATTGATACTCCGTGCAGATTCATTTTAGGCTGTATCATATTACTGTCTGTTCTTAGGGTTATTGGCACAAATGGGGCATATAACAAGGATTTCCAAAATATCGTTATCCTCTTTGTCGGTTACATCGAAACTACATCTAACGCTATCGCATCCGCACTTTCGGGGGTTATGCTCAAATGAAAAACTGTTATTCGGATAATTGTTTGCATACTCGTTTAACGAGCCTAACGAATTGAAATACTTTGGTTTCATATCTTTTATGTTTTAGAAAATTAATACTATCAAAAGGAGGATAAAGCCCACGATAACGGCAAGGGAAATAAGACAGGACAAAACGCCTTTAATGATTGCCAACGCTAAATAAATCCCTGCGACAACCGCCACGAACGACCACCCCCAGAGGGCAAAACCCGCCACCGCAAAAGCTATTTTCAAAACCCAACCTATGCTGATTGGAAGGTTTGAGAATCGTTGTTTCCTGTTTTTTTCTGCTGTTCGTATCATAATTCTGACTTTTTTTTTAACGCTATGCCGTATCGGAGCCGGTTATGAGTGATCGAGTTTCAGGGGCTTTAGAAAGGTAGTGTTTAGCCGATGCCAGTTTTTCGGGAATAAATACGCTCGCCGGAACGGAAAGAGGAAGATTTTTCACGAAACCGCCCTGCGGCTCGAACTTGCTTCGGCGTGAAGAACACGGAAATACTTTCGCGCATGAAATCGAACACTTCATCGGCGTAATCGGCATTCCCGCTAAAAGAGGAAGAAGTTATAAGATACGGGCAGTAGAAAAAATCACCTTTACCCCCGGATAGTCTGAACAGGGAGTACAAAAAAGGGGCATATTT
Organism: Dysgonomonas sp. 520; assembly: GCF_010501095.1. Classification (GTDB taxonomy): domain Bacteria; phylum Bacteroidota; class Bacteroidia; order Bacteroidales; family Dysgonomonadaceae; genus QVMP01. The sequence goes on along the minus strand of NZ_QVMP01000001.1, from coordinate 242,224 downwards.
TGACCGCCGCCAAAATCAGTTTGTACTTTAGGTATAGACAAGTGCAGACGAAAGCTACCAGCCCGCAAAGGATTGATATATGGTGTATTTTAATGACTTACCTTTGTTCCCCCGTAATCATAGTATTAACGATTAATGGTAAATTACTATGGAGATAATAAATATAGAAGCCCGCACTTTTGAGGCTATGATGGAACGCTTTCAGGCATTTGCCCGGAAGATAAATCTTCTGTGCGATCAAAGTGAAGATAAGGAGATGAGAGAATGGCTGGATAGTCAGGAGGTTTGCATAATACTGGATATTAGCAAACGGAAATTGCAGTATCTGAGAAATTTTCAAAAAATCCCTTATTCAATGATTAACGGCAAAATCTATTATAAGCCGGAGGATGTTAAGAAGTATATAGAGTTAGAAAGGGGGGAATATGGAAGATAAGAATGCAGAAAATCAAAATAGCCTTATTACGAGAACTACTCCCCAGATCACAGCTTTTTTTGAATCCTTAGACCGGATGCTGGATAAGGTAGAGATACTTGCTAAAAAGAGTAGGCCTACTCTAAATGGAGAGAGGTATTTAACGGATAAGGAATTGTCTGAACGCTTAAAAATCAGCAGAAGGGCTTTGCAAGAATATCGGAACGAAGGGAAAATACCCTATTATCAAATCGGAGCGAAAGTTCTATATAAAGAATCTGATATTGAAAAAATGCTGAAAGACAGCTATCGTAAGATATTTTAAAACAACAAAGGCTATCCGAAAAGATAGCCTTTGTTACTGTTAAGCAATTTATTAAATTTCACTCATACTCATTTTGCTTTGTACCTTTTTCATGTCGGAATAGATGTTGTGATTAAGTACTTTAGCATAATGTTCCGTCATTCTTGTACTGGTATGTCCCAGCATTTTAGCGACATTTGTGAGTGCTACACCATTGGCAAGCGTTACGGTCGTGGCGAAAGTATGACGGGCGCAATGCGTGGTAACGTCCTTGTCAATCCCGCAGAAATCGGTAATTTCTTTCAAGTACGAGTTCATCTTCTGATTGCACATAACCGGAAGAAGAATACCTTTTGACTTACACATTCTATGATTTTCATACCGGCGAATTATTTCTAATGGAATGTCAAGCAACGGGATGTCGCACATATTTTCTGTTTTCTCCCTCGACTTACGAATCCAGTAAGTACCTTCGTTGTCTAAAACGATATGTTCTTTTCTTAAGTTGCTTACATCTACGAATGCTAATCCGGTGTAACAACAGAACACAAATACATCCCGTACTAATGCTATTCTCGGTAGGGTAAATTCTTTTGTTGTGATAATATCCAGTTCCTCTTTGGTTAGGAAAACCGGATTGGTTTTAGCTTGTTTGAATCTCATACCTGCAAAGGGATCATTTTTCAATAATCCGGTCGCCAGAGCAAGGGTACTGACCTTTTTAATGACTTTCATATATCTGACAAGCGTATTCTGACTTAGTCCTTTATCAACCGTCAGATATAGCTCATATTTCCGAATAAGTTGGGAAGTAAATTCGGTAAAGGTTATATCGGATTTTCCGTACTCTTTCTCTATTACCACTTGCAAGGACTTATAACAGTTATCGTATCTGTTAATGGTGGAGTAGGCATAATCCAGCCCGATACGCCGTCGGCAATCCTCGTTATGCTCTTTGAAAAATGTAAGGACGGTTTTCGTTGTTTCCTTATTAAAGAGTTTTTTCAATAAAATTTCGGGGGTAAAATACTCATCTTGTAATACCATGTTCCTGTGAATTTCATACAGGCGGGTATGGAGGCTGCGAATATAATCATTCAGCTCGTTAGCCTCCCGGCTCTTTCCCCGGCACATTCCTAACTTTGCATCCCAGATTTCTTCTTTTACGCTACGGTTAATACGGATGTCGCTGTAAACCCCGTCAATAGTTACCCTAAGTAATACAGGGCATTCTCCGTTTCTCAATTTTCGGGTCTTAATAATGTAGACCAGAACATTCATCATTTCTTGCTTCATAATACCTCTTTTTTAATGGTTCAAAATTAAGGAAATGAAACGAGTTTGTCGGTATGCAAAATTCGGCAAATCAGCACATTAGATACCGTTTCGTTTGCTTTTTTTCGCCGAAATAAAAAGCATATGAATGAACAAAGAGAAATGTTCTATAAATGGCCATTTTTTGCCATTTTCACAGGGTTGCCCTAAAAAGAAAAATCCCTGAAACTGTCTATGTTTCAGGGATTTGCTTCGTTTTGCTACTCTTCTTAAGTGGTGCCACCAGGAATCGAACCGGGGACACAAGGATTTTCAGTCCTTTGCTCTACCAAGTAAAACCGCACCTTTAACTATCTGTCGTGCAAATAAATAAAGATATTTTTCTTATTACGAAAATTGGCTGGTTTAACTATTGGTTTAACTTTATGATGACAGTTAAATCAAGAATGATTAATAATCAATTTTCTATATTAAGATTCTAAGTTAGTCATAATTTTACTTCTATACAAGGTTTATATTCAAATATTTATAACAAAATATTATTATGTACTTTTTCGCTTTATAAGCGAATTTAGAAGGCATATTTATTATGATAATACTCTTATAGGGGGTAAGGAAAATATCCGTCAGGGGGTAGCCAATTATATAATAGGTCTCGTTGTATTCTCGAATTAAGAGAAAATATCTTGCAGAAAACACATAAGTTTTGAATAAAAACAAACGAATTTCGATATGTTTTTTTAGATTTTTCTCACTCTTCAAAAGTTGACGGTTTCCATAATATTTTATATAGGGATTGGAATTAAGGATATCTATATTTTTAGATAAAATACCTGCTTTTTCGTCAAGGGTAAATTAAGACTGAACTGTCTCTGACTAAAAATATAAATAGGATAATAAAAACAACTTATATAGATTACATAATATTCTTTTTAAGGATAGAGTTTTTAATTTATTACCTTTCCTTTTTATACTTATATAGTACCTCTCACTCTCTCTAATTATTATTTTCATTATAGATATAGAAATTATTAGTTAAAGTAGAATTAAAGATTTGTTAAATAATAATTTGCTTATATTTGTAATTGAATCAATTGATTTTTTTTATGACATAAAAATTTATACATACATATTATTTGAGAAAGCGTTAGCTTTTATTCTTGCTTTTCGAAACTTCGACAATTTCAAAAGTACAACAAGAGTAAATAAGCCAATGCTCACGTTAATTTTTATAATTGGCGTGGGTTTTACTTATTTGTTGTACAAGGTAGTCGAAGACCTCGAAAAGCAGATATAGCTAAAGTCCCACGCTTTTTATATCTATTAACACCACTCTGGGATTTGGTGGTCTAATACAATTTCTTATGTGGATAATCATTGTTATAGTTATTATTGGTTTAGTTATTTGGCTAATTAGTAATTCTTCAAGTCAAGGTTCTATTACAAATCCAGAACAAGAGTTAAGGATTAATATAAGAAACTCAATACGAAGAATAGCTGCTCATGCTATGAAACAAGCAGGAGGAGACCCTAATTCTGTCTTAACCTCACTCGCTGTTGATTCTGCAGTTTCTATATTAAGGCAAAAAATGATGGAAGAAGTTCCAAAGTTTTCGAGAGCGTTTAATTTACCAGAAACAGTTGTTAAAGAAATTATAGATAGTGAGGTTGCACGAGTCTACGATGCTCCTTGACTTTTTTTATCCAATAACTAAAAAATACTTTTATGAAACACATTCTCTTTTTATTCATTTGTTTATTCTTTTATCCTACTCTTTCTTTTGGTTCTATCATTCTTAAAGCTAATGGCGGTCACGATATTGGAGTTGGAATCCTTGTTGGCTTATTTGCTGTAATTGCTGGTTGGATTTATAATACAATCAAAGACAAAAACAAGAAATAGTCATTTACATTAAGACTTAAGTATTAGATATTTTATTTGAAGTCCAAAGAGAAGGCTATGAGAAATTATTGTTATTTTAGCCTTCTCTTGACTATTTATTTATGAATGTTATAATTAAAGGAATCATCATGAAGCACACATCAATGCTCTTTTGTTTATTGTTACTCTTAATACTTTGCACTTCATGTGTAGAACAATCAGAATATGACAATTTGCAGTTAAAGTATAATAATCTTGTCAAGGAAAATGAAGAGCTGAGAAAGCAACTTGACGAAATAGAAAATGGAGCTGAGCGATTGTATAATCAGGCATTAGAACTTTCAAAAAATAATGAATTTGATATAGCAGAACAACAATTGAAAATACTCTTTGAACGGCATAGTGAAACTCAATTTGCTAAAGATGGGCGAAAAATAGAACAGAATATTAAAAATCAACGATATATTATAAAAGAAAATGACACTTGGGATAAAGCAAAGAGTACAAATTCAATCGAAAGTTTTCAACATTACTTAGAAGAATATCCAAATGGGAAATATGGTGCAACAGCGAATAAAGAAATAAAGAAAATTAAGGAAGAAATAGAGCAAGAAGCTTATAATAATGCCTATAAATCAAATTCTTCATCAATAATAAATGATTTTATATCTAAATATCCAAATCATAAAGGAGTCTCTGGATTAAAAAAGAAATTAATTCAAATTGAAATTGATGAAATATTTGGAAATAGCAATACAGGTGTATTACCAAGCTCAACTAAAACATATACTTCAAATTCGACAATATCTTCCGTGAAAATTCAGAATAATACAGGTTGTAATCTTGTTGTTAGATATAGTGGAGTTGATGTTTTGAAAATTGATATTCCAATTAATCAAGCAAGGACAATCTCATTAAAAAGTGGTTCGTACAAAATTGCTGCATCTGCTTGTGGTGCTAATTATGCAGGAACTGAATATTTACAAGGAGATTATAGTTCTAATTACTATATAAGCCGTTCTTATTATTAATCATATATTTCAAATTTAAGCCTATTTAATTTCGATTTAAGGCACTTTCTTTACCCTTATGAAGACTTATGTATCTCTATCGAAAACCGAGGCTTAAAATGTTAAAATTTAACTTTTGTTGACAAAAAAGAGACTGCCGAAATTTGAATTGTTCACAGTCTCTTTTTATTATAATTATTTTATAAATCTGATTTGCATATTAAGATTGAATAATAGTTCTCCTAAATCATTTTTATAAATTGAGCCAAAGTTATGCTTTGTGCTACTTGCCGTTTCTAATTTTGTGTTATTTAATAAATAATCCTCAAATTCATTTCTGTTATAAATATGATAACATAGTATTTCGCCATCATCTTTAACGACCAAATAGCCACCTGTAGCGTCTAATTCACCAGTCCAAACTTTAGACGGCATCATACCTAATGCGATGTCAGTAAGAAACCTTTTAAACTTATAGGAATAAAAAGGATGCTTTGAGCTCAAATCATATCCTAAAGGATTTCCTTTCGTTATTTCATCAACAAGTTCTTTCGTCGTTGTATGGTTAGTCGTAAAATATAAACAAAGAATGTTACTTAAGATGTCAGGGAGAGCACTATCTATTAGCATTAAATTATTCCCGAAGACAGGGTTTTCTGTTTTTGTAAAAGTAATAACTCCCAGCCTTCTAACAATAGCATTTATTCTGTCTTTGATCTTGCTCTTAGTAGATATTGAATTTATATCTTCAATTTCTGAATCAGATAACACAACATTATCTATTTTATAGATAAAATTTGTTGCCCTACTTGCATTAAGAAGTGTAGAAGCTCCGCCTAATTGAGATTTTATACTGAACCCCAATAAAGGAGTTGCACCTGTTCTGCAATCATGAATAACAACCTGAATATCTGTTTTGACAGAAGAACTTGCTTTTAATGAGTGACAGTCAAAAGTATTAATAAATTTTTCGGTGTCAGGGAAAGAAAATGTGCCACCAGATGCATTTTTTAGAGAGGTAAGCAAATTTGAGGCCTGCCGATGAAATTCCGATATAGGTATACGATATTCAATTAGCCCATTTTTTATTAAGACTAAAGAGTTGTCATAACTATATTCATAGGTACCATTCGACTCTGTCCGCAAGACTCTGACAATCGGATAAATAAGACTTTCAATTTGGTTTAAATCTTTATCTCCCGCATGTAGTTCTTTGTCTGCGACAACTTTTAAGAGTGTATATATTTCACTCCATTCTCCGATATTACCTGTCAACATTAATTCCTAAATTTAATAATATTTCTCTTGCTGTAGCTTCTATTGCTGGTACTGCAACAGAATTTCCGAATTGTTTATATGCGGAAGCATCTGCTACAGGAATTATAAAATCGTCAGGGAATCCTTGTAACCTGGCCCATTCTCTTGGAGTCATTTTACGAATTCCTTCTCTATTTACTTCTCCTTTTATTTTAGTGGTCGGTGTAAAATCCGTAATTCTATTATCAATGACAAGATTGCGTTCACGTCCCATTCCTCCAACAACAATAGCATTAGCTACAGAATCATCTGGTATTATTTCATACCCAAATCCATTACCCTTATTTTCGTGTCGCTCTTTGTGATTCCTAAGAGTTTGTAGATATTGAGTTGATAAATAATACCTTGTCGGAACGACATTGTTTTCTTTGATATCTGCAAAAACCTTTGTGTCATCTGTAGGATTGGGATAATCAAAATCATTAATATTTAAGTCTTTCCTAAACCCTACAATGTAAATACGCTCTCTGTTTTGAGGAACCCCAAAATATTTAGCGTTCATTATTTGAGGTTCTGGAACGTAATACTCTAAATCATTCCGTAAAACATTCAATATAGTTTGCAATGTTCTGCCTTTATCATGATTTACCAAACCTTTAACATTTTCAAGAAAAATAGCTTTGGGTTGCCGTGTTTTAATGATTTCTGCGACATCAAAAAACAAAGTTCCTCTGGTGTCCTCAAATCCTCCTCTTTTTCCAGCTATCGAAAATGCTTGACAAGGAAATCCTGCACATAAAACATCAAAACTATCAGGTATGTATGCTTTTATTTCCTTTTTTGTAATGTCACCAAAAGGAACTTCTCCAAAATTAGCTCTATATGTTTTTTGAGCTTCTTTATCCCACTCGCTTGTAAAGACACATTTTCCTCCAAGATTTTGAAGTGCTAATCTAAACCCTCCTATACCTGCAAATAAGTCAATAAATTTAAATTGAGGATTCTCATTTGGTTTAAACGGGATATCATGAGTCTCAAATATTTTATATTGAAGTGCTTCTTCTGCCACTTTATTCGTTATTTGTTCTTCTGGATATTTTAAACTTAATACTTGTTTGGCTATTTCTATTGCTCCTTTTTTATAGGATTTCGATACGCCATTGGAAGTATTATGCATATAATGAGTCAAAACAGCTTCATCATTTGATTCTGGTTCAATTAAGCGTATCTTAACTTTTTTTCCACTTATTTCTTCAAGCGATATTTTTTCTGTAAAATTCATTTTTGAATTGTTTATAGCTTCTTCAATTTCAAGAATACAAAATAACAAATTTTTCTTGATGTCACCACCCCAGAAACGAAGAACTTTCCATCCTTGTTTAGTTAACTCAACATTTACCTCTTTGTCTCGTTCTATATTGCGTTCTATCTTCTTGTGCCAGAACTCTTGATTAGACTTATGATCGTTTTTACGTATGTGCCAATCCTTTCCATGCCAAAATTCGCCATCAATAAAGATTGCTATTTTGTATTTTTTAAAGGTTAAGTCTGGTTTCCCGAAAACTGTTTTATCATTTTTTCGATATCTATGACCTCGAGCAAATAATGTTTTAGCTAAAGCAATCTCTATTTTAGAGCCAGATGCTTTAACCGCCTGCATATTTTTCTTTCTTTGCTCTTTAGTTAACTTATCCATAATATAAGAGTATGAATATAGCTATAAATATTTATATGGGAACAAATTTAATTATTCTTAGTTTATTTATAGGCAGCTTCGCTGCGAGTCAAGGGAAGTTGATATCTTAAAACAATAGAAAGTCAGAGTCTGTTGCTACCGCAACATCCCCTGACCTATATAATAAATTAAAAATAATATAAATGTAGATTATGTATACAATGTTGATTTTAAAAAAAATATTATTAAATATATATTAGATATTTATTTTTAAGTTTTAAAATCTTTACATTCTTTACATTCTTTACATAGATTACTCTATATATATTATATTTCCATCAATTATTCTTTTCGATTTATATCCCAGACTTTTGAGCATTTTATGAAATTTAATTGATGATAATGATATATATCCATTAGTTTTGCAATAAACCTGATATTCATCAAATAAAGTTTTTAACAATTTAGTTTTACTGATACTTGGTCTATAATTTTTCTCTTCAATGAATATTGCTACAGGATTTGAATCTTTTTTAAATTCTTGAATTTCATCTTCAATTATTTTTGATTCTGTAAAACCATCTTGATCTAATAATCTCTTCATACCATCTAATGCCCAATTAAATACTCCAGAAAGCTCATGTTTAATAATTTTTTTTGCTAAATCTTTGTCCTGTTTCTCCTTTGGTATAGTTGTGTTGAAAGGAATAGGCAATAACCTTCTATAGATTGCATCTGTTTGTTCAATATGAGAAGGAAGAGTATTAGTATTGAACATTAAACGACCATAATCTCTCATAATCTTAGGGTCTCTATATATCCCTCTAACACCGACTTCCTCTCCGCTTACCAATTGTTTAAATGTCTGAAAATCGAAAGATGTATCCATCTCACTACTATAGTTAAGCAGTACATTTTCTAACTCTCCACGTTGGTAACTTTTATGTTCTGCTAATTCTCGTAAAGAATAATTTGAAATATTTTCTTTACCTAATAATGCATTCAAAACATCAAAAAATACACTTTTACCATTAGCTCCTGACCCCAACAATATCGCAACAGCCTCATATTTGAGATGTTTAGCAAATACATATCCCACATATTCAGCTAATACGTTTTGTAAATCTTTGTCTGGTAATACCTCATTTAGGTATTTTTGAAATATAGGGCATTCTGCTTCTGGATTATATTCAAATTGTAATTGATATTTTAAAAAATCAGTTTTATCAAAATCTCGAAGACCGTAACTTTTTTCATTAATATAGAATGTCCCATTTTTAAGATTTATTGTTGTCTCATTATTTGATTTCTGATTCGATTTTATCGTAGAGGATGAGAATTGTTCTAAAAGTTTATCTTTAAATCGATAATGCATGGCATCAACTGGAGGAACCCCAATCTGTAATGCGAAATCCCCTAAAAATATTTTGAAAACATCACGATCAAGAATTTCCCAATAAGCACCATTGTAACTATATATCTGTTTCTCTGATGTAGCAAAATCTGAATTCAAAGACCTAACATGTTTAAGTAATTCATTGATTGTAACAACTTCATAAATTTTAGATGTTGTTTTTTCTGAACCTTTTAAATTTGCTATTTCTCTGAAATTTATTGCATAAGATTGGTTTATTATTTGCTCTAAAATATTATTGTATTTTAAGAGATCATTTGACCTACACAGATTTAAAGTCTGTTCGGTCATGTTGTTTAAATTATTTATATTCATAAACTTATGTTTTAGTTATATATTCCTCTGATCAAGAGAAATTTCTCCTGACAGAATTAATAAAATCTATTCTCCTAACATCTTAGAAAATAGAGTGTAATAGACAGAATAATTCTATCTAAATCAAGAAATATTAAGGTGGAGGATTAGCTAATATATGATGTAATATTAAGCTTCTTATATAAAAGAAAATAACAATATTCTCTCTGTTGTATACAGATGAAAATATTATTTTGCTGATTGAATTTTTACTGTTTCCCATGAGAAATATTTTGTTAATTTGTTAACCTCATCATTGGACCACCGTGGCTTTCTCGGCTCGGTTGGTGTGTATCTTTTCAGACACAACTCTATAGATGAATTATTACATAAATTTACAAAAAAACGCAGAATAAAGCAAAAAATACCATCGTTAAAAATTGTTAACAAAATAATCTATAACAAATTCTTCATTGCTTCGTCTATTTGGCTATTTTCAAAACTGTCAAGATAGATTTGTGTCACTTTCTCGGAACTATGTCCAAGCGACTCGCTAATTATGGAGGTGGCAACCCCTGACCGCTTTAATACCGTAGCATAAGAATGTCGAGCAACATAAGTAGTAAGAGTAATAGGTATATTTAATTCTTTACCGACTTCCTTAAGATATTTATTTACTTTAGTAATAACTTTATGAACTCTATTTGCTTTTTGTTGATCTGACTTATGAAAAGTAGAAAATATTGGAAACAAGTAAGGATTATCTGAATTTCTATACTTTGTTATTAATTCTAAGGCTTTAGGCTGCAAAGGTATCTTAATTAACTTCTTCGTTTTCTTTCGTGTATATACTAACTGATTGTTGATTATATTATTTGGTTTTAGGTTAGCTAAATCAACAAAGTTGATTCCTCCTGACAAATAAGAAAATAGAAAAAGGTCTATAGAGAATATAGTATATTCATGATTAGTTTTATAATTGATGATAGCTCCTATGTCGGATTTATTAATAGAACGTTTAAGAGTCTCCTGTGCGAGTTTTGAGACTCTATATGTTTTGAATGGATAATGTTCTGCTTTGACAAACTTTTCGTTTATAGCAACATTATATAAGGCTCTTAGTGTCCGCATACGTATTGCGATTGTGTTGTCGGTGATTCCCTTTGACAACCTTAACCAAGATTCATAATGCTTAAGCCATAATACATCAATATCAGAGAATGATATATCTAAATGTCCGTTATATTCCAATAATGAATTGAAGAGTTGATTAAAAGACAATGCGTATCCTGTTCTTCTTTCTTCCTTTAATTTCTGGATATGTGTTTCAAATAGTTGGTGTACTGTCTTGAAAACAGTAATGTGATTGACTTTTTCAACAAGTGTAGTAACCGTAAATTCTTTATTGATAGACTTGAACTCTATAATTTGTTCCGAATATTCTTTTATTTTGTCATTTATAAGATTGATAATCTGTTCCTTATTCGGACAATTTCTTTTAGGTTTATTCTTTTCAAAATCCCAATATTGAGCATGAATTGAGATACCTAAACTTTTGTACTTTTTCTTGTTGTTTTGACATATCCTTATCATTAAAGGATGTGCTCCATTTGAAAGAGTCTTAGACTTAAACAAAACGGCATTAACAGTAGTGTTCATAACGGTTTTTCGGTTTAACTCTTGGTTTAACTTTCATCGTTAAAACTGCCGATTTTCACATAAAAAAAGACAGCTACTAATTTGTAACTGTCTGATTTTCAGTGGTGCCACCAGGAATCGAACCGGGGACACAAGGATTTTCAGTCCTTTGCTCTACCAACTGAGCTATGGCACCATTGCCTTATTTGCGTGTGCAAAGATAGGACATATTTTATAAACTCCAAATAAAAAATCAATTATTTTTTTGAATTCAATGTATTCCAACCTTGGGCTTTCAATTCTATTTCTGTGTTATCTCGCGTTTGTAGACACATACCCAACGATATATCCGTCACATGACCAATTACATGGATACCTTTATCCTTCAATTCGGATATTTTTTCATGCATGTAAAGAGGAATTGTAAATAATAATTCGTAATCCTCTCCGCCATTCAATGCAACAGTGGTCACATTCATGTTAAACTGTTCTGCCATAACAGCCGTTTGGTAATCAATCGGAATGCGCTCTTCAAATATACGACATCCGACACCACTTTGCTTGCATATATGCATCGCTTCCGAAGACAATCCGTCTGAAATATCGATCATAGAAGTTGGAACTATACCATTTGACTCAAATAACTCAATAATATCTTTTCTGGCTTCCGGCTTCAGTTGTCTCTCCAATAGGTACTCTTTCCCTGAAAAATCAGGAGCAAAGTCCGCTTCACCTTTGAAAACAGCCTTTTCCCTTTCTAAAAGTTGAAGTCCCATGTAAGCAGCACCAAGGTCGCCTGTCACACAAATCAAATCAGTGTTCTTGGCTCCGTTTCTATATGCAATTCTGTCATCTTCGGCCTCGCCTATACATGTAATACTGATCGTTAATCCGGTTAAAGAAGAAGATGTGTCTCCCCCAACGATGTCTACGCCATAATGCTGGCAGGCAAGAGACAATCCCTCATAAAACTCGTCAAGATCTTCCACCGAGAAACGTTTAGAAATGCCTAGCGATACGGTTATTTGCTTAGGTTGGCCGTTCATTGCATAGATGTCGGAAAAATTCACGACTGCCGACTTATATCCTAAATGCTTCATCGGAACATACATCAAATCGAAATGTATTCCCTCCAGCAACAGATCGGTTGTCATCAATACTTTCTTGTCGGGATACGACATCACGGCAGCATCGTCTCCAACACCTTTTTCGGAGCTGGAATTGACTAATTTTATATTTTTTGTTAGATGTTCGATCAATCCAAACTCACCCAATTCTGCTATTTCTGTTCTTTTCATCTTTTCTATAAAAAAACAAACCATTAAGCCCTCGAAAATAAACCGGAGACTTAATGGCTCAAATTATTTTATTATTTACAGGCTTTTCAATAAGCCTTTCATGCTTACTTTATCTCCTATTATCTCTGCCAGTTTATCAATAGCAACACGTTCCTGTTCCATTGTGTCGCGGTAACGGATCGTTACGGTGTTATCTTCCAAAGTCTGATGATCCACAGTCACGCAATATGGCGTTCCGATGGCATCGCTACGACGATAGCGTTTTCCGATACTGTCTTTTTCATCATACTGACATTTAAAATCGAACTTCAAACTGTCTATCACCTCACGCGCTTTTTCGGGTAAACCATCTTTTTTCACAAGAGGGAATACTCCTAATTTGATTGGTGCCAATGGTGCAGGAAGTTTCAGTACAACACGAGTTTCTCCATTTTCAAGAGTTTCCTCTGTGTATGCTGCCGATACGGTTGACAAAAACATGCGGTCTACACCTATCGAGGTTTCGATCACATAAGGAGTATATGATTTATTCAATTCCGGATCGAAATATTGTAGTTTTTTTCCTGAATATTGCTCGTGGCTTCCCAAATCGAAATCGGTGCGGGAGTGAATACCCTCAACCTCTTTAAATCCGAATGGCATTTCAAACTCGATATCTGTTGCCGCATTAGCATAATGAGCCAGTTTGTCATGGTCGTGAAAACGGTATTTTTTGTCGCCGAATCCTAAAGCCTTATGCCATTTCATGCGCACATCTTTCCATTTTGCAAACCATTCCAACTCTTCGCCCGGACGAACAAAGAACTGCATCTCCATTTGCTCAAATTCACGCATGCGGAAAATAAATTGACGGGCAACAATCTCGTTACGGAAAGCCTTACCTATTTGCGCAATGCCAAAAGGGATTTTCATCCGTCCTGTTTTCTGTACATTCAGGAAGTTTACGAAAATACCCTGAGCTGTTTCGGGACGTAGATATACTTTCATTGCCCCGTCGGCAGTAGACCCCATTTCTGTTGCAAACATCAGGTTGAACTGGCGTACTTCTGTCCAGTTGCGAGTTCCGCTGATCGGGTCCACAATTTCACAATCGACAATAATATTGCGTAATTCTTCCAGATTGCTGTCGTTCAAAGCCTTGGCAAAACGGGTATGAACCTCGTCACGTTTCGCTTTGTTTTCGAGAACACGAGGGTTAGTTTCGCGGAACATTGCTTCATCAAAGCTGTCACCAAACCTTTTAGCAGCCTTTTCTACTTCCTTGTCTATTTTCTCGTCAATCTTTGCCAGATAATCTTCAATCAATACATCGGCACGATAACGCTTCTTGCTATCTTTATTATCAATCAGAGGATCGTTGAAAGCATCAACGTGGCCTGAGGCTTTCCAGATGGTTGGATGCATAAAGATGGCAGAGTCTATCCCCACAACATTATCGTTGAGCAGCACCATGCTATCCCACCAATATTTTTTTATATTATTTTTCAGTTCAACGCCCATCTGCCCATAATCGTAGACTGCGCTCAAACCATCATATATTTCACTCGATTGAAAAACAAATCCGTATTCTTTACAATGCGATACAATCTTCTTAAAAACGTCCTCTTGTGCCATAAATTAATATAAGTAATTGAAGAATTTAACGATATATTTCTAAGTTGTAACTTGCTAAGGGTATTTTATTTACCAAAGCAATAAACAGGTCTGTGACCTTATTTTAGTATGAAAAAATAATTTAGCTTGCAAAGTAAACATATTTTTTTGTTTTTTCTATCTTATTATCCGCCTGATAAGTAATTTAATTACATTTAAATGCCCAAATGAACAGATATTATATGGAGTAAAGTGTTATTTCAATTCATTTCTATAAATTTTCATTACCTTTGCATGCTCAAAAAATAAATAAACGAAATAATGGCATTACAATGTGGCATAGTCGGGCTTCCGAATGTTGGTAAATCGACTCTTTTCAATTGCTTATCGAACGCAAAAGCACAATCTGCAAATTTTCCATTCTGCACTATCGAACCCAATGTAGGTGTGATTACTGTTCCGGACGAACGGTTGAACAAATTGGCTGAATTGGTGAAGCCAAACCGCATACTCCCTACCACAGTAGAAATTGTAGATATAGCCGGACTGGTGAAAGGTGCCAGCAAAGGCGAAGGACTAGGTAACAAGTTTTTGGGAAACATTCGCGAGACAGATGCGATATTGCATGTGCTGCGCTGTTTTGATGATGATAATATTACACATGTCGATGGCAGTGTAGACCCTGTTCGTGACAAGGAAATCATTGATATCGAATTGCAGTTGAAAGACTTGGAAACGGTTACATCCCGTATTCAAAAAGTTGAAAAACAAGCAAAAACAGGTGGTGACAAGGATGCCAAACGAGCCTACGATATCCTGGTTCAGTTTAAGGATGCCCTTGAGCAAGGAAAATCGGCTCGTACCGTAAAATTCGATAACAAGGAAGACGAAAAAATAGCAAGAGAATTGTACCTGCTCACCTACAAACCTGTATTGTATGTTTGTAATGTAGATGAGGCTAGCGCAGTTTCCGGAAACAAATATGTAGATCAGGTTCGTGAAGCCATCAAGGATGAAGATGCCGACATCTTGATTGTTGCGGCTAAAATAGAATCCGAGATAGCCGAGTTTGAAACGTATGAAGAGCGTCAAATGTTTCTTTCCGAAATCGGCTTGGAAGAATCGGGAGTTGCTCGTCTTATTAAGGCAGCATACAATATTCTGGGATTGCTAACATATTTCACCGCCGGAGTGCAGGAAGTGCGGGCATGGACTTTTACGGCAGGATGGAAAGCTCCACAATGTGCAGGCGTTATCCATACCGATTTTGAAAAAGGATTTATCCGTGCCGAGGTTATAAAATTTGACGATTTCATCACCTATGGCTCAGAAGCCGCAGTGAAAGAAGCCGGAAAAATGAATGTGGAAGGCAAAGAATATGTGGTTCAGGATGGAGATATAATGCACTTCAGGTTTAACGTATAAACCAATCTACGAAGTCATCTAGACTTTTTAAATTATACTTAATTTTTGAGTTTTTGTCATGTTGAACGTAGTGAAACATCTAAAAAACAGATCCTTCGATACTCTCAGGATGACAAAATTGAATAAAACGAAAAAGTCTAGATGACTTCTGCTGCAAGTTTTTAATATTATAGCAAGAGGGTGGTGAAGTTTTATTTCGCCACCCTTGTTGTTTATTTATTCAATTCGGGATAAGATATCCGTGTATGATAGATTGTTATCAGTTTTTCAATAAATACTCCTTTGATTTTTTCTATATCCTTAAATGTCAGTGGGGTGTTTTTTAATAATCCCTCTTGCAACTGAAAGTCTATCAGCTTGTTCACCAATGAGGATATTGACTCTTCCGAATATTCGGGCAGGCTTCTGGACGCCGCTTCCACCGTGTCGGCCATCATCAGTATGGCTGTTTCCTTGCTGAATGGATTAGGACCGGGATAAGTGAATGCCGATTCGTCTATTTCCTCGTCCGGATGTTCATTTTTATATGAGTTGTAAAAGAAACGTGCTTTACCCTTGCCATGATGAGTAAGTATAAAGTCTATAATTTGCTGAGGCAGATTGTATGATTTGGCAATTTTCTCGCCTTCTTCCACATGACCTATTATAATTCTGGCACTTTCCAGATAAGACAGGTTTTTATGCGGACTTTGTCCCGGACTTTGATTTTCAGTGAAATATTCCGGGTTTTTCATTTTGCCCACGTCATGATACAATGCTCCTGTTCTGGCCAACGAAGCATTCGCACCTATTTTCACCGCTGCTGCTGCTGCCAGATTAGCCACCTGCATCGAGTGTTGAAATGTTCCGGGAGCAGTTTCCGATAGTTTCAGCAAAAGAGGTTTGTTGATATTCGACAGTTCCACCATGCTCACACCCGAGATGAAGCCAAAAACCTTTTCGCACATATATACCAACAGGTAAGAGAACATAACGAAAATGAAGTTGATGCCAAAATAGATAAACATCTTTCCGTTTTTCAGCAATACCTGAATATCCCTGTCTTGCCACAAAACAAAGCCTACGTATACTATTATATATCCTAATAGTATGAGGAAAGAACAACGAATCAACTGCGAACGTTCCGACAAATCCTTCAATCCGAAAATACAGATGAAGCCTATCGGGAATTGCAATAGGATAAACTCGACAGGGAAATCAACCATCAGCGAGCAGATGAGAATCGTCACGATGTGCGACATCATCGCTGTGCGCGAGTCGATGAAAGTACGTATCAGTATGGTCGGAATGGCAAAAGGAATGACATAGACACTTACCGATTTGTAGTCGGCGGCGATTCCGGTCAGCACACAAAAAGTTGTTATGGTTAACAACATAAATATGAGATTCTTCTTGTTGGCGTATTCACGAGGTCGAAAGAAGTACAAGTAGAGCATAAATGAGAACATGAATATCGAAACCATAATCACTTGCCCAATGGTCAGCCAGAGCTGCGACGACTCACTCAGCGAGCGTTCGCCACTGGCTTTCTCCAACGATTTCAGGATGCTGTATGTTCTGCTGTCCACAATCTCGCCCCTGTCGATGATTTTCTGCCCCGATTGAACCATTCCCTGCACCAACGATATTTGCTGCAAAGCATCTTCCATTACTTTCTGAGACATTTCGGCATCATAGATAATATTGCCGGAGAGGTAGTTGTTGAAATCTAAAGAACGCAATTCGAATGGGTTCATGACGGCGGGCATATCTTTCAGTATTTTCTGATACGCTTGCTTGGATGTATAGATGTCAGTCAATGATTGAACCTTCGCTATATTTTCGTTCTCGTCTCTCAGTTTAAAATGCTTTTGCCCGTTGGTATCTGTTATGCGGTCGTATTCTTCAATGGATATGATTCCCGTTTTGTATATTTCTTTCAGCTTTTTTACCACATAATTCACGTATTCGTCCGGAATTTCGTGTGTGTGGGCATCTTCTTGAAAATGCTTTATCGAGGCCGGTGCAATCGACTGGTTGTACTGGTAATATGGCTGAAATGCTGCGGTAACGCTGTCTCTTTCCTTTTTTATCTGATCGTCCGACTTACTGATGGGAAAATCGAAAGTGGCTTGTAACAAGCCATATCTCCAGGGTTTATTCTCTACAAATGAATAATTGAATTCACTTTCGTGCGGGGCAAATTTTAAGATTAAAAGTATTGCCAACACAAAAAAAACAAGTGGTGGGATATTTAAGCCTTTCTTTATATTAAATTTCTTCATAAAACCATATTTATAATACATAACCTTTCAGCCAAAGGAAAAGTTTATGCCCTGATTTTTATTCCGGTGAAAAACATTTAGTTTTTTGACGTAAAAATATAGACGGTTTCACAAATATAGTTATAAGTTACAAATGAGAAATTATTATTTCAGGATTATTAGGGTAACTCTGCCGATTATTGTGTTTTAATAGAAGCCGGGACTATTTCGTTGTGTTTTTCGTGTTAATGATACGATTTTCCACCCATTTGATACGATTTTCCATCATGAAAACTGCCTTTGAAACTACTTTTGTTTTGAAGACGATTCTTATAATATATCACGGATTAACATAAAAAATATCATTTTATAATAAAAGATATCCGGGAAATGAGAATTTCGAACTAAATTCATTTATCTGTAATTGTTATATCTTTTTCATCTTATTAAAACCAAATTGCCTTATGATGACACAATACCTTTGAAACTTCAGTATTCCATATTTATACAAAATGAAAGAATATCACAGGATTGTTCTTTCGATAGTTAACCACAAATACCTATTAAAAACATGAATTCGATTAGAATATTTTGTAAAGTATTTCTATTATTCATTTGTATAGGGATATCCGCCCAAACAAATGAAGATGCTTCTCTACAGCAAAAAACAATAACCGGGACAATAATAGACAACAACGGCGAGCCTGTTATCGGTGCAACGGTGCGTGTGAAAGATTCGAAAACCGGAACTGTAACCGACTTTGACGGAAAATACTCCATTAAGGCATCGCCTAAAGACAAACTTGTAGTGTCTTATTTAGGTTATAGCCAACAGGAAGTGGATGTGAAAAACAACACACAGATAGATATGACCTTGCAGGAAGACTCTAAAACTCTTGATGAGCTGGTTGTTATCGGTTATGGTTCGGTAAAGAAATCTAATCTTACAATAGCTACATCTAATATTACTTCGGAGGCTATTGAAGGACGTCCTGTAACTAACCTGAGCCAGTTGTTCAGCGGGCAACTTGCGGGTATTCAGGCTCAAACATCGAGTGGGCTTCCCGGCGAAGATATGCAAATTACGATAAGGGGAAACAATTCTCTGAACAGCAGCTCTACGCCTTTGTATGTGATTGACGGTGTCATCACTGAGTCGATGAACGATGTCAACCCAAGTGATGTTGCTTCTATCCAGATACTTAAAGATGCCGCCTCCACATCAATATATGGAGCTCGTGGGTCTAACGGTGTTGTATTGATTGAAACAAAACGGGCAAAAGAGGGTGTTACTACTGTAACATTCGACGCATCGTACGGTTTTCAGCAAGCTGACCGCCTGCCGGAAGTGATGAGTCCAAGAGAATGGTTTGCTTATAATATATGGATGATTAATGCACAGTACCTGAATAAGGGTGGAACAAACTCGATGTCGATACCGAATAAACTACGTCCCGAAGGCGACCGCATACCGGAGGCTTGGTTGTTGAACCCACAATCGGACACACCCGACTGGAGACTAAATCCGGATGTTCCTCAAACCGATTGGGTGGATGCCATATTGCGCACTGCTCCGATGCAGAACTATCAGCTTTCGATTGCCAGCACCGGTAAAATGGGAAGTATAAACCTTTCGGGGGGATATTTGAGTACGGATGGTATTGTTAAGAATACAGGTTTTCAACGTATCAATTTTCGCTTGAATGCAACATTGAATGTTACGGACAAACTGAAATTCGGAGGTAGCTTTGCTCCATCTTTCTCAAAACAGCAACGGGGCGAGTCGGAAGGTAAAGACAAAGTTATCTTGACCGCACTTCAATATCCGCCTCTGATGTCGATGGATAAAGGTACTGTTGAGCTGGGTTTTGACCCTGCCTATCCGAACAACGTAAACCCATACGAAAGGCTGAAGTCGGTGACGGACGATATGGATGTGAACCGTTTCAATACTTCTGTTTGGGGAGAGTATAAGTTTATTCCTCAATTGGTGTTCAAGTCTATCCTGAACTATAATTCAAGATCAACGACTTACGAATATTTCGTTCCTGAAAACGTGGTTGCGCCTAATGCCACAGGCGGACAGATATCGTCAGGTAGCGGTTATTCGGAAACTTATGATAACTGGGGGATTCAAAATGTTTTGACTTACGACAACACATTCTTGAAAAATCATAATGTCAACCTGATGCTAGGGCAAAGTGCCGACGAGATTAAAAGATATCGAGCCAATGTAGCTGCCTCCGGTTTTCCTTTAGAAAGTGTGCCAACATTAAATATGGGTACTATCCCCACCAATGCTTCTACCATTCGGTATACTGTTCGCACGTCCTCTTTCTTCGGCCGTTTGTCTTACGACTATGCCGGTAAATATTTGTTTACAGCTTCTTTCAGGTACGATGGATCATCAAGGTTTGGTTCAGGAAACAGATGGGCATTCTTCCCGTCATTCTCCGGTGGTTGGAAAATCAACGAAGAAAACTTCATGAAGAATATTAAGCAAATAAACTTATTGAAACTGAGAGCTTCGTGGGGTATGTCGGGGAACGACCAGATAGGATATAACGATTATCTTTCGACATTTGATGTAACCAACGCAGTGTATGGAAATACCGCTCAAGTTGGGATGTATCCTAAAAATCTGGCAAACCCCGATTTGAAGTGGGAGACAACTAAAGCTACTAACTTAGGTTTCGACCTGTCTTTGTTCAAGAACAGAGTGCAATTCAATTTCGACTATTATATCAACAAAACAGAAGACTTGCTTTTCAATCTGTCAGTTCCTGCAACAACAGGTTTCACAACCATGCGGACAAATACTGCTGCTGTTGAAAACAGAGGATGGGAAATTGACCTGACAACAAAAAATATTGATACAAAGAACTTTTCTTGGTCTACAACCCTCAACTTGTCTAAGACAAAGGATAAAGTTTTGGATATGGGAGATAACGACAACCTTATCACCGAGAAATGGTATTCTCACTACATCACGCGTGTAGGTGGCCCCATCAGCCAGTTCTATCTTCTTCGTACCGATGGTTTGTTGACAGAAAATGACTTCGGTGTAGGTCCTGACGGAAAATATGACAGAAATCAGCCTTTAGTGCCTGTTATGAACAATCAAATACCCGGAAACCTGAAGTTTGTAGACCAGAATGAAGATGGAAAAATTGATGAGAACGACCGTGTTCCTTACGGAAACAATACACCGGATTTGATATTCGGATTCACAAACCGTTTTTCTTATAAAAACTTCGATTTCAGTATATTCCTGCAAGGTCAGTTGGGTGGCGATGTATTTTATCTCGCATCACGGAATATTAATGCGGGAAGACGTTTCAACAACTCGCTTGTAGACTGGTTGCATTGCTATAAAGAAACTTACAGGGGAGGTGATCCTATACCTCACGAACTGGGTGTTGACATGTCTTGGGACGGAAAAACTCCGCTGCCTTACGGATTGGGAGCGAATGGCGTAAACGAAAATACAGTGACCGACCAACGTATTTATGACGCCACATATTTGAAGATAAAGAATATCTATTTAGGCTATACGCTGCCCGAGTCGGCATTGAAGAAACTGGGTATACGCAAACTGAAAGTCTATGGCACAATAGAAAACCTTTGCACTTTCACCGACTATGTTGGCAATCCTGATGTAAACAGCTACGAACCCAACAATCCGTTAGTCAGAGGGGTTGACTATTCAACCTATCCGCTTACAAGGACATATACAATTGGATTAAACTTAACCTTCTAAACAATCAAAGACGATGAAAACAATAAAAAAATCAATCATAATTCTCTGCTGTTTATTCGGATTGTATGCGTGTGACAGTTTTCTGGATGTTACTCCACCGTCGGAATATACGGACAAGAATTTCTATAAAACTCCTACCGATTTTAAAACGGCAATCACGGGAGTATACGCCCAATTGCAAAATATTTTCGGAAAAGGTAGTACAGGCTATATGAATGCCGTTATTTATCGTGGAGATGAAACACGCCAGAGTGCAAATGTAAACCGTTTCATAGACGGATCGACGGAAGCTGTCTGGAAAGATTCTTGGACTACTTTGTGGAACATTATATATCGTTGCAACAAGATACTGGATCGTATTGATGCCGTAGAATTTCCTAACAGCAAAGACAAAGAAAACATAAAAGGCGAGGCTTTGGCAATACGTGGCTATACATACTTGCAACTGGCTTGGTGCTGGGGTGGTATGCCAATTATTACAACCGAATTGTCTTTGGCAGAAACGCTTAAAGTACCTCGTTCAACACAGGAAGCTACTTATGCGCAAGCAGAATCGGACTTAAAAGATGCGTTTGAATTATTACCCGAAAACTGGGATGCCTCAAACATCGGGCGTGTTACTAAATATGCTGCTGCGGGAGTATTGGGCAGACTGTATATGTACACACACAATTACGAGCAGGCAGAAGTTTATCTGTCGGAAGTGATAGCTAAAGAAAATACGCTTTATGTTGTTGAAAAAAACTACGAAGATTGTTTCGACGATGCCAAAAACAATAGTAAAGAGCGAGTATGGGAAGTGCAATATCTGGGTGGTAATAGTACAAATCAGGCTTTGGGTATTTCGCAGCAATTCAGTTCTTGGTTTATTCCATCGTCATTGAATATCAGAAGTGATGGGCCTTTGATGAACGGAGTCACTTTCACCGGTGCTTCAAACTCGGTTAGGGTGTCACAAAGTCTTTCTGCCGATGGCGTTTACGAGGAAAACGATAAAAGACGGGCGGCGACTATCGTCAACGGTCTTAAGCTAGGAAACTCAAATCCCGATTATGAAGCCTATTTCTGCAAGAAATTCCTGAAAGCCACAGCGAACCCGCCGGCAGCAATTGATATGTGGAGTAATAACTTACCCATATTAAGATATACTGATGTGAAATTGATGTATGCCGAAGCATTGAACGAAATCAATTATGGCGCAAACATCACAACCAAGATATTGCCAATAATCAATGAGGTGAGAACAAAACACGGAGGATTACCAGAACTAACAAAAGACGATTTGCCAAATCAGGAAGCCGTATTTGAATATCTTGTCCGTGAGCGTTTTGTCGAGTTCTGCTTCGAAGGTCTTCGCTGGCCCGACCTGATTCGTTGGGGAAAAGCCAACAAGTCAATCAATCCGCAAAAAGCGATGGAAAAACACTTTGCCATTCCTGACGAAGGGTTTGATGCAACAACAGGCACGGCAATGTACAAGATGAAGCCTCATAATGTGCTTGCGCCGATTCCTTATTCCGAGATTGTGAGTTACAACAATAAGAGTATAATGTGGCAAAACGATGGTTATTAGTTGATTAATGAATTTACAGTTATGTTCTTTGTCATGCTGAACTGAGCGAAGCATCTATAAAATGCAGATCCTTCGTTTCACTCAGGATGACAATACGAAAACAAATACATAAATGACAATTATGAATAAAACAATAATAAAATTAGTGGCATTTACCATGTTGTTTCTTGCTGTATCGTGCGACAGCGACGATAACGATGGAAAATACAAGGGAGCTGTGGAACCGGGTGATTCTCATTTCAGCAGCGAACCTGTTTCGGACGGAACTCCGCTTGTTGCGGCCAATATTGATGTAACAAAACTGGGAGTTGTAACGGGCGATCCTGAAGATCCGGCAGAATTGGCGGCTCTGCGGGCAGAACGGAAAAAGATAATAGAGAAAGCCATCTCGGACATGGTTTTTGTTGATGGCGGTTCTTTCCTGATGGGTGCTACTGCCGAACAAGGTTCGGGTGTTCATCTATACGAACAAAATGTCCACAAAGTGACATTGAGCGATTATTATATCAGCAAATTTCAGGTGACCCAGGAGTTGTATCTTATAGTGATGGGTGGAACAAATCAGGGTAGCTTTAAAGAAGACGGAAACCTGAATATCCCTATCGACAATCGTCTTTTCTCCGAAATGGAAACATTTGTGGCTAAGTTGAATGAAATAACAGGACTTGAGTTTGCATTGCCTACCGAGGCTCAATGGGAGTTTGCTGCCCGTGGAGGACGCAAAAGAACCGGATTGAAATATGCGGGAAGCAATGACATTGAAGAAGTAGGTTACTATTGGGATAATTCTTCTCGCACAATGATGGTGGAGGGAGAATCGCAAACAAAACGTTGTCCTGAAAAAGTTGGAACTAAAAAGCCTAACGAACTGGGTCTTTACGATATGAGCGGAAATATGGCCGAGGCTTGCCAAGACTGGTATGCTCCGTATGAAACGACGGATCAGGTAGACCCTACGGGACCCGAATCTTTGCCCGAAGATGCTTTGCAGAAGAAAGTATGTCGTGGTGGTGGTTGGATCACTTTTGCAGACCCTTGTCGCATATCGGCTCGCAGTGCGTTTGTGACCACAGGTCGTTTCAACTATCTCGGATTCCGTTTGGTGCATCCAAAAACAAATTAATGTAGGGGTAGGCCTCTGGTCTGCCCGAAAAATCTTAGCGTCTTAGCGTTTATGTTTTCTAATTTAATTATCCTGTACATGAAAAATCAGATAATAAAAACCTGTTTTATTGTTTCATTCATATTTGCATCGCTTGTCTGCTCAAATGCTGCAAATTATGAACTGTCGCCCTCATCGAAAGTTGTCTTTGAGTGTAAGAATGTTATTCAGGTTGAAACATATTCATGGCCAACAACATTGGTGACTTATCCTGTGAAATTTGCAGGAAATATCACAGAGAAAGATTTGGTGTTGGTTAATACAACAACAGGAGCAAAGGAAATATTTCAATTGTCAAGAGTGAAAACAAGCGGAAACAACCTTGTTTCTGCTGATATCAGCTTTCTTGCAAAATTGCCAAAAGACGGAGAATATCGTTACGAATTATCTGTGCAAAAAGATGCTAACTTGCAATCCGAAAAAATAGCTGTTTCTGAAAATTCATCTTATTGGGAAATATCGGGAAGCAAGATCCAAGTTCGATTGCCTAAATCGGGTAACATTTCCGGTAATGATGCCCCTGCACCTGTTTTGGCTATCAATCAGGGCACTTCGTGGATAGGTAATAATAAGATCATTTCGCCCGAGAAGAAAGTCCTTTCCGTAACTTCCGAAACGAAAGAGCATGGCGCATTATTCATTGAACAGTCAATCATTTACAAATTTGAGGGTGGTGCGGAATATGTTGCCGATGTGAAATTGGTTAAAGATTATCCGTTCGTCATTCTTGATGAAACGATGAACAATCTGTCGGAAAGTGACGCTGTAAGAATGGAGATGGAATGGGACGGCTTCATCCCTACAAAACGTTTTGGCACTCAGTGGGACAGGAATCTGGAAAGTGAAGATGTTTGGTTGGATATAGACAAACCCGTTTACACAAGTTACAGTAAGGAAGACCCTCGCTGGACGGGGATGGGTTGGATAGAAGAACCCGAAAAACAAATGATTTTCCGCATATCTCCTTTCGGAGGAAATTCGGTGCGTGAGCAAACACCTGTGATGTCTTTTTGGGAAGAAACAGGGGAGCAACGGGAGCTAGGAATTTTTGTGTATGATAATAACCGATGGAACGATAAACAATATGGAATATGGCAGCCAACGCCTGCGCTTTCAGTTTATTTCAGATATACGGACGATAAACTGTACTTCACATATCCTTTGATTTCGGGTACCCGTTCAACTGCTCTTTCATTCTTTAAAGAAAAAGAGGGTAGGGGTAATGTTAATGAGTTCAATACGAAACTGGCGGCATTAGCCAATCGTGGCGGCAAACACAATCCGAAAGATTTGTATTATCGTTATTCTCAAATGTTGTTGATGCAATATGCATCCTTAAGTCTTGACAAGATAAAAGACTGGCAGTTAACTTATAGTGAAAAATCAAAAAGACCCGAAAATCCATTCAAAACCAGATCGGCAGGAAATAAAACCGATTTTCTGAAACAAATGTCTGTTTCGGCAATGGCATATTATCCGATGGGATTGAATTTCTATCCGGGCATACATTCTATCGAACACAGGATATTGTACGTAAATTATGTTGAAGATTATTTACGTTTTCATAAAGATTTGACTTCGGAACAAAGGCAGTCGGTCGAAGCATTGCTTATCCTTGGTGCTTATGTGAACATGTTGGAGGAAATGAATGCCATTCGTCATTCGCTTGCCGGAACTGCCAATATGGCTGCCGACGGCTGGGCGGTTCCTGCTCAGATAGCGTTTCTTTTCCCCGAACATCCGATGGCAAAGGAATGGGCAGATTATTTTGAGAAGCAATTGGAAATTAACGGATTGTTCTATACCCGTCCCGATGTGAACCTTTACGAAAGCAAAGGCGGACGCTGGGTAGAGAGCATGGGTATATATAACTGGGCTTTTCTGCGTCCTACATCACATTCCAACATTGCAGGGGAATTGTTCGACGGTAAAAATCGCTTTGCCTCTCCTTATATGGCGGCTCGCGGACGATGGATGCGTGATATGCTGACTGCACCTGTTGAGGATAGAGGAAGAGGATTTCCTCCTCACGGAGCGCATGGTGGAGGCTATCTTGTTCCTCGTTATCTGCTTATGTATCAGACTGCCGAATGGCTGAAAAACTACGATCCTATTCTTTCTGAAAATATATTCTGGACAGGGCAAGATGGTGAAGAAGTGGAGAAAAAGGCAACTGATACTGATTGGGAATCTGCATATAAAACCGTACACCCGAACCATTCAACAGGAACGAACCCGCATTTGAGAACCACAAAATATACCGGACATGGCATTGTGCTGCGTGCAGGGGTAGATACTCCCGAAGAATTGTCCATTCATCTGGAACAAGTAGATAAAGGACCTAACTATCGTTGGGGAAATCAAGCGGAAGGAAATAGCGGAGGATTGTATTTCTATGCTAAAGGAAAAGTATATACTGCGCATGAAAGCGAAATTGCAGGAGATCATATAGTTAACAATCTGGATGGACTGACAAACTTCGGCGTCATGAAAAACGGTGAATATCGTACCATCGGAATGAATGAGTTGAAAGCGCCTCTTTACGATTTTGGAGTTTCGCAGTTTGCAGAATTATTGTCCGACAATGGAAAAGATAAATATGTATGGCCTGACTATGTTTCAAGAAGCGTGATGCTTGCAGGTTCGGATTATTTCATCTTGTTCGACGAAGTGGGTACGAATTGGCGTGCTGCAGGGCGTTTCTCATGGTTCAACAAGAACGGGGAAGAATTTCCTAAAATCATGTTCCTTTCGCCTCCCGCCCGAAAAGATAGTTGGATGACAGTTCAAACGCCTAATTCACATGGTTTTTATCGGGACAACTTTGGCTCTGTGCTGACATTGGTAACTCACAAAAAAGACGAAGTAAACGTTGAGGGTGGAAAACTTCAAACCATTCCTTTGCTCAACAACACTGATGTAGCCGATTTCATTCGGAATAAAGAAAATACATTGCCTGCTGGCGTAGCAAAAATAAAGACTGCAAATAGTTCGGATATCGTTTTCCGAAATGGGAATAATATACATTACAAAGGAGAATCGGAAACCTTCAACGGTAAAGCGGGTTTGATTCGCCGCTTTCAGGATGGACGTCTCGAAATGTCTCTCTTCAAAGGCGAAAGCATCAGTGCCGATGGATTATCCGTAGCGCTCACACCTGAAAAAGAAGCTGCAATAGCTTTGTCAAGGAATAGTGTGAATGAAATATCAGGCAGATTGAAAACAAATGCTCATGTTTCTTTAAAAATTGAAGGATTGATTTCAGGCGGCAGATTGTATGCAAACGGGG
This sequence comes from Dysgonomonas sp. 520, assembly GCF_010501095.1. Lineage (GTDB taxonomy): Bacteria > Bacteroidota > Bacteroidia > Bacteroidales > Dysgonomonadaceae > QVMP01. The sequence goes on along the minus strand of NZ_QVMP01000001.1, from coordinate 214,717 downwards.
TGGAATTGAAAATTCAAAGCAATAAAGGTGTAATAGAGACTAGATTTTCGGAAGGTGAATATTTCTTGGAATATACAACAGAAAAGCCAACGCCGATGGAAAGCCGCATTACTGATACAGAATACGAAAAAGATAGAGTGAAAATCTTTGTGGAAACTTCTAATCCTAGCGAATCGGTAAGGATGGAAATTTCTTATGATGGCGGAAAGACATGGAAAACAAAGGGTAATGTATCGAAAGGAATTTTCTATTTGAAGAAAGAAAATGTAGAGAAAGTGCATGTGAGAGCTGTTTCGGTAAACGGAAAGAAAGAAGCTGCGTTCGCACCTGAATATCCCGTTTATTTCACAAGTGATTTGCCTCATTATCCCGAAGGTTTATGGTTGAAACCGGATCAAAATAGAGTTCACTTAAATTGGGGCGAAATTTTGGGAACGCAAAAATACCGCCTTTACAGGAAGAAGACGGAAGACAAAGACTTCCAGCTTATCTACGAAGGAAAAGACAGGCAGTTCACAGACCGTAATGCCCAGAGAACGCAAAAGCCTTACGCCTTGCCGGGCAGTGTTGACAACCGCAATGCGGACAGAAGCAATCTGGTTGTATATGAATATGCGGTTACGGCTGTCAATGGAAACGGCGAAAGCATAAAAAGCCCTGTTGAAAATACCGACCCTGCATCATGGCGAAACTGGTATCCTGATACGGAACTGAAATTTAAGCGGCAATCGGCATTTTGGATGCCTCCTTATGTGTATCCGGTCATGGTTCCCGAAAAATATTATCCCGAAAAGAAGTGAATATTTAAACGCAAAGGGTGCAAAGATAGAAAGTTTTGTTTGTCATGCTGAGTGAAACGAAGCATCTAGAAAATAAACAGATTCTTCCCTATGGGTCAGAATGACAAAAACATTGGTAATTCAAATAACTAACTCTTTAAAAATATTATATGAAACTGAAAAAGAATAAATGGAACAAACTGCACATTGGAATAGCGGCATTGGCTTTAGCATTAGCTTCTTGTGGTGGCGGTGTGGAAAAAGACAGCTACGACTTGAGTAGTTTTCCCGAATATGCCGATCCTGTTGTGATAGGCAACAAATTGGCCGACCGTTTTCTGGAACAAGGACATTCCCAGTATGGAAGTCCGTTGCGCATAAACGAACCTCGTACACAGGTAACTTATCCCGATGTTTGTGCATGGTTGGGCGGATTTTGGTTTGCCAAAGCTACTCAAAATGATAGCTTGTTTAAAAGGCTTGAAGCCCGTTTCGATCCGTTGTTCACGACAGAAGCCTACTTGCAACCTGTTCCGAATCACGTTGATAATAACGTCTTTGGTGCATTGCCTCTCGAGCTTTATATGAAAACAAAAGAAGAAAAATACCGATCGCTGGGAATGATGTATGCCGACACTCAATGGCAAGTGTCCGATACGGCTACTGTTTCCGAAAAAGAATGGAGCGACAAGGGTTACTCGTGGCAAACACGCATCTGGCTAGACGATATGTTTATGATAACTGCTGTGCAGGCTCAGGCTTACAGAGTTACGAAAGACACTATGTACGTGAACCGTGCTGCACGGGAAATGACTGTCTATCTCGATTCTATTCAACTGGATAACGGTTTGTTCTATCATTCGCCCGAAGCTCACTTCTGTTGGGGTAGGGGCAATGGTTGGATGGCTGTGGGAATGGCAGAGTTGCTGCGTATTCTTCCTGAAGATAATCCTCAACGTCCCGAAATAATGGCTGCGTACAAAAAAATGATGGCTACCCTCAAAGACTGTCAGGACGAAAACGGCATGTGGAAGCAATTGGTAGACGATCCTACTTTGTGGGAAGAGACATCCGGCAGTGCAATGTTCACCTATGCCATGATAGTAGGTGTGAAAAAAGGTTGGCTTGACGAAAAAGAATACGGAAAAGTAGCACGAAAAGGCTGGTTGGCATTGGTGAAATTTATTGACGAAAAGGGAGACATAAAGAATGTTTGCGAGGGAACAAATATCGGCTTCACTACCGAATATTACAGGGATCGTTTGCCCCTTACGGGAGATATTCATGGTCAGGCTCCTATGCTTTGGTGTGCTTATGCTCTATTAACAAATGAATTATGAAAAAAATATCAGTCATACTGTCAGCTTTCATCTGCTTATGCAGTGGCATTATGCCGGCATTTGCTCAAAGGGAGATTGTAATCTCTAACAACAGCAAAAGCGAACGCATAGATGAGGCTTTCGTAATTAAGCGGTCACAATTTAAGGATGTTGAGCAAGCGATGCTTCCTGCCCTGAAAGATGATAAAGGTCAGTGGGTTGCATGTCAGGTTGACGATCTGGACGGAGATGGAAATTGGGACGAGTTGGCTTTTGTATATTCTTTAAAATCAGGCGAAACAGCCAGTTTGAACATAGAATGGGTTGATGCAAATGACTATCCTCAATTTATGCAGCGCACCAATGTTCGTTATGGAAAAATGACATCGCCGGGTAGGGTCGAAATTCTTCCGACAGATGTACATGGAAAATACAATCTCGCCCGTGGCGAAGGTTATCCATACCAAACGGATGGCCCGGCATGGGAGAATGACAAGATGGGATTCCGTCACTATATCGACGGGCGTAACGTTCGGGATGTATTCGGTAAAAGAACCCCGTTGATGGTCATGGATTCGGTCGGAATCAGGAAGGACGGTACTCCGGGAGATACTTATCACGAAATGAAATGGTGGGGAAGGGATATTATGAGCGGGGCACGTTCTGTTGGCCTTGGCGGAATAGCCTTGCAAACGCCCGATAGTTTGATCCGCTTAGGTGTTCCGATAGAGGAAGTTACGGACAATGTAGATTCAACTCGCTATACGGTTGTCGTTAATGGTCCCGTACGAAGTATTTTCAAACTGGACTTTTATGGTTGGGATATTTACGGGAGGAAAGTAGATGTTCATGAAACAATGACAATATGGGCAGGCAAATACGGATACGAAAATGTGATCACAACATCAGCCTTACCTGAAGGTGCAAATCTGGTGACGGGCATTGTAAACAATTTTAATGATATGCCCTATACTCAGGAAAAAACGGGTGAATACCAGATGATGACAACTCACGACAAACAAACCTATGACAAAGGTTGGTATATGGGCATGAGCCTGTTGATTGATCAGGACAATTGGGTAAACACCTTTGAAGCTCCAAAAACAGGGAACGGAATCACCACAACTTGGTGTGCCAACCTGAAACCCGATGCAAAAGGAGAATACCGGTTCAATTGTTACGCAGCCTGGGAATTGACGGACAACAGGTTTGCTGATAAGGATTTTTATCTGGATATGATACGGAAATATGCACAGGAATTGAGCAATAAAATCGTTCCTGTACTAAAATAAATCGATTACTTATAAATCTAGTTCTAATTAATAAAAACAAATGTTATGAAAATGAGATTATTTACTACATCTGTTCTTATGTGCGTAATGCTTTTCTCTACTCAGTCATTCGCACGGCGTGTATATGTTAAGTTGGCTTCCGATGCAACAGCATGGGCTCATGTTACGGCCAATTCTGAAAATGTTGTAATAACTCTGCCTTCGGGTTCAACCGATTTTGTTGGCAATGTTTTGAGCACATTACAAAAAGGCGATGAAGTTTGGGTGGCAAAAGGTGAATATACCAATACAGGCAAACTTGCCCTTCAGGATGATGATGTCAATGGTTATGTATACGGAGGCATTACTCTGTATGGAGGTTTTGCAGGTACGGAAACAGACCCGTCGCAACGGGCATTGAGTGATAAAGACGGAAACGGATTGGTTGAAGCATGGGAGTTTGTGAACGAAACAAACTTCAAGGGTGCGGGAAACAGTGCCGATAAAGCATCTAAATTTCAGATGATTCATTTAGGTCAGGGTTCAATATTGGATGGTGTTACTGTTTCCGATAACTACTATACAGGAAGCAATCAGGCTTCAGGTGGTGTGGTGGCAGCTACTGCAACTATTCGTAATTGCATCGTTCGCGACCTGACAGTAGAGGGCAAAGGAACTGTGAACGGTGGTGGACTATATGTTACGGGCGGACACGTGGAAAGCTGTTTGTTTGAATCATGTACCAACATTGCATCTGCTGCCATAGCTTGTTATGGCGGAGCGCTTCTTATTTATGGTATCGCCGATAATGTTTCGGGAACACCTACGGGATATATCAAAAATTCAGTGATACGTAATTGTAAAGCAGGTCAGGATAATAATGTAGGCCGTGGTGGAGCAATCTTCGGGAAAAGCGGCGTAATTGTTGAAAATTGTGTGATTTACAACAACTCGGTAGCCTTTACAAATACTGCCAGCAGTGGTGCTGCATTTTATTTTCATGGAGTGGGTGATGCAAACCTACATGTGAACAGAATAATCGGCTGTACTGTGGTTAACAATTGTAGTCCATATTGTACAATTTCTGAATCTGAATTTATTGAAGTATACAATACTGTTTTCTGGGGTAACTCTTCTGCCGACTATCCTGCAATTGACGGGACAAGCTACAATGCTAATATCCGTATGAAAGCAAATGCGAGTTTGTCTAATGCTTATCCTTTCCTCGATGGCATAGCTCATAATGGAACAATATTAAATTCCGATATTATCAGGAATGCTTCGTTCAGTCCTGTGCTTTTGGGTGGTGCATTGAACGACCTTACAGGTAATCAGGCTCCTAAATTCAAAAATGCGACTGAGTTTCAAGGTGTAGCCTTGGGTGCATCAGATTTGGACGAAATAAGAAAAGCTAACTGGACTTTAGTGGCAGAATCTCCAATGATTGATGCAGGAGTGAATGCTCCTTCAAATGCCAACTCCGGAATAAGTGAGGCTTCGCTTGCCGCTTCATTCTCCGGCGTAGATGCTCTTGGATTGGCTCGCAATGTTGGTAAATTCGATATTGGTGCTTATGAGTTTGGCGCAACATCCGGCATTGCAAATGAGGCAAATGACGCCCTTTTCAGAATGTATGTGATAGGTGGCGTTCTGACTGTTGACGGATTGGAGGAAGTTTCTACAATCGAAGTTTACGGTTTGAATGGAACATTGGTTTCGTCTGCAACAGTAAATGCTTCATCTGCAACACTTCCTCTATACAATAAAGGGGTATATGTGGTGTCGGTGAAAAGCAACAATCAGAAATATAGCCAAAAGGTTGTATTTTAAAGTAAGTATATAGGATTGAATACATTAAGCGTTCTTTTATTTTATACATTTTTCTTCTTCAACTTTTTGGTGTCAAAAAGTTGCAAAAAACAGTGCTTCGTTCCTCGCCGACCTGACAGGAGCGGCTTGTTGACTAAACTAAATAAACTCGCCCTTGGCTCAAACAGAATTTAGTTTTACGTCAACTTCACCGGTCAGGTGCCCGGCTGCGTTACTGAGGCACATCCTGCTTACGCCCGTCAGGCGAAACGGCATCTGCTTCGCAGGCGGGAACACGTTAAGCGAAGCAAGGCGCTAAAATTGAAAGTTGTTTGAGCATCGTAGATGCGAGTTATTTTCAATTTAGCCTGCAAGCTTGTAACGGGTCGCCGAGAAGCTAAGCCTTGACTTTTTGGTTCGTTTTGGGTCAAGCCAAAATGAACATTTCAAGTAGCGAGAGCAGAGCCAAGTTTACTTAGGCTATGCCGAGTCACGAGAAATGACTAATGCAATTGAACGAAGGCAAGTCTCTGCAAGAGACGCGGTAGTAGAATGTATAAAATAAAAGAACGTTCAATAAAATATACTATTCGCTAGTCGATTAAAACATTATAAAACATTATAAAACAATTGTCATGTTGAAAAAAATATTCTCTTTCTGTATCTTGTTTTCCTGCATTTTTGCAGGGCAGAGCATACAAGCTCAGAATTATACGCTTACGGGAAATACATTCGAGGAACGGTGCGAATCGATGATTAACTGCATGGTGAACGATATTGAGCCTTATACCGGAAATGTAAACATAAAATATACAGCTCCGTTCTATTGGGCACGAATCTATAAAGGTGTGGACTCGGAACGTGCCATTTCTCAACTGGAAACTTTGTATGATGCTGTCATCGCAAACCCATCTTCTGTTACAGGGTCGGATATAGAATTTTTTGCACACATGACAATTCATGGCTATTTTCTTTGCAAAGACCAAATCCCTGCAACTTTGAAGCTGCGTGTAAAAACATTCCTGAAGCAAATAAATTTTAATACCAATGGTAGCACGGCAACATTGAATCTGGATATGATGCGCTATACGGCAGGACTTCTTGCTGCACAAGAATGGTCGGATTTTACAGACCTGAAGGGTAAAAACGCAACCCAGATCACAGCATACAACCGTTCTCGTATCATCAATACGTTGAACAATATATATCATAACAATTGCAAGGAAATGGATGCCTTTGTATACCTCCCTACCAATACGATGTATATCCGTATGTTGGCTGAATTTTCAACAGATGAGGAGATACAGCAAAAGGCGTATGTTGTTTACCAGCAGATAATAGCTGCTATGGTGGGAGCATGGAATCAAGGTCTGTATATCGCTAATCCTCCCCGTTCGAAAGGCTGGGCGCAACTTGTGGCCGGGCAATTAGGCACAAACTCGCGCATAACAGCTTTGGCTTGGTTGTTTTTCGGAAATCCGACAAATACAATACAGATGCTCAATCAGTATGTGTCTGATTCGGACAATTATGCGGTTTTCTGCTTCTGGTCGGCTTATAAAAGGAACATAAAGCCTTTGCAGGCAATTCTGGATGCTGAAAAGAGAAAAACTTTCCCTTACGAATATATAAGTTATATTGACGATAAAACAGTCAATGCAAGTAACAATATTGTTCAAAACTGGAAGAACTACAAATATACATATCAGAGCAAAAATTATGGATTGGCAACACAAACGGAAATCCCTTACAACCTGAGTGCAGCTCTCAGCCGATACACATACAAAGAAACAAAACGTACCTATCTGGCTTGGCAAAGCGACGAAACCAGCCAATGCTTTTTCACTGTATGTCAGGACAATCCTGAACGGCCAACCGACGCCGTGAATGCTAATGCTGCGGGATATGGCGAGAATCCGTTTCATCGGGTTTTGCAATACAAAGGTGCGGCAATCGGGGTTACGAACGTACCCACTACCTATCTCGAAGGAAAGCGTTATCAGCTTTATGTGCCTTTCTCCAGGGTAGGGATCAAATTGAAAGTTGAATCCGACAATTGGGTTTTCTGTCATACCGGTTCCATGATGTTCGCTTTCAGAACGATAGAGCCGTTCTCCATGATGACGCGCTCTCCCTACAATGTAGCCAATTGCGATGTGCTGATGTTTACAGACCAGACCACCCGCAAAGGTTCGTGGATTTTGCAAACGACAGAGATCACCGACGACCTGAAAGGCGCAACACTGGAAGAAGAAATAAACAAATTCAAAACGAAGTTGCTTGCCAACTCGTCATTCGATACCGTAAATTACGATACAGACACTCCTCAATTACGTTATACATCAATGGATGGAGATGTACTTGACCTTACATTCTTTGCTCCGACATTGGCATATAGCGATCAGTACAAGATAAACGGAAAGGTTCAGACTCTTGGTGATGGAAGTTTGTATAATTCGCCATACACAAAGCAAACGGACAAATCGGATGATGTTTACATTTACAATACGGACGGAGAACCAACTATATTGAATTGGAAAGATCCTGTGCCTTCTTCCTCCATTGCTGAAAATATCTCGGACAATAAAGGAGTAATAAGCTGCTATACATCAGGTGGAATGTTATATGTAAACAATATTCCGGCAGATGGTTTGGCCGAAATAAACATCTACGATGGAACAGGCAGTTTGGTCAAAAAAAAACGAATCGAAATAACAAACAATCAAGCATCAATGGATGTCGGCAATCTTACTAAAAGTTTTTTTTTAGTTCATGTCAAATCTGACAGAAATAGCTGGATTGCAAAACATCTTATAACAGTGAACAGATAGCGGTTGTCAGTTAACAGTTATCAGCAATAGATTTAAAACTCAAAACTCAAAACTTAAAACTCAAAACTTAAAACTCAAAACTTATAACTTATAACTTAAAACTCAATCCATTTTAGCAAGCACGGAAAAGAGAAAATGTGCTTGTCTGAGGGTTCTAACGCCCTGTTTGAAACGACAGAAAACTAAATAAACCTTACTAATAACTTAAAAATCAATGATTATGAAAAAGAAATTGTTTACCATAGCAATTCTGATTTGTGCGATTCTTTACCCGACACAATCGTATGCCCGTCGTGTATATGTGAAACTTGCGGATGATGCCGTAGCATGGACTTCTGTAACGGAAGATGCGGAAAATGTAGTGATAACCCTGCCTTCGGGTTCAACCGATTTTGTTGTCAATGTTTTGAATACATTACAAAAAGGCGATGAAGTATGGGTTGCAAAAGGTGTATACAAAAATACAGGGAAACTGGCTATTGAAAATATTACTTTGTGTGGAGGTTTTGAAGGAACGGAAACTAGCCTGACGGAACGGGCAATAGCCGATAACGATGGCAATGGTTTGACGGAAGCGTGGGAGTTTGTGAACGAAACTAATTTTTGCGGTGCTGGAAATGATTCTTCAGAGCCATCTTCTTTTCAGATGATACACCTTACGGGTACTTCCGTTCTGGACGGGATTACTATTTCTGATAATTACTACAAAGGTAATCAGGCATCAGGAGGTATTGTAGCAACAGGAACAACGATCCGTAATTGCATTATCCGTGACCTTACAGCCGAAGGGTCTGGAACTGTTAATGGAGGTGGCCTTTATGTAACAGGCGGACATGTTGAAAGCTGTTTGTTCGAAAACTGTACCTCAATAGCTAGCAATACCATTGCTTGTTATGGAGGAGCACTTCATATTTATGGTTTCATTGATAGCACGCCGGGAACCCCAACGGGATATATCAAAAATTCAATGATTCGCAATTGCCGTGCCGGACAGGGTTCTAATAATGGGCGTGGGGCAGGTATTTTTGGTAAAGGAGGTGTTATAATTGAAAACTGTATCATTTATAATAATACTTCTACTACAAGTGGTGCTGCATTTTACTTTAATGGCAATGGAGACGGAAACACTCATGTGAACAGAATTATCGGAAGCACTTTGGTTAATAATCATAGCCAATATAGTTCTTTCCCCGAATGTGAATATTTTGAGATATACAATACCGTAATATGGGGAAACGCATCTGCTAATCCTCCTGTAAGCAGTAGCTACAACAGCAATATTCGCCTGAAAGCTAAAAATACGGCTATAACGGCTTATCCTTATATCGACGGTTTTGCTCATAATGGAAAGATACAAAACGACGCTGCTATTATGAATACATTTTCGCCCATAAAACTTGCGGGAGCATTGAACGATAGTCCGCCGGTAGAAGCAGTAAATCCTGAATTTAAAAGTCCTACCGGATTTATCGGTATTGCTTCCTCTGCTGCTGAATTGGAGTCGATAAGAAAAGCCAACTGGACTTTGTTGGAAACTTCTCCTTTGGTTGATGCAGGAGTTAGCAGCCCAACCAATACGATGACGGGAGTAGGTGTAGCGTCTCTTGCTGCTTCGTTTTCGGGCGTGGATATTATGGGAAATATACGCAATAGCGGAGGCTTTGATATAGGTGCTTATGAATATACGAAAGTGTCTACGGGAATCGAAAAAGAGACGGCTCTTTCTTATACAATATTCGTAAATAATGGAACACTGAATATACAGGGATTGCAAGAAGCTACTAAGGTTGATATTTATACAATCAACGGAGCCTTGGTTTCATCCGCTAACGTGAGCGAATCAACAGTTTCTTTCCCTTTAGCAGCTAAAGGAGTGTACGTAGTAACATTGAAAAACAACAATAAGGCGCATAGCCAAAAAGTTGTTTTCTAAATTCATTTTTTCATAGATGAGAGTGTTTCATGAGTAGCAAACTTGTCATTCTGAACGAAGTGAAGAATCCGTTGCTTGTTAAAAATCAAAATCATATAGATCCTTCGTTCTACTCAGGATGACAAAAAATAGCTTTTGAGACACTCTTATTGTTAATTAACAGAGGTGTTTAACTAAAAAAAAGCTGATTATACGTAAGTCTTATTTCTAATCAAGTCTTTAAATGGTATATTTGTGTATAAACAACCGGAACTAATAACTTGATAAAACCCGACAGCCGTATAATTAGGATGAGATACAAGGTGTTTGCTATAATCTTATTCATCTTCGCCGAATTGTGGTCGGTGACGCCCTATAAAACTTATACGGTGGCTGACGGTTTGTCTAATAGTTCGATAAAGGCTATTTGTCAAGATTCTCTTGGCTATGTTTGGTGCGGAACAAAAAACGGACTTATCCGTTTTGACGGGTACGAGTTCAGGACGTATAACTACAACGTTGAGAAAGAAGATGTTGTGTATAGTAATGATATTACGTGCCTGACGAAAGATAGTAGCGGGCTAATCTGGATAGGAACTTTTAACTGGATCATCCAATTTGACCCTTATACGGAAAAGTTTGTCGAACTAGACCTGAAATACTCGAATGGAGAACTGCCCAAGGGCGTGGTTACCAACATCTGGATAGATAAAAAAAACAAGGTGTGGATTTCTTCAAAAACAGGATTGTATGTGATTGAAGAAAAAGAGGTGAAAGCAATAGAATCACTGAAAGGTGCTTATATCAATAGCATGGCATTCTACGATGCCGAAAATCTTCTGTTGGAGGTGATGAATAAAGGGGTTGCCTTGTTCAATACGAAAACCAACAAACTGCAATATCTGGACGAAAGCAAGGTTGCCGGACGTCCTATGATCTACAAAATATTTCGCGACAGTAAGGGCAAAGTGTGGATGGGGGCCGATAGTAATAACATATTCACATACGAACCCTCAGATCAATCACTTGTTCCCATAAAAATACAAATGCCGGAAGATGTGAAATTCGATAACGACCAGATACACGATATTCTGGAATACAACGATTCCATTCTCATTCTAGGTACAGATAACGGCTTGCTTGGCATTGACCCGCAAACGCATACCTATCGGCGGAATATATCTTCCATGCTTCAGACCAACCTGTTGTTGCACAACCGGATAATGAGCCTGTACAAAGACAATCAAGGCGCATTGTGGGTTGGAACTTTTAACAAGGGAATGAAATACTGCAACCCCAACAGGTATTATTTCAATTTTTACGATTTGGATGCAGATAAAAATCAGCCTGCCGGTGTTGTCGGCAATCTGGTGGAGGAAAACGGTACATTATGGATCGGGCACGAAAGAGGCATCTGCCTGAAGGATATGAAGACCGGAAAACTCAGCCACTTTGATTTGGAATCGAAACTGGCAGGACAAAATACAAAATTTGAACTTTTCTTCATTTATAAAGATGTACCCCATCTCCTTTATTTATATCTTTTGAACAGAGGTATTTATACGTTTGATCTAAACACCAGGCAGATAGGCAGGCAAATCAACATTCCGCCCGCTTCTCAGGTGAGGAGTATGGCTAAAGATATGAATGGTAATATCTGGATTGCGGAAGAAGAATTATCTGTTTATAACCCTCAGACAGGCGAGGTAAACAGTAATCTTTCTACCAACTTCAACAATATCACCAGTTTTATGATGGCTCAGGATGTCTTGATGAGGCATAACGGGAATATGCTCGTAGGCACACGTACCGGTGGCGTGTGGGAATACGAATATGATGAACAACACAGAAATAAATACCTGAATGCCACGAGGTTGAATTTTGAACAGTTGAAAGATAAAAACGTAAATGTGTTGTTCGAAGACAGTAAGAATAATATTTGGATAGGTACTTATGGTTCCGGCTTGTTCCGATGTGATCTTGATAAGAAAGAATGTTCTCTGTTCGACGTGAATAACGGGTTGGCTCATAATTCAATTTGTGGAATTCTTGAAGACGAAACAAACGGAGATATCTGGGTTGCGACTCTTAATGGAGTTTCTAAAATCAGCGAGCAAAATGGTAGAATAATAAATTATACAGGAAAAATGGGATTTCCATTGGCGGAAGTTTCACGAAAAGCATTTATAAAAGGCTCCGACGGACTTTTTTATGTGGGAGGAAGTAACGGCTTGACTTCTTTCGATCCCAATTCGTTCCGAAATGGAGTTTCTAATCCTCCGGCAGTCAGAGTTTCGCTGGTGCAATCACTGAACACGAAAGACGACACAAAGGTGTTGCGTTACGACAATTTTGAGGATTTGAAGAAAGTGGAGTTTCCGTTCAATCATTCTTCTATTTTTATTCAGTTCTCAGCCTTGAATTATTTTTTTCCAAGGGGAACTCAGTATGCCTACAAACTGGAAGGTTTTGAAGATGAATGGAAGTATACGGAACGAAACGATGTTGTCTATTCAAATTTGCCGGAAGGGGAATATGTTTTCTGCATCAAATCGTGCGACAGCGATGGTGTGTGGCATGACGAGATGTCTACAATAAAAATCACTATACATCCCCCAATCTGGCGCACTACCTGGGCAAAGATTTTGTATGTCTTGGCTTTCTTGGGATTGCTGTATTTTATTATCCAATATTTCAACAACAAAAAAACATCAAAATACAGGCAGGAGATAGACCGAATAGAGAAAGATAATATTGAAAAATACTATCAGATGAAATTGGATTTCTTCACTAAGTTTTCTCACGAATTGCGAACGCCACTCACTCTGATAACCGGTCCGGTAGAGGATTTGCTAAAAGACAATTCTTTGCCAAACAAACTGTTATACCCTGCCCGGTTGATATATAAAAACACAAACAAGCTATTGCTTCTTGTGAATCAGTTGATGGATTTCAGGAAAATGGAGCATGGCGCAATGTCCTTGAAAGTGCAACAGGTAGATATTGACATATTTTTGTCGGATCAGATAGAAAACTTTAACGAGCTGGCGAGGAAAAAAGGCATTAGTTTGGCGTATATGAACCAATATTGGGAAAAAGATATCTGGTTTGATGCCGAACTAATGGAAAAAGTGATTTTCAATTTACTGTCCAATGCCATCAAACATACGAATAAGGACGGTGAGATAGTCATTACCTCGAAGAAAAAAGACGGCAACCTTATTATGTCGGTTCGTGACAATGGGGAAGGCATTGCCAAAGAAAACCTCGAACTGATTTTCAACCCTTTCTATCAGGTGCATCAGGGCAATCGTTCGGGTATGTTTGGTTCGGGTATTGGTTTGAACCTTGCCAAATATATCGTAACCCTTCACAATGGACGCATTTGGGTGGAAAGTACATTGGGTGATGGCTCTGAATTTTTTGTTGAATTGCCTTTAGGTAAAGATCATTTCGAACCGTCTCATACCGAGATTATCGCAACTAACAGGGACGACCGCAACCGTGTGCTTGAAAAGAACAGCATATCGCCAATTGAAATAGAAAAGCAGGATGAAGAAAAAAGTGATATCGACAATAAGCCTTTAGTCCTGGTTATTGAAGATGACGACGATTTGCGTTACTACATAACATCCCAACTTTCGGATCAGTATTCTATTATAGAAGCCGCCGACGGGAAAGAAGCACTTGCCGTTGCAACGGATAAATTGCCGGATTTGATTATAAGTGACATTCAAATGCCTGTGATGGATGGTATAGAATTCTGTAAGCTGGTGAAAGATGATTTACGCACAGCGCACATACCTGTAATCTTGCTGACGGCAAGAATCATGAGCGAACACATTCAGGAGGGATATGAGGCTTTGGCCGACGATTATATACTGAAACCGTTTGACGCGAATCTGTTGAAGGTTCGTGTCAGAAATCTGATAAACAACCGTATTCAGTTGCGGAAGCTATTCAGCAGTCAATTGTCTTCGCCCGAAGTTCCGTCGGCGGAGTTGACCACGAACGATTCTTTCTTGGAAAAACTATTCGAAATAGTGAGGAATCGTATTGAAGACCCCGAACTTTCTATCAACGATTTGTCTGAGGAATTGGGAGTCAGCCGTGCGCAGTTTTTCCGTAAAATAAAAGCGATATCAGACGTGTCGCCCAATAAGATAATACAAAATATCAGGATGAAAATGGCTGCCGATTTCCTCAAAACAAAGCAGTTTACGGTGGCGGAAGTTGCCTATAAAGTCGGATTTTCCGATCCTGCCTATTTCAGCAAAACATTTAAGAGTGTTTTTAATATCACCCCAACGGATTTTATAAAAGAGAAAAATACAATCTGAACCCGTGGTGCATTTAGGCCTTTGATATAAACTCATTTATTATAAGATTCATATTGGTTTTGTCATCCTGAACGAAGTGAAAAATCTGAGTGTTTTCAATTCAGATCCTTCGTTTTACTCAGAGGGTGTCCCAAAAGTAAATTTCAATGTCTTTTTGTCATCCTGAACAAAGTGAAGGATCTGTTTTTAGAAAGTATAGATTCTTCGTTGCACTCAGAATGACAACGTTCGAGGAGCGAAGGCGACTCAATGACAAAAATGAGTAATACTTTGATAGTGCAATCTTACTTTTGGGACACCTTGGTTATCTTTCATTATCTAAATGTATCACGGGTAATCTGATGATAATATCGGCAAATGAACAAACGTTCGTTGTGGCACGAAGTTTGTTTGTGGGGTGCTTCTTCGAGTTGTTCTTCTAAATTGTTTATCTCTTCTTACTGTTATTCGTTCTTCTTGATGAATGTTTCTAATCTGTAGATTATCAGTGATTTTACTCTGGTTGTTATGGTTGTGTTTTTGATATAGTTAATGGTCTTATGTAGAAAAAAAGGAAAATAAATCATTTTTCACAATAGAGGTGTCAATTTTCAGTTTGTCTATGCTTTTTTAAGTAAATTGAAATTAAACTATTGTTAATAGTGTTATCTTGATGCAAAATCATGTAAAAAAGAATTACATTGTAGTTGTATTTATTTCAAACTAATGGGTATAGCAAGGCAATATTGAATAATTGCTCAACACACTTGGTTACAAACAAAACACTTTTATCTAACTTCTTTATTTTTTTTACATGACTACTATGCTTCTGAAGTTCATCTTGTGCGTTATTCTTGTCTGTTATTGTTCGTGCTGTCTGGCACGTCGTCTCTCACAATTTTACGCCAACGACAGCACCATAAACCAGATAAGGGAAGTTGCCACGGCAACATTGGAAAATGATTCGTTAAAAAATATCCGGAGTAGCGATCAGAATACGATACCTCCGCCGAAAACGCCATTGGAAAAACCCGATATCAAACCGGATATCGAAAAACCGAACATGAAAGATATATTACCCTATCAGGATAAATTGGCAATGCCTTCGGCATACACGTTTTTTGAGAAGCCTGAAAAGAAGACATCTTTTTTCAATAAGCCGTTTGCAAAATACATAATCCCATCCACCCTTGTCACGTACGGAATAATTAGGCATGCCACCGGAGGATTTAAAAATGTGGATGAAAATCTACATGAAGAAATGACGGAGCATTTTGCGAAGAAAAGAACATTCGACGATTATTTGCAATATGCGCCGACTGCGGCTATTTTTGGTCTCGATTTGGCTACGAATCTTAGAGCCAAGCATAACTTGAGAGACAGGGCTATTGTAACTGCAACTTCTTATCTCATAATGACAACCGCCGTGCAAACTACTAAAAATCTGACCAAAGTTGCCCGTCCCAATAATGGCTCCCTCAATTCATTCCCTTCCGGTCATACGGCTACGGCATTTGTCGGGGCGCATATTCTTTACAAGGAGTACAGGGATGAATCGAAATGGGTTGGGATTGCAGGATATACTGCTGCCGCAACTACCGGATTTATGCGTATGCACAACAAAAGACACTGGTTCAGTGATGTGGTGACAGGTGCAGGGGTTGGCATCCTGAGTGCAGAACTGGGATATATGTTACTGCCGGCTTTCCATAAGTTGTTCGGAATAAAAGAATCGAAAAAACAAATAGCGATTGTTCCTGCCATAACTCCCGAAAATATCGGGATCGGAGGTGTTTTTACGTTCTGAGAGGGGTTAGTTGCTGTTGAGGCACTTGTTGGTCGCAATTTGTGATATTTTACTCTCATTTTCTACCAAGTCAGTTATAATTTCTATCAACTGGCTTGCTTTTTTTTCCCCGTTGGGCATCAGCGGAAAATGAACGATATACATCCCGTCTCTGGGGTCGGCTTTCATATCTTGTAGAATGTCGGGGTGGTTTTTATCCAGATAATAATTCAGAAAAACATTCCAGTTGTATCCGCTCATGTAAGCATCGCTATTTCTTCCGTTTAATTTTTGTCCTATTCCTGCTATTTTGTCCTGTTTTACATAAAGACAGATTGATAAATCGTTAGAGCTTTCATCTTTGATTTTTGCGAAATAGTTTTTAATCATGGATCTACTTTTTGTATTTTATGTTATGAAGTAATCAATACTTTTTATTCATTGATGTCGATCAGTATTTTGGATTTCACTATCAGAAAAATATTCTTTTGGTTTGCACATTTTACGGGTGGAGTAGAACCCCACTCCTACAATAAAAAATTGTTAATGTAGGGGCAGGCCTTTGGTCTGCCCGAAAGTAGGGGCGTAAAATTTTACGCCCTTATGACAACAATATCGGGCGAAATATTTTTCGCCCCTACTGAGGTTGTGCAAACTAAAAGAACGTATTAAGTAGCGAGAGCAGAAGCAAAATTTATTTTGATTATGCCGAGTCACGCAAAACGACTAATGTAATTGAACGATTTTAACTACCGATTCACACTATCATAGACTTTTAGAACAAGAAACAGCAATAAAAAGTTTTTGTTTTTTAGGAAAATTAAGGAAATAGAATGGCGCTGGATGTTTAAGCGCAATGCGTGTTGATAGGCGATGTCTGAGATTCTTTATATCTTTGTCTTTCACAAAACTAAAAAAGATAAAAGAATAGATGAAGGTCTGTATTGCAGAGAAACCAAGTGTTGCACGTGAAATAGCGAATGTTTTGGGAGCCAAAAACCGGAAAGACGGATACATTGAAGGAAACGGCTACCAGGTGACATGGACTTTTGGACATCTTTGCACGTTGAAAGAGCCTCACGAATATTATGCGCAATGGAAAAGCTGGCGATTAGAAGTCTTGCCAATGATTCCCCCTCGCTTTGGTATAAAGCTGATAAATAACGACGGCATTGCAAAGCAGTTTTCGGTTATTGAGTCGCTGGTTCAGAATGCCGATGAGGTTATCAATTGTGGTGATGCCGGACAAGAAGGGGAGCTTATTCAACGGTGGGTGATGCAAAAAGCAGGGTGCAAATGCCCTGTGAAGCGTCTTTGGATTTCATCGCTGACAGAAGATGCGATAAGAGAAGGTTTTCAGAAGTTGAAAGACCAATCCGATTTTACCAAACTTTATGAAGCTGGTTTGTCCAGAGCTATTGGCGATTGGCTGCTGGGTATGAATGCGACACGGCTCTATACGATCAAATACGGGCAGAACAAGTCTGTATTGTCTATCGGGCGGGTTCAGACCCCTACACTTGCCCTTATTGTGAACCGTCAATTGGAAATAGAGAACTTTAAACCCGAGCCTTATTGGGAATTGAAGACCTTGTACAGGGAGACTACGTTTTCGGTTACAAAAGGACGGTTTACGACACAAGAAGAGGGTGAGAAATTTCTTGAGGAAATAAAAGGCTCTTTGTTTGAAATAACGGATGTGACGATCAAGAAAGGAGAGGAGTCTCCGCCTCGTTTGTTCGATTTGACATCCTTGCAGGTAGAGTGTAACAAGAAGTTTGCTTTTTCGGCGGAAGATACCTTGAAAACCATTCAGTCGTTGTATGAGAAGAAACTGACGACATATCCCCGTGTAGACACAACCTTCCTGAGTGATGACATCTACCCTAAAGTGCCTGATACTCTTAAAGGATTGATCGGCTATGAGGATTTGACATCGCCGATACTTGGAGGGGAAAAAATACTGAAATCGAAAAAAGTCTTCGATAACAGTAAGGTTACGGATCACCATGCCATTATCCCGACAGGGGTAAGAGCCAACAATATGAACGAAAACGAGCGGAAAGTGTATGATCTTGTTGCCCGTCGTTTCATCGCTGTTTTTTATCCGAACTGTAAAATATCGACTACCACCGTACTTGGCGAAGCAAATAAGATAGAATTTAAGACAACAGGAAAGCAGATTCTTGATGCGGGGTGGAGAATTGTTTTCGAGAAGAAACACTCTGCACAGCAGGATGAGGACGAAAATAGAGACGATGAAAATATCCTGCCCACATTTGAAAAAGGTGAGTCGGGAGAACATGAGCCATCGTTGACAGAGAAATGGACTACACCTCCAAAATATTATACCGAAGCCACTCTTCTGCGTGCTATGGAAACCGCCGGAAAGTTGGTTGACGACGAAGAACTTCGTGATGCCCTGAAGGAAAACGGTATCGGTCGCCCGTCTACACGTGCGAATATTATAGAGACTTTGTTCAAAAGAAACTATATTCGTAAAGAGAAGAAAAATCTTTATGCTACGGTTACCGGGGTTGAGTTGATACAGACAATAAAGGAAGATCTGCTTAAGTCGGCCGAATTGACAGGTATTTGGGAGAAGAAACTTCGCCAGATTGAAAAAAGCGAATACGAGCCAAAGGCTTTTCTTGACGAATTGAAGCAAATGGTTGCGGGCATAGTGCATAACGTTAAAAATGATTGGGGCAGAAGCATCACGATTGAGGAGGTTGTGAAAGAAGAAGAAAAGCCGAAGAAAGAGAAGAAACCTTCAAAACCCAGAGAGAAAAAGGCTTCTGCAGCAAAGAAAAAAGAAGCGAAAGAGGCAGGTGTAAAAGAAGGAGATGTTTGCCCTGTATGCGGAAAAGGAAAAATACTGAAAGGAAAAACCGCTTATGGTTGTTCCGAATGGAAAGCCGGTTGTTCGTTCAGGCAATCATTTTGAAAAATAAAATAAGCTATTTTATAGCTGTACTATTAAAAAATGGAGTTTATGTTGACCGATTGGTTACATATGGTCTTAAAAAAAATAGACAACGCTACTTCAGTACCAGATAATTATAAAAAAGAAAAGGTTGTCTCACGACAACCCCAATCTTAATTGTTAACCTTAAATCTAATACCATGAAAAACACAGTACAAAGATATGAAGTTTTTTATGTTGTACAACATGTTTTGAAAAAAATATTTTTCAATTTAAGTGTATTTAACACACTGTTGGCTTGGTGGGTTATTGTTTGTGGTTTTAATTGGTTGATACATAGATGTATAGAAAATGCAAGGGTAACAAATCTGTTACCCTTGCATTTTCTATATTACCCTTATTTTTTCGTCTTCTTACATTTCTACACTCCTAGTACTCATCCTCGTTAAAGAAAAAGTCTTCCTTACTTGGATAATCAGGCCAAATATCTTCGATTGTATCGTATATTTCACCCTCATCTTCAAGTTCTTGCAAGTTCTCTATTACTTCAAGAGGCGCACCCGAACGCTGAGCATAATCAATCAACTCTTCTTTTGTTGCGGGCCATGGTGCATCTTCCAGTTTCGATGCTAATTCTAAAGTCCAATACATAATACTTATCCTGATTTGTTAATACTCTATTGTTTAATTTTTCGCAAAAGTAAAATAATAATTACTATTTGCAAGAGGTATCCCAAAAAATTTCACTTCCATTTTTCACGCTTTCTTGTCTTGCCAATAGAAAAAAGTAGTCGGAAAGCCTGTTTACAAACATAAGTACGTTGCTGTCGACAGGGTATTTTTTTTTCACTTTATATATACATCTTTCGGCCCGGCGACATACCGAACGGCAAATGTGAGCACGAGAGGCGGACTCGCTACCTCCGGGTAATACGAATTGACGTATTTGAGGTAGTTCGCTGTCTATTCTGTCCATTTCGTTTTCCAGCAATGATATGTCTTCATCCTTGATAATACTGGCTTCTTTCGGCGGCATGCTTTCGGTTTCGGTGGCAAGATACGACCCGACCGTAAATAGCTTATGCTGAACGAAAGACAATATTCTGTGGGTGTTTTCGTCTTCTATCCGGCATATCAGAAAACCCGTGAAGGAGTTTAGTTCGTCGATGGTTCCGTATGCGTCTAACCTTACGTGGTCTTTGGCTACTCGTGTTCCGCCAACAAGCGAGGTCTTTCCCTCATCTCCGGTCTTTGTATATATATGACTTTTTTTCATCTTTTAACGTATTTATTCAGAAATTGAGCCTGTAATTCCTCTTGTAAAACCTCTTGTCAAAAAACAATACGCCTATGTTAAAAAGGTCAAGAGATACTGTTACTTTCTCCGATTGCTTTAACATTCTCCATAACATTTGATTCTTTCTTTTTGTTCGTATTCCTTTTATAATAATGAAAGTTTCTTCGTTGCAAAGAGGAAGAATGTATGAAAGAAACAGATCATAATCAGCAAAATAGTTCTTAAGGTCGACAATTATACAGTCTTGAATATCATTGATGTGCGGCAGGCTATCTGTATGGAGGTTGATGCTTCTGCCCCAATCGTTATAGAGAATATTCGCTTTTTCGCTTTTTTTTGTTGATGGTTCGTAGCAGTTGCATCTTATGCTGCTCGATGATGCAGAGGCATACAATGTTGTCTGCCCATCGCCGGAACCTATTTCCAGAATATTCTTAGCACTAAAATGGTTTATAATTCTAAAAACAAACCTGTTATATTTCTTGGAATGTTGTTTTACATTGTCATATTTCGATATGAAATTCTGAATGTCATCAAATGCATAGTATTTCCTTTTTTCTTCAATGACATTAGTGATAAGTGAGAAAACAAAAGGGGAGTGAATTCCATGCCCTCTTCTATGACGTATTTTTTGAAGAATACGGGTACCGATTTTCGATATGCGGTAGATTTTAGGCATGTTTCTGTTTTCGTCAATTTTTTATCCATCGCAAAAATAGGATAAACTTTTGTTTAGCCAAAACAATTGGCGTATATCTCACCCGATGATGGTAGCCACAATCTTTCTATTACCTCCATAATTACGAAATTCGCAAAGGTATATACCTTGCCATGTGCCCAGATTAAGCCTGCCTCTTGTTATGGGGATAGTGAGACTAACGCCTGTTATTGTTGCTTTTGCGTGAGCGGGCATATCGTCACTGCCTTCGAGAGTATGCACATAATAGGGCTCACGTTCTTTCACGAGCCTGTTGAAAATACTTTCCATATCGGTGCGCACATCCGGATCGGCATTTTCGTTTATGGTGAGGGCGGCAGAAGTGTGCTTTATAAACAGATTGAGTATGCCGGCATCAGGCAAATCAGGGAGATTTCGTTCTATCTCATCCGTCACCAGGTGAAACCCCCTGTTTTTTGCTTTCAGTGTAAATTCGACTTGTGAAACCATGTCTTTTAAAAATAAGTAACATTAAGATTTTCAGCCGAAGCAAATTCACGAAGTAAGTCCTGCATGAAATCGACAGCCTCGGATAATCCGTCCTTTCCGCTATATCCATTTACGATTGCCAGCAAATGAGAAGTGCCGGGCTCTATCTTTGTTCGTTCGTTATCGCTTGTCGGCGTACCGATTCCCCCTGCATTGTCACGGTATACAGGCAATCCTTCTATGTTGAGCATACCCCGCCCGATAGCTTCGTAGGGTTCGTCTTTCTGTCCAACACCCAAGACGATATTGTTTCCGGCTATTTTATCCGCATCAAACCCTCCGATAGAATAACCCGTGGACATGGATACAAGGTTTATAAGATCAACCAATGTGTCAACCTGATAAAGTGGCAGATCTCTCAGTATCCGTCTTCTCAGGCTTTCGGCAGACGGGCGATAGCGATTCGGGTCTTTGCCCAGTTTTTTGTAAGCCTCGCGAGTGGCTGTTATGGGCGCATTTTTTTTGATGTCTTCAATATGAGGATTATGTATCTTGTATTCTTTGATGAATGTATTTATCTTTTCCCATAATCCGTTGTTGTGAGTGCTGTTTTGTACATCTGCGAGTATGGCTGCTCCAACAAAACGAGGACAGGCATTTTTTATTTCGTCGGCTACTTGTATATTGAAGACTTTCTCCATCGTTTATATTCTGAAAATTTGGAGCAAAAATACAGATTATGCCTCTATTTTGTAAAACTTTAAGACAGAATATTACCTCTTTGAACGAGGATTAATATATATTTGTTAAATATAAAACCAAAAATTGCAGTTATGAGAATAATACCAGATTCAGAGTTGATCATAAACAGTGATGGCAGTGTATTTCATTTGCATATCCGCCCCGATCAGTTGTCCGACAAAATAATCATGATGGGAGATCCTGACAGAGTGGGTCTTACCGCCTCTTTCTTCGATAGCATAGAGTGTGAAGTACAGAGCCGCGAGTTCAGAACTATCACCGGAATGTATAAAGGAAAACGTATTACGGCTTTGTCGCATGGCATTGGTCCTGACAATATAGATATTGTGTTGACGGAGCTTGACGCTTTGGCTAACGTAGATTTTGAGACTCGTGAGGTGAAAAAAGAGTTTAAGCAACTATCAATGGTGCGTGTAGGAACATCGGGAGGCTTGCAGCCTTATTGCCCCATCGGGTCGTATGTTGTGGCAGCTAAGTCGATTGGTTTTGACGGCGTTTTGAACTATTACGAGGGACGAAACTCGGTTGCCTTGTTGGAGTTTGAAGAAGCCTTTAAGAAACACGTCAACTGGTCGCCTTTGCATTGTTCGCCTTACGTGGTTGAAGCCGATGCCGAATTGGTGCAGCGAGTGGGGCACGATATGGTGAAAGGCGTGACAATATCTGCAATAGGATTTTACGGTCCTCAAGGGCGGTATGTGCGTATGCCTCTTGCCAACCCCGATCTGAACAGTAGAATAGAAACTTTCAAATACGGGGAAGATATGGTTACCAATTACGAGATGGAAAGCGCTCCCCTTGCAGGATTAGGTCGATTGATGGGGCATAAGGCAATGACCGTATGCACTATCATAGCAAACCGCCTTGCGGGCGAATCGAATTCGAATTATAAAGGTTCTATCGAAGATCTGATTGTAAAAGTATTAGACCGTATTTGATGAAGCCCGAAACAAAGAAAATATGGAAAAGAATAATGGCTGTCGTAGGCATTGTTCTTTTCCTCGTTATAGCCATTTTGGTTTATGCCAGTTGGAAAGTGCCTCACGATACGGATGCGTTTGTTTTTGATGATGTAGGGGATGTGCCTCCCTGTAAGGTCGCTTTGGTGTTAGGTGCTTCGAAGAATTTGGCGAACGGGCAATCAAATCCTTATTTCGACTACCGTATTCGGGCAGCCAAAGAGTTGTATGAGGCGGGTAAAGTGAAAGCCTTTGTGGTTAGCGGAGATAACAGGAGGCATAGCTACAATGAACCGGAGGACATGAGGCAGGCGTTGATGAAGGAGGGGATACCGGATAGTGTAATTTATCTCGATTATGCCGGACTTCGTACTTTGGATTCGGTAATCAGGATGCATAAAATATTCGGACAATCTTCTTTTATAGTTGTCTCTCAGAAGTTTCACAATCAACGGGCAGTGTTCCTTGCTCAGGATAATGGATTGACTGCGTATGGCTATAATGCGGAAGATGTAGCCTTAGGGCGTTTTTCTTTTAAAACAAAAATCAGGGAGAAATTCGCGTTGGTAAAGGCGCTTGTCGATATTGTCCTGAATAAGCAACCCAAACATCTGGGCGAACCGGTGCATATTGAATAGATATTAATCGAATAAAGTGTTATTTGATTAGTTATGCCAATCAGTAGTTGAGTTTATTATAACAAAAATGTTCTTTTAAATTGTATAATATTTTTCGCCCCTACCTTCGGGCAGAGCAGAGCCCTGCCCCTACAAAACGCTCCCTTCCATCCTGTCGTTATATGGGATTTGCAATCCCATGCTTGGGTGCTATCCGGATTTTAAATCCGGAAAATAATAACTCCGAGGTTACAAACCCCAGAGGACAAAGATGGTTCAGCTATGCTCAAACAACTTTTTGTTCGTGTCGCTTATCTGCGCTGTGTGGGTACCTTGTCAATTAGCCAAATGTCGCGTTTACGCCCGTCAGGCAGAACGGCATCTGCTCTGCCCGAAGGTAGGGGCGTAAAATTTTACGCCCGAATGTCAGGGCGAATGTTTATTCGCCCCTACACAATATCGAATAAAAAAGAAGGCGCAGGTGTGTCAAAAGTAAATTTTAGTGTCTTTTTGTCATCCTGAACAGAGTGAAGGATCTGTATTATAGAGCTTAGATTCTTCGTTGCGCTCAGAAACAACGTTCGAGGAGCGAAGGCGACTCAATGATAAGGATGAGTAGTATTTTGATAGCGTAATCTTACTTTTGACATCCCCCCCGACAGAAAAAACAATGTTTACAATCCTAATTCAAGATAAACTTTAATAATACAAAATGACTGTCAGATACGATTATGAATCATTGGCAAAATATAGAATATCTGAAAAATGGCAATGCTGTGCAAAGACACTCTTTTCGGGTGTTGAACGAAACGGGCATATTGTCCATTCTTAAAGACTTTGAGCCTATTGTGGTTGGTACTATCCCGATAAATATTGATATTGAGGGCAGTGATCTGGATATTGTCTGTAATGCTTCCGATCCGGAGCGTTTTCGGCAGTTAATAAAAAAGGAGTTCGGCAGTTTCGATCGTTTTAGGGATGATATAAACCAATCACGTTATGTAGCCGGATTTTTCTATTCAGGTCTTGAAATAGAGATTTTTTCTCCATCTGTACCCTCTGTCATGCAAAACGGTTACAGGCATATGGTTATTGAAGACAGAATCCTGAAATTAGGAGGGGAAAAGTTGAGGCAAGAAATAGTGAAGCTGAAAAAAGAAGGTTACAAGACGGAACCCGCTTTTGGAAAGTTGCTTAATTTAGTAAATCCGTATCAAGACTTGTTGGGGTTGATGGATATGACAGACAGTCAATTGATGGACATTATAAAAAAACACTTGTAGTGCATTTATAGCTTTAATGTTAAAGTATTCATGATGAAATTTTTATTTAAACTGTCATTCTGAACGAAGTGAAGAATCTGGGCTTTTAGTCTTAGATCCTTCGTTTTACTCAGGATGACAAGATGATTATGTATTATCTTTCAATCTGTTGCCTTTTATTTTTTAATGCACTACGAGTAAAAAAACATTTCCTGATACAGTGATCTGTAAAAGGAAATGTTTCGTATATCACTTCAAAGCGAAAATTATTTTTCTTCTTCTTTTGTTTCTGTAGTTTCTTCTTCGGCTTTTTCTACAGTCTCAAAGTCTATATCAGACTCGATGAGAAGGTTGTACCAGTTAATCAGTTTTTTGATGTCTGCGTTATAAATGCGCTCTTTATCAAAATTTGGGAGCACTTCGCCAAGAAATGCTTTCAATTCTTCGGGTTTTGCGGTTGATGGTGTGGAGGCTTTTGCTCCGTTTTCTTTTTGCTTGATACTAACCAAAACATCTCTCAAAGGAACTTCGTCTTCTGTTGTATACATTGCGATATCGCCCAACGACACAACTTTATCTCTAGCATAGATAGGCATTCTTTTTTTATCGGTCAGTGACTCGACAATAACCATGTTTTTCGCGTTAGAAACCAATTTGAACAAGCCGGGCTTTCCCGAAACAGACAAGATAGTCTTCAACATAATTCTAATATTTTTCTTTTAGTAAATGTGTGTGTGCTTAATTAAAATATTGTGGCAAAAATAGTGCGATTGACGTAAACAACACATATCATTTTCATAAATTATTTTAATAAAATTGTACAGCTTTGATAATCAGGGTAAATGTTTTAAAAGAATTTTAGCTTTGAAGCATAAATAATACTTTTTTCGTTGTTGAACAGTAGCCTGAAGATGGAATATTTGAGAGAATATGAATGTTGAGGAAGTGGATACAGTTTCAGATTACGAAATTCTTGCATCGTATCTCTTATCGTGTCCTGATCCATTTTCAATAGTATCAGGTTTATGATCATATCTACCGTGAGGAAGTTGATTTTCCTTTTCAATCCGTTTCTGACGGGTTCCGAAAAATTATTTGAGTCCTTAAATGCCAATAGTTCTTTGGTTACGAAGACGCTATCCTTCAAGCGCTTTCTGATAAAGTCTTTATTCCTTTCCTGAGTTATTGAGTTTGGACGCTGTAAATATCCATAGACGAATAAATCTCTGAAAACAACACGCTGGGCAAAGGCAAAGGCTTGAGGTATGAAAAGCTCGTCTTCGTGATAAATACCTTCCGGCATTTCTAAAGAGTGCTCCCTCAATAAGGAAGAAGAAAATAAAAAAAGACAAGCACCACCTTTCAGATTGAAGTTGTTTAGGTATTTTGCACCTGTCATAGTTTCGTCGTAAGGCACTTTCCTTTTCACATCCTGTTGTTTGCCACCTGCAAAAATTTCTTTCCAGTTGAAGCCTATGATATCAAAATCCCCACCGATCTGATTGATTAACGGATTTAGGGTGTCGGGAAGCAGATAGTCGTCCGAATCAAGAAAATGTATGTATTTTCCTCGGGCATCCATTAACCCTCTGTTACGAGCAGCGCCTAATCCTTTGTTCTCTTGATTGATAACTTTAATGAAAGGGTAGGATTCTTTCAACTGTGCTATGATTCGGGGCGAATCGTCTGTGGAACCGTCGTTTACAATGATTATTTCATAATCGCTCAAGGCTGCATCCTGCGAAATGATACTCATAATACATTTTTCAACGTATTGAGCGACGTTATACACAGGTATGATAAAACTGATTATCATTCTTTTTCAAATGATGATTTTTGGGGCAGAATGGAGTTGAATGCCGATTGTATTTTTTTGCTTAATCCATCGAAGTCTGTTATGTTTTCACTGTCGTTTATGCAGATTTGTTTACATTTCTGCATCCTGATGATATTGCAGATGTCGTCGATAGTGTCAGTCGTTATGTCAACATTTTTACCGTCTGTAAATTTATTTACAGGAGAAAATTCTCCTTTTGCCAGATGCCAATATCTGAATATCCATTGGTTTACATCTTTGTAGTATCTGAACCTTGTGATACCCGCATTACGCAAAAGATCGGGTTCGGCTGTCCATACTTCTTCAAATGTTTTCTTTCTGAACGACTGGTGAAGATGATGTCCCAACAGTCCCGGAAATTTTTTCCAAGGCAGCAAAAGTAGAGACTTTATCAAGAAGCCACCATACTTGAGGTTTATCCATTTCGACAGGTTTTTCCTGATAACCATGTTTTTATTGAAATTACGGTTTATCGCCATGATCCCATTTGTGAAAAGTTCGGGCGATTCTATCGGGAATATAGGGTCTAAAACAGCCGAATCGCAAGGTAATCCATTTCTGAAAAAATCGGAAATGGGAGCTTCTCTCAATAAGAACATATCGTCGTTGACGTATATAAATTTCTCGCTAAGCCCTTCAATCCGATGGAGGTTAACCTCTATTGTTCGGGAACTGAATGTTGGGAGATATTCTTTCGGAATATAATCTTCATGCCTCACCCAATGGATTTTAGGGTGGTTGATATCGAGCCATTCCGGTAATTCGCCGGATGTGATGAAGTGTATTTTTCTGACCCACGGAGCAAAACACTCAATGCCTCGGAACCAGTATCTTAGCAATCCCCAATCGCGAAATCGGATTACTCTCTTATCCCCATCTTTCGATAATTTTGCATATTGCTTGTATCGCTCCTGCCATTCCACATTATTTCCGTCTACCCAGGGGATTACAATATCTATCGGTTCGTTTTCCGTCATATTGAGATTAAGTATTATGATAATAATAAAACGTATAAAAGTAAATATTATTTTAGACATTTAGTCTATCTTTGCATTCGTTTGACCGATAATAGGCTTTATTTGATGAAAATTTTACTCTTGGGCGAATATAGTAATCTGCATTGGACCTTGGCTCAGGGACTGAGAACCCTGGGGCACGATGTGACTGTTATATCTTCGGGAGACAGCTTTAAAAGTTATAATAGAGATATTACTCTCAATCGCAAAAGTTATGGTATCGTCGACACCTTCGAGTACGCATTTTCTGTTTTAAATATATTTCGGTCATTAAGAAATTATGATATTGTTCAGATAATAAACCCACTTTTTCTTAATCTGAAACCCCAACGAAATATGCAGGCTTTCAATTATTTGAAAAGGCATAATGGCAGGGTGTTTTTAGGTGCATTCGGAACAGACTCGTTTTGGGTGAGAGCTTGTCTTGACGGAATGTTTCGGTATTCAGAATTCAGTAAGCCCGAGCAGGATAATTATTCGGCACTACAACAATCGCTCATTGATGACTGGCTGGGTACGGATAAAGAAACCTTATGTAAAGACATAGCTTCCTCTGCCGATGGGATTATAGCATGCCTTTATGAGTATTTCGAATCTTACAGACTTTATTACCCTGACAAGTTGGCTTTTATACCCGAACCCGTCAATACGCACGAGTTGGTTTTCAAGCAACGAGGCAATCAGGATGTTGTGAATTTCTTTATCGGAATACAGACGAAAAGATCACAGTTTAAAGGTACAGATATCTTATACAGAGTATTGCAAGAGGTTCACAGTAAATACCCTAAACAAAGTGCCATACAAAAAGCAGAATCGCTTCCTTTTGAGGAATATGTGAAGATGATGGCTGAGTCGGATGTCATTTTAGATCAGTTGTATTCATACACACCTGCCATGAATGCTTTTACGGCAATGGCGCAAGGCCTTGTTTGTGTAGGCGGGGGCGAACCCGAAGGATATGAAATATTGGGTGAATATACCAACAGGCCAATCGTAAATGTTACTCCCGACGAAGAAGATATTTACAAGAAATTAGAAAACCTGATACTGAATCGGCAAGAAATTCCCGAATTGTCGAAAAATAGCCGGATTTTTGTCGAAAAACATCACAATTATATCAAAGTTGCGCAACAATATGTCGATTTTTGGACAAAATAGGGTAGTGCACTTAATTAAAATCTGACCGGATTAATCTCTTCCTTAAGCTATTGACGGGGTATAGTATTGCAACAACTCCTATCGAGCAGACTGTAGCAAAAACAGCGATAATATCCAATATCTGCACTTGCACGGGATATGCGTCAATAATGAATGCGCCCGGAGTTTCGCCCAGTTTCAGTAGTCCGAAATATTGTTGAAGCAGACACAATATCAATCCCAGAATAAGACCTACGATGGCTCCCGATATGGATATCATCCACCCTTCGAACATGAATATCTTTACAATCAGGTTGTTATTGGCTCCCATATTCTGGAGGATTCTGATATCTTCTTTTTTGTCGATGATAAGCATAGACAACGATCCGATGATATTGAACACGGCAATAACCAAGATAAAGGCAAGAATGAAGAATGTCACCCATTTTTCAATGCTGACCATCCTGTACGAATCTTCCTGTTGCTGAAAGCGATTCTTTACCAGATAATTGTCACCCAGTATTTCTTCCATTTGTTTTTGTACGGCATCTACCGATATGCCGTTTTTCAGCTTTATATCGAGAGATGTTACTTCTCTGTCATATCTGAATAAGGTTCGAGCCTGCTCTATTGATATAAGCAACAATTGCTCGTCGTATTTTTGCTGATTCAGCGCAAATATCCCTCCGATGCTTGCATACTCGGTGGTAAATGCTGTGGCAGGGTTGGATAAGTTCACCTTTACATTCCTTTTGGGTGCGTAAATTTCCAGATTGGAAACAAGGTTGGCTCTGACCCTTAAATTCATGGCTAGTCCTGCCCCGATAACCCCGTAGTATACATCACCCTCTTTCAATTTAAACTCACCTTCGAGGATAAGGCTGTCTATGCTTGCCAGATGTTCAAATTGACCGGAAACGCCTTTCACCACCACAGGCAACTGCCTGCCTTCGAACCGAAGAAGGGCATTCTCTTCTATGGCTTCCGACACAATGTCGATCTCGGGTAGAGCCGTTGCTTTCTGTATCAGCGAATCACCCGGATCAAAGGCTTTCCCTTTAGCCGGAACGATCTGTAATTGAGGATCGAACGAACTGAACGTTTTTGTCACAATTTCGGTAAATCCGTTGAATACGGACAATGTGCAGACCATCGCCATAGTGGCTATTGCAATACCACATACCGAAATCATAGAAATCACATTGATTGCGTTGTGCGATTTCTTGGAAAAGAGGTATCGTTTGGCTATGTATAGAGAAACGTTCACCCGTTTTTGTCTTCGGTCTTGTTGTCTTTGTTCAGCAGTCTGTCTATGTTGTCCAGATAATCCAGCGAATCGTCCAGAAAGAACGTAAATTCGGGGATAATACGTAATTGTTTGCCCAGGCGTTGTCCTATATCGTAGCGGATAGCTTTTACATTGGCATTGATATTCTTGAGAAGTTCCGCTCCTTTTTCCGACGGAAATATGCTCAGATATGCTTTCGCTACACCAAGATCGGGACTTATCCGTACCGAACTAACGGAAACCAGAACTCCCGTCATTTGCTTCGTCTGGAGCAGGAAAATGTCGCCTAGCTCTTTCTGTATCAGTCTGTTTATTTTTTGTTGCCTTGTCGATTCCATAATGTTTGTTATATATTGGGATAATCGCCCTGAAAATGAAGATACAAAGATAATGAACTTATTTCTTGTTCAACTTTTTGGTGTCAAAAAGTTGCAAATACGTCTGATGTTTATCGAGCCTGTATCTGTTTTTTTACTTTCGGATATAAAAATGTTTGCATGATGCCCCGCATCGAAAGGTAAATGATAAACGCAAACCAAAGGGCATTGTTGTCCCAGAGGGGATACAAAGCATAAAAAACAATGAAGAAACAGGCGGCAGACACAAACATCGAGTTTCTCATGTATTTGGTTGCGGTGGCTCCGACAAAAATTCCATCCCAGAGGAAAGCCGAAAAACTGGCTATCGGTATCAGTAATGCCCACAACTGAAATGGTTTGCTTGCCTCCACAATGTTCTGTTTATCGGTGAGGATGTGAAATATCGGATTAATGAACAGTCCGTAACACACTGTAAATAGCAATGCAAATGCCGTTCCCCAGATGAAAAGCCTTTTGATGAGGATTTTCATCATGCCGATGTTTTTACCCCCGATGAACCGTCCGGACAAGGCTTCGGCGGCATAAGCGAAGCCATCCATCATGTACGAGAACAGCATGAACAACTGCAACATCAACGTGTTGACGGCTAATATCGTGTTGCCCATCTTTTCCGATTGCGAAGTGAAGAAGGTGGTAACGGCTATCAGGCAAAGTGTTCTGAGGAAAATATCTCTGTTCACTTTGAAAAAGGGGATAAATGCCTTGATGTCTTTCAGTATATTCAGGTTCAGATATTGTCTGAGAAAGTGATGTCTTCCCGCAGCGGCAACCATAGCCATTGCAAAGCCTGTGTATTGTGCTATTACGGCGCCCAGTGCTACTCCTTTGATCTGCATGCCCAACACAAATACGAGTACGAGGCTCGACCCTATGTTGACAATGTTGACAACGATGGCTATATACATCGGGGTTTTGGAATCCTGCATGCCGACAAACCACCCCGAAAATGTGTACATGCCGAGAATAGCGGGTGCAGCCCATACGTAAATGTGAAAATATTCCGACACATACGCTTGCAGGCTAACATCAATACTCATCAGGCGGAAACACAATCCGAGGATGAGGTTTTGTATCAGGATGATAACCAAAGCTGATATGAAAGCTATGAATAATGAGCGGAAAAGCGAATCAGTGATCGACTGTTTGTTGTCTGCCCCATATGCCTGTGCGGTGAATCCGCTTGTGCCCATACGCAGGAACGAGAAGTTCCAGTAGATGAGGTTGAAGATCATAGCGGCGATGGCAATGGCTCCGATATATAACTCGGAGTCAAGATGCCCTACGATAAACATATCCACCATGCCCAATAGAGGTACGGTTATGTTGGATATGACGTTGGGGATAGCCAGCCGCAAGATTTGCTTGTTCATGAATGCAAAGGTAGCAATAATTGGAATAATGGAAAGAACCGAAAGGGTGGGTGAGAGGCTTAACGATTAGGAAAGGTTAACCCGTAGTGCATTTAAGACTTTGGTGTTAACTTATTTGTTATAAGATTTATATCGATTTTGTCATTTTGAACGAAGTGAAAAATCTGTGTGTTTTCAATTACAGATCCTTCGTTTTACTCAGGATGACAATATAAATATGTATTATACTTCAGTTAGTTATCTTTTATTCTCTAAATGCACTACGGGTGAAAGGTTATAAAAATTAAAGATATGGATAAAACAGTCCGATATAAAAGGCATTTTTACTTTTTTTGCTAACTTTGTAATCCGTTTTAAAAACTTCTTATGGCCAATACAGCAGAACAATTTGAATACGTAATTGCTACGTGCAGGACACTTTTCGAGAAAAAACTGGCAGACTATGGAGCCTCGTGGCGGATACTCAGGCCACAATCCGTAACCGACCAGATATTGATCAAGGCAAAGCGCATCCGCAGCCTTGAAGAAAAGAAAGTGAGCATGGTGCAGGAGGGCATTGCCTCCGAATTTATAGGTATAGTCAATTATGGTATTGTTGGCCTGATACAACTCGAATTAGGGTTTACCGATGTGGTCGACATCACGCCCGAGAAGGCTATGGAGTTGTATGATAAACACATGCTGGTGACGAAAAACCTGATGTTCGCCAAAAATCACGATTACGACGAGGCGTGGCGGAATATGCGTGTCAGTTCGTATACCGACCTGATTCTCGTGAAAATTTTCCGTACCAAGCAAATTGAGGAAAACGAGGGACAAACATTGGTTTCGGAAGGGATAGACGCCAACTATATGGACATGATAAACTATTCTCTTTTCGGGCTCATAAAATTAGAATATCCAGAAGATTAGTCGGAAAGATGAAAGGTAAAGGTTTGTTGATGAAGATTTTGGTTGAGGTTGCACGGTTTCTGTTAGGCGCAACGTTTGTCTTTTCAGGCTTTGTTAAGGCTGTCGACCCGATGGGTACTGCCTATAAGATACAAGACTATTTCCTCGCTTTCGGGATGGAATCTTTCACCGGATTGTCGCTGACATTATCCATTGCTCAGGCAGTTCTAGAATTTGCTTTGGGTGCATTCATGCTGGTCGGTATCTATCGGCGGGTGACAACTATCTGCGTCTTGCTGGTCATGCTTTTTATGACGCCACTCACCCTGTATCTGGCAATAGCGAATCCTATTTCAGACTGCGGATGCTTCGGCGATGCGTTCATTATTTCCAACTGGCAAACATTTTACAAAAATATCGTCTTGCTTGCGGCATCAGTGCTTGTTGTGTGGCGGTTTTACCTGATTACCAACTTTTTCACAGGAAAATTCTACTGGTTGGTAGGTATTTTTACCATTTTCTACATAACCGGATTTTGTTTATACAACACCACTTACGAACCTGTATTCGATTTTCGACCTTACAAAATAGGGGCAGACTTGCCCAAATTGATGAGCGTGGAACCCGGCAAGGGAGATGTTTACGAAAATATACTGGTCTATGAAAAAGACGGTGTGAAAAAAGACTTTACGGAAGAAAATTACCCTTGGCAAGATTCGACGTGGACATTTGTTGAAATGACCACAAAGATGATAAAAGAAGGAGAAAAACCGGCGGTTCAGGATTTTGAAATAATCCGCTTGTTTTTCAATCCGGAGAAAACCGAAATCGTAGCCGATGAAAATATAACACAAGAGGTGCTTGCCGATACGGGATATGTTTTCCTGATGATTGCATACTCGTTGCCCGAAGCAAATGTTTCATATCTGAGCAACCTTGAAGATGTAAGCAATTATGCGAACGATTATGGTTACAAGTTCTATTGCCTCACTTCTTCTACGTCTGACGATATAATAAAATGGGAAAAAGAAAATGCCTTCAATTATACATATTGCAAGACTGACGAAAGAACTCTGAAAACAATAACACGTTCCAATCCGGGACTTGTATTGCTAAAAAACGGTGTGATCATCAACAAGTGGGCATCGCTCCAGGTGCCTCAGGAAAGTGACTTGATTAAACCTTTAGATGAATTAAGTATCAATAAAGTAGCAACAGAGGAAAAGACAAACGAAAACTGGCGTATTTTCCTGATTCTGTTATTTGTTGTACCTTTACTGACTGTTAAGTTTTTCGACTTCATCATCTATCAAAGAAAGAAAACTATTGGTTAAAATAAATAAACAAATTAATTTACAATCTTATGAGAAAGAACATTGTAGCAGGAAACTGGAAAATGAACAAGAATCTTCAGGAAGGTATTGCTTTTGTTGAAGAATTGCAGGTTGCTTTGTCAAACGTAGACAAAATCAACTGTGATGTAGTTGTAGGAACTCCTTTCATTCATTTGGCTAATGTTTCGGCTGCTATCAATACAGGACTTATCGGAGTGGCTGCGCAAAACTGCGCCGACAAAGAATCGGGAGCTTACACCGGCGAGGTATCGGCTGCTATGGTAGCTTCCACAGGTGCTAAGTATGTGATATTGGGTCACTCGGAACGCCGTCAGTATTATGGCGAAACTGACGCTAAACTAAAAGAAAAAACACTTTTGGCTTTGGCTAACGGCCTTACTCCAATCTTCTGTATCGGCGAAGTGTTGGAAGAAAGAGAAGCCGGAAAACAAAACGAAGTGGTGAAAGCTCAGATCGAAAACGCGTTGTTCAACCTTTCGGCTGAAGAGTTCTCTAAAATCGTTCTGGCTTACGAGCCGGTTTGGGCAATCGGAACAGGCAAGACTGCCACTCCCGAACAAGCTCAGGAGATGCACGCATATATCCGTAAAACATTAGCCGAAAAATACGGCAAAGAAGTAGCGGACAATACGTCTATACTTTATGGAGGAAGCGCAAATGCCGCTAATGCGAAGGAACTATTCTCAAACCCGGACGTTGACGGTGGTTTGATTGGTGGTGCTTCGCTTAAGGTGGAAACTTTCCTTCCTATTGTTCAGGCTTTCTAAAAAATCTGAATATATAAAGTCACAGAGGCAAAACCTGCTTCTGTGGCTTATTAAACTAAAACAAGAGAAAAATGAAACTACATTTTTATTTTCTTATAGCCTTTGTTATGACATCATTCAGTGTGATGGCTCAACAAGATGTTGAGGGGGAAGTAAAACTCTATCAGGACGAAGCTATAAAAAATCTGATAGGTTCGCCCCGCAAAGATTCTACTATCAATCACAATAATCCTGATTCTACTTACGAAGGTGATGGCGAGGTACATAAAAATGCTCCAATCGACGGACGAAAGGGAAATTATCGGATTCAGGTATTTTCGGGAAATCAAAAAGACTCGAAAAAAGAAGCGATGTCGAAAAGAAGCCTTGTGAAAGAACGGTTTCCATCTATGGTAGTTGATGTGCAATACGAGTCTCCTATATGGAAAGTGAGAGCCGGATATTTTACTAACAATGCCGATGCTCAGGCCGCCTTGTACGAACTGAAAAACGCTTTCCCTGCCTTCGGACGGGAAATGTATGTGATCAGGGTTGCTCAAAAGAAATAAAGGTCACTGGTCTTTTGTTGCTTTAACAGGCAAAATAACCCCAAATTGTAGGGATCGGGCTCAGCTTTGTCTGAGGAAACTAAATAGAATTTAATCAATCACTTAGGTGATTCTTAGTTTATCTTATTGAAAAATGATAGAAAGTTCGCAAAACAGTGACGAAAAGGACATCTCTTCACTGGCAGGTCATTATAAAGAAATAATTTCTCTCTTGGGCGAAGATGTCAATAGAGAGGGACTTCTCGATACGCCCGAAAGAGTAGCCAAGGCTATGGCTTTCCTTACGAAAGGGTATAACGAAAATCCGGAAGAAATACTGAGAAAGGCTCTGTTCAAGGAAGATTATCGCCAGATGGTGATAGTAAAAGATATTGATTTTTATTCACTCTGCGAACATCACATGTTGCCATTCTGGGGAAAGGCACATGTTGCCTACATACCCAACGGGTACATCACCGGACTGAGTAAAATACCTCGTGTGGTTGATGTTTATGCCCGTCGTTTGCAAGTGCAGGAGCGCATGACAAGCCAGATAAAACGCTGCATACAGAAAACGCTGAATCCTTTGGGCGTGATGGTTGTGATAGAGGCACAACACATGTGCATGCAAATGCGTGGAATAGAAAAACAAAACTCAATAACAACAACATCAGACTTTACGGGCGTGTTTGAACAGGCCAAAACACGGGAAGAATTTATCAACCTGATAAAAGGAAGATAGCTGCCATCTTCTAAAGCTATGAAAAGTTATATTTATAAACTGGGGAACAATGTAAAAATCTTGCTTCTATTATTCTTTTTCACCTTGTTCCTTCTGGGTGTATCATATGTTTTTGTACTTGCATATAATTCTAATGCTTCTTCTCAAAAGAATAAAACAGAATATTATAATGACCCTATATTAGATAAAGACTTCTATAATTATTATAGTGCACACGAAAACTCTGCTACAAAACAGTCTTATAAAACAGCCAAAGTCAATAAAATCTACAAGGCTCTTTTGCCTTATATACTTTTAGCTATCATAGCTTGGTTTGTTATTGCCTATTTTTTTCATACTGTTATCATCGAAAAAACAACACGTTCCCACCCATTATGTAAAGAAGAATTTGACAGGGTGTATGTAATAACGAGAAGGTTATGTAAACGATACGATTTACCCATGCCTAAAATGAATGTCATTTACGACAGGTCGTTCCACCTATGGATGAAAGAATTGAGGCTTTGGAAAAACTTGCTTCTGTCAAAAAAGATATCCCTGTTCGGTAGGACGGATTTTTCCCAGATGACGATAAGCTAACTCGGTAACTTCACGGCCTCGTGGGGTGCGTTTCATAAAACCTTCTTTGATGAGGAAAGGTTCGTAAACTTCTTCTATTGTACCTGCATCTTCGCCCAATGCCGTAGCAATGGTAGTGATTCCCACAGGGCCTCCCTTAAACTTGTCGATGATGGTGGTAAGTATCTTGTTATCAATTTCGTCCAATCCGTATTTGTCAATATTGAGAGCCTCAAGGGCATAAGCCGCTATTGCCTTATCAATGACTCCTGTTCCTTTCACCTGCGCAAAATCACGAACCCGTCGCAACAAGGCATTGGCGATACGAGGTGTTCCCCGACTACGGGACGAAATTTCGGCGGCGGCATCCGTGTCGCACTCAACTCCCAGAATATCAGCCGAACGAAGAATGATTTTAGTCAATGTCTTATTGTCGTAATACTCCAAGTGCATGTTGATGCCAAATCGGGCACGCAAAGGGCTGGTAAGCAGTCCGCTACGGGTGGTTGCGCCGATAAGTGTAAACGGGTTCAGCTCAATTTGTACGGAACGTGCGCTGGGCCCTTTATCTATCATTATATCAATGCGATAGTCTTCCATTGCACTGTACAGATATTCTTCCACAACGGGAGACAGACGGTGAATTTCATCTATGAAAAGGACATCATTTGCTTCTAACGAAGTCAACAACCCTGCCAAATCGCCCGGTTTGTCCAATACGGGACCGGATGTAATCTTAAATCCCACGCCCAATTCGTTGGCTATGATGTTCGACAGCGTTGTTTTACCCAATCCGGGAGGACCGTGCAACAGAGTGTGATCGAGCGATTCGCGGCGCATTTTGGCCGCCGTCACAAAAATGCGAAGGTTTTCAACCACTTTATCCTGACCACTGAAACTGCCAAAACTCAGAGGACGAAGCGCATTTTCAAAATCATTTTCCGAATTATTGAAACGC
Organism: Dysgonomonas sp. 520; assembly: GCF_010501095.1. Classification (GTDB taxonomy): domain Bacteria; phylum Bacteroidota; class Bacteroidia; order Bacteroidales; family Dysgonomonadaceae; genus QVMP01. The sequence goes on along the minus strand of NZ_QVMP01000001.1, from coordinate 176,895 downwards.
TCGTTACGTATATCGAAAGATTCTTCCATAATTAAATTAAGCCAGAGACAAAAGTAAGCATTTTGCCTCAAAAACAGAGCAGTTTCTCCTTTTGTGACAGATATTTTTCGCTAGTGATAGAGAATTTGTTTCCCAACCGGCAATCAAGCAGGGGCGAAATATTGTACAATTTAATTGAGCTTTTATCAAAAGAGAGGAGTGTGCCGTAATTGAATCGACACACCCCTCCTGTTTTGGCAAGTTGTTGTTAAGAAAGAAGTAGGGATTAGTTTTTAACTTGCCTTGATAATTACCTTCTCGGCAAACCATTTTCCTTTATAATATGCTTTCACAAAGTAGACACCGGATGACAAATGGCGAATGTCGGCTTCTATAATTTCTCCTTCTTTAGGTTTCATCCGTAGCAATGATTTACCGGCCATATCAACAAAATATAAGTCTTGTGCTTCTTTTTTGAATTCTACTTTCAAAACGTTACTGCATGGATTGGGATACACCTTCATGATGTCGCTTGATGTCAGTGCCGATACATCCTCTTCGGGCGATTCGTCGTACGGGTTGGGTACGTGCTTGTCGCTGGCTTCTTCTTTTTTCAAAGCTTTGTCCCACTTCGAATTTTTGCAATCGGGCATTTGCGTGTATTGTTTGATGACACGGACTATTGCATCGTTCAGTTTTTCCACATCCCATTTGTCGGTGGTTGGTTTTATGTGGCTACCGCCAACACCACTGTCGTCTGTAAGGAAAATATAAGTTCCGTTAGTAGCCAGAGCCAAACAGCGCATCAGGTATTCACCGTCTTTTTGCATACCACTGCAAACGATAGGAACCAAACGTATGCCCTTTTCCGCAGCCAGACGGGTTTGCTCCGCTATGCGTGCAATGCTGGTGGCATCGTCGTGAGCAGGAGCATCCAGAACAAGAAATGCAATACGTGCCAATGCGTCATCGTTCCAGTTTTCGTTGGCAATGGCTTCATACATAGCTTCATCCACAGCTTCGGGGTAATCGCCGCCACCGTCAGCCCTTTGACCTTTCAGAAAATTGATTGTATTGTCTATATCCGCATCCAACGACGATTTGCGAACCAGATATTCGTCACCTTTGTCTCTGTATACAAGACTGCCCATGCGCAATTGAAAATCAGATTGCTGTTCTTTTACCCTTTTTATTATATCGTTAAGTTCTACTTGCAGGTATCTGATTTCATCACCCATCGAACCGGTAGCATCCACAACGAAGAATATGTCGATTCCGTTTCTGATATTGCAATCGGCGTCTATCTTTGTTGTGTTTATCCCTTGTGTAAATGGAATAATCCGGGTCAATTCTGTTTTTTTTCCGTCATAATCGAACACAAGTTTCAGGTTTTCGGTAGAGGTTTCTTTTTCGAGAGTAAATAAATCTGCCCATAACTCGGCTTTTCCGGTATTGTCGGTGCGTGTTTTCCACAAAACCGTTCCAAATTCGTTCTGCAAGCTTACTTCCGCATTCACTACGGGCATACCCTGCCTGTTTGTCAATTGAGCCATGTAGCGATCTAAAGGTCTGTATTTCCACTTGTTCAGATATGTTTTGAAGTCTTTGGTCAAGATGTTTTCCCATTGATCCCATTTCGCAAAATCGCTCAACTCTCCTGCTGTGAGCGTTCCTGAATTGATGCCTGAAAAATCGCTGTCATGATATTCTCTATAGTCAGCAATGCCATCGCCAATGAAATAATCACTACTTGAACTTTCCATAGCAACAGAAGCCGACATTTCGGCAAACTTGTCAGCGCTGATTTTTGCAACCGATCCTGTAATGGTTTTTTTCTTGCTTATAGCATGGCCCATAACAACTGTTTCATCAAGTGTATGCGAGTCTTCTTGCAGTACTATTGTGATGTTATTGGTTTTTCCATCAACCTTATATTCTTGTGTTTTGCAACCGATATAACTGAAAACAACTATATTGTTTGTCTTGAGATCGGGTATATCTAGTGAAAAATTTCCATTCAGGTCGGATACTGTACCGATCGTGGTTCCTTTAATCGTAACGGAGACACCTATATACGGATATTCGGTTGTGTCAACAATTCTGCCTTTCAGAGTGAAACTTTGGGCGTGAAGAGCCAGAACGCTCGCAAGCAGTAGGCATAGAGATACAAATCTTTTCATAGTGTTATGTTTTTTTATTTGTTTGGTCTGATATATAGAGTGTAGTTTGTTTGTGATTCCATAAAATTGATTGAAAATTATTTTTCAAAATTACAATTCACAAAAATTGACATTGAGTTTTAATTGTTTATTGTGTATGTTTCGTATTTTTGTGCTGCTGATAAATTAAATAAAGATACACACTTATGAAGACAAAAATAATAATATTTCTTTCAGCCATATTTATGCTGAGTTTCAATGTCGATACTTTTGCTCAGGAGAAAAAGAAAAACAATAAAGAAGAGGTGCTTTTCGATGTTTCCCTGCACTGCCATAGTTGCCAGAAAAAAATAGAAAAACAGGTGGCGTTTGAAAAAGGAGTCACAGACCTGAAGGTTAATCTTCCCGAAAAGACTGTTTGGGTGCAATACAAAGCAGACAAAACCGATGCTGCCAAGTTGAAGGCTTTTATCGAAAGTTTGGGCTATGAAGTTGCTGTTCATCAGGAAGAAGCTGACGTAAACTGATCATCACACAATCAATCATAAGAAAAGAGAGCTTGGAAAAATATCCGAGCTCTCTTTTGCTTTACATCTTATCGTTCGGGTTGGCAAGGTCGTATGTCTTTTGTTTCAGAAACTTGCCAAGGTTGTCAATGTCTTCATATTTTAGTATTTCTTCCGGCATAATTGGTGTCCCAAATCGGATGTGAATCGTTTTTCCTTTTTTGTTATAAACTTCATGTCCTAAGCGAAGTGAGCGTAGTCGCCAATCTACAAGGTCGAGAAAATTGAAGAACCACGAGTTTTTTCCACTAAAATACATCGGGATGACAGGAACTTTTGACGACCGTATCAACTTGATGACAGACGGTTGCCAGTCACGGTCTTCCACAGTCATTTTACCTTTTCTTATCTTGGTTTTAGAAACCGCTCCGGCAGGAAAGAAACCCATCGGGTGACCTTCTTTCAGGTGGCGGATGCTCTCCTTGACACCTTCAAGACTCGATTTCTGGGCGATTTTGCCACTGCTATACGGGTTGACAGTGATAAAGTTCATAGCCATGGTGTCAATCATGCCGAGGATGAAATTTACCATCATTTTGTAGTCGGGTCTGACTTCCCCCACCACCTTTATTGCTGCTATGCCGTCGATGTGTCCGTATGCATGGTTAGAAACCGTAATGAATGGCTTGTCTTTAAATTGATCCAGAACTTCTATGTTTTCTACCACAATTTTAACGCCGACATCATCGAGCAGGTTTCGGCAAAATGCTACGCCTTCGTATTGCTTGGAAGTATCGTAGATACGGTTCACTTTGTTCATGCCCGTGATACTCATTGCTATTTTTATGAGTGCATTTCCGAAACGTCCTCTAAAAACAGGACTTAGTTTTTGTATGTCTTCTTTGCTGAGAAGTTTCTCCTTCATGTATAAAGTGTTGTTGTAATTTAAGATTCAAAAATACGAAAAAGTATACTTTATATCGTTTTTATGAACGAAAAAAGCAAGCGATCCGGAACGAATGCCTGCTTTTAAACAAATATTTTGTAAGTTACAGTTATTTGTTGGTAGTAACTCTTTTTTCTTTGATTCTTGCTTTTTTACCTGTAAGGGCACGTAGATAGTATAGTTTTGCTCTGCGAACTTTACCAACTTTGTTCACTACGATGCTGTCGATAAATGGAGATTCAAGAGGGAAAATTCTTTCCACGCCCACGCTATCCGACATTTTACGAACTGTGAAGCGTTTTTTCTCGCCGTGTCCTGCTACTTTTATAACCACACCACGATATTGCTGTACACGTTCTTTATTTCCTTCTTTGATGCGGTATGCAACTGTTACAGTGTCTCCGCTCTTAAATTTTGGATGTTCTTTTCCTGTGGCAAATGCTTGCTCTGCAACTTTAATCAAGTCCATGATTTCTGTATGTTTTTATGAATTTTAATTACGCAATATACATGAGCTCGTCTCATCAGAGATTACGTAAAGCGGGTGCAAATGTATAGATTATTTTTAGAATATGCAATAGATGACAGTAGATAAATGTTTTATGGTAGGAGTGATTATTTTTTTTTCGTTTTCTTGGATAAAAGCTTAATAATTATGATATTTGTGCTAGTATATACAAACTTTTAGCCTATGGTATAAATATGTGAACTAATACATACATTTTTAAATATTGGAAAAAGCGTCTAGCTTTTATTCTTGTTTGCTGAAATCTCGACAATTTCAAAAGACTACCAAGGGTAAAGTGAAGATGCTCACGCTATATGCGTGGGCTTTACTCATTTATTTGGTAGTTTAGGTAGTCGAGAACCTCAGTGAACAAATGATACAGTATTGTCCGCGCTCTTTTTTGTGTATGTATGTGGCAAAACCACGAGGACAGACTAATTATTTATTAATTTGTCTGTATTAACACAGACATAATCCTAAAAAAGCTATGAAAAAATATTTGTTTATTTTAATAACAATGATTTGTTTTACAATTAATGTGAATGCCGATGGTGGAAAAACTTGTGAAGTTAAAAATAGTGAAACAACTATCGGGTATGTAACAGCCTATGTCGATAAAGGGTGTCTATATGTTTCTAATGACACAAATAGAAGAGTTACTGTTACAGTAACTTATTATTCAGGAAGTGGACAGGGTGAAACTGTAGTTAGTGTAGATGCTGGAAAAACGCATCTAGCTAAAACAGATTTGGCTGCAAATGCCTATGTCGTGAAAGTTAAAAATCCAATTTGTCAATAAAACAAGATGAAAAAAATTAAAATACTTATAGTATCATCTTTGTTGTTACTTTCTTATGTAGTAACATCTTGTGATGCATACTCTAATATGAGTAATGAAGATGCATACAATGTTGGATATAGTATAGGGTCAGCTATTCGTCAATCTATTGATAACTAGTAGGCTGGCGTAAAATTGAAGAGTGTTCCAAAAAATCGCTCTTTGTCATCTTGGGTTTGTCTAGGAAGCTCTATATAGTCCTATATTGACTCTGTAGGATTCTTGACGTTGTCTAAAATGATAATTGTATTAATTTTTTGGAACACTTTAATAAATGAACAAAATGATTTGCATAAAAAGAGGATTTTTGAATGTTGTAAGCCTTACTCTTCTATTTGTTTCCTGCAATAAAAGTCCGCAAATAGATATGGTATTTGTTGAGAATGGCTCTTTTATGATGGGTAGTATAGATGTGGAAGCCGAGTCTGACGAGAACCCACTATATGAAATCACATTAAATGATTTCTATATTAGTAAATATGAAATTACACAAGCCGAATGGAAAGCTGTGATGGGGTATAATCCATCTTATTTTAAAAATGACAACTTACCTGTTGAATGTGTCTCTTATAATGATGTATTGAAATTTATTTCTAAACTGAATGCCCAGACAGGTGAAATTTATCGTTTACCAACAGAGGCAGAATGGGAGTATGCTGCTCGAGGTGGAAATAAAAGCAAAGGATATAAATATAGTGGAAGTAATGAAATTAATAATGTTGCATGGTATGTTGATAATTCAAATAATGGAACACATCCAGTAGGAACAAAATATCCTAACGAACTGGGAATTTATGATATGTGTGGAAATGTGTATGAGTGGTGTTTTGATTGGTATGACAGTACTAGTTATGACGGTACTTTAACTAGCAGATTTAAATTAGAAAAAGTATATTCTACTCGGATATTTCGTGGAGGTAGTTGGTTTAGTAAGTCACAATATTGTCGTATATCTAATCGTAGCCATAATTTACCAGATACTAGAAATTATAGTCTTGGATTTCGACTTGCTCTTGATCCGTAAAAAAGGTAATGCGAAACAATAGTTTCGCATTACCTTTTTTTGTTTTTATTTAGAACATAGAAAGATAACTATCAATTATTCTCTGGTCTAAGTTTTCTCACAACCGCACCTGTGCGCCACATTTCGCTTTCACGAAGCTCTTTCAATTCTGCTTCCAGTTTTTCACGGTAGTCAGGTTTTGAGTTTGTGTCGATTGAGCGTTGTGCTTCGTTGCCGTTTGCTACTTCCGAATAAAGTTTTGCGAAAACAGGTTTCGTTGCATCGTGGAAAGGTCCCATCCAGTCAAGTGCTCCGCGTTGAGCAGTTGTTGAACAGTTTGCATACATCCAATCCATGCCGTTCTCGGCAAATAGAGGCATCAACGATTGAGTCAATTCTTCAACAGTTTCGTTGAAGGCTTCCGATGGAGAGTGGCCGTTTTCGCGCAACACTTCGTATTGAGCCAGAAGTATACCTTGAATTGCGCCCATCAATGTTCCACGCTCTCCTGTAAGGTCGGAATAAACTTCACGTTTGAAGTCTGTTTCGAACAAATATCCCGAACCAACACCAATTCCCAAAGCTACTACTCGTTCTTTGGCACGGCCTGTTGCGTCTTGAAAAATAGCATAGCTTGAGTTCAAACCACGTCCTTCAAGAAACATACGGCGAAGGCTTGTACCCGAACCTTTGGGTGCAACTAGGATTACATCAACATCGGCGGGAGGAATGATTCCTGTGCGCTCTTTGTATGTGATGCCGAATCCGTGAGAGAAATACAAAGCTTTGCCTGCTGTTAGGTGTGGCTTGATTGTTGGCCAAACTTCAATCTGAGCAGCATCTGAAAGAAGGTATTGGATCACAGTTCCTCTTTTTGCAGCCTCTTCTATTTCGAAAAGAGTTTCGCCGGGAACCCATCCGTCTGCTATTGCTTTTTCCCAAGTCTTACCGCCTTTGCGTTGACCTACAATTACGTTGAAACCATTGTCGCGAAGGTTTAGTGCCTGACCGGGGCCTTGAACACCATAACCGATAACCGCAATAGTTTCGTTTTTCATCACTTCTCTTGCTTTTTCCAAAGGAAATTCTTCACGAGTAACTACGTTTTCTGTTACTCCTCCAAAATTCATTTCTGCCATTTTCTTTTTTTCTGATTAAGTATTTATAATTAATTGATTATTTGTTGTTTCCAATAAATGGTAAGATGTAAGAAATCCTTACGTTAATATCGGGGTACAAAGATCCTCCATCTTTGTAGGAAGACATGTCGAAAGCATAACCAAGTCCGAGGTTTAATCCCCACGAAAAATGTTTGCCTATACTCTTTTGTATGCCCCAGTGAGCGCCAATCAACATTGTTTCCCAATTATCATCAAACCTTAAGGTTTTGGTCGTGTATTTTGCATGAATGCCAAAATAATTACCCGAATTGAATAGTAAAGAGTTGCTGTTCTCCAGGCGTTTCTGTCTGTTATAGAAATATTTTCCGCCTAAGGAGAAAAACGCAACAGGGTCGTTCAAGTACCAACGGTAATTGAAATCGCCCGAACTGATCCAATATCCGGCACCTAACCCAATGCTTCCCTCTAATAAGATTTTCTTGCTGACAGGCTGTTCATACGTTATACCTAGTCCGGCTAAACTAAGGTCTACACGAGCATTGTTTTTCAGGGCGGCATCATCAGTTTGAGCCGAAAGAAAGTGAAACCCGAATAAAGCTGTAATTAGTAATAGTATTTTTTTCATAAATATTATTCCCAAATTACTTTAGCCGAGCAAATTGCTTTATCTCCACTTTTCATTTCAAGAATGGAAACACCCTGCGCATCTTTTTTTTCTAATATATCGAGGGTCGAGCCATAATGACCTTCCTGAATGTAAGTGATTTCGAATCTTCTGATTTCTTTCTCCTGATACATCGACAGCGGAAAAATATCTACAAAATGCTCGATATATTTCATGCTGTTCAAGTGTTTGTTGATGTCGATATCGCTGTATTTCACATCGAAGGATGTAACTTTTGTCGCATCGTCTTTCAATAGCGGAATCTTTCCGGGAGCTTCAACCGGAGCAGGGTTTCCGTTGGCAAAATCCGACAATCCTTCCAGTTCGGTAAGGTTTGTGGGACGGCGGCTTTGCATGTCGATAGCAGTCCATACAGAACGGGCACATCCAAGCATTTTGCCATTTTCGTCTTCAAAAGAGAAGCAGCGTTCGGTAAACATCTTATTCACATCGGCAACCCATGTGTTCAGCCTGATTGTGGTATCGTTTTTCGGATATTCGAATATCTCTATCGCCATACGGATCAGCACCCAGACCTTGTTTTGCCCGGTCATTGCCGAATAGCCGAATCCTCTTTCTTCGGCGTGGCGTGTGGCTGCCTGAAGCATGAAACCGCCAATCATAGGGAGGGTTGCTTTTCCTCTGAAATCACTTAAGTAAGCGTCAATCGTATAAGGATATGTTCCAACTATCTCTTTCATCAGTGTGTTTTTTCGTGTTGTTTTATTTATATCTTACAGGTTTTTCCGTTTCTCCTCACGTCCTTTAAGCATATCGCTCAGGCGTTCTATCTTCGATTTTGTGATGGCTATTCGTCCCGAACGTATAAATTGCAAGACCCCGATTGTCTTGCTCAGTTCGTTGAACAAACCTTGAGTTTCTTCGTAGTGCCCTGTTTTGTGCAATACAATGCTGTTCTCGTTAATGTCCAGAATGCGGATATTGTATTTACGGATAAGGTCTTCCACCGATCCCAATTTCAGAAAATCGGGGGTAGACAATTTATAAAGTGCTATTTCCTGATGCACCAATTCTTCGTCGGTGTTGAAGTATGATTTCAACACATCCACACGCTTATCTATTTGTTTGACAACTTTTTCTATTGTTTCCCTGTCTGTGATCACGGTGATCGTGAATTTATGTATTCCGGGGATTGCCGACGGCGACACCGAAAGTGTTTCTATATTCAACTGGCGGCGAATGAAAACAGTTGTCACCTGACCTAGCAGTCCAACCGTGTTTTCGGAAAAGATGGTTACCGTATATAATTTTTTTTCTTCCATAGGTTCTGATTGTTTATTCATTTCCCAAAAGTATGTTCGTTACGCATGTTCCGGCAGGAATCATCGGATAAACCATTCCTTTGGTTTCAACATCAATGTCGAGCAGGTATGCTCCTTTGTGATTCAACATTTCCGATATGGCAGAGTCGAGGTCTTCCCTTCGGCCGATTTTCTTCGACGGAATGTTGTATGCCTGAGCTATCTGCACAAAGTTAGGGTTTTTCATGTTGGTTTCGGAATATCTTTCGTCGAAAAATAATTCCTGCCACTGGCGCACCATACCCAGAAAATGATTGTTCAGGATGATGATTTTCACATCAATGTCGTATTGCATGATTGTTCCAAGCTCTTGTATGGTCATCTGGAAACCGCCGTCGCCTACGAAAAGGCAAACAGTTCTGTCGGGTCTTCCAAACTTTGCCCCGACTGCAGCCGGCAGTCCGAATCCCATTGTGCCCAGTCCTCCCGATGTGACCACGCTTCTGGTTTGGTTGTATTTGAAATAGCGAACGCCCATCATTTGTTGTTGACCAACATCCGTAACCAGGATGGCATCGTTGTGTGTGGCCTCGGATACCCGGTTGATAACTTCGCCCATTTTCAGGGGACCTGACTCCGGGTATAATTCGTTCTTTATAACGATATTGTATTCTTTTTCGTAGTGAGGCTTAAATTCTTCAATCCATTGCCTGTGATCGGCTTCTCTCAGTAGCTCGGTAACTTTAGGCAAAGATTCCTTTACATCTCCCAAAACACGAGCTGTTGTTTTCACATTCTTGTCCATTTCGGAAGAGTCGATATCGAAATGAATAATCTTCGCTTGTTTCGCATACGTATTCAAATCGCCCGTAACCCGGTCGTCGAAACGCATACCTATGGCGATAAGCACGTCACATTCGTTCGTTTTCATGTTGGGTGCTATATTGCCATGCATACCCAACATGCCCATGAGCAACGGATAGTCGGACGGTAGGGCAGACAATCCCAGAATCGTAGAAGCGGCAGGTATATTGGCTTTTTCGAGAAATGCTTTCAACTCTTCTTCGGCTTTGCCCAATATTACACCCTGACCCACCAGTGCCAAAGGCTTTTTAGCCTCATTGATTATTTGGGCGGCGGCTTCTATTTGTTCATCCTTAATGTCGGGCTTGGGCTGATAGCTGCGAAGAAAATTTATTTTTTCATATTTGAAGTCCAGTTTTCCAAACTGGGCATCCTTGGCTATATCGAGCACAACGGGACCCGGTCGTCCTGTGGATGCGATGTGGAAAGCTCGTGCTACGGCAGCCGGAATATCTTCGGCTCGGCGTATCTGGTACGACCATTTGGATATAGGCTGGGTGATGCCAACTACGTCTGCCTCCTGAAAGGCATCGCTGCCCAACAGATTTGAACTAACTTGCCCCGATACCACTATAATAGGTGTGCTGTCGAGCATGGCGTCCGCTATGCCGGTGACTGCATTGGTGGCTCCCGGACCGGAAGTTACGAATGCCACTCCAACTTTGCCCGATGTGCGGGCATAACCTTGTGCAGCGTGTGTTGCGCCTTGTTCGTGACGCACCAATATATGATTTATTTTGTCTTTGTAATCGTAAATCGCATCGAAAACAGGCATAATTGCACCCCCCGGATACCCGAAAATGGTGTCAACGCCTTCATTGATCAAAGAGAGTATCAATGCTTCGCTTCCTGTTATTTCTTTAGACATAATATATATTTTTTTAGTTATAAGTTATAAGTCTGAAGTTGTAAGTTTTTTACTTAAAACTTTTATTGCTTAAAACTCAATGCTTTGTTTACTCTATTATTCTCACTCCTCCAAGGTCGGCCGAACTGACCATGCTTGCGTATGCTTTCAACGCTTTTGAAACGACTCGTTCCCGATTGGGTTTGAAAGCCTCTTTTCCTTTTGCTTCCTCTTCTTTCCGACGGGTATTTAATTCTTCTTCGGTCAATTTCACATTAATGGAGCGATTTGGAATATCTATTTCTATCGTGTCGCCATTTCTTACCAGCCCGATTGCACCTCCTGAGGCTGCTTCCGGCGAAATATGTCCTATCGACAATCCTGAAGTTCCTCCCGAAAAACGTCCGTCTGTTATCAAGGCGCACTCTTTTCCCAAGTGTTTCGACTTGATATATGAAGTAGGGTAGAGCATTTCTTGCATTCCCGGTCCGCCCTTAGGGCCTTCGTATGTTATAACAACTACATCTCCTGCTACTACATCTCCTCTCAATATGCCGTCGCATGTCGCATCTTGCGAATGGAAGACTTTGGCTGTTCCCGTAAATTTGAAGATGCTTTCGTCCACACCTGCTGTTTTCACAACACATCCGTTCAGTGCTATATTTCCTTTCAGTATTGCCAGACCCCCGTCTTTAGTGTATGCGTGTTCAATGTCTCGGATGCAGCCTTGCTCACGATCAGAGTCGAGGGTAGGGAAGTACGAATCCTGAGATCCCATCACAAGGTTGAACCTGTTTGCGGGAGCCGATTTGTAGAGCATTTCGGCTTCTTTGTCAGTATTTTGTTTTGTTATATCATATTTGCCGATAGCCTGGGCAAGTGTCATTCCGTCGGCACGATAAACAGATGTGTCGATGAGGTTGCCTTTTGCCAGCTCGTTCATGATGCTTAGTATTCCGCCTGCACGGTTTACGTCCTGAATATGGTATTTGTCGGTATTCGGAGCAACTTTACACAGGCAAGGGGTTTTTCGTGACAATTTGTCTATGTCGTCCATCGTGAAGTCTACGCCCGCTTCGTTTGCTACTGCCAGCAAATGGAGTATCGTATTTGTGGAACCTCCCATCGCAATATCCAGAGTCATTGCATTCAGAAACGCTTGCTTGGTTGCTATCGAACGTGGCAGGACAGAGGTGTCGCCATCCCTGTAATATTTGTAGGAATTGTCGACAATCATCTTCGCTGCATCCTTGAACAGCTTTGTGCGGTTGATGTGTGTAGCCACAACTGTACCGTTTCCGGGTAAGGCTAAACCGATAGCTTCGTTCAGGCAGTTCATCGAATTGGCGGTGAACATTCCCGAACACGATCCGCATGTAGGGCATGCCGAGCGTTCAATTGCGTCAACCTCCTTGTCCGAAACAGAATCGTCTGCCGCTTTTATCATAGCGTCTATCAGGTCTAGTTGCTTGTTGTTCAGTTTGCCTGCTTCCATTGGTCCTCCCGAAACAAATATAGCAGGGATATTCAGCCTCATGGCAGCCATTAACATTCCGGGTGTAATTTTGTCACAATTGCTGATGCAAATCATGGCATCTGCTTTGTGAGCGTTCACCATATATTCTATACTGTCGGCAATCAGGTCGCGCGAGGGCAGGGAATAGAGCATTCCGTCGTGCCCCATGGCAATGCCATCGTCTATTGCAATGGTGTTGAATTCGGCAGCAAAGCATCCCAGAGATTCTATTTCGGCTTTCACTTGTTGCCCTATTTCGTGCAAGTGGACGTGCCCCGGCACAAACTGAGTAAAAGAGTTGACGACGGCAATCAGTGGTTTGCCCATTTGATCTTCTTTCATTCCGTTTGCACGCCAGAGGGCTCTAGCCCCGGCCATGCGGCGACCTTGTGTGCTGGTCGAACTGCGTAATTCGATTTTCATTGCTAATCAGTTTTTAAAACAAAAAAGACCTTTCTCGTTTCCTGAGAAAGGTCTATATATATTTTACTTTTATACTCTTTTTATATCTTCCGAGCAGTGCCCTATATGCATACCTTTCTCATTTATTCGTGCAGACGAGCAGAATATCGAGGACGAGGTAGTTATAAGCACTTTTTGTCATAGTTTTAAACTCTAAATAATGGCACAAAGTTACAAATGTTTTTTAATTGGCAAGCAATAAGAGCGTTTTTTTTGATTTTTTATTTACAAAAATCTCGAAAACGGTGTTCTTTCCTTGATTTATAACAATATTGATGTCGGTTTGAATCATTTGGTCAATATGCAATAGCCGCTCACGCCCGGATGGAAATGATCGAATTGGAAAATGAGGACTTTAGATGTTCCGGCTTTTTCGTCAATGTTCAATTCCGAAATGTCTTGCTTGTTGCCTTGGCTGTCGTAAGAGGTCAATATCAATTTGTCTTTAAAGTCGTTCTTGAATTCAAGAAACAGTCCGATAGCATATTTCGAAGAACTTTTTGTCTGTTCTGCCCTGCCAATAATAATTCCTTCTTTATTTATAGATTCGTCTGTGAAGACTGTTGTTTGACCTATGGTTTCATCCAAACTTGTTGCGGTTGCTTTTATGCCTTTTCCTAATATCTTACCTCCTTTGGCTGCCAGTTTTTCGATAGCTTCGTCGTCTAACGCATTACCTAAACCTTGAGCAGCACCCGAAACAACGCCTCCAACAGTATTGCTAAGTTTCTCCGCAGTGTTTTTTGCATCTTGCTGAAATTGCTCAGATCCGGCGTAGTCTATCGCTGCCACTACGGTTTTGTAGATGCAGAATACGGATAGCAGTGTCAATGCAATGAATACTACGAGCGATATGATCCATAACTTTTGGTTTTTCTTAACCAATCCTCCGATAGTAAAACCGAGAGCAACTAAAGTCAATAGACCAACCAAGATAGATAGTAATAAGTGAGATAGCATGATGCAGTTTTTTAAGTTATATTCAGATACGAAGATATTAAAAAAAGACAAAGGACACAACTCGGTAATGAATCTGTGTCCTTTGATAAAATGTATTTTTTTTGTAGGCTACAATTTCCACCAGATCAAGGAAGTGCGAGCAGCGGTATGCGATCCCCCTGCAGTTAGAGCCCAAGGATATGGTACGGTTGAGGGATGTGAAATCTTAAAAGTGACCTTGTCTCCTGCCGAAAAAGTTCCACCTAAAGCTACTGAATATGTACTTTTATAGGGATACTTCCCCGCTTTTTGTTTAAAAGTATAAAGGTTTATTTCTGCAATGTCTATCAGTCTATCTTCTTCCGTCTGTGGATTTAGCCCCCTTAAAGATAAATAATAGACACATCTGGTTTCATCGGTTTCTGTTATATTTCCAATTCCTCCATAAAGTCTAAAATTGAAAGCATAAGAACCGCTCTCTGGAATAGTTATTTCTCCAAAATTAAGTACTGCACCACCATCTCCATTTAAAGTGCCAACTTCGCTTGCAGTATGTGTTGTTAAATTTAATAGGCTTAATGTTGACTTTGGTACTTCTGTCACCATCCTGATCCAATTCACACCATTCCAATAATATACACCGGGTGTTACTTGTGCGTTACTGGTTGTGTTGTATACCATCATTCCGGCTACGGCATTGGTCACAGGAGCTTTTACGTTTGCAGCTGTCAGAGCCACCCGATTCAGAAGCAAACCTTTGTTTGCATCGCTCAGTTCTATTTGCGCAGAACTGTTGAAGGTGGTTCCCGAACCTATTTTAGCTAAACTACCCACACGGGTATTCCCCGTAATGTTTGCCGTACCAGTCACTTGCAGTTTATATCCGTTCGAGGAATTCGATCCGACGGCTACGTTTCCATTCTGGAAGATATTCTGCGAATTGCCTGTTGCTTGCGTTGTACCACCCTGCACATACCACGGTTCGGTGGTCGGCATATTCTTGTAGAATGGCTGCCACAAAGAGCCGTCAAAATAATAGTACCCAACGGCAGTTACATTTGCCGTCTTGGTAGTTGCTGTTCCTGAAATACTTGACACGTAGACAATGCTTCCTCGCTGTGCAGAAGAGTATTGAGCATCCTTGCTTATCAGTTGGGCACGAGTCAGATTGGGCGCGATAATACCCTCCGGGGTTGTAGCGTCTGTTTTTGTGGGGGTTACGTGCATTGTTGCGCTTGGCGATTCTGTGTTCACTCCCACCTGTGCGTAGGTTATGGAGCAAGCTAAAATAGCAGATAAGAATAATAAACTTTTTTTCATAATTTTTAAATGTTGTTTTTCGTGTTAGTTTTTTGTTTTTGTCTGTTTTTTCTTTTTCTGAATAATGCTAAGGTGTTGATGTTGTGTTGTTTATGTGTTCTGTCACTTTGTAAGTGACGGAAATTTCAGATTTGATTTACAATAGGTTGTTTATTAACGACTTACAGATCGCATAGGTGGGTGATGTTTAACAAAAAGTGTATCGAATAAGAAAAACGTTTTTTTTAGAAAAAGAAGCAGACCGAAAAAAAACAGACACTACTGAAAATGTGGTGTTTAAGTCGTCGTCTCAAAAAATGATGATAAAATATTTGTTAGATATTCTTTAAACACGCACAGTAACAGATGCTTAAACAACATTAAAACATGAAATTTGAGGATAAGGATATAAAATCGAGTATCCGGTTCGTTGACCTGGATAGGGGTCAGAAATGGAAAGCGAACAGGAGAAATTGCAGTGTTATTCTGGTCGATAAAGGACGGTTGAATATTTCTTTTTCAACGCATCGGGAAGAAACTGTTTCGGCAGGAAAGATATTCTTGATTCCGACCGGATATGAAACCGAAATAAAGGCTGTGGAGGCATCGGCTCTGATATCCGTTGAAATGGGAGAAGAGATCAACGAACTCGCTAATTTTTACTCATATAGACCGGTGGAGAATGATAATAATCAAAACCTTTACTTGTCTTTCAATCAGGTTATTACCGCATACATCAAATCACTGCTTACTTATAAAGATAACGATTTAAATCATAGTTTTTTAGCCGGCATAAAAGTGAAAGAATTGATGTGTATTCTGAAGGCTTCTTATGCGGAAGAAGAACTCGCCGGTTTATTCAGTGCCTATATCAGCTATGATTTGTATTTCTCGGAACGGGTCAGGAAATTATCGCAGGAGATTAAAAACATTCGTCAACTAGCCGAAATGATGAATTACAGCTATTCGGGATTCAATAAGCGATTCCGCAAGGTTTTCGGCATGTCTGCCTATTCGTGGTTTCGTCAGGAAAGGGTAAATGTCGTATTTCACGATATTTACCATACCAACAAGAGCCTGAAGCAAATTTCGATTGACAACAGGTTCAATACCCTGTCTCATTTCAATGAATTTTGCCACAGAAATCTGGGGAATTCACCCTCTGAAATCAGGCGAAAGAATCAGACCAGAGAGTATGGATAAAAAGAAACCTCTGTCACTTACAAAGTGACAGAGGTGGGTTATTATCAATAACTAAAGTACAAATATACGCAAATTATTATTCGGAAAGTAATATTTTCCATAATTTTTTAATGAGAGGTGATTCTGGTCATTGATTTCGCTCTTTGCAGAATAATGCGAATCAGTAGTTGTGAAGCGGTGGGTTAAATAGTACAATATCTTCCTAGTAGGGGCGAAAAATATTTCGCCCGATGTTATTGGTATGAGGGCGTAAAATTTTACGCCCCTACTTTCGGGCAGACCAGAGGCCTGCCCCTACAAACACACCTCCTTTCATCCTCCTCCTAAAGGAGGAAGTGCTTATTCCCTCTCTTTTGGAGAGGGTCAGGGAGTGGTGTAGGGGTGGGGTTTTACTCCACCCGCACAGCGACTAATTTAAACCAACATTTTGTTATAGTAAATGCAAATGCAGACTGACATAAACTAAGAATAAGATGAAGGTAGACTCTTTCTGTTTTTTATTGACCTCTGCATCGCCAAAAGCAAAATCCACAATTGTTTAAGATGTTTTATCTTTTTAAATGGGGGCAGAATAACTATTTTACCGAAAACTTAATATCTTTGCACACAATTGAAACGTTAAATTTAAAACATTATGAATAAGAAGCATCTGACCTTTATTATTTTCATTCTAACTACAGTTTCTATTTTAGCACAATCAAAAAACGACGCCATTCTGATGAAAATTAACGGAACTCCTGTTACTAAGTCGGAATTTGAATATGTGTACAATAAAAATAACTCTGAAAATGCAATTGAAAGGAAATCATTAAATGAATATGTCGATTTATTCGTCGATTTTAAATTGAAAACAGAGGAAGCTAAAACAATGGGTATAGATACCTCTCGCCAGTTTCTTCGTGAATATAACTCGTATCGTGATCAGCTGATTTTACCATACCTGAAAGATACGGTTACGGAAGAATCCTTTGGTAAAAGCCTGTACGATAGATATAAAGAAAATATAGAAGTAGGTCATATTCTTATCAAATTTTCAAAGCAACAACTATTTCCTGCCGATACTCTGGAAGCATACAATGAGGCTATGGCGGTGAGAGCGAGACTTATCGGTAAAAAAGCGGAAGCATTTGAAGCGGTTGCAAAAGAAGTGTCGGCCGACACATACAGTCTGAAAGGTGACCGTCCGGGATATATGGGATGGGCAACAACGATGATGTTTGTTAAAGAATTTGAAGATGCAATGTACAATCTGAAATCGGGCGAAATAAGCATGCCTGTCAGAACAGCTTTCGGATACCATTTAATAAAAGTTTATAACAGGCGTCTCGATCCCGGTCAGATGAAAATAGCCCACATTATGTTCGGATTCAGTTCAGCAGAACCGGCTAAAGAAGAGATGGATAGTTTGTCTACTCTTGCCAATTCTGTTTACAACAGGATACTGAAAGGTGAAGACTATGAAACGCTTTGTAAAGAATACTCCGTAGACAGGCAAAGTGCCGAAAAAGGTGGGGAAATGGGTTGGATGACCATCGAAGTAAGGCTTCCTTCCGAGTTTAAAGACGCCTGCGTTGCTTTGACCAAAGTTGGAGACATAACAAAGCCAATCAGAACCGATTTCGGTTTTCATATAATAAAACTCCTCGACAAGAAAGACCGTATGCCTTGGAACGAAGCAAAAAGCAACATCATGGGGCAAATTCTAAGGTCTGACCGCCAGCTAGATTTAAACAGGTTGAAAAAAGAAAAACTGGAAAAACAAATCCTAACGAAATCTAACGCAGGCATGTTGTCTCAACTATCAACGCTGGCTGATACCGTATTTCCTACCGACTCTTTGTTTATTGCCGATCTTAGTACCAAAACAGGTGAAATAGTGGCTGTAAATAATGTGTCTCATTCGGTTGAAGAATTTGGTAAATACATCGAAAAAAATTCGCAAGCAGCAGCGTCGAAAATGTCAACGGATGGACTTTCAAATCTGTACAACGGTTTTGTGTATTCGCTTTTGCAGGAAGAGCAAAAAAATGAATTGGTGAAAAATAATCCCGAAATAAAGAATCTTGCACAAGAATACTACGATGGCATCCTTTTGTTTGATGTGATGAACAAAGAAGTTTGGGAAAAAGCGGCAAACGATACAACCGGATTGGAGAATTATTTTTCTGCTAACAAATCGAAATATCAATGGGGTGCGCCCAAGTTTAAAGGGGCAGTTATCCACTACAAAGACGATGCTACCCTGAAAAGAGTGAAAGATGCCTTGAAAAAGAATAAGGTGACACATAGCAACATAGGATCTATTCTGAAAGAAACATTTGCAAACGATTCCATTCAGCCAATCCGCCTCGAACGTGGTATATGGGCTAAAGGCGAAAATACGTTTGTCGATTACGAGATATTCAACAAGAAAGCGGGTGAAAAGCCAACTCCAAACGAAAAGTTCCCTCTTTTCTACGTACAAGGCAAAACGATTAAAGCACCGGAAGAATACACAGATGTGAAAGGTCTGGTTGTTTCCGATTATCAAGATATGCTGGAGAAAAAGTGGCTTCAATCCTTGAGAGAGAAATATCCTGTCGATATTGACAAATCGGTTTTAAGCACCATTAAATAAAAAATAAGCATGAAAATAAAGTGTTTGTCTACAGCATTCTTCGCAATCGCACTTGTTGCGGTTGCTGGAGTGTTGTCATGCTCATTCGGAAACGGCAATGCCGAAGTCAATGAAGAAGAAGCATTGGTTACGGTAAACGGACGAACCCTTTACTTAAGTGATCTGAAGGAAATAATTCCTTCGGGCATAGACGCCGAAGACAGTATCAAGGCTGCGGAGTCTTACATCAGGCTGTGGATCAACGATGAACTGATGTATGAAAAAGCCCAGAAAAATGTGGCAGATAAAGAACGGATCGACGAGCTGGTAAACAATTACAGGCAATCGCTCACAGTATTCACCTATCAGGAGCAATTGTTGAAAGAACGGTTTTCGAACCAACTGTCGGATAATGTATTGAAGAAATATTACGAAGAAAATCTCGACCGGTTCAAACTGCAATCGAATCTTATAAAAGGCTTGTTCCTTAAAATACCGTCTTCGTCCGACATGATCGACGATTTTCGGCGGTGGTATAAGTCGAACTCAAAAACAGCGATAGAAGGTATCGAGAAAAACCATTTGAAACATGCTGTTACGTACGATTTCTTCTACGACAGATGGATGAGTATGGATGAAATGATGACGAAGATACCCTATACCGTTACCAACTCGGAAGAATTCCTTAAAAAGAACAAAAGCCTTGAGGTGGATGATTCTACCAACGTCTACCTATTGTATATAAAGGAGTATGCGTTGACAGGTACAACGGCTCCGTTCGAATATGTAAAACCTCAGGTGATGGAGGTATTGATAAATCAGCAGAAAGCAAATTTTTTGAAAGAATTTGAAGAAGACCTGTACAATCAGGCTATAAAAGAAGAAAAGATTACCTATTATTATAAAAAAGACACGGAAAGTAATAAGTAATAAAAAATATGGTTAAAGAATGTTGTGTTAAACAATCAGTCTAAATAAACCTATTTCAATATTGTATATATTTACGGCTCGAAAAAATAAAAATTGATAAATTAAGATATAAATGACAAAGCATCTATACAAAGTAGCTCTACTCTTTTTGCTTTTAGTAAGCAGTATCGCCCTGAAATCTCAAGACAATATAGCAGATCAGGTGATCTGGGTAGTGGGAGACGAAGCTATCCTGAAATCTGAGGTTGAAGGAGTTAAAATGCAAATGATAATGAGTGGCGAAAAGTTTGACGGAGATCCCGATTGCCTCATCCCGGAGCAGATTGCCGTTCAGAAATTATTTTTGCATCAGGCTAAGATCGACAGTATTGATGTGCCTATGACAAATGTCAACCGTCAGGTCGATAATTATGTCAACAATGCCATATCCAGATACGGATCGAAAGAAAAACTGGAAGAATATAGCGGAAAAACGGTTTCGCAGTTGCGTGACGATTGGCGCGAGCAATTGAGAGATAACGCCATCACCGACAATGTGAAAGAGAAGATTGTGGGAACGATAAAACTTACACCGTCAGAGGTTCGTAAATATTACACGCAGCTTTCGCAAGACAGTTTGCCTTTTATTCCCACAACAGTGGAAGCGCAAGTCATAACATTTGAGCCTAAAATACCAATATCCGAAATTGATGCCGTTAAGAACGAACTGAGAAGTTTCACCGAAAGAATCAATAAAGGAGAATCTCCTTTTTCATCGTTGGCACTTCTTTATTCGCAAGACACGGAATCGGCAAAAAAAGGCGGTGAGCTAGGTTTCATGGGACGAGCCACATTGGCTCCGGAGTTTGCAAGTGCAGCGTTTGCTCTTACAGACCCCAATAAAGTATCGAACATTGTAGAAACCGAATTTGGTTTCCATATTATACAATTGATAGAACGCAGAGGCGACAGGATAAATGCGCGTCACATACTGCTGAAACCCAAGGTTCCACAGTCTGAGATAGACAAAACCGTATCGGAACTCGACACGATAGCCAACAAGTTGAGAAACAATACATATACTATTAAAGACGCTTTTTCTTCATTTGCACAGGATGTAGATCTTTTGCCGGAAGCGTCGACAGCTAAACTGACATTCGACGAAGCGGCTCAATACATATCGGCCGATAAAGATACCCGCAACAACAAAGGCTTGATGGTAAACAATAAGAATCCATACAGCAGCAACTATGGCACAGCCAAGTTTACGATGGAAGAATTGCCTGCCGAAGCAGCTCAGGTTATCGACAAAATGCAAATTGGTGAAATATCCAAACCTTTTGTTATGATAAATGAAAAAGGACGTCAGGTTGTTGCCATTGTAAAACTGAAACAACGAGTAGAAAGACATAAAGCCAATGTGATGGACGATTATCAGATTCTGAAATCGTACGTTGAGGCAGAGAAAAAAGAAGAAATACTAAAAAAATGGGTGCAAGATAAAATCAAAAACACCTACGTAAGAATAAACGATAACTGGAAAAACTGCGATTTCCAATATCAAGGTTGGATAAAATAGACCGGTGTTCTCAAAAGGAATTTTGTAACAGATCGGCAAGACAAGGTAACTTGTAAATCGTAACTTTAGTAAATAATGCTTAGTAAACTAAAAAGTTTCCTCAATAAAGGGCACAGAAATCGGGTTGCGATTCTTCTGTGCTTCCTTGTTATGTATGCTTCGGCGAGCAACCTTATGCGGCAAAAAATGCAAGCACCGCCATCTCTCCCCAAAAGTGTACAGAAAAAGGATACGGTTCATCAACATACTGCCAACAAAAAGGTTATAAACATGAAGCGTGCCGAAAATATCCTGCAAAGGGAAGGCTTTGAGCCGCTTGTTCTTCTCGATTCGGTTATTCTGTATCACGATGGCATTTATATGCATTGCGACAGCGCATACCTGAACGAAGCCACAAATACATTCGATGCGTTTAGCAATATAAATGTAAATCAGGGTGATACGCTTTTTATGTATGGCGATTACCTGCACTACAATGGTAATAATAAACTGCTTGAGGTGCGTAGAAATGTCCGTCTCGAAAATGATAAAGACATGACTTTATTCACCGACAGTCTCAACTATGACCGTGTTGCCAACCTTGCGTACTACTACAACGGAGGTATGCTTGTAGACCCCGAAAATGAATTGACTTCCGACTGGGGGCAGTATCAACCGGCTCTGAAACTAGCCACTTTCAGGGATAGCGTGAAGTTGGTAAATGACAAATTCACCCTCTATTCCGATGCGCTGAAATACAATACCGACACAAAGGTGGCAACTATAATTGCCCAATCGACAATAGTTTCCGATAGCGGAACCATTTATACGTCAAACGGTTGGTACAATACAGTTACGGACGAATCTTTATTGCTCGACCGGTCGACGGTCGTAAACAAAGAGGGAAACCGCTCTCTGACAGGCGATTCCATCTTCTACAATAAACAGGAGGGATTTGGCGAGGTGTTTGGAAACATGTATATGCAAGACACCTTGAAAAAGGTAATATTGAAAGGCAATTACGGGTTCTATAACGACCTGGCAGATTTTGCCTATGCTACGGATTCAGCCATTGCCATTGAATATTCTCAAGGCGATAGCCTCTATCTTCATGCCGATACCCTGCGCCTGACCACCATCAGAGACTCTATCAATGGGGATATGCGTGAAATAATGGGTTTCTACAATGTGCGTTTTTTTCGGTCTGATGTGCAAGGCGTGTGCGATTCGCTGATGTTTAAAACTCAGGATTCTATATTGTATCTCTATAAAGACCCTGTTCTCTGGAACGAAAACTATCAGATGTTGGGCGATACGATCGAAATATATATGAACGACAGTGCCATAGATATGGCTCATATAAAAAAATACTGTTTTGCCATCGAAGATATAGACTCAATTCACTACAACCAGTTGAAAGGGAGAGATATGAAAGTCTTTTTTGAAGGAAAGGAAATGCGAAATGTATTAGTAGAAGGCAATGCAGAGTCAATTTTTTATCCTATCGAAAAAGATGGCTCCATGATAGGTATGAACCAGACTCAAAGTGCTTATTTGAGCATATCTCTGAAAGAAAAGAAAATTGACCTGATAAAACTCTGGCCTCAATCGACCGGAACTCTGACTCCCATACCCGATTTATTAGCCGATCAAATGAAATTTCCCGATTTCAGATGGTACGACTACATACGCCCGCTTGACAAGGATGATATTCTCAGGCGAACGAAGCGCAAGGACGATGGCGGAGACATGAAGAAACGGAGGAGGCGTACCGAACAACAATAGATATAAAGAAAGGAAAGGAATCAATGAGTGATATTATCCATCTGTTGCCGGATTCAATAGCCAATCAGATTGCCGCAGGTGAGGTTGTGCAGCGACCTGCATCCGTGGTTAAAGAATTGGTGGAAAACTCGTTGGATGCCGGAGCAACACATATTCAACTGATAATACAAGACGCCGGGCGAACACTGATACAGGTGATTGACGATGGCAAGGGCATGTCTGCCACCGATGCACGTATAGCTTTTGAGCGTCATGCCACTTCAAAAATCAGTAAGGCAGACGATTTGTTTGCCCTATGCACAATGGGATTCAGGGGCGAAGCGTTGGCTTCTATTGCTGCCGTTGCTCATATCGAACTGAAAACGAGAAGACAAGAGGACGAAGTGGGCACGCATATACTGATTGAAGGATCGAATGTAGAAAAACAGGAACCTGTTGCAGCACCTGTCGGCTCCAATTTTTCTGTTAAAAATTTATTCTTCAATGTGCCGGCACGCCGCAAGTTTCTGAAAGCAAATGAAACAGAAAAACGACATATACTTACTGAATTGGAGCGGGTTGCGCTTGCAAATCATGAAATAGCATTCACTTTTATTGATAATGGCATTGAAGCCTTAAAACTTCCTTCGGGAAACCTGAAACAGCGCATAGTGAATGTTGCCGGACGGAATTTCAATCAGCAGTTGATTCCCATAGAAATAGAAACTTCCCTCGCAAAAATATATGGATTTATAGGGAAACCCGAATCGGCTCGCAAAACGAGGGCACAACAGTTTTTCTTCGTCAACGGGAGGTATATGCGGCATCCTTATTTTGCCAAGGCTGTGATGTCTGCCTACGAACACCTGATTCCTGTGGGCGAAAATCCCAATTATTTCATCTATTTTGAGGTTGCTCCCGAAACCATTGACGTAAATATCCATCCTACCAAGACAGAGATAAAGTTCGAAAACGAACAGCCTATATGGCAAATTTTGGCGGCTACCGTAAAAAGCGCATTGGGCAAATCGAACGAAGTGCCTACCATAGATTTCAATACGCACGACGCCATTGATATACCTATACACGATCCGTCGAAGCATGCACCTCAGCCAAAGGTGAACTTTGACCCGACATACAACCCGTTCAAGACCAGCTCC
Source organism: Dysgonomonas sp. 520 (assembly GCF_010501095.1). GTDB lineage: Bacteria > Bacteroidota > Bacteroidia > Bacteroidales > Dysgonomonadaceae > QVMP01. Next base: position 152,792 of record NZ_QVMP01000001.1, on the reverse strand, counting down.
GGTTCGGGAGGAAGCGGTGGTAGTGCGGGTGGTTATAAACGTCCCGAAACAAATTGGGAGGATTTGTATAAAGGTTTTGAAAAAGAGGGTAATGCGGATAATCTTACCGTTGATAAACCGGTGGATATATTCACGCAAGGAAAGGAAAACGACACGGAAATCCAATCGCAAGAAAGCCTGGCAGTTCATTATCAGTACAAAAACAAATACATTCTGACGTCTATCAAATCGGGATTGATGATCATAGACCAGCACAGGGCACATGTGCGTATTCTTTTCGATCTTTTTCTGAATAATATCCGTCAAAACAGGGGGGTATCGCAACGTGTACTGTTCCCCGAAATTGTAGACTTTTCCGCTTCGGAAGCAGCGATGATTCCCTACCTGATGGACGACTTTGAAGCCATTGGGTTCGAATTGAGCCATTTGGGTAATAATTCTTACTCTATCAACGGGATTCCGTCGGAACTGGAAAAAACCGATCCGATAGAACTTTTACACAAAATGGTGCAAAAAAGCATCGAAACAGGTAGTGATGTGAAAGACGACGTTCAGGAATCGCTCGCTTTGTCGATGGCTTACGCAACATCAATACCCTACGGCAAAAAAATGTCGCAGGAAGAGATGACCGACATTGTCAACCGCTTGTTTGCATCATCAACCCACAACCATACACCCGACGGCAAGACAATCATATCTACCCTTGCCGACGATTATATTGACAAGCTTTTTAAGTAAACAGTTTATGATAGAGATACATAAAATACCGTCGCCTTGCTATGTGATGGAAGAAGAACTGCTCAGGAAAAACCTTTCGCTTATACAATCGGTGAAGGAAAAAGCCGGAGTGAATATCATACTTGCCTTCAAGGCATTTGCCATGTGGAAATCGTTCCCTATCATAAGGGAATACATACCCCATTCTACTGCCAGTTCTATATACGAAGCGCAGTTGGCTTTTGAGGAAATGGGAAGTCCTGCCCATACGTTTTCTCCGGCATATACGGACGAAAATTTCCCGATATTTATGAAGTACAGTAGCCATATCACGTTCAACTCTTTGTCTCAGTTTCAACGGTTCTATCCGATGGTTGAAAAAGACGGGAACAAGATTTCATGCGGACTGCGTGTCAATCCTGAGTTTTCTGTCGTGGAAACAGACCTTTACAATCCGGCTACCCCCGGCTCCCGGCTTGGGGTTATTGCCGACCAATTGGGTGATACATTGCCGAAAGGAATCGAGGGGTTGCATTTTCATACGCTTTGCGAATCGTCGTCGTTCGATCTGGAGAAGACTTTGCTGGTGGTGGAAAAGAAATTCGGGCATTTGCTGTCGCAGGTGAAATGGCTGAATATGGGAGGTGGTCACCTGATTACCCGCAAGGGGTACAATGTAGATCATCTGGTCTTGCTGCTAAAGAGTTTTAAGGCAAAATATCCTCATCTCGATATAATTATGGAACCGGGCAGTGCTTTCGTCTGGGAAACGGGAGTTCTTGTATCAACAGTTGTTGATGTTGTTGAAAACAGGGGAATAAAGACGGCTATTCTGGATGTTTCCTTTGCCTGTCACATGCCCGATTGCCTCGAAATGCCCTACAAACCCCGAATCAGGGGGGCATACCACGATCCGGTGGAAGGGAAACCGACTTACAGGATGGGCGGCAACAGTTGTCTGAGTGGCGATTTTATTGGCGAATGGTCGTTCGACGAACCGCTTGCCATTGGGGATAAAATTGTGTTTGAAGATATGATTCACTATACAACCGTAAAAACCACAATGTTTAATGGTATTTCACATCCCGATATTGCATTATGGACGAAAGACAATAAATTGGAGGTATATAGGGAGTTCGATTATTCTGATTATAAAAACAGAATGAGTTAAAATTGTTAAATAATAGGCATGTACGTAATATTTTGATTTCTACCTCGTTCTTCTATATGTAAGGAAATCAAAAATTAAAAAAGCCTATGATTAAAAAATTTACACCAAAGAACAAAACATCTCACAAAAAAGAATCGAACCAAGATGGACCGTCATCCCAGTCCATTGAATTTTTGAAACTCTATGCCCGCACTCTCCATGTAGAGAGAAATGTCCCCGAGGCATTAAGTAAGATGTGCATGAATTAGTTGATAAAGATTATACGAACAGAGGATGCTTGGTAAATTCCGGGCATCCTCTGTTTTTTTGTGCCTGATTAATTAATCCTCACATAAGAGCCACCTGAACATTGAGGGCAATGTCCGCCATTTCCGATAAAGAAATACCCTGTAAGCGGATTGGGTAAATCTGTTCCTTGAATAGCCATTGCAAAATATGCAACTTTTCCGGTTGCTTCTGTCAATGTAATATTTTGGCTTAAGTAAAATAGATGACCGGCTTGTGATATTGTTGAGGCCAATAATGAGTATACTTCATAAGACCCTTCAAAACGATTGGGACTGGCTGCGTCCCAAAAGCTAATATCATTGCCGGGCAACAATTGCAATACAAAAAAGGAAACATTAGAATTTGCATCCAGATTGGATAAATTTACTCTGGCTCCTATAGTAACAGAGTATGTTCCGTACGATGGAAATTCTATGGAATATGGTGTCCCATCCGGTTGATTAAGCATAAAGACTTTGTAGAACCCAAAATTATACGCAGGATCTACAGATATAGGAATAATTTGCGGGGTTATTCTCGTAAATTCACTAAATCCGGGAGCAGACCAACGTCCGTTTCCGTTTGCGTCGCTGGTTAGTATCATGTTATTTCCCTGCGACCCGTCCTGCAAGCGGAAGCCACCACCTTGTGTGCTGCTTCTGATATCTACTTTCGTCTGAGGTGCATTCGTTCCAATTCCGACTCTGCCTTGCGCATCCACCACCACATCGTCTGCCACGTTTGTGTTACCGCTCGTGTTGCGTGCCGCATCAATATGAAATACTCCCTGAGGTGATTCCGTATTCACTCCCACCTGTGCTTTGAGTGCCGTAACGGCTAAAAAAATCAATAAAATTAAACTGCTCTTTTTCATAAGTTTCTAATGTTGTTTGTTGTGTTAAATATTTCAGTTTTAACCCTTTGCGTATCTGTCACTGGGTAAGTGACGGAGGAGTGGTTTTGGATATGTTATTCTGCTTGTAATCAAAGGATTAAGAAAGAGCAAAATTGGAAAAGATAAACATTAATTAAACATGGTCGAAAAAGGTAAGTAAGCAGCATTACTTATTTCATTCTAAGTTTTTAGAAGACAGTCACTTTCTGGTTCAGACGAAAAATGTATACGAAAAATAATTATTAGACATTGGTTAAACACGCACAGTAACAAATACTTAAACAACAGAAAATATGGAATATGAAGAAAAAGGAATTCTGTTCGTTGATCTTCAAAAAGGTCAGGAATGGAAAACAAACAGGAGAAATTGCAGCATTATTCTCATAGGTAAAGGTCGGTTGAATATTTCTTCTTTATCGCACAAAGACGAAAGGATTTCGGCAGGAAAGATATTCATGATTCCCACCGGCTACGAAACAGACGTAAAGGCAATGGAAGAATCTGCTCTGATATCCGTTGATATAAGCGAGGAAATCAATCAGTTGACTCATTTTCAATCGGACAAAACGGATGAAAATGATAACAGTCAAAACCTTTACCTGCCTTTCAACGATATTATCTCCGCATACATCGAATCGTTACAGGTCTACAAGGGTAGTAGTTTAGATTACAACTCATTAGCTAGAATAAAAATAAAAGAATTGATATACGTATTGAAGGCTTCATACACACAGAAAGAACTCAGCCGTTTTTTCAGCAGTTATATCACAAACGATTTATACTTCTCAGAGCAGGTGAAGATATTATCTCAAGACACTAAAAACATTCGCCAACTAGCTGAAATTATGAATTATAGCTATTCGGGGTTCAACAAGCGATTCAGGCGATCGTTCGGCGTATCGGCTTATTCATGGCTCAGAAAGCGTCGGGCAAATGTGGTGTATCACGATATTTATTACACGAACAAAAGTTTGAAGCAGATTTCGACAGAAAACATGTTCAGCACGCTTTCTCACTTCAACGAATTTTGTCACAAAAATCTGGGAAATTCTCCTTCCGAAATCAGAAGAAAAAAAAAGACCCCTCTGTCACTTACCCAGTGACAGAGGGGAGGTATTATCAATCATTACGATACAAATGTATCAAAAAAATGTTATACTACAAATTCTCGAACAAAACCTTAATATCTGTAATGCTCTGGTTTGTAAGGGCCATCAACCGAAACCCCGATATAGTCGGCCTGATCTTTTGTTAGCTTGGTCAACTTAACTCCAATTTGTTCCAGATGTAAGCGGGCAACCTCTTCATCCAGATGTTTGGGTAAACGGTATACATTCACGTCATAATCTTTTTGCCAAAGTTCTATTTGAGCCAAAGTCTGGTTTGTAAACGAATTACTCATCACAAATGAAGGGTGTCCCGTAGCACAACCCAAGTTTACCAAACGGCCTTCAGCCAGCAAGAATATAGAATGACCATCAGGGAAAGTATATTTATCAACTTGTGGTTTGATATTCGTATGCCTGATTCCATTGAAATTAACAAGTTTTTCTACCTGAATTTCATTATCAAAGTGCCCGATATTACATACAATAGCCTGATCTTTCATTTGAGCCATGTGTTCTATTGTAATAATGTCTTTATTGCCCGTAGTAGTTACAAAGATATTACCCTCTTTCACAGCATCTTCCATTGTAGTTACCTCATATCCTTCCATTGCAGCCTGAAGCGCACAAATAGGGTCGATCTCCGTAACAATAACGCGTGCTCCATAAGATTTCATAGAATTGGCACATCCTTTACCTACGTCGCCGTAACCTGCAACAACAACAACTTTCCCGGCTATCATCACATCCGTAGCGCGCTTGATTCCATCAGCTAAAGACTCGCGGCAACCATAAAGGTTATCGAACTTCGATTTAGTAACCGAATCATTCACATTGATTGCAGGAATAAGCAATTCGCCACGTTCCATCATCTGATAGAGACGATGAACACCCGTAGTTGTTTCCTCCGAAACACCTTTCCAGTCTGCCACTGTATTGTGCCAACGCTGATTATCTTCTTTCAGTATGCGGTTCAATGTATCCAGAATAACTTGCTCTTCATGATTAGCACCTTTTCGGTTGATTGTTTCGGCATCATTTTCCGCTCTATAACCCATGTGAATCAATAAAGTTGCATCGCCACCATCATCCACAATCAAGTTAGGACCTTTTCCTCCGGGGAAACGAAGAGCCTGCTCTGTACACCACCAATATTCTTCAAGGGTTTCGCCTTTCCACGCAAAAACAGGTATTCCGGCAGCAGCTATGGCCGCGGCAGCATGATCTTGAGTAGAAAATATATTACAACTTACCCAACGGATATCAGCACCAAGTTCTTTCAGGGTTTCTATCAAAACTGCTGTTTGCACAGTCATGTGAAGCGATCCCATTATGCGAGCACCTTTAAGAGGTTTTGATGCGCCATATTTTTTGCGAAGTGCCATTAATCCGGGCATTTCGTGTTCAGCTATTTCAATTTCTTTTCGTCCAAAATCAGCCAGACTGATATCTGCCACCAGATAAGGCAGGTTTGGTAATAATTCTTTTGCCATATTTATATTTTTATGTTTAGGTCACAAAGTTACGATTTTCTTTATTAAGATGTTTCTATATTAAACCGGATAATATGCAATTCCTAATTCTATCAATCTACTTATTGACCATAAATTATTTATAAACAACACGGCAACCAATATACATGCTAAAAACCAATATATTTGTTGCTGTCTTTTATTCTTTAATAGTTTATAAGTCCAGCCTAAAAGTAGAGGTATACAGTAAACCCAATGACCACCGTAAATGAAATAATCCCTAAATCCGAATTTAAACACGATGTGTAAAAAAACATCAACGCCTAATAGTAAAAGTATAAACAATATATACTTATTTTTAAATCCTTTGATTATTGCAAAAAAGACAATCGCATATACAATCCCTACAAAAAGATATTGAAACAAATAATGATAAGAATCCAAGCATATCATATCCATAGTTGTATTTAACACAGTGCCATGCTCCACGTATAATTCCGGATACAAGATGCTCGCCCCCATAAAAAAATGAAAAATATTCTTTATGTAAGAATTTTCAATATAAACTTCACTGGAGGAAATTCCAAAATCATCAAACATTATTTTCACCTGAGTCCAAAAAGTAGGCATCATCAATATCAATATAAAAAATATGGATGTAGCAAGAAAAATTTTAATCAATATTTTTTTCTTTTTTTCATTCGAGAATAACATAGGAACCAAGCCTTTGACAAAATTGGTAATTGTAATTCCTCCCAATAATACGACAAAAGACACATTTATAAAAAATGAAACCTTCTTCTTTTGTTGCATACAAATAGAATAAAAAAGAAGCATGAAAACTAAAACAAACATAGAAAAAGAGAACGATTCGGGCGTAAAAGCCAAAACCATACTAGTTGACATAAAAGCATAAAAAAGTGTGAAAATTAGAGCAGCTTTATTTTCTATGTTCGCTATTTGCCTAAAATATCTATATACATAAACAGCAGATAAGGAGAGCAATAAATTGAAAAAGAGAGCAAAAAATAGTGTCTTTGCTTTGTATGTAAACAATTTAGTACACAATGCGCCGATCCACAACAAAGGCTTTGTGAAATTTCGAAGTAAAGGATGTCCTTCAACATATGTGTAGCCTTTATGATAGTATTGTGTATTATCAAAAGAAAAATACAAATCACATTCCAGTGAACTATCCAATAAACTTGTTTTAAAAACAACGAAAAGAGAATACGACAAATAAAATAAAAACAGTGCTATTAGCAGGATTCGTTCTTTTTTATTTTGTGGCAGTAAAAGATTTAATAAAAATTTACTTTGTTCTAAAGTAGTTTTTATATGAATAGCATTGTTTTCAGAAATAAACTTCATCGATAATTATGTTTTCTTAATAAATTGAACCGCAAAGTTAATATATTTTGAGCAAGATAAACCTATAAAATAGTTTTTTATACCAACCTGCTTTTAAGGCATATCACATTTTCAAAATTAAAGATAGCCGACAGTCTTATAAAAGTTCTTTTTTTACATTTTGCTTATTTTTTACAGGAATGATTAATTATCTTTGCCATAATTTTGTCAATTTGCTAAATATATTAACGCATTACTAATTAAACATTCATATTTCTGTCATGAAATCGGATATTGAAATAGCTCGCAGCATAAAACTTGAACCTATAAAAGATGTAGCCCGGAAAATAGGTATTGCCGAAGAAAATCTTTACAACTATGGAAAATACATGGCTAAAATACCTACCGACCTCATTGACGAATCAAAAATTCGGGACAGCAAGCTGATTCTGGTTACGGCCATAACTCCCACCAAAGCGGGGATAGGTAAAACAACTGTTTCTATTGGACTTGCTTTAGGTTTGAATAAGATTGGCAAAAATGCAGTCGTAGCCCTGCGTGAACCATCTTTAGGCCCTTGTTTCGGAATGAAAGGCGGAGCCGCAGGTGGTGGATATGCCCAGGTACTACCGATGGAAGATATCAATCTGCACTTTACGGGCGATTTTCACGCTATCACTTCTGCCCATAATATGATAACAGCCTTGCTCGATAACTATCTCTATCAGAACAAGAAAGAAGGTGTAGGCTTGAAAGAGATCTTATGGAAAAGGGTTCTTGATGTTAACGATAGAAGCCTGAGAAATGTGGTTACGGGATTAGGAGGAACAGTGAATGGAATCCCAGCCGAATCGGGATTTGATATCACACCGGCATCCGAGATTATGGCAATATTGTGTCTTTCGAAGGATATTGAAGACTTGAGACGCAGAATTGAGAATATCATACTGGGATATAAATACGACGATACCCCTTTCACGGTTAAAGACTTGGGCGTAGCAGGTTCAATTACGGTGCTTCTGAAAAATGCTATCAACCCCAATCTGGTGCAAACGACAGAACACACTGCCGCAATTGTGCATGGGGGACCTTTCGCAAACATAGCGCACGGATGTAATTCTATTATAGCCACCAAGATGGCGATGAGCCATGCCGATTATGTTATCACCGAAGCCGGCTTTGCTGCTGATTTGGGAGCGGAAAAGTTTTTCAATATAAAATGCCGTAAATCGGGACTGAATCCGAAATTGACAGTCATTGTAGCTACTGCTCAGGGATTGAAAATGCACGGGGATGTACCTCTCGAAGAAATAAAGAATGAGAATATTGAAGGTTTGGAGAAAGGCTTGGCTAATCTGGGTAAGCATATCGAGAATATGAAGTCTTTCGGGCAAACGGTTATTGTTGCATTCAATAAGTATGCCTCCGATACAGATCAGGAAATAAACTTGGTGAAACAGTTTTGTGCCGATAACAATGTCGGGTTTGCTATAAACGGAGCCTTCGGGAAAGGTGGTGACGGAGCAGAAGAACTTGCCAATCTGGTTGTGGAGACAATAGAAAAGGCGCCTTCTTCAACGGTGAAATTTACTTACGAGGATAACGATTCGATTGAAGAAAAGATAAAAAAAGTAGCCAAAAATATTTATGGAGCATCGACTGTTGTTTTCAGTAAAACGGCTCAGAAAAAAATCAGGCATATAGAAAAATTGAATTTAGGGCACTACCCTGTATGTGTAGCCAAAACTCAATACTCTTTCTCTGATGACCCTACGGCGTATGGTGTGGCCAAGGACTTTACGTTTACCGTTAATGATATTGTTCTGAATAATGGTGCTGAATTTATCGTAGCCATTGCCGGCTCTATGATGCGTATGCCGGGGTTACCCAAAAGTCCGCAAGCAAACAGAATAGATATAATCGACGGACAGATAGAAGGACTTAGCTAAGGTTACAGACCTTTTCATTACTATGGTAAGTGAAACAATCTAAAGATGTTGCAACATTGAAACATATCATTAAATTCTATCAATTCCTTTAATGAAGATATTTAAACAGATTATATTATCTGCCGTTTTCGTACTGATTTCGGCAGTATCTTTATCTGCTCAGGTAGAATATACAAAAGCAGACTCCCTTATTTTCGAAAAATATAAAGACGCCTTTGCAGGCAAACAGGATTTACCATTATCCGCCCTGATCACCGAAACCGCCTTGTTTTTTCGTGGTACGCCTTATGTGTCGAACACCTTGGAAAAAACTAAAAATGACGAGAGATTAACTGTCAATCTGCGAGAATTGGATTGCACCACGTTGGTTGAAAACTGTATAGCTCTCTCGCAAACAATAAAATCGGGAAACGCTTCATTCGAAAACTATTGTTCTCACCTTCAGCAATTGCGATACCGGGACGGAATTGTGGACGGATATTCTTCTCGTTTGCATTATTCATCCGATTGGATGATGGAAAACGAAAAAAGAAATTTATTCGAAAATATAAGTCAAAATCTTGGTGGAGCTAAGATTATCAAGACAATAGACTATATGACAACCCATACATCGGCTTATCGGCAATTGAAAAACAATCCAGAAGAAGTGAAAAAAATAAAAAAAAATGAAAAACAACTCAATAAAAGAGGGGGATGGTACGTTATAAATAAACAGAACATTGCAGATATTGGTAAAGAAATAAAAAATGGAGATATTATACTTTTTTCAACTACTATAAAAGGCCTGGACTTTTCTCACATGGGTATTGCATATTCAGACAATGGCCGTGTTACGTTTATCCATGCCTCAAGCACAGCAAAAAAAGTTACTATCGAAAAACACAGCCTTTCTCAATATTGCCTTAATTCGGGGCGGTGTAACGGTATTGCGTTGCTAAGAGTAAAATAAACTTAAGGATGATTAGCAAAATTAAACATGCATACGGAGATATGAGCAGTTGGATGCAACTTGTTCTTCTCGTTCTTTTTACATTGGCTGGGACTTTTGTGAGTATCCTTGTTCTGATGCTTGTGCTCTCGCTGATGGGGGTGGATATCCACAACCCGTCGGCCATTGTGTCTTCTGCCCTCTTGATGAGGGTAAATCAGTTTGTCCAAACCACATTCATGTTCTTCATACCGGCTCTGTTGTGGGGATATTTATTCAATAAAAAAACATCGGAAGGACTGAAAATAAATAAAGCGCCTGCTCTTTCTTTCGTCTTGGTGGGTATTGCTCTCATTATAATAGTTCAACCGCTCATCAACCTGACAGCATATTATAACGACAGGCTTGTTCTGCCCGAATTTCTGTCTTCTTTAGAAGTCAAATTGCGAACAATGGAGGAAAGTAACGCATTTCTGATGCAGAAATTGTTATCCGAAAATTCGACATACAATATAATAGCCAATATCTTCATCATAGCCATAGTGGCAGGCATTTATGAAGAATTCTTTTTCAGGGGAGCCTTGCAGCAGATATTCAAAAAAATAATAGGCAACTATCATGTAACGGTGTGGGTGATGGCTGTCATATTCAGTGCCGTTCACATGCAGTTTTTCGGATTTGTGCCTCGCGTTATTCTTGGAGCCATTTTAGGTTATTTGTTTGTTTGGTCAGGAAACTTGTGGGTGCCGATTATCGTGCACGTATTCAACAATGCTTGGGCGGTGATAATGAGCTATGTATACGGAATTGAAGTGATGTCTGTCACTTCCCAGACATTGGGTGTTGGCGATACCCTCTGGGCATCGGCTATCAGTCTGATACTGACATTCATTGTAATGTTTTATCTTGCAAAGAAATATTTAAGAAAGAGTATAGAATCGGGAGAAATCTGAATAATATGGTGATGGGGATTACAAATAAAAAAGGAGGATATGGGTTCCTGATCGGGTGGATCGTGATGTTAGGCGATTTACTTTGCATCAACCTGTTTTTCCTCGTTCTGTTTAAATATTACGGTTATATCTTTTTTTATGACAAGCATAGCCTTATCGAATTTTTTTTGCTGATAAACTTATCATATTATGTAACCAAACATATTATCCCTGCCAATATTTCGTCGAACATTGTCTTTTTCGACAAGATTGTTCAGCGAGCAGTGTCGTTCATATCAGTGTTGATGCTTATATTCATCACAGGGGTCACTCTTTTCGGAGTTGTATCTCCCAAATGGTACGAATGGGCGATATGTTATCTGGCTCTGTGCTTTTTCTATTCTTTATGGCATGTGATTTTCAGGATCGTATTGAAATCTTACCGGCAAAGCGGGCACAACTACAAACGTGTCGTTATTGTTGGCGGAGGTCTTAATGGTCTGGATATTATGCACGAATTTGCATCAAGTGTATATGGCTATAAAGTATGTGGACTGTTTGACGACAACGAAGAACTAAAAAAAACACAACCGCTCTATGTGGGAAAAATATCGAAAGTAGAGCAGTTTTGCATTGATAACGAAATCGACGAAATATATTGTACCCTACCAGGTAATCAGGAGCCGAAAATATTGAAGCTGCTCAACTTCTCCGAAAAAAACATGATCAGGTTCTATCTGGTTCCTGAATTTTACAAATATATCAAACGTAAACTTGTGCTTAATTTCCTCAGGTCTACACCGATTATAGAGATTAGGACAGAACCCCTGCAATCTTTTTCAAACAGGCTGTTAAAAAGAGCATTCGACATAGTTTTTTCTCTAATAGTTCTGGTGACAGTCTTCCCGTTGGTCTACTTAATATGCGGATTATTAATTAAGTTGGAATCGCCCGGACCTATCCTATTCAAGCAACAAAGGACTGGTTTGCACGGAAAGATTTTTACGTGTTACAAATTTCGATCCATGAAACTGAACAAAGAGGCAAATTTGTTGACAACCGTGAAGACAGACCCTCGTATAACAAGGATCGGGAATTTTATGAGGAAAACAAGTATTGACGAACTTCCCCAATTTATAAACGTACTGGTTGGAGACATGTCTGTTGTTGGTCCACGCCCCCACATGATAAAACAGACCGAGATTTACAATAAACTTATTGATACTTTCATGATCCGCCACCTGATAAAACCCGGAGTTACGGGTTGGGCGCAAATATCGGGCTACCGAGGCGAAATAAAGACAGTGGAACAAATGGAAGGCCGATTCAAACATGATGTCTGGTATCTTGAGAACTGGTCGTTCATTCTCGATCTTAAGATTATATTTGTCACAGCTTTTAAAGTTGTTTTTGGCGACGAAGACGCCTACTAATCAGTATTTACTTGCTTCGTAAACTCTATCCTGACGTTATTATCCGCCGGATAGAAATCGAGTTGAATATTTTCGCTTGTGTCCACTTCCTGCCCCATTGAAGAAGCAGGGTCTTTCAATTGTTGTTTCAATTCGTCAGTCAGCACCTCATCTCCTGCAACATGCAGCAGCAGTATATTACCCGCTATTCCGGCTATACTATTGACCGTTTCGCCGGAAATGCCAAGTCCGAAAGAATTGATCTTACCCACGGCCTGACGTTCTGCTATTTTTCTCAATTGATCTTTACTTTCCTCCACCAAATGCTCATTCCGAGAGATTGATGTTATGTTTCGGGTGGTTACATCCATCCCTCTATCGTCGAGAGTGACGATGCGGTAAGGGAACGGATAAGAAGCCAAGGCTCCGGTTTCTATATCGTAAGTTTTATTTCCTTTAGCCGAAACAAATTCCGTTATATCATTTGCGTGAAAGTGACCTGTGAATATCGCCTTCATGCCTTTATCGGCAAAAAGATTGGCAAGCCTTTTCCAATCATCTATCAGATATTGCTTGAAAACCATATCCTGATACATTATGTGCTCTACCAAACCATGATGCATCATGCCTATGACCGTTTTGTTTTGTTTTCGGGCATCGTCCAATGTTTTCACTATCCATTTTTCCGTATCGGGATTAATTCTTCCTGCCGTAATGGTGCTGGTGGTGTATTCTTTGTATAAACACCCGTCAATACCGATCAGCCATGTAGCATCGTTCAGTTCAGCCACATAACTCAGTGATGCCGTATCCCTGTCTAAAATATCTTTTTCATCCGCAAGAAAATCACGGAACATTGCCACATCTACTTTATCCACAGGGTACGAAGATTCTTCTTTATATCCCAATGGATTAGGCACATTGATGTCATGGTTGCCCGGAACGGCAAAAATTCTGACACCCTTGTTCCTTAACCGGTCTAGCTTTGCCGACAAGTCGGTCAGGCTTTGTTTTTCTCCGTCTTTGGTCAGATCGCCGGGAATGAGCAACACATCCAAATCCTCAATTTCCAAGTCGCTAAGCACCTGATCTAAAATTTCCGGAACATAGTTAACGCTTCTGCCCGAAGACTCGGAATACGACCGGATTGCATTTCCTCCATCCATCAAATTTTCAGATAGATAGTGCATATCCGAAACAACTCCGATCTTGAGTGCGTGAAGTGTGTGATCTGAAGCACAAGACGAAAAAGACAGAAATGTAGTAAAGCAAAGAAAAATAAGCCTCGATACTGAATTATTCATAAACATTGTATGTGTCAATATATTCAAACGCATCTTTTTTTGTTCTTCCCTCCACCAGATGAAGGCATACCGCAACAATGGCACTCAATATAAAAATGTAAGCGCCTCTCCGTTTTGCTCCGTTCATATTCCTGAAAAAACCGTAAAGAATCATAATTAATCCTACTGCAGCAATGATTACAAAAATGATTTTACCTGTATGGAGCCAGTCCATAGCCTGATTGTAGTTGTTGTACTGTTCTAATGGGTCCATTTGAATATTTATTTTTTTGCTAAATTAGTCAAAATATTTTAAGTAGCATTTCAAAATAAGGTTGCAAACCTTTATTAATGCGAATCGGTGTTAAAAAAAATGTTGGATTATTTTGTATAATACCTACCCGGTAGGGGCGAAAAATATTTCGCCCGATATTATTGACATGAGGGCGTAAGATTTTACGCCCCTACTTTCGGGCAGAGCAGAGCCCTGCCCCTACAAACCCCAAAAGGAGGAGGTATAGGGGTGGGGGGGGGTACTCCACCCGCACAACGACTAATTTAATCCAACAAGTAAAAAATGAACATATATGAAAAGATTTTTTCACAGATCAATCGCAATTCTATTGTGTAGTTGTTGCGCATTCCTGTTTTCCTGTAAAACGCAAAAACAACCGCAAGTACACTATTCCGACATCAAATATCCCAAGCGGGAGTTCAGGGGAGCATGGATTCATACCGTCTGGCAAGGTCAATATTCGAAAATGAATTCAACCCGGATGAAAGCCTATTTCACAGATATGCTCGACAAACTGAAGGCTGCCAATTTCAATGCCGTGATATTTCAGGTGCGACCACAAGCCGATGCTTTCTACAAATCGGAACTTGAGCCTTGGAGCAGCCATCTTACGGGAGTGCAAGGGAAAGCTCCCGACGGAAATTTCGATCCTTTAGCCTTTATGGTTGAAGAGTGTCATAAAAGAAATATCGAGCTTCATGCCTGGTTGAACCCTTATCGAGTGACCATTTCCGAGAATCAGAAACTAGCATCAAGCCATATCTATCATAAATATCCCAACAGGGTGGTAAAATATGGAAAACAATCATATTTTGATCCGGGTATTCCGGAAAACAGAAAATTTATATGCGATATTGTAAAGGATATTGTTGCCCGCTACGATGTCGATGCCATACACATGGACGATTATTTCTACCCATACCCCATTGCCGGCGAACCCTTCCCCGACAACGACAGCTTCAACAAATATGCGGCTGCACAAGGCTTCTCGGCAAAGCAAAGGAACGATTGGAGACGCAACAATGTGAATATGCTGATCAGGGAGATTAAAGATGCCATTGTGGTGACCAAACCTTGGGTAAGATTCGGCATAAGTCCTTTCGGAATATATCGCAACAAGAAGAGTACGCCCGACGGGTCGGGAAGTAATACGAACGGACTGCAAAATTACGACGACCTTTTCGCAGATATAAAACTGTGGGTCGAAAAAGATTGGGTAGACTATAATATTCCTCAGGTATATTGGGAAATAGGAAATAAATCGGCCGATTATAATACTTTAATTGAATGGTGGGCAAAGAACAACTACCATAAACATTTATATATAGGTCAGGATTTGAGTCGTACGATGGACGTAAAGGGCAACAATCAACTGTATGACAAAATGATGAAAGTCCGCAGCAATCCCGACATACATGGCAACTGTTTTTGGCACGGATACAATGTTATTGACAATTATAAAGGAATATACAACGAATTGACCGGAAACTACCAGAAATATCCGTCCCTCATTCCGGCATACGATAAAATGCACAAAAAAGCACCGAAAGAGGTGAAAAATATCAAGAATGTATATACACCTACAAAGCATATACTGACATGGCAAAGAAACGGTGATAGCAAAAATCCTGAGAATGCTCAATATTTTGTCGTATACAGGTTTAAAGACGGCGAGTCGAAGAATCTGGGAAATGCTACCAATATAGTGGCAACAACTCAAGATACCCAAATTATTCTGCCTTACGAGGGTGGAAAGACTAAGTATGAATATGTTATCACATCTGTCGATCGCTTCCATAACGAGTCGAAAGGGAAATCGAAAAAACTGAAATTGTAATCAGATTTTAGGATGCAAAGGCAGGCCTGGGGCCTGCCCGAAAGATCGGGGGCATATTGAATACCCCGTTGTTTGTTGTTTCTGTCGAGCAAATGTAATTTGCGCCAACATTATCAATTACCAAAAAATGATTGAATATTAAAAAACGTTTGGCAATTACTATTTCTCAGAACTAATTGATCCTCACATAAGAGCCGCCTGTACATTGAGGGCAACTTGAATGACTGCCTATTGTAAAATTAGCCAAAAGAGGCGACGGAAGATTTCTACCTCTTACTAATATTGAAAAATATACAGTATTGCCTGTTCCATTATTCTCATCAATCTTTGGAGTTAAAGTTATATTTTCACTCAGATATACACGATAGTCTGAATAGAGCGATTCTCTTGATTTCATTCCATATACTTCATACGATCCGGCAAAACGAAGGCTGGAATCCCAATAGGTTATATCATCTCTTGGTAATAACTGTATTATTACAAAATCAATTTGGGAATCAGCAGTCAGATTATTAAACACTATATGCATACCTAAAGTTAGAGAATAAGTTCCGTATGATGGTAAGGTAAGAGAATAAGTCTCGTCTGTAGTTATATCTTTTATCATTGTATTAACCGAATGATAGCTGGTCGAAGTTGCTTGTGTTGGTATGGATATTCCCATCGATTTTGCTTCTACCCTCGTAAACTCACTAAACCCGGGAGCAGACCATTTTCCGTTTCCATTGGCGTCACTGGTCAGTACCATACCACTCCCCTGACTGCCATCCTGCAAGCGGAAGCCTCCACCTTGCGTACTGCTTCTGATTTCTACCTTCGTCTGAGGATTGTTCGTCCCAACTCCGATTCTGCCTTGTGCATCCACCACCACATCGTCTGCCACGTTGGTGTTTCCGCTCGTGTTGCGTGCTGCGTCGATATGAAATACTCCCTGTGGCGATTCCGTGTTCACTCCCACCTGTGCCTTTAGCGACACAACCATAAAAAACATAAATAATACTGATAAATTCTTTTTCATTTTCTTGCTGTTTGTTGTGTTGATTTTTTTCGTTTTTTGATAAGTTCGTATTCTTTAATTATTTAAAGTTCAGTGCGTTGTAATTCCGTCACTTGTAGAGTGACGGAATTATATGTTATATGGCTAGTTATTAAATGGTTGTAAAAATGGAATTTTGTTAAAAAAATGAATTTGATAAACATCTAAACTTTAAGAGGAAATATTGGATAGTATTGTTTTATACTATCTCTCTTAGTTTTAAATATTTATTTACAGATAAAAAGATTTAAATAACAAGTGTTCGAGAATCGGTCGTGATACATTTGTTAAACAAGCACAAAACCAAATACTTAAACTATAAAACAATGACAAGTTTCTATGATGAAAAGATGTTTCCGAACGAAACATCGCCATTTGAATTTTTATCTTTAGAAAAAGGATGTGAATGGACAAACAAAGATTGCCAATGCAGAATAATATTGTTACTAAAGGGGCTGTTAAAGATTACTTTTGCTAAACGAGAAGAGATGACAATTTCATCCGGAAAAATGTTCTTCCTACCGTTAGGTCAAGAATCTTCAATAGCGACGCTGGAAAGAAGTTCGGTGCTAATAATATCGATGAAAGATGAAAGTTGTTTCGATGGATTGGGCATGGACGAAAAGAATCATGACGAATGTGATAAAAGGCTCAATATGCACTGTTTACAGATTAGCGATGTGTTGTCGGAATATATCCGTTCTTTACAGGTATATAACAGTAATGAGATAAACAGCAATCTACTATATACATTGAAAATGAAAGAGTTGATATATATCATAAAGGCATCTTATTCACAAACGGAACTCAACAGATTTTTTTACATCTACCAAATCAGCGATTTGCTTTTCACGGGACAAGTCAGGCAGCAGTCGGAAAGTATAAAGAATGTGAGGGAGTTAGCCGAACGTATGAATTATAGTTACTCCGGATTTAACAAACGTTTTCGGAAAGCCTTTGGCATATCGGCTTACTCATGGCTCAGAAAGCGTCGGGCGAATATGGTGTATCACGACATTTATTACACCAACAAAAGTTTGAAACAAATCTCGACAGAAAACATGTTCAGCACGCTTTCTCATTTTAATGAATTTTGCCACAAAAATCTGGGAAATTCGCCTTCCGAAATCAGGCGAAGGAGAAAAAATAAAAAACAAACCTCCGTCACTCTACAAGTGACGGAGGTTTGTTGTATGCATATAACTAGTATACAAAGATATATAAATTTTCTAATAGCCGCATAATAATCCGGCGATTATTTCTTCCTGCTCGAACCCGAACGGAAGGCTTTTGAGAAATTGTTTAACTGCACTAAAATGTGATTGATAAAATCTATACTAACATTTTTCCACAGAATAATTCTCTTTCTTAATAAATTAAATCGTAATTTTGCCTCCGATATAAACAAATACTAACTTATTTATCAAAAAGTCATGAATATTTCGCATATCGAACATCTTGGTATTGCAGTGAAAAGCATAGAAGAAAGCCTGCCATACTACGAAGGTGTACTTGGTTTAAAATGCTATAATATTGAAGTAGTAGAAGATCAAAAAGTAAAAACCGCATTTTTTAAAGTAGGTCAAACAAAAATCGAACTGTTGGAACCTACAAGTCCGGACAGTACTATCGCTAAGTTTATAGAGAAAAAAGGTGAGGGCATTCATCATATCGCATTTGCGGTTGATAGTGTTGCCGCAGCTTTGTCTGAGGTAGAAAGTAAAGGCGTTCAACTAATTGACAAAGCCCCCAGAGGTGGCGCAGAAGGTTTGAATATCGCATTCCTGCACCCGAAATCAACTTGCAGTGTTTTGACGGAATTGTGTGAAGATCCAAACAAATAATAAGATATACATTAAGATTTTATGTTTCAAACAGGCATAAAATCTTTTGTGCTTAAATCTGACTATTAAACTAAACTTAAAACAAAATAAAATAAAACATGAGCCAACTTGAAAAAGTAAGAGAGCTTATTGAACTTCGTGAAAAAGCACGCCTGGGAGGTGGAGAAAAAAGAATCGAAGCTCAACATGCAAAGGGAAAGTACACAGCACGTGAACGAATTGCCATTGTTTTGGACGAAGGTAGTTTTGAAGAGTTTGACATGTTTGTTGAACATCGTTCGCATAACTTCGGAATGGAGAAAACGAAATTCCTTGGTGATGGCGTTGTTACAGGATGCGGAACAATAGACGGGCGTCTTGTATATATATTTGCGCAAGACTTTACCGTAATCGGAGGTTCGTTGTCTGAAACTATGGCAATGAAAATCTGTAAGGTAATGGATATGGCAATGAAAGTGGGTGCGCCATGTATCGGTATCAATGACTCGGGAGGTGCACGTATTCAGGAAGGGGTGAATGCTCTTGCAGGATACGCCGAAATCTTCCAGCGCAACATTTTAGCATCGGGTGTGATTCCTCAAATTTCAGGAATTTTCGGACCTTGTGCCGGAGGTGCGGTATATTCCCCGGCTTTGACCGACTTCAATATCATGACGGAAGGCACATCGTATATGTTCCTTACAGGTCCTAAAGTTGTGAAAACCGTAACAGGCGAAGATGTTACTCAAGAAGAGCTTGGAGGTGCAAGCGTACATACAACCAAATCGGGGGTAGCTCACTTCTCTGTTGAAAACGAAGATGACGGTTTTGTGTTGATTCGCAAATTGTTAGGTTTTCTTCCTTCAAACAATATGGAAGATGCACCTCGTGCCAAATGCACAGACCCGGCCGGAAGAATGGAAGACTTGTTGAATGAAATCATTCCTGACAATCCGAACAAAGCATACGACATGTATGAAGTAATAGGTTCGGTTGTTGATAACGGAGAATTCCTTGAAGTACATTCAGCTTATGCAAAAAATATAATAATCGGTTTTGCCCGATTCAATGGATATTCGGTAGGTATCGTTGCAAATCAGCCTCAATATATGGCAGGTGTTCTTGACATCAATGCGTCACGCAAAGCCGCCCGTTTTGTGCGTTTCTGCGATGCGTTCAACATTCCGTTGGTAACACTGGTTGACGTACCGGGCTTCCTTCCCGGAACAGGTCAGGAGTATGGTGGTGTGATTGTGCATGGAGCAAAACTTCTTTATGCTTACGGTGAAGCTACTGTGCCTAAAGTTACAGTGACACTTCGCAAATCTTACGGAGGTTCTCACATTGTGATGAGCTGTAAACAACTTCGTGGAGATATAAACTATGCATGGCCAACGGCTGAAATTGCCGTAATGGGTGCGGATGGTGCAGCGGAAGTTCTGTATGCAAAAGAGATTAAAGCAGAAACCGATCCTGAAAAACAAGCGGAAGTGGCATTGGCCAAAAAAGAAGAATATAACAAGCTATTCTCCAATCCGTACAATGCAGCACGCTATGGTTACATCGACGATGTGATAGAGCCTCGCAATACTCGTTTCCGTGTTATCCGGGCTTTAGAACAATTGAGAACAAAGAAGCAAGTGAATCCTGCTAAAAAGCACGACAACTTGCCTTTATAATCTCTAACATCATAAGAATTATGAAAAAAGCAGAACAAATAGATACTGATATTTTGGCTGTTATCGCTATGGCTCTTTATGATATTGAAGATGAAGTTCATGATGTTGAAGCAAAAGTTTTAACAATCAAAAGACAGTCTCAGGAATATTTACCATGGTCTTCCAAAGAGTTTGGATTAAGACAACTACCAACCAGAAAGTAAAAAAAGAAAGTAGAATATGAAAACTTTTAAATATACGATTAACGGTAAGATATACGAAGTTACCGTTGACAAAAAAGATGAAACTTTGGCTGAGGTAGGCGTTAACGGAGCCTATTACAAAGTAGAGCTGGAAAAGAAGGAAGAAGAACCGGCAGCTCCAAAAATCCAACGTCCCGTGGCCTCTGCGTCCGCACCATCTGCGCCTAAAGCGGCCGGATCGGGCAAAGGAGCGATTAAATCGCCACTGCCGGGCATCATCGTTGATGTTAAGGTAAGCGTTGGAGATACTGTGAATAAAGGAGATACAGTAGCCGTATTAGAAGCAATGAAGATGGAAAATGTTATATCGGCTCCAATGGCCGGAAAAGTAACTTCCATCAACGTAAATCCGGGCGATTCTATACTTGAAGGAGTTGTAATCCTGACAATAGAATAATCTTCGATAGACTAAAATAAAGAAATCCTCCTTTTCAATTTTTGAGAGGAGGATTTTTATTTTGCAAAACATAAAGTAGTAGAACTTGTTGATTTGCAATATCCGGAGTAGCAAATTTTACTTTTTGAGGAAAAAAAGTAAAAAAATACAATCAAAAAATTTGGATATAAATAAAAACGTGCTACCTTTGCATCCGCAATCGAGAGAGATTAGCTACGAATAAGTAACAGATCAACTCAAGATATGGCCCATTCGTCTATCGGTTAGGACGCAAGATTTTCATTCTTGAAAGAGGGGTTCGACTCCCCTATGGGCTACAATATTTAATTATAATAAAAAAAGATTAGTCAAAATGGCAAATCATAAATCAGCAATAAAAAGAATCAAACAAGCTAATGTGAAACGTTTACGTAACAGATATGTTGCGAGAACAACACGTAATGCTGTGAAAAAACTACGTTCAACAACAGATAAAGCTGAAGCTCAAGGTCTATACCCTTCGGTTTGTTCAATGCTGGATAGACTAGCAAAGAAAAACGTTATTCATAGAAATAAAGCTAACAACTTAAAGTCTAAATTAGCTCATCACGTAAACACGTTGTAAAGATTCAAATCTTTACACTTTAAAAATATAAAAGTAGCAGGATAAATCTTTTTTATTCTGCTATTTTATTTATACTGCATTGACCTGTAATAAATTGCGATAAACAACAAAGACTTTAACTTTCAAGTTATCTTTAAGTAGATACTAAGCGTTAAAATTAAATATTTTCTTATCTTTGTTGCCGATTTAATATAAAGACAAATAAATGAGAACTATGAAAGTTTTACCTGTATTTTTTGCTTTATTATTCTTTTTTTCTTGTAACACATACAAAGAACTACCTTATTTGAAAGACGCAGAGACTCTCTCTGGAAAAGAATTAAAAGAGAATGCATTATTGTATGATGCAAAAATAAAACCAAAAGATATACTAAGCATAACGGTTAATGCTCAATCTCCTGCTGTTGTTGATTTTAATTTACCGTTGGTTTCTAACGATCAATACAGCGCAGTCTCCACAACAACACAAAGTGTAACACTGTCATCGGGTTCTCTACAAAACTATGTTGTGAGCAATGAAGGTGAAATCAATTTTCCTGTATTAGGCAAGTTGAAAATTGGAGGGATGACAAAAACAGAGGCTCAAAACTTTATCGCATCACTGATTTACCCTAAATATCTAACTGAAAATCCAATTGTAAACATTCGTTTTCTTAACTACAAAGTGATGGTTGCCGGAGAGGTTTCCAGTCCCGGAGAGTATAGCACATTAAACGAAAAGATGACAATCTTTGAAGCACTGACAAGGGCCGGCGATTTAACTATTTATGGTAGGAGAGACAATGTTCTGCTGGTGAGAACCAAAGATAATGGAGAACTTGAAATTCATAGAATAAACTTACAGGATAAAAATTTATTATTGAATAAAGATATATACTATCTGCAACAAAATGATTATCTGTTTGTGGAAGCAAATGCAGCCAAAGGAAACAGTTCTCGATTTGGTTCTTTCGAGACTATAACCATGTCTGCATTGTCAATCATGATTTCTGTAATATCTATCATTCTTAGATAATTTAATATGAGAAAAGAGAAGGACATCTGGACAAAGGAAAAAGATGATGAATCGATAAACATATCTGAGATATTATTAGAGTATATCAGATATTGGAGATGGTTTGTTGCTTCATTCATTTTGTGTGCTTTACTAGGAGGGTTTTACATTATAACAACTCCTAAAAAATATAAAGCATCATTGCAAATATTACTTAATGTTGATAAAAATTCAACCGCAAGTTCGGCCTTAACAAATTTAGACCAACTTGGAATATTTACATCAACAAATAATATTGACAATGAAAGAGCAATATTGGCATCGACAGACCTATTGGAAAAAGTTGTAGTGGAATTGGGGCTTCAAGCTTCTTATTTTGAAAAAGGGAGTCTCATAAGTGAAGATATATTTACAGAATCTCCTTTCACTGTAACCTACACTGAAGGCGAATATTCTTTAGACCTTATTGAACTTCAGATAACAAAAAATGGTTCCGGCTTTGATGTTTTCGGAGCATATAAGGATAACGAAGGAAATGAACAGGAAGTAGAATATACTCAGGTCGAATTTCCACAAACAATAAAACTAGACAAATATGGAAATTTGTTAGTTCAACTTAGTGGAAAAAAAATAAAATCTGATGAATATGAAATTGTTGTAAACGATGTTTTAACTGTTGCACGGAGGTTATCATCTATGATATCTATAAGTGAAACATTTCAGGGAGCTTCTGTGCTGGATATTGATATAGTTGTAAGCAATAAATCGAAAGGTGTAGCTATCTTAAATGAATTGGTTTCGCAATATAATGAATCAAGTATTGAAGAAAACAACAGAATGACTCAAAACACTGCCAGCTTCATTAATGACCGGTTAAAAGAACTTGAAGTGGAATTGAGTGGAATAGAAACATCCCTTGTCGATTATAAGCAAACAAATAGCATTACAGATTTAACTTCCGAAACTAAGTTGTATGTAGAACAAACAGGAACATACGAACAACGGAAATTGGATATTGATACCCGATTAAACATTATTTCTCTGATAGAATCATTTATACAGAAGCCTGAGAATGAGTTCAAATTAGTGCCTAATATCGGTATCACAGACCCATCTTTGTCTCAATTGATAATGGACTATAACTCAAAGCTATTGGGTTATGACAGGCTATTAAGCACAACAAATGAAGATAGTCCGTCAAGACAAAGATTGTCTGAAGACTTATACAACACAAGAGAAAGTATATTGCTTTCTGTGAAAAACCTGAAACTTGCAAACCTTTCTACCAAGAAAGATTTGGATAGGCAAGCTTTGGAAATGAACACCCGGATAAAGTCTCTCCCTCAGCAACAAAAGAACTTGTTGGAGAAAATGAGAGAACAAAAAATCAAAGAAAATTTGTTTTTGTATTTAATGCAAAAGAAAGAAGAATCGAATATTGCAATGGCTTCCACGCCGGGCAAAGCTCGTATTGTTCAATCTCCGTCATTAAAGAGTCCAAAGGTGTCACCAAACACAAAAATCATATTGCTTGCTGTCATTCTAGTAGCATTGCTTCTGCCCATCGTTTTGATATACATTGTTAAAACCCTGAGAACTAACATATCAAGTCAGGAAGAACTTGAACAAATAACAGAAGTTCCGGTTGTTGGACAACTAGGGACGGTTAAATCCAAGAATCCAATACTGGTACATCAAAATACAAATACCCCTATTGTTGAAATGTTCAGAACGTTACGCAATAATATTAACTTTATCTTGAAACACAATAAAAATAAAGTTATTTTGGTAACATCTACAATATCGGGAGAAGGAAAAACGTTTGTAAGTCTGAATCTTGCTTTAAGCTATGCTGCATCAAATAAGAAGGTGCTGCTGATAGGAGCCGATATAAGAAATCCGAAATTGAAGATTTATATGAACATGTCGAATAAAAAGGGACTGACAGACTACGTCATAAGTTCGGACGATAAATGGGAAAACTATATATCTACATCAAGTGAGAACAGCAAGCTGGATATAATGATTTCGGGTACAATACCGCCAAATCCGAACGAATTGTTGATGGACAAAAGGCTTAAACATTTATTGTCGGATGCAAAAGAAAAGTATGATTTTGTTATTGTCGACACAGCTCCGGTAGGATTAGTTTCAGACACATTTCTGATTGACGAATATGTGGATGTGACACTTTATACTGTTAGAGAAGGAGTAACCCCGAAAAAAGCTGTTGAATTTGTTAACGACCTGGTGTCAGAAAGCAAATTGAAAGAAGTATGCATTGTATTGAATGGTGTGAAAAATTCTAGTTATAGGTATGGATATGGTAAAAACTATGGCTATAATACTGAAAAATAAAAGAAAATATATCTACATAAATAAAAAAAGAATCCGATTTGTTGGATTCTTTTTTTATTGTCAAACTGTATTTTAATTCTCAGTTTCTTTATACCATTTGTTTAAGTGATTGTCTACAAAAACAAAGTACCAATAATTTTTATATCGGTCTTTATACATGATGGTTTCGTTGCCATAGCTTCGTTGTTCTACGGTATCATATTTGTCACCCATCAGGCCAACCACCTCTTGTTTTGTCATGCCCAAATCAATCTGTTTAAGAGCTGTGTTGTATGCTGCACCACATGCAGTTAGTGCTGTTGCAAGGAATAGTGTAAAAAGAATCTTTTTCATAATTAAAATATTTTTTGTTTTTAAAGTTAACAACTTAAATGAGAATTAAGTTCGCTATTGTCCAATTCTCCTATTCTATTTAAATAAAAATAAGATAATGGTTTGTCAATTCTGGAATAATTATATCTTTGAAGTCTGAATGTGAAAAAATAAAAAAATTAACATTGCAAATATTTAAAGACACCTATTTATGAAGAGATTAAATTTCATTATTCTGCTTTTATCTTCCATCTTGTTCTTCTCTTGCGAAAAAGATCCTGATGAAATAACAGTAACGATAAACCAGCAAGGCAACCTGAAAATTAAAGTGATTGACAATGACAAGAAACCTGTGTCGGATGCGAATGTTTATGTAAGTTATAGCACAGATTATAACTTATACGAGGGGGTTTCAGATAAATCGGGTATGTGCGATGTAGGGAAACTATTGCAAGGATCTTATTTATGCTATGCAACAGCTGAAAAAAATGGAGTTCCATATTCTGTAAGTGAAATAGTACAAATTATAGCCGGCTCGGAAAAGGTTTTGGAAATGAATCCGCTAGCAAACGCAGGAGCTTTGACATTGTATTTCTACTCTTATTATAATATAAATGTAGGTGCTTTGAATGTCGCATTGCTTCCGTTCTCGTTAGGTAGCCAACCAAGTGTAGACCAAATTAAATCTGCTGCATATTTCACAGGAAAAACAGACAAGGATGGAGTTGTGAAGTTTACAGAAATTCCGGCCGAACGTAGATATAATGTTTATGCCTACACTGATGAAGGTTTAGTATATCGTGTTTATGATTATTCATACGTCTATGCATATAAAAACACAGAACAAAAATATACCTTGGAGGTATATTAAAATAAAAAATGCTTCTGATGATAAACGAAAGTTGCCTCTAAATGATTTAGAGGCAACTTTCGTTTTGTCTGTATAGGGATACTTTTTTTACTTTTATTATCTTTGCACCAAGTAGAAACATAAAATATCGTTATGCAACTGATCGACGGCAAAGCCATCTCGGCTCAAATAAAAAAAGAAATAGCAGAAGAAGTAACTAAAATAAAAGCTGCCGGAGGAAAAACTCCTCACTTGGCCGCAATATTGGTAGGACACGACGGTGGTAGCGAAACGTATGTTGCCAATAAGGTGAAATCGTGCGAAGAGGTTGGTTTCAAGTCCACCCTCATTCGTTATGAAAATGATGTTACGGAAGAAGAATTGCTGCAATGTGTTGAGCGATTAAATCAAGATGCTGATATTGACGGATTTATAGTTCAGCTACCCTTGCCTAAACATATCTCGGAGCAAAGAATCATCGAAGCCATAGACTACCGGAAAGATGTGGATGGTTTTCACCCTATCAATGTAGGGCGTATGTCAATCGGTTTGCCTTGCTTTGTGTCTGCTACTCCGGCAGGAATACTGGAACTGCTTAAAAGGTATGAGATACCCACGCAAGGAAAAAATTGCGTTGTTCTGGGGCGGAGCAATATTGTAGGGAAACCCGTTGCCAATTTGATGATGCAAAAGGGATATCCGGGTGACGCTACCGTGACGGTTTGCCATAGCCGCACGCCCAATATTAAGGAGATTTGCCAGCAAGCGGACATAATAATCGCAGCATTAGGTGTCCCCGAATTTTTAACAGGAGACATGGTGAAGGATGGCGTTGTTGTGATTGATGTCGGTACAACCCGTGTGCCGTCAACAGAAACAAAGTCGGGCTTCAGGCTGAAAGGCGATGTCAAGTTTGATGAAGTATCGGAAAAGGCATCCTACATAACCCCTGTTCCGGGAGGAGTTGGACCGATGACAATTATTTCCCTGATGCGAAATACATTGCTTGCCGGAAAAAAGGAGATATATAAATAAGAGATTCGAACATAAACAAATAGGTCTGTGACCTTAATTTTTTATAAAACTACAATTCATGTGATTCTTTTTGGAACAAAAAAGTATAATTTGGCGTTTTAAAGATAATTACGATTATTAATTAATTTTTTTTTATTCATTATGAAGAAATATCTTGCGGAGTTAGTTGGTACAATGGTACTTGTGCTAATGGGATGTGGAGCTGCTGTTTTTGCAGGAGCTAATCAGCCATTTGATAGTGTTGGGACTTTAGGGGTTGCTTTTGCCTTTGGACTTGCGGTTTTGGCAATGGTTTACACTATCGGTAAAATATCGGGTTGTCATATAAATCCGGCTATTACTCTTGGTTTGCTTCTATCTAAGAAAATATCGGGAAAAGATGCCGGTATGTACATGATTTTTCAGGTTATTGGAGCCATTTTAGGGTCTGCAATACTTTATGTACTTGCAAAAGATTCAGGTTCGACAACTACGTTGACAGGAGCAAATGGATACACTGACGTTTTACCCGCTTTTGTGGCCGAAACAGTATTCACATTTATCTTTGTGCTTGTAATATTGGGCGTTACATCTAAAGGTGCAAATAACGCATTTGCAGGAGTGGCTATCGGTTTAGCTTTGGTTTTAGTGCATATCGTATGTATTCCGATTACGGGAACATCGGTGAATCCTGCAAGAAGTATAGGTCCGGCCTTATTTGAAGGTATGGATGCCATCAAACAACTATGGTTATTTATTGTTGCTCCGTTTGTGGGTGCAGCATTGTCGGCTGTTGTCTGGAAAGTTCTGGATACAAAAGAAGCTGAATAACAGGGGACTACCCAACAGAAAAGAAATAAAGCCGGAGTCCACACAATGTGTCTCCGGTTTTTTGTTTCTAAGAACAAGACTTCGTATATTTGTTATAAATGCGAATCAGTAGTAGAAAATGTTGGATTAAATTGTACAATATACTCCTACTAGGGGCGTAAAATTTTACGCCCGTGTGGCACAATATCGGGCGAAATATTTTTCACCCCTACTTTCGGGCAGACCAGAGGCCTGCCCCTACATCCTATCCTCCTCCTTTAGGGGGAGGGGTTTATTCCCTCTCTTTTGGAGAGGGTTAGGGAGAGGTGTAGGGGTGGGGTTCTACTCCACCCGGAAAATGTCGAATAAAATCCACCGTTTTCAACTACTAATTTTGGCGTAAATAAATAAAAACTTAATGATATTATGGACTTTTCATTCAACATATCGCAGGTAATAAGTACATTCATCATACTATTTGCTATCATTGATGTACTGGGAGGAATACCTATCTTTTTAGGTGTTCAGGGAGAAAATAATAAAATAAATGCGTCCAAAGCCTCTGTCTATTCCTTTGTCATTTTGGTCGTTTTCTTATTTGTAGGCAAATGGATATTGGATTTGTTTCATGTTGATGTTGAATCTTTTGCCGTGGCAGGAGCTTTGGTTATCTTTATCATATCGCTCGAAATGATATTGGGAATAGAGATATTCAAATACGACTCGCCCGGAGCATCGTCTACGCTTGTACCCGTCGTTTTTCCCCTGATTGCCGGACCGGGCACATTTACGGCACTGCTGTCTTTAAGTTCCGAATATAGCTTTTTGAATATTATTTTAGGTTTACTAATAAATATGGTGATCGTATTTGTTGTCCTTAAAAACCTGAAGTTTGTTGAAAAAATGCTTGGTGTTGGAGGCGTATTCATTATGCGTAAGTTTTTTGGCGTCATATTGCTCGCCATATCTGTTCGCCTGTTCACCGTCAACATCAATGCTTTGATCGACACCATTAATTCAAGTTTACAATAAAGCCTTGATTGAATTAATCTTTTCAGCATCAGGCAGGTTATGGTTTATCCAATGAATAGACAAACCTCTTTTTTCCATTCCTCTGAACCATGTCATCTGACGTTTGGCAAATTGATGTATCGCTATTTCTAACTGATCGACCATTTCGTTATATTTCAGTTTGCCTATAATATGCAGGGTGATATATTTGTATTCCAAACCGTAGTAAATCAAATCTTCGGGTTGTATGCCCTGATCAAGTATACCCTGAACTTCGGCTATCATTCCCTCTTCCAATCGCGTCCGTAGCCGATCTGAAATTCGTCTCCTACGGGTTTCGCGGTCTATATCTACACCAATAATTAAACTATTGAGATTGATTGTCTTACTCGCCTCAACAGGATGCAAGAGTGTATATTCGGCAATTTCAATGGCACGGATTGCCCTTTGTGCCGTATCAACGTCTGTCTTGTTATGAAGGTTTTTATACGACGACAAAATAAGTGTCAACTCATTCAATGATTTATCTTGCAGTTTTTTTCTTAACTCCTTATTTTCGGGGACATTGACTAAAGGATAACTTTTCAATACCGACTCTACATATAAACCTGAACCTCCACACAAAACAGGCAACTTGCCCCTGTCTGTAATATCCTTGTAAGCTCTGTAAAAATCTTGCTGATACTCAAATATATTGTATTTGTCTCCGGCTTCACGAATATCAATCAGGTGATAAGGTATTTGCCTGCCTTCAACAATATAGTCACTCAAATCTTTACCGGTGCCAATATCCATCTGCCTGTATACCTGTCGAGAGTCTCCACTTATTATTTCGGAGTTTAGTTCGTAGGCCAATTTACATGCCAGGCTGGTCTTTCCGGATGCCGTAGGTCCTACTATCGCTATCAAATCGTACTTGCTCATATCTGCAAAGGTAATTCTTTACTTCTTGTCTACACGTAAAAAATATATTTAGAAGTCATCTAGACTTTTTAAATTATACTTAATTTTTGAGTTTTTGTCATGTTGAACGTAGTGAAACATCTAAAAAACAGATCCTTCGATACTCTCAGGATGACAAAATTGAATAAAACGAAAAAGTCTAGACGGTTTCTTATTAATAATGCGAATCAATGATTGGGAAGCGTTGTATTAAATTCGGCGAAAACTCCGATTTTATTCAATTAATCGGCAGGTTTTCTTTGCATCAGCCAAAGATAGCGCATTGAAATGCCACCACTCGCCACGAATAGTCAGGAAGCCTGCACCAGTCATTACTTTTCGCAAGAGGTTGCGGTTTTCTATCTGTTTTTTGGTTAGGAAAGCCGCCTCGTTGGTTATTCCCGCTTCTTTGCCGAAAAAGTCGAACGGCGTACCCATATCCAGAGCATTGCCAGACAAATCGCAGATAGTCAGGTCAACAGCTATACCATAATTGTGAAGTCCCGTTCGAGAAGGATTGGCAACATAAGCCTGATATTTTGTGCCTTGTACCACTTGAAACATTTTCTTTTGAACAGACAATGGACGAGCGGCATCATATATCAACAGACTGAGATTCGGGTCTATTTCTTTCAGCAATTTTTGCGCCTTTATTAGTTTTTCTGCGGCCAAAGGATGCAGATAAGCATTGCTCAGGGTGTCGTACAACACCACTTTGGTAAAATTGTCGGTGGTGGCATACTTCAAATCTACAACCAACGAAGAATCCAAGTGATTGACACATATCAATCCCTGATCAATCATCTTCTGCTCAAGGCAAGAGATAATCGGCTCAGGTTGAGCGATCGAGTCTGTTGTGTGAACTTTCGGATCATCACTAACCGTCTGCTTATCAATATTGTTTGTTTTTCCGACACAAGACACATAACAAACAGATATCCAAACAATAATAAGAAAGAGCCTAATCATTTGCTTCTATTTTGGGTTATTCAAGGCGTTGTATATTTCTTCTTGTATTCTCGATCTGATATTCAGGCTCATAAGTTTCCTGTTTGTGCGTTTAGGATATACCCTGTTCGACAAGAATATATAGATCAGCTGGTTGTCCGGGTCTATCCAGAAGCTGGTTCCGGTGAAGCCTGTATGCCCATAGGTAGAAACCGGTGTACTGGGACTGGTGGGACTTGAATTGGTATTCTGTATATCCGGCTTGTCGAAACCCAATCCCCGACGAGATGTGCTGCTTTTGGTGATAGTGAAGGTTCGGCATGTCTGCTTGCTCAGATAGTGCTCTCCGCCGTATTCGCCATTGTTCAGCAGCATCTGATATAGCTTTGCCAGATCATTGGCATTTGAAAAAAGTCCGGCATTTCCGGAAATACCTCCTAAGAAGGCTGCGCCCTCATCATGGGCGTACCCCTGCAATAGCTGCTTGCGCAAGAAATCATCTTTTTCGGTAGGAACGATCATATTCTTACCGAATTTCTCCAAAGGATTATAAGTAGTGGTATATGCCCCCAGCTTCTCATAGAAGTTCTTTTGCAGAAAGGAGCTAAGGTCTTCCTTGCTGATCTCTTCAACAGCTTCTTTCAGCAACATAAAATTGAGGCAACTATACAGGTATTTTTTTGTCGCACGAAGTTTAGCATTAGCCAGCAGATCGAGCAAAGTGTCTTTGTATGCCACATTGCCATACAATTTGTCGGCTATCTTAAGGTCATATCCTTTCTTGGGTACTGCAGAAATCAAATTGGGCTTGAACTTGTAATCAGTCCTAGCCCATGTTGTCCTATCAAATTCTGCCGAGTAGAGTGGGGTTTGCCTGGCATTGAAGAGCTTTCCGTTATAGCTATCCGTGTCTATGGCGGGCATGTAGTACGGAATGAAGGAGGGCATCCCCGTTTCGTGCAGCAGTGCTTCTCTGACCGTGATATTTGCTTTATCCGTATTTTTGAGTACCGGAACATATTTGCTCAACTTGTCGTTCAGTCCTATTTTTTTCTGATCGAAGAGTTGCATTACAGCGGGGACGGTTGCCGTAGCCTTGCTCATGGAGGCTAAATCGTAAATGTCGTCGTCCGTAACTTCTTGTTTAGATTCGTAAGTAAACGTGCCGAACGATTTGTTATAAATCACAACGCCATCTTTGGCTATCAACACCTGACAACCCGGATATGCTTTTTCTTTCAAACCCTCCCGAATTACATTTTCTATTCGCCCCAACTTCTGAGACGATACCCCGACCTCCTCAGGTATGTTGTAGCTCAAACGCCCTTTTTCTGTTTTAAGACCATCGCCCATATCAAACAATCCCGGAACCGTTACGGGCAGTATGCCATTTATAGAGTTACCTCCGAAAAGTGCCTGTGCCGCATACTCTTGTGCAAAACGGGTGTTTTCGTATGCAGCCAGAACGGCGTCGGCGGCATTAACGGACTTGGGGTAATTGCCTATCTTGTATGGATTGGAAAGAAAGACCAAAATTCCTTTCTTATCCTTGAGAATGTTCTCTATTGCATTGTCCGAATAGCCTTTGTTGCCATGAATGGCTATGATTACGGTTGAATATCTGGCTAAAGACGATCTCAGTCCGGATAATGCTTCTGAGCCGGGAGCTTCGAATGTAACCACATTATCGTAGAGATTGAGTGTTCTCTGAAAAGAGTTTCCTTTTGTTGCCCCAACAGACACAACCGCAATTTTCTGCTTATCCAGATTTTTGAAAGGAATGATGTTGCCGTCATTTTTCAGCAAAGTCATTGCCTTTTCATTGAGCTTGCGGTTCAGCCATTCGGCATGAGGTGAGTTTAGGCTTGCCATCAGATTTTTAGTATCGATGGTGGCAGCCTTATTTGCACCCAATATATATTTCCATCTCAGTATTTTCTTGCATTTTTCATTTATCAGTTCTTCGCTGAGGGTTTTGTTTGCCACAGCGGCTTTCAAGGCATTGAACTCCTTGACAGGATAGATTGGCCCTAGCAACATATCATTCCCTGCACTGATAAGGCGGACACTCATATCAGGCTCTCCCGAAATGCCTTTCATTTCGAGCCCGTCGGTTACGATCAGACCGGAAAAGCCAAGCTGATCTTGAAGCAAATCGGTCACAATAGGTTTAGACAAACTGCTGGGATCGCCACTTTTGTCAAGTGCCGGAATGTTCATGTGTCCCACCATTACACTGCCAAAACCAGCCTCAATGTAATCTTTAAAAACAGATATATCTTCTTCGTTCAGTGTTTCTAAATCCCTGTCGACAAGCGGAAGGGTGTGGTGCGAATCGGCAGATGTGCTTCCATGCCCCGGAAAATGTTTTGCAGAAGACAAGATGCCGTTATCTTCCAAGCCTTTAGAAAATAGTCTGCCATGATGCGACACACGCTCCGGATTGTCGCTGAAGGCACGGGCGCCGATAACCGGATTGTCGGGATTGGTATTCACATCCATCACGGGTGCATAATTGACATGAATCCCCATCAATTTACACTGGCGAGCCATCTCTTTTCCGTAGAGATAGAGCAATGAGTCTTCTTGAATTGCGCCCAGCATCATATTCCAAGGAAAGCGGGTAGTATTTTCCAATCTCATAGATAAACCCCATTCGGCATCAGCGCCAACCAGTAACGGAATTTTAGAATTTCTCTGGGCATAATTTACTAGTCCCGCCTGCCCTGCAGCCGTTCCTTTGCGAAAGATTATACCGCCAACGTATTGGTTATTTATAAGGCTGAGCAGTTTTTTCTTGTTCACATCCGAATTGTTGGCATTGAATGCAACCACAATCATCTGCCCTATTTTTTGATCGAGGGTCATTGTGTTAAACACAGAGTCGACCCATGCGTTCATTTTCTT
The DNA here is from genome assembly GCF_010501095.1 of Dysgonomonas sp. 520. Lineage (GTDB taxonomy): Bacteria > Bacteroidota > Bacteroidia > Bacteroidales > Dysgonomonadaceae > QVMP01. Next base: position 119,251 of record NZ_QVMP01000001.1, on the reverse strand, counting down.
CTGATCTGCTTTCTTTTCCATGTTAGGAACAATCTTGTTTGTTTGAGCAAATCCGAAGACCGATGTAAATATAATGAGTGCCGAAGCGAAATATCTTTTCATTTTCAGTTTATTTTATCAAGTACAACGTCAATCCGTCCTATATATGAGCCGTTTTTACCTTGTTGAAAAATCATCACATCTTTTCCTGAAAGGTTTTTGCGTATATCGGGTTTTTCCATATAAGTGTGCGAATGTCCGCCTATAATAATGTCAATATATTCGGTTTCTTGTGCAAGCCGGATATCATTCACTTCTTTGGTATCGTATCCGATGTGGGAAAGGCAAATGATGAGGTCGCACTTTTCTTTTTCTTTCAAAATTTGAGAATATTTGTTTGCCGAAGAAATGATCGGGTTAAATACCATTCCTTCGTATTTGTTTTTTTCGATCAATCCTTCGGGGTCAATACCTACACCGATTATACCAATTTTCACACCATCTCTTTTCATTGTGATGTATGGCTTCACCAAGCCTCTGAGCACGGTGTTGGAAAAATCGTAGTTGCAATTGACAATAGGAAAGCTGAGCCCTTGTATTATTCTTTTCAAAGTATCCAATCCGTAGTCAAACTCATGGTTTCCTAGAGTTCCGGCGTCGTATTTAAGAAGGCTCATTGCCTGCGCCTCCACTCGTCCTTTAAATAGATTGAAATAAGGTGTTCCCTGAACAAAATCACCGGCATCAAGAAGTAGTGCTTTGCTGTTTTCTTTTCGTATTTGTCCGATATAGTCGGCACGCCTTATCACACCCCCTTTGTCCGGATATTCTTTATCCGTTTTCGGCATCGGCTCTATACGGCTATGCGTATCATTGGTGTGAATGATAACGATATTTTTCTGGGCAGATATTGTTCCTGTCAAAACGGTCAATAAGAACAATAGTGCGAATATATTTTTTGATGCTTTCATTTTCTATTATTAATGCCAATCTGTATTTGAAAAGCGTTTTTTGTTTGTGTGATCTTCCCCTGCATTTTCAAATTAAAACATAAATCAATGTTTAATTGGTATTATCAAACTTTATTGAATAATATTTATTCCTTTACTACTATCCTTTCATCCAAAACCGATGAAATCACTTTGCCTTCCTTCGCCTTTTGTTTGATATAATTCATCATCGCATCCCTTAACGTTATGTTGAGAGGTTCGATGGAGTCAGCCTTCTTCAACGCTTCCATGCCATCGTTGCCTCCGGCAAGATAATCGAGCGTAACAACAGAATACACCTTATCCTTGTCAACAGCTTGCCCGTTGATAAGGGCGCTTACGAGTTTTCCGTCTTTGCTGATCACGAGTTTTGCTGATGAAGAAATTCCCGCTCCTCCCATTTTTGCATACGATTCGAAAATTTCGTTCAAAACAGAGCCTCTCAATTTTGCCAGAACAAGAGCATTTTCGAAAGAGAATATTTCATACATATTACCAATGGTAATATCTCCTTTCGGCAGGCTAGCCCTGTGTCCGTCTACGTTCATCAAGGCAAGATCGCAATTGTCGTTGGTGAATTTGTCTCCTTCTGCTTTCATCAGATCAGAAGTAAGATTTGTTAAGAGGCTTTCGGGACGCCCCTTTTCCATATACTGAGACGATTGTCCGATAATCACAGACATCTCTCTGTCTATCTGTTGTTTGTAGTGATCAACAAGCCGCACCACGGAGGTGTTCCGGTTTTTGTCGAAGCCACCGTCCAACAATATCCTTTCTCCCCTCATCGAGGTTACGCCATACCGTTGCTGCTTACACGCAGAAATTGTAAGAAGAATGATAAACAGGAAAAACAATCTTTTTTTCATCGACTTTTCTTTTGACAATAGAGTTTGTGCGGATTTATTAAGATGACTTCAACATTTCCACACATCACTGCAAACGAATTGAACAATATCTTATTCAATATAACATCTTAGTACACCTTTTTGATCACATTAATTGCCAAGCTGTCTATTTTGCCATCAATGCCGGAAGCAAATGCTTTGAAATGCGGACTCTCATTATGCTTGTCGATAGCCTCTTGCGAATGCCAGACTTCCAGTATGATGTATTTTAATGGATTTTGAATATCCTGATGCAATTCGTACGAAATATTACCGGATTCTTTTCGTGTTTCGTCTACTACGGTGCGAAATATTTTTTCCAAATCACTTTTAAACTCAGCTTTTATAACTATTGTTGCTACAATTTTTAACTCTTCCATTCTTTTTTTATTTGTTTCGCCCCGACTTTGGCGAATGTTGTTTCTTAATTTTTTTTCTTAAAAGCGGATGCAATCTATCCGACTGACATATCAAAATTAAAGAAAATCTTCTATTCAACCGGGTCATATACTCCAAAAGGGCCGAAATATTAACTTACTTTATTACTTTGCAAAAAAAAGAAAAATAATTATTACTAATTTATTCCATTAATTAGTTTTTATGTACAATAATAACTTAATGTCTATAAACAAAAATAGCGGGAACTTTCATCGAAACTCCCGCTATTCGTCTATATTAAATACTAAATTGTTATTTAGCCAGTTCTTTGATAATATCCATTACTTCCGCTCCAACGGCTTCCGCCTCTTGCATTGTCGAAGCCTCGGAATATACCCTGATTATAGGTTCAGTATTAGACTTACGCAAGTGAACCCACTTGTCGGGAAAATCAATTTTTACACCGTCTATGTCTGTTACATCGTAAGATGAGAAGCGTTTTTTTACAGCTTCCAAAATAGCATCCACGTCAATATCGGGTGTAAGTTCTACTTTCTGTTTAGCTATAAAATATTGTGGCAACTCTGCACGAATTTCGCTTACTTTTTTCTTCTCGTGAGCCAGATGCGAAAGGAACAAGGCGATACCGACCAAGGCATCACGTCCATAATGGCTTGCAGGATAAATGATTCCGCCATTGCCCTCACCGCCAATCACAGCTCCTGTTTCTTTCATTTTCGATGTCACGTTCACCTCACCCACTGCTGCCGCAGTATAAGTTTGCCCGTATTTTTGAGTAATATCACGTAAAGCCCTACTCGAACTCAAATTGGAAACGGTATTTCCGGGAGTGTGTTTCAATATGTAATCGGCAACAGCTACCAAAGTGTATTCTTCGCCAAACATATCTCCATTTTCGCATATTATAGCCAGACGATCGACATCAGGGTCAACAACAAACCCAACGTCCGCACCCGCCTTACTCATCAACGACGAAATGTCTGTCAAATGTTCGGGTAGAGGCTCCGGATTGTGAGGAAAATCGCCATGTGGCTCGCAATACAATTCAAACACTTCACTCACGCCTAAACTTTTTAACAGTTTTGGCAAGACGATTCCTCCAACAGAGTTGACACAATCTATGGCAACCTTAAAATCTGCCGCCTTAATAGCTTCTACGTCTACCAAATCCAAGTCCAATACGGCTTGAATATGTGCGTCGGTATAGTCTTTTGTGAATACTTTTCCTAAACCGTCTACATCTGCATAAACAAAATCTTCCGATTCGGCTAGCCTCAAAACTTCATTGCCTTCCACTGCATTCAGAAATTCACCATCCGAATTCAGTAGTTTCAAGGCATTCCACTGTCTTGGGTTGTGGCTGGCAGTAAGGATTATTCCCCCGCAAGCATTTTCCATCACAACAGCCACTTCCGTGGTCGGGGTAGTTGCCAAACCGATGTTAACAACATCGAAGCCTATCCCCATAAGGGTTCCGACTACAATCTGATCCATCATTGCCCCCGAGATACGAGCATCACGACCAACAACAATTTTGTTTGTTCCGACTTTAGTCGTTTTCTTTATGAATGTAGCGTAAGCTGATACAAACTTAACTGTATCGAGAGGGTTCAACCCTTCACCTATCGAGCCTCCAATAGTACCTCTGATGCCAGAGATTGATTTAATTAGTGCCATACTCTATATTTTTTTTACCAAATTTTGTAATATTTAATTTCGTTCAACCACAACGGCTCGTAGGCCTCTTGTTGATATGCAGACCCGTAATTAAAAGGAGCTATCACACTAACAATACCACCTTCTCCTACATATTTCAATGGCATTGCAACCGTATACGACATATAAGTATAGCCCAATACAGTTGATTTGTTAGCATATAAAGTTTTTTCATCTCCCAGATAATGAAATTGGGCGGATTGGTTTGCAGGAAAATTCGCTTCCACCGAATCGCTCGCCAAGAAAAATCTTGTGTTGAATCTATAACTAATCATAGACCTGTTGGACGCGCTAGCCTTGTGCTCCAAGTCGCCATAATCCAGTATGCTGAGATAAATTCCTGTCTTAGGATCTTTATAATACACACCCTTCTCGAAAACACTATCGGCGGGAAATCCATTCCTTACCTCAAATCCTTTCTCCGCGATAAACTCACTTATTAGTTTTCGCTCCTTCTTTAGCCGGTCGGCGTACGAAACACCATTATCACAAGACATAAAAATCAAGGAAATAGCTGCTATAACGAATGTCAGTCCAATATATTTCTTCATCAGAAATTGTATATAGTTTATATTAATTAATTTTATCGAAAACTTCTATGAATTTGGGCAATGCCTTTTCAAAACGGTCTATGGCATCTTGCATCGAACCGAAAAATTCACCTCCGGCGGCATTCAGATGCCCTCCGCCATTAAAATATTGCGACGAAAATGTGTTGCAAGGAAAGTCTCCCTGCGACCTGAACGACAATTTTATCATCCCTTCGTCTTCGCGCATAAATGCCGAAAAGACAATGTCTTTTATATTCAAGGGGAGGTTTGCAAACCCTTCCGTATCTCCTTTTTGTGCTTTAAATCGTTGTTGTTCTTCCTTTGTCAGGGTTATTAAAGCCGATTTGCAATCGTGAAAAACCTTCATTTTTTCAGACAAGGCGTACCCCATCATCCGGAAACGGTCTTCCGTATAACTATGATACACATTCGAATATATCTGGTCTTTATTGATGCCTTTTTTCAACAATTCGCCGATAATGTAGTAAATCTCCGGATTGTTGGAGTTGTAGGAAAAACCGCCCGTGTCGGTCATCATTCCTGTATAAATAGCATCGGCTGATTCTTTGCTCATCTGCTCGAAATCGCCCATACGGCAAATCAGCCTGAATATAAGTTCACTTGTTGATGAAATCTGCGGATAAGAAATTGTTACATCGCAAAAATTGGCAGGATCGGGATGATGATCAATCAACACTTTTTTCGCTTTAGATGCTTCCACCGACAGCCCCATATCTCCAATTCGTTTTAAGATATTGAAATCGAGACAAAAGATCAAATCAGCCTCCGCAATCAGCTTGTTGGCAAATTCGGCATACTTTTCGTATATCAGGATATCTTTGGCTCCTTTCAACCACCTTAAGAAATTAGGGAAAGAGTTAGGTACTATCACCGTCACATCGTTGCCCAAATCTGTCAGGTAATGACATAAACCCAGAGCAGAGCCTATGGCATCCCCATCAGGAGAAACATGCGTTACTATTACTATCTTATCGTATTTATCCAGAAAATCTTCTACTTGCGAAATTTTTTCCTGAGATATTACCTTTGAAATCATCTGTTAAAATTATTTTAAACATTCGCTTAAAACATCCCTAAACGGGATTTTAGTTGCAGATGCCAAAATTACGAAAAAAATTATATCATTTACATGAATTCTTATCGACTTCATAATTGTTAACAATCAATTTAGCCAAACGTCTGCCCTATCAATAAAAAAAAGGAAGCACCCGTCAAGGCACTTCCTATGTTTACGCTAATTACTTTTGATATCCTAAACTTAACCAATCCAATCATTCTAATGTATCTTTTTTCTCCGTCAACCTATAACTTAATGCGCCCGAAGGGCATTGATCTATCTGACTCATTAATTCTTGTGTGGTTGCGTTTTCTATTTTTATCCAGGGTCTTTCATTCGGTCTGTATACCAAAGGCAAGGCTCTGACACATACCCCGGAGTGTATACACACCGCCGGTTGCCAGACGATAGTCAGTTCGCCATTCGAATATTTAATTTTCTTTTCCATCACATTTGGGGTTCTAAACATTTATTCCTCTCATGACAATACGCCTCCATTCCGGATTTTTCTTTATATATCCGGCAACAAACGGACATAAAGGCACCAGGCGAAGACTCTGTGCATCAATATCTTTTAACACTTTTTCCACTAATTGAGAACCAATACCTTGCCCCTCCAGCTCTACGGGAACTTCCGTATGAGTCAGGTAGATTTCCCCGTTTTGGGTTTTTATGTACTCTATTTTTGCCAGATATTTCTCTACATGAAACTCGTATTGGCTATCTGCGTCGTTATCAATCAATTCATAATCTTTCATAATACTTGTCCGGTTTTGTTTTCTGTTTATTAGATTAAACATCTATCCGCTATATATTGTTTAGTTGATTACATTTGGCTATATAAATTATTTTTGCTCATTCAAAATATGCTGTCCGAAAAAATAATAGTATCAATTATTAAAAAAAACGACTTATCTTTGCATCCTTAGAATAAATTATATTGAATGGAAGACGTAAAAAAATTAGTAAATAAAATTATTTCAGCAGCACAAGATAGAAAGGCTAAAGATATTGTAACGGTAGACATGACAGGCATGATAGGTGCCATCTGTCAGTATTTTGTTATTTGCGAGGGCAATACCCCAACGCAAGTATCTGCTATATCAGACCACATAGTCGATTATCTGAAAGCAGAAATGAAAGAACGCCCCATATCTGTGGAGGGTGAAAAAGAAGCCCGTTGGATAGGTATAGATTATGGTACGGTTATTGTACACATTTTCATTCCCGAACTCAGGGAATTCTACAATATAGAAAACCTGTGGGAGGATGCAGTATTGGAAAATATTCCCGATATTGATTAATTACCCTGAACAGTAATCCGGAGGGTATATCATCAAGTTCTATCACTTACTTAGAATAAAAAAAGCATGGAAAATAATAGTAATAATAACAATCAGAATAAACCCAAGGGAACACCGAAAATCCCGTTTAGCATTTATTGGGTCTATTCTCTTGTAATCATGATTCTTATCGGGATGTGGTTCTTTGCCAGCGATTCGCTGGTGAAAGAAGTCGGATGGTCTGATTTTCAACGCTATGCCAAAGGGAATAGTCTGGAAAAGGTGATCGTTTATAATAAGAAAAATTCGCTGGAAGCCACAGTACGCCCCGATTCGGTTCAGTCGATATTCAAATCCGAGCCTGAAAAGGTGGGTAAAAACCCTCGTATTTTGGTCTACATACCTTCTGCCAGTAAGTTCGATGATTTCTACAATACATTGGACGATGACGCAAAAGCAAAACTTGATGTCAGCTACGAAAACGGCTCTGACATGTTCGACCTGTTGATCAGTTCGTTACCCATCATCTTTTTGATAGGTTTTACAATCTTTATAATGAGGCGTATGACCAGTGGTGGCGGAAGCGGCGGAGGCGGCGTCTTCAACGTAGGAAAATCTAAAGCCCAGTTGTATGACAAAGGTGGAGATTTGAAGGTGACATTCAAGGATGTGGCAGGATTGGCTGAAGCAAAAGAGGAAATTCAGGAGATAGTAGAATTTTTGAAAAATCCACGCAGATATACCGACATCGGAGGTAAGATACCTAAGGGAGCATTGCTTGTAGGTCCTCCGGGAACAGGTAAAACCTTGCTGGCTAAGGCTGTTGCAGGGGAGGCTGATGTGCCTTTCTTCTCTATGTCGGGTTCCGATTTCGTGGAAATGTTTGTCGGAGTAGGAGCGTCCCGTGTGCGTGACCTTTTCCGTCAGGCGAAAGAAAAATCACCTTGTATCATATTCATAGATGAAATTGACGCAATAGGTCGTGCCAGAGGCAAGAACCCAAATATGGGATCTAACGACGAGCGTGAAAATACACTAAACCAGCTACTTACCGAAATGGATGGTTTCGGAACCAATAGCGGTGTGATTATTCTTGCGGCTACCAACCGTGCCGATATTTTAGATAAGGCATTATTGAGAGCCGGACGTTTCGACCGTCAGATATATGTAGATTTGCCCGATATGAACGAAAGGCAAGAGATATTCAAGGTTCACTTGCGTCCCGTAAAAATAGACGATACGGTAGATGTTGATTTTCTGGCACGTCAAACTCCCGGTTTTTCGGGGGCAGATATAGCTAATGTCTGCAATGAAGCCGCGTTGATTGCTGCTCGTAACGGAAAAAAAGTAGTACAAAAAGACGACTTCACCAATGCCGTAGACAGGATTATCGGCGGTTTGGAAAAGAAAAATAAAGTAACTACACCTAACGAACGGAAAGCCATTGCCATACACGAAGCAGGGCACGCAACACTGAGCTGGCATCTGGAACATGCCAATCCGTTGGTAAAAGTAACCATCGTACCTCGGGGAAAAGCTCTGGGTGCAGCATGGTATTTGCCCGAAGAAAGGCAGATAACCACTAAAGAGCAAATGCTGGACGAGATGTGCGCCTTATTGGGCGGACGTGCTGCCGAAGAAGTGTTTATCGGTCACATTTCATCAGGAGCCGTGAACGACTTGGAGCGGGTTACAAAGCAGGCTTATGCCATGATCTCGTATATGGGAATGAGCGACAAGCTTTCTAATTTGAGTTATTACGATTCAACCGGTCAAGGCTATGGTTTCACAAAGCCATACAGTGAAGAAACTGCCCTTGAAATAGACAAAGAGGTACGTGAAATGATCAATGCCCAATATGAACGAGCTAAGGCATTGCTTAAAGAACATGCCGAAGGGCATGCAAAATTATCGGCTAAGTTGTTGGAAAAAGAAGTCATCTTTGCTGACGATCTGAAAGCTATTTTCGGCGATCGCCAATGGAAATCGAGAGCAGAAGAATTGATGGACGAAGAACGTGATCTGGCTGCTCGCAGTGAAAATCCCGCAGATGTAAAAGGTGATGATTCTCCCGGTATTTTGGCCGAAGAAAACCAATCGGAATAATAAAAAAAGACAAATAAGGTATCTTTATGTTTTAAAAGATGCAATTCGGCTTGAATTGCATCTTTCTTTTTTATAATTTCGTTCGTTTTTAATATAATAGGAACATAAAAGATAAATAAGTGGCATTACCAAACCTTATAACCCGTATACTGACAGGAGCTGTGTTTGTTGCAATCCTTTTGGGTAGTATACTCTTCAATCAATATACCTTTCTTATAGTTTTCGCTTTAATTCAATCCCTAGCCCTGTGGGAGTTTTATGGTCTGATAAACAGTGCAAAACAAACAAATATTCCGGAAAAACTCAACGCATTGGGCGGACTGCTGCTGTTTCTTGCGGCTTTTGCGTATTATTCGGGACTATATACTTCATCGGTTGTCTTTATACCATACCTTATTTATATACAGTTTTTATTTGTTTTTACTCTCTATAACAAACGGTCTTCAGCCGTCAGGTCATTAGCCTATTCATTGATGGGGCAGGCATACATTGCACTTCCTTTCTCCCTGGCTAATTATCTGGTGTTTACGAATAATGCCGGCGGATACCACTCTATTTTCCTATTGGCTCTTTTGGTGATGCTGTGGGTAAACGATTCTTTTGCCTATCTGACTGGTTCACAGTTTGGAAAACATAGGCTGTTTGAGCGCATATCGCCTAAAAAATCGTGGGAAGGTTCTGTTGGTGGAGCCGCGTTTACATTGCTCACCGCACTTATTTTCTCTCACTTCTACAACGAATTTCATGTTGCAGGATGGCTGGGTTTTGGTCTGATTGTGATTGTGTTCGGAACATGGGGCGACTTGATAGAATCGCTGTTGAAACGAACTGTAGGGGTTAAAGATTCAGGCAACATATTGCCGGGGCACGGAGGCATTCTTGACAGGTTCGACAGCCTGATATTCTCTATTCCGGCACTTTTTGTTTATTTGAAGATCGTACAATTTATCGCAACTTTATAAAAGAACAACCTATTTTCTTAAGAATAGGTTGTTCTTATTTTTTATCATCACCGATTAATATCAATCTGTTAAAATCATTCGCTTGGTATCTATTTCTCTACCATCTGCAATGAGGGAATAAATATACATTCCCGGAGTTAATTCGTAGCTATTGATTGTTATGGAGTTTTCTCCCCTAAACAGATTTGTTATATTCTTGATTTGTTTCCCTTGCATATCATAAACATAAAGATTTGCATTTTTAACATTATCTTCCAAGAAATAACGTATCTCTGTATTTATCGAAAACGGGTTGGGGATATTTTGATACAGTTTATTATTAGAGATAACAACACCGGATATATCCGACGATATTGCTTCATCTTGTCCGGTTTTTTTTGTCATAACATTAGGAGATACTAATCGTTGAAGATTCTCTATTTGCTGTTGCTGATCTTCAATTTGTACTTGTTGTTCTTTCATGGCTTCAATTAATAAGCCCACCAATTCGACATAAGAAACAGCCTTTTTCCCATCATAAGATGTACGCACCACTTCGGGGACAACTTTTTCTACTTCTTGAGCCACAACTCCCATATGCTTTCTTTTCTTCTCTAAATTAATCTGCTGAACTAGTTCGGATGTACTTTTGAAATTTATAATTTCGGATTGTCCTTCTTTTTTTCGATATTCTTCCATATCCTGAATTTTAATTTCCTGATTATCGGTAAATTGAGAATTAAAGGTAACCCCTCTTAGTTGCATCACTTTTTCTAGTGGCGAAGTTATTGTCTCGATATTACTTTTCGTTGATTTGTCGGATGTGATCAAGTGAAAGTTCGAGTAAACTTCACCATTTGTTAATACGAAAAATGTTTTATGCCATTCTTTGGTTGTTTTATCTATATACCAGCCAGCATAACTGGCTGCCAATGGATTATATGACAACACCTTAAGTATGTCGCCGCCATTTGAAATATCCCAATGCCCAAAGACAGCTAAACTGGTTTGCAAGGTTGATGGATATATTGTAACACGTCCCTGTATGCCTGTAGATCCATCATATGCCTGCCGTCCGATAACAATTTGACCCATATTGTTCATAAATAATCCTTTCTGGCTATTTGTGTTTCTACTTAGATATGCATTATCACCACTCCTGAAGATATAGAACGGAGTTCCTGATCCATTCGAAAAAGCTATTCCGTTACGATATCCATCAACTCCAATATTTAACTTACTATAATTAGTCGTGGTTGCGCTTCCGAAGTTGGCTCTACCATTACTGTCTACTTTAAATTGTGCTGTTGCAACTAGCGAGATGGATAATAATATTGCTATCGTTAATAATTTATATGCTTTCATAGTTCTTATGTTTTTGTTAGATTTTTAATATTTGTCAATTGTTCCATATTGATTTTCAAAAACTGCACCTAGTTGTACCTCGAATTGTCCACTATGCCTCAACTTGATGTAGGCATTATTCTTCAACTGGACATTACTGCCTGACAGAGCCTTGACATTAGCTTGATAGATTTTTCCGCCGTTGACTATCAATGACGCTCCTTCTTTAACAATAATACAAGCTTGCTTTTCCATTGTAATTATTGCATTTGATTCCAATGTTAAACTTTTCCCGGATTCTATTATGATATTTCCACATATATTTTGTGTATTATTCCATTGAGTATTTGTATTTATCAACAACGGAGGACATATTATTCCATGTTCTCCAGTATTTTGAGCATTGTGCCTTGAACTTCCCCATTCAATTCTATTTGCATTTCCATTCGTTTTCCAAACATATACAACACCATTAGCTACTGCCATTATTTCACTATTCCCATCACCATCAATATCAGCAACAGATAAGTATGGTGCATGGCGATAATTTGATGGTATCTGTATTGGGAAGCCTGCAACATCAGAGCCATCCAACTTTAATCCATAAATCTTACCATCTTTTTTAGGTGCGATCAGTATCTCAATTTCTTCGTCTCCATCCAGATCTGCCAAGATAGGAGGCATTGCAGATTCAATCTCCATGCTTTTGTTTAAAATAATATTACCGTTACTATCCCATACCTTAAGTGCATCTTTACCCGAAGCTACAATCTCAAGTCCCCCTGTTCCAGTCAAATTACCTACTGAAAATGGAAATGCTCCATCTTTGTTTCCAATATTTGTAATCTTCTGATGCTCTTTTCCCCATTTGACATCAAGGTTTGCATTATAATCTGTAACGTGAATATAGCTTTCATCTGCTCCTCTATTTGCCCTCATAATAATTTTCTTTTGTCCGTTGTTGTAAAGGTCGCAAACCACGGGTGTATGATGGAACGAATACCCCGGAGAACTATAGTACCATTCATCATAATCATAATTGGGAGGACCTGATTTTATAAATCGTTTTCCATAACAATCCCAGATGTATATACCTTCACGGCATCCTGCTATTATTTCCATTCTTCCATCATTGTCTATATCAGCGACAACAGGCGCACCCGCATTCCATTTGTCAACCGAAGGATTTGCTACACACCATAGTTCCTCTAAACGATTGTCCAATACCTTTATCAGGTTGTTATCTATATCTGAATGCAGGATGATTTCCATAGATCCATCCGGACTATTATCAATATTTGCTAATATCGGAGCCTGCTGATAATATTCATTCGAAGGGAGTATTTTTTTGAATTCGATTCGGGGTCTATTGTTTTCATCTTTCTCCATGCCATAGACAGTTATATAGTTCTGATTTCCGTAATTTTCGCGTGTAACGGAAACAATATAGTTTTTGCCTGTTCCATACAAATCACCAATAGCTACTGGGGCTCTGATTACAGCATCCAGGTTGGAAAATTCGCCCGTTGTAGTTACATTATTATCTACATCGAATAATTCTTTACCTTCATGATTCAAACCTATCAAATGCCCTACCTTAGAGTTGTCCTCTCCCGCCATTGCAGTGAAAATCTCTTTTTTACCATCGTTATCCACATCGTAGGCTATTGGAGCTATCATTCTCGAATTAGGAATACTTATATTCATTGTTACAGGGAAAAGCCCGGAAGCAGGAGGGGTAGTCCAAGCGGTAAATACACCTGACTGGTTCCCTTCATTCCCCGAATTTGAAACAGCGCTTATTTTATAGTAATACTTCTTTAGTGGTTGGAGATTATAATCCTTGAAATAAGTATGAGGGACAGGGTATGTATTTACTTTCGTATAAGTTCCATTCTCTGTATCGCTCCTGTAAATGTTATAACCTTGTATGGTAAAGTTTCCTAAAGGCTTATTCCAGTATAAGGCGATCTCTGTCTTGTCACTCTCAAATTTTATATTGTCGAAAAGTATATTACCTGGTTTATCTAGCAGATTGAAAGAGAGTGTATCTTGTCGTCCATAAGCATTTGCAATAGCCAACCGGATATTTAAAGCACTACCTGTAATGTAAGAATTAGAAACAGAAAATGTAAACTCGGAATTGTTTTGCATTGTTTCCTGATATTTTATATTAGGGTAAGTACATGGACCAGAAAAGATAACTATAGGTGGTTCTTGAATCATCTGTGCTTTAAGACCTGCTGTTTCTGCTTTTCCGGCATTGAATACATCAACCTTCATCCTTACAACTTCTCCCGGTTCTATAATTTTGTTATTATTGGTTGTATTGATAATAGTCTGATCTCTCACTTCAATTTTATGAGTATGCACTTCTATGTTGAATTTATCATAATAATTAGCACTCGCTGCATCCTTTATATCCAACCTGAAAGTAATAGCCATACCCAGAGTATCGTTTTTCAATATCTCGGGTGCATTTTCTTTTATCTTGAATTTATATTTCGTAAGCGATGAGTTGGTTCCGCCTGCTACAATATTGCCAAAGTTTGCCAACGGTTCCTGCATTATTATATGAGAAGATGTGCAGTTGAGAGTCGCTGAAACATTGTTTACTGTTGCCGACCCCGTGTTTTTAAGCCGAACAGTCAATTCAATTGTTTCTCCCGCATCAAGTTGTTTATCACCATTGCTATCATAAAAAACAAGGCTATCAATGGAAACATTTGTGTTGTAATTGGACGAATCCGCATAACGCTTTGTGAAAGGAATATAATTATGGGAAGTGACAGTAACATCAATACTGTCTTTTGTGTATGAATCTATCTCATAACGATGCGGACCGGCTCCCGTTACTTCTTCTGCCATATAGGCTTCATTGCCTTTCATGATACAGAGCATTGCTTTTTTATCAGAGGGAAAACCGTTTATTGTGACAGCTACATTGGTCTTGCCCGGTGTGGAGGGTGTGGCATTAGCCGTAACATTCAGGTTTTGCGGTGTTGCCGTCCACACAGGCATCTCGGGATCGCCGAGGAGGGTTAAACGGCGTTTACCAGATGTATTCGTTGGTTTACTCGTATTCCGAAAAACATATCCTAAATTGTAACAAGTAGTATCATTATATAAGTAATCAATAAATCTGGCAAATTCGTCATGTTCATAATAGTAGCCATCATCAGAATTACCAATAAAAGCAACACATCCACCATTAGAGTTGTTTAAATAATTTGCACCAAAGCAGTCGTAATTAAAAGTTGCAGGTTTACAACCTGCCGAATACATGATTTGCAAATAATTTTCATTGTTTAGTCGGAAAATATCTTCTTTTGTTATATCCATTCCTTTGTCTTTTGATGATGCTCCAATGCTACTTATACTCGAATGATCTAAGTGGTAGACAATATGTATATTCTTATTTGGTTGATTTTGTTTCTGTAATAGTGAATAAAAGTTTATTTTATTCAATTCAATATCTGCAACTGGACAATCTATAGAATATGGTGGAGTTGGTCTTTGAACTTCGATTACCGATCCGTTGCTCATTTTGTATGAGCAAATTGTGTCATTGTAATTTTTATAATTATATTTTGTGCCAGAGCAATCAAAATTGTCATACATTAATATTGATTTTTCTTTTATATGAGAAGGTAAATTGGTCTCTTTAACATGTTTAATTGTTTTCAAATATTCTTCATATCCTCCTCTTGTAAATCTTATTTGCTCTTTTTGAGAAAGTGATATGCAATCAGATCTATCTAGATGTGCACAAGCAACAAGAAAATTATTATAATATTCACGATCTACATCTTTTGCTTTTTCATAAGTTAATATTTTTTTGATAAAAGTCTGTACATCTGCAATATCTTTCACTGGTGCTCTTCCCAGATAAAAATCGTGACCATCAACAGATGCCGAAAACCTGTTACCAGAATACCATGTCCCTCTTGTTGTTGCATAATATAAATCGGTAGGATATCCTGACACTATTCTTCCAGGTATAATATCTGTATTGCCACCTAATAAAACAAACAAGCCAGTACCCCATTTCGATCTAGCCTCTATCAGATAATTCCTTATCTTTTCAGGGACATCTACTCCTTTGTAATTTGGGATAATTTCTTCTGTAGTTTTGATTATGGTGGGTACACCTTTCTTTGTTTTCCAGTCTGCTAGTTCCTGAAATATCGGCTTTAATTCGTTATTCGTAATTATTATATATCTGGGAACAATCTCCTCTTTTACGAATGATGATTTTGTCATTTTTTGCTCAACAATTCCTTTTGACTGGGATACAATGGTCGTTGATGGATAAAATCTCTCCACATCATCGGGATTTTGTACTATAGCTTTAATATGTTTTTTTACGAAATCTTTTTGTATTTGGGATTGTTTTGACAATTCTTCTGATTCACTTTTCAACGGAACAGTAGCCGAATATTCCAAACTGAAGTCTATATTACAAAGATATACTTCTTTTGAGCGAGGAATATATTCTATAGGGCAGATACCTACAGTTACAATACGATAACCCAATTCATAATGATCCGAAACTATTGAGACTGGTTTGTTTGGAAATGGTAACTGTGTATTATACAAAACCGTATCCATTCTAAATGCCCCCTCATATTTGTTGTTCACAGGAATTGGAGGCTGTGATGGATATACGTAAAATGCTCCTGGCAATTTTCGTTTTGTCAATGTATTGATTCGAATGCCTGTTACATTAGCATTTGTAGGAATTATAAAAGATTGAATTACATATGGTAATTCAGGGGTGCCAACATCATCCCCAGATTCTGTGTTTGGTAAAGAAAACCGAACGAATTCTCCATATGATATTACCTCTAACTCACTAGGCGCAAAATTAACTCTCCCTCCAACCTGGGAAAATAGCCCCATTGATAGTAGTAAAGTTGTAAGCAGTAAAAATGATTTCTTCATAGATGTTACATTAAATATTTCAATGAGTAATAAATATCCCTTTTTGAGAGATGTTTTCACCTATAATTTGATAGATATAGATTCCCCGAGCACAATTTGACAAATCAATACTTGTCGAAATATTGCTTTCGATTGCCTTCGTTTTGAGACCATTAATATTATACATTATAAGTTTAAAGAAAACATCATTTATAGTGTTATGAATTTCTAGTGATTTTGTATTTTCATTATATTTTACATTAATTTGATTATTGATATTGTTAATCACAATAGAGTTTACAGGAGAATCAAAACATGTTCCACAATGTTCGAGATTACTATATTTTACTTTATTCTTTTCTTTCATACAAATAAGACTTCCTCCCAGAGGTTTTCCAGATCCATCTAAAGGATAAGTAATCGGAGAGAAAAAAAATCCGGAGAGACTACCAATTCCCTCAATCCACTTTTCTCTAGTTTCCTTTAGTTGTATCATTCTACCTAAATTTACGATCTCATCTTTCTCTATAATATCATCTATATTGTTTGATGTTTCTGTTATGTGTTTTAGTGTCGGCTCATTGTAATATGGGTCGGTATAAAACCTTCCAAATAAGACTTTTTCTCCTGTTCTTTTTGAAAAATCATACAAAATATATTCCTCTAGAATCGTACCATAAATATTATCAGCAGGTTTTAAATAAACAATCTTTTCATTCTGTCTTATTCCTCCGATATATACATCACTTTCATCTATACTCAATGTGCTATCATTCAATAAATAAAGTTTTTGGTAGGTCTGTTCATTAATAATGGTATCTCCTGATAAGCCATAAATGAAGTGTTTTGTTGGTTCATATGAATATACATAGACACTCCATATAGCATCCGATGTAGGAAATACATCCTGTGCCTGCATTGGTTTCACGTTCCACCATGCTAGGAGAACCACAATTGTCAAGAGTAGTTTTTTTTGCCTTCATAAGCATAGAATATTAAGTTTAACTTTTATTTTCTTAAAATTCAGATATGTATTTTGCATAGAAGATACTATACCTGAAACGGCACAATATCATTTTTCGAAAAGTTTGAAACTCAAATATATTAAAATATATTTATAATTGCAAAAATGAAGCAGTGGTTTTTCATATATTATAAATTTATTTTAATCAATAATTAACTTTCCACTTTGGTATCTATTTTTTCCTGTGATTTTATATAGATATAGTCCAGCAGAAAGAGAATGGACATTAATGTTGGTTTGAGAATCGGCTAAGGCGAAAGTATTTACGACTTCTCCATTTGCTGTAAATAGGACAAAATCTAATCCGGGAACAAACTCGCTAAAAATGATTTTAATAATTTTATCTTTTTGTTTGTAAGCAACCTTTAATTGGTTTTCAATATTATTATTTTCAATTGATGCTGTTGGTGTTTCAAAGCAAGACGTACAGCCTTCTTTCATGTATTTTACGTGATTCTTTTCTTTCATACAAATCAATTGATAACCAATTGGAGAACCAAACCCACTTGGAAACTGAAGAGGATGAAAAAATAGTCCTCCTAGACTCCCTATACCTTCTATCCATATATCAAGACCTATAGAATTTTCTGTATCTATATACAAAAAAACATTATCATTATTTTTTTCTACACTATATACTACTCCTGTTGTATTATATATATTTGTACTTACACATTCAAATGAGAAACAATTGTTAGGAGGCCATCCCATCATTGGAGGTTTTTTTCCAAAATTTATTTCTTCATCAACTGATTTTGAGAAATCATACATCAAGAATTCATCAAATTTGGAGCCGTCTTTTTTGTCTGCTGGTTGTACCCATACTCTTTTATCTGCTTGTCGAATGCCTGCCACAAAAATGTCTCCTTCATCAATGTTCAATGTAGTATCATTCAACAAATAGAGCTTTTTATAGGTCTGCTCATTGATTATTGTATCACCAGATAAACCATATATTATCTGTTCATTTTTTTCAATATATTTATGTATTACCCATATAGCATCTGATGTGGGAAATACATCCTGTGCCTGCATTGATTTCACGTTCCACCATGCTAGGAGAGCCACAATTGTCAAGAGTAGTTTTTTTTCCTTCATAAGCATCGAATATTAAGTTTAACTTTTATTTTCTTAAAATCCAGATATGTATTTTGCATATAAGATACTATACCTGAAACGGCACAATATCATTTTTCGAAAAGTTTGAAACTCAAATATATTAAAATATATTTATAATTGCAAAAATAAAGCAGTGGTTTTTCATATATTATAAATTCATTTTAATCAATAATTAACTTTCCACTTTGGTATCTATTTTTTCCTGCAATTTTATATAGGTATAGTCCAGCAGAAAGAGAATGGACATTAATGTTGGTTAGAGAATCGGCTAAGGCGAAAGTATTTACGACTTCTCCATTTGCTGTAAATAGGACAAAATCTAATCCGGGAACAAACTCGCTAAAAATGATTTTAATAATTTTATCTTTTTGTTTGTAAGCAACCTTTAATTGGTTTTCAATATTATTATTTTCAATTGATGCTGTTGGTGTTTCAAAGCAAGACGTACAGCCTTCTTTCATGTATTTTACGTTATTCTTTTCTTTCATACAAATTAATTCGCAACCTTCTGATCCTCCAGGTCCACTAAAAAAGCCTCTGTATGAAAAAAATAGACCTCCTCTAATACTCCCAATCATTGGCATCCATAAATCTCCTGAACCTGTCCATGGAGCAATATCATATACATTTTCAAATATGCTCATTAATATACCAACCATACCTCTAATATCGTTTTTATCAACACATTCGAATGTAGAGCAAAAATTCCCATATCCCATATAAGGCCTATTATCAAAATAAATTGTATCACCCACATTTTTAGAGAAATCATACATCAAGAACTCTTCAAACTTAGAGCCATCTTTTTTGTCTGCTGGCTGCACCAACACTTTTTTATCTACTTGTCGAATGCCTGCCACAAAAACGTCTCCTCTGTCAATATTCAATGTAGTGTCATTCAGTAAATAAAGTTTTTGATATGTCAGTTCATTCATTATGGTATCACCAGACAAACCATATACAAACTGTTGTCCACCTTTAAAAGCCTCATACATATGTATCACCCATATAGCATCCGATGTAGGAAATACATCCTGTGCCTGCATTGGTTTCACGTTCCACCATGCTAGGAGAACCACAATTGTCAAGAGTAGTTTTTTTTGCCTTCATAAGCATAGAATATTAAGTTTAACTTTTATTTTCTTAAAATTCAGATATGTATTTTGCATAGAAGATACTATACCTGAAACGGCACAATATCATTTTTCGAAAAGTTTGAAACTCAAATGTGTTAAAATATATTTATAATTGCAAAAATAAAGCAATAGCTTTTATATAGTTATATTTTTCGTAATTTACACTGAAGTTTTTCATGTATTTAATTGTTTTACAGATTATTAAACACAAATATTTGCCTAACAATAAGCAACTTGTTTATTTTGCTTGGTCAGAGGTTTCATGGATAAGAACTACATCTGTTCAATAATATTAAGAATTGAGGTATTCTGCCGTATAAGTGACAGAAATATTTAACGATATATTTTCGGATTATAACTTACTGTGACTGTTATAGTTGGCGGATCAACAAAAAAGGTCTGAAACCTTATTTCAGATACATTGCAAATAATTTCGTTGGTTTTGCTTATTTTTGCGCTTCACATTGCATCTTTGTGTGTCAAGTCTTTATATTGAATATGGAAGAAAAGAAAAAGAAGAAGAAAAAGAAACCTGTAATAAAAATATTATGGGGAATTTTTATCGCAGGTATTTTGTCTGTTATATTTATTTTTACTTTAATCTGGGTTGGGGCTATCGGATACCTTCCTCCTATCAAGGACTTGGAAAATCCGATCGATAAATATGCCTCTCAAGTATATTCGGCTGATAATGAATTGCTGGGAACATATTCTCAAAGCAAGGAAAACCGTATCTACTCAAACTACGAAGACCTGTCTCCTTATCTGACACAGGCATTGGTTGCAACAGAGGATGAACGCTTCTACAAACACTCGGGTGTTGATGCTTATGCCTTGGGGCGTGTGTTGGTGAAGACAATATTTATGTTCCAGAAAAGTGCCGGAGGAGGTAGTACCATCACTCAGCAGTTGGCAAAACAGTTATACTCACCACCATCCGAAAATCTGAAAGAACGTGCCCTACGTAAGCCTGTGGAATGGGTTATCGCCGTTAAACTGGAAAATTACTATACGAAGGAAGAAATTATCAACCTGTATTTGAATAAGTTCGACTTTCTCAACAATGCCGTAGGAATACAGTCGGCAGCCAGAGTATACTTCAATAAAACACCCAAGGAACTGAATATTCAAGAGTCTGCCACACTGATAGGTATGTGTCAGAATCCGTCGAAATATAATCCACGGAGACGCCCTGAAGCCACCAAAGGCAGACGGAACGTGGTGTTGGATCAGATGGCAAGAGCGGGTTACATCACTAAGGAACAAGCAGAGTCTCTAAAGAAAACAGATCTGGTGCTTGATTATAAAAGAGTTGACCATAAAGATGGGCTTGCACCCTATTTCAGGGAATATCTGCGTAAGGCGATGACTGCGAAAAAGCCGGTCAGAGCGAATTACGAATCGTGGCAGATGGAACTGTATAAAAATGATTCGATAGCTTGGGAAACAGACCCGTTGTATGGTTGGTGCAACAAAAATAAAAAATCAGATGGTTCAAATTATAACCTATACACCGACGGTTTGAAAATTTATTCCACAATAGATTCCCGTATGCAAACTTATGCCGAAGATGCTGTAAAAGAACACATGGGTGGATATTTGCAACCATCTTTCGCCAGAACTAAGAAAGGAAAATCGTATGCTCCGTATGCCGCATACGACGCCAAAAACGTAGACACACATCTACGGAAGGCTATGAAAAATTCGGATCGATATAAAAACATGTCAAAAGCTGGAATGTCTGAAAATGACATTTTCAATGAGTTTAAAAAGCCTATTGACATGAAAATATTTTCGTGGAAAGGTGGCGATATAGACACCATCATGTCTCCGTGGGATTCTATCCGTTATCACAAAGGGTTTCTACGCACGGGTTTTGCCGCTATGGAACCTCAAAACGGACACATGAAAGCATACGTAGGTGGTATTGATTTTCAATACTTCCAATACGATATGATAAACATCGGAAGAAGGCAAATCGGGTCAACAATCAAACCATATCTTTATGCTCTGGCTATGATTGACGGACGTACACCCTGCGATCAGATGTTGTATCAACAGCAGAATATTACGCTAGAAAACGGAAAGGTTTGGAGTCCGAAAGGAGGAAGAGCCTCTATGATCGGAAATATGGTGACTATAAAATGGGGGCTTCAAAACTCCGACAACTGGGTCACAGCCTGGCTGATGAGCCAGTCATCTCCGTATGCATTTGCAAAATTGTTGCGTTCGTTTGGTATAACGGGACAAATTGATGCGCAAGTTTCACTGGCTCTTGGCACACATGATGTATCTGTGGGTGAAATGGTTAGCGCATATACGGCATTCGTAAACAAGGGAATCCGCTCGAAACCGATATATGTGACCCGTATCGAGGACGCTTATGGCAATATCGTGGCAACATTCAATCCCGAAATGTCGGAAGTATTTAATGAACTGACATACGTAAAAATGCTGACAATGCTGCGTGGTGTGGTTGATGGCGGTACAGGTAGCAGGTTGAGATATAAGTATGGACTTAAAGGCCCTATGGGTGGAAAAACCGGAACAACACAGAAGAATGCCGATGGTTGGTTTATGGGTTTCACGCCCGAACTTGTTGGCGGTTGCTGGGTTGGAGGAGAAGAACGTACAATTCACTTCGACAGCACATCGGAAGGACAAGGAGCTGCAATGGCACTGCCTATCTTCGGGTTGTTTATGCAAAAAGTATACGCCGACCCCAAACTAGGCTACAATCCGAACAAGCAATTTGAAAAGGTTGCAGGAAATCCTGATCCTTGTGCCAATAAAATAGGCAATGACGAAGTGGAACAGGTAGTCGGCATTGACGAATCGTTCAATTAAAGTCGAGATAAAATATAGTAAGATAAGAGTTGGATTAATAAAATTCAGCTCTTATTTTTCTTTATCCTCTTTCTCCAATTCTTTGGGGATTGCTATCGAACTATACAGAATGAGAATTGCGGCAACAAGCATGGCAATTACCCATTCTTTAAATTCATTAAAAAGCAGATAACAAGATATAACCATCAAAATAACGGCGAATATTTGCATATTGAACAACCGCTTGCCTCTGACTGATTTTCCGGGATAGGGAGTTGTGAAAGTAGTTGCGCCGAAGCCAGCAACACCTACAAGCATAACATACTTGAGATCGGGTAGAAAAAAGAACCCTGCTGCTCCAATAAGTATCAACAGGGCGGATATTTGATAAAACAGTTCTTTCCTTTTTTGTTTATTCATCTTCCTTTTTGTTTTCAATGACGAATACATCTTCGTTATCCCGTTTCATGAGGTAATTTTCTCGTGCAAACTTCTCGATGTTATCTTTACCCGATTTCAGCTCTTCCAGTTTCCGAGAGTTTTCGTCCTTTTGTTTTTTGTAGTATTCAATCTGTTTATTCAGGCTGCTGATCTCGGATTTATATTCATAATGGGCAAAAATATTGCTGTCGCTCAGAAAAAAAGCGAAAATAATAAGCACTAAAATGATGCCTATTTGTAACTTTGAGAAATATTTTGATATCCAGCCCATAGGTTCGGATTGAAAATTTTGTTAATATCTGAATCAGATTACAAATATAAGAAAAAGAAAGAATTGCAACTATAAGTATCAATCCTTTTGGTAAAAAAAGAGAGAAAAGAAAATGCGTCAGGAAAGCATTGTTAGTAAATACAGAACTTATCTATTATTGGAAAAGGCTCTTTCGGGAAACTCGATCGAAGCATATATCAGTGATGTGAATAAATTGCTCAATTTTATTCACAACGAAAATTTGGATCTGAAGGATATTACCTTAGATAATCTTCAACAATTTATTGCGCAACTCTACGATCTGGAAATCAGTCCGAAGTCTGTTGCCCGGATAATTTCCGGGACAAAATCTTTCTTCGGATTTTTACTTGCCGATGGCTATGTCTCTTCCGACCCGACCGAACTGTTAGAAACTCCCAAGCTGGGGATGAAGTTGCCCACGGTGTTGTCTATTGAAGAAATAGACGACATGAAGCGTATTATCGACGCCTCTACCCGTGAGGGGCAAAGAAACAGGGCAATTATAGAAGTTTTGTATAGCTGCGGTTTACGTATATCGGAATTGACGACATTGAAGTTCAGCGACTTGTTTCTCGACGAAGGATTTGTCAGGGTGGAAGGCAAAGGAAGCAAACAGCGTTTGGTTCCGATTTCTCCAATAGCGATAAAAGAATTGAACTATTATTTGATGGAAAGGGAGACTTATCCGATAAAGAAAGGTTCTGAAAATATTGTGTTTTTAAGTAAACGGGGAACTCCTATTTCGCGTATCATGGTTTTTCATTTTATAAAGGAATATGCGGCTAAAGTGGGTATTAAGAAAAATATAAGCCCGCATACATTCCGTCATTCATTTGCAACACACATGCTTGAGGGAGGAGCAAATATCAGGGCAATACAACAGATGTTGGGGCACGAAAAGATTACTACGACGGAAATTTATACGCACATGGACAGGGAGTTTTTGCGCCAGGAGATTATAGAACATCATCCGAGAAATAACCGGGTGGAATGATAATAGATATGGAGAATAATGTGAAAGACTTCGGTCTGGTTTTGGAAGGGGGTGCCATGAGGGGTATTTTTACTTGTGGCGTGCTGGATTGGATAATGGACAACAACCTGCACTTTCCGTATACGATAGGTGTGTCGGCCGGAGCATGCAATGGAGCCTCATACATATCCAATCAGAGAGGACGTGCCCGGTTTAGTAATATAGAATTGTACGAAAAATATCAGTATGCCGGATTGAAACATTATCTAAAAAACAGAAATGTAATGGATTTTGATCTGCTTTTTGATGAATTTCCGAACAAAATAGCACCTTACGATTATGCTACTTATGCCTCATCGGGCAAACGGTTCGAGATGGTTGTGAGCAACTGCCTAACGGGACGTGCCGAATATATGGAAGAATATGAAAGTCACCAACGATTGTTGGACATATTGCGGGCATCGAGTAGCATGCCTTTATTTTCGCCCATCACTTATGTAGACGAAACTCCGATGCTGGATGGTGGTGTTTGCGATTCTATACCTGTTGAACGTGCCATAAACCAGGGGTATGAGAAAAATGTGGTAGTCCTCACCAGAAATAAGGGTTACAGGAAGAAGAAGTCTGGGTTGAAAATGCCTTCGTTCGTTTATAAAAAATATCCGTTGATGCGTGATGCGGTGAATAGGAGAAGCGAATTATATAATGCGCAGTTGGATTTGGTTGAAAAGCTGGAAGATGAAAATAAGATTATAGTTGTTCGTCCGATCGAAAATATGACCATAGAACGTATTGAAAAAGACATAGATAAGTTAAAATTCTTTTACGATCACGGATATGCATGTGCAGAATCTGTATTGAAAAACAAGTTTGTGCTGTAATCTCTTTTCTCTTGATAGAAAGTTGAGTGTGATCTTGCATATTTCGCTACAATTTGCGTATATTTGCAACTTCAGAACAAGTAAACACCTCCCCTCTGTCACTGGGTAAGTGACAGAGGGGTCTTTTTTTTCTTCTGATTTCGGAGGGAGAATTTCCCAGATTTTTGTGACAAAATTCGTTGAAGTGAGAAAGCGTGCTGAACATGTTTTCTGTCGAAATCTGCTTCAAACTTTTGTTCGTGTAATAAATATCGTGATACACCACATTTGCCCGACGCTTTCTGAGCCATGAATAAGCCGATACGCCGAACGATCGCCTGAATCGCTTGTTGAACCCCGAATAGCTATAATTCATAATCTCAGCCAGTTGGCGAATGTTTTTAATATCTTGAGATAATATCTTCACCTGCTCTGAGAAATATAAATCGTTTGTGATATAGCTGCTGAAAAAACGACTGAGTTCTTTCTGTGTGTATGAAGCCTTCAATACGTATATCAATTCCTTTGCTTTTATTCTTGCTAATGAATTGTAATCCAGATTACTACTCTTGTAAATTTGTAACGATTCGATGTATGCGGAGACAATATCGTTGAAAGGTAGGTAGAGGTTTTGATTGTTATCATTTTCCTCCGTTTTGTCCGATTGAAAATGAGTCAACTGATTGATTTCCTCGCTTATATCAACGGATATCAGAGCAGATTCTTCCATTGCCTTTACGTCTGTTTCGTAGCCGGTGGGAATCATGAATATCTTTCCTGCCGAAATCCTTTCGTCTTTGTGCGATAAAGAAGAAATATTCAACCGACCTTTACCTATGAGAATAATGCTGCAATTTCTCCTGTTTGTTTTCCATTCCTGACCTTTTTGAAGATCAACGAACAGAATTCCTTTTTCTTCATATTCCATATTTTCTGTTGTTTAAGTATTTGTTACTGTGCGTGTTTAACTAATGTCTAATAATTATTTTTCGTATACATTTTTCGTCAAGAACTACAAAGTGTCTGTTTTCTAAAAACTTAGAATGAAATAAGTAATGCTGCTTACTTACCTTTTTCGACCATGTTTAATTAATGTTTATCTTTTCCAATTTTGCTCTTTCTTAATCCTTTGATTACAAACAGAATAACATATCCAAAACCACTCCTCTGTCACTTACCCAGTGACAGATACGCAAAGGGTTAAAACAGAAATATTTAACACAACAAACAACATTAGAAACTTATGAAAAAGAGCAGTTTAATTTTATTGATTTTTTTAGCCGTTACGGCACTCAAAGCACAGGTGGGAGTGAATACGGAATCGCCTCAGGGAGTATTTCATATTGATGCGGCACGTAACACGAGCGGCAACACAAACGTGGCAGACGATGTGGTGGTGGATGCGCAAGGCAGAGTCGGAGTTGGGACGAATAATCCTACAAATAAACTAAGTGTCTTTACGAACGGATACAACACAGGACTTCATCTTCCCAATGGAGCCATAGTTGGACAAGTATTGACCTCAGACAACGATGGCAATGCATATTGGGGCGCTCCCGGAGAAGGTATACAAACGGTGAATGTTGTTTGGGAAAAAGATGCTGCATTCTGGATTAACACAGAAGATGCTCTGGGAGACGGCTATTTTAGTACCGGAACAACTCTAACACTACCTCCCGGAAAGTGGTGGATTCAAGCTTCTTTGTTAGCATACCCAATCAATGAATCAACCGGGGCGAGAATCTATTCTCCCGGCATGTATTGGATTAGAGCAAGTTTTACAGATGGAGTTCCAAGTAAAGGTACACAATCGTTCAAGACCGGAGACTTTATTGGTAATACTTTAATATCGGGATATATGTTTGAAAATGTAATGTGGGCACCCATGAGCGGTGCGGTTATATTGCACAATAAAACCAATGCAGATAAGGTATATACGCTTATAGGAGGTGGCGTAGGCAGAATAGGCTCTTCTCCTCATATATGCATTGCAAATATTGGACAAGGTGTTCTGGGAGAAGATAACATAATAGCCATAAGAATGCAAGATTAGTCAAATCTATCAGTCATTAAATATATTTAAGGTATGGGAATCGCAACTTTTCCATACCTTTTTTCCTGATTTTTGTGGCAAAATTTATGAAGTGAGAAAGCGTGCTGAACATGTTATCAGTCGAAATTTATTTCAAGCATCCTCTGTTCGTATTTTTCTCACTTCTCGATCCTGATGCGTGCATCAACAGCAACAACCTGCTTGTCATTCGCCAGAAGCGGATTTATATCCATTTCCTTTATTTCGGAGGCAAACCGAAGCAGGATAGACAAACGCACAATTATCTCGGTAAACAGTGCTTCATTCAGACCTTGTTGACCTCTCGTACCTTGAATTATTTTGTATGCCCGAAGCGAATGTATCATTGACGACGCTTCCTGAAAGCTGAGCGGGGCAAGACCCGATGCCACATCTTTCAGAATTTCGACGAAAATGCCTCCCAATCCGCACAAAACTATATGACCATAGCCATGTTCATACTTTGCGCCGATAAACAACTCTGTTCCGGAAAGCATTGGTTGAACCATCACTTCGGTGGTTTCGGGTATCGACATTAAACGGTCAAATTCTAAAGCAAGATGTTCCTTTGTCTTAATATTGAGAACAACTCCGCCAACATCCGATTTATGCACAGGTCCCACGCATTTTGCAACAACAGGGTAACCTGCTTTTTCGGCAAAAGCCAACACACTGTTTTTATTAGCCGAAACAAACTCCTCGACACATGGCACACCTGCCGCCTTCAACAATTTCTTCACCGTATCGGGATCAATATACCCGTCAGTTTTTATTGAATCTATTATCCGTCTGATCTTTGGAATATCTACGTTCAAATCCTCCATTTTTCCCGCCGAAGGTTTGTTTATAGTTACCACTCTCGACATTGCATCGGCAAGAGCTACCTCGTCAATAAAATTAACGTGGCCTTTCTTTACAAAGTCGTCCATCTCTTTCGCAGCCGTTTTAACGGAAGGCAGAATAGCATAAATAGGGATAGGGCTTGTGCGCATTTTGCTGTCTAGTATCTCGTATGCTTCACGCACTTTTGTTACTCCGGGATCGCCATAGATAACGGCAATTCCGTCTACATCCCTGAATTTTTCGATACAAAAATCAATTGCATAACCCAGATGTTCGCCTGTTCCTGTTCCTAGCAAATCAATGGGATTTGAAACTGCGCTTCCGGGAAGCAGATGTGTCTTCAACTCCTCGGAAAGCAATTTGGGCATCTCGGGAACATTGATTTTCCCTTTCGACAAAGCGTCGGTCAAAATAACCGCCGGTCCTCCGGCTTGAGTAATGATAGCCAGATTGTTGCCTCTCAGTTTTGGAAGAGATAAAACCGCCCCTACATTTGCCAGCTCGTCCCTCGAAAAACAGCGGATGATTCCTGCTTTACGGAACAATGCTTCAATAGCCAGATCGGAACTTGCTATTGCTCCCGTATGTGACGAAGCCGCCCTGCTGCCCGATTCGGACGTTCCTGACTTTATGGCGGCTATCTGACAACCTTTGCGAATCAAAGAAGCTGCGTGTTCCAGAAATCGGTCGGGACTTTTTATTGTTTCAATATATAGTAGCTTTATTCTCGAACTTGTTTTAGGATCAAACGTCTCATCCAGATATTCGAGAACGTCGTCCACGCCTATCTGAGCAGCATTACCAACAGACCATACCGAGCTAAAGCGAAGCCCTACACGCATAGACGACTCGATGATAAAAGTCGCCGTTCCTCCCGAACTAGAAACCATGTCGACCCCGTAGCGGTCGATATCCGGAATTGGTTTTGTGAAAATACATTGATGGTTCAGGTTGAACATTCCGCTGCAATTGGGACCGATAAGCGAAGCTCCGGCTTTTGTCACCATTTCGGCTATTTCTTTTTCCATCTCCGCACCCTCAGGAGTTTCTTCACTGAATCCGGCCGAAAACATGATAAACGCTTTCACTCCTTTTTTCTCGATAAGGGTTTTCATCACAGAATAGCAAGCCTTTGCGGGGATGGAGATGACTGCCAATTCGGCATTTGGTATATCTTCAACACTTCTGTAACATTTTATACCTTGCACAATATCTTCTTTGGCATTCACTACATAAAGATCGCCACGGAATGTTCCGGATATAATGTTTGAAAGCGCGCTTCCTCCGGGTTTTAATTTGTCATTGGAACCACCCACTATCACAATGCTTTTAGGGTCTACTAATTCTCTATTTATCATAATTATCAGGTTTTACACAAAAATAGCATTCATTTTCTTGACAAAATGATATTTCGGATATATTCTAAAACATATTTATTCGTGGTGATAAGGCTCATTGTTGAGTATCGTCATCGCACGATAGAGTTGTTCGATAAAAATCAGGCGTATCATCTGATGCGAAAAGGTCATTTTCGACAATGAAATCTTCTCTGCAGCCTTACTGTATATCGCTTCAGAGAATCCATAAGGCCCTCCAATAATGAATACTAAACGTTTGTTTACGGTATGCGTTTTCTTTTCTATGTACGACGCAAACTGCATGGATGTATATTCCTTGCCTTTCTCATCCAGCAAAACTATATAGTCGCCGGCTTGCAAATTTTTAGAAAGAAGCTCACCCTCTTTTTCCTTTTGCTGTTCAATAGTCAGGCTTTTAGTATTCTTCAAATCAGGAATCACCTGCAACTCGAATGGGATATAATGCCCCAGCCTGTTCTGATATTCCTTAATGGCTTCCGTAAAATACGAAGCATCTGTTTTTCCTATAACAAGGAGAGTGGTTTTCATGTTTACGAAAATTAAAATAATTATGGATTGGTAGTCGAAAATGTCCTTTCATTTATCACATACTTCGGGGTGGCGTGAAAATAAAAATCGAGAAATTAGAGTTGTCCACGCTCTTCAATTGTCAATTCAACTTTAATACAATTACACCTTGTTTCTCAATTTCATCATGGTTTGAAACAAAGTCAAGGCGAATGACAGCCGATGCTTCACGCAGAAGAACAGAAAGCGTTTCCTTATTCCGGTTTTCACTTGTTTGAGATCTTGCACAGACTTTCTTACTTTCTCGTTATTGATTATATTTCTGACTTGTTT
Organism: Dysgonomonas sp. 520; assembly: GCF_010501095.1. Lineage (GTDB taxonomy): Bacteria > Bacteroidota > Bacteroidia > Bacteroidales > Dysgonomonadaceae > QVMP01. The sequence continues at coordinate 89,254 of NZ_QVMP01000001.1, read as the reverse complement.
ATAATTGTGTCGGAATGTGTTGTCATTGACCGAAAAGAACAGGTTGTCGAGACTGATAACAACCCTCAATACATAATCGCTCTTGATTCGTTTATCGGCTTTCTCCACATACTGAGGCGAGAACACTTTCGTATATTCTTTCCTCAACATATCCAGATAATACAATTCTTGCTGCCACCTTAAAGGGTCATACTTATTCGACAAAGATGTGGTCAATACTTCGTAGTGATACAAAACATCCTTCACGAATGTTATTTTACGGGCATAAAGCATTGTAGTTATGCAGAACAAGCGATCTTCGCTTCGCCGCAGATTCACATCGAACCTGATATTGTTCCGCTCTATCACTTCCCTCCTGTACAAGTATATCCAGGGAACACCCATCAAAAATATTTCTCCGAGTTTCTCGGAACCTATCATCGACAAAACCACTTCGTCAGTCATTCGGTTTCCCTCAAAATTGCCAGACAGATGAGTTGAAGTAAACACCTCTCCTTTTTTACAGGCATTGAAACGAAGAATATCAGTCGGATCATTTTTCAGGTAGGTCACCAAAGTGTCGTACATATCCGGTTCGAGCCAATCGTCCGAATCCACAAAACTGATGTAATCTCCCGAAGCAATATCCAACCCTAAATTGCGAGCGGCCGAAACGCCCCCGTTTTCTTTATGGACGACCTTAATCCTGAGATCGTGTTCCGCATATTGGTCGCATATCTGAGGCGACGAATCTGCAGACCCGTCATCAATCAGTATGATTTCCAGGTTCGTATAGGTTTGCCCTACCACAGAATCGAGGCAGCGGTTCAGCAGTTTTTCGATATTATAAACAGGAATTATAACCGAAATAAGAACACTGTCAGTCTCATTTGAGCCTGGATTATCATATTTCCTGCTATTTGTATTACCTTCGGTTATCAATTTTTTTAAGCAATAGGATGGTATTATATTGATTACAGTTTATATTTTTTTCGATAGAAAAATTCAGCTATTTCGAAGTCAAATTCAGTATCAATATCCACAGATTCCGCTTCCGACAGTTCGTACATGTATGGCACACGCCCGATCACATTTTTATATTTTATCATATTTTCTTTCGATATGATCGATATAGCGAAATTCAGGGCATAAATGTTGGGTAAATCCTGACTACGTGGCTGATGCTCCAAGTCGTAATTTATCGGCTTATTATCGAGAAACATAAACTCTTTCACCAGATTAGCCGAATTGAGCGAATCGAACTTATTGCTTATCTCCTTAAATGTCCTTACCGCATTGCTATAACTTTCAGAATTTACCAGCGGATTGGTGACGTTGCAATATGCAATCACATCGCCATTGAAATTTTCTGCCATATTCTGATACACATCGCTCATAGAAACACTGCTTGTGGCAAACACAGGGTCCCTTTTCACGGCTTCTGCGCCAAGGCTGTCGGCAATTTCGAGCATGCGGTCGTCGTTTGAGTTAACAACAATGCCGTCAAACTCTTTAATTCCTTTCAATTGTTTGATTTTCAACTCTAAAAGATTAGAACCGGCAAAAGGTCTGAGGTTCTTGTTGACTACTCTTTCCGAACCTGAACGAACGGCTATTAATGCTTTTATTTTCATCTCAACAAGGTATAATAGATTAGTATATTCTCGTGTTTATTAATTAGTTACGGGTTGTCGGCAGATTCTATGCAACATCTTGTAACTATTTTACAAATTGGGATTAAAGATGTACCGAATAACATCTTTCACTTCCGTTAGTATTTCGTCTTGACTTATATTCCTTAATTTTTCAATTCTATCTTCCAACTGTTCCAGATTTTCGAACTTATCATCCAGTCCGACAAACTCTTCGTTTTCTTCCTCAGTCCATCTGAGGCAAGGTTTCCCTAAAGCCAGAGATTCGTAATAGGCTGTCGTATTTACCGATATGGAAAAATCGACCAGATCGGATTTCAATATTTCCTGCACCGAGTGCTCACGTCCCAGAAATATCATATCGGAACTGACATCGGCATATTGGGCATGAAAACTATCTTCAACAAAAGGGTGTTTCTTTATATAAAAAACAATGCCGTTATTGTGCTTCTTGTTGTATTGTTTCAGCACCTCCAGCAGTTTGTCATTTGTCCCGATATACAGTTGACGCCCCAGCAAAACAAGGCATTTCTTGAAATTCTGATTTATTGATGTTATCTTAAAGTCTTTATACTTGAGGTTTCCGATAACAATCAACCGGGATGCGTCAAACCCGTGCTGAGTGAGGAAATCAACTGTCGATTGCCCCCAGCAAAGCATCTTCTGCGCTATACAGTTTTCATAATTAATGACATCGAAAGGAATCATTAGTTTGAAATCGCAAAATATCCCATGTTGCAGGGTGATTGTTTCCACATTATGTTTGTTGAAATACATGGTCAGCAAAGACTCTTCCTTGTACGACGAATTGAAACTGACATATCTCTTTATTTGCTGTGGAACAGGAGCTCTCTCCATTGTTTTTATCTGATTCAATATCCTTATCAGCAATGCAATAAAGTTCAACTTGCTCATCACTCCCTTTCCTATACCTCGTCGGTATATCATCCATACGGCAAACCAAAAATGCTTGATGAATGTCCAACCAAAGGGCGATATTTTTTTCAACGGCAGAGCCGACAGGTTAACCACTTCCGAGTCCGGATAATATTGTTGCGCAGTCAGTGCCAGGCTTCGATAATCTGTACGGTCTATGAGGTAGGTAATCAGCACATTTTGCTTAGTGTCAAATGCCTTTGGCAAATCGACGAAACTGCAACTGTTGTAGAATTCTTTAAAAACATCCCTGACTATGGGAGTGGCATTGTAGTCAAAATTCAGATAACCGACTATCAGGTTCTTTATATTATAACCTTTATACGAAAAATCGAATTTTTCTTTTATAACCTTATATTCATTAAACCAAGTTTGATCCATAGGGTATCTTTTTCTGACTAACACAAATTTACATGAATATTTCAGAAAAGCACACATGTAGATTCAAATTTTATCTCTTTTGAAGAATTTAGCTTATCTCATTTCATTCAAATATACTTTTTATATTATATTTGGATAGTCGGAATGTATTTACAATATATTACAAATTGAAAAAGATGTCACACATATCATACACTCAAATAGAATCTCCTTTGGGCGAGATCGTTGCTTGTGCGACAGACAGAGGCATTTGCTTCTTGAATTTTTCGGAAGGAAAGCATAACGAGTTGCAACTGAAACAAATCGAAAAAGAGTTCAATGCCAAACTGAAAGAGGAAGACAGTGAGTTTTTTTGTCAACTTCGTAAAGAGTTGAACCTCTATTTCGCAGGAAAGCTAAAACAATTCAGTGTCCAATTAGATATGATTGGTACGGATTTTCAACGAAAAGTCTGGGACTCTCTGAAACAAATACCCTACGGCGAAACCCGTACATACATGCAACAATCCGTAACCTTAGGCAATCCGAAGGCTATCAGGGCTGTCGCAAATGCCAATGGGAAGAATAAAATATCAATCGTCATTCCTTGCCACCGGGTTATAGGCTCGGACGGAAAAATGACCGGATATGCCGGAGGCGTATGGCGAAAAGAAAAACTGCTTGGTCTGGAAAAAGGCTCTATCCGGTTTTAAGAAACAAAAGACTAAAACAATAAAATATAAATAAAAAAACTTCTTACACACATGCAGGGAAAAACGTTCCAAATGATTGCCAAAACGATGGCCGGACTGGAAGATATACTAGCCGAAGAGTTGGTTAATCTGGGCGCAAATAATCTGGAAATCGGAACACGAATGGTTTCTTTCGAAGGAGACAAAGCTCTACTATACAAAGCCAATATACATTGCCGCACCGCCTTACGCATCCTGAAACCGATATATACCTTCAAGGCGAGAAATGCTGACGAAATATACAAGGAAGTAGAAAATATTGACTGGCGCAAATATATGACCGAAAATCAGTCTTTTGCCGTAGACTCGGTTGTTTTCTCCGAAATATTCACCCATTCTAAGTTTGTGGCATACAGGGTGAAAGACGGAATTGTCGATTTCTTTACGAAGAAAACAGAAAAACGCCCATCCGTAAGCATATCCAACCCCGATTTGCTTATTAACATACACATTGCCCACGACAAATGTACGTTGAGCATCGACAGTTCGGGCGAGTCTTTGCATAAGCGGGGTTATCGTACAGGACAAACAGAAGCTCCACTGAACGAGGTGCTGGCTGCCGGCATGATTCTCCGAACAGGATGGAGGGGCGAATCGGATTTTGTTGATCCGATGTGCGGATCGGGCACGCTGCTTATCGAAGCTGCCATGATAGCGATGAACATCCCTCCGGGCATTTACCGCAGCAACTTCGCTTTCGAAAAATGGAAGGATTTTGACCAGGACCTTTTCGATTATATCTACAACGACGACAGTGGAGAACGGGAGTTCAACCACAAAATATTCGGCTCCGACATTTCGGAAAGAGCCATTGCCATAGCCACCGAAAACGTAAAGAGTGCCGGTGTGGCACGGTATGTAGACTTAAGTGTAAAGCCAATACAACAATACACGAAAGCTCCGGCAGAATCGGGAATACTAATCACGAACCCACCGTATGGCGAACGCCTGAAACCTGCCGACATCAACCAATTGTATAACACGATAGGCGAACGGCTGAAGCATGTATTTACCGGCTATCGGGCATGGATACTCAGCTACAAGAAAGAAAACTTTGACAACATCGGACTCAAGCCTTCTAAAAAGTACAGGCTCAAAAACGGGTCGTTGGATTGCGAATTTCGTGGTTATGACATTTTCGCAGGGAAGAAATATCCCGCCAGAACAGAAAAAAATACAGACTAAAGATAAAATTGCATTTCAAACTTTTACATCATGCCGAAACGTTTACAAATTCTATTTTTTTCATTGTTCACATTCATATCCGTATGTGGGCAAGGACTTCCTCCGGTCACGGAAGTGCGTGCCGTATGGTTGGCAACCCATTTCGGACTCGACTGGCCCGATAAAAACAAAAGTATCGAAAGCCAGAAAAAAGATTTGACCAATATGCTTGACGTAATAAAAGAAGCAAACTTCAATACTGTCTTTTTCCAGACCCGTCTGAGAGGAGATGCCTCGTACAAATCGAAGATTGAGCCGCTCAACAAAAATCTGAAAAGCAGTAAAACCTTCGATCCTCTTCAATTTGTCATCGAAGAATGTCATAACAGAGGTTTGGAATGTCATGCCTGGTTCATAACCTATCCTCTAGGCACAAAAAAGCATGTAGAAAATCATGGGGCAAATTCAGTTGTCAAAAAATATCCGGACATGTGCATCTTTTATGATGACGAGTGGCGTCTCGATCCGGGGCATCCCAAAACAAAAGAATACCTGCTGTCGCTTGTCGATGAGATTGTTTCGGGGTATGATATTGATGGCATATCGTTCGACTACATCCGCTATTCGGAAGCTAAACCGGGTTTTCCGGATCAAAAAACTCATGCCAAATATGGTAAGGGAAAGAGCTTGCAGGAATGGAGAAGGCAGAATATCAACTCCTTTGTGCGGGATGCGTATAAACTTGTGAAAAGTAAAAAGAATTGGGTTCAGGTAAGCAGCAGCACCATAGGTGTTTATCAGAAGATAGCGAAAGTGAAAGGTTTTCCTTTGACGGCTTACAACGATGTTTTTCAAGATGTTGCACATTGGATGCGGGAAGGCATACACGATGCCATCTATCCGATGATGTATTATAAAAATGAATTGTTCGACCCTTATTTGCTCGAATGGTCTAAAATATGCCAAAGAAGGCTTGTGGTTCCGGTGCTTGGCATATACAAGATGCTGCCTAACGAAAAGCATCCCGACAATGGAAACTGGAGCACCGATCTTTTTTACAGTCAAATAAAGAAAACCCGTCAGCACAACATAAAAGGGCAAGGCTTTTTCAGAACAAAATTCATGGTCGACAACACCAAGGGTTTCTTGTCGGGCATTAAACGGAACTATTACAAAAACCCGGCAAAACTGCCCCCTCTCACATGGCTGAACAGTACGCCTCCGGCTCCACCTCGTAATCTGACCATCGTGAAAGCAGGAAAAAACAGGATAAAGCTACAATGGCAACATTCGTCTAAAGGTGATAACAAACCCTCCTTCAACATATATTCGTCTACATCAAAAAATATAAACCTGAGTAATTCTTCTCATTTAACAGCTATTGGAGTCAGGGAAAATGAGATTATATTGGAAACCAAGGGCGGCATGTATTTTACCGTAACAGCATCCGACAGATACCGCAACGAAAGCAGCAACAGCTCGGTGGTTTATCTGCCCAACTAGACAAGTAATATTACATGCAATTTGAACCAACGTTTTTTTAGAAGATATAACTGCCGATTGGTATTAAATGAAAATGATTTATTTACTTTGCAAAAGAGAAATAGAAATAATATGCATAAAATATCAATAATCATACCTTGCTATAACGAAGAAGAAGCATTGCCGTATCTTTACAAAGAATTGGAAAAGGTGACAAAGGTGATGTCGGAGCAAGAATTTGAATTCATCTTCGTTAACGATGGCTCGAAAGATAAAACTTTAGACGTTTTCAGAGAATTGCGTGCCAAAGATGAACGTGTCAGATATGTGTCATTCTCCCGCAATTTCGGAAAAGAAGCCGCTATTTTTGCCGGATTGGAAACCGCTACCGGAGATTATGTGGCAACCATCGACGCCGATTTGCAAGACCCGCCCATGCTGTTGGAGGAAATGTATAAAACCCTGCAAACGGAAGATTACGACTGTGTGGCTACCCGACGCGAAGATCGTAAGGGTGAGCCCATTATACGATCGTTCTTTGCACGGAAGTTTTATCAGCTCATCAATAATATATCCGATACCAAGTTGGTTGACGGAGCACGCGACTTTCGCCTGATGACACGCCAGATGGTAGATTCTATTCTCGAATTGAGAGAGTATAACCGTTTCTCGAAAGGCATATTCGGCTGGGTAGGGTACAACACCAAATGGATTTCGTATGAAAATGTAGAGCGTGTTGCAGGTAAAACCAAATGGTCTTTCTGGGGATTGTTCTTTTACTCGCTGGAGGGTATAATAGCTTTCTCTACACGCCCCTTGGCCATAGCATCGTTGTTTGGTATACTTTTCTTTATCATATCTCTCGTGTTTATTGCCTATATTGTGACCAAGACTTTGCTCTGGGGCGATCCGGTTGCCGGATTCCCGACGCTCATTTGCGGTATTTTCTTCATCGGGGGTATACAGCTTTTGTGTTTGGGCATATTGGGGCAATATCTCTCCCGATTATATCTGGAAGTAAAACGGCGTCCGATTTATATTGTCAAAGAGACTGAAAAGTCTAAAATAAAATGAACCCGTTTCGCATATTAGATTCCCTGTCCGCATCCGTTAGCCGATGTTTGCTTAAGGTTTATGGCTTTACGGGTAAAGATGCGATGAAGAAAGCTAACATGGCTTTGGTTGTCGTTTGCTCTTTTCTTCTCATCTTCATACTGAACAGGAATCATCCGCTTTTTGGTGACGATTGGATGTACAGCATGTTGCCTGAGCCATCGAACGACCGCGTAAAGAGTTTCACGGATATACTTTATACCCAATACGAGCATTATTTTACATGGGGAGGGCGTTCCGTTGTGCATGTGATAGCACAATCGCTGTTGTTGCTGGGCAAATTGCCTGCCGACATATTGAATAGTCTGGCCTATGTTGCCCTTACTCTTGTCATTTATACCTTTGCCAATAGAGGGAATAAAAAAAATCCGTCGTTGCTTATCGGAATCAATCTGCTGATCTTCTTTTTTCAACCTGCTTTAGGTTCCACAATGTTGTGGAAAACAGGCAGTGCAAACTATTTGTGGGGAACGTTGATTGTCCTTTCTTTCCTGCTTCCTTACAGGAATTATTTATTCAATAGTCAAAAAACGAACGGTAATATAGTCAAAAGTATAGCTTTCTTGTTTTTCGGAATCGTAGCCGGATGGACTAACGAGAACATGGGGGTTGCCCTGATTGCGATGACAGCTTTATTTATCTGTTATTATAAGTCTTCATCTATGAAAATACCCGCTTGGGCTTGGACGGGACTTATCGGGGCGATAGTTGGCTGTGCCTTTATGGTTGCCGCACCGGGAAATTATGCCCGGATGGATATGATTGGCGGAACGTCAGAACATGTGTTTTTTGTATCTGTATATATAAATCAACTTTTAGGCACAATGGCGGCATTTTATTATTATAGTATTGTGCTGGTTTTTATCCTCGTGCTGACTCTTTTCTTTTGGTTGTCTTGCTCTAAGAAAGAAAACAGGAACAGGCAAAAAGGATTGATGTTGATCATTTTTTCGGGTGCATTGGTTGCAGTCTTGGCGATGTCGGCTTCGCCTATTTTCCCGGGTAGGGCGTCTTACGGTATCAATAGCCTGATTATACTGGCGATTGCGATTCTCTTTGCAAATTTGGATTTTGATAAGTTGCTTGTAAAAAGAATAACATCTACGGTTTTGTTCTTCGGACTGCTATTTCTCTCTGTGGATTATTATAGGGGATATAAAGAGCTTTCTTCTGTATCTCAAGTGTATGCGGAGCGAGAAGCGCAATTGTCGGAAGAAAAAAACTTGGGGGTATCTGACATAACTTTTCTGAAAAGAATAGAGGAACCTAAAACCAGATTCCTCCATCATTTCGATTTATCTTACGATTCTTTAGATTGGCACAACCGAATATATTCAAGATACAATGAGTTACATTCGGTCAAGGTTGCGCCTTAATTTTTCAGATTATATTTTTACAGGCTATCGCCAAAATCTTCCCTGAATTTAGCCAATAGTTTCTGAGGCCAATCGTTAATTGGTTCAAGTCCACCCATGAAGAAACGTAGCACAGGGGGTTCGTAAACAAACTTAAGTCCACCTATCATGTGTCTGTTGTCATACAGCCACGACATGCGGTCTTCAACGTATTTTATTTGCGACAGGGTGAATACACGGCGTGGTATGGCAAGCCTGAGCAATTCCATATCGGCATAAGTTTCGTTGCCATATTCGTCCCGCTGATTAGATACGGAGCCTCTTTCCATACCTCGTACTCCTGAAATCAAGAAGAACGCAGCAGCCAGCGATCCCGCAGGATATTGTGTTTGAGGAATATGAGCACATATTTGCATGGCATCCACATGGCAACCCAATACACCCGGAGGTGTTACCACGGGTATACCCTTATCTTCGAGCGAATTTACCAGATATTCGATAAATTGAGGACTTTGGCAAATCATAGTTTCGTCAAGTGTTTCGTATAGACCCACTGCGATTGATTCAATTTCACGAACCGACATTCCGCCGTAAGTCAGGAAACCTTCGAACAATGGGATAAGCGGTTCCAACTCTTTAAACAACTTATGATCGTTGGTACAGATACCTCCTCCACGAGAAGAACTAAGTTTGCGGGCTGAGAAATAAACCAAATCGGCCAGATCGGTCATCGTTAAGATGATTTCGGCCATCGAACTGTTTTTGAATTCGTCCTCTCTTTGCTTTATCAACCATGCGTTTTCTCCCAACAGACTGGCATCCAGCACCAGACGAATACCGTATTTGTTAGCTATATCGCGAACGTCACGCAGGTTTTGCATCGAAAACGGTTGTCCACCGATGAGGTTGGTCGATGCCTCCATTCTGATATATGGTATATTTGATGATCCGTGTTTTTGGATACATTCTTCAAGTTTTTCAAGGTTCATGTTTCCCTTGAAAGGGTGCTTGCTGTTGATAACGTATGCTTCGTCGTAAAGCAATTCTTCAATCCGTCCTCCGTATTGTGTGATGTGAGCCATTGCCGTTGTGAAGTGATAGTTCATCGGAACAACGCTTCCTTTACGCACAAAGGCATTTGAGATAACATTTTCGGCTGCACGTCCTTGATGCACCGGCAAAAGGTATTTTTTACCCAATACATCCTCCACTGCCTTTTGATATCTTACAAAACTTTGCGATCCGGCATAAGCATCGTCGGCAATCATCATTGCGCCCAATTGTTTGTCACTCATGGCATTGGTGCCGCTATCGGTGAGCATGTCGAGATAAACATCTTTCGTATCGAGGCGGAATGTATTAAACCCCGCTTCGTACAAGGCGTCAAGCCTTCTTTCGATAGGAACCAGATGCAATTTTTGTACTACACGCACTTTGTGCAATTCCAATGGAATGTCTTCACCATTGTAGAATTTAATTTTCGGAGAATTTCCAGACATAGTTAGATATGTTGCTTTTATGGTTAGATATTTTAGTATAAAATTTCCGAAAGGTAAATATAATAATCAAAATATGCAACGAAATGTTTGTTATTTACTTAATTTGTGATCAAAGTGATAGTTTTGTTTCCTGTTTTTTTTAATCTCTGCCGTAGTGGAAGGTCTTTAAATCAAGGTGGTCTGAAGACAAAAAAAGCAGGTTGAATTTTCAACCTGCTTTCACTTTCTTTATAGTATACTTTATCAAGAGTATTTTGGTTTGCGTTGACCTTTCCGGTGCTCTTTCTTTCCCGAGTCGGAATGAGAGCGTTCGCCTCTGAAGCTATCTTTACGACGGCTTTCACCACCATTGCCACGAGGGCGTCTTTCGCTTCGTCCTCCTCTGTCGGAGCCTCCTCCGGCCTGAGCGAACTCAACCGATATGCGACGTCCTTTGTCTTCTTGTCCGTTCAGCGATTTAACCACTTGAGAGGCATCACCTTCAGGCACATCGAAGAATGCGAAATTCTGCATAAGGTCTATACGCCCGATTCTTATTTTTCCGGGAACGTAGTCGTTTACCAATCCCATCAGAGTTGCCGGGTTCACGTTGTCGGTGCGACCGATGTTGATAAACAAACGAGAATAGCCTTTTTCGGCTGCACGTCCGCCACGCGAACTGCTATCGCCTCTGTCCGACCTGTCTCTGCCGTCTCTTCTGCTGCTGCGTCCGCCTTTGTCGTCTCTGGTGTATCTTTCAGATGGCGACTCAATTTCTTGCGCATCACGGTAGTAGTCAATCAAACGGTTGAATTCGAGAGATATAACACGTTTTATGATGTCTTCTTTTTCCAGCCAATCCAGTTTGCGGAAGATTGAAGGTAAAAGTTCTGCGATTTCTTCTTCGTTTACTTTTACTTTTTCAATTCTGTCAACCAGGCTGAATAATTGTTTTTCGCAAATAGAATCGCCCGTAGGGATAGCTTTTTGCTCGAACTTTTTATTTATAATTTTCTCTATTTCACGTATTTTTCCTTTTTCCTTAACGTGAGCGATAGCGATTGAAGTACCTGTTTTTCCCGCACGACCTGTACGGCCGCTTCGGTGAGTGTACGATTCGATGTCGTCGGGCAAACCATAGTTGATAACGTGAGTCAGACTGTCAACATCCAATCCACGGGCAGCAACATCGGTTGCAACCAATAGTTGCAGACTGCGGATGCGGAATTTTTGCATCACATAGTCACGTTGAGCTTGCGACAAATCGCCATGCAACGAGTCGGCATTATATCCGTCTTGAATCAGTTTGTCTGCAATTTCTTGCGTTTCGCGGCGTGTGCGGCAAAATATGATTCCGTAAATATTAGGATAGTAGTCGGCAATACGCTTCAAAGCAAGATATTTGTCTTTTGCATGTACCATATAATATACATGCTTCACGTTGTGCGATCCCTCATTCTTACGCCCGATAGTTATTTCTTTGGGCGAATCCATATATTTGCGAGTGATTTTTGCTATTTCCTTGGGCATAGTTGCCGAGAAAAGAAGCATGGAACGATTTTGGGGAACTTTAGACAATATTTCGTCAATGCTGTCGGTGAAACCCATGTTCAACATTTCGTCGGCTTCGTCCAAAACTACATGTTTCACAGCTTCCAAATCAACAACTTTACGGTTGATGAGGTCTATCAAACGACCCGGAGTGGCAACAATGATCTGAACGCCTCTCTTCAACGATTTTATCTGGCTTTCTATGCTCGAACCTCCATAAACGGGAAGCACTCTCAAATTGTCGATGTATTTTGAATAATCGGCCAAGTCGCCGGCTATTTGCAAACAAAGTTCACGGGTAGGAGCAAGGATAAGCGCCTGAGGAACATTTTGTTTTACATTGATTTTTTGTAATACGGGCAAGCCGAACGCTGCAGTTTTACCTGTTCCTGTTTGTGCCAATGCGATTACATCGCGGATTTCGTCTAAAAGGTAAGGGATTACTTCTTCTTGTACGGGCATCGGATTTTCATAGCCCATTTCTTCTATTGCCCTACGGATTTCCGGAGCAACACCTAATTCTTCAAATGTCTTCATTAAAATTTTTCGTGATTTCTAAAATAAATGGAGCAACTATTTTTTCTCAACTGCCCCCACATCACGACTGTAAAAATAAGAGAGAGAAAATAATTGTTCTTTAACTCAATCCGGAAGAGAATAATCACTTATTCTATTTCCAAATCGGCTGCAAAGATAATTAAATTTTTTATATGATTAATATATGTAGGCCGATTATTTGTGGTATTTCTAAACTGCTAAAACAAAAAATGGTAATTGTTAGGTGCATTTATAGAATATGTCCTTGGTTTAACTTAGTGAATTTATGAAAGAAGAAATGTTTAATATTTTTTCTATTTTTGTACATTCGTTACCTAAAATATTATTTGAATTGGAACCTAAAAAATATGAGTACATAGACAGTTTGCGTGGTATAGCTATATTGATGGTGCTGCTTATTCATAATGGAGGATATGGTTCTTCGCTTCACGATATATCCCCTTTGTTGGATAAGATTAGGCTTGCCGGGCGTTACGGTGTTCAACTTTTTTTTCTGGTGAGTGCCTATACACTGATGCTGTCGCATCAAAGCAGATATGTGGAAAACAAATCTACCCGTAATTTTTTCATACGGCGATTGTTTCGAATTGTTCCCATATATTATATTGCTCTGGTAATCTATGCTTTTGATAGTTTTCTCATCGCATCTAATTACGATGTTGTGGTGAATTTTAAGGAAATCTCATTGCCGGACATAATAAGGAATTTGTTCTTTTTGAATAATTTCTATATAAATATGCCATTTTATGTTCCGGGAGGTTGGTCTATTGTTGCGGAAATCACATTCTACTTATTATTGCCTGTTATATATAAATATATCACTAATTTGAATAAGGCACTTTTGCTTTTTATAGTCTCGGTGGCGATATCTTTAGTTTTTTCTGTTTTGGTTATAAATATATATCCGAATACTAATACATTATTCATTTCTTTCCCTACACAGTTTCCGGTTTTTATTTTAGGTATTGTTTTGTTTTTCATTGTTAGTCAGAAAAATATATCCGTAAACAAATGGTTGATAGTAGCTTTAGTGATAGGCACGCCGATATATATTTATTTCATTCCGACAGAAAATGTGTCAGACTGTTTGAGGGCAAGTCTTATATTGTTTTTATTCTTTTATATTGTTCATAAGAAACAGTATAGGGTAGTGGTAAATCCATTTCTTTCGTTTGTTGGGAAGATAAGTTTCAGTATGTATCTGATTCATTTCGGAGTATTGTTTTGGATGAGTCGTTTAGGCTTTGTAGATTTCATGCCAAGTACAACCTCAATGGCATGTATAGTCAATTTCATAATCCGCTATGTTGTAATGTTTGTCATTTCTTGTGGATTATCGTATTTGAGTTATCAATACGTAGAGAAGTATTTTATAAAGAAAGGTAAAGGTTTGATTCGACGATTGAGCTAGGTTTCGGGTTGATGTAGAGAGTGTGATAACTGTTATAGTTAGGCTCGGAAAAAGGGGTGATTGTTTCGTTAACAGGTGCATTGACAACTATAAAAACACAAGGTAAAGTGACTTTTAATCATTTTTTAGAGTAACTTTGCTCCCTAAACAAAGGAAAATATCAATAAGTTATGAGCAATTACCATTTGTCAGAGTTGGTTCATCGTAGAGCCGAAAAGTATGGGTCGAAAACAGCGTTAAAATATCGTGATTTTAATCAGAAAAGATGGAAGACCCTTTCGTGGGCGAAATTTTCGGAAAAAGTGATGAAGACTGCTTGGGCAATGGCAGAAATCGGTGTGGACGCTAAAGACAAAATCGGTATTTATTCTCAAAACTTATATCAATATTTCCTTGTCGATTTTGGTGCGTATGCAAACCGTGCTACCACCGTGCCTATATATGCAACAGCATCGCCGTCGCAGGTTGAATATATAGTGAAAGACGCTCATGTGAAGGTGCTTTGTGTGGGCGAGCAGTTTCAATACAACAATGCGTTTAAGATACAGCAACAATCGGATGTGCTGGAACGCCTGATAATATTCGACAAACAAGTAAAACCTCATCCGGAAGATACAACATCGCTCTTTTTTGACGATTTCATAGCCTCGGGAGAAAACTCGGAAGCTCAGGTGAAGGTGAATATCCGCATGAAAGGTGTGAAGGATTCGGATATTGCATGTATATTATATACGTCCGGAACAACCGGCGAGCCAAAGGGTGTTGTTTTGTTGCACTCTGCTTTCAGGGAAGTTTTCAGGATACATGATATTCGGCTGACAATGGTTTCGGACAAAGATGTGTCTATGAACTTTTTGCCATTGGCGCATGTGTTTGAAAAGGCATGGTGCTATTATTGTATTCATGCGGGAATAACCATTGCTGTCAATCAGGATGCGAAAGGAGTGCAGAAGTCGATAAAGCAGATACATCCGACGCTGATGTGTAGTGTGCCTCGTTTCTGGGAAAAGGTTTATGCCGGAGTGAAGGAGAAAATAGAAACATCAGGTAAGATAATGAAATGGATCTTCAATGATGCTATAAAAACGGGTAAGAAGCATAATCTTGATTATAAGAACAAAGGACTGAAACCACCTGTCGGAAATCGCTTGAAATTTTTTATTTACGATCACACAGTCTATTATTTATTGAAATACGTAGTAGGCATACATAAAGGAAACCTGTTTCCCTGTGCTGGATCGCCTTTGTCGGTGGGAGTTAACGAGTTTCTGCAATCGGTAAATATACCGCTTATTGTTGGTTACGGACTCACCGAAACTACAGCTACGGTGAGTTGTTATCCTACTCAAAACTTTGTTTTGGATTCGGTGGGAACTCCAATGCCGGATTTGCAAGTGAAAATAGATGTCAATGGTGAAATATTGGTAAAAGGGAAAACCATAACAAAAGAATATTATAACAAACCAGAGGAAACAGCAAAAGCATTTACCGAAGACGGATTTTTCAGAACCGGAGATGCAGGGGAGATACTTCCCGACGGATCTTTAAGATTAACCGAAAGAATAAAAGATTTGTTTAAAACATCGAATGGTAAATATATTGCCCCTCAGGCTTTGGAAACAAAATTGGGCGAAGATGCCTATATTGATATGGTGGCGGTGATTGGCGATGAGCGTAAGTTTGTCAGTGCCCTGATTGTGCCTAACTACGAAGCCTTGGCCGCTTGGGCAGAAAGAAACGATGTTAAATATACAACGATGGAAGATTTGGTTCGGAATGAAGATGCCAATGCTTTGATTTCGCGTCATATAGAAGCACTGCAAGCCGGATTTGCATCTTTCGAGAAAGTGAAGAAATTTACGATGCTTTCGGAGCCATTCTCAATAGAAAACGGAGATTTGACAAATACACTGAAAATCAAGAGGCGAGTGGTTGCGGAAAAATACAAAGCCTTGATTGATAAGATGTATGCCGAATAAGTTGAGGCTGATTTGTAGTTTATAAATAATGGCAGGTATATACATTCACATTCCATATTGTAAGAAAAGATGTGTTTACTGTGATTTTTTTACACAAACTGATATGGTTCAGCGTGTGTCGTATGTTGACGCCGTATGCAAAGAAATATCGTTAAGGAAAAATTATATTGGCGCAGAGCCTATTGAAACCATTTATTGGGGTGGGGGAACGCCGTCTCTGCTGTCTCGGGAAGATTTTGTGCGAGTTTTCGAGGCTATATTCAGGGAATTTGAGGTTGTGCCCGATGCAGAAATTACGCTCGAAGCCAATCCCGACGATTTGGATAGCGCATATATCCGTATGTTGAGGTCATTGCCATTCAATAGAATCAGTATTGGAATTCAGAGTTTTGATGATGATGAGCTTTTGTTTCTGGGGCGCAGACATACAGCCGAAAGGGCAATATCTGCAATTAAAGATGCACAACAGGCTGGCTTTGAAAATATTAGTGCAGATTTAATTTATGGATTGCCGGGGCAGACAACGGCTCGCTATATAGAAAGTCTGCAAAAGCTTATCGCTCTAAACGTTCAGCATATATCTGCTTACCACCTGACTTACGAAAAAGATACGCCATTGTATACTATGCTGGATGATGGCAGGATTGACGCTGTGGACGAGGAAGTTAGCCTGGATATGTTTTCTGCTATGATTGAACTTTTAAAAGATGAAAGCTATATTCACTACGAAATATCAAACTTTGCGAAAGATGGTTTCTACTCGAGACATAACACATCTTATTGGAAAGACGCCAAGTATCTGGGGATAGGAGCAGGTGCCCATTCGTATAATGTGTTGACGAGGGAAAAGAATGTCTCGTCCATACCTTTATATATAAGTGGTGTGAAGATTGGGGATCCCGCTGTGGAGCGGGAAATACTGGATGAGAAAACCCGCTACAATGAATTTGTGATGACCCGGTTGAGAACTATGTGGGGAATAAACCTTTCTGAGCTGAAGATTAATTTTGGTGATGATATGTTAAAATATTGTTTAAATAATATAGAGGCATATTTGGCAAAAGGTTTATTAAGAAACGAAAAAGAACGCATAGTCCTGACAAGTAAGGGGATATTTACCTGCGATATGATAATAAGTGATATGATGAAGTTGTAAAATTGATTTTTTTATCTTACTTTTGTAGGACGAAAAGTGTTATGTATCACTCTTTAAATCGGAAATGTTTATCTTTTTATGGTTAAAGAGTGTGAATTTGTGCTTAAAATAAGTTAAAATTAGCCTCCTCTAAAAAATAAAACGAAAATTGATGCTTCTTTTCTTATTTAATCATATTATCTTTGCCTGTCCGTGATACGGCGCAAGCATTTACGAGATTTCACTATGTGTTATTAATTAAACGATTACAAAATTACATCAGATTCCATATATTTTTAAAAGATTTAGTGATGTGTAAAAAAATGAAAAATAAAATACTATTGTTGATGTGTATCTTCCCTGCCTTTTCATTTATACAAGGACAGGTCGTTTTTTACAATAAAGGATTAATGTCGGTTGTCGGACAAGACACGGCAAAAACTATCCTGTATGTTCAGGGAGATATGAAGGTGGGTACAGATGCTACCAACACAGCTATCACAAGTAATATTTCGATGTCAAAATCGAAAGTGCGTTTAACAGGAGATTTCTACAACGATGTTAAAACAGGAGCAGTATTCAAAACTGCCACTGCCGGAAATGAAGGCGTCTTTGAGTTTAAGCCATTATCAACGGCTACTCGTGAACAGCGGATATTGACAAGTAAAACTACTTATACCGATATTCCATCAAAGGCAACATCTTACATCAATTTTCCTCACGTGAAAGTGGAAAATGCAAAATCGGTATTGGTATATCCTGAGATAGCGATGAAAACTAAAGACCTGATATTACATAAAGGTTGGTTGGTCTTGGATTCAAAGAAAGCTGCTGCAAATGTGGATTATCCGTCAGGTTCAACAGTCGATTTGATAAACAACAGAACAGTAATGGCTCACTTGTTAGTGGATGGAAAAGCTGTATATAACGGTTGGGAATTAAATGGGACACCTGCTGCCACAAAAGAGTTGACAGCTGCGGATTGGAAATATCCTGCCAACGAAAGAGGTTTTGTAGAGGTTCGCTTAAGACTAGATGATAACAATAGTGCCATAAATATCGGAGCAGAAAGACCTATGTTTGGTTTTGGTGTGCCTTATGAAAGCATGTATGCGGATTATTTTGTATACAATAATATAATGGGGCCTGTGCATGAAAGTTTTTTTGGTCCGGGAGGGAAGCCTATCATTGACCCTATTACTGAATTGACAGCAGGTAAAGGTTATATCAGTGGAATCGATATCAGAGGAAATCAAAATCCTGCTACATATTATTGGGATATCAATCCTATATATAGTGGTGTGATTGATTTTGACCATAGAGCAAAGGATGGTCATTATTTCAATAGATTCAAGTTTTTTGGTGATAACACAAGGAATAAAAACTTCATAAATAAAACATTAAAGCATTATCAGGCAGAAAAATTGAATGTAAGTAACGTTCCTGTCACTTTGGATCTTGGGTTCAACTATTTGGCAAATCCTTTTATGGCGCCGTTGGATATCACAGAATTATTATCTAGTAGTAACGCAGGACCAAAAGGAGAATGGGGTATAGTCCCAGATAATTCAGGAAATCTAAATCGAGATATATTAAATAGGATTTGGGTATTGAAGGGAGATGCAAAAGGCGTTGCTCAGACAGCATATCCGTATCTTAAAATGACCGTTACTTATAACTTTTATTTGGCTAAAGGTGTAGGAGGAACATTTACGGCTGATAATGATGATGATGGATTGGCTAGTAATGTAACTATTGCTCCTCTACAAATGTTTGTTGTTGCTGCTACAGAAAAAGGTAAGGGGAAAACGATGATTATCCCTAAAAGCAAACGCTTGATGAGTCGTGCGGAATTTATCCGTAATACACCTACCAGAAGAATGGATGACTTTATTCTTGAAGTAGTTGATAATAATACAGGTATGTCAGACAGAACTAACGTGGTTCTTAGACCTGAAACGGATATATACAAATCAGTAACAAGAAAAGGTAATCCTGAGTACCAGAATGTGACGAAATTGAACACTGAGGTTGCGAGTGGTGGTGTAGCTGCAAAATCTGCTTTGGCAGAAGTAACGGCAGCCGACGTGAAATCTTCTATTTATAGCCAACTCTATACAATTGATCAAAAAACAGGTGGAGCTTTAACCGTGAACTTCTTGCCGGATGATACAGAGTCTGTTCAGGTATACATGCAACCGGCAACAGAAGCACAAGAAATTACTATTAGAGGATTACGTCTGAATACAAAAGAGGTTGTTGGTACTATATTATTGGAAGATAAAATAGACAGACAAACAGTTGAATTGACTCCGGAAACCAGATATGTAACAAATTCGTCTCCGATGGACCCTGCTGATAGATTTGTATTGCATTTCAAACCTAAATCAGGAATAGACGAAAGCGATGTGGATGATCGCAATATTCATGCTCACTATAATGAAGGAACCTTAACAGTTTCCGGATTCAATGCGGAAGATTTTGGTGGATATATTAATCTATATAGTATTCAGGGAGCTTTGGTTCTTAGAACACAAATTGAGCAGTCTGTAATGGAAATACCTTGCTCTTTAGTTACAGGTGCTTATGTTCTTAAAACAACCGGACCAAAATCTTATGTTACAAAACTTTTGGCGAAATGATGAAAATAATGAAATTTGATATAATGCTACTAAAGAAAATTGCTCTTGTAACGATACTGTTTCTTACATCGAATGCTGCTTTTGCATTTGACTTTGGAAGTGACAATTCGCATGATATAACTAGTGGGTCTCCTTCTGAATATTATGAAGGACAAGCTGGTGTGGGAACAAAACCTCCTTCAGGCATGACCTACGATGATTATTTGACATTGTTAGGCAGCAATAACGATGATAATATAAGTCCTGGAGGAACTGAAACAGGAGACGGTGGATGGGATGGTTCGGAAACGCCAATTGAGGATGGTATAGTTCCATTAGCTTTTGCTATCACTCTTTATGGAATGTATGTTTTATATAGAAGAAGAACAGCAAGAAACTAAAATAAAAAAAGGTATCTCATTGAGATGCCTTTTTTGTTTATGAATCAACTGGTTGTATAGTTATAGATAGTTGATAGGATTGATGTCAAAGCTGGACAAATAAATATCCAGTTCAGGAAACTTTTTCGAAAGTATTTCATTGAAAATGTCCTTTGTGCATACTTCCGACTCGTGATGACCTATTGTTGTGAGTAATATCTTATCTTCAACATCGTAAAAATCATTATACTTCGCTTCACCTGTGATAAATACATCTGCGCCATAAGATATGGCTTTAGGTATGAGAAAGGCTCCGCTTCCGCCGCATATAGCTACATCTTGTACAGGCTTTCCTCTGTATGCCGAATATTGCAGCGAAGTGATACGAAAAGTATCTTTTATTAAATATAAGAATGCCTCTTCGTCCATAGCCTCAGGTAATGTGCCTACAACCCCGCTGCCGGCTTGTGTCCAGGCATTGCGAAGCGGATATAGGTCATAAGCAGGCTCTTCATAAGGGTGAACCGATATAAGTGCCCTTTCAACTTCCTTTTGTTTGAAGGAGGGAAGAATGACTTCGATACGAATTTCATCCTCGAAATGTAGTTCGTTCACTTCTCCGCAAAAAGGATTTGCTGCTTCTCCTGCCTTGAAAGTTCCCGTTCCGGCAACATTAAAACTGCAAGAATCATAGTTGCCAATATTGCCCGCTCCCGCATTGAATAGTGCTGAACGAACACTTGCAGCATGGCTATTGGGCACAAATGTCGCTAATTTGATAAGTGAATTCTCTGCCGGAGCTAAGATGCGGATGTGTTTCAGATCGAGCATGTTAGCCAGTTTGTAATTTACTCCGTCAACAGCATTGTCCAGATTGGTATGAGCGGCATATAAAACGATGTCATGTTTGCATGCCTTGATCATGCAACGTTCGATATAATTCTTGCCTGTGAGCGACTTAAATGGCTTAAATGCTATGGGATGATGCGATATAATCAGATTGCACCCAAGTGATATAGCTTCATCTACAACGGTTTCCGTGATGTCGATGCACAAGAGCACCTTCTTTACGGGTTGATTAATATCTCCTATTTGCACTCCACTATTGTCGAAGCTCTCTTGTAGTGGCAGCGGAGCCAGATTTTCTATCTGCTGGATTATTTCTTTTATTTTCATCGGGTCACTCTATTAGTGGGTATTTATCTTATAATCATTGATATATTCCAAAACAAACGTGAGCAGCTCGGCTTCTGCCAAAGCAAATGTTTGATATAGGCTTACAGGGCTGCTTTCGTGGGCAACTGGGTCATCCTCTCCTTTTATGGTATAATATTTCCATCTGTATCCGAGGGAAAAAGATCGCGAATCAGCAACAGGATAAACACCGCAGTATATTTTCAGGCTATTTCGTATCCAATCCAGAGCCAGAGATGTGGTTGGGGCAGATATCAGCGTTTCTTCTTCGTTGAAATTGCCGGGACTACGCTTTTGAACAAAACTGAGATAAAGCATCTGATCCAGAACATCGTAGAAGTGCGTAACCTTTGCGTTAAAGCCCAATTCTTTAAGTTGTGCCGCCTGTTTAAATGTAACAATTGGTTCCTGCATAAGATTCAATTTTAAAGAAATACTAAGTTAGGCATAAAATGATATTATAGCCAAAATAATCCGTTTAAATTGAAATGATTAAGGAGCCAGACGGCTGATATGCCATCGGTTGTTTTCTAATGTATAACAAATCCTGTCGTGAAGACGGTTGCTTCGCCCTTGCCAAAACTCAATCAGAAGGGGTTTTACAATATATCCGCCCCAGTTTTCAGGACGTGTAACTATCCCATTGTCAAACCTTTTCTCCGTTTGAGACATTAGTCCGTCAAGATATTCCCTGTTGGGGATTTCCTTGCTTTGAGGCGAAGACCATGCACCCAATTTGCTTTTCTCGGGGCGAACGTTGAAATATAGATCGGATTCTTCCGGCGATATCTTGCTCACTATGCCTTCTATTCTCACTTGCCGCTCAAGTTCGAGCCACAGGAAGTTCAGGGCGCAATATGGATTTGAGTCTATTTGAGTGGCTTTCTTGCTGTCGTAGTTGGTGAAGAATACAAAGCCGTCCTCTTTTACTTGCTTTAGCAAGACAACCCGCGATGATACCTTGCCTTCGGGCGTGGAGGTGGATAGGGTCATTGCGTTGGGTTCGGCAACCTGTGCACTGATCGCTTCGTTAATCCAGACTTCAAATTGTGAAACAGGGTCACTTGTCACATCTTTTATGTCCAATGTTTTGAGCGAATAATTCCTCCTTAAATCGAATAAATCTTCCATTTTTCCGAAATTAAAGAACCGAACCGACAACTATTCTGATTTTTTCGGAAGAAACAGTCTTTTTTATCATCGAATTGTAGAGTTCTCGTTGGGTCATTCCTGATTTATCTCTTTTTTTATCCGGATCTATAAGCAATGTCAAGCTGTATGGTTCGATAGGATAGCTTCCTGTATCTTGTGGATATATAGTGTATTTTGCAATTTCAATAACATTATAAGTTTTTCCGTTCAATTTTTCTTGTTTCGAGTCTCTTTCATCATCAACAGCCTCTCTTTTTACTCTGAACCCGGAGAAGCGGGGTCTGTCCGAATCCATAACGTTTTCTATCTCCAGATCGGATTTTATGTAAAGCGTATACGATATTTCTATCGGGTCGCCTATTCCGGCAGCTCGTTTCGAAGTGCTTGTTTTGATGAAAATATCTTTGTCGGTTATCTCAATTTTTTTGCTGTCTTG
Organism: Dysgonomonas sp. 520; assembly: GCF_010501095.1. Classification (GTDB taxonomy): domain Bacteria; phylum Bacteroidota; class Bacteroidia; order Bacteroidales; family Dysgonomonadaceae; genus QVMP01. Next base: position 66,566 of record NZ_QVMP01000001.1, on the reverse strand, counting down.
TTTCTCCGTTTTAGGTTTTGTTTTGCTTTCAACAATCTTGATTTTTTTACTTTTGGTAGTCAGTTTCTTCCCGTTTACATCAATCGAAGCCTCAGGAATGGTAATCGTACCTTTGTCTCCCGATTGAAGCATATAAGTATATTTTGTTTTATATTCGGTTATTCTTTCACCCGTTTTAGGATTTGTTGTAGACTGCACGCTGCTCGATGTTGAAGGTCCATAAAGCACGTACACATTCTCTAATTTGGTTTGCGCAACATCAAAATCTTTGCCTTCGGCTCCTTCCAATACGTAATGAAGCTGAAAACGCGTGTCAGGTAAAACTTCTTCCGGAACTTCTGTGTAGAATTTTATTTTGCCCTCTTTTTGTGCATTAATATTTGACAGACAAAATGATAAAAGGAAAATGTATAGAATTGTTCTTTTTTTCATCTTTGTAAAAATTTATCTCAATACAAATGTAGTTATTTTTTTAACAAAGTTGTAGGCTTGAAAAGACAAGCGCATCAAAAGATTATCTCTCTTATTTGAAATGCTTGTAGGGACGAAATGGTATTCGCCTGAAATAAAAAAGCATGTTTCATAGAAGGTGAAACAAGTAAAAAGAGACTTTCGGAATAGCCTCTTTTACTTGTTGTTTTGTTATATTTTATCGCCTGCTATTTCTTGAACTGCCCGATCCGGAAGAAGAACTTCCACTGGAACTTCTGGTAGACGAACTTCTACTTGACGAAGAATTACTGTCGGAATTCACCGAAGAACTTCGGCTGGATGAAATTCCGCTTGAACTTCTGGAAGAAGAACTCGTGCTTGTGGATGTATTCCGGCTCGAAGAGCTGCTGCTGGTACTGCTATCAGTGTTTCTTGACGAACCTCTGCCCGAACTGCTAGAGGAAGAACTCGTGCTTGTACTTGTAGATGTGTTGCGCCCCGAAGAACTGCCGCTAGTGCTACTGTCAGGGTTTCTTGATGAACCTCTGCCTGAACTACTTGAGGAAGAATTGTTGTCTTCTCTCGATGGGTTTCTGGTAGAGTTTCCGCTACTTGGGCGTGAACTATTGCTACCGCTACCAACGGAAGAACCGTTCCCCCCTGAACTTGGCCTGCTCGAACTGTTTCCGCTATTGCCGCCCACTCCACTTGGAGGACGGGTAGAGCCGTTGTTCGTTCCACTGCCCGGAGGTCTTGTATGTGTTCCGCCACTTGGAGGGCGTGTATTGTTTCCCGGTTTTTGAGGTGGATAATAGTTTCCGCCACCGTGGTGCGGAGGCCTTATAACTATTATTGGTCGTCCCGGAGGCGGCATCATCACCGGAGGGGCAGGGTAGGGGGCATACACAATGTCGTCGTACAGATATTCGTACCCCACCAGATAGTCGTCCCAAAATTCAAGAGCATAGACTTCGCTGTTGTAGGCCCTGTATTCCAATATTTCCTGATATCCGTATTGAGTTCTATTTACGGCTAACACTCTGGATGGAGGACCTATCTGGTATTCCACTTCTCTTTTGCTCATGCCTGTTGATAACTTGTTGATGTCGACAGTTTTGTACACCCCGCAAGATGCAAGCAAAAATGTTATGGATAAAATTACAATTAACTTTTTCATAATATTATTGTATTGTTTGTTTTCTCTTTTGTCAATACTAATTAGAACAGATTATGTACTAAATGGTTTAATCTTGTAACTCAAAATAATTGTGTTATTGTTTGAGATGATAGGCTTCGAAAAGGTTATTCTTTCCCCGAAGTTCGTATTTTTGATCTATTATTTCCCAAAAACGAAGGTTTGTGCTTTGACTTCTGAACTCGGTGAATACCCACTTCGGCGGATTGGTTTCCATCATATCGTTTATTTCGGCTATAATCTGCGGGTTAGATCTGCCCATCCATTCTTGCATGATATAATATTTGAAACATGGCAATACATCGCCCGAAGGGTAGAAGCGTGAATAGGTGTGGTATCCGAAAACGGAGTTCTTCTCATCTTCCGGAACAAGGGATGTCATTTCGCGCGCTTGGCTTATGTAGTAGCTGTCGCCTTCCGACCCGCCGCCATTCTTGATGTATCTGAATGCGGAAAATGCAATCAGTCCGAGAAATAAAATAACGGAAAAAGTGACGGCGAAACCGTTCCGTGACTTTCTTTTGCTCAAGACTATGAAAAAGAAAATGCAGCCTGTTGTCAAACTGGGTATATTGAGGGTCATATAATGATAATATGCCGATCCGATGTGTGTTGTGATATATCCGAAGAAAAACAGCAGAAAGGCAAAAAGCAAGGCATTCTTGTCTCGTTTTGCCGACAAGTAATACAAGGAAGTTCCTATAAAAAGAACGATGAAAGGAACCCATGCTTTCAGTATGTAGAAGAAAGTACTTGTGGCATTTACGAAAGGAGAGGGCAGTCCTCCGTCTGTTCCGAGATATTTAAAATTGTGGATGAAAGCAGCATCTATCATTGGCATGAAACTGTTTGTCGTCCAGAAATATATAACAACAGGAGCCGACCCTAAAATGAAACCGATGATAAAGAATATCACTATGTTTTTTACTAATCTCCAATTTTTATCGCTGATGGAAACAATAAACATGTAGAGCATACAGGCACAAAGTGCTCCCATGTTGTTGAGCCGCAGCCAGAAAAGGAATGCGGCGCATATTCCTGTCAATACCAGATGGAAGGAGTTTAATTTTTTGTTGCCCGAAAAATAAAATTTCAGGGTTACATACAGCGTGTAAAATAGGAAGGGCAGGCTGTATTCTTCCGTCAGGTTGCCGCCTTCCATCGTGAATGTGAAGAAAAACAAGGCGATGACTGTTGTCAGAAAGCTGTAAGACTTGCTCAGTATGAGTCTTGCGCAACAATATATGATGGACAGCGTTAGCGTGAGGTTTATTATTTGCAGGATAAACAGTCCGAGCCTGTCGGGTGCAATTGATTGCCCCAAAGCCTCAACAAAGGTTATGACGGGACCTTTGTGGTCGAAAAAATCGAGGTAAGGGACTTTTCCTGCGAGAAGCATTTTACCCATCATCAGGTAGTTTGAACTATCGCCTCCATATCCGATAAACATCGGACTGGTGTTTATTGAGTGAACTCCGAGAAAAAAGATTGAAATTATCAGAAAAAACAGATAAAACCAGCCATTTTGCCTGAAAGAGTTGGTATTTTGTCGATAGTTCATATTGAAATATGTGTATTAATGTTCAAAATTAAAGATCGTTTGTTTTTATATAAAATCCAAATGCTAATTGTTCCGGTTGACTCTTATCAGGAGGTTTTCTCCATATTTTCGCCGAATTTCTCCATTTTTGATACTTCTCCTGCAATCCACAAAACGTCGTCTACCATCAACACCGTGTCGGCGTTAATGTCCATGATAGCTTGTTCGTCTCGGTCGATGGCAATTATCATACATTCGGTTTTCTCCCTGATATTCAGTTCTCTGATGCTTTTGCCAATCATAAACGAATCGTTCTCGACAATGTATTGAGACATGTCGATGTATTCTTCGTCCGAAGATGTATCGTTTGCTGTTTCATTGCCATGATGCCTATCTATCATCTGTTCGAAAGTTTGCAGTTCGTCGTCCGAACCTATTACCACTATCTTATCCATCGGGAACAGATACTCGTTGCCATCAGGTATGTTTATCTTTTGCGAACCCCTGATGATGCGCACTATATTCACCCCGGTTTTTTGCTTGAAATTGAGGTCACGAAGCGTTTTTCCGACAATATCCGAGTTTTGTGGAATGTCGTAGTCTTCTATATGCACGTTTTTAGACAACAAATCGTTGGCAAATTCTTTTCTGATAGATTGTTTTTCGGCTTCTGCAACTTCCTTCATATTCAGGTTTTCCAGAAAGCGAGCCTCCATTCTTCTCGATTGGTTTTTGAATCCTTGCGAGTATATAATGAAAATGATAATGGCTAGTGAAATAATGACCATCAGCACGGTTGCACTGGGAAACAGAGGGATGAGTACTATCAAGATAAGGAGCATGCACAATGCCGTTCTGAATACGAGCAGCGATATCAGTGCGCCTTTATTGAAGTGCTTGTCGTCCGACCACAGTTCGCGAAATTCTTTCGAGCGGTTCTTTTTCATGATGATGGCACGCATAAACGGAGCCATAAGCGTGAGGGTAATGGCGGCTGACAATATCCGCCCCCAAACATCGGGAACGTTGGATGTGACGAACGGTATGACGGATTTGTTGCATATCAGGAGAATGGCTACTGAAATGCAAAAATAGACAGCCACGCTGCTCAAAATGCTTTTCAGCAGTTTGTTCCATGTGGTTTGATCGTTAATGCTTTTGTAATTTGCCGAGGCATAACCTGTGATCAGCTTGTCCCATTTAGATGGGATATGTTTTTCGAGGAAACTGTATGCGTTTGTTGAATATTTTATGCAATAAGGTGTTGTAAATGTTGTTATTACGGATACGGCGACGATAACAGGATATAGGAAAGCATCCATTACCCCGAGGCTTATTCCCAAGGTGGCTATGATGAACGAAAACTCACCAATCTGAGCCAAGCTGAACCCTGACTGTACGGCAACTTTAAGCCCTTGTCCTGAGGCTGATACGCCAATTGTTGCAAAGATAATACGCCCTATCAGAACAATGACGGTAAGCAGCAGTATAGTGCCCGCATGTTCGACCAGAACGGCTGGGGCAATCATCATACCCACAGAGACGAAGAATACCGCACCGAAAAGGTTTTTTAAAGGTTCAATCAGGTGTTCTATGCGTTTTGCCTCAATTGTTTCGGCTAATATAGACCCCATAATGAAAGCTCCTAGTGCAGATGAGAAGTTAACAAAATTGGCAAACAATACCATCCCCAGACACAAACCTACGGCTATGATTAGCAGCGTTTCATCGTTCAGGTAACTTTTAAACTTTTTCAGGAATGTAGGTATCAGATAGATTCCACCCACAAACCATATCATCATGAAAAAGATCAACTTAAGTACGTTGTCCAGCAAAACCATGCCTCCAACATTGTGGCTTTGCGCAACTGTGGATAACAATACCATCATCAGGATGGCGGCGAGGTCTTCAACGATGAGCATCCCGAACACAATACTTGCAAACTTCTTCTTCTGCAATCCCATGTCGTTGAAAGCCTTGATAATAATGGTTGTGGACGACATAGACAACATTCCTCCGAGAAAAATGCTGTTCATCTGCGACCAGCCAAGCAATTGCCCCACTATGTATCCGATCACTATCATAGACCCCATGTTGATTATCGTGGCAATTGATGCTGTTCCGCCAACCTCCATCAGTTTTTTGAAACTGAACTCAAGCCCCAGTGCAAAAAGCAGAAAGATGACCCCGATTTCAGACCATGTGTGTATGCTGCTTGTGTCCAGAACCTGAGGGTAATAGTTGATCAGTGACAGATATTTTCCTCCCCCTGTGTTTGTAAATATTTCTTTCAAAACATCAACAAAACCGGTTCCGACAAAGAACCCCGCTACAATGTATCCGAGGACAACAGGTTGTTTCAGCCATTTGAACAGGATGGTGACTACGCCGGCCACAATTAGAATAAGAGCCAGATCTGAAATTAAATCGGGTAAATGAGCCATAAATATGTTTAGTGTATATGATTTTTATGAAAAAGTGGGGATAAACCCTTACAAAAGTATTAAAATAGCTAGAAAAAAGCTAGAAAAATGACTGATAATACACCCGAAAAACGCATTTTTTTATATTTTACACAAAAGATTTAGCAACTATTATTTCAACGAAAAGGAAGATTGGCTTAACTTTGCAACATCATGCAGTTCGACCTCTTTCCAAAGACAACCAAATATAAACTAATCAGCCTTTCAAGTGGCAGCAATGGTAATTGCTACTACTTAGGGACGTCCGAATACGGAATTCTCATAGATGTAGGGATAGGATTCCGCACCATCAAAAAATATTTGAGGGAATATGGCATTGCCATTGAAACCATTGTTGGGGTGCTGATAACCCACGATCATGCCGACCACATAAAGACAGTGGGTAGCTTTGCCAATAAAATGAACATTCCGGTTTATACGACAGAAACCGTACATGCGGGGATAGACCGTTGCCATTACGTGGAAAGTTGCGTAATTTCATCGAAACGGATTATATCGAAAGAAATACCGTTCACAATCAAAGATTTTCAAATTACGGCGTTTGAAGTGCCTCACGACACCATAGAGAATGTCGGATATCAGATTGTTTTCGACAACAACACGGTGGTGCTGCTGACTGATGTGGGGCGAATCACCGATACTATTGTGAAATATGCGTCAACCGCCAATCATTTGATAATGGAGGCCAATTATGACGAAGAAATGCTTCGCTTCGGTCGTTATCCCGAATACCTGAAAAAGCGTATTACCAGCGGGATGGGGCACATCAGCAACCGACTTTCGGGCGATTTTATCGCATCTATTTATACCCCTCAGCTCGAAGAAATCTGGCTGTGTCATTTAAGTAACGACAACAATCGCCCTGAGATTGCTTACCGTACTGTTGAAAGTTGCCTTGAAAAAGAAGGCATTTATGTAGGTAACCATGTCAAACTGCAAACCTTAAGCCGGGGAAAACCCTCCGGATTGAAAGAGTTCTGAAAATTTATTCCAACATCAGGTTCATAGTAGGTGCGTGATGATCAAATAACAATCGGGTCAGCGATTTAATATCAACTTCTATCTTGTCTTCGCCTCCGTTTATCGAAAACGTTTTGTTGTTTTCTGAAATAATAGGATCGGAAACTTTAACATCTAAAGACTTACGGGGATTTTCCTCTTCAAATATCTTGAGAAAATATCCGGCATCAACAATTCTGGCCATTCCCGATAAATCGTACTTAGGTGGATAGCCATCGTTTCGGTACTCTTCAGCCATTGTCGTGAAGTCGTCGAAAGATTTTCGGATAGTGAAATCCTTTCGGTTAAATGTAGCGTCAAATTCCTTATACGCATATTCCAAATCGGTCGGATATTTGTTCAGTATATCCCTGAACGGAAGAACGGTAGTTCCTTTGTCGAATATTTTTTCGTATCCGTATTTTGCATAAAATCCATACAGCCAGTCTTCTGCGGGAATGAGAATGCTTAGAGGAATTTTGCGGTCTTGCATCACCTTAAACGATTCGGCGATCAGTAGCTCCATATATCCACGCTTGCGATATTCCGGCAGAGTGCTTAGTCCTGCAAAATAATAGACAGGAACCTGCCTGTCGTAATAAGAGAACACGTAGGGGTACATGTGCAGTACGGCTACCGCCACAGCATTTTCCATATACACCAACGTGTTTTCGTGCTTATACTTTTTAGTGAAAATCAGTTCCGTGTATTCATCCGTATCTTCGAAACACGTCTTCCACATGTCACGAAGCATGGGTTCTATCCTGTTGTTTGAGAATTGAATCATCCTTTACTAAATTTCTTCTTCAAAGATAAACAAAACTTAGGTTATACCTTGGGTATTAATATAGCTTCTTGTAACAAGATGTCAGGATAATAAGAACTTTTCGCTTTTCTCAAAGACTCCAATCCCATGTCTTCCTCCCGGTTTACGTATGTGTATTTAGTTGCTTCATGCTCAATGAATTGTTGGTTGATGATAGTGTATGCCCCGTTTATCTCGGAAAAGGCCTTTTCCACATGAACCACAAAAGTATCTTCTGTTAGTTTTTCGCCAATCGTGAATGCTACAATCTTGCCATTCACACGGATGGCTCCACCTTTCAGTTTCAGGGCATGAAAATTGTCCAGCATTTTGCGTGTGGCAATGTAATCATATTTTAGTGTCCTGTCTTTATCTTCATGAACCTTATCCCATTTATCGAGCATTTCCACACATTCGTCCAACTCGTGCTGATTGAATATCGGGAAATATTCCCAATCGGGATTGTCGGCTTTGAAGCGGTTGATATGATTGCGTTTGCTTTGTAGCTTTTTCCCGCTGAGTTTTATCAATTTTTCCGAGAGGTAGAGATATTCATCGTTATTCCTGTCGTGGATATACTCAAACCGGTCGGGCATAACAGCCTTTATATCATCCCACATCCTCAGGGTTATCCCCTTCATCCTGAATGGTATATTGTTTGCCTTTGCATCTTCCATCATTTCCTCGATAGCACATTTCAGGTTCATGTGCCCGATTGGCATCATGTAATACATATATCCATCCGATTCGGTGAATCGAAGAAAAAGTGTCTGGTTTTTAACGTCGAATTGAGTCTTGAATTTTGCGTTCCACGAATAAAGGTTTGCAAACGAAAAGTCACATGCTCTGTATGTATTTCCTGTCAGACAGGCATCTATAAGTTTTTTATCCGATAGCTCTATGTCTTTGTAGTTGATCATAAAAAAATATTGTATGCGATTTCTAATAATGGTATAACAAAAATAAGCCACAAATGTTATTTTGCGGCTTATTTTATATTCTATCTGATATAGGAAATATCTATCAGAATTTCGTTATTCCCATTATCTCACGTACTTCACGAACGGTTTTCGAAGCACTTTCGCGTGCTTTTTCTGCACCTTCCGATGTCACTTTGTGCAGATACGCATCATCGCCCTGAATATCAAGGATACGTTCGCGAATGGGTGATGTCACTTTAATTATGTCTTCTGCCAGTTGCTTTTTCAAGTCTCCATACCTGATTTCGCATTTGTTCCACAATTCTTCGTAATGTTTCACTACTTCTTCCGCAGATACGACTTTCAATATAGTGAACAGGTTTTCTATATAATCAGGTTTTTCGGAATTAAACTCTTTTGGACCCTCGTCCGTCAAAGCTCGTTTTACTTTCTTTTCTATTGATTTTGGGTCTTCGCCAAGATAAATACAGTTACCTTCCGATTTTCCCATTTTTCCGCTGCCATCCAATCCGGGTATCTTAATAAGCTCTTGACCGAAGTTATATGCCACAGGCTCTTTGAAGTATTCCAAACCGTAAAGATTATTGAAACGGCGGGCAAATTTACGTGTCATTTCAAGGTGTTGCTCCTGATCTTTACCAACAGGAACTTTATCGGCATTGTGTATCAGGATGTCGGCAGCCATAAGGGTGGGGTAGGTCAATAATCCTGCATTCACATTCTCAGGTTGCTTTCTGGCTTTTTCCTTGAAAGACACAGTCTTAGCCAACTCACCCATATAAGCATGCATATTCAATAACAGATACAGTTCGCATACTTCCGGCACATCGCTCTGTACGTAGATAGTCGATAATTCCGGGTCGATGCCCGCAGCCAGATATTCGGTCAGCACATTCTTTACATTTCCATGCAATTGCTTCGGATCGGGGTGCGTGGTCATTGAGTGATAATCGGCAATGAAGAAAAAACATTTATTCTCGTGTTGCATACGAGTAAAGTTTCTCAATGCCCCGTAATAGTTTCCCAAGTGTAAATTTCCTGTCGAGCGTATTCCGCTTAATACTATATCCATATTTTAGCCTTTTTGTTTTCTGTTTTTTTTTAGGAAGCACAAAGTTAGCAAAAAGTAATGTCTTAAAAGTATTTTTCTAAACAAATGATATATCTTTGCGACTATCAACTCTCAACATACACATACTCGCCAATGCAACGAACAAAACACACCCTCATCTCTTTTCTGATATGCATAATATGTATCAGTGTAAACGCTCAAGATAAGCAGATATTGAGAATACTAACTATGAAAAGTGATGTCATTCTGACCAGTAATAGTTACGAAAAAACAGATACTTACGTGAATGACTTTTCGAAAGAAAGTGTTTGTGTCATAAACAAAGTGGATAGTATAATCAAGAACAATACAAAATTCAAAGAATCTGACTATACAGCAAGGATATTGACCGATGGAAATGATTATTTCTCAGATGGTTATTTTGGCGATGGAGGTCGACTTCTTGGATCTATATCGCAAGACGTTGGTAAGTCTTATTCAAATCTGATGTTTTTGAAAAAAGTGGGAAAACAATATCAAGTGTTGGGGATATATGAAAACTTAGAAATAGGTGAAATGAAAACCGAATATATAAGCAAGATAGCTCAGGTTATGGAGATAGAAAAGATTAAAGATCTTAACGAACGCTATTCCAAAACTCTTGATTGGTTTATCGACAACGGTTTTTATCCCGACAACGGTTTTATTGAGTTTTACCAACAAAAGGGGGTTGTCAAAGAATCGCTATTGTTGAATGACGAAATGGCTCAAAAGGCAAAAATGAGTTTTCTGTCAGGAAATGAGGATTTATTACCTCTGATAAAAGATAAATTCCCTGATGATGTACAGAAATATTATCTCTTAAAAATGAGGAATATAAGAAGGTCGTCACCTCTTTCTTACATCTCATGTTATGACTTTTATGAGATTATATCAAATTTGTACAATTTCGGATACAATAGCATGGACTATCTGTTGCTTAGTTTGCTCACCGATGACAATATTGATGAGTATAAGAAAAAAGATATTATGGATTACTTCATCAATATGACAGAAGAAAAGAAAAAACTGATTCCTGAATATAGGGCAAATTAACTTAGAGCCTGTTTAAATTCTTAGACAGGCTCTTAGATCAAATCCAATAATTTGGGCAAAAATATGATTGCGCCAATTATAACGGAAAAAATTGCAGCAACCAAAACAGCGGCTGCTGCCAGGTCTTTTGCTTTGCGGATGTAGCTGTCGTTGTCTTTGGTGATACGGTCTGCAAGGTTTTCAATCGCAGAATTGACAATTTCCAACGAAAAGACAAGGGCTACGCACAACAAAATGGCAATCCATTCATAAACAGAAATAGAAAACACAAATCCCAATGCTATGGCTGCAAGGGCAAATACCAGATGAATGCGGGCGTTGTGTTCTTCCTTGAACAGTGTGGCTAACCCACTAAAAGCATACTTAAAACTTTCGAGCCGTTTCTTGAATGAGAATTTTTCTTGTCCTTTCATTTGTTCTCTATCTCGTCTATTAGTTTATCTGTTCGCTCAAATGAATACCCCTTGCGTTTTCCCCATTCTATAAATCGCCCCAATCTGTCTACCATCTTTTGGTCGGTATTTCTAGTCACATAGAACGGGAAATTATACTTTGATTTCGGTCCTATCTGCATAAATTCCCACGGGTGAAAATACACATTCAGGTAGCCGTCCTTTTTCAAAACTCTGTTCGATAGGAATTTATACACGGGTAAAGGTAAATTGTGAAATGAAATCCAGAACAGAGGAAACCGTAACAACGGGGTTACGGATGCAGGCAGTTGCCAAACACCCTCGCGTTTGAAATAGGTGCGGGGTTCGTTCAATTTATTGTATCTTCCCGGAAGAAAAGTAGGATTTATGGACGAATTGTAAATATAACCCGCTTTATAAACTTCCTCTTCGGGTACGGGAGCCATGCGAGCCATACGATAGCCTTTCACTTCCACATTTCCCAACCGTTCCAGAATTTCCCTCGATTCTTTAAGATGTTCAGGTTCGAAATGGTCGTGAAACAAACCATGTGAAGCCAATTCGTGACCTTCGTTCACAATGCGGTCTACAATTGCCTGAGCATTTCGGGCAAAATTTGCCGTAGTATAAAATGTAGCTTTTACATCGTGTTTTTTCAGCAAATCCAATATTTTATTTGTCCCTTCTGTCGATATCTGTATCTGATTTTCGAAAGGGATTGGGTCGCCATATTCACGGGGCATCTCAAACTCCTCTATGTCAAAGCTCAATAATATTCTTCGATTTTTCATTTTTGCGGGATATTTGTACTTCTTACGATGTATGCCGGATAATTTTTGGTCTGATTAAATATCCGCCCGATATATAAACCTATAATGCCGAGGACGAACAACTGGAAACCTCCCAGAAAACCGACCACACATATCAATGATGCCCAACCGTTGCTATAATGATCGGTGAAGTAACTGATGAAAGCATAAGGCATGGACAGCAGGGAAAGTGCAGCGATAATAAATCCTGAATAAAGTGCTATGTGCAACGGCTTTGTGCTGAAAGAGAGTATTCCCTGTACAGCCATGCTCATCATTTTTTTGACCGTATATTTGGTGCTTCCCGAAAGGCGTTCGTCGGGCATGTAGTCTATGCCATATTGTTTGAAGCCAATCCATTTTACCAATCCCCGGATAAATAGGCTGCTTCCCTTTATTCCGATGATGACGTTTGCCGCTTTCCTGTCCATCAGCCTGAAATCGGCAGTGCCCTCCTCCAGTTCAATGTCCGACAGCATATTTATAATCCGGTAATACCATGCCGATGTTTTACGCTTCATTTTTGGCAAATTCTGATCTTCCATTCGGCGGGTGTATACAATATCGTATCCCTCTTCCCATTTTTCGAGAAACCGGGGCAGCATACGCGGCGGATGTTGCATATCTGCGTCCATCGAAATCAGGCAATCGCCGGTTGCATAGTCCAACCCTGCTTTCAGGGCATTCTGATGCCCGAAGTTGCGAGAGAATTCTATGTAATATAGCTTATCGTCATCTTTGCATAGTTGTTCAATCACTTCCATCGAATTGTCGGAACTACCATCATTCACAATAATTATTTCATAATCGTACGGTAACTTATCCATATTCTCATGAACAGCCGCTACAACCGTAGGCAGGTTTGTAGCCTCATTGTAGCTGCACAAAATGACTGACACTTTTTTTTGCTTCATCTGTTTATGAATATTCTTTTTTAATACTTTAGCAATACAAAAGTAGTAAAAGTTGAAGACATGCAGTCAATTAAAAAGAACCAATTTCGGATATGCCATTTTTCTATACATCATGCTCTTGTTTCAGCGAATTGAAAATCGGCAGAATGTAATTATCACAACCGTAAAATCGAATTAAATATTATTTTTTATAGTTTTTATTTATCTCTTTTTCATCTTTATTAATTACTTTCGCCATCAAATACGATTATAATTATTAACCAGATAACAACAATTAGAGTATGCACAATTGGTTTGAATGCAAGGTTAGCTACGACAAAACCTTGGAAAACGGGATGCAGAAAAAAGTAACGGAGCCATATTTGGTTGACGCACTTTCTTTCACGGAAGCAGAAGCCCGCATCATTGAAGAAATAAGACCTTATATCAGTGGCGAATTTACAGTTGCCGACATAAAAAGGATGAAACTTGCCGAAATTTTCTTTAACGAAAATGGCGACCGTTACTTCAAAGCCAAGGTATATTTTATTACCCTCGATGAAAAAAGCGGATCGGAAAAAAAGACGGCCGTTCAGATGTTGGCTCAAGCCTGCGATTTGAAGGAGGCATTGGCTGTTGTAGAAAAAGGAATGGCAGGAACGCTGGCCGATTACAGCATCGCCAGTTTGTCCGAAACAATGCTGATGGATGTTTTCCCATATTCGCAAGTAACCAAAACCGAAAGTAAGACAAACGCTGTTGTAGAAACACTGAAAACCGAGTTGAACGCCGCTTTGGAGGCAAACCCGGAAGTGGAGGAAGATGCGGCGGATGCCGACGCCGAATGATAGTGATATGAGCATAGCTTCAAATCTGACAGAAATAAGAAGTACGATACCCGATCACGTTAAACTGATTGCCGTATCGAAGTTTCATCCCTGCGAAGCTATATTGGAAGCCTACAACGCAGGTCAACGGATATTTGGAGAAAGCAGGCAGCAAGAGGTTGAGCAGAAACAAAACCTCTTGCCCTCCGACATACAGTGGCACTTTATCGGGCATCTTCAAACCAATAAAGTGAAAGCGATATTGCCATACACGCACACCATACATAGTGTTGACAGTTGGAAATTGATTTCGGAAATAGAGAAAAATGCCGCTAAAATAGGGAAAACAATAAATTGTTTGCTCGAAATTCACATTGCAGACGAAGAAAGTAAACTCGGGTTCGATTTTGACGAATGTGAAAAAATGCTCGATCAAAACAATTGGCAAAGCCTGAAATACGCACGCATTGCCGGAGTTATGGGGATGGCAACATATACCGACGACGAAAAGAAAGTAAGGGAAGAATTCAAAGCCTTGAGAAGTTTTTTTGACTGTCTAAAACAAGATTATTTCAAAGATTTTGATTATTTTAGCGAAATATCAATGGGCATGTCGCACGATTACCGTATAGCCATAGAAGAAGGTTCTACAATGGTCAGAATAGGAACATCCATCTTTGGTGAGAGAGAATACTAAACCTTTTAGTACGAGAACACTATGAATATACAACAACTGGAGTACATAATAGCAGTAGACACACATCGTCACTTTGCAAAAGCGGCAGAAGCCTCTTTTGTAACACAACCAACACTGAGTATGATGATCCAGAAACTGGAAGATGAACTGGATATCAAAATATTCGATCGCAGCCAGTTGCCTGTGCAGCCAACCCCGATTGGGACACAAGTTATCAATCAGGCCAGAGTGATAGTGTCGCAGGTGAAGCAAATAAAAGAAATCATTCAGGAAGAAAAAGGCGTTGTGCAAGGAGTCTTCCGTTTAGGCATTATCCCCACCATCGCACCGTATTTGCTGCCCGTATTCATGCAGGTACACGAAGAAAACGGTTACGACATCGAACTGTCGATAGAAGAAGTAACAACAGCCCAGATAATAGAACGGCTGATGAGCGGAACCCTCGACGGGGCAGTTCTGGCTACACCCTTGAAGAACGACAAAATAAAAGAACATCCGGTCTATTACGAACGCTTTTTCTCGTATGTTTCTCCTCGCGAGACTTCGCTTTATGCAAAAAAAGAACTGGAAGAAGATGACATAAACGTCAACAGGCTTTGGCTGTTGGAAGATGTGCATTGCTTTCGCAATCAGATATTGAAGCTATGTAACCTGAGAAAGCGTAAAAGCTCTCACAACCTGTTCACGTATGAGGCGGGAAGCATCAATACCCTTGTCAATATCGTCGACAACAATAGCGGGTTGACCATCATTCCCGAAATGGCAATCAACGAGTTGAGCGAAACCCAGAAAAAAAATATAAGGCCATTCAAAGGCATAAACCCCGTGCGGGAGATAAGTTTGGTTACACGCAAAGACTTTCTACGAGAGAAAGTTGTGAAAATTATCATAAGCGAGATAAAACGCTCCGTGCCCAAGGCCTTGCTTGATGAGGCATTGAAAGAAAATGTAGTGGATATATAATAAGACTGTAACCTTTTTTGTGTTTTTAACAACGAAAATATAAAAGAAACGCTTGTTTATTCGGAATAGATTCCCTACATTTG
The DNA here is from genome assembly GCF_010501095.1 of Dysgonomonas sp. 520. Lineage (GTDB taxonomy): Bacteria > Bacteroidota > Bacteroidia > Bacteroidales > Dysgonomonadaceae > QVMP01. The sequence continues at coordinate 51,340 of NZ_QVMP01000001.1, read as the reverse complement.
TCCATGTATAATTGGGTATAAACTGTAATTATGAAGAAAATTCTACTTTTAATATTCTTGTCCTTTGCATTGCATGGATACGCTGAAAGCCCGTCTTTCAACGCTTCCGGTGATGGAATTGCCACAAGTATGGGTGAAGAAGAATTTATCAATATAACAAGTACGGTTACAGATAACGTTAGATTTTCGTATAATTTCAAAACAGCAAAAACGTTGAAGATATACAACCTGTTAGGAAAATGCGTTGTATCTGTGAAACTTGCCGGAGGAATAAACAATATTGATTTACCAACTTCACTCGAAAGAGGTACGTACATCTACTCGGTAGAAGACGGATCTAAAAAATTCGGGGCAAAGAAATTCATTGTCCGATAAAAAAAATAGTAAAAACAGAAATTAAATAACAAGAGGAGGCCGATGATGTCTCCTTTTTTTATGGATAAAAATACAATTATGAAATACGTTGTCAATCTGAATTCTGTAACGCCCGTTAGAAGTGCACCGCAAGAACAAGCCGAAATGGTAACGCAATTGCTGTTCGGGGAAACCTGTGAGGTAGAGGGGGATAGCGAATCTTTTGTAAAGATAAAAAACTCGATTGATTCGTACACCGGATGGGTGGATGCGAAGATGCTGACAGAAATAGACGAGGAAATATACACAAAACTCCTTTCTCACCCTACATTTATGACCTGTGTTCCTATTGCCGACGCATTTTGCATGACAGACAAGAGCATATATCACCTGTCGGCAGGCAGCCGTTTGCCATTCTATAATCCGGAGAATAGTAGTTTTGATATTGCAGGAAAGACCTTTCAGATACATCCCAGTTTTGTTACCTATCTGCCACATAGCAGCAAAGACAATATAATAGCAACAGCCATGCTATTCCTTAATTCGCCATATATGTGGGGAGGGAAAAACGTTTTTGGCATCGATTGCTCCGGATTGGTTCAGACTGTTTTTGCCATGAATGGTTTTTCATTAACCAGAGATGCCGGGACACAGGTGAAAGAGGGCGAAATCATAAGTTCTTTAGCTGAAGCTCAGCCAACCGACCTTCTTTTTTTCGAGAAAGATGAAAAGACGACACATGTTGGCATCTATCTGGGAGATGGGAAAATTATTCATGCTTCGGGTAAAGTTAAAATAGAGCCTGTTGATAATAAGGGGATTATGAATGACGAGACATCCGCTTATTCGCATATTCTTTCTGCTATAAGAAGAATATAAGATGGATTGGTAAAAAAATACTATATTTGCCGTATCAAAATAATTCTTAACTATCGAGACTTAAAGAATGTCAGTTACAATTGTTGAAGCAAATGACAAATCTTCTGTAAAAAAATTTGTCAAATTCCCTATCGATGATCTTTATAAAGATAATCCTTATTATGTACCCTCACTAATACTGGACGAGATCAATACCTTCAATACCGAAAAAAATCCGGCATTTGAATTTTGCGAACGCCAACTTTTTCTGGCATACAAGGATGGAAAAGTTGTTGGTCGTATAGCAGCGATTATCAATCACAAAGCCAATGAGGTGTGGGGTCAAAAACATGGACGTTTCGGCTTTGTCGACTTCATTGATGACAACGAGGTTGTTGATGCTCTGTTCGATGCTGCCGAAAATTGGGCGAAAAGTAAAGGGATGGAGGCAATACAAGGCCCGTTGGGATTTACCGACCTGGATCATGAAGGTTTATTGATATACGGATACGATAGAATCTCGACAATGGGAACTACGTACAGTTATCCATACTATAAAGAACAAATAGAACGTCTGGGGTATGAGAAAGACGTAGACTGGCACGAGTTTTATATTCCCGTTCCGCCCGAAGTGCCGGAACGCCATCAGCGGATAGCGAAAATTGTATCTGAAAAATTTGGACTTAAACTGCTTAAGTTTAAAAACTTGAAGCAGATAACGCCATACGTAGACAAGCTGTTTAATCTGCTGAACAGGGCATACGCACCGTTGTACGGGTTTTCTCCCCTGACAAAGAGACAGATAGACTATTATGTCAAAATGTATGTTCCTCTGTTGCGGTGGGATGTGGTTTCGATTGTGATAAAAGAAGATACGGACGAAGTTGTTGCTTTCGGTATTGGTATACCTAACTTGTCTCAGTCGCTCATAAAATCGAGAGGAAGATTGTTCCCCACAGGTTGGATACATTTACTTAAAGACTTGAAAGGCAAAAAGAACCCTATATTAGATTTGATGCTTATGGGCGTAGCACCCGAATATCAAGGAAAGGGAGTAAATGCAATGATCTTCAACGATTTCATTCCATCGGCACACAAGAGCGGATTCCGTTTTGCCGAAACAAATCCTGAGCTTGAGATGAACAACAAAATTCAGTCGCAGTGGGATGGGTTCAACGCCGAACATCATAAAACGAGACGAGGATATAACAAAAAACTATGAAGTCATCTAGACTTTTTAAATTATACTTAATTTTTGAGTTTTTGTCATGTTGAACGTAGTGAAACATCTAAAAAACAGATCCTTCGATACTCTCAGGATGACAAAATTGAATAAAACGAAAAAGTCTAGACGGTTTCTATAAATTAGGACAGAACAAGAGCGGATTAATTTACAAAATCCGCTCTTTGTTTATCTCTCTCCTCATCCTGATATGGGGAATGCCATCTTCCGGGTATATGTCGCTAATTTGCTCAAAATCATGAGCCTCGTAAAATCTTTTCAAATATAGTTGGGCAGAGATAACAATTTCCGATTCACCCGCCCAATGAAACAATTTTTCGATAGCCTTATCCATCAGTTGATGTCCATAGCCAAATCTGCGATGTGCTGCTGATACAACCACACGCCCGATAGCAGGTTCGTCAAAATAATCGCCCGCTCTGAATAAACGGCAATAAGCGACAAGTTCTTCGCCGGCGTAGCCTAAAACGTGCAATGCTTTAACATCCTTGCCGTCAACATCCTGATATACACAAGCCTGCTCCACAACAAATACCTCGCTTCGCAATCGTAGTATTTGGTATAATGATTTGCAGTCCAGTTTGTTGAAAGGTAGTGTCAACCATGTTATTTCTCTATTCTCCATCATTTTATCGGATAATTTATATAAAATACCTTCCGAAACTACAAAGAATAATCATTACCCCAAGACTTTTAGAAAAGGAAAAAATAATAATTCTTATAAAAAGTCTTTATATTTGCGATAATCATCATAAAAACTTTACTCATGAAAAATAGCTTTTTACAATTAGTAAAAGACGGAATAACAAACAATTGGGATAAACCGGCGCTTACTGATATTGAGAAAAAAACTTATACATACAAACATCTGGCCGAAGAAATGGCAAAACTGCACTTGCTATTCGAGGCTCTGGGTGTAAAAAAAGGAGATAAAATAGCCTTATGCGGAGCCAATAGTACACATTGGGCAATCGGGATATTCGCTACATTGTCGTATGGGGCGGCGGCAACAACAATACTTCACGACTTCAATGCCGAGAGTGTGCATAGGATAGTTAATCATTCCGAGTCGAAGATATTATTTGTAGGCTCTACCGTTTGGAAGAGGTTAGCCGAATCCGAAATGCCTCAACTGGATTCGATAATACTTATCGACGACTTTTCGATATTGAAGTCCAATATATCCGGAGAATTTGATGTGCAGGTAGCTTTTGATAAAAAGTTTCCGAATGGATTCACCAAAGAAAACGTGTATATACACGACGAGCAACCCGAAGATCTGGCAATCTTAAACTATACGTCAGGAACTACAAGCAACCCCAAGGGTGTAATGATTCCATACAGGAGCTTGTGGTCTAACACCCGTTTCGCCATCGACAACATTCCTTTCGTAAAGGCGGGCGACGGGTTTGTGTGTATGTTGCCTATGGCACACATGTATGGATTGGCTTTCGAGGTATTATTGTCTATCACCAAAGGTTCGCACATGCACTTTATTTCGAAAGTGCCATCACCTCAAATTATTCTGGGGGCCTTTGCTCTGGCAAAACCAACGCTGGTTATTGCAGTTCCGTTGATTATCGAAAAAATCATCCGAAGCAAAGTGTTTCCGGTGTTGAAAAAACAGCCGGTTAGCACGCTGGTTAAAATACCTGTGCTGAGGGATATCGTATTCAAAAAGATCAGAAAACAACTGATAGAAGCCTTTGGCGGTAATATTGTTGAGGTTGTGATAGGTGGCGCTGCATTGAACAAAGAAATTGGAGATTTTCTCACCAAAATAAAATTCCCATACACCGTGGGGTACGGTATGACGGAATGTGGTCCGCTAATCTCTTACGACTATTGGGAAACATACAGGGCAACCTCGTGCGGTAAGCCTGTCGACCGTATGGAAGTGAAAATAGACTCGGAAGATCCGCAACGCATAGCCGGAGAAATTTTGGTCAGGGGTATGAATGTCATGAGCGGATATTTTAAAGACCCCGAAGCTACGGCAAGTGCCATAGACAAAGACGGTTGGCTATACACGGGAGATCTTGGCGTGATGGACGAAAATGACTTCATATATATACGAGGACGCAGTAAAACCATGATTTTAGGAGCCTCAGGGCAGAATATTTATCCGGAAGAAATTGAAGATTTCCTTAATAATAGTATCTTTGTGTCCGAATCATTGGTTGTTGAAGATAGCAAAAACAAACTGGTGGCTCTCATATATCCGGATTTGGAATATTTGAAAGCGAACAAAATATCTGACGAAGATCTGAGAACTTTGCTTGACAAAGAGATAAAGCAAATAAACGGACGTTTAGCTAATTACAGCCAAATAAGCCGTTATGTTGTTAGAGAAGAGGAGTTTGAAAAAACTCCCAAACGGAGCATCAAACGATTTTTATATCAAAACGAAGCGAAATAAAATATTTGAAATTTTAAATATTTTCATAAAAAGGATTAAACCTTTTGAGTATATGTATGTCATTTAAATAAAGAATAAATATTCACAACACGAGTGAACACAAACTTTCTATACATTGTTATATTTCAGTATAAACATTAAAAGTTCATAACAGAATGAGCGCAGAAAACGATTTGTTGGGCTATGACGAAGAAGCAGCGGTAAAATTCATACAAAAAAGCCTGCCGCAAGAGTTAAAGGGGAAATTTTCGAACGACGAGATCACCTATATCATTGATATTATATACGACTTTTATGAAGATAAAGGTCTTATGGATAGCGATGTGTCTGATGACACCATTGTTGATATTGATGAAGATGAGTTGGTTGAATACGTGTTGAAAAATACCCGAAAAGACAAGATAACCAAGTTTACGCCCGAAGAAATAACTTATATTATCAGAGGCGAATTGGATTACTGCGATTCAATTGACATGTTTGAGTAAATACAAAATTATTTTATACTAAATTAAAAAAAAACTATTATGAAAAATTTATCAATTCTGGCTGCTATCGGGCTTAGCGTAGCAGTTCTGTTTTCGAGTTGTGGAGCAAGCAATACAGTAAAAGGCGGTGGTATCGGAGCCGGAGCCGGAGGTGCATTAGGAGCAGGTATCGGTGCAATTATCGGTGGAGGTAAAGGTGCTGCCTGGGGAGCAGGTATCGGTGCTGTTGTTGGTGGTTCGGCCGGAGCTATCATTGGAAACAAGATGGATAAACAAAAAGCTGAACTTGAAAGAATCAATGGAGCGCAGGTAGAATCTATCAATGACGGACAAGCAATCAAGGTTACATTCGAATCAGGAATCTTATTTGCAACTAACTCAAGCACATTGAGTTCTGCTGCAAAAAGTTCTTTGTCAAGTTTTGCTACATCATTGAAAAACAACCCTGATACAGATGTTCAAATATTCGGACATACCGACAATACTGGTAGTGATGCAATAAACAATCCGCTTTCAGAGAAACGTGCAAAAGCAGTTTACGATTATCTTGTAACAAACGGTATCGGAGGTTCTCGTATGACATCAGAAGGTCAAGGCTCTACTCAGCCGGTTGCTGATAATGGTACAGCTGCAGGAAGAAGCCAAAACCGTCGTGTTGAGGTTTACATCTTGCCTAATGCTAAGATGATTGAAGACGCACAACAAGGTAAATAATATAGAGTTATATATCATTTCCAAAAAGACAGGACTTACAAAGTTCTGTCTTTTTGCTTTTCTATAAAGAATTATTCACAACAAAGGCTCGTGTAATAAAAATATCCTAACAAAAAAGTTAAAAGTGGGTTTTGTGTTAAAAAACATATTTTCTATTCAGGATATTTTGTCAGTTTAGAAAAACCCCTTACATTTGTAATGTGTTTTTCATGGTATTAGATTTAAGGTTAACAATTTGAAGATTGGTTGTCGGGACGACAACCTTTTCTTTTTTATATATACTATAAAAATAGCTGTAAAAGGCTAATTTTTAGTTGTTTGTGTGACTTAGGTAGTACGGATGTCTATTGTTGATAATTAGTAGCTGGACAAGCAGGAAATACTCCGGACGTAATTTACAAACATTACTATAAATCAACTAATGAAGACGAGGTGTTTGCTCAAATGAATCGTAATTTTCAATAATTAAAAAGAAAATACCAAGATCAAACTAATATTTTCAAAAAGACAAACGGGATTAAGAAATCAAAACATTCTTATTCCCGTTTCCTTTCTCCTATAACTGATCTTATTTTGATTCTGCAATAGAAACTTTACGAAATTCTTTCAATGCTTTTTCGATTGCAAGCGATGTTTTTCTGGCACGGGTACCAGCTGCTTTGTTTCCGTTTTCAACTTGTAATGCCGCGTCCTTAGAAAAGTCTGCAAATAATTGGGTTAAATTGTCTACTAATTCTTTCATCGTAATATTCGTTATTTAATTAATTTCGGAACAAAGATAAATTTAAAAAATAAAATCCTGACTTAAACAAAAGCAAAATTAGCCATCAGATAAGCTATTAGATTGAAAAATAACCAGGATATAATGCAAAATCATAGGTAAATATCTATTTTTGTATTACATATTAGAGAAGAATTAGCGTTTAGCTTATAATTCGAGAGTATCCGAAACGACCAATTTAAGATACGTACACGAAAAAATAGGTTAAATGCTCATACTATAGGCGTGAGCATTTCTTATTGTGTACGTGGGGCTTGGCCGTTCCCGGATGTCGATAGGTAAGTGTCTCACGCTTTTGTATATAGTAAATGTTAAAATATGAAAATTAACACTAACGAACAAAGCAATCAGGGAAAAGACGAACTTATACAATCCATACTTGATGAAATGAAAAGAAACGGCCTGCTTGACGAACTGACTCAAGATAGTCCATATCTTGAAATTCAATACTCAAACAAGACCGTTATTTGTAAAATAGAGGACAAAGAAGAAGAGCTATAATCAGGTCAACCACGGGTTCTTATACGGGTCATAGTCCGTCTGAAATGTGGCAAGTTGCCAGTCCATAACTTCCTTTTTATCTTCCGCCAGTTTACGAAGAATTTGGGGGTTTAGCTTTAATCTGGCTGCATCCGAGAGCCATTTCATTGAATCCTCATAATCTTTTACCCTGACAACACTTACGTTATTGGGGGCGATGAGTTTTGTCAATTCATATACAGCTAATCGCACCATGTGTTTTTTCAAGTTGTAGTTCCGGCAATCATTTAAGGTAAGGTTCTTCCCTACTTCCGGAATATCGGCATTCACATCGATTTCCGGATGAAACACTTTTCCATTGTAGACCACATATTCGTGTTCAGACAATTCATATTCGTTATGGTCCGGATCATAGTTGGCTATTGCACCCCAATTAACTGAATCAAGTGGGCTAATATTGTTCATCCGGAAGATTAACGCCATAATGTGCAGTCCCATAAACAAAAAACACATTACACTGGGAAAAGTCAATACTGTAGCCTGTGCCACTGAATACAATGGTTTTGCATTTATTCCCGATGAAAGAAGGCGCCATAATGGGAGCATTGGTATATACTCCGAAATTCTTAGTTGCATTTTTTACATCAATATAAATACCACAATTGGTTTCATAAAAGTGAGAACCGGAACGATGATTGGTTATTCTCCCTGCTGATGTAAAAGATCCTCCTGCCGATGCAGGGAATGTATCACTTCCAAACAGAGCATATGAGATAGAGGAGCCAACCCTGAAAAGATCATTATAAATTGCGAGACCTCCTCCTTCACCATTTCCCGTAGCAACAGAACCTATCCTGCCATAACCTATTTCAAATCCGCCTATCTGACCGGAAGTAGCATTTATTGTTCCTGTAATGGTAACAGCACCCGATGCAGTCCATATAACATTTCCATTGGCAACATAACCTGCACCATCATTGATTTACCTGCATTTGATATAGTTCCGTCAGCTCCGAATACAACAGAATTCTTGGATATTTGATTTGAAGATATAACCCAGCCACCTATCGATCCGCCTATGGCGGTTATTCCGTTACGGTTCAAAGTAACCATCGTATTGTTTAATGCATCACGGACGGATATACTCCCGTTATAGGTACTGCCTCCGACAACAAGGGTATTGTCTATATTTATCTGCCCGACACTGATGGTTCCTGTATATATCCCCGTTGAAGTAATTTTAGTAAGACGGGAACTGATGTCTTCCGGTGCAGGTGACCAATCGGTAGCTTTAGTTCCCTTTTCGACCTTGAAATTCTTTATATACACTCTTCCGACCAGATAGTCATGCTGGAAATTCACATTATAAAACTGTTCTTTAGATGATCTGCCGTAACAATAAAAGAATAACTGATACGTATAGTCCCCGATTTTTTTTCAAAATCTATTTTATCGATGAAACTCGTATAATTGAATCCTCCGATACCCCATTCTGTTACATTTCCACTTCCCTGTATGGCTATTTCACAATTTTGACCGGCATTAGCCACTATATTGGAATACTTATAATCGAAGGTAACAATTATCGTATCATTTTTCTTCCATGTGTCGGTTAATACCTTATAAGGTAATATACATTGATTAAACACATTTGCAAGGTCTGTATAAATGGTCCAGGCATTTGATGTTTCAAGAGCGTAGTTTCGGGCACCAATGTTTATTGAGTTTACTTTATCATCCGTATATTTTGTCCAGTTTAAAGACACTGACTCTGCGAATGTAACTTTGCCAAGCGTGTTCCATGAAATATTACCACCTGCTATTGCTCCGGCACCGTCTGATTCCAGTCTCCATTTATAGCCTCTTATTCCCCGTGTTCCTATTGTTACAGATGCTCCTGCATCAGTAAAAGTATAGGATAAATTTGACTTTGTCCCCCTGTAAAGACTTTCCTGGTCAACATTCCAACCCGCAAGCAGAACACCGTATTGATCGGCACGAAAAGCATCTTTACTTCCTTTCAGCATGATTCGGAAACCATAACTGGAAGTTGAGCTGTATGTTTGAGCTGTATTCTTGTCGGCCAACATTCCCATCTGTACAATCTTAACGGCTCCTTCGCTCAGATACTGGTCTTCAGTGTAAATTGTCAATCCTCGTTTGCCATAAGTTGATACGACCGAAGAATAACCTTCTGTTGCACGGAAAAGGATATATCTTCCGGATGTTTTCTGATAGATGGTATCTGATATTATATTCCAACCACCAATTGTTCCTTTAGTAAAAGTACAGGATAGCCCATTAATATAATCAGTATTGATAATATTTGCTTTGATACTGACTGCATCCAGCTTTGCTGATGTTATACTGTTGGCCGCAATTCTATCGGCACTGATTATCCCTGCTGTTATCTGGCTTGCATTCAATGCTCCTGTATATATACCTGTGGACGTAATTTGAGTCAGTTTAGGTAGGATATTTTTATTATTCGTTGTTATCAGATTATCCGTATAACTTGTCCAGTTTAGTTTAACAGATTCAGCAAAAGTGATATTGCCTGCTTTATCCCAACTGATATTGCCTCCAGCTATCGCCCCATTACCACTAGCATCCAGGCGCCATTTATATCCCCTTATTCCATTCGTACCGATCGTTATGGAGCCTTGTTCATCGGTGAATATACCATACACATTCCTTTTCGTTCCGATATAAATAGAATCGGAAACAATATTCCAGCCGCCAATCTTACCCTTTTCAACTTTTAGAGTCAATGATTCTTCAACAAGCATGGGAAGCGCTATGTTGTAGGTTATTCCTGAGTTAGTAACCCCAAAAAGAACAACCAGCGAATTTGGAGTAATATTTTCTAATTTAATCAATCTCCATTCAGTGTCGATAGCTTTATCTACTGTACCTTTTCCTCCGATGCGGATACAAAGGCTTGTGGTAGCAGATGCTTTTACCCACATACTGAAACTGGCAGGAGAACATAATTTGAGAGCATTGAAATAAACCCGGTATGCAGCTGCATTTTCTGTAGTTGCAATATTTTGTGTAATCTTAATGGAATTATAACCGAGGTATTTTTCTTGTGTATCTATAACTGCAGTTACACCTTCAATCTTTAAAACATCCGAGATTTTTGAAACTTCAAAAGTACTGTTCCTTATATAGTTTCGCGTTCCGATTTGTATTGATGCTATTTTCTGTGTTGCATCAATTACTGCTGTATTGATCGCCTCATTCTTGGCAGTTTGGATGGGAATTAACCAGTTCAGGCTAATTTCAGAGCCAAATTCTACTTTTCCGGTATCAGCATTATATTTTATATGCTGGTTTGCCCTTCCTAACTGGGCATTTCCGGAGTTATCAACAAAAAATGTTTTGTACCCGTCTTTAAATCCGTAAATACCATCTATCGTTTCGGTTGTAATTTGCCCCGAAGGGTTCATTGTATCTAAAGGGAACCTTCCGATGGCAGTACCCGTTATAGTTCCATTTATATTTTTTATACCTGCAAAAATTTTAGGAGTGATAACAGATTGGGAGCTGATGACAGTTTTATTGGTATCCCAGTCAGAAACCCAATCCAGAAGATTGGCATCGACACCTGCAGAGCCAACAATACCTTGTTTAGACTTTGACCAGACAAATGAGAGGTGGTATGTTTCATTATTAATAATGACAGGAATGGAAATATTACCATTATCGGCCAAGTTACTTGTATTGGCAGCAATCAAATAGGTAATCGTTTTAGTGGTATTGTTTACGGTAATTGCAGAAAAACCGGTAGGTATAGTAATGTTACCAATAGTGAAGTTTGTAATATTTTTATCCCCAAGAGTTACCTTTATAGCAGAAGTGAACGATACGGCATTCGGTATTGTTCCGTTGTTGTTTGCTGTAAATATGTATTCATTCAAAGACTGGTTGATGTTATATGCATCATTCTGAGTATAAACTGTAATTTGTCCTCTTGCGATCAATTGTTTGGCCATTTTCTTTTGTTTAATTACACTAAAGAATAGGCAAAAAAAAAGGCGACATGTTTAGTGCCGCCCGGAGATATTAAACTTTAATTTAATAGAGTCCTGATATCTTACTTATGAGAGAACCCTGTAAGAGATTCAGAGTATCCAATTTTCGTTTCACTCATCTTCATTATACGCCATTTCACCATGCTGAGTTATATCCAATCCGATTGATTCCTCCTCTTTTGTTGCACGCAAACCTACTAGCTTGTCCACAATCTTGAACAAAACAAATGTGAGTACCGCACTGTAAACAATGGCAGCACCATTACAGATCACCTGTATGCCCAGTTGATGAAAATCTCCATACAAAGCGCCTTGTACGCCACCCTCTCCCGAGATTACCTGCGTAGCAAATATCCCGGTTAATATAGCGCCCACAAATCCACCTACACCATGCACACCAAAAGCATCCAATGTGTCATCATATTTCAACTTAGGTTTCACCCAGGCTACCATCATAAAGCAGACCATAGCTGATATCAATCCGATAAAGAATGCTCCCATAACATCCACTGTGCCGGCAGCAGGGGTGATAGCAACTAGCCCGGCAACACTACCTGTACAGATACCCACAACAGTCGGCTTTTTATTGATAATCCATTCCAGAGCCATCCACGCCAGTGCAGCAACCGCTGTAGCAAGATGGGTAACCGTTAAAGCGTTTGCTGCTAAGCCATCGGCTGCCAATCCGCTTCCGGCATTGAAGCCGAACCATCCCAGCCATAGCAGAGCTGTTCCCAGCACCACGAATGGAATATTATGCGGAGGTATCGGATGTCCTACTGTACGATAACCTTTGCGGCGGCCTAACATAATAGCCATAACCAAAGCCGAAACTCCGGCATTGATATGCACAACTGTCCCTCCGGCAAAGTCGATGGCTCCCATCTCCTGCATCCAACCGCCACCCCATACCCAATGGGCCATCGGGTTGTAAACGATTATAGCCCATAGTGCGCTGAACAGAAGGAATCCCGAAAATTTAATCCTCTCAGCAAAAGCGCCAATGATAAGAGCCGGAGTTATAATCGCAAATTTGCATTGGAACATGGCAAATAATATCTCGGGAATATTTACCCCCTCCAACAAAGTGTTAATGCCCATGCCTTTAAAAAACACCTTGTCGAAGCCGCCCATCATGAAACCAAGCGAATTTTCACCATCCATGTAATCAGTGCCAAATACCCAACTATACCCGAAGGCAATCCATAAAACACTGATAAGCGCAGTAAGGACAAGGCATTGCATCATAATACTCAGTACGTTCTTCCGCCGTACCAGGCCTCCGTAAAAAAATGCCAGTCCCGGAATAGTCATCAGCATAACCAGTATGGTTGCAACCAATATCCAAGCTGTATTGCCCACATTTAACGCTGCTGGTTCCGCTTGCTCCGCATTCATATCAATAGGGGCGGCAGGTGAAGTTACAGAAGAATACAACCTGGCAGAATCAGCTTCATGTGTGCCGGAATCCTGAGCCTGCAGGACTGGCAAAAAACAAAATAAACCTAAAAAACCGATTAATATATACTTGAATAGAAAAGCCTTCATATCTTTATTTACCTTAAATTCGTTAAACTAATACCTGTTTTATTTCTCTTCCCCTTTGTTGTACAGCGATTCCTCGCCCCTGTCCCTAGTCCGAATCCTGATAGACTGTTCTATATCCGAAACGAATATCCTGCCGTCGCCACTTTCACCGGTATAGGCTGATTTCAGAATAACATCAATAGATTTCTCCAGATTCTGGTTTCGCACAACAAATGATAAATATATCCGGTCTATGGCATTTATGTCATAAGCAATCCCCCTGAATATCAGTCCCTGCTTAGCATCGCCCTGTCCCTTCACGTCCCACCAGGACAAGAACTCTATGTCGGCATCATATAGAGCCTTTCGTACATCCTGGAATTTTGATTTCCGTACAATCGCTTCAATCTTTTTCATACGTTGATTATTTAATTCTGAATCCAAATACAAAATGAATATCCTCTACCGCAGGATTAGCAATAATATTCGCAAAAACCGGCAAGCTGAAACGCTCGTTGATCTTTATATCCCGCGTTGCTCCCAATTGAATATTCGTAAACTTAAAGCCATCCATATCCGCACCATATACCGCACTTTCCCAAGGTATAAAGCCGGCCGATATACTAAATTCCATATCTTTTACCACAAAAGGATATGATGCTTCAATATAGGTTGAAAATGAGTTATCCCCATTTGCCTTTTTATTTCCTCTTCCCAACAGGAAAGTATTCCACGATACAGTAAGCGGAAAAGCTTCGGACAATGTATAAGAGATAGATGCCTCCAATAGATGCCCAGCGTTTCCTTCTGCCGGATAACTGAAATACCTGTTGGCATATTCACCATCCCACCAGTAATCCGTCAGGCTGGCATTAAAGCCAGAAACAGCATAGCCCAATGTAAAGTCCACCTCTTTCTTATCATCTCCTGCAATATCAGTAGATGCCCATGCTGATAACGACACGCCCTTATACTCTACACCCAATGATGGCTGGATGCTTGCCCCGGCTTGTTTAAATCCTCTCCATACATAGCTGCTGACAACATCAGCCTCCAGATTGACGCTGACACCTGTTTGTGCATTGATTTTTGTCACAAATAATGATGCGGATAAAAGCATTATCCATCGGACTTTCTTTATTAAGAATAAAACATTCATAAGCAAAACATTTAAAGATGTTAAATATTAATTTATCAAGACAAATAGTTTAATAAAACTCAATAGTAGCTACAATATGATGTTTTATGATGCAAATGTACGTTATTTTGATTTGTAAAAAGAATAAATAAAAACATTTTTTTAGGAAAATTTGTAATTTACTATCAATTAGCTTGATAGAATAGCTGAAAAATAACCTTTTGTATTATATTTTGCAATTAGTAATACATAAAGACATTAAAACATTTGTTTGTTTAATAAAATGATATACATTTGTACTCGATAATGATATTGTGATTATAATATATTGCTTTATGTGTGGATTTGTTGGAATTTTTGATTTAGTACAAGATATACAGTCTCTGCGCCCCCAAGTATTGAAGATGGCGAAAAAGATACGCCACAGGGGACCTGATTGGTCCGGAGTATATTGTTGCGGCAAAAGTATATTGGCTCATGAACGTTTGTCTATTGTAGGAATAGAGTCGGGCAAACAGCCTTTGTGCAGCCCGGAAGAAAACATGGTACTGGCTGTGAACGGAGAGATATACAACCATAAAGAAATACGGGACCGGTATTCCTCCGCCTATGACTTTCAGACTCAATCCGATTGTGAGGTTATTCTGGCTTTGTATCAGGATAAAGGAACCAGCCTGTTTGAAGAACTGAATGGTATCTATGCCTTTGCATTATACGACAAAACCAAAGATGTGTACCTGATAGGGCGTGACCATATGGGCATCATACCCTTGTATATGGGATACGATAATTCCGGACAGTTCTATGTCGCCAGCGAACTGAAAGCCCTTGAGGGGATATGCCCCGATATAAAAGAATTCCCTCCCGGACATTTCCTGTATAGTGAAGACGGGGAAGTAAAACAATGGTATAAGCGCGACTGGATGTTTTACGAAAATGTGAAACATAACATATCCGATCCGGAAAAAATACGCATGGATCTGGAAAATGCGGTGTGCCGGCAGATGATGTCGGACGTTCCCTACGGCGTATTGCTTTCCGGCGGACTAGACTCTTCCATTATATCTGCTATCGCAAAGCGTTATGCTTCCTACCGGATCGAAGAAGAACATAAAACAGAAGCATGGTGGCCTCAGTTACATTCATTTGCCATAGGGCTCAAAGGAGCTCCCGATCTGGCGGCAGCCAGGCATGTGGCAGATTATATAGGGACAATCCATCACGAAATACATTTCACAGTAGAAGAAGCGCTGGATGCTCTCCCTGATGTTATATACCACATCGAAACATACGATGTCACTACCGTAAGGGCATCAACACCGATGTATCTTCTGGCCAGGCATATAAAGTCGATGGGAGTGAAAATGGTATTGTCGGGTGAGGGTTCTGATGAATTATTCGGTGGATATCTTTATTTTCACAAAGCTCCCAGTGCAGAAGCTTTTCATGAAGAAACTGTGCGTAAACTAGATAAACTGCACCTCTATGACTGCCTGCGGGCAAATAAGGCATTGGCTGCATGGGGTGTGGAAGGGCGTGTTCCTTTTCTTGACAAAGAATTTATGGATACAGCCATGCAGTTGAATCCTAACGATAAAATGTGCGGGAGCAATGGGAAAATAGAAAAATATATCCTGCGGAAAGCTTTTGAAGCATATTTGCCTGAAACTGTAACCTGGCGACAGAAAGAACAATTCTCGGACGGAGTGGGCTACAACTGGATAGATACCTTGCGGGAAGTGGCCGCATCAAAGGTGTCGGACAAACAAATGAGGAATGCAGCAGAGCGTTTTCCGGTAAACCCGCCCATGTCGAAAGAGGAATATTTGTACCGGACGATTTTCGAGAGCCACTTCCCTTCGGCTTCGGCGGCACGCACAGTTCCGTCTGTCCCTTCGGTTGCATGCAGTTCGGCTGTTGCTCTGGAATGGGATGCCTCGTTCAGAAATAAAGTAGACCCATCGGGACGCGCAGTGCAAACAGTACATGAAAAAGCATATTAATAACGAACTATCATATAATAAAAATCCTATGTCAAAATTACGATTCAAAGCAGTACAAACGGCTTCGGAAAGGCAACCGGTGAAAGTTGAAAAGCCAACTTCTAAAACCTCAGACTATTATGGAGAGAAAGTATTCAACCGGAAAGCGATGGCTAAATATCTGTCGCGGGAAACTTACAGTGCAATTGCAAATGCCATAGATAATGGCGCCATTGTTGACCGTTTCCTTGCCGAGCATGTGGCGGCGGGAATGCGTATGTGGGCTCTGGAAAATGGAGCGACACATTACACACATTGGTTTCATCCATTGACAGATGGTACAGCCGAAAAGCATGATGCATTTGTGGAGCATGACGGGCAAGGCGGACTAATAGAAGAATTTGAAGGAAAACTTTTGGCTCAGCAAGAACCGGATGCGTCAAGTTTCCCTTCAGGAGGGCTCCGCAATACATTTGAGGCTCGTGGATACTCGGCGTGGGACCCTTCTTCTCCTGCTTTTATAGTGGGTGATACACTATGTATACCTACAATATTTATCTCATATACAGGCGAATCACTGGATTATAAAACGCCACTTCTCAAAGCCCTGCATGAGGTAAACAAAGCGGCAACAGATGTTGTACATTACTTTAATGAAGATGTGACAAAAATACAATCAAACCTCGGATGGGAACAGGAATACTTCCTTGTTGACGAGGATTTATTTATGGCTCGTCCCGATCTGGCTCTGACAGGAAGAACATTGATGGGGCACGAAAGCGCTAAAAATCAACAATTAGAGGATCATTATTTCGGAGCTATTCCGGTACGTGTGCAAAAATTTATGGAAGAACTTGAGTATGAATCATATTCTTTAGGTATTCCTGTAAAAACCCGTCACAATGAAGTTGCTCCAAACCAGTTTGAACTGGCTCCGATTTATGAAGAATGTAACCTGGCAGTAGACCATAACCTGTTGGTAATGTCAATAATGGACAAAGTTGCCCGTAAACATTCGTTTCGTATATTGTTCCACGAAAAGCCGTTCAAAGGTATTAACGGGTCGGGCAAGCACAACAACTGGTCGTTGTCTACAGATACAGGCATAAATTTATTGTCTCCGGGCAAAAACCAAGTAGACAACTTGCGTTTTATCACCTTTGTTGTTAATATCCTGGCTGCCGTACACAAAAATAATGGATTGTTGAAAGCATCTATTTCTTCTGCAACAAACGCTCACCGTTTAGGTGCGAACGAAGCGCCTCCGGCAATTATATCGGTATTTCTTGGTACTCAGGTAAGTGATATTCTGGATAAATTTGAAAAAAGTTCGGTAAAAGATGCTATTGTAGTAGACAGCAAAAAACAAATAAGCCTTGGGGTTGGTCAAATCCCTGAGATCCTTTTGGATAACACAGATCGTAACCGTACTTCTCCATTTGCTTTTACGGGAAACCGTTTCGAATTTCGTGCAGTAGGCTCCTCGGCTAACTGTGCTTCTGCTATGACTGCGTTGAATGCCTCTGTGGCTGAGCAATTAAGGACATTCAAGCAAGAAGTGGAAGAGTTGATTGAATCAGGGAAATCGAAAGAAGAGGCTCTTTACAAAATCATTAAAAAGTATATCAAGGAATCCCGTCCGATCCGTTTTAATGGGAACGGGTACTGTGATGCATGGAAAGCCGAAGCAAAACAACGCGGTTTAGATTGTGAAACTAGTGTGCCCGTTATTTACGATGCCTATACATCGAAGCAAAGTATAAAAACGTTCGGGAACATATTGTCGGAAGTAGAACTTCATGCACGCAATGAGGTAAAATGGGAAACTTATACGAAAAAAATCCAGATTGAGTCTCGTGTATTAGGGGATTTGGCATTAAACCATATTATTCCGGTAGCAATTAGTTACCAGTCGATATTGCTGACAAATGTATCCAAACTGAAAGATGTAACAGAGGATTATAAGACACTGGGGGCAGAGCAGCTTCGCCTGATTGAAAAAATTTCAACGCATGTGAATGCTATCAACGCAAAAGTACATGAAATGGTCGATGCCCGTAAAATAGCAAACACGATAGAAGGCGAACGTCAGAAAGCCATTTCGTATCATGATAATGTGGCGCCATATCTGGATGAAATACGTTATCATATTGATAAATTGGAACTTATTGTTGATAATGAAATGTGGCCATTGGCTAAGTATCGTGAGTTATTATTTATAAGATAAGGATATAATAAACCAACAGGAAAATGCAAAATTTAAAAGCAATAATAGAAAATGGACTATATAACCCGGAGTTTGAACATGATGCCTGCGGTGTAGGTATGGTTCTGCACATGAAAGGTGCTAAATCTCATGCTATTGTAGAAAATGGGCTTCGGGTATTGGAAAATATGATGCACCGGGGTGCAGAAAATGCCGATAATAAAACTGGGGATGGCGCAGGTATCATGCTGCAAATCCCACACGAATTTATATTATTGCAAGGTATAGCAGTTCCCGAAAAAGGGCATTACGGTACAGGGCTTGTCTTTCTGCCGAAAGGTGAAGCGGAAGCTGAATCGTGTATGATGATGTTGACCGAATCTATTGAGAAGGACGGTCTTAAACTGATTGCAGTTCGTGATGTTCCTGTCAACAGCGACATATTGGGCGAAATGGCTCTTGCCAATGAACCGACTATCAAACAAATATTCGTTGTAGGTGATGAAGGAACGGATCAGGACGAACTTGAGCATCGTTTATATCTGCTTCGTAAGAAAGTAGAAAGAGGAATCGTACAATCGACTGTTCTTTCGCTCGCTACCAAAAAAGCTTTTTATATCGTCAGCCTTTCCTCGAAGCGGATTGTATATAAAGGTATGCTTTCTTCGGAGCAACTTCGTCATTATTTCCCTGATTTGTTGAATCCGCATTTGACAAGTGCTATCGCTATGGTACACTCACGTTTCAGTACCAATACATTTCCCACTTGGGATTTGGCGCATCCGTTCAGAATGGTAGCTCACAATGGTGAAATAAATACGATAAAAGGCAATCGCCTGTGGATGGAAGCTCGTGAGAGCGTTCTTAAATCAGATTTATTGGGTAATATCAGCGAATTGTGGCCCATTATACAACCATCTATGAGTGATAGTGCATCATTCGATAATGTATTGGAATTCTTGGTGATGTCGGGTAAATCTCTACCGCATGCGTTGGCAATGATGATTCCGGAATCATGGAACGATAAAAACCCAATTTCTAACGACCTCAAAGCATTTTATGAATACCACAGTATTTTGATGGAGCCTTGGGATGGTCCTGCGACAGTCTTGTTTACAGATGGACGTTATGCAGGCGGATTGTTGGATAGAAACGGCTTGCGTCCTGCACGTTACCTGATGACTAACAATGATATAATGGTTGTGGCATCCGAAATGGGAGTGCTACCATTTGAACCATCCGAAATAAAAGAAAAAGGACGATTAAGGCCGGGTAAAATGTTGATGATTGATACCGAAACAGGTACAATTCAGTATGACCCTGAATTGAAAGAAAATCTGGCGAAAGCTTATCCGTACCGTAATTGGTTGGACAAAAACCGTATCTCGTTGGATGATATATCGTCAGGTCGTAACATTAAATATAGTGTAGACAATTATACTCAATTGTTGAAAACATTCGGCTATTATAAAGAAGATATTGAAAAAATACTTACCCCAATGGCTGACGAAGGTAAAGAGCCGACAGCATCAATGGGTAACGATGCGCCTGTGGCAGTTCTTTCCGAAAAGCCGCAACGCCTGTTCAATTACTTCCGTCAACTGTTTGCACAAGTAACGAATCCGCCTATTGACCCTATTCGTGAAGAATTGGTCATGTCTTTGGCAGGATATATAGGTTCTATACATAAGAATATTTTGGAGCCGATGCCGGAACACTGTAAGATGGTCGGATTGTCAAATCCGTTCCTGTCTAACAGGGAGTTGGATTTATTGGTGCATTTGGAATATAAAGGCTTTAAGGCAGAAGTTATTCCTATGCTGTTCGACCCGACTAAGGGTGCGGATGGATTGGAAAAAGCCCTTGAAGAACTTTGCCAAAAAGCAGAGAAAGCAGTAGACAACGGAAGCAATTATATTGTGATTTCGGATAGAGGCGTGGATAAAGAACACGCTCCGATTCCATCATTATTAGCTGTTTCGGCAGTACATCATTACTTGGTAGACCGCCGCAAACGTATGCAGATAGATATTATCGTTGAGTCTGCCGAACCTCGTGAGGTGATGCACTTTGCCCTGTTGTTTGGATATGGTGCAAATGCTGTGAACCCATATTTGGCACTTGCCGTTATCGAAGATATTGTGAAGAGTGGAAATATACATCTCGATTTCCATACGGCTATGGTGCATTATGTGAAATCCATAAATAAAGGCTTATTAAAGACTTTATCAAAAATGGGTATTTCTACATTGAAAAGCTATCATGGAGCACAACAATTCGAAGCTATTGGTATCAGTTCTAAATTGATAGACAAATATTTCAAAGGAACTACCTCTAAAATAGAAGGTATCGACTTAGGCGATATTGCAAGTGATACACTCGAAGCATTTTACGAAGCATTCGAAGGAGAATTTGACGATCCTCGTTTGATAAATCAGGGTATTCATGCATGGCGTCGTAATGGCGAAAAACATGCTTGGAATCCCGATACTATTTCTAAGTTGCAAATGGCAACCCGTTTAGGGAGTTATAAGAAATTTAGAGAATATACAGAAAGTATAGACAAGAAGCCTGAAAAGATTTTTTTGCGTGATTTCTTGGATTTCGATTTAGCTAAGAAACCTATTGATATATCGGAAGTAGAACCCGTTTCGGCAATAACAAAACGCTTTGTAACAGGAGCAATGTCTTTCGGTTCTATCAGTCGTGAAGCTCACGAAGCTATGGCAATCGCCATGAACGCCATCGGTGGAAAGAGCAACACAGGAGAAGGCGGTGAATTGGCAGAACGTTTTGCGACAGATGCCCGTTCCAAAATCAAGCAGGTTGCATCGGGACGTTTCGGCGTAACAACCGAATATCTGGTGAATGCGGATGAAATACAAATCAAGATAGCTCAAGGTGCTAAGCCGGGAGAGGGCGGACAATTACCGGGTTTCAAAGTGGATAAGGTGATTGCACAAACACGTCACTCCATACCGGGAATATCTTTGATTTCACCACCGCCACATCATGATATTTACTCAATAGAAGATTTGGCACAACTTATATATGACCTTAAAAGCGTGAATCCTACTGCTCAAATTAGTGTGAAACTTGTTGCGGAAAGCGGAGTAGGGACTATCGCCGCAGGGGTAGCAAAAGCCAAAGCTGACCGTATCATTATAAGCGGTTGCGAAGGCGGTACAGGTGCGAGTCCTGCAAGCTCGATAAAACATGCAGGTTTGCCGCTTGAAATCGGATTATCCGAAGTGCAACAAACATTGGTGCTTAATAATCTTCGTGGTCAGGTGTATTTACAGACAGATGGACAATTGAAAACAGGTCATGATATTATTGTGGCGACTATGCTTGGTGCGGAAGAATATGGATTTGCAACAAGTGCATTGATTGTCTTGGGATGTATTATGATGCGTAAATGCCACTTAAATACGTGTCCTGTGGGGGTAGCTACTCAGAATGAAGAGTTGCGTAAAAAATTCATTGGACGCAGTGAATATTTGGTAAACTACTTTACATTCTTGGCTGAAGAGGTACGTGAATATCTGGCGGCTTTAGGAGTTAAATCGCTTGACGAAATTGTAGGGCGTACAGACTTATTGAAGTATGTGAAGAGCGATGCGAACGAGAAATTGAAAAAGCTCGATTTGTCACGCTTATTATATATGCCTGTTGAAGCGAAAGAACATGCAATTCACAGAATAAAAGACCAAGAGCATAAATTGGATGATGTGATTGACAAAGAGTTGATTAAAACTTGCAAATTGGCTATTGAAAAGTCTATGCCTGTGGAATTGACTCGCACAATCAAAAATACAAACCGTACAGTGGGTGCAATGCTTTCGGGCGAAATTGCGAAACGTTACGGTAATGCGGGACTTCCTGCCGATACGATACAATGTACTTTTCAAGGTGCAGCGGGGCAAAGCTTCGGAGGGTTCTTGGCTCATGGTGTGACTTTCCGTCTCGAAGGCGATGCAAACGACTATGTGGGTAAAGGACTTTCGGGAGGAAAGATAATTATCGTACCTCCTGCCGTTTCGACATTCGCTCCCGAACAAAATATAATAGCAGGTAATACGCTGCTTTATGGCGCGACAGGAGGAGAAGTTTACATTAACGGTCGTGTAGGAGAGCGTTTCTGTGTGCGAAACAGTGGGGCAATGGCTGTTGTTGAAGGTGCAGGTGACCACTGCTGCGAATATATGACAGGCGGTCGAACTGTAGTCTTAGGAAAAACAGGACGCAACTTTGCTGCTGGTATGAGTGGAGGATTGGCATATGTATATGATGTTGACGGAGATTTCGATTATTATTGCAATATGCAGATGGTCGAATTGACATTGATCGAAGATACTTATGACAATCGTGAACTTCGTGATCTGATTACACGACACTATAATTATACGAATAGTCCTCTTGCAAAACGTATTCTTGATAATTGGGCAACAGAAGTTGAGAAGTTTATCAAGATTACTCCGATTGAATATAAGCGTGTATTACAGGAGGAAAAGATAGAAGCTATCAAAAAGAAAATAGCAGAAGTAGAATTTGATTATTAAAATAATGAGACAACATGCGAATGTGTTAATGAGAAAATTAAATTTCATTTTCGTATTGGCATATTGGCAAATTTTCATATTAATATTATGGGAAATCCTAAAGCATTTTTGACAGTAAAGAGGAAAGAAGCGGGATACCGTCCGCTACAAGACCGCATTGCTGATTTTGGTGAAGTAGAACAGACACTAAATACCGAAGACCGCCGCGAGCAAGCTTCACGTTGTATGGATTGTGGAGTTCCGTTTTGTCACTGGGCGTGTCCATTAGGAAATAAGATGCCGGAATGGCAAGAATATATTTATAAAGGTAATTGGAAGTTGGCTGCTGAGGTATTGCAACAAACGAATGATTTTCCTGAATTTACAGGACGTATATGTCCTGCCCCTTGCGAAAAATCGTGTGTGTTGTCCTTGCATCGTTCGCCTGTAACCATTCGTGAAAATGAAGCGGCAGCGTTGGAGCAGGCATATAACTTAGGCTATATGTTGCCAAAGATACCTAAGACAAGGACAGGTAAAAAGGTTGCTGTGATAGGATCGGGACCTGCCGGATTAGCTGTCGCTAATCAATTGAACCAAAAAGGGCATGATGTGACTGTCTATGAAAAAAGTTCCAAGATAGGAGGTTTGCTTCGTTTTGGTATTCCTGATTTCAAGCTGAATAAGAATGTGATTGACCGCCGCTTGGCTTTGATGGAAGCCGAAGGGGTGAAGTTCGTTACAGGTATAGAAATCGGGAAGGATTCCAAAGCAAAAGCCTTATTGAAAGAATACGATGCTGTTTGTTTGGCTGTCGGTTCACAAGTTCCTCGAAATCTCCCGATTGAAGGTCGTGAACTGAAAGGCGTTTATTACGCAATGGAATACCTTACTATGCAAAATAAACTTGTTGGAAAAGAGGAGATTAATTCCGATGGTATTATTGACGCTAAAGGCAAAAATGTATTGGTTATTGGTGGAGGTGATACTGGTTCTGACTGTATTGGTACAGCCAACAGACAGGGTGCGGCAAATATCCTTCAAATAGAAATTTTGCCCAAACCGCCAAAGTTGGAAGATATAGAGAACCCTTGGCCCGAATCATTTCCTGTTGTCTTGAAAACTTCTTCTTCTCATATGGAAGGTTGCGAACGCCGTTGGTCATTGAATACAAAACGTTTTATTGGTGAAAATGGTATATTGACAGGTGTAGAGCTTGTTGAGATAGAATGGAGCAAAGATGAGAAAGGCAATCATGTGATGAAAGAAATCGGAAAGCCCGAAATACTCAAAATAGATTTGGTATTCCTTGCTTTAGGATTTGTACATCCAACACAAGAGGGGTTACTTGAAGAACTTGGATTGAATGTTGACGGACGCAAAAATGTAGCAACGGATGCAAAACGTGCGACCAACGTTCCGAAAGTATTTGGTGCTGGTGATTGTGTTAGCGGGCAGTCTCTTGTCGTTAAATGTATAGCTTCAGGGCGTGAAACAGCAAAGCATATACATAGTTTCTTAACTTAAACAAACTATGCGATAGCTGTTTACCACTTGTCGAATAAGGATTATATAACCAATCTTTTGCAGGGATAATAAAAGCAGAATAACCATCTCGCTATTCTGCTTTTGAAGAATTTCGGTGAACTTTCTATTATTTCTTAGTCCACCCCGCAGTCCAGTCATTGTCTGCCGGAACAGCACCTTTGTACATAGCTTTTGTAAAGAATGAGTCTGATGAGAGATCTTTACCTCCGTCGACACTACCCAGATATGTATTTGTAAAGTTGATTGTTTGCCCTTCGGCATTTCCTGTAGCAGATTTCAAATCAAGTGAAGAACCGGTTTTAAACACAGTGCTTACATGCGTATATTCTACGAATGACTTTCCGTCGGTAAAACTTTGTTCCGTCCCTGTGGTTTCTGTGGTTAAGGCACTTTCTTTACCGCAAATCAGTGCGTTATACATTTTAACGTGTGTACCTTCGCGAAGCCTTACACCTCTTTTACTTTCAGTGCTGTTATTACCTATCAGGGTTAGGTTTGCAATAGTCGGGCTTGATATAGGAGTGTTCATGTTATTATCCTTCAGGTTATCGGCTTCTATTAGGCAATCGCCATCTGCATCCTGTACAGCTACCCAAAACTGTCCTTTTCCTATCCAGCCTTCTGTCCAGTCGAACGAGTCATCTCCACTACCTGTCGATACAAGGAACTTGCTGTTTACGGTTCCTCCGAACCATTCAAAGCCATCATCAGCACCTTTATAAACCTGTACATATTCAATGGTTGTACCATTTCCTACACCGTACATGGTCAAACCGTTCGATTCCTTATCCGGGTTAAAAGCGAAACCTGTATATTCCAAACGTACATATCTCATTACGCCGGAGTTGTCGTTCGCAACATTACCACCATAGTTCGCATCGCCGATTTCCGATTTTCCGGAGCCGCCATTCAAATTTATAGGGGCTTTTCCGCAAATATGAACACCACCCCATGCTCCGTGCGATTTTGTTTTGGAGGTCATTACGATAGGCTGGTCTTTTGTCCCTTCAGCTGTTATTTTACCACCTTGCTCTATCAGGATATAGTCGGGATCGTCCGAATTTTCCTGTGCCTGTATAGTTACCCCTTTCTGGATAATTAAGTTACCTCCCGATTTTACATGAAAACCTTTATCCAGTTTATATGTGTAACCTGTCAGAAGAATTTTTTCCGAACTTAAAGAACCGTTTAAAACTAATTCTTCCGGGGCAGGTGGTGGAGTGTCGTCATCATCGCTACTACAGCTTGTTGTTAGACCTATTACAGCAAATGCCATCAGTAAATAAAAACCAATTTTCGTAAAACTTTTTTTCATAATCATTAATTAAATGTAAATACTAAATCTCCTTTTATATTGTTTAGAAATTCATTGAAAAACCGATTCCTAACGAAATCCCTTTTTTGTAATATTCCACTACTTTATCCACGTTATTTATCTCTTGTGTAAATTCGTTTTTCTGATTCAGTATGTTCTTTGCATGAAACTTCAGCTTCATCTTCTGATTCAGTGAATAGGCTGTGATAAAGTCGAGTGAGTGTACTTCCTGTTCCACAATATTGCTTACTCCGTTTATCCCTACAGAGCTGATACGTGGCCCTTGCAGGTTGTATACGCCAGAAAGGGAAAGCACCCTGTTGTTGGAAAACTTTGGCGAATAGTTAATGTCAATATTTATCAGATAAGGTGAAGCTCCCTGCAATCGTCTTGATTTGTCGGTATAAAGACCATTTTTAGGTAAACTGATGTGTGTATAAATGTATGAAGCATTGAAGTCTATTCTCAGGTCGTTAGTGATTTTTTTCCTTATTTCCAGCTCGATGCCTGCAGCTGTTCCTTTGTTTACGTTCCTGAAGCTTTTTATCACGCTTCCCGAGTATTTTTGAATCTGTTCTATCGGATTGTCCAGATGTTTGTAATATGCACTGATAGAATACATATCTCCCGATTTGGTAAATAATTCGTAACGGATATCAAAATTATAATTGTAGCCGTTTTGAATACTGTCATTACCAATTACCATACTGCTTCCATAGGATTCCTGATAGGAGAAAGGTGCCATTTCGAGAAAAGAAGGGCGGGTGATTGTCCGTGATGCACTGAAACGGTAGTTTTGGGTGTTCTCTCCCTCGATTGTGTACTTTATATTCAATGCAGGAAAGAAGTCGTCAACATTCATTTCTGCCCGTTTTTCTTCGGCTTGGTCGTTCCAGTAACGAACCCATTGTTTCGATTTTTCGAAACGTAATCCTCCGGCAACTAACAATTGTGGCGTAACATAATATTCCATATCGAGGAAACCTGCATATATATCTGTTCCTGCATAATACGAATTACGTTTTTGGGAAACCCGGTTTATTGTTAATGTCCCGTTTTTGATGTTTTCTTCATTCAAATAGGAATTCGTATCGTAAACATTGTCTATCTGAGGATTTAACAGATTTATGTCGTAATAGAAATTCGCAGAGTAAAAATCTCTCGATTTATTCCTTAGGGATATGCCTAACCGCATAAAGTTTGGTTTTTCAGCATCTTTATTTAATATATATTTGATTTTTGCATCGCCGTTCCATTCGTCTTCAAACAAGTCGGAAAAATAGCGCATCGTTTCTTGCTGGTTCAACCTGAATAGTGACAGTGTACCATCATCATTTTTGCGGAACATTACCTGCCGTCTGTCCGGTTCGTCACTCGTTGTTCGTCCGTATGATCCTTGCCAGTCAATATAGAGGCGGTTACCCACAAACTGATGCTTTCCTGTTATTTGGTTGTTCAACAAGGTATAGATATGATACAGACTGTTGCTCCCTTTCAGGGGGACTCCTTCTGCATCGAAACCGTCCCGTTCCTTAAACTCATCCTCGGTATTGTTTACAAACATTACATTATAGGATAACATATCGTTTTGACGCAACGTGTAACTTATCTGGGCTAGGGAAGTAAATGTTGTCTCATACGTATATTTATCATAATGGAAATTTTGCTTGACATCCCCTTGTGCATTTACCGAAGAGGTATAGGCGTCATCATATATCTTGTAATCATTGTTGAAATTGGCTGCGATCATCGCATTTAATTTCTGATTTCCTATTTTCCATGATTTACCGGCACCGAATTCCAGTCCCAGTTCGGGCATAGCTGTTTTTTTCTCTATCTGAAATGATGTTTTGAACAATTGATTGTTTTTGTAATAGTCCTGAAATTCGCCCCGGCTCATATCCTTTATTTTATCATTTAAAAATAAACCACCGGATATTCCAAGATAAGGAGCTTTAGCGCCTGCTTTATCAGAGGAATAAAAATCGGCGAAAAGAACATTCGTTCGTCCACCGGTTGATATACCGAGGGTAATAAAATCGGTACCGATATTTTCCTTTGTTTCCACATCGATATGAGCACCTGAATAGTCGCCAAAAACAGAAGGCTGATATACTTTACTCACGGTTACATTTTTTACAACCGATGTCGGGAATAGTGTGAGCGGGATCAGTTTGTTATCCGGATTAGGTGATGCTATAGGAAAACCATTCAGTGAGGTCATACTGTAACGGTCGCCCAGCCCTCTTACCAGGACTTTACTGTTACCCTCCATTGAAATACCCGTTATTTTTTTGATACCGTCGGCAACCGTCGAAAGGCCTTTTATTGACATTTCCCTCGCTCCCACACTTTCAACTGCGATGGTTGAAACCTTACGGTCCATCATTAGCATTCCTTCTGCTTCCATATTTTTTCGGGCTTTTACAACAATTTCCGAGAGGCCTTGTATTGACTCTTTTAATGATACATTTAAAATAACCGGTTTATCATTTCTTACTTCTACGTCGGTTATCTCTACTGTTGCATAAGATACATAAGTGGCGACTATTGTGTACATACCAGCCGGTACATCTATTTGATAATTACCATCCATATCACTTGCCGTTCCGATATTAGTACCTTTTATTATGATACTTACTCCGGGTAATGTTTCTTGTGTCTTACTGTCTGTGACAGTCCCTTTTATTGATTGTGCCGATAAGAAAAGGGGAAATGTTAAAAACAGGGATCCCAATAATTTAATAATTGTTTGTTTAGACATCTTTATTTATTGCTTTATGTATTTCGTGTGCAAAGTTTATTCTTATTGGTTACGAAATAAATAAGCGGAGAATAACAAATTGTTGAGGTTGTGTTAAATTCTATTGTCCTTTATATATAATTGAAGAACTCAATGGTTATTCACACCAATACTTCACAGGTCAGAACACCTGAACCGGTAACATCATTTTTATCCACAATTATTGATTTTCCGGTATAAGTTTTGATAACAACGGTTCCTGTCCTGTTCCATAAACTCCATGTGTAGGTATAAAAAACACCTTCGGTATCCAGTTCTTTTCCGTCACGATACAGTTTAGCTGTCGCGTCAACATTATTATTTCCATTCTTTATAATAAATCCCCGGTTACTTACGATTTCAACAACAATGGGTTTAAGTTTCTCCTGAGCCTCTTTATTAAGGTCTTCCCAACGAATGGTCACATCCTGAAGTGTAATCGTATCTTTTGTCCAATTGAAACGTCCTGAAGCAAAATGTCCTGTTCCATCGGGATTAATAACAAAGGAGTTGTCGCGGGAAGAAATGGAGCCATCGGCATTCAACTTTAATAGCGGGTTTTGAATCGTTCCTCCGATTCCTCCTTTACTGAACCAAGCCCCATAATCTTCGACATACGAAAGGGTTCCGTCAGTGGGTTGATACTGGGAAGGTGTAATACCCGATTCCATTTGTGGAGCGGAAATTAATACACCTGCTTTTGTAGCATCTATACGGATTATCAGATTTAATGCTTCCGATTTTTGAATAGGAAAAGACAGGTAATGACGTCTCCATTCATTACTTGCCGTAATGATAATATCCTGCAAGTAATATTCATCCTGATACAGAGAAAGTACAACATCATTATTCGCTTTGGTCCAAAATGAAAAACAATACTTTTTGTCGATATGTGCGGTTCGCCATTCATGGGATTGAACAATAAGTTTGGCATAATACCCCATTTGCCAGACAGAGCCTATACCGACGGGAGTCTCATTCTCAATTTCTACAGTAAAAATATCTTCAAAACTGCAATCAATACTATTTTGAATGATATTCTTATGTATTTTACCAACATAAAAGGTGGAACTGAATCCGTTTTCGTCACCGGCAGTCAGGGTTCCTGCTATGTTTACGTTCTTTGTTGCATATAGATTTTGAAAATAAGCTCCATACCCGTCCAATACTCCGAATACAGGATCGACTATTCCTTTGACTTTTCCGATACGGGTTTTCGTTGCTCCGGCAAAAGTTGAAATATCCGATTGGAGCACAATGTTCAACTCGGCGATCTCACACCAGTCTCCTTCGGTTTTCAGAAAGTTGGTAAGATCAATAAAGAAACTCCGTTGATAAGAAGCCGGATAGTCTATAGTGACCAGATGCAATTTATACTCCCAATCAGCTTTAATTTCTATAATATCTGTCCCGTCCATTTCCAAACCGGAGGTATATCCAAATGAAACAGGAACATTTGTCAGGCTTTTGGATGCCCTAACCTTATAAGATATGATAAGCCTTTGCGGATGTTCTAACCGTTTCCCGATAGATTGCTTAAAACCAATTTTATCTATTGTATTATTGACGGTATTTCTTGTTATCCTGAAAATCCTGTTTGCTTCACTTCCTGATTGGATGTAGCTTACATCCAGATACTTTTCTCCCACGCAGGCATATTTATTTTTATCGGGAATATCCTGCTTTCCTTTATACAAATAAGGAAAGCATAAGGAATTTTCGATAGCTAATCCATCGATTACATCCATAAACGGGGATTCGCAGTCCGAAGCAGTCAGATATAAAGCTCCGCTGCGGTTTGTATCAAATAAATTGGTGATACGAACAAAATCCAGTATTTCTCCCGTTTTAGGCTCATCGCCTTCAATCAACGCCCCGATAAAATAGGCGGACTCTCCTTCACCGACCAACTCGGTTCCGGTATCCGTTACAATCATTAAGGAATAGATCAGGTTCGGATTGTCGAAATATTGCCTTCTGACTACATCACCGACACATAGTCCCTGTGTCTTTTTTGACTTCGGGTCAATCAGTATTTTGAATTTCGGATAATTATATACAGACATAATTAAATGAAGAATTAAAAATTAAGAATGCTGACAAATTTATAATCTAACAACCGTATCTCCCGAACAATTGTCACTGACCCATAATGCACCGTTCGTTGCACTTATTTTTTGAACCTCCAGTTCATAAATACGCATCTTTTTGCGGATTGTCAGTTCATCAAAAGTAGCGGCAACATTACCTGTAATTTTATTATGCATCACAGCCCAACCTGAACCCGCAAATCCGGACGAGAATCTTTCCGATGACAAATCATTCAGGAAATAAGCATTTCCGTGGTGTTTAATCCCGTCCGCAGAAGCCAGAAAATACTGTTCGTTGTTAAAGAATAGGCATCCGGCGGTTAATCTGGTGAAAGAATTATCAATTCCTATGTGACTTTTTGATTCGATGGGTTTATCAAACGTGATAAAATCTGCATTAGTCGAAATAATAAGTGAATCGGAAATTCTGTTTTGCGGTTGGTAGCGGCTGGTTGAAATCCCGTATTTAAACAGAATTTCATAATAAAAGACCGTTTTCTTGTCGGGTGTAATATGTTCAACAAAGGATGTAAAACTGATACCATCCGATTTTCCATATAAATATGCACCTCTTGATGTGCCAAACCTTAGTTTTTTATGAACGATTATCCCTTCATCGTTTGAATCAACACGGTAACTGGATAACAGATTGTCTCCGTAATTATGGCGGACCGTCAACGAATCCGGAAAATAGGCCGCCCCGTATTTACTTACGAGGACATAATCTCCATCGACATCGGAAATATTTGCCAACAATCTGACTTTATCAGTGTATTCACTGCCAAGAAGCAAATCACCGCCTGCAGCACCCAGTTGTATATTTTCCCCGTTTATTCTCGTTAAGACGGGGATATTGCCGATCTTTATTCCGAAGCCCGATGCAAAGGATAGATAGTTGTTCAGATTAACAGTTCCCTGTTTATCTATTGAAACGATTACTTTATCATCAATGCCGAATTCTACACCCCTGCAGGCCCTGAGCATTCCGGATAGTTTGGTTTCACCTTTAACCGTAAGGTTTCCCGATATCAATCCGTCAAGCATCCTCCAGCTTACACTCTCCAGATTGGCATTTCCTGCATGGAAAACTTCTTTACCTTTTACCAGCAGGGTAGAAGGAGAAATATAAACCCCCGATTCTTTACTGTCTCCGAAAATAAAATCTCCCTGAGAGTGCAATGTGGAATCCGAGAAACTAATATCGCGGTTTATAAACAAAGCTGTACCTGTCTGATTATCATAAGAGATTATCCGTTTGCCACCTATATATAGATTCGTGGCTCCAATCTCCACATCGCCGTTAAATCTGACACCATAAATGACACCCTGTTTTAGGTAAGTCCGGATAATCCAGGTATTATTATAGCCTGCTTCAAAGCCGTAATTAGCACGTAACATTCCGGTCATATCACCGCCACTCTTCTTCAGGTAGTCCATTAAGATCCCGCTTTGATCTCCATTTCCTTCCCCTGCTACGCCTCCGGCAATGGCTTCTGCAAAACCATAAGCCGTGTTGTGCAAACGGACAGATATTTCGTTTCCTTCAACAATCCCCCAGGGATGGTTTTCATCTTTTTTATCCTGGGCATTAAAAAAATTATGGTACAGTTGCGTATAAATACTGTAACAAAGGCTTTCTGTATCCAGTTCTTTTATAGCGGGATGTAATGTTACACTCATTTGGTAAAGGCTGTTTGTGAAAGGAATTTCTGTATTTTGGAAATAAGCGATGCGAAATTGGGTGCATTAACAGCTGGCATGGTTCCCATCAATGTCGGAGTCATAATCTTGGAACATTCCGTCAGGAATTCCAGCATTAATTGAGCCAATTGATTTCCTAATACTAATGGTTCGGTTGCCGTTTCTTCCCCGATTGTTACTTTGTTTTCCTGAAGGGTAACAGCGGTGCTTCCGACTTTCTGTTGTATTTTATCCGCTGTCTGGCTTACGCTAGACTTATCAACTGTATGCGTGATTTGCTCGGATGTATGCAGGGTATCCGCAGCTTTTCCGTCTTTGTTTTCTACCGCTGTATGTATTGCATCGGCTGAATAAGAAGTCACAGCCTTATTGCCTGTCGGCTTCAACTCATCATAATCAGGTGAATCGTTATCTTCCGGATCGAGTTCTTCGGTTTCAATAACACCAACTGTCACTTCTTTATGCGCATTCAGTTGGATAACATCGGCATGAGAGAAGTTCAGGACATACATATATTTCGTGGCAGCATCACTGACAATAGTTACATCCGAATACAATGTCGGGATTACCAAAAAACCTTCCGAATTATCCTTTGCTCCGGATAGTAACACTCCCTTATGGACTATTGGTTCTGTACTGGATGTCTCATCCGGAAATTCACCAACATCGATTGTTCCGGCATATTCTTCAAACTCTTCATCCGCTTCATCATCATGTATTTTGGCAACATAACCGTGGATCATCCGGGCAGTTCCAACACCGCTTGTTCCTCCGGGAGCCATATCGATGCGGTCCATACTCCTGCCCAGAGCTATCTTACGGATTGCTTCCTTTATCATCCGCTGGCTGTTGTTGCTGTCTATTTTATTCTTTGTCTCCATAAGTTTTCTTTCCGTTGATTTTGTTATCGAAAGTCTTACATAACAAAATTTATCCAAAGTCTTCAGTTATGGAAAGTAAATCAGGCAAATAGTGCCTGTAATATTCTAAAATCCATAAACTTTACATAAATCGTTTACATAATATTTTTATATTACTAATGGCAATAGTGCCTTTACTAAAAAATAGAACTATTATGGAAAAAACGTTTCTAAAATGCAGATGAAAAATCAAATACATATAATAAGTGTAGGAGCTTTCTTTTTTATTAAATCTCTCATCATTTATCTATACTAAAAAAGGATTAAAGTATTTGCTTTAATATAATAATTACAAAACATTAAATTGTTGATAAATAACTAATTAATTTATTTTATTGTTAAACGGCAAAAAGTGATTATATTTGTACAATTATGGGAAACCCATATGAAAATGACATCATAGATCAGGGCCTTTCAGAACTAGGATTAGCTTCTGAAAGAGACTTATTACTCTTTTTTACTAAAGAAAAAGAGAAGTATAGTTCTTTACCTGAGGTTTGGTTTCAACTAGAAAAAGCACAACTCTATAAGGCGGGTGCTGTTTTTTTTTAAAAGGGTATCAAAGACAACGAATATATACCACAAATATATATCTATGATTTCACAGCCTTAATGTTAGCTGAGGAAAGTGTCCTAACCGAAATTCATAAGAATGTATGGACAGGAGGAGATATTCCTTTGGTTTGTGTGTTCTCAAAGACCGAAACAAAAATATTAGACACTAGCAAGCCGATAAAGAAAGAAAAGGATAAATATGTGCCTGAATATATTGTTGAAAACTTAAAGACAATAGCTAAAGGTCATAGCATTTATAACAAGTTTTTTGCTCAAAAATTAAAGGCTGGTAGCTATTGGGATAATTCCAGTATTGATTTTTACAAATATTCTTCTTACAGTAAATTGACAGAGTTATTACGTAAAGTAATAAACAGGTTTACTAAAGATTCTGGATTAGCTAATAACAAGGATGTTGTTCAAAAATTAATTATACAATGTATTCTTATAAAATATCTGGAAGAAAGGCGTGACGAAAATAATAACTCGGTTTTTCCTTCTAGTTTTTTTGAAAAATACGATGGCCAGCAATTTAGCGATATATTGGTAAATGGCAAGGTGTTTTTATTTTTTGACGACTTGAATAAAAATCATTTTAATGGGGGTATTTTTCATTGGGAAGAAAGTCAAATTCGATTATTCGATGGGAAAGAATCTGCCCTTTCTTATTTAGCCGAAGTATTGAAAGGATATTTAGGTTCAAATCATCAATATCAAATTGATTTTGATGATAATTTTTCCAGGCTGTATTCTTTCAATCATATTCCAGTTGAATTAATTAGTCGTCTGTATGAAGAGTTTATCATAAAAGAGAAAAAGAAAGATCAATTAGTTGAAGGAACTAAAAAAAATGATGGTGTTGCATACACACCATCCCATTTAGTGAGATTATTGATTAATGAGGTTATGCCCATTAATCAATACCCATCCAATATAAAAGACTATAAAATTTTAGATCCTGCATGTGGTTCTGCTATATTTCTTGTTGTTGCCTTCAAACGCTTAGTACAGTGGTGGCGACAACAAAATAATTACAAAAAACCTGAGTTAAAGGATTTAATAGGTTTACAACAATCTCTTTGTGGTATAGATTACGACCCAAAAGCTGTTCAGATTTCAATATTCAGCCTTTGTATTGCCTTATGTGATGAACTTTCACCTAAAGAAATATGGGATGATTTGAGGTTTGATAAACTTGAAGAAAAAATAGTTTACTGTAATGATTTCTTTTTATGGAAAAAAAATATAGGAAAAGAGACTAAATTCGATCTCGTCATAGGAAATCCCCCTTTTGTAAGAGGTGGAGTTAAAGATGACTTGAAAATTTGGCAAGTAAATGATAGCTTATCTGTTGATATTCCTCAGAACCAAATTGCATTAAAATTTTTAGGAGACTCTTTGACCTTGCTAAAAGATAATGGAATATCGTGTTTAATAGTAAAAGCCTTACCTCTATTATATAGTAGTAGCGATTCGTCTAAAGCCTACCTAAGGGCACTAACAGAAAACTTTCATATTAATCAAATTTTTGATTTTACACCTCTTGCTCGTAATGGAGTTTTATGGGATGGGGTTGATGTTGATACTGCTGCAATATTTGTAACCAAAGCTAAACCAGATTACGATAAAAATATATTACATGCAATTTTTCGTAGAACGAAAACAAATAAAGAAAGAATCTATTTTGAGATAGATAAATATGACTTACATTTTATTCTTCGTCAAGCGATTTACGAAAACCCCTACATATTCAAAATAAATCTTCTTGGAGGAGGTCGATTGAATTATTTATATCACAAATATTCTGAGTCTGTAAAAGTTCAAGACTACTTAGATTCCAATGAATGTCAAGCTAATGAAGGCTTTATGTTCGGTATAGAAGGAGACCTTTCTGAAGATTTTATGTATGAATATAAAACACTTCCAACACGAGCTTTTAATGAAGATGGAATTGATTTTAATCAATTAGATTTTATAGACAGGAAGAAGAAATTTATATCAATAAAAAATCGTTCTACATATGAATATCCCAATATTATAATAAAAGAAAATATTGAAAAAAATAAAATACCAATTTATTTTAATAATAACATTAACTTTACGTTTAAACATAAATTAATTGGAATATACTCTTTGCATAAGAATATTGAACCGATTGCAGAGTTGTATAGATCATTATCAAATTATCAAGACTTCCATCGTTTAATTATTTTTATAACAAGTAGTCAAGTTTTAATAGGAAAAAACACTGCAATACTTAAAGAAGATATAATGCGTTTACCTATATTGGATGAGTCGTTCATTCTATCTGAAATAGAAAAAAATGTCATTAATGATGTATTAGAATATACTCAATATTTTATAAGAAAGCCCGAAACAGCTGAAGCCCTAAAACCATTAAAGAACATTGAATCAGAAATTTATTTTTATGGACAAGAGTTTTCAACTGCTATAAATGATTTATATGCAGATCAGACAAATTTATTTAAGCTTACGAACATTATAAAATTTGAGAAAGAAGGCTTAATCGGAGCATTATTCTCTTACGATGACGAAGAAAAGAAAGAGATCCGAATAATTAACGAAGATGAAGCAACAGGAATTGAAGGATTAACTCATTTTGATATAAATCAAAGCCTTACAGCAACAAGAGTTATACAATATTACACACCAAATAAGGTGTTATTTATTAAACCTAATCAAAAACGCTATTGGTTAGCATCAATTGCCTACCGTGATGCAGATAGTGTATTTGCTGACATATTAAATGACTACTGATATGTTGGTAAATGATTCTATAAATTCATCAACGTCAAACGTACCAGCTTTTACGCCAAGTGTAAAGCTAGAAAATATATATGAAAATATATTGGTAGAAAATATTCCTATTTTTTTGCAAGATATATCAAATGGTGTTTTTACTAGGAATTTGAATGAAGAAGGTTTTACTCAGGAATTTACGAGTGTCCTGAATCGAAGCTTAATTAATCATAGTCGAGGTGTCTTAGTTGTTCCAGAGTTTAAGGACTATTATTCAGGTGGTAATCCTGCAAAAAGAGTTGATTTTGTATTTATATCTTCAGAGCAAAATGTATCAAAGAAAAGTTTATATGCTGTCGAAGCAAAACGTTTACCTACAGGAAAAGGCACTCGGGAAATTGAATATGTGATAGGATATTGTGACAGTGGTAACCCCTCTGGTGGAATTCAAAGATTCAAAACTAGTGATCATGGTTATGGTTTGTCAAAAAGTGCATTGTTAGGTTATATTGAACAAGATGACTTTTTACATTGGCATAATACAATAAATGGATGGATTTTAAGTAAAGCAACTGAATTACCTCAAGAATGGAAAAGTTGTGAGTGCTTAAGTGATTTAGAAATAGAGCCAAATAAAACATATTCAATATCTCGCTCTACTGCTAAAAGAATATCTGATGATATCGACTTATTGCATCTTTGGGTAAAGGTCCCTTAATGATTATAAAATTACCATTAGCATTCGTAAAGAAACAAACTATGTAAAGTGACTGACTTTATCTTCATGTATTACTTTATGAAGCCACATGTTACTCCTACATAGGTGGTTTTTACCATTAACAAAGAAAGTTCAAAAAAAACTTACTGTCAGTCGTTACAAAATGAATAAACCTATGTATATTTGCAGTAGGAAATAACTCATTATAAACCTTGTCTATGTGCACTTTAATGTGCATTTTGTCATTTTGATTAGATATGGTTATTGAAAGCCAATGTGTTACAATTGAAATTTAAGCTGTCGTGATGACAACCTTTTTTTATTTATATATACATACATCGAAAATGCCAACATCATCGCAATTAGATGTGGCTGTCCTGCTTTCTTTCCGTATATCTATCGGGAATCTGTTTTTGAAGTGTTTGGTTCCGGTTTAATATTTAGACAAATCTATGCCTAAACTAAAGTGATAGGAAGTGGCATCGGGGTGAAATTGCGCCAAGGCAAAGCCTATGTTAAATCTCTTTACCCTCAATCCGGCTCCGGCATTCCAGCCGCCCCATTTATTTCCATCCTGTATTTTCATATCCGAATGTACTTTAGGGTTATATCCTACGCCAATCCAGAAATTATCGGACGGAATTATATCTACCCCGAAAACCAAGTGTTTCATCAATACACTGAAAAAATTACTTTTGTCGGGTTCCAGGCCATTTGCAGCATTCACTTTTTCAAATTTCCATTGAGTGAGGTAAACAGCCGTTGCCGATACACGAACCGGAGCGTGAGACAACCGCTTCGAGAAACCGACGTTTACATCCCAAGGCAGGCTTACCCGTTTGTCGTTGTAGGCAGAAATTTGCGCCCCTACGTTTTTGATAACGAATCCTACGGCAGCATCGCTATCCGGATTATAATAGCTCAATCCTGCATCGAACCCTACGGCCGTAGATGTATAGTTTTCGTAGGAAGAGTAGATAAATTTGCCTGTGACTCCACCTCTCCATCTTTCTGACAAATCTCGGCTATACGTACCGTTTATAGCTATGTCTTTCGCCGAAAAATTGCTTCCTGTAATATTTTCGGGAGATGCCTCTAAAAAATCGCCATAATCGAGGTAGTTGATTCCTACCGAAAACGCACTGATGTCGTTTATTGCTTTTCCGAAAATTGCGCTCCCAACCCTAATGTCACCTATATACGACATATAGTTGAGGTTGACGTTCATGTCCATTTCCGTACCCAGAAGCGCAGGGTTGTGAAATACAAGAGACAAATCGTTGTCCACCAAAGAGACATTGCTTCCTCCCATCGCATTCACTCTGGCCGATGAAGGAAGGTTAAGAAACCTGTATGCTTTTTCTCCATCCTGAGCGTTAAGTATTGTGTTAAAGAAGAATGTCAGAATATATGTTACTAAAAATATTTTATGTAAACGTATGTTCATAGGTTGTTGTAAGAGTTCTTAGTCCCAAAAGACAAAGATAAATTTTTATTTTAATTATACATATAACGTAATTATTGAAGAAAGATTATAATACATGGATAATTTTGATTGAAATATTTTTCCGATAAGCCTCAAAATGCAATAATTTGATTTATTTCTTACCTTTGTGCGGATATACAGTAAAACGATAAGATTTTGAATTTAGAGTTATTCATAGCCCGAAAAATATACTTCAAAGGAGATAATAAGAATAAAGCATCGTCACCTGCCATAAAAATAGCCGTTGCCGGAATAGCCCTGGGATTGGCCACCATGATATTGGCTGTCTGTATAGTTGTTGGATTTAAACAAGAAATACGGGACAAGGTTGTCGGTTTCAGTTCTCACATCCAGATCTCTAATTTTGAGAATAACAACTCTTATGAAACCTATCCTGTATGCGTAGACGATAGCCTTTTGAATTTCCTGAAATCGAAACCGGAAGTAAAACACGTAGAGGTTTTTTCTACAAAACCCGGAATTATAAAGACAGATAATGACTTTCAAGGCATTGTATTGAAAGGTGTTACATCTGATTACGACTGGAGTTTTTTCAAGCGCAACCTGGTGGAAGGAAGCGTTCTGAATGTTTCTGATACAATCTCTGCTTACGAGGCTATTATTTCGGAATATATTGCCAATAAGCTAAGCTTGAAACTTGGCGATAGCTTTTTCTGCTATTTTATTCAAGATCCGCCAAAAGTGAGAAAGTTCACTATTACAGGCATCTACAATACAAATTTTGAAGATTATGACAAAATATTCGTCATAACAAACATAAATATTATTAGCAAACTCAATAGTTGGGAATCTGACCAATTCGGTGGAATTGAGCTTATTGTAAATGATTTCGATCGTTTGCAAGAAATCAGGAACGATCTTTTCATTGATATGGCTGCAACCCATGACAGGTTGGGCAATACATTTTTCACAGTCTCCGTAATTGATCAGAATCCGATGATTTTCAATTGGCTGAACCTGCTCGATATGAATGTCTGGGTGATACTCATCCTCATGTTGGCCGTTTCGGGATTCACCATGATTTCGGGTTTGTTGATCCTGATATTGGAACGGACAAATATGATCGGTATATTAAAGGCTTTGGGAGCCAAAAACTTTTCCATCAGAAAAACATTTCTCTATGTTTCTTCATTCCTCATACTGAAAGGCATGCTGTGGGGAAATGTAATAGCATTGACAATATGCCTTGTTCAAAAATATTTTGGAATATTGAAGCTGGATGCTTCCGTATACTACGTTTCGCAAGTGCCTATCGAACTGAATATCATTTATATTGTACTTATCAATATAGGCACACTTCTTGTTTCCTTGATGATGATGATAGGTCCTTC
Organism: Dysgonomonas sp. 520; assembly: GCF_010501095.1. Taxonomy (GTDB): domain Bacteria; phylum Bacteroidota; class Bacteroidia; order Bacteroidales; family Dysgonomonadaceae; genus QVMP01. The sequence continues at coordinate 11,348 of NZ_QVMP01000001.1, read as the reverse complement.
TTATCTGATTGCTCGCATATTGCCTGCAAAATCAATCAAATTTGAGTAAGGAAAATAGTTGTCTTTCAATCTAAAAAAAACGGTTACATATCAATTCGATATATAACCGTTTTTCACTTGTTGTCCCACAAAGATTCGAACTTTGAACGACTGAACCAAAATCAGCTGTGTTACCATTACACCATGGGACAATCCCTTTTTGCTTGAAAAGCGATGCAAAGATATACCTTTTTTATTAAAAACAAAACAATAAAACTGTTTTTTATTTATATTTCAAAAACAGCCTTAAGTTTCAATGTCTTAGTTATTGAAGATTTTTTCTTTTTCGCCAAACCTGATACGAATTGATAATGTTTTGCCACAAAACATAAGTTCCCGGACCTATCGAAGAGAGTGGATTCAGGTAAGTTTGAGCCATCCAGATGGCAAGAATCGTATTTTTCTGACCTAGTCCTTGTCCTCCGGCAATGGTGTCGTCGTAGCGTTTCCCGATTTTTCTTCCGGCAATAAACTGTAAAAGACAGATAAATAAGGCTGTCAGTGCTATCACTACTTCGGTATATGGATTAATTGTCCCTTTGGCATCCAGAATAAACTGTGTTATTTGTGCCGAAACTAACAGCAGGGCAATATTCCAAAGGTAAAATGAGCCTGATTGCGATTTCTTCACCGTTTTATACAATGGGGATACATATCTTTTCAGGAATAGGGCAATAACCAATGGCAAAATCAGTAATATCACTATCTTTTCGCCGATAATGACTGTTGCCTGAAAAAATGATACATCTCCCTGATTGCTTATTAACGCAAAAATGAACGGAGCGCAGATTGCTACTGTCAGATTGCTCATGAATGTATAAGCTGTCAGGCTTGCTGTGTTGCCCCCAAGCATACCCGTTATAACAACGGCTGAAGTGGCTGTGGGTGCCAGCATACATATCAATCCCGCCTGAGCAACAATGGCATCGAATGAAACAAGAACCCGATACACGATCAAACTGCCAACTATCTGAATCAGCAAAAGGAAAAAGTGCATTTTTGTGGGTTTTATGCTTTTCAACTCAATGTTGCAATAGGTGATAAAAAGCATCAAAAAAATCAGATAGGGCGTTATGATGTAAAAATGCTGAAAAAAGGAGTGAAAAACAATCCCCACAGTCATTGTTATGGGCATCATGTACGATCTGATTTTCTTTAGAAAACTCATCCGGATTTTTTATTTATTAGGGTTTATATTGAATGAGAATATACAACTTGCTTTTGGTTGATTGTGTCGATTGTTCAATGAAAAAACAAGAAGATTAATCGTTGAAATTCCAGGATAAGCCAAATTTGAATGACATCGGGTTGACCGGATAGTCTGGCGTGGTGAAATAGCATCTGTTTCCTAAACTTTCGGCAATGTTGTACATCATCAGGTATACACGGGTGTTTTTTAATTTGAAGTCCAGATATGCGCTCGCAATAGGGAAATTTCCGATCTTCTTTTCCTGTTGATTATAGAACTGCATAATTACAGGATCGTATCCCGGCGCGTGGTATTCGGTAAAGTAACGGCCGTCGACCCCCAGTTGCAGATGCAAAACCTTGGCAAGTGTTGCCTGCAAATACAGGTTTGTGTAGAGGCTGATCGTTGGCAGAGGCAAGGCTTTTTTGTTGCCCGACATCTGATATGCTATCTCATTGTCCCAGTGTAGTATGCCTGCATTTAGCTTTTGTTCTAGCTGAATACCTATAACTTGTATGTTGTCTTTCTCTTGTGCAATCAGCTTGTCTGCGCCATAGTAAATGTAGTTCTGTATGTTTTCAACGCCTCCTTTAATTCTGGTTTTTGTTTGAGGCAACCATATTTCCCCACCCACATATACACGGCGGATATCTCCGGGATTTATAACTTTATTGTGGGCAATTTGGTTTTCTACGTATAAATCTTTACTGTCCCACCTGAAATACTTGGAGTAGAATTTGGTTTCGAAAAATGTTGGCTTCAGGTTTTTTATGTAGGCATTTGCTCTGATAACAGCATCTTTACCTTTTATCTTTATTCTGGTTGATATGTCTCCTTTTATCTTGAATTCACCAACATTATATCCTATTACACCAAGGTCTGCATACAGGTTATATCTGAGATATTGACCTTTTTCTTTCGATAAGACACCTCCGATAACAGTAGAGTTTTGCGATTCGACAATTCCTGCCAACGGGTATCGGAAACTGGGATATTGGAATTTTCTGATATCTTGTTCGATGAAGGCTGTTAATCCGAATTTTACCCATTCTCTGAATCCTTCGTTCAGCGATATGCCGAAGGTGTTTTTTAACGACCAATACGATGCCCGGTCATCAGCCTGACCGGAGTAATACCAAGGGTCGTTCGCGCTTTTTATGTATGTGGTATCTGTTGCCGTCAGCTCTCTTTCCTGAGCATCCGTTTTTATTTTTTCGGTATCTTTCGATATGAATTTTCTTTGCTGATCTGCATAATAGGTGGTCAGTATAAGGCTGGCAATGGGAATGGAGTCTGTGTCTGTGATTCCCAGATTGTATCTGTTGTTGAGATATAATTGTCTGCCTTTCACCCTGTTCCATGCGTCGGAAAAACGGGTTTCTATATTCTTGGAATCTTTAAACTCCCTGTTTTTATTGGGGTCGGTAATGCTGCTGTCGTTGGCAAGGCCACCGTTTTCTCCGTTCGTGAAATTGTTATTGTATACCCAAGCGTGCATCTCATATTTTTTGCCAATATAACTAACATTGAAGTCGTATGCTATTTGTTTATTGGCCAGACTGTTATAGTGCCCTCGCGCATAGAGGTAGTTGATGTTGAAACCGATATTCAGGTTTTTGTTGATATTCCACGATAGTTCCGCATTAAAATTTTCTTCGTTGGTAGGGCTGGAGCCGAAAGATTTGCTTTGATACGAAATATTGGAATAGGGTATGGTTGTGTTCAGAAAAACTTTCTTTTCGGGTTTCTTTAGCGAATAACTGAATGGAGCCAGAAAATTGAAGAGAGGTGTTTCTTCGCGGTTGAAAAAGATCTTCGATTGAGCCGGCGATCCGAGATTACTCAGATAGCTGACGGCTATGTCCTGAGCATCAACTTCGGCCCGGTGATGGAAGTTATACAGCAAAGTATCCCGTTCTATTATAGTTCTGTTTCCGAGCCTTTGGTCAATTACCCACCCGTATATCCGATGTTTCTGAGTAGTATCTACAACAGCTTTGGGAGTCATATCTCTGCCATGTATATGCTCGTCGTTGTGGGTGTGCAGGCTGTCATTGTCGAGGATAAGTCGAGCATCTTGGGCTATGACATAACCAAATGACATGAAAAAGAAAGCTATGAATACCAGATTTTTTTTCATCGGTGCAAACTTACGTAAAAAACATAAATGTAGTATGTGTTTTAGTTTTATTAAGAGACAAAAATTCACATCTGTTTGGTCAAAGTTAACTTTTTATCCACAATGTTCGGAATCTCATTTTCATAATGGGTGACATAGATCAACGATTTGTCGTCTTTGCAATATTCTTCGATAATGCTTTTCATATGCTTCTTTTTGTTGATGTCTAAACCGTGTAGAGGTTCGTCCAGAACAAGAAGATCAGGGTTTTTTACAAAGACTCTGGCAAGTAACATCAGGCGTTGTTCTCCGGACGAAGCCAGAAGAAAGGGGTGATTTTTCAGATGCCCTACACCAAATACCGCCATCCATTTCTCTGCAATTTTTTCTTGCTCGTCGTTGCATTTGCGGTATAAGCCAATGGTATCGAAAAATCCGGAGGCCACAATATCCACGCATCTCACATTTTTCTGATAATACAGGTGCATCTCGGGAGAAATGTATCCGATTCGTTTCTTTATATCCCAGATGCTTTCCCCATTACCCCGTTTTTGGTCGAAAAGCGTGATGTCGTTTGCATAAGCCTGCGGATTGTCGGCGCAAATCAGGCTTAGCAGGGTTGATTTTCCAGCTCCGTTTTTTCCTAAAAGCGCCCATTTTTCTCCTTTTTTTACAGTCCAGTCGAGATTTTTCAGTATCGTTCTTTTTCTGTATCCGATATGTATGTTTTTTAATTCCAACACATTGTTAAAGCATATTCCGCCGTTCTTGCTTTGGATAACATCGCCGAGGTTGATTGGATATTCACACTCGAAAAGTTTGTCCTGTATTTCTTTGTCGTTCAGAAATTCGTCCCTCTCGAATGTTGCTTTTATAGCTTTGTCTTTTATGGCTAAGATGTTGGTAATCACGCTAGGAATGTCGTCCGGATTGGAAAGGACAAGAATGATTTGTATGCCTTCCATTGTTGCCAGTTTCTCCAAAACATTGTTCAGTACAATTCTCGAAGCGGCATCCAGTCCGATGTATGGATTGTCCAATATCAATAGGCGGGGTTTTGAGATGAGGGATTTTATTATCAGGAACTTCCTCAGTTCTCCACTCGAAAGCAGGTTTATTTCTTTCTCCAAAAGGTCTGCTATGTTGAAGGATTCTACCAGATAGTCAACCCATTCCTGGTTGTCGGCTTTTAGCAGTAAATCTTTAACAAGAGGCATTTCGTGTTCGTCTCCTACATTCCATCGTTGTTGGTAATAACTGTTTTTTATATCAGCCAGACTGTATATATCCTTGAATGCTACCGATTTGATGAATTGAGATGAAGATCTGCCTTCTTCAATTTTTATCTCTCCCGATTTGAGAGCGTATTTACCTGTAATTATATCTGTCAAAATGGTTTTTCCGGCTCCGTTTGCCCCTACAATTGCCCAATTTTCGGATTCTCTGATTTTCCAATTTATTGGTTCTTTAAAAGCAATGTCAGAAAGACGGGGAATAACATCGTTTATTTCTAAAATAGGTTTATCTGCCATGATTAAGTCTTAAATTTAGTGTAAAATTAAAGATAAAAACCGTTGGATGGCAATATCATTTTTCTTTTTAGTTATCTTAGTCGCATTAATTCGTTAAAAAAAGAAGCTCGATGAAAAAGATTTTTTTAGCAATGATCGTTATCTGTCTTTCTTCTGTTGCTTTTGCTCAGGAGGTGGATGGCTGGAAGCTATTTGCTGTGACCGATGGCGTGGAAGTTTACATAGATACAACTACCATAAAGCGAGTAGATAATAAAGAGAGCGGAACGTTTCGTTACGGTGTGGTTTCTAAAAAGTTATATACCGATATCATTGCAAAATCGGAATATTTAGGCAGAATTGAGTCTACTTTTGCCGAAACTGAGAAAAAACCTGAAAAAGTAAGGAAAAAGATGAAAAAGTGGGACGATTTTAAATATACTTTGATTGAATATATTTACGATTGCGCCAATCGCCGCTTCAGAACGGTGACGATAACCGATTATAATTCAAAAGGTAAGGTGATAGTGAAGACCAAAACAAAAAAAGATTCGCCCTGGACTAACATCGAAGGTGACGATGTTGGCGACTTGATGCTTTTTTATGTTTGCGATTCGGGTCAATGAGTATCCGATAATGTCTGCGAACTTTCGTCCTGACCGCCTTTCTCAAGATATTGGTTGCGCAAAATAGCTTTTTCCTTCGATGTTTTAGCATCCTCTATGTCTTTCATCAGAGTTGCTAATTTGTATGATTGCACAATTGAGTTTTTTGATGTATTTGAAAGTACATAACTAGCTGTGTGTTGTCCTCGCAGAGAGACAGTTATTACTTGATCTTGATTGTCGAAAATAAATTTTGCGACGCCGTTCTCCATCATCGGGGTATAGCGTATAATTTCAGTTCCGCCTAATCTGTAATTCAACCCGTCGCCGTATTCCTCCTTGGTTTCGGCAAAATTTCCGTCTTTTGTGTTGACTATCACAATAGCATGTTTTCCACCGCCATTATAAACACTTTCCAGAATCAGATCTCCATCTTCCATAACGCCAGACCTCAGGCCTGTGCTGTTTCCGGAGAAAGACGGGTCGATTTTAGGAACATACATTCCTTTGTCCTGATATTTTTTGTTTTGTTGGATGGCGAATTGTTTTTTCATTTCATCCAACTGCGGTTGTAGCATGGAGAGAAGCGAGTCGCATCTTTTTATTTCTACATCGTTTTCTCCTTTTCTCACTTTTTGCAGAAGAATATAGGCTTGTTTTCTTTCGTTAATAGCTCTAGGGTGATTGCTCTCGATGCTGTCTATCAATTGTTTGGCTTTTGCTAAATCGTTGTTTTCGTAGGCGGCAGTGGCACTGCTTAAAAGGTTTTGAGCCTCTTTGTTTTCTTCTTTGCAGGAAGAAAAAGAAACAAGCAGAATAACAATAAGTGCCGTAATCAGTGTGTTTATAGATGTTTTCATAATGCGATGAGAGCCAATGGTTTCGTACAAAAATACTAATATTCTGTGGTAAATGCCCGTTTTGTTATATTTTTGTGATTCTTAAACAATTGAGAAATGTATAAAGTTGACGACGAAATAATAGAGAGACACCTCTCCGGAAAAATATTTGAAACGATACGTGATACTGCCGACGAAAAAGGCTTGGAATGCTATACGGTTGGTGGATATGTACGGGATATTTTTTTGCATCGTCCATCTAAAGATATTGATATTGTTACCGTTGGGCGTGGTATAGAATTGGCGGAGGCTGTTGCGGCAAAATTAGGACGAAACGTGAAATTGTCTGTTTTCAAGAATTACGGAACAGCGCAAATTAAATATAAAGACACGGAAATTGAGTTTGTGGGAGCCCGAAAAGAATCGTATCAGCGGGATTCGCGAAACCCGATTGTGGAAGATGGGACTCTGGAAGATGATCAGAAACGGCGCGATTTTACGATCAACGCTCTTGCCATTTGTTTGAATAAAGACCGGTACGGAGAACTGCTCGACCCCTTTGATGGCATGGGAGATATGGATCGCCTGCTGATACGCACACCTCTTGATCCGGACATCACATTTTCGGACGATCCTTTGCGAATGATGCGTGCCATACGATTTTCGTCTCAGTTGGCTTTTGATATTGTAGACGAGGCTTTCGAGGCAATCAGGCGAAACCGGGAGCGGATTAATATTATATCGAAGGAGCGGATTGTTGACGAGCTGAACAAGATTGTCCTTTCGCCGAAACCTTCTCTTGGTTTTATCCTGTTGGAAAAGACCGGATTGTTGGAGATTATATTTCCCGAATTGCTCGCTCTTAAAGGTACGGACATGAAAGCCGGGGTGGGGCATAAGGACAACTATTATCATACTTTGATGGTGCTCGACAATGTTGCCTTGAAAACCGATAATCTTTGGTTGCGGTGGGCTGCTATACTTCACGATATTGCCAAGCCTGCCACAAAACGTTGGGATGCGAAACTAGGATGGACTTTTCATAATCATAATTATGTGGGGGAGAAGATGATTCCCGGCATTTTTAAGAGGATGAAACTGCCTTTGAATGAAAAAATGAAGTATGTTCAGAAACTCGTTTCTTTGCACATGCGCCCTATTGCCTTGGTTGAAGATGAGGTAACGGATTCGGCTGTGAGGAGGCTGATTTTCGAGGCCGGCGATGATATTGACGATCTGATGACTTTGTGTAAAGCCGATATCACATCGAAGAATTCTGAAAAAGTCAAGAAATATCTTCGGAATTTCGAATTAGTTCGACAAAAGATGAAGGATATTGAAGAAAAAGACCATGTTCGTAATTTCCAACCGCCTATTGACGGGCAAGAAATTATGGAGATTTTTGGTCTTGCTCCCAGCTCAGAAGTTGGTAGCCTTAAATCCTCAATCAAGGATGCTATTCTAGACGGTGTCATTCCTAACGAATACGATGCGGCATACGAATACCTGATAAAAAAAGCCGCAAAAATGGGTTTGAAACCTGTGAAAAAATAATCAGATCATCTTTTTATATACTTCAAGGGTTTGCTCGGCAATAGTCTCCCAGTTGTAATTGTCCAGATTATATGCGACTTTATGAGGGGAACGGGAAAGTTTTTCCTCCAATTTATTTATGAGTTCATTGGTGTTGTGTGGGTCGAAATAATCTTCCGCAGGCAGGTTTACAGCCAGATTAGCGGGAATGTTACTGACCACGGCATCCAAACTGTAACTCATTGCTTCGAGCAGGGAAATTGGCAAACCTTCGTGAAAAGACGGCAGAACAAACAATGCCGCATGTGAAAATAGTTCAGCAAGCGGTTCGCCTTTGATGAAGCCGGTTAATATTATATTATTTTCTTTAGCCAGTTTCTTTAAGGAGGTAGAATATTCTGTCTCGTGATCGGCGTCTCCGGCAATAACCAACTTTATATCTTTTGGTATTTTGCTGTCTCTATATGCTTCAATAAGATTATGAAATCCTTTTTCTTCAACAAAGCGACCCAAGGTGAAAATATATTTCCCTTTTTCAAGACCAAGTGTTTCAATATACTTAGAGTTTTCGATGATTAAAGGAGCATCGACACCATTGTAGATGAGGTGGACATTTTCTGTCCTGTTGTACTTCTCTTTCAATGAATTTGAAATAACATTCGATATTGAAATAATATGGTTGGCATATTTCGCTGCCCAACGTTCTCCTGTTTTGAGCATCAGTTTGGCTGCTTTACCCCATTTTTGCCTGTCATAATCTGCACCGTGATGAGTAACTACGACCTTCATGCCCAATAATCGGGCAAAAGGAGTCATCAAGGCAGGTCCGATAGCATGAATGTGAAGTATATCGGCTTTTTGCCTTTTGGCATAGCAAACAGCTAAGAATGTATGCACAATGGCTTCTATACTTTTTTTTCTGGGAGCGAAAATATCTTTTATTTTCACACCTTTATATTGAGGGAGGATATTGTCGGCAGTAACATAGCACGATCGTCTGATTAGTTCGACATCACAGCCGGAAGATACCAGAAGTGGGTATAGCTTTTCGCAATGTGTTTCCACTCCTCCTTGTATGTTGGGTATGCCACGCGTGCCTGTTACTATTACTTTCATGGGTGTCTGATAAAAGTTTAGGTTGTTTACATAAATAGTAATTCGTATATCGCAAATGTCTAATAGTCGAAAGTCAGAGCTTCGCCTCTGGTATCGTTCACCGTTCCGTTTTCGAAGGCTATCTGCCCGTTTAGAAAGGTTTTCTCGATGGTGGACGAAAACGTTTGCCCTTCGAATGGCGACCAACCGCATTTGTACAAAATATTTTCCTTTGTCACTGTATAATCCTTTTTCGGATCAACCAATACCAAATCGGCAAAATATCCCTGACGAATATATCCCCGTTTATGAACCCGAAACAAAGTGGCAGGAGCATGGCACATTTTGTCTACGACCTGCTCTTTCGTTATTTTATTTTGTTTTGCCAATTCGAGCATAACTTGCAGCGAATGTTGCACTAAAGGCCCTCCCGAAGCTGCTTGCAAACATCCGCCTTGTTTTTCATCCAATAGGTGCGGGGCATGATCGGTTGCCACAACATCCAGTTTTCCTGACAATAAACCTTGTAAGAGGGCTTCTCTATCCTCCTCGGTCTTGATGGCCGGATTCCATTTTATAAGAGAGCCATACTTTTCATAATCTTTGTCCGAAAACCAGAGATGATGCACACATACTTCTCCCGTTATTTTCTTATCAATCAAAGGTTTTATGTCGAACAGGCTGACCTCCCTCTCTGTTGACAAATGCAGGATATGCAAGCGAGAGCCGTATTTGTCGGCAAGATCCACAGCTTTAGCCGAAGATTGATAGCAAGCCTCTGCGCTTCTTATCAGCGGATGATATTTGATGGGAATATTGTCTCCGAACTGAGATTTATAATAGGCTATATTTTTCTGGATAATGCTTTCTTCTTCGCAATGGACAGTTTTGATCATGTCTATTTCTGCAAAAATAGCCGCTAAGGTTTTATTGTCGTCCACCAACATATTGCCTGTTGACGATCCCATGAAGATTTTGATGCCGCAAACATTTTTCTTGTCCACTTTCTTCAACTCCGACAGATTGTCGTTGGTTGCGCCAAGATAAAAAGAATAATTGGCAAACGATCTCTCGTTTGCGATCTCAAACTTTTGCTCCAGTGCATCAATGGTAGTTGTTTGTGGTTTTGTATTAGGCATTTCCATATAAGAAGTGACCCCTCCTGCAATAGCCGCTCTGCTTTCGGCGTGTATATCTCCCTTGTGAGTCAAACCCGGCTCACGGAAATGAACCTGATCGTCAATCAGTCCGGGTATTAGCCATAATCCTGTTGCATCTATCACTTTGGCGTGAGACAGCATTTGTTCCGGAACCTGACTTTTGTAAATTTCTTTAATAGTTTTTCCTTCTATCAGCACAGAACCTGTAAAGCTCTTGCCCTCATTTATTATTGTTGCATTATGTATAAGTATCATTGCTGTATTTGTTTGATAGGCAAATGTACTTGTTATTGTTGAGAGCACAAATAAAAAAGCAACCCATTTTCAGGTTGCTTTTTGAGTCGCTATTTCTGCTTTCCGGATATTAAAAATTCCACTTAAGAGGTTCGAAATATGCTTGTGGGTGAAGACACGCCGGGCATTGTTTTGGTGCTGTTTTGCTCTTAATCACAAATCCGCAGTTCATACATTGCCATTCGATCGGCTCTTCGCGTGAAAACACTTCTCCTTTTTCCACTCTGGCAAGGAGCGCTTTGTAACGGTCTTCGTGCATGTTTTCTACTTTAGCAATCATGCGATACATAACTGCGATATCTTTAAACCCTTCTGCCTCTGCAATATCAGCAAATGCAGGATAATCCTGCGCCCACTCTTCATGCTCTCCGGCAGCAGCTTCTATCAGATTTTCGGCTGTTGTGCCTACTTTTCCGGCAGGATATGAAGCCGTGATTTCCACCATGCCACCTTCCAAAAACTTAAACATACGTTTTGCATGTTCTTTTTCCTGCTCGGCAGTTTCCAGAAATATCGAAGCTATTTGCTCATAACCCTCACTTTTTGCAACCGAGGCAAACATCGTGTAGCGCATACGGGCTTGAGACTCTCCCGCAAACGACTTCAACAGGCATTTTTCAGTTTCTGTACCTTTAATACTTTTTTCCATGTCTTTTTTCTTTGATGGTTTTTTACTAGTTTGATCTATAATCGTTATAAAAATTATGGATACAATCAGAATAACAAATTAAAGATATAAATTTTTAGCAAGACTGTGAAATACAACAGTCTGATTTATTTCTCATCCTTGCCGATCAGTAGTTAAATTAATTATAATAAAAACGTTCATTTTGTCTTGACACAAAACGAACCAAAAAGTCAAGGCTTAGCTTCTCGGCGACCGACCTCACCCCGGCCCTCTCCAAGAGGAGAGGGAGCAAGCCCCTCTTTTGGAGGGGTTGGGGAGGTGTTCAATTTTACGCCT
>NZ_QVMP01000019.1 GCF_010501095.1 Dysgonomonas sp. 520 | reverse complement strand
CAAAAGTAATGGATTGGCCTTTTTTATTAGAAAATTTTAAGTAGCAACTTAAATTAATTAGAAGGTTATGATAGATAAATATATAAACGTAGTAATATACTGTAGAGTAAGTAGTGATGAACAGGCAAAAGGCACAAGTCTTGATTTTCAAGAAAATATGCTAAGAGAATATTGTAAAAGAAATGGTTATAACATTATGGAGTGTTATAGAGAAGATTTCAGTGGTAAAACATTTTCCAAAAGACCTAAAATAAAAAACATGATGAATTTCTTAAAGTCTCACAGGAATGAAGTTGATGCAATTCTATTCTATACATGGGATAGATATTCAAGAAATTTGGAATATGCTTTAACTAATATAAGACAATTAAAGAAACTAGAAATAGAGGTAAATTCTATTGTAAATCCATTAGATAATAATTCATCTGATTTTCCAACAATGTTAGGAATTTACATAGGAAATGCAGAAGCGGAGGTTAATAAAATATCTGATAGAACAAGAAATGGTATACATGAAAGTGCAGAGCAAGGAAAGTGTACCAATAAAGCCCCAAGAGGTTATAAAAACATTTTCATTGACAAAGAGAATAAGTATGTCATAGTTGATGAAAAAGTTGCGCCTATTATTGTGAAAATATTTGCACAAGTTGCTAAGGGTACAGAAAGCCCAAGCTACATTAGAAAACAATTTGAAAGAAAAGGTTTTAAAATCAACAAAAATTCATTTATGAGTATGTTGAGAAACCATTTCTATATAGGGGAGATTTTTGTTAAAGATTTCTATGATAAAGCAAATAAAAGATTAATATTAGCTCATTATGTTGATGGTAATCATGATGCCATTATTGACACAGAAACCTTTTATAAAGTACAAGAGGTTATTGATGGTAAAAAGAAATCATTACCCAAACTATCAAAAAAAATTCATCCAGATTTATTTTTAAGAAAACATTTAGCTTGTCCTGTTTGCGGTACATCTTTAACAGGTGCACCAAGTAAGGGTAATGGTGGAGTATATTATTACTATAATTGTAGCAAGGTTGGTAAACATTTTAGATGCAGAGCAGATAAGGCAAATGAAGAATTTGCTAAATATACAGCAACACTAAAACCCAATAAAACAGTTTTAGATTTATATAAGAAAGTTTTAAGTGATTTGAAGAATGAACAATCTATTGATACACAAAAAGGAGTAAATAACTTTCTTCTTGAAATTGAAAAAGTAAATAGCAAAATAGATACTCTTGATGATAAATATCTACTTAATGAAATAGACAAGCCTATGTATGATAGATTGCTATATAGATGCATAAAAGAAAAACAGGAGTTAGAAAAAAAGATTGATTTTATGAAAACCCCTAACCACACCAATATTGAACCTAAGTTGGATTACTCAATACACCTGATTTCCAATATGGATAGCTATATTAGAGATGCAAAAGTTGAAGTGAAATGTAAGCTGATAAGTTCAATGTTTCCTCAAAAAATCGTATTTGATGGAAAATCACATCGAACCAATGAACTTAATTCAGTATTGGAGTTAATATATCAGCAGACCAACGAATTGCAGGGAAAGAAAAATGGGAAAGACTCAAATAATTCGAGTTTTTCCCACTTCGTACCCAGAGCCGGGGGTGAAATAGTTAAATTGGGAACATTGTAGACTTCTTGCAATTCACAAGTTTGCGGTTTTATATGACTGATATTAAATGCGTTATAACGGCCTGGTTGTTTAATCGAATTTAGAGAGATTGAAATAAGTTTAGGATGTATGGGAACAATTTGGGAACAAATCAATATCTTTGTACCAAACATAACATCATTGATTTATGAAGGTTTCTGCATTTCTAAGAAAGACCGCTAAGAAGAATGATACGGATACTCAAGCGACCATCTACTTCCGTTTGCGAGATAAAAATAAGGATTTCAAATCGGCAAGCGAATTGACGATCAACCCGAACCACTGGAGCCCGGAGAAGCAAGGCTACAAAGATCGGGTTGCCTTGATAGGCGATGATATGAAAATGAAGTTGAGAAATGATATTCAAAGTATCATATCTCTCATCACTCAGAATTATACAGAAGATGCCGATGCTGAATGGTTGAGCGAAATAATCGACCGCTACCACCATCCCGACAAATACAAAACCCAAGAAGAGGTAGAAGCAGAAACGAAACTTACTTTTGAGCAGCTTATGGATGATTTTCTCTTGAAGCATAAACTCTCCGAGGTCAGGCAGAAAAATTTCCGAGTAGTCAAGAGAGCATTACTTCGTTATGAGTTATACGTAAGAGCGACCAGACGAGGACAGAAGTCTTTTGTGTTGGACATTGACAATGTCACTCCCGATACACTACAAGACATTTGGAATTTCTTTGAGAATGAGCACAAATATTATGAGTTGTATCCGGCTATTTATGAGCAAATCCCAGAAAAACGGATACCGAAGCCGAGAGGACGAAACACGCTGATTGATTGTTTTTGCAGGATAAGAACCTTTTTCCTGTGGTGTTATGAGAAAAAGAAAACCGCAAACAGGCCATTTGACAATTTCAGAATTGAAGAATGCACATACGGTACTCCTGTTTACATCACGTTGGAGGAGCGAGATAAACTATATGAGAAAGACCTATCCGCCCATAAACAAGTAGAAATCCAACGAGATATATTTGTCTTTCAAAGTTTGATAGGTTGTCGGGTTGGTGACTTATATCGGATGACAAAGCAGAATGTAATCAACGGTGCGATAGAGTATATCCCTCGAAAGACGAAAGAAGGGAATCCGGTGACGGTAAGAGTTCCTTTGAACGACAAAGCAAAAGCTATACTGGAAAAGTATAAGGATCATGAAGGGAGTAAACTTCTCCCATTCATTTCAGAGCAGAAATACAATGATGCCATAAAGAAAGCCTTTGAACTGGCAGAGGTAAACAGAATCGTTACTATTCTTGACCCACTCACAAATGAAGAAGTTAAGAAACCGCTATATGAAGTCGCCAGTAGCCACATGGCTCGGCGGACATTCATCGGGAATATCTACAAGAAAGTGAAAGACCCGAATCTGATCGGAGCGTTGAGCGGACACAAGGAAGGAAGCAAAGCTTTTAGCCGTTATCGAGAGATAGACGAGGAAATGAAAAAAGAATTAGTAAATTTGTTGGATTAATCAGTTGAAAAACAGAAGAAATAATTATGAGTACAGATATAACAAAAGATTCGGAATTTAAGCAATGGCTAGTGGATTTGAAAGGCAGAATCCGCCAAAGCCAACTAAGAGCAGCAGTTAAGGTTAATTCTGAATTGTTGCGACTGTACTGGGATTTAGGGCAGGATATAGTTGTCCGCCAGATGGATGCAGTATGGGGAAGTAGCTTTTATACTCGCTTAAGTAAAGAATTGAAGAAAGAATTTCCCGGTATGCAAGGATTCTCGGTTACTAACTTAAATTATTGCAAGCGGTTTTATCAATTTTACACGAAGGAATATCAATCTAACCAGCAACTTTCCGATAAAATCCACCCCCAAGCTGGGGGAGAAATTCAAATCGCTGATAATGTGAACAATATAGTTTACCCCCAAGCTGGGGCTGAATTTGACAATCCATTGTTTTCGATTCCTTGGGGACACCAAAAACTCCTTATTGATAAATGTAAATCTGTGCAAGAAGCCTTATTTTATATTCAAAAAACTATCAAAAATGGATGGAGCAGAGCCATGTTGATGAATTTCATGGATGTTAGTCTGTATCAGGCACAAGGAAAATCAATCAACAACTTTGGTCGATTACTTCCTGATGTTCAGAGTGATCTGGCAAGAGAAACTCTGAAAGATCCATATAATTTTGATTTTCTCACTCTCGCAGATGATTATAAGGAAAAAGAATTAGAAGATGCCTTGGTTACAAATATCACAAAGTTCTTACTGGAGCTTGGACAAGGCTTTGCCTTTCTTGGAAGGCAGTACCCTATTAAAGTCGGTAGTAGAGAACGAAACATTGATTTGCTATTTTACCATTTAGAACTGCGCTGTTATGTAGTAGTGGAGTTAAAAGTTAAAGAATTTGAACCTGAACATACAGGTAAACTCGGATATTATATAGAAGCCATTAACAATCAACTTAAAAAAGACATTGACAATCCAACGATTGGACTGCTTATTTGTAAAACAAAAGATGATATCGAAGCCCAGTACTCACTGAAAAGCAGTAGTCAGCCGATAGGAATTTCAGAATACACATTTTCCAAGCTGTTACCGGAAAATTTCAAATCTTCGCTCCCTTCTATCGAAGAGATTGAGAAAGAATTAAGTCAAGAAGACGAGAACCAATAAATAGAATAAAACCATGTCAGGAGGTCATTTTGATTACCAACAATATCGCATCAATACAATTGCAGATGAGATATTAGATGAAATTCGTAAGAACAAAGAGGGATATGAAGATTATCCTGATGGAGTAAGCTATGGTTATGGGGAGAACGGAACCATAAAAGAGCGGCCGGAAGGTTGGCAGCGATATTCAGGTGAAACACTAAAAGAATTTAAAGAAGGAGTTCGTCTATGCAAATTAGCAGCTGCTTATGCTCAAAGAATTGACTGGTTAATTTCTGGGGACGACAGTGAAAGTTGTTTTCACAAACGGCTGGAAGAAGATATAGAGAAAATTGGGCTCGAAATAAAACAACTTGATGAGAATAATTGGAACATTGGAAAGAAAAGAGAAGATGTTGAAGGTTATTAGAAAATTATAATTGAGGAAATGAGCCAACAAGACTTCAACAACTTCAAACAACGCATAAAGGACTGGATGGATTCCCACCCGGAAGAGTACGATTGCTTTGAGGAAGAGATGAACCGAAAGGATAATGCCGGTTACCAGCAAATTCTTACAAAGGCTTTCTCTTTGGTGCCGAAGTATCAGAAGATCATTCGAAAAAGAGTTAACCAGGCATCAACAGAAGATGTTTCTGATATAGAAACTCTCTTTTCTGAAAACAATCTTGCAGAGTCCTTGATAAACGAATTTGAGAACTCTTCTCCAGAATCTATTGTGCCAGCAATGCTTTCATGGCTTTACTTTGGAAAGAGCTTTGAACGGATGGTGGAACGTGGTGAAGAGATACGGCGTAATCCAGAGACGACCTTTGCCGAAAAAATTGTCATTTCGCCTGTTATCAAATTAGTCATAGCTCGATCTATTAATTTAGGACTGCGAACAAAGGCAGATTGGGAAAAGCATCGAGAGTTGATGAAGCTGGCAGAAAGTGAAAATGTCATGGATTGGGCAATGGATGATGCTATCGCTGAAAAGAAAACAGCAGGAAGGAGACCCGATACTCAAATACTGCCAGAAGAGTTAATTCAGGCCATCGAAGACTTTCTTCGAAATAGCCATAGCCAGCGGGATATTGCTTGTCTGAAAATCGCATTAGAAGAACTACGATTGTCAAAGCCGGGTGGTATAAAAGCATTTAGAGATGCCTTACACAAACAGTATCAAGACACAAACATCCATATTATTCCCGAAAGAGGAATACAGAAGGCATATAGAGAACTTACCGACCTTGTAGGAGGAACAAGAGTGAAAGACCTAAAAGAAAACCGTACTTACATTGACGAGATAAAAGATATTCTATCCAAATAAATTCGTTTAATTCGTTCCGTCATTGCGCGAATTTAACGAGCCTTAAATCATTGATATTCAGATTTTATTTGATATATTTTTGTGGCTGCTATCCATTGGTCGGGTAGCGGCTTTCTTTTTGTAATCCTGCCGGAAAAGAAAGTTTCAACCTCGGTAGGCTGACATAAAATGAAGAATATATTATCCATTATTCAGAATGAGCATGCCAGTATCAAACTGGAAGTAACCGGAGAAGACCTGCTTAACTTCTCCAACGATTTAATCAACCGAGCAAAGAATGAGCTCTCTTTGGAGATCGCTGAAGCTCGAAAGGAAAAATACCTTACCAAAGAAGAGGTAAAGGAAATTTGCGGTGTATGTGATGCTACCTTGTGGCATTGGAACAAAAAGAATTACTTGAAAACTATCAAAATCGGGAATAAGGTCAGATATAGAATGTCTGATATTCGGAAAATTCTCGGAGAAAGAGAGGGCAAGTGATGGAAACCAATAAAATTACAGCAGAGGGCATCATCCACGAAGCTCTACATTGTAAAGGAAAGATGTACGGCTCAGATTATCCGGTTCAAGTGTTCCCACATCAGATTCAGGATATTGTCTATGCGACAGGAGAATGTCTCAACTATCCCATTGATTACATTGCAGCATCACTTTGTTTTGTACTATCAGTTGGAATTGGGAATACGCATGTTGCCAAGTTGAAGGAAGGCTGGACAGAACGAGCAATTCTATATACTGCATTGATTGGTCGTCCGGGAGTAAACAAAAGCCATCCACTTAGCTTTGCTTTTCATCCTTTGTTTGAACATGACGCAAAGAATGGAGTTGCGTTTAAGAAAGAGATTAAGGAATACGAACAGCTTCTTTATCTCAGTCGGAAAGAGCGTGAGGAGCAAGGAATTAGCGAACTGCCAAACGAACCCGTTCTGAAAAAGTTTGTTGTTTCAGACATTACTCCTGAAAGCCTTGCCTTCATCCACGAAAATAACAAAAGAGGAATTTGTTTATACACGGACGAGTTAGCTTCTTGGTTTAAGAACTTCAATCGCTACACAAAGGGTTCTGAGGAGCAGTTCTGGCTCTCTCTTTATAATGGGAAGCCCATTATTTTGGATCGACGTGGATCCAAAAACTCTGTATCAGTCAAAAACTCCTTCATTGGCGTAATTGGCACCATTCAGCATGGAGTATTGAGAGAGATGGCGAAAGGCGAACGTAATCAAAACGGTTTTTTAGACCGCATTCTATTTGTGTTACCAAACAATTTAGAGAAGCAGTATTGGAGCGATCACCAGTTATCTCGGCATGTAATCCCTACTTGGAATAACCTGATGCAGAAACTTATCAATCAGGAATACCTCACCGATGACAATGGCGATATAATTCCTGTTGAGTTATATTTTCAAGAAGATGCCAGGAAGCGACTCTACGACTGGCAACGAGAGAATACGGATCAATGTAATCGAGAAATCAACGAGACGTTGATGGGTATTTACAGTAAATTGGAAATATATGCCATTCGTTTTTGCCTGATCTTGCAAGTTGCTCGCTGGCTCTGTGGAGAAGCCTCTAAAGATTCTATTGATTTAGTCAGTGTGGAGGGGGCTATCAAGTTGGTCGGTTATTATCAGAAGACCGCACGTAAAGTTCAACAAATCGTTGCCTCTTCTGCAACTTTGGAGCAGCTTCCCTCCGACAAACAACGATTGTATAATGCACTTCCGTCAGACTTCTCTACAGCGGAAGGAATACAAGTCGCTTCTCAGTTTTCGATATCAGCAGATAGCTTCAAACGTATGCTTAGTGATTTCAAGGATGGCTTGCTTGATAACTACAGACATGGACGATACCGGAAATTGCTTTAGCGCATTTTCCACATTCTCTACACTTTTGATCCTAAATCAAAGACATTCAGGTATATAATAATTTGCAAAACAATCCACTTTTCCGCTTTTTTATGCTTTTACCATACTTAAAGTGCGAGGTTGTGTAAACCGATACGCACATATCAAAGAAAGTAAAGCATTGATTTACAGTTCTGTTTTTCGAGAAATGCGGAAAGTGTACAAAATGTAAAAAACATAATGAGCTATAGATATATATTAGAACCCTATAAAGGAATCGCAACGCGGCACACCTGCCCGGCTTGTGAACAAAAGAAGTGTTTTTCTCGCTACATCGATACCGAAAATAAAGTTTCGCTTCCAAATCATGTGGGTAGATGCGACCGGGAAGAAAAATGTGGATACCACTTCACTCCGAAGCAATATTTTGAGGAGAATCCGGATAGACGAGAGGAGTTTATTGATTATCATCCTACAATAATACCCAAAAACTACCCTCCCGTGAAAGAAAAAGAACCAAGCTTCATCGATAGCAACTTAGTGGCATCCTCGCTTGGTCATTACCAGCAAAACAAGTTGTTTCAATTTCTATCTTCTCAACTGGGAGAAGATGAAGCAACGAAGTTGATGATAAAATACAAGGTCGGTTCCGCTAAGCATTGGGACGGAGCAACAGTTTTCTGGCAAATGGATATTGCCGGAAGAGTGCGCACAGGAAAAGTAATGCTATACGATCCGGAGACCGGAAAGCGAGTTAAATATCCATATAATCATATCACATGGGTACACTCGCTCCTGAAGCAAGAGAACTTCAATCTAAAACAATGCTTCTTTGGCGAACACCTGCTCGCCAGTCAATCCAACCTGCCGGTAGCGATTGTAGAAAGCGAAAAGACTGCATTAATCTCTTCTTACTATATGCCCCAATTCCAATGGATCGCTACCGGAGGAAAGCATGGTTGTTTCAATGATGAAAACTTGCAGATTCTTAAAGGTAGAAAGACAATCCTATTTCCAGATTTAGGAGCGTGGGAGGATTGGCAAGTGAAAGCAAACAAGATGAAGAGCCTAAACATAGAGGTCGAAATTTTCGATTTTCTGGAGAAACGAGCAACGCCGGAGCAACAGAAAGAGGGGTACGATATTGCAGATTTCCTACTTGAGGCGAAACAGCCTACGGCAATCCTTCAAGACATGATTAAACGTAATCCTGCCTTGAAAACACTAATGGAAGAATTTAGTTTAGTGCTTGACAATTCTTCAAAGAAGAAGGTAAATCCTCGTAAAAAGACCGGATTTAGACTCTAATGGAAAATCTGCGATTTTTAGCGGAGCAAGTTTATGTTTTGGTCATACCAAAACGCCACTTGCTCCCCAAAATGGGAGGAAATCCCGCTGGTCTAATAGTTAAATAGCAATTTAAAATGGAAGATAAAAAACCGAGAAAAACAGGTGGTCGCCCCACTAAAGGATTAGGCGAAAAACGCACCTATATGGTCAGCGTTAAAATGGATTCTCGCGAATACTTTTCGTTAAAAACGAAAGCCAAATCGGCAGGAATTAGCCGAAGTGATTTCGTTCGTCAGTGTATAGCCGGGAGTGAAATTTGTCCCCGGTTAACACCTGAACTGAACGATTATATTCGAAAGCTATCAGGTATGGGGAATAACCTGAATCAGATTGCCAGAAGAGCTAACGCCGAAGGCTATACCAGTACTCGACATGAATACCTCTATCTGGCAGATAAGATTGATAACGTAATTGAAATGATTGAAGATGATGGCAAAAATAGTAAAAGGTAAAGCGTTCAAGGGTGTGGTCAATTATATCCTTGACAAGCAAAAGAATACGGAGATTGTCGATTTTGACGGGCTTCGCATGAAAAGCAAAGCTTCCATCGTTCAGAGTTTCGTAGCCCAAGCGAGCTTGAATAGCCGTGTGGCAAAGCCGGTGTGCCATATCTCGTTAGACTTTTCTGCACAGGACAAAGATAAGATATCCAATCAACTGATGGGACAGATTGCTCACGACTATATGAAACAAATGGGTATAGTGAATACACAATATATTATTGCGAGGCATTTCGACAAGGAGCATCCGCACATCCATTTGGTTTATAACCGGGTGGATAATAACGGCAAAACAATTACAGATAGCAACGATCGTTTCCGAAGCGAGAAGATCTGCAAGGAACTGACCGAGAAATACAGTTTATACTTCGCCACCGGCAAAGAGAACGTAAAAGAACATCGCTTGAAAGAACCGGATAAAACCAAATACGAGATATATAATTCTCTTAAAACATTGGTACCAAAGTGTAAGAACTGGAAACAATTGACGAATGAACTGCAAAAGGCAGGGATAAAAACCGAGTTCAAAACCAAAGGAGATTCCGATGAAGTACAGGGAGTTCGGTTTGAGAAAAACGGCTATTTGTTTAATGGTTCAAAAGTAGATAAGATGTTTAGTTACTCGAAAATTGATTATCAGTTGGAACAAAATGCCCGCAGTCAGTCGGCAAGCCAAAGTCAGGAACAATCCCACTCGACCAGTAATGCCGTTGTATCAACAATCGGATCAGTCGGTTCTGCTTTGGGTGGATTGTTTGATATTCAGCCCGGAAGCGGATACGATGAGAATGAGGCAGAATATCTTCGCCAGCAGCGATTAAAGAAGAAACCAAAACGAAAGTTCGGACGACAAATGTAAATGTATTAACAAATTAAACAGTAAGAGAATGAGAAATATAGAGATAAACGAAGTGTACACGCTTTTTGAAGAAATCAAGAAACTGATTAAAAAGGGGAACGATAATACTCCTACCGTTATTCAACCCGAAATAGAATTACCGGACTTATCCGTCATAAACGAATTGACAGATAAGCTACAAGAAACAGTCGAAGAGGTTCGCAAGCCTACAAAAACAGAATGCCATCATATATTCAGCATTGCCTCGAACAAAATCTTCTTTAGTGTAATCGGTATAGGTGTTGCCTTGCTTGTATGTATGTTTGTTATATACTACCAACGAGAGGAAATGGCTATGTACAAAGATAACGACCTAAAATATCGCTATGTTAAGATGCAAGGAGAAATAACGTCGGGTGAAATAGGCTATTTGGAAAATATATTTGACTATAAGCGAGATAGTGTAAAAATTATCCGAAAGCAAGTAGAGCAACATGAGAAAGCAGTATTGGAAGAAGCCAAGCGTTTGGAAAAAGCGAGATTGAAAGAACAAGAGGCGGAACGACTTAGTCGTGAGGCGGAGAATTTGAAACAAAATAACCACTAACTCTTTTCTGTCATGCTAATAGCTCATACTAAAATAGCAAGACTGTATTTTGCAGTCTTGCTTATACTTGTATTGGTTCTTGAAGCTCAAATAATAACTCAATGCGTTGAATTATTATACTCAGATCAAATATACCACCTATTATCGCTCCTCTTTCTTCATAATGTTTTACAGCACCCAATAGAAGGTCGTTATTTATTACATTCAACTTAAATGTTAATGCTGGTTCTGCGTCTTTGGTTAGAAGTTCATAAGTTTTAAATCCTCTACTATCAATCGAATAGCAAGACAAGAGCTTTGCAATTTCGAAGATAACAAAACGAGAATTGGTATCGTATACGTCTGATGAGGAAAGAAGTCTGGCAGGCAACTTTTCTTCTAAAAATTGAACAATTTTTTGTATCGTTATTTTTTTGGTAAGTAAAGAGTGATAAAAATCAGGGTAGGATATACGGAAGTATTGCAAAAGTAAAATCGTACCAGGTTGAGAATAGCTATTTGTTTGAATTGTTTGTAGCGTTAGACGAATATGCGCATATATTTTTTCCATTTGCCTTAAATTAAGATGCATCTGAGCAAATATAATTTTGGACATTTTTACAAAACTCTCACCCTCTTCTCTATCTCTAAAATTAGATAAACGTTGAGGGTTTTCGAAAAAAGCATCAAAGTCATACACATCAAAAAGATAGGCGCAAAATTTGTCTATATCTGGCTCTGGCAAAGCATATTCTATATCTATAAAGCGTTTGAGATATTCTTCCGCATTGATAGAGTCACTGCCGTAGTATCCTCGGATGGAGCTGCATAGCTGTTTCTTGTCGATCGATAAAACAAATACAATATTGGGAATAGAGAAAAGGTGTTTGATCCTTTCGAGGACTTTTACCGCATAAGCCGGATTGCATCTATCCAATTCATCCACCATAAATATTAAGGGCTTACCTTCATTACAAGAATCAACAAGATCGATCAATGCATTGCGAAATTCTTTTATTGAGTTGCATTGCTCTTTATAAGTATCTAATTCTTTTTTTAATAAATCAGAAGATGCATCTATTCCGGCTTTAAGAACATCACCTATCTCATCTCCTAAATATTTCTTTACTGCAGTGGTAGTTGCGGCAGAAACGATGCTGGTAAAAATTTTTCCGCCAGTAGCAATAACGGTCGCTAACTTGCTTTTAACATTCTCTTTGAGTTCTAATTCTTGCAACTCCCCTATTAAGCCGACTAAAGGGTCTGAAACAAAATCGTGTTCCCACACATTGAAGTATAGCGTTTTGAAATTCTCTTTATTCAAGTATTGACGCCACATTTTCATAAATGTTGTTTTTCCACTTCCCCATTCCCCATTGATAGCCAAGACACAACCATTTGTGTAAGAAGAAACTATCTGTGTTAATATTCTAGCATACTTTTCACGTCCTAATTTACAATTCTGAAAAGGATTGCGTTCTATTATTTCGGGGTCTTGTAACCTACAAATCATACGATTAATCTTATTATACTATTCTACAAAGTGTTATAATGCTACACTACGAACATACTAACCATGGTCAAAGGTAACGAAATTCTATTAGCAGGATAACCAATTTTTGAGCATATAATATATTTATTAAGTGTAATAGACCCTGAAGATATAGCAAGAGCACATAACCTTCTTTTTGGCTGCCAAGTATAGAGTAAGAAAACAACATAAGTTGCTAAAAACAAAGGTTCTTCATTATTGTTGTTCCCATTTGCCTAATATTCATTAAATTTGTAAGCAAGTAAAACAATTTGAAAATGAACATAAAACAGTATATCGAAGAGTTACAAAGGTAATACCAATCTGGAGTTGCACGTGAACACACCTATCGACCTGCTTTGCAACAGCTTCTGGCAACGATGTTACCCCATCTTATCGTGCTTAACGAACCGGCGCGACAAGCCTGTGGAGCTCCTGACTATATTCTGCAACGAAAGACGGATAATATCCCGGTAGCGTTTATTGAAGCAAAGGATATTAACGATTCCGACCTTACCGGTCGCAATAAGAATAAAGAACAATTCACTCGGTATAAAAATTCGTTAGATAATATCCTGTTCACCGACTACCTTGACTTTTTATTGTATGAAAAAGGTGAGTTTGTTGAAAGCATCCGTATTGCGGAGCTCAAAGGTGAAAAGATTATTCCTCTGCAAGAAAACTTCGATAAGTTCACTCACCTGATAACTCGTTTTGGTGATGCGAAACCACAACGCATAACCTCCTCGGCTAAGCTGGCTGAAATAATGGCGGGCAAGGCGCGATTATTAGCCGATGTGATTGAAAAGTCTTTTTCACAAGGCGATATAGAAGGAAACTTGGAAGGACAGATGAATGCATTTAAAGAGGTTTTGATTCATGACATCACCCCTAAAGAGTTTGCCGATGTATATGCTCAAACTATTGCTTATGGTATGTTTGCGGCTCGTTTGCACGATTCTACTCCCGACACCTTTTCTCGCCATGAAGCAGCGACACTGATTCCTAAAACTAATCCATTTCTCCGGCAACTGTTTCAAAATGTTGCCGGATATGATCTCGACGAACGAATCAGTTGGATAGTAGATGACTTGGCCGAGACTTTTCGTGCCACGGATATTCAAGCTGTTATGAAAGGATTTGGAAAGCGGACACAGCAAACCGATCCGATGATTCATTTTTACGAAAACTTTCTTTCTGCTTATGATCCAAAATTGAGAAAAAGTCGTGGCGTTTGGTATACTCCACAGGCAGTAGTAAGCTTTATTGTAAGAGCTGTAGATGAAATTTTACAACAAGAGTTTGACTTGCCAATGGGATTGGCAGATACGTCAAAAATCAAGATTGAGCGCAGCATCATACAAAGTCTCGATAAGCGTTATACTGATAATAAAAAGAAAGAACAAGTAGAAACCCACAAAGTGCAGATACTTGATCCGGCGACAGGAACAGGAACTTTCTTGGCAGAAGTTGTAAGTCAAATATACGATAAGTTTCAAGGACAGACCGGCATGTGGCAGGGTTATGTAGAAGAACATCTGCTTCCTCGCCTCAATGGATTTGAGCTATTGATGGCTTCCTATACAATGGCGCATCTGAAGTTGGATTGGCTGCTTACTGAAACTGGATATAAAGCGATAGAAAACAAACGCCTACGTGTATTCCTTACCAATTCATTGGAAGAGTATCACAAAGACACCGGAACGCTCTTTGCTCAGTTTCTCGCTCGCGAAGCCAATGGTGCAAACGAGATTAAACGCAACACACCCGTTATGGTAGTATTGGGAAATCCGCCGTATAGTGTGAGTAGCAACAACAAAGGAGAATGGATTCAGAATCTCATTGCGGACTACAAGAAAAATCTGAACGAACGAAAGATCAATCTTGATGACGACTATATCAAGTTTATTCGATATGGGCAGCATTTCATAGATGAAAATGGAGAGGGAGTCTTAGCCTATATTTCTAATAATAGCTTTATTGACGGAGTAACTCATCGTCAGATGCGAAAATCTCTACTCACTACTTTTGATAAGATATATATCATAGACTTACACGGTAGCACGAAAAAAAAGGAGACTGCCTTAGATGGTAGCAAAGATGAAAATGTCTTTGATATTATGCAGGGGGTCTCAATCAACATTTTCATAAAGACCGGAGAAAAAGCACCAACACAATTAGGAAAAGTCTTTCATCATGATCTTTATGGCAAACGAGAAGATAAATACTCTGTATTAAATGCCGGCAATTTACATACAATCAACTGGTCTGAGTTAGCCATCTCTGCGCCATACTACTTTTTCGTCCCCAAAGACTTTTCTTTGATTAAAGAATATGAAAAAGGATTCAAAATAGACAGACTATTTGTATTAAATGTATCTGGTTTTCAGACAAAGCGAGATAAAATTACCATAAAATTCACAGAACAAGAGCTCTGTGATGTACAGAATGTGTTTGCTTTAAATGACCCAGAGCATATACGGTCTATTTTACAACTACCTATGGATGGTCGAGATTGGACTATTAATGCTGCAAAAAATGACCTGAAATCAAATAATCCGAGAGCGATTAAGATTATGTATAGGCCTTTTGACGAGCGATACACTTTCTATACTGGCAAGTCTAAAGGATTTGTCGCTTATCCTAGAGCCGAAATCGCAAACCATCTTTTTAAGGAAGACAATATTTCGTTAATAACCTGCAGACAACAATCATCATTCGATTTCCAGCACGTATTTGTAAGTAAGCTATTATCTGATATGTGCAATATATCTTCTCAAACAAAAGAGACCGGATATATATTCCCTCTATATCTATATCCACAACAGTCTGACTTACTTAACACTACCCGTACTCCCAACCTTGACTTAAAGATCGTTCAGAAGATAACTACAGGCGTTGGGCTGGAATTTGAGGCAGAAAAAAGTGGCGATACTAACAAATATGCTCCGATAGATTTACTCGATTATATCTATGCCATCCTTCATAGTCCGGCATACCGCAAGAAATACAAAGAATTTCTAAAAACAGACTTCCCATATGTGCCTTATCCGCAAGACGCGGAAGAGTTTCATCGCCTTGTTGTCATTGGAGGCGAACTTCGTAAGGTTCATTTGATGGAGCATCCCTCCTTATCGAAACTTATCACGCAATATCCTGTTGCCGGAGATAATATTGTAGGTAAACCACGCTGGGAATTATTTCCTGATGAACAGAGCGGTCGGATATGGGTAAATGACCAACAGTATTTTGACAATGTACCCCTAACAGCATGGCAATTCTATATAGGCGGCTATCAGCCCGCCCAGAAATGGCTAAAAGACAGACAAGGGCGCACACTAGCCTATGATGACATTATGCACTATCAACGCATAATAAAGGCGTTGGTAATGACAAACAAAATAATGTCCACTATTGACAATTAAACATATAATAGATGAGAATCGAAAAACTGAAAGAGTTTATTCAATCAGCCAACATCAATTTTTTGATTGGTTCTGGCTTGTCTCGCCCATACTTGTCAACACTGGGAGATATAGAAACGTTGTTAGCCGATCTGAATGACAACAAAGAGTCCGACAACATAAAAAGTCTTGTTAAGGGATCAATCTACAAGTCGTATTTTATCCAAGTTATGTATCCCAATATTGATTCAGAAAAAGCTAAAAATATTGGCATCTATCAGCAAGTTATAGATCAATATTCATTTTTTCTTGAGCAGTGGAACCAGATAATTCATAATCGGGGCGGAAGTCTCTTAGCTAAACAGCTAAACATATATACAACCAATATTGATACTTTTTTTGAAAATAGTGCTGAAAAATGCAAGGTTGAATTGAATGATGGCTTCAAGGGTAGTGTAAAGCCTATTTTTGACGAAGGCAATTTCCAAAAATCATATACTAAAAACAGTGTCCACTTTCAGAACTCGACTGAACTACCGGTTTTCAATCTGTTAAAGATGCATGGCTCAATAAATTGGTCTGCGAACGAATACGGACAAATACTTAATGATTCAAGACTTCAGTTGGTGGACGCTATCTCTAAGGAGCTGTCAATCATCGGAGATGACTTTTTTATTTCTCTTAAGGATAGTCTCTCCGAGATGATAGAAGATGCCAAGACTAAAATTGGAGGGCAGAAAATAAAAGTAGGAACTCGACTAAAAAAGTTTTTTGACGCGTATGAGAAACTGATTATTGTGAATCCAACCAAAAGAAAGTTCAGTGAAACGGTTTTAGATATCCATTTTTATGATTTAATGCGAATGTTCTCTAATTCTCTCGAGAAAGAGAATTCTTTGCTGATGGTAATGGGCTTTTCTTTTGGAGATGAACATATCGCGAGCATAGTAGAGCGAGCAACAAGAACAAATCCAACTTTATTGGTCGCAATTTTTGCTCATTCAGATGCCGATGAAGAAAAATATCAAACTAAGTTCAAATCGAATAGCAATGTAGTAATATTTACACCAACCAACTTTAACTCTGCTAATAAAGAGGCGATGGAAAAGTTTGGAATAGACAATATTGTAGAATTTGATTTTAGCGGAATAAATAAAGTTTTTGAGTGGATATCTCGCATGATTCCAGTAAGTTTCAACTATGGCAAATAATAATGAGATAGTTGTCAACCAGTCTATATTTAGAATTGGCTGCGTATTGTCAGTCAATGGAAGAGATGTAAGAGTAAGAGTTGATAAACAAAAAAATCTTTCCCACATCATTTATAAAGGTGGATTGGTAAAAAATATCTCGGTTGGTGGTTATATAAAAATCATCAAAGGTTTCTCATCTATTATTGCTAAGGTTGAAAGTGAATATATTACCGAAGACACTTCTCGAAATGGGAACAATTATTCTTCAAGCGAGGACAAAATACATCGAATTTTAAGTGTTAGTCTGCTAGGCTACCTTGATTCAGACAAATTTATTAAAGGAGTGAAAGAACTTCCCCTAATTGATAATGAGTGCTATCTATTATCTAATGAAGAATTTGTAAAAATTCACAAATTTGTTAGTAAAGACACGGATAAGACGATAACAATAGGCACATTATCCTCGGATAACTTTATGCCAATCTCTTTAGGGGTAAATAGACTATTTTCAAGCCATATAGGTGTTTTTGGCAATACAGGAAGTGGAAAGTCATATACGCTCGCCAAGATATATAGAGAACTCTTTGAATCATATAAAGATAATCTGAATTTTTCAAATAACTCTAAATTCTTATTTGTGGATTTCAATGGCGAGTATTCAGGCAAAGATGTAATGGTCTCAAACAAGAAAATATGTAATCTTTCAACCCGCTCAAAAAAAGACACACTGCCTCTACCAAAAGAATCTTTGCTTGATCTTGATATGCTTTGTATTTTCGCCAGTGCAACAGAAAAGACGCAACGACCATTTATTAGTAGGTGTATTGAACTTGCGAAAAGGATCAACAATGAAACTCATTTCAAGAATTATTTAAAACAATGTATTGTCGAAATATTATGCATGGCTGATAAACCCAAAGCAGAACTTCTTTTAGACTATGTTGAACAGATTGTACCAAAACGTATAGATGAGGATTCTGGAGAGGAAATAGAGTTGAGAAGTGATATTTCTTTTCATGACAACAACCGCTATTATTATCTCGTAGGGAGAGGGGAAGCATATTTGAATAATATTCGAGATATTTCTCAAAATGGAAATTCTAATCATGAATTTGCTAAGCAGACTCTCTATTATCAGCAAGCAGGGGCTTATACCGATCCTACGAATTTTATTGAGAAGTTCATCAAAATAATGTATCTTAGACTTATTAGAGACCTTTTGAATAATAGGGCAATGAACGAGCATATTGCTCCAGCCATCAATAAACTAAAAAGTGTAGTGAATGATATAGAGAAGTTGATAGACTTTACTGATGATCGAGATTTTTGGGATGGCAAAAATATTGCTACTATAAACTTGAATGATACCAATCAAGATGCGAAGAAGATGATACCACTCTTAATAACCCGCTATCTATACAATGAGCATAAAAAGAAAAAAGAAGAAGACCTATCATATCTAAATATCATTATTGATGAAGCTCACAACATACTCTCTTATCAATCAAGTAGAGAAAGTGATACATGGAAAGATTATCGGCTTGAAGTATTTGAGGAAATTATCAAGGAAGGGCGAAAATTTGGGGTGTTTATGACAATTGCAAGTCAGCGCCCATCAGATATATCTACCACAATCATTTCCCAGCTTCACAACTATTTTATCCATAGATTGGTCAATGATGAAGATATTGATAAAGTCGGCAGATCTATATCATATTTAGTCTATCCTTAAAAGCATTTCATTTATTTGATTGACAATATATTAGTTTGATTATTTCTTGTTTATATCTGCAAGAATTAGTATCTTTATCTGATAATTCTTGCAGATATTTTATGTTATTACCTTCGAAAAAAGATTCTCAGAGAAGTATGTTCTTCTCATTGGAAGATAGTTTAGACCAACGTCATCCGCTTTATATTTTGGCAAACAGAGTAGATTGGGCTATGTTTGATCGTGAGTTTAGTTCTCTTTATAGTCAAGACAATGGGGCTCCGGCAAAACCGATTCGGTTGATGGTTGGTCTGCTGATACTAAAACATGTTAGAAACCTCTCGGATGAATCGGTTGTTGAACAATGGAGTGAAAACAACTACTACCAATACTTTTGCGGAGAGCTGGAGTTTGTTCCCAAATATCCTTGTGCATCATCAGAACTAGTACACTTTCGTCATCGGATAGGGGAATCCGGTGTTGAGTTGATTCTCAAAGAAAGTATTCGCATCAACGGTAAGGATGGCGATGAAGGTTCAATCTCAGCCGATACGACTGTCCAGGAAAAGAACATAACCTATCCCACCGATAACAAGTTGCATCGTAAGATTATCTCCCAATGTAAAGGTATAGCTAAAACAGAAGGTATTGAACTTCGCCAGAGCTATACACATACCTTAAAGAGACTGCTTCCCGATCAACGTTTTGGTTCGCATCCGAAGAATAGAAAGAAAGCCGCCAAGGCCAACCGTAAAGTAAAGACTATTGCCGGTCGACTGGTTCGGGAACTCGAGCGCAAATTACCCGCATCTCATCCACACAGACAATCATTAGCATTGTTCAGCCAGGTTTTAAAGCAACAAAGGAACAGCAAGCATAAAATCTACAGTCTTCACGAACCTCAGGTTCACTGTATTTCAAAAGGCAAAGAACATAAGAAGTATGAATTTGGCAACAAGGTCTCTATCCTTTATACGCAGACAACCGGAGTGATAGTCGGAGCTTTGGCATTTGGCAATGAATATGACGGACATACCTTGGATAAAGCTCTTGAGCAATACGAAAGATTGAAGGGGAAACGTCCTAAAAACCTATATGCGGATAGAGGATACAAAGGACGATCGCAAATAGAAGAAACTCAAATACTGATCCCTAAACCTTTCTCTAAGAAACTGTATCAATACCAACAACAAAAACGAAGAAAAGCGCATAAGCGAAGAGCTGCTATAGAACCAATAATAGGACATTTGAAAACAGACCATAGATTATCGAGAAACTTCTACAAGGGAGACTTTGGTGATGCCATTAACGTCATGTTGGCAGCGGCAGCATTCAACTTCAAAAGGGTAATGAATAAATACAAACAAAAAATTGCCTATATCATTTTACGGATACAGACAATTTTATTAAGTGAAAAACTTAAAGCCGCTTTTTAAGGGGTGACTATTTAGACAAAGTGTCAAAAGAATCGTTGCCGATCCTCTCAACTGGAGTCTGCGTCATCGCTGGACAACTTACCGAAATGCCTATAGTGGTTAAAGTAGATGAAATAGAGAAAAAGTATATACCATTGAATGAAACTATTGATATTGTCTCCAAGTGGACATAGCCCGAAATCTTTCAAAATCTGTCTGGGAACAATTTGGGAACAATCCCTCAAAATAAAAAGCCTAATTGACTGACTATCAATTAGGCTTTCATTTTTTCAGTACCCAGAGCCGGGATCGAACCGGCATGGAAATGAATCCACTGGTGTTTGAGACCAGCGCGTCTACCAATTCCGCCATCTGGGCATTGCGTGTGCAAAGATATAATAATATTATTTATTTCAAATAATAATATGCTTCTTTTTTTAAAGAAAAAAAATAGCTTTCTTTGTACAATACAATTTTGACATTAAATTTTTGAGTCATATTACTATATATTATTACTAAACATACATAATGAATAAAAACAATTACTGCGTAATTATGGGTGGCGGTATCGGTAGCCGATTCTGGCCTTTTAGTCGAGAATCCCGCCCAAAGCAGTTCCTTGACTTTTTTGGCACCGGAAGATCTTTGTTACAATTAACTTTCGATCGACTAAAAAAAATAGTTCCAGTTGAAAATATATTAATCGTTACGAACAAAGCCTATTTTGACCTTGTAAAAGACGAATTGCCGGAGTTGACTTCCGAACAAATATTACTTGAACCTGTAAGAAGGAATACCGCTCCATGCATAGCCTTTGCAACGTACAGGATAAAAGCGATCAACCCAAATGCAAATATTATTGTTGCTCCTTCCGATCACCTCATCTTAAAGGAAGACGAATTTGTAACGACCATACAAAAGGCATTTGACTTTGTTGAAAAAAATCCAGTCCTGCTGACTCTTGGTATAAAACCGAGCCGACCCGAAACAGGCTACGGATATATACAAATGAGCGAAGAGAAAGTAAATGATGTCACTAAAGTAAAAGTTTTCACCGAAAAACCAGATATTGAACTAGCCAAAGTCTTCTTCGAAAGTGGCGAATTTTTATGGAATTCCGGTATATTTATATGGAATGTGAACACCATTATGGATGCGTTTCACCGTCATCTGCCTGACATCGCAAATCTTCTCGACCCTGGATGTGAACTATTCAATACACCTGAAGAAACGCAATTTATAGAGCAACAGTTCCCTCGATCGCCAAATATATCCATCGACTATGGGGTTATGGAAAAGGCATCTAACGTATACGTTATGGCGGCCAATTTTGGTTGGTCCGATCTAGGTACGTGGGGATCATTGCATGATATTTCCAATCCTAAAGACGATGACGCTAACGCCGCATTGGCAGGAAACACCCTGTTTTTTGACAGTTCTGAAAATATAGCAGCCATTCCGAAAGGGAAAGTAGCCGTTGTTCAGGGACTTGACGGCTACATTATAGCCGATACGGACAATGTTCTATTGATTTGTAAAAAAGAAGACGAGCAACGCATCAGACAGTTTGTAACCGATGTTAAGCACAACTTCGGAGACGAGTTTGTATAAATTTTGAGAAACATACATGACCTTGAAAGGTGGCTTTCGCCACTTTTCTTTTTTTGCATACGGAATGAAAGTTATTTTAAGTATAATCACTGTCAATTTAAATAACGCCAAAGGGTTGGAAGAAACTATCAAAAGCGTTATTGGGCAAACTTATCACTCCTATGAATATATCGTTATCGACGGGGCTTCTACCGATGGCAGCACCGATGTCATAAAGAAATATTCATCCAACATAAATATACATATCAGCGAACCCGATAGCGGCATATTCAATGCCATGAACAAGGGAATAAAACTTGCTAAAGGAAAATATTGTCTTTTTCTCAATTCGGGGGATTCATTCGTTTCGGACGATGTTCTACAAAATATTTTTGAGCAGACAGATTATTCTTCCCCATTTATAAACGGCAATCAAGTCAATGACTGGGGCGATCATAAATCGACCGTGAAAAACAAAGGTCGGGATCTTACCTTATACGATTTTTACGCCGGAACGATCAAGCATCAGGCAACTTTCATCAGACGAGATTTATTTGACAAATACGGACTATACGACGAAAGTTTAAAGATTGTTTCCGACTGGAAATTCTTCCTTGAAGTTATTGGATTACACAACGAACAACCAACGTTTGTAGATATAGACATTGTAAATTTTTCGTGGGATGGCATAAGCACCGACAAGAAGATGCAAGAAAAACACGACAAGGAAAGAGAAAAGGTGCTATCGGAGTGTATTCCGCCTTCCGTCAGAAAAGATTATGAACAATTACAGCTCTTCAAGAATTACGAGTACCTTATCATTCCTATGCGAAACAATAAATTCTTATTTGGAATAGTTCGTTTTTTTGTCCGATTGTTCAGATAGACATGCTCTCTAAGGAATCATTTCGAACGTATACCCTTGAGCTATCAGCCACTCAATACTTCTCTCCAAAGCGCCCCTGATATTCTGTTCGGCTTTCAACGAGTCGTGAAAAACAATGATAGAGCCACTTCTTGTATACTTTCTTACATTCTCAAAAACCAGTTCCGGCGTCATATATTTACTATAATCCCGAGTTACGACATCCCACAAAATAATGCGGTATTTTTTTCTCAAGGGAAAATATTGCCTTATTCTCATGTGCCCGTGAGGAGGGCGGAAAAGATCCGATTTTATATATCGTGCAGCTAATTCGGTGTTTTTTATGTAGTTTTTTGTGCGTGTTCTTATTCCTTGTATATGATTGTGAGTATGATTGCCAACCCTATGTCCTTTATCTAAAACCTGCTGATAAACTTCCGGGTATTTTCTGACATTATCCCCTACACAAAAGAATGTTGCTTTAATTTTATACTTATCCAATATATCCAACACCCAGGGTGTCATTTCCGGAATCGGCCCGTCATCAAATGTGAGATATACGACTTTCTTACCTTCTTGAGGTATACGCCAATACCCTTTCGGGAAAAGCGCTCTATATAAAAAAGGAGGACGTTCTATTAACATAATATCAAAAACAAACGAGATTGCAACTATTATCTCTATATAGATGCAATCTCATTCTTTCTTATTTTGTTTCCTGTTCGTTTTCTATTTTTGGTTCTGGTGCTGGTGCAGGATTGGTCGTCACCGTTTTGTATTGATCGTATAAACGAGGATTATACCTTTTCATCACCTCAAGAATTTTTCCTGTGGCTTCATTTTCAGAATACAATGACGCCATATCCTTCTCTTGCATAGCCTTTTCTCCGTTCGTATAAGAAGTACTCAACATATTGGCCAGAATATAATCTCCAAGACCAATAGACCTGCGCATACCCGGTTCGTAGATGCTAACCCTGTTGGAATAGTAAACCGGAACGTATGAAAGAAGCTGGTCTACATAACTCATGTAAGTTTTACTATCTCCATACGCTTGAGCCACATGCATACTCATCAATATAGTATAAATATTGCTTCTTATATCGTCTGCCAGATTTTTCATCTGCTTTTCTTTCACCCGGTTTAGCCAGTTTAATGTTTTTGAAGAACGGTCTGTTATATCGCCCAACAATTTCCGGCCTTTTTCCACCTCGCCCAACTCATAGTAACAGTCAGCAAAAAGAATAGACTCGGCTCCGAATGGAACTGTTGTTCCGGGAACAACTTCCAAACACTTATCCAGTGCCTTCAATGCTTTGTCTTTCTTTCCTTCTTCTATCAGCGCACCAATCAAAGACCTGAACATCAAACGATATGTTTTACATGTTCTCATATTTGTCTCATCCAGGTAAACATTCGGGTCATTTATTCCTCTGTACACAAACTCGTTCACAAGATTATTAAATGTAACCTCCGTATCAACGCCTTCTTTATTCGGACGTATTCCCGGCACAATTCTGTTGGTAAGGCCTTTCATCATAAAGTTCGACTGCAATCCCATATACATGTCAGTCCCTACTGTGGTAGCGAAATAGATAGGTCGTTTCCAATTGGTTTCGTTTATATT
Source organism: Dysgonomonas sp. 520 (assembly GCF_010501095.1). Lineage (GTDB taxonomy): Bacteria > Bacteroidota > Bacteroidia > Bacteroidales > Dysgonomonadaceae > QVMP01. Next base: position 44,456 of record NZ_QVMP01000019.1, on the reverse strand, counting down.
GGAAATCATCTCCAACATCATCAGCTCGCTGCGGCTTACACCTCTTCCAACCCTGTTTTCACCAAGATTGATATACATTTCGGGTAATGGTTCTGTGCCCAGGTTTGCCCAGTTCACCGCCGTGGTATCAATATCCATTTTCAGGTTTATGCCCGGCACTACAGGCGAATACATCTTCAAATTATCCGGACGTTTATATGTATCGTTTCCACTCCTCAACACAGCCATAGCATCTTTCAGCAAAACCGTGTCTTTGAATGCCGTATCATACAAACCCGACACATCAATAGTCTGCAGCCTGTACATACCCATAGCATCATCATCCCTGATACCTTCCCGTCGCCTGATATCTTCTTTTATCATGCCTTCCAGAAGCCTGTTTGTCATCACCATTGCGCTTTGACCTTTTCCTCCCATATAAGCACTTCTTTCCCAATCGATAGGAAGCGCAGGAGAATCGTAGTACGGACGACGCATCTGATCGACATACCAATCTGTTTGCAAGTAACTTAAATTACATACTCGCACATCGGTCCTGTATCCTTCCACCTCTTGTATATACCATAAGGGGAAAGTATCGTTGTCTCCGTTGGTAAATATAATGGCATCTTTTTCACAGCTTTTCAGGTAGTTCATTGCCACATCGTGCATAATGTATCTGCCCGAACGATCGTGATCGTCCCATGTTTGCGTAGCCATCTGAATAGGCACACAAATACACGCCACGGCTGCAATTACCGACGCCGGCAATTCTGCTACACGTTTTTTCAGCAGTGCCCAGATTGCAGGAACTCCGAGTCCAATCCATATTGCAAAGGCATAGAACGACCCTGCATAGGCGTAATCCCGCTCACGAGGTTCGGCCGGTTTCTGATTCAGGTAAACTACAATAGCTAAGCCCGTCATAAAGAACAACATGAACGTCACCCAGAACTGCTGCTTACCTCTTTCGTCACGTGTTATTTGATAAATTATACCCAGTAGTCCTAAAATGAGCGGCAACATATAAAACTTATTGCGCCCTTTACTGTCTGCCATATCAGGAGGAAGATCGTCTTGTGGACCTAAGCCTAAAATATATTCATCTATGAAACTGATACCTGTTATCCAGTTTCCGTCTGTTATTCCACCCCTGCCTTGTATATCGTTCTGCCTACCCGAGAAGTTCCACATGAAATATCTGATATACATGTGATTGATCTGGTAGGAGAAGAAAAATTGTAGATTCTGGAAAAAAGTCGGAGCCTTATTCGGATTTGTTACCCCACCCCAGTTTGCATAGCCTTGCATATAAATATCATAGTTGGGCTGATTTTTATCGGCATGCATTCGGGGGAATAACATCGTGTTCGAATATTCCACCTCCGGAATTTCTGCTTCAACTACATATTTATCCTTTTCGTCAGGCGAATTTTTCACCACACGACCATATTTCTTATCTGATATTTTTCCTTCCTTCAATTTCCCTGTCGAAGCATACGTCCGTCCATAGAAAAGAGGAGAATCGCCATACTGCTCACGATTCAGATAGCCTGCAAGCGAAAACGCATCTTCCGGTGAGTTCTGATCCATCGGAGGATTTGCGGTAGACCGTATCGGGATAAGCGCAAAAGAAGAATATCCTATCAATATTACCATCAGGCACAAAAGGGATGTGTTCAACATCCGAACAGTCAAGCCTTTAAACATTACCATGAAAGCAATCAAACCTGCAAGCAGGATTAACCATATCCAAACACTGGAACTGATGAACACAACTCCCGTTATTGTCATACACAAAACGAAAGCTACTTTTGCCCTGTTCATGTTACCTTTCGACGAGAATGTTTCGAACAATCCCCATATCAATAACAAGGCTACCAATATCAGGTATGCAAAAACTCCGGAGTTGTATGAAAAGCCTAAGGTATTTACGAAGAACAACTCGAACCAACCTCCTACTTTCGAAAATCCGGGGATGATGCCATACATCAGCACCACTATCAACCCGAAAGACCCGAGTAAAGCCAAGAGTGTGCCTTTCAGGTCGGGTTTTTCTGTCTTTTTGAAGTAGTATATCAATACAATTGCAGGAATACACAACAAGTTGAGCAAGTGAACCCCGATAGACAAGCCCATCGCATAAGCGATTATAATAAGCCATCTATCCGCACCCACCTGATCGGATCGGTTTTCCCATTTCAGTATTAGCCAGAACACCAGAGCCGTAAACATTGAAGAGTAGGCATAAACCTCACCCTCGACCGCCGAAAACCAGAATGTATCGGAAAACGTATAGGCTAAAGCTCCTACAAGACCCGCTGACATGATGGCTATCAACTGCCCCATTGTCATTTCTTTACTTTTACTGCTGTCGGGATATATTAGTTTTTTGGCCAGATGTGTTATTGTCCAGAACAAGAATAAGATTGTCAAAGCACTCATCAATGCCGACATTATATTTATCATTGCTGCCACTTGCGATGGGTCGGAAGCAAACAAGCTGAAGAATTTTCCGGTCAGCATGAAAAACGGTGCACCGGGAGGGTGTCCCACTTCTAGTTTGTATGCGGTGGTGATAAATTCTCCGCAATCCCAAAAACTGGCACTAGGTTCAATGGTTAAACAATAGACAACCGCTGCGATAGCAAAACTCACCCATCCGAAGATGTTGTTAATAAGGTTGTATTTTTTCATTTTATCTTTGTTAATGTAATCTCTTTTTAGATTTTTCTGAATATTTGGGTGCAAAGATAAGCAATTGAATGATAGTTAGTATAAATATCATTCAAATTTTGATTGGTTTCATTGAATAAAAACTTCTAAATTGATTTTCGATTTGTTAAAAATAAATAAGGTTACCCGCAATGGATAACCTTATTGTAAAATATTGTAATTCTGTTCTTCTTTAGAACTTGTAACCTACTGTTATGTAAGCATTGCGATTTCTTACTTTATAATCGTCAACCTGACTTATATTGGTAAGACCAAAATCATAACCGATATTTACATTCAATTTACCCAGAACTTCACCACCAACGGCTGCAGTAAGACCAAAATCGTTCTTTTTAAATCCATCGTCACCGAATGTATCATGTTTTTTACCATTCACATCTTTATATTTACCTCCGATACCATAAGCCCAGTAAGGCCCTGCTTTAAATTTCACAGCCAACAAATTCAATGCTGATATTTTATAGCCGAAATAAAGAGGCACTTGCAAATACATTGCATTTGTAGAATAAGTTTTGTCGCCTACTTCTTGTTTAAAACCTTTTGTAGTTAAACTTACACCCGATTCTGCAAATATACCGATGATAGGCACTGTAAAATCTACTGTTGCCCCAACTTGATAACCGACCTTTGCTTTTGTATCGTCCACGTCTCCTCCCACATTAGAAGTATTCATACCGGCATGTATTCCAAAGCCAAATGGCAATAATGCATAAGCAGATGTGCTAAGAAGTAGAGCCATAGCTACCATGCATGATTTAATTACAATCTTCATATTCTTTTCACAATTAAAATGTAAATACCTACTCTTATTCTCAGGTTTTCGGTGTCCCCCTTTTTATAGCTTTGTATTTTAATAAAATTAACGTCAAATATAGTGAATTAATTTAATTTGACAAGAATGTATGCAAAAACACAATATTTTAGTATGAAGTCATCTAGACTTTTTAAATTATACTTAATTTTTGAGTTTTTGTCATGTTGAACGTAGTGAAACATCTAAAAAACAGATCCTTCGATACTCTCAGGATGACAAAATTGAATAAAACGAAAAAGTCTAGACGGTTTCATAACAAAAAAGCAGAATCTTAGTTTTCAGATTCTGCTTTTTATACTGTATAATTTTTCTTTAGAACTTATAACCTAATGTCAAGAAAGCGTTGTTATTATGAGACGATACATGGTCGCTATCTACCATATTGGTGAAACCATATTCATATCCCAAATTCACGGATATTTTTCCAAATATTAAATTTCACAAAGACAACTCACCAGATTTCTATCGCCATAAGCATTATCCACACGGGCAACATCTACCCAGAACTTATTTTCTTTCAAATAATCTAACGGAAATGCCGCTTTTGATCGGGGATAGGCATGCTTCCACTCGTCGGCACAAACTTCATACTGTGGGTGAGGCGAATTAACAAGGACATTGTCTTCTTTGCTGAATGTGCCGTTTTCCACCTCTTCTATTTCTTCCCATATCCGGTTCATAACAGCCACAAAACGATCCAATTCCGAAAGGCTCTCGCTCTCTGTTGGCTCTATCATCAACGTTCCATGAACAGGAAACGAGAGTGTAGGGGCATGATAACCATAGTCAACCAAGCGTTTTGCAATATCAGTCTCGGTTATACCTGATTTCTCTTTTATCTTGCGACATTCAAGAATAAGTTCGTGTCCTACCCTGCCCGATGCTCCTCTATAAACAATACCATACGTATCTTTCAAGCATTCGGACAGATAGTTAGCGTTCAAAATTGCAACCTTGGTAGCATTGGTCAAGCCGTCTTCTCCCATCATGCGGATATATCCGTAGGTAATCGGCAAAATACCTGCACTGCCATAGGGAGAAGAAGCAACCGTATTCATCGTACTGCCATCTAACATGGGGTGATGCGGCAAAAACGACACAAGATGTTTGGCCACACCTATCGGTCCTTCGCCCGGGCCTCCTCCTCCATGAGGTATGGCAAATGTTTTATGCAAATTGAGATGGCAAACATCTGCACCGATAAATCCGGGATTAGTCAAGCCGACCTGCGCATTCATATTCGCACCATCCATATACACCTGACCGCCGTATTGATGTATGATCTCACACATGCGCCTTATTTCTTTCTCAAATATTCCATGTGTGGACGGATAAGTTATCATACAAGCTGCCAAATTATCCTTATGTTCTTCTGCCTTTGCCTGCAAATCATCTACACGGACATTTCCGCCTTCATCGCAAGCTACGGTCACGGTTTCATATCCTGCCTGAATTGCTGATGCGGGGTTCGTTCCGTGAGCCGATGCCGGAATCAAAACAATATTACGATGTCCTTGCCCTATACTTTTTTGATATTCACGAATTACCATCAAGCCGGCATATTCTCCCGCAGCTCCCGAATTTGGCTGAAAGCTGACTGCGGCAAATCCTGTTATTTCGGCCAGATAATCACCTAAATTCTTAATCAACTCGCTATACCCTTCTGTCTGATCTTTCGGGGCAAAAGGGTGAATATTCTGTAACCCCGACATTCCCAACGGCAACAGCTCCGAGGCGGCATTGAGTTTCATCGTACACGAACCAAGCGAAATCATCGAGTGCGCCAAAGAAATATCTTTTCTCTCCAAACGTTTGATATAGCGCATCAATTCGGTTTCGGTATGATAGTTCTTAAAAGTATAGTGAGAAAGGTATTCATCCTTACGCAGATATTTTTCGTCAATGATTGAAGTTTCCGTCAACTCCACTTCTTCAAACGATTTCATCACGGCTAATGCAAAAACCGAAAGCAGTTGATTCATTCGTTCTTGGTTGGTGGTTTCATCCACACTAACTCCTACTTCACCCGTACTGAAATAACGGAGGTTTACTTGTTTTGACTCTGCTATTTTTCTCAATGCATCCTGAGAGATTCCTTCAGGAAGAGCGATTTTGATCGTGTCAAAATATTGATCATTCAACAATGTAAAACCAAAATCTTTCAGTTTTTCACTTACAATGGCTGCTACGGAATGGATTCTTGATGCTATTCTTCGCAAACCTTCCGCACCATGATATACGGCATAAAAGCTAGACATAGTTGCAAGTAAAGCCTGCGCCGTACATATATTGGACGTTGCCTTTTCTCTTTTTATATGTTGCTCGCGTGTTTGAAGAGCCATACGGTAAGCATCTTTTCCGTAAGCATCCTTACTCAAACCGATGATGCGCCCCGGAACGTTCCGCTTGTATTCTTCTTTTGTTGCAAAGAATCCCGCCGAAGGGCCTCCGTAAAACATCGGCACTCCAAATCTCTGACTGCTTCCGAAAGCCACATCCGCCCCCCATTGTCCGGGAGGTACAAGTTTTGTCAATGCCATCAGGTCGGTAGCAACAGCAATCTTGCAACCTATACTTTGTGCTTTTGATGCAAAAGCTGTGTAATCTTCAATCAATCCGTCTGAATTTGGATATTGTATAATAGCACCGAAAAATTTGTCATCCAACTCTATTGTTTTGTAATCTCCGACCACAACTTCAATACCCTGAGGCACAGCCCTTGTTTCTACAACGGCTAAAGTTTGCGGAAATATATTCTTATCAACAAATAGTTTATTTGCTCCATTTTTCACCTGCTCTTTACTCCTTAGCGACATAAACATGGCTGCCGATTCGGCGGCGGCAGTAGCCTCGTCCAGCAAAGAACAGTTTGACAAAGGCAAACCTGTCAATTCACTTACTACGGTTTGAAAATTCATCAACGCTTCAAGCCGGCCTTGCGATATTTCGGCCTGATAAGGTGTGTATGATGTATACCATACAGGATTCTCGAACACATTTCTGTAAATTGCCGCCGGAACAACCGTGTCGTACCATCCCATACCTATGTAAGACGCATAAACTTTATTCTTCGACGCCAAAGATGCTATATCCTGAGCATACTCATATTCGGTCAGGGCAGGAGGCAGATTCAATTTTTCCTTTAATCTTATATCCGACGGAATTGTCTGCTCCAACAATTCTTCCATTGATGACAATCCTAGTTTTTTGAGCATTATTTCCTGATCTTGCTCATTGACACCGATATGACGGTCTTGAAATCTTTCTGACAACATATTCTTTTAGATTAAAGGCGTTTATATTATTTTATTGCAAATATGGATTATGTTTTTTCTCGTAACCTACTGTTGTGTTAGGACCATGCCCCGAATAGACTAATGTTTCGGGAGGTAGTGTCATCAATTTCGATTTGATTCCCGCAACAAGTTCGTCATGATTCCCTCTCGCTAAATCCGTCCGTCCGATACTATCCCTAAACAGAACATCTCCTGCAAAAAGGCACTCCTCTTCTTCATTGTAGAAGACCAAACTACCCGGAGAATGACCGGGCACATGTATAACAAAGAATCTTTGATCACCAAATTCTATCATATCTCCTTCTTTTATCACCTTTCCTATCTTCGGAGCCTCTCCGACAGGATTAAAGCCAAACATTCTGAGTTGACCGTCAAATTGATCCAATAAAAACTGATCTTTATCATTCGCCTCAAGCACAACACCAAATTGCTCAGAAATAAAATTACATCCGAACACATGGTCAAAATGAAGATGCGTGTTTATCATGTGTTTCACAATGAGATCATTATCCAAGATGAAATTCAACAGATGTTCTTTCTCATCGGCATAAAAACAACCCGCATCAATTATTGTACATTCTTTCGTTTCGTCATACACGACGTATGTATTTACCCCTACGGGGTTGAACTGAAATACCTTTACATTCATAATTTTAAAGTTTTTGTCATGCTGAACGAAATGAAACTCGAAAAGCACAGCTTCTTCACATTGTTCAGAATGACAAGATAGATAAAATAAAAAAAATCGCCCCTGTTAAAAATTGACAGATTCACACAAAAATAACATATATCTCTCATACTTTGATCATTTTCACCCCTCCTATTTTTAGTTAAATAATAAAAAACTAACAAACAGACAGATGCACTCGATTTTTCGCCTCATTATTTTATTTTAAGTCGCACTTGATAACATCTAAACAAATTTATCTGTAATTTTGCATCTCATTTTACCAAAACAAACTTAGCACATCGGGAATGAAAAAACGAACAAAATATATTCTCTTCGGTGTATTATTGATAGTTGCATTGTTATCTGCATCAGCCATATACATCTACACGATAGTGAAAACAGGCTTCAATATCAATGAGACTGTTTATATCTATATCGACGAGAAAAAGGACTACAATGATATTCTCACTCAACTGGATACAACAGCTCATATAGAAAATCTGCAAAACTTCGAGATGATTTCTCAATACATGGATTATCCCGACAATATAAAGACGGGGCGTTATGCCATAAAGCCAGAAATGACTGTTTTGCAAGTTGTTAGGCTACTCAACAAGGGACAGCAAACGCCTGTCAACCTGAAGTTCAACAACATACGCACAAAAACTGATTTAGCGGAACGTATAAGCAAACAATTGATGCTGAATCAGAACGATTTACTATCTGCCTTAAATGACCCGAATGTATGTAAAGCCTTGGGGTTTGATACGGAAACAATCGTAGCGATGTTCATTCCAAACACATATAATATATATTGGGATATCAGCCTCAACTCTTTTCTGGACAGGATGAACTCTGAATACAAAAAATTCTGGACTGAAAAACGAAAAGGTGAAGCTCAGAAACTAGGACTTACCCCTATCGAGGTGTCTACACTGGCTTCGATAGTTGAAGAAGAATGTTTCTACTCCGACGAATACCCGGTTGTTGCGGGGTTATATCTCAATCGGATCAACAAAAATATGCTTTTGCAAGCCGACCCAACAATAAAGTTTGCTATAAACGATTTTTCGCTCAAGCGCGTGCTGAACAGGCATAAAGATGCTGCAAAATCGTCTCCTTACAGCACATACGAACATGCAGGATTACCTCCGGGGCCAATACGGGTTCCATCAATCAAAGGCATAGACGGCACATTGAATCCGGCAAAGCACAACTATTTATTTATGTGCGCCAAAGAGGATTTTTCGGGCAGGCACAATTTCGCCGTAACTAATGCCGAGCATGAGCGCAATGCAGCCAGATACCACAATGCGCTGAATAGAAGGAAAATTTTCTGATATTTACGATTCTGCTTCTTCTTGCTTATAGTCGTATTTGAAGAATATGGCGAACAAAATCGCTACAACTAAAGCATAAGCTGCAAACATCAACCAGATGTTGTGCCAGTCTTTTGCTCCATCTGCCGCCGTGAAGTATTTCCCGATCAGCACCCCGCTAATCCAGCTACCCAAGACTGCCCCGAATCCGTTGGTCATCATCATGAACAAGCCTTGTGCCGATGAACGGATCTTATGGTCGGTAGATTTGTCTACAAACAGAGATCCCGATATATTGAAGAAGTCGAACGCCATGCCGTAAACTATGCACGAAAGAATAATCATCCATAGTCCTCCGGCGGGATTTCCGTAGGCAAACAAACCAAAACGCAAAACCCATGCAAACATACTCATCAGCATTACTTTCTTTATACCAAATCGCCTGAGGAAGAAAGGAATAGCCAAGATGAACAAGGTTTCCGACATTTGAGAAATTGATAATATGATAGTGGAATATTTTACCACTAAAGAATCTTGATATTGAGGGATATTCTTAAAATCATCCAAATAAACATCCCCATAAGCGTTAGTCAGTTGAAGCGCAGCGCCTAACAACATGCTAAAGAGGAAGAACAATGCCATCTTATAGTCTTTAAACAATTTGAAGGCATCTAACCCTAGCATCTGCACCCATGTTTTGTTTTTACTTGATGTATTTTGCGGTGGAGATTTCGGCAAAGTGAAAGCATATACACCCAAAACAATAGCGGCAAACCCTGCTATATAAAACTGATTCTCAGAAGATTTATTTCCTGTCAGATTCACAAGCCACATCGCTGCAATGAAGCCGATTGTACCCCAAACACGTATGGGCGGAAAATGCTTTATTGTATCTAACTTATTACTATTAAGCACACTATAAGCTATCGAGTTAGCCAGTGCTATGGTAGGCATATAAAATATCATTGCAAGCAAAATAACCCAGAAGAACGTAGTCGGATTATCAACAAACGGTAAAGAAATGAAAGTCAATCCACCCAATATATGCAGAATCCCATATAGCCTTTCGGTGTTTATCCAACGATCGGCTATAATGCCACACAGGGTAGGCATAAAAATAGAAGCAATGCCCATTGTGGAAAATATAATCCCAAACTCTGCGCTCTCCCAGCCTCTTGTTCCAAACCAATAATTGGCAATTGTAATCATCCATGCACCCCAGATAAAGAACTGGATGAAATTCATTATTATCAGGCGAATCTTGATATTATTCATAAGGTTATTTTTATTTTCTGTAACAAATATACTGTTTATCTTTTTATTTGAAGATACTTATTTTCGATAAATATCAAATTCGCATTTACACAAAAACTCCCTGCCGCAATATTTTACCGACAGGGAGTTCCTTTCATATTATATACCTTACCCCTATCAGGATAGAGCTGCAATAGCAGAACCGATGAGGTTGGCGTTGTCTATTTTCTTGATCCGGACTTTTACATCGAGGTTCATCTCTTCCAACAATTTTTCGAGTTCTTTATCAACCAACAATTCATAGTCTATCTCTTTGTTATCCTTACTCCAGAAAAGGCTGCCTTCGGCTGTCAGCAATATGTTTTTGATAGATGTATCTTGCGCAACCATTGTGCTAACCAATCCGGCTAACGATGCTGCTACCATCTGAGCCGAACGTTTATATATCCAACGAGCCACCTTCACATACCTTTTTTTGTGTATGTCAGGATAATTAATGATGCGGGTCAGTTTTTCAGCATCAAATTCATCTTCAAACTCGTCGTAAGGGAATGTGTATTTCAAGATTTTGCCCAAATACATTCCCGATACGGCTTTCTCGAAGCGTTGCTTTCCTTTTGTGTCTGAACTTGCATCAACAATTTCGTCTATTGTAGTCAGATGGGGAGGTTGAAAATTGCCCGATTCCAGATTTACAGCCAACGAGCCTTCTTTGGAATAGCCGGATGGTAATTTTTCAATTTTGTTTGCCTTAAAGAAACTTGCCATATTAGTACCCGTTCCCACAATCAGTCCGATATAGTCGTCATATCCGGGATTTGTCAATCCTGCAAAAAGGCTGGCTACGGTATCATTTATAACTTTAATGCTTGTGAACTGATTTCTGCCCAACTTCTTATTAAGGTATTCGAGAAGGGGTTGCCCAACAAGCTCCCCTATCATTCCTTCAACTACTACTTCTTTAGTCCATTCGGTGAGGATGGCGTCTCCATTTGTCTGAGACTCGGCAGGATACGAAAAACAGTAACCGATTGCAGACACCCCTTCAAGATTAAGTCCGTCGACTATCAAGTCTGCCATCTTTTCAAACAGAGTTTCACGTTTCGCCCCTTCCGTTTTCATATACTCCACCAAATTCTTTTTCAACCCGTTTTCCGGGTGAATTTCCGCCACGCCGTCTTTAAATTCAACTACCGCCGCCCTGAAATTGGTTCCACCCAAATCTAAGACAAGAGCTTTTCCTTCTACCAAATCCTTTACCGGATTGATATAGGTAAGATAGCATTTTATTTCTGTGTTATCTTCCTTTAGTCCTTTTTCGACCTTTGTTTGCAGAGACAAAGCAATATCTTTTTCTTGCCTTGTTTTCAATTCAAAAATGTTTCTTTCCATTGTTGTATTATTCGTATTGGTAAATTAGATTGTCAAAAAAAAATTGAAATACAAATATAAGAATCTCTTTAGAACTATTACTAATGTAAATCAGTTATTGAATACACCTCTCCCTAACCCTCTCCGAAAGAGAGGGGACAAAGCCTTCCTCCTTTTTGGGGAAGATGAATGGGGGTAGTTTTTGTAGGGGCAGTCCTCTGGTCTACCCCTACAAAATATCGAAAACGACCCAATATTTTGTCATACGTAAAACCGACTACTGATTGGCGTTACTAAATCATGTGGTATAAACAGAAAACACAGCAGAGTTGTTTATTACTCGAATACTTTGTTTAACTTGCTTAAGTTTTCATTGCGGATTTTGATGAAATCTAAAAAAAATAAATTTACAGACCGGATTCTGATTGCGTCGGCCAGCATCATCGTAATCGTATTTGGACTCAACTGGTATCTTACACACAGGCTCGAAAGCTACTTAAGAAGCCAGTTGAGCGCCATTGTTGCCGATGCGTCGGAAGGGTTCTATAAATTTACTTTTAAGGAACTTCATATTGGCCTTTTTGATGGGGAATTATCAATCGGAGGAATTGAATTTATGCCCGACTCGGCTGTTTTTGACCTCTGGAAAAAGAACGACAGCCTACCCGAAAACTACTATAAAGTAAAGGTTGACCTGATTGATTTTAAGGGGTTGAACCTTACATGGAGAATTAATTACAAGAATCTGGGGTTTAAACTGTTTGAGGTAAAAAATCCTCGTATCGAAGTCTATCAGCCTTACTATTCGGTTCGGGAAAATATTGAACCTAAAAATCAGAAAGAGATAAATCTACACAACCTGATTTCTCCCTATATCGACGTATTGAGTGTTAAGGACATAAATCTGGAGCACGCGCATGTGTCATACACTCTTGAAGACTCCGTTCAGCAATCTGTTTATGCGCTTAATGACGTAACTTTCAAGGCTTATGGCTTCAGGCTCGACTCAGAGTCTTACACTTCGGGCAAGCTGCTCTATTGCGACAATTTTGAGTTTGTCACCAACCAACCGCAGGTGCTCATGCAAAATAACATTTTCAGGCTTACCACCGAAAGCATCAGGCTTAGTACACAAGACTCGTTGATCTCGATTGGTGAGAGCCAGCTATCTACACAAAAAGAACTGATTGATAACGAAAGCAACCCGGCAAACAGTTATGTCAATGCCTTGCTAAGCAAGGTAGAAGTAAACGGTATTCATTTCAGAAGAGAAAATGCAATGAACTATCTGGATGCCAGATCGTTCATCATTTCGTCGCCCGATATTGAATATTATATAAATAAAAAAGACTCTGTTCCGACAAAAAAGAATCAACGTTTGCAAGAATTGACGCCCGAAAATATATGGTCGCTTTATAGCTTGATTTCTCCTATTTTGCATCAGGTTTCTATCAATGACATAGGCATAAGGGATGCCAAAATGACTTATTTGATAAAGATGAATCGGGCAAATGACCAATATACCCTAAATCACCTCGATTTTGATGCGAAAGGGTTTCTGGTAGATTCGCTGGCCGACAAAGAGCAAAGGTTCTTATATTCGGAAAGTTTTACTATAAAAGCTAAAGATATAACCGGAAATATGGTCAGCCAAAACCATAACTTCCAAATCGGGGAAATGTCGCTAGATATGGAGGAGGGGCTATTTGAGATTGAAGATGTGAAAATCTATCCTATATCGAACAGACTAAAAACAGACCTTCTGAATGCGTCGTTTTCTTCTCTCAAGGCCAACGGCCTAGAGTATGACAACGGATTCAAGGTTAATGAAATATCTTTAAACTCTCCATCATTTGAATATACTCTGACACCCTATCATGTTCAGAAAAAGGAAATAACCGTAAAAGAACCCGCAAACAACGACAATATTTCCAAATTGATAAATTACTTTATCAATTATCTATCTGTCAGTAAAATAAATATAAACCAAGCCAATTTTATCTTGAACGATAAAAAAACAAACAACAGGTATAAACTCAAAAACTTCGATTTTCGGGCAGAAACGATCCTTCTTAACGACAGCACGATGAAAGAGTCGCCTCATTTATTCACCTACGGCAAGTTCATGCTTAGTTTCAGCAACTTTGACAACCTGTCTCCCGACAAAAATTACAGGTTGACAATAGGCAGGGGGGTATTGGATAGTGAGAAGAAGTTTTTGTTGTTGAAAAACTTCAACCTGATTCCGCTAGTCGGGAAATGGGAAACAGCACCCTCAACGCATATTGGCATTTCCAGTCCGTACATCTATCTCGGTGGCATAACTTACAAAGCCAACAAATCGGGATATGATTTTCTGTCCGACTCATTGATCATAAACAACCCCGATGTAGTGATTGTGAAAAACACACCTAAAGAGGAGATGAAAGCATCAGAAAAAAGCAGTCAAAACGCTGATATAAATATAAACAAGATATTTTTAGGAGGTTTACGAATAACGAATCCGAAATTCAAATTTATAGATCACACAACAAACGACACTCTTATTACCCGATCGAAACGGATTAATCTGAAGTCATTGGCTATAAATCCAAATAAAGAGACGTTAGAACTAAAGAACTTCAACATCACGAATGTGGACTTCTACATAAAGCAGTCGGACAACATTATAAACGCCAACACCCAACATCTGGGTTTGTCTGACATTCTGTTCAACAGTAAAACATTCAAGGTTGGAAAATTCATGCTCCAGAACCCAAACTTTTACGCTTCGCTTGTGTCGGACAAAAAGACCGACAGTATAAGAAACAGGGAGAATGAAGGCAACATAAACATATACGATGCCTTGAGTTCTTTCCGTGAAAAAATCGAAATCGGAGAGTTTGACATAAAAGATGCCGATATAGATCTCACGTTCAATAAACCTGACAACGCCTTAAGGTACAAGTATAAACCCGTCAGCCTGAATTTCGCAGGATTGGCAATTGATACGGACAAAAGGACATTCAATCTACGAAATCTCGACTTCGAGATTAAAGACCTTGAGTTTCCTCTGATGGACGGGTTTTATACTCTGAAATTGGGCAACATAGACATAAGTAAGCAAAAAGGTGTAAACTTATTGGTCGAAAATATACATTTATTGTCCAAATATCCGAAAATGGAGTTTGCGTATCAGCATCCGAAGCACAAAGACTGGTTTGATGTTACCACCAAAAGCATATTATTGTCAGATATCGACCTGTCGCAATATGTATTCAACAATACATTGAAAGCCAGAAGTCTAACAATTCAGGATGTTATACTTGAAAACTTCAAGAATCAGCAGATTGAAATTGAGCACAACATCATGCCAATGATATACGAAGGATTGCAAAAACTTCCATTAGGATTGGATATTGACACGGCAAACGTATATAATTTCAATGTTGTTTACGAAGAATTGGCAAAGCAGGGAACCATTCCCGGAAAATTCTTTATATCCGACATGAATGGGTATATCTCGAAACTAACCAACAGGCCATTTAGCGAAAAACAATTCATCAAGGTTCAAGCAGACGGTATGCTTATGGGGAATGCCAAATTCGACGCAACATGGCTGGTTCCCGCATCTTCGTCATACGACAGATTCTTGTTGAACGGAACTGTCGATAAACTTGAGTTGACCGATTTGAATCAGATAGTAACGCCTTTGGCTCCTGCCCGGATTAATAGCGGGACTGTTGAAAACATGATGTTCCAGATAGACGCATCCAGCAAGGGTGCAACAATAAATATGCTGTTTCCCTACAACGATTTGAACATCTCTGTGATGAAAAGTTTAAACAGCAACTATCAGAATAAATTTGTTTCAGGACTGGCTAACAGTGTTTTGAGAAAGAACAACCCCAACAAACCCGATGCACCTATAAGACGCCCACACATTGTGATGGAACGTGACCCTTATCATTCAACATTCAACTATTTTCTGCAAATATTCAGACCGGCCTTAATCGAGTCGGTAGGGGTTCCTAAAAAGACCCAAGACTTTTTCAAGAATGTCTCTTCATTTTTTGGCAAGGTTAAAAATTTATTCAAGCCGAAAGAAAAAGAGGAAAATTAGTGGTTATTCCTTCATTTTTTACACGAAAACAAACTACGGATAGTTAATTTATGTAACCTGATTTTCAGAATAACAGTATTGAAGGTATCTCATTCGTTCAGAAAGTATTAAAGATTTGTAATTTTAATTTATAGAGCGTAATCTTTAAAACTAATTTTTTTTGTGAGTTGTTTAATTCATTGTAAGACGAATTTTATTTATTTTTTTTATAATGAAGTAATTATGGTAAATGTATTTGACTCATTAAAAGGCCTGATAAATTCAGGGATGATTTCGAAGGCCGCAACAATGTTTGGCGAAAGCGATTCAAAAGTGTCTTCTTCCGTTTCATCTATAATATCCGGTTTGCTGGGTGTTCTGTTGAAAAATGGTAACACTCCACAAATAAAGAATATATTGGACGAAGCCGGCAATCTTAACATTTTGTCGGGAGTAGAGAAAATTTTTGAAGACGATCCAAGTCTCGACCAACAAAAAATAGGCGACGATTTTTTGCAACACCTGTTGGGCGATAGGGCCGAAAGTTTCACAACAGCAGTATCGAACAATAGCGGGATATCAAAGGTTGCAACTAACAGGTTGGTTTCGATGCTGGCTCCTGTGCTGACAGGATTTCTGGGTAAAAAAATATCTAAAGACAAATGGAGCATGAACCACTTGCTTAACGAATTGGACAAACAAAAAGACAGTTTTGCGAAATACATTCCGAACGAGTTGGTTAAGTCTTTCGGACTGTCGTCTGTTCTGACCAGTACGCCAGGCGCACCAAGAGAAGAAAAAAAGAAAAGCAGCAGTTGGCTTTGGTGGCTTCTTCTCGTTCTGGCCATTCTTGCATTGTTCTTCGTTTGGAGATCGTGCGGAGGATCGGAAACCGACAAAGATCGAGGTTTGCTCACTGCTCCTGCTACAACCATTACACAAGGAGAGGAAGCAACCGAACCGGCAGCTCCGGCAACAACCGAAAAGGTCAACACAGAGTTGGTTCTTCCCGATGGGGTGAAAATTCAGGCTTATGCAGGTGGCATTGAAGACCAGATTATTAAGTTCCTAGGTTCTGACGAATACAAGAATGCGGACGAAAATCTGCTGAAAGACAAATGGTTCAATTTCGACAACATAGAGTTTCTGCATGGTAGTTCAACCGAGCTGACACCCGAATCTCACGTACAATTGAAGAATATTGCATCAATATTGAACAATTATCAAGGTACTAAAATTAAAATCGGAGGATATACCGATAAAACAGGCGATTCTAAGGTAAATCAGAAAATATCTCAGGAACGTGCCGAAACTGTCAGGTCGATCCTCGAAAAAGGAGGCATATCAGCCAGCCGATTAAGCGCAGAGGGATATGGCGATAAATTTGCCAAATATCCTGCCGATGCACCCGATTCCGACCGGATAAAAGACCGCATCATTGCTCTCCGGTTTCTAAAATAAATGACATTAACAATCAAAAATGCTGCAATTATTTATTGCAGCATTTTTTTTATCTTTACGCATCGTTTTCATATAACACACCAACACAAGATGAACAGTTCAAACTTTCTGCAACTTCAAGCATACAATACTTTTATCTTCGATTTCGATTACACATTGGCCAATTCCTCAAAAGGAATATTGATGTGTTTCCACACAGTTCTCAGGCGTCATCATTTTTCAGGCATAACTGATGACATGATAAAAAGAACCATTGGCATGACTCTGGAAGATTCATTTGCCCAACTTACCGGACTGGGAGACAAGGAAACGCTCCTAAACTTCAAAACCGAATATAAAAAGGAAGCTGATATGGTTATGTCTGCCAACACTCACTTCTACCCTGAGGCACTATCTTTCTTGAAAAGGATCAGGGAAATATCAATCAATAATAAAATCGGGATTGTTTCTACAAAAGAAAGTAGTACAATAGGAAAAACCATTGACGAATACAACGTACAAGGATTATTCGATATAATCATTGGTATAGAAGAAGTAAGAGTAGCAAAACCTGATCCGGAGGGACTTTTGCTTGCTGTAAGCCGGTTGAACTCAACCACTGACAAAACCCTTTATTTTGGCGATAGCATAATTGATGCAAAAACAGCTCATTCGGCAGGGGTTGATTTCGTAGCCGTAACCACAGGAGCGACAACGAAAGACGAATTAAGCTCTTATCCGCATAAAGCCATTCTGTCCTCGTTTGCCTCTGTTATCGAGTAGGAGTTCAAATTCCGTATAACCGCCCTTGCCACGTATTCCGCTCCTTGAAGCGTTTGAGAATTTTGGCTGTAAACTCAAAGTTTTTCAATCCCCAATCAGGAGCAATGAGGAGAGACTTAGGCGATTGTGAAACAAAACGTTCTATAACAAAATCAGGGTTCAGCCTTTCTGCAAAATCTATACACAGATCAATGTACTCGTCCACCGAAAACAAGCTGAACCAATCGGGATGGTCTTTATATTGCTGTGCCATGGTTGTGCCCTTAATCAATTGCAATTGGTGCAGCTTCAAGGTTGTTAGAGGCAGCGAAGACAAAACGCGTGCATGCTCCAATATCTGCTCCCTGCTTTCGTTTGGCAAACCGAGAATCATGTGTGCGCCTGTTGCAATTCCCCTATCGGCAGTCTTACGTATAGCGTCCACGCTTTCGGCATAGGTATGCCCTCTATTGATGAGTTGCAAAGTACTGTCCGATGTAGATTCAACACCATACTCAAGCATCAGGAATGTCCGTTTATTCAGTTCTGCAAAATAGTTGAGCAAATCGTCAGGCATGCAATCAGGACGGGTTCCTATGATAATGCCCACTACACCGGGATATGCCAAAGCCTCCTCATATTTGGCAACCAACGCCGCCGTCTCATCGTAAGTGTTCGTATATGACTGAAAATATGCCAGATACTTCATCTCCGGATATTTGTAGGAAAAGAAGTCAACCCCGTCTTTCAGTTGTTCCAAAACCGATCGCTGTCCCGCCCCATATCCGGGACTGAAACTCTGGTTGTTACAGTAGGTGCATCCTCCAACCCCCTTCAGTCCGTCTCTGTTGGGGCAGGTGAATCCTGCGTTGATTGATATTTTTTGCACTTTGAAGGGAAATCTTTGTTGTAGGAAATCGCCAAAGTCTTTATATGGTTTTGCTTGCATTTTCACATACATTTTGACTACAAAAATACGAAACCGACAAGCATTTTCGTTACAAATACAGGAATAAGTTTTCAGGGCGATCGGTAAATCGCCTCTACAATATAACAAAAAGCAAATAGGCCTGCCACCTTATCTGTCTTTTTCCTACATTTGTAATCAAGATTGTCATGTCAATCGTAATATCATTTTTGTTCGATAGAAATAAAATAGCCAAATACATCTTCATTGCAATAGCATCGCTCATTGTGATAGGGTCGCTTGTTGTGTCTAACAACCTTGTCAAAAACCTATCGAAAGAAGAAGAACAAAAGATCAGGCAGTGGGCAGAAGCCACACGCATTGTCAACACATCTGATGTAGATACCGACCTCACTTTTGTGCTCCAGATAATTTCGAGCAACACAACCATTCCGGTTTTGCTGTGCGACGAAGACGACAATGTGATCACGTCTATCAATATAGAACTGCCGGAAGAAGAAGAAAAACAGGCTGAATTTCTGAAAAAGAAAGTTGATTCGTTTCGCAAAAAGCACGAACCGATAGTGGTAGACAATGAAACTTTCGAGCAGTTTGTATATTACGATGATTCGTACACACTCAAGCAACTGCAAATTTATCCTTATGTTCAGATTGGTATTCTTACGGTCTTTGTGTTGGTGTCATTCTGGGCTCTTCTGAGCACTAAACGAGCCGAACAAAACAAAGTATGGGTAGGGTTATCGAAAGAAACAGCCCATCAATTAGGAACACCTATTTCTTCGCTGATGGCATGGCTCGAATATATGAGGATGAAAAATTTTGACAATTCCATTATCACCGAAATGGAGAAAGACACTCGCCGCCTGCAAGTAATAACGGATCGTTTCTCTAAAATTGGTTCTGCCCCATCTACTCAAACCGTGAATATGCAGGAAGTTCTGGCTAAGTCGATCGAATACCTGAAAACCAGAATATCGAAGAAAGTTGAGATGACTTACGACTTTGAAGATGAACCCCTGTATGCTTCTATCAACGAACCTCTTTTCGACTGGGTGATTGAGAACATCAGTAAAAATGCGGTGGATGCGATGGAGGGCAAAGGATCTCTCAGTTATACACTTTTTCATAAAGGAGATACGATTTATCTTGACATAGAAGACACCGGAAAAGGGATTCCAAAATCCAGATTCAAGACAGTTTTCAAACCCGGATATACAACCAAAAGCCGAGGTTGGGGGTTGGGGCTGTCGCTGGTGAAACGTATTATTGAAGAATATCACCACGGAAAAATATATGTGCAAGGCTCTGAGCCATACTTGGGCACTATTTTCCGAATTGAACTAAAATCAACACTTCCGCAAGAAACAAACGATGATAAATTGAAATGAAAGGCATATTATATATAGTCCCCACTCCTGTGGGAAATCTGGAAGACATGACATTCCGTGCTGTCCGACTATTGAAGGAGGCCGACCTGATATTGGCAGAGGACACTCGCACGACGTCTTTCCTTCTTAAGCATTTTGAAATTCAAAACAAGATGCAATCGTATCATAAGTTTAACGAACACAAAGCTATATCGCACATCGTGGATCGTCTGGAAAGCGGAGAAAATATCGCTTTGGTTTCGGACGCCGGAACTCCGGGAATATCCGACCCGGGATTTCTCATTGCACGGGAATGTGCCAAAGCAGGAATCAAGGTAGAATGTCTGCCGGGAGCAACTGCATTTGTGCCGGCACTTGTAGCCTCAGGGATACCTTGCGACAGGTTTTGCTTCGAAGGTTTTCTGCCTCAGAAGAAAGGACGACAAACCAAATTTAAACAACTGGCCGAGGAAGACCGTACAATTGTTTTGTACGAATCGCCATACAGAGTGCTTAAGACACTGACCCAATTGTCCGAATACATGGGTGAAGATCGTTATGCCGCCACTTGCAGGGAAATATCTAAACTTCACGAAGAAATAAGAAGGGGAACGTTAAAAGAGCTTATCGCTCATTTCACAGAAAAGGAACCTCGTGGCGAGTTTGTGATCATTGTGCAAGGAAAAGAATAACAACAAGATAAAGTAAAAAAAATGAGAATAGGGCATATTGCAATCTGGACAAACAAGCTGGAAGAAATGAGAGAGTTTTACCAAACTTATTTCAATGGCAAGAGTAACTCAAAATACGTAAATCCAACAAAGGGATTTGAATCTTATTTTGTCAGTTTCGACGGTGAAGTTACAATCGAAATTATGAGACGAACCGGCATTGAAGAACGTGCCGAAGGTGAACGGATTGGATTATGCCATCTGGCATTCAACCTCGATAGCAGGCTGCATGTGGACGAATTGACCGAACGCCTCAGAAAAGACGGATTCCGCATTATTGGCGAGCCAAGAATTACGGGTGATGGATTTTACGAAAGTGTTTTTCTTGATGTGGATGGAAATATCATTGAACTTGTGGCTGAATAATTAATGAGAATCGGTAGTTGAAAACACCTCTCCCTAACCCTCTCTAAAAGAGAGGGAATAACCCCTTTCTCTCTTTAGGGGAGGGATGGGTGGGGCAGGTTTCTAATCTGCCCGAAAGTAGGGGCATAAAATTTTACGCCCGAAAAGAAAAATATATACGGGCGAATGTTTATTCGCCCCTACAAAATACCGAAAACAACCCAACATTTCTCAACTACCGATTGGCATAATTAAATACCCCACATACATCATACAGTATCAATAATCACTTATTTTAACACGTTCAAGTTAGTTTTTTTGTAAAAAAGCCCAAATAATTTTATTTTTATTTACTTTTGAGAACGATTAAGTTTGATGGTTGTTATACATAGAAAGGGAACTAAGGTTTCTGACCTTTTATTGCTTTGGAAACAACATTCGAGGAGCGAAAGCGACTCAAAATAAGACAACCTAAGCAGGTTATAGATCTAAAATACATCATTAAATTTTATCTATTACTTATTAATATTAAATGAAAATGAAAAAATTGATTTTAGGATTTACATGTGTTGCTCTTCTAGCATCGTGTAATTTAAAAAATTCGGATCAGGAAAATAAACTTAAAGCAGAAAACGATTCGCTAAGAACTGCCTTAAGCCAAGGAGAACAGGAAACTGCAGAAATGGCCGCACTAATATCTGAAGTGCAGGAAAACTTCAACCAGATAAGGGAAGCCGAAAAATATCTGGCCGTACAATCTACGACTAAAGGCGAAATGTCGGCCGATACTAAAACCGAAATACAAAACAATTTTGCAATGATCAACGATATTCTGAAAAAGAACAGGGAAACAATTGCAACATTGAATCAAAAAATGAGCAAAGGTGGCAAAGAAGCAACTGCCTTTAAAAGTACCATCGAACAACTGACTGCCGAATTGGAAAAAAGAGCTGCCACAATAACCGAATTGCAAGAAGCTCTGGCTACCCGTGACGCTACAATCGCCAAACTTGCCAACGACAACAAAGACCTGACTGTCAGTAATCAGGACTTAACCGACAAGAATGTGGCTCAGGCTGCAAAAATAAAAGAACAAGACAAAGCGTTGAATACTGCTTATTATATGTTCGGTACATCTAAGGAACTGAAAGAAGCCAAAGTTGTTTCCGGAGGATTCTTGGTTTCTTCGAAACTTATGAAAGAATCTATCGATAAAAATAAATTTATCAAGATTGATATTCGCAATACAAAAGAGATACCCGTATATGCTAAAAAAGCAAAAATATTGTCTGATCACCCATCTACCAGCTACAATTTGGTGAAAGATGCTAACGGCAATGTTGTGGTTATGATTATAGATCATCAAAAATTCTGGAGTCTGACTCCATATCTGGTTATCGAAGTTAGCTAAGAATAGAATTTTAACATACCCTAACGGCACTGCTTATACTTTGTAGGCAGTGCTTCATTTTTTCTAATATATGACTATGAAAAAGAAATACACGAACTTATTTTTCGATCTGGATGATACTCTTTGGGACACAGCAGCCAACAGCTTAGAGTCTATGAAAGAGATTTATCTGATTTATAATTTCGAAAACTATTATTCTTCATTTGATAATTTCTATACGGTTTACCTAAAACACAACAATCGCCTTTGGGATCAATACAGCAAAGGTTTGCTGAAAAAGGAAGAACTCACAAGATCTCGGTTCTACACTTTGTTCGAAAAACACAATGCTTTCAGCATAGAAAAGTCAGAGCAAATAAATTCCGACTATATGGCAAAAACCTCCATGAAGAGAAAAACGATTGATGGAGCAATCGACTTGCTGAACAAACTAAATGGAGAGTACAAATTACATATTATCACCAACGGATTTAAAGAAGTTCAATATACCAAACTCAAACAATCGGGTTTGTATCACTTTTTCGACCAGATTATCCTTTCCGACGAAGCCGGAGTTAACAAACCGAATCCTAAAATTTTTGATTATGCCCTGAAAAAAGCAAATGCGGAGAAAGAAGAATCATTAATGATTGGCGATATGCTGGATACCGACATAAAAGGCGCACATGCCTGTGGCATTGATCAGGTTTGGTTTAATCCACACCATCAAGAGATTAAAGATATCAAGCCTACTTATGAAATAAGCAGAATTGATGAATTGATGAAAATATTGGATTGATTAGATATTAGTAAAACTCTTGCGGTGCTTTGCCCGGAGGTGTACCTTTCTGATAAACATGTGTTTTATTTTTCAAAAGGCCACCATATCTTCTTACAAATTCTTCAGAAGCTCGAGAGTTTATGCGATTATAATCTTTCGAAAAATATAGATATCCGGTTGGATGAAAACTCTGTTGTCCGTACAAATTATAGTGGGTATCACCTTTAACATAAACATGTAATCCATTACTCATTCCTTCATACCTATAGCTATAAAAACTTGTTGAGCCATCAGGGAATTTTTTTATATATCCATTTTGATCAGATTCATAACAACCGTTATCGGTGAAAACAATATATACCCCAACAATATTGGTTAATTTCTCCTTTACACCATTCTCATCAACAGACTCTATATATTTATAATATGTCTGGGATTGCATATTAAATATACAAGTACCGATAATACAGCACAATAGAATTATTTTTTTCATATATATATATTATTTAAATTACAAAATCATTTAATAACACCTTTACCATAACAAACTCTGCATTTACCATCTCCATAGCATCTCGAACAAGAGAAAATCTTTCCATCTTTTTTCCAAAATCCTTTTCCTTCACACATACTACATAACCCAGAGCCTCTACAACCTTTGCATTGTTGCACCCGATTAGGTGCAGGTCTGGGAGAGGGATTTGGCATTGGATTAGGCAAAGGCATTGGGGATGGATTGGGTGCAATATTTTTTATTTTAGATGATGTTTTCACTCCATTTGGGGGTGTCATACGCTGATAGACATACGTATTACCCGTAGATTGCTCTTTCACATTAAGCCTTCCTTTGTCTGATGAGAAATAGTAATTGCATGTTCCCCAATAACTAGTTCCATAATAAACGTATATACCATCATCAATCCCTTTATATTCCAGAAAACCATTCTTTACTGTATATCCTTCTATATTTGAATCGTAACACCCTTTGTTACTAAACGTTACAAACTGACCGGTTCCGTCTCCCGAAACTTTTTGACCATTACTATATACAATATTTACTTGTTTATAATAATAAGTTTGCCCTAGAAGCGGAGTAGACATTATTAACAGTAAGAATACAAAATATTTTTTCATAGTCAGATTTCTGCCATAAACATTCAATATCCTCAAAAATAATAAAAAATCTAATTCGATATATTCAGATATATAAAAATAGAGCGTAACTAAAACAGCTACGCTCTACATATTACTTAGAATTATATTCTCTTACTTGTTTTCTCCAGAAAGTTTTTCTTTCAAAGCAGCCAATTCTTCGATATCTCCAAGAGTTGTTTTCTCTGTTGAAGTTGAAGTCACTTGTGAAGATTCTTCTTTATCTTTCTTAGTTGCTCTTTTCTTCTTTTCTGGTGCAGCATCAGCTTTTTCGTCTTCGAAAGTTCTGCTGTGAGAAACAATGATTCTCTTAGAATCTTTGTTGAACTCAATCACTTTGAACTGAAGTTTCTCATCTACTTGAGCTTGAGTGCCGTCTTCTTTCACCAAGTGTTTTGGAGTTGCAAAACCTTCAACACCGTAAGGAAGAGAAACCACAGCACCTTTATCTGCCATTTCAACAACTGTTCCTTCGTGTACCGATCCTACTGTAAAGATAGTTTCAAATACATCCCAAGGATTTTCTTCCAATTGTTTGTGTCCCAGACTCAAACGACGGTTATCCTTGTCAATTTCAAGAACCTGAACATCAATATCAGCACCAATTTGAGTTACCTCGCTTGGGTGTTTGATTTTCTTAGTCCAAGACAAGTCAGAAATGTGGATAAGTCCGTCCACACCTTCTTCTATTTCGGCAAATACACCGAAGTTAGTGAAGTTGCGTACTTTAGCTGTATGTTTGCTTCCAACAGGATATCTTTCTTCGATATTTTCCCATGGATCCGGTTTCAATTGTTTGATACCAAGAGACATCTTACGTTCGTCACGGTCAAGAGTAAGAACAACAGCTTCTACTTCGTCACCCACAGACATAAAGTCTTGAGCACTGCGTAGATGTTGAGTCCAGCTCATTTCCGATACGTGTATAAGACCTTCTACGCCCGGAGCAATTTCGATGAATGCACCATAGTCGGCCATAACCACAACTTTACCTTTCACTTTGTCACCAACTTTAAGGTCAGCACTCAATGCATCCCAAGGATGAGGAGTAAGTTGTTTCAAGCCAAGAGCGATACGTTTTTTGTCATCGTCGAAGTCAAGGATAACAACATTGATCTTTTGATCCAATTGTACCACTTCTTCCGGATGCTGAACACGTCCCCAAGAAAGGTCTGTGATGTGGATAAGTCCGTCTACGCCACCAAGGTCGATAAACACACCATACGAAGTGATGTTTTTAACTGTACCTTCAAGCACTTGTCCTTTTTCCAGTTTCGAGATAATATCTTTCTTTTGTTGTTCAAGCTCAGCTTCGATAAGCGCTTTGTGAGATACAACAACGTTTTTGAATTCGTGGTTGATTTTAACAACTTTGAATTCCATTGTTTTATCAACAAACACATCGTAGTCACGGATAGGTTTAACGTCGATCTGAGATCCCGGCAAGAACGCCTCGATACCAAATACGTCAACGATCATACCACCCTTAGTGCGACATTTGATGTAACCTTTAATGATTTCATCATTTTCAAGAGCTTCGTTCACTCTATCCCAAGAACGTGTAGCACGTGCTTTTTTGTGAGATAGAAGCAATTGACCTTTTTTGTCTTCTTGGCTTTCGATGTAAACTTCTACTTCATCACCAACTTTAAGGTCCGGATTGTAGCGGAATTCGTTCATAGAAACCACACCATCCGATTTGTAACCGATGTTAACAACAACTTCACGTTTGTTCATCGAAGTTACTTTACCCATAACCACTTCTTTATCGCTTATTTTGTTTAGCGATTGGTCATAAGTTTTTTCTAATTCTTCATGGCTTTTACTTGTATAAGAATCGCCTTTTTCGTAAGCATCCCAGTCGAAGTTTGCGTCTGGTTGCACATTTTTTAAATTGTCAATCATTCAATTTCGATCTGGCACCGGTCCTGATCAGTATCTTTAAAAGTTAAACATTATTTTTCGCTTAATAAAAAGCGGTGCAAAGATATTGTTTTTCAACGAACTTACAAAATATATCCCCACCCATTTTTTAGCAAGAGTACAGAAAATGCGGATCATATTGTGAAGTCATCCGGGCTTTTTAGTTTTGTGCATTTTTGTGTCACGCTGTTTGACAAAAAAAAGTCAAAAAAAATAAGTTGCCCTTATACAAGGACAACTTACCCAAACACTATTACAGACTCTTATTTATTGCACTCTTCGTCGGATGCGTATGCGACCAACATCCACACGGTTTTTTCTTGTTCTTTCAGATAATCACTCAAAAGAGATACGGTAGACTCATCGTTTGCGTCACCTGCCAATTCGAGCAATTTTCTTTCGTCTTCAATCAATAATCCTAAAGTCTCAAGGATATTTTTAACAGCTTCGCAACCGCAGGTAACACCGGCTACTTCCTTTACTTTTGATATTTTCAGGTAATCGCTGAATTTATTGGCAGGAGTGCCACCTAACATCAAAATGCGTTCTGCTATTTCGTCCACTTTTTCAGCGGCATCGTCATACATTTCTTCAAATTTACTATGCAGAGTAAAGAAATTCTTACCTTTTATATTCCAGTGGAATCCACGCAAATTGGTGTAATACACCTGATAGTCGGCTAAAAATTGTTGTAATCCTTTTACTACTTTTTCGGTTGCATTTGCATCAAGATGAAGATAATCTAAAGTTTTCATATTCATTTAAATTTTTATAGTTGTTAAATATTAAGTTTTACATTTTTTATCAGGATATTCCTGCTTAGAAACAAACGTACGGATGATTTATATACATGCCCTATCTTGCCTGTGTTCTCTTTATAAACAAGGTTAAACCAGAATTGTTCATCAAAAATCCGAAATTTGTAAGATTTCACCCCGGAAATCTAATTGACTGTCACAAACAAAATTTCTCAACCTGTTTATTTCCAATTGAATATTTTTAGCTTTGTGCTAGCATATTATTATTGTATCTTTGCACCTCGAAAACATAAGGTAGCATTTCATTTTTATATTTTGCATGAGTGAACTAGAAACAGAAATAAAACGAAGACGTACATTTGCCATCATCAGCCACCCTGACGCCGGGAAAACGACATTGACCGAAAAACTGCTGTTGTTTGGAGGCGCCATCCATGTGGCGGGAGCCGTGAAGTCGAACAAGATAAAAAAAACGGCTACATCCGACTGGATGGAGATTGAAAAGCAGCGTGGTATATCGGTTGCTACTTCCGTGATGGGTTTTGAATATGAAGGATACAAGATAAACATTCTGGACACTCCCGGTCACCAGGATTTTGCGGAAGACACATATCGCACTTTGACGGCTGTTGACAGCGTAATCATAGTGGTGGATGTGGCTAAAGGCGTGGAAGCCCAAACCCGCAAACTGATGGAGGTTTGCCGGATGAGGAATACTCCCGTGATGATTTTTGTCAACAAAATGGACAGGGACGGGAAAGACCCTTTCGACTTGCTCGACGAGTTGGAGGAAGAATTGAAGATAAACGTCCGCCCGTTGAGTTGGCCTATTGATAGCGGACAAAGTTTTCGGGGTGTATACAATATATATAAAGAAAAACTTGATTTGTATACTCCAAACAAGCAAATGGTTACCGAATCCATCGAATTCAAGGATATAAACAATCCTGATTTGGAAAAACATATCGGCAACTCTCTGGCAGAAAAATTACGGGAAGATATAGAACTGATTGACGGGGTTTATCCCGAATTAGACATAGACACATACCTGAAAGGGCAGATAGCTCCCGTTTTCTTTGGCTCGGCATTAAACAACTTCGGGGTGAAAGAACTGCTCGATTGTTTTACGCAGATAGCTCCTTATCCCCGTCCGGTAGAAGCCATTGAAAGGGAAGTTGACCCGATGGAAGAAAATTTCTCCGGATTTATATTCAAGATACATGCCAACATGGACCCGAACCACAGGTCGTGTATAGCTTTTGTGAAGATATGTTCCGGTAAATTTGAACGGAATGTCAACTATAAACACATCCGTTTCAACCGTATGATGCGCTTCTCTTCGCCAACAGCCTTTATGGCGCAAAAGAAAGAAACCGTGGACGAGGCATACGCAGGAGACATTGTAGGTCTTCCCGATACAGGAAACTTCAAAATAGGCGACACCTTGACATCTGGAGAAGAAATCCACTTCAAAGGATTGCCTAGCTTCTCTCCAGAGATGTTTAAATATATTGAAAACGCCGACCCGATGAAGACCAAGCAGCTGCAAAAAGGCATCGACCAATTGATGGACGAAGGGGTTGCCCAGCTGTTTGTGAATCAGTTTAACGGACGGAAGATTATAGGAACCGTAGGTCAGTTGCAATTCGAAGTGATTCAATACCGCCTTCTTCACGAGTATGGAGCACAATGCCGGTGGGAGCCTCTCAATCTGTATAAGGCATGTTGGATAGAGAGTGACAACAGCGCTGAACTAGAGAATTTTAAGAAGCGTAAATCTCAGTACATGGCGAAGGATAAAGAAGGCAGGGATGTGTTTCTTGCCGACTCCAACTATGTTTTAATGATGGCACAACAAGATTTTAAAGATATAAAGTTTCATTTTACATCTGAATTCTGAATTAAAAAAATTATTTCTTGAAAAAAGAACCATATAAAGTAAAATTAGTTCCCTATCGTAAGAATCTCGGAGACATAATGCTCCGTCAAACAGAGGGCGGACTAGGATTTTCTTCAGATGGACGCTATCGGTTTTATATCGATGAGGATATTGACGAACCCGACTTCTGGGTGATTCAAGGAAAAGGAATTCGTCAGGCGGAAACTTGTCGGGTTGCCCCTCAGAACACGATATTATTAAGTACCGAGCCTCGTTCCGTGCTGGTTTATCCGAAAAATTATATCCGTCAATTCGGTTTGGTATGTTCGTGCCAAGCGAAAACCAACCACCCTAATCTGGTGCTTGGACCTGCTATATTGCCTTGGTTTGTCGGATACAATAAGAAAACAGACGGAACCTTTGAATATTCGCTAGATTATGATAATTTAAAAAAATCACCTGCGCCAAAGAAAACAAAACTCATATCAGTCATTACCAGCAATAAAGCATTTACACAAGGGCATCTTGACCGCATTCGTTTTGTGGAGAGGTTGAAGGAATATTATGGTGACAAAATAGATGTTTTCGGGCGGGGATTTCATGATTTTGATGATAAGTGGGATGTTTTGGCTCCTTATAAATATCATATAGCTATTGAAAATTCGGCTCAGGATTATTATTGGACTGAAAAAATATCCGATTGCTTTCTGTCCGAATCATTCCCGTTTTATTACGGTTGCACTAATCTTTCCGATTATTTTGACGACACATCTTTTCAGCCGATTGATATTTTCAATTTCGACCGAACTGTCGAAACAATTGACCGGATGATAGCTGACAATGTTTACGAACAAAGAATCAAAGCATTAGAAAACAGCAAGGAACGAGTTCTGGAAGAATACAATATGTTCAATTATATCGCCTCGTTGTGCGACAGGCTCAACCCCTCGCTCCCCAAGAAAGAGGTTACACTACAACCCTGCCATACTATGAGCAATTGGCATAATTTTTACAATTACACCATTGGTCGTAATATATTTAAACTGAAACAAAAAGTAAAATATCTCTTCGATAGTCCATCACCATTAAGCCGGTAAATTATGGGAGAAAACAAAAAGATAATTATAAGTCGGAACTACGAGAACACCCCTCTCGTCAGAAACTTTATAGAAAACCTTCCTGAAACTTTCAGCTCTAATGGAACTGTAATCTTCTCGGCTCGCAATGTCATCAAAAGTTTTGCAATTGACTCTTCGGATGAAACGTTGAAGGATGTTGTTGTAAAACGCTATAAAAAACCATACTTCCTCCAACGTGTGATATACAGCTTCTTTCGAAAAAGCAAAGCTAAACGGGCATTTTACAATGCAATGGAATTGAGAAAAAGAAATGTTGACACACCTCAAGAGATAGCTTTTCTGGAAGAATGGGAAAACGGCTTATTCAAGTACGGATACTTCATTTCGGGTAGCAATTACTCCCCTCCAATACGGGAAAAACTTATTGATCTGGAGATATTCGACCATGCGATAGCAAAAGACTTTGCCTTTTTTGTGGCAGAATTGCACCAAAAGGGGATATTACATCGCGACCTCAACTCAACAAATGTATTGTATCACCAGCAGGAAGGGCATAACACTTTCTCTTTGATAGATATAAACCGTATGGATTTTCTTTCTTCGGGAAAGCAACTTTCAATCTCCGATTGCTTTAACAATCTGACCCGTTTTACCGGACGGATGGATTTGTACGAATACGTTTTGCAGCACTACATAGAAGCACGGGGTTGGGACAAAGACACAACTTTAGGCGAAGCCATAGGCATAAAAATGCGGCACGACAAGCAATGGAAACGCAGAAAGTCATTCACAAGAATGTTTTCGCTGAAAAGAAAAAAATAGAGAACACTACCTGAACCAAGTTCTTATCAAGGCATCTGCCCTGTTTTTTGGAAATATTTTTTTAGTACCAACAGACTTAATAAATCTTCCCGTTCTTTGTTTTTAAATTGATTCACATATTCATGGGCATTATCTATAATTTGCTGAGCCTTGTCAGGATTTTGAATATAATAATCCATCCTTTCTTCTAAATCCGAATAATCGTCTTTTATCAGCACATAATGATAATCCGGAATCAGCGTTCCCTCCATAAACCATGTTTCATATTTAGGTTTAGGCATAACGGCCAATGAGTTAGAAGACATCACCCATTTCAAATTGCTGGCAACATCATTACCCTCGATACTCAAAATAAATTTATAGTCCAGTTGTTCGCCTATAGTCAATCTATTCGCAGGATATTTTGCGTCGGGTGTAATATTCACCTGTCCGATATCTATTCTCGGACTTTTATTATAATACATATCCATAAAACGTATCCGATGCTCTTGCCGTACTTTTCCCCTAAAAATCAGCATATCTTTCTTTTCCTTGAACGATTTTTTATCATTGAGAAAAAGAAAATGCCTTATTTTATCCAATTTCAACACTACAGAATTTGCATTATCGCCCTCTATCGGGCGACTTTTTACAAGAGACGGATATTCCGGCACGTGAATTATATCCCCGAATAATGGAATTATCTGTAAATCCTGTGGAAAATAGCGTGCGTACTCAAATGTATCGAAAAAATACACCTTACGATGATTCTCTAGTTTAAATCCGGATAAAGATTCTGCCATTTCATCGGGCAAAGTATATTTTTCTTCCAAACGATTATAATAATTCAGCCTGTAATTAATATACTCAAGATCATAATCTGCAACAGATGCTAATTTTTCATCCAATAATTTTTGATAATGAGCTAAACGTGGTAATTTATAACGAAAGTGATTCTTTACGTAATACCATGGTTTATTATTTTTATGCCTGAAAGAAGCTCTTTTTATATTTGAAAACATATAAAAATTTAAATAGTATATTAATTATTATATCAACAAGAATGAAATCTACACAAATATATACAACAAAACTTTAATAATCTTATAACCGCAAAGTAAAAGACCGCCGATTGAGAAAATACCCTAAAGCTCTATTTCGTCGGCAGATATGTAACCGTGGCTAATGCAGTAAAAAATAAGTCCTGAAACAGTTTTTATCCCTAACTTTGATGTGATATTTTTCCTGTGAGACAGAACTGTGTTCAGACTGATATTGAGCTTGTCGGCTATTTCTTTGTTCAAATATCCCATTGCGATAAATTTCAAGACTTCCAATTCGCGAGGCGAAATTTCCTGAGTCTCTTCTTTATGCACGGAGTTGTCGTTATCTGCAAAAATTGCCTGCCAATCGTCGATACCGGAATCTTCCAATTCCTTTATCTTAGGTTTCAATATTTTTTCCCTGATCCGATTGTGTTTGCTTAAGTCGGAAAACAAGCTGTCGACAGAAAAAATAACTGCGTAACACAGGTTTTCATTGAAGTTTCCGGAAATGTGTTTTATCAAGATGTTTTTCAGGTCTAGCAACAAGGCTTGCGAATTGTCTTCATCCAACAATCCGGCATTGATACGGCTGAGAAGTTCGTCCTTAAACTTGTAGAATATTTTTCGAATAAGATCAAGCTGTTTATTATTCGGATCGCTCATTGCGATAAACGCATTGAGGTGTTTTTCTATGTTCGGTATCTGAGCATGAGCGTAGTAGACATCGGTTTGTTTCAGGTACTTCATCACCAGCTCAATATCAAACTCCTGCAATTTTTTCTCAGGAAAATACTCTTCATTCAGATACGTATTGAGTATTGCCAGAAAAAACTCGACATTAATTCTCAAATCAATACAGATAGCTTCAACAGTTCTATCTTCCAACCCTAATTTTATACCAAACCTATTGATAACAGGGATTAGCGATAAATTTTCGTTGATATACTCCGAAAGAATAGAAGTCCTTGTCAGAAAACTCATAAGTCTTTGTTATTCCAGGGCATTAATTGCATTCCGAATTCGAGGGCAGTTTCGTACTGAGTGGTGATGAATTCGTATAAGAAAGGTGCTTTATGAGCTTTCTTTTTCTGGGTTTCGTCCAACCTCCTAACCAAACCAACAGACAACATTTTTCGTTGAAAATTTCGTCTATCCAAGGGTCTGCCGATAATAGATTCATAGACAGCCCTTAGCTCGGGCATTGTAAATTTATCCGGAAGCAACTCATATCCTATGGGCACATACCCCAACTTCATACGGATAGATTCTATTGCATAATGAATCATTTTATTATGATCGAAAAACAAGGATGGAAGATCATTAAGATCGTGCCATTCGGTTTGAAAATTGGGATCAATGTTATCGGTAACAACTTTAGTATAATCAACCAAAGCGTAATAGCCAACAGCTATAAATCTTTGAGCAAACCAATGGTTTTCCACATCTTTCACCCCGGCTTTACGTAAAATCTCTTTGTTTTGCTCCAAATCAATCCTATCCTTATCACCAAACAGATGATATTGATGTATATAGATATTATTAACTTTTGTTCGTTCTGTTGCAATTCTGAGGGCCGCTTCGTCAACACCTTCATCCCGACGTACAAAACCACCCGGCAGAACCCATTTGTCTACCAAGTTAAACTTATTGAGAAGAACTTTCAAGTGCCCTTCAAAAAACGCCAGAATAACGCAATTGACTACAAATCCGGGCTGTAATTGAGTTTTGTTCAAGTTTGAAGATAATAAATCCTCATTTATAACATCTGTTGTTTGCATAATTTCATAAAATGATACTCACACAATTAAGATAATACGGCATTCCCCCGAATTACATTAACAATTTCCACAAAGTTATTCGTAATATTTCAGATTCGCAATATACAAAGTATTAAGAAAAAGTAATTGCATTAAGGAAATTACGAGATTACACAATGTTACAAGTCTTGTATAATGAAGAAAGCCATAAAATTCCGACTCATTTATTTTGCTAATTCGGTCAAAAAGAGTAATTTTGCAGACCGATTATTGAAGAAGTGAATTTAATTATTTGGTATTTAAGTAGTTATTTGTTTCAATACCCTTAGCCCGAAACGAAAATACTAGAGCCAAATAGAAAGCATTAACAAATTAAAAACATTAAAAGAAAGTGGATACTTTAAGTTATAAGACCATTTCTGCAAACAAGGCAACTGCAAACAAAGAGTGGGTTGTGGTTGATGCAACTGGACAAACATTAGGTCGTTTGGCTTCGAAAG
Organism: Dysgonomonas sp. 520; assembly: GCF_010501095.1. Lineage (GTDB taxonomy): Bacteria > Bacteroidota > Bacteroidia > Bacteroidales > Dysgonomonadaceae > QVMP01. Next base: position 10,297 of record NZ_QVMP01000019.1, on the reverse strand, counting down.
TGGCTAAAATATTGAGAGGTAAATATAAGCCAAATTACACTCCACATGTTGATTGTGGCGATAACGTGATCCTTATCAATGCAGAAAAAGTTGTATTGACAGGAAACAAATGGAACGACCGTGTATATTTGAGATATACAGGTTATCCTAGCGGACAAAGAGAAATGACTCCTGCCAAATTGCTTGAAAAAGGTGCGGATCGTCTGGTTCATAAAGTAGTAAAAGGTATGTTGCCTAAAAACAGACTAGGTGCGGCACTTTTGAAAAACCTTTATGTATATGAAGGAACTGAGCACAAGCACGAAGCTCAACAACCTAAAACAATTGATATTAACGCTCTTAAATAATAACAATGGAAGTAATAAACGCAATCGGAAGACGCAAAGCTGCGGTAGCACGTGTGTACGTAAGCGAAGGAACCGGAAAAATCATTATCAACAAGAGAGAGTTAGATAATTACTTCCCTTCAACTATTCTTCAATATGTTGTAAAACAACCTCTAAACACATTAGGCGTTGTTGAAAAATATGACATAAATATTAATTTGAAAGGTGGCGGATACAAAGGACAGTCTGAGGCTGCTCGCTTAGGTATTGCCCGCGCACTTGTTAAAATTAATGCAGAAGATAAACCAGCTCTTAGAGCAGAAGGGTTCATGACTCGCGATCCTCGTGTTGTTGAACGTAAAAAACCGGGACAACCAAAAGCGAGAAAAAGATTCCAATTCTCGAAACGTTAATCAATATCAGTCAACTACTATCGGCTTGCGGCTATTGTTCGACACAACTCTGCAAGTTGCATGAAAGTTACTGCTAACTGGAAACGTTTAGCATCTAAATTGACAGGACTTCGGAAAGATGCGAACTACCTGACAATTCATTTTTAACAGAAAAAGAAAGTAAACGAATTAAAACAAAGTAAAAAAACACAATGGCAAAATTAGAATTTGACCAGTTACTAGAAGCAGGTGTTCACTTCGGACACTTGAAGAGAAAATGGAATCCTGCTATGGCTCCTTATATTTTTATGGAGCGTAATGGTATTCATATCATCGACCTATACAAAACAGCTGCGAAAACTGACGAAGCGGCAGCAGCTCTAAAACAAATAGCAAAATCGGGAAAGAAAATTTTGTTTGTTGCTACAAAAAAACAAGCAAAACAAGTGATTGCCGATTTGGCACTTTCGGTAAATATGCCTTACGTTATCGAACGCTGGCCAGGAGGTATGTTGACTAACTTTCCAACAATCCGTAAAGCGGTGAAGAAAATGTCAACTATCGACAAAATGGTGAAAGACGGAACATTCGATACTTTGTCGAAAAGAGAAAAACTTCAAGTAACACGTCAACGTGCTAAATTGGAGAAAACTCTTGGTTCTATTCAAGATTTGACTCGTCTTCCATCGGCATTGTTCGTTGTTGACGTAATGAAAGAACATATTGCCGTGAAAGAAGCGAACAGACTGGGTATACCTGTATTTGCTATGGTAGATACCAACTCTGACCCAACAAACATCGACTTCGTTATTCCTGCGAATGATGATGCTGCAAAATCGGTAGAACTGATTGTCTCTACTTTGTGCGAAAGCATTAAAGAAGGTCTTGAAGAAAGAAAAATAGAGAAAGCTGATTCAAACGCAGCAGAAGCACAGGAAGACGGCGGCGAACGCAAAGAGCGTAAAGCCAGAGCAACAGCAAAAAAAGAGCGTGTTGCTAAGGAAGACGTAGACGCTTTGAACGCAGACGTTGTCAGCAAGATCGCAAAAGAAGACGAAGAGTAAAATATTCTGATATTAAGTTAAGACTTAAGTGCCGGAGTGTTTTATTCTGAGCGCTTATATCTTAACTTTTTTTATTTCAAAAAACAAACCGGAAATTAATAATCTAAAGAAAGGATAAAAATATGGCTATTACTATGGCAGACATCCAAAACCTACGCAAAAGAACAGGCGCAGGGATGATGGATTGTAAAAGTGCTTTGACTGAAGCAGAAGGAGATATTGATAAAGCAATAGAAATAATACGTAAAAAAGGACAGGCTTTTGCTGCCAAACGTGGCGATCGTGATGCATCTGAAGGATGCGTATTGGCCTCTACAAATGGCGATTTTGCGACAATCGTAGCTCTTAACTGCGAAACGGACTTCGTTGCAATGAATGCTGACTTTGTTGGTTTAACTACAACTATCCTTGACGCAGCATTGGCCAACAAACCTGCTGATATGGATGCTTTGAAAGCCATTCAAATTGATGGTCGTTCTATCCAGGATTTGGTAACTGACAGAATGGGTGTTACCGGAGAAAAAATGGAAATAGGCGCATACGAAACAATTACTGCTCCTTCGGTTGTGGCTTACGTTCACCCTGGAAATAAATTGGCAACTATCGTAGGTTTCAACAAAGCCGATGTAGATGTACAAGTAGGAAAAGATATCGCTATGCAAATTGCAGCTATGAACCCTGTTGCTTTGGTTGCAGAACAAGTGTCTGAAGAGATCAAAGAAAGAGAAATGAGCATTGCACGCGACAAAGCTCGTGAAGCAGGTAAACCTGAAAACCTATTGGATAAAATTGCAGAAGGTGCATTGCAAAAATTCTACAAAGAATATACACTTCTTCAACAAGAATTTGTAAAAAATCCAAAACAAACAATCGCTCAGTATTTGGCAAGTCACGACAAAGAACTGGCTGTTGTAGGATTTAAACGCATTACATTGAACGCAGAGTAATTTGCATCAAAATATATTAAAGAGAGCCGCTTCAAATAGAAGTGGCTTTTTTTGCTTATTACTAATAATTGTTAATCTTGATTTACAGGCTTGTAATTACTTTTGAATCGTGAATTTAGTATTGCATAATCGGGCTTTTTTTTGTATATTTGTTCTGCTTTTTGCGGAACATTTCCGCTACTGAAAATGGGTTTGCAAACGGCATAGAAAACACAAATAAAAAATGACAGAAAAAGAAAAAAAAGCAGCGAGCGCGTCATACTCCGCCGACAATATCCAGGTATTGGAAGGCTTGGAGGCCGTGAGGAAAAGACCCGCCATGTATATTGGCGATGTTGGTGAAAAAGGTTTGCATCACTTGGTCTATGAAGTTGTTGATAACTCAATAGATGAGGCTTTGGCAGGTTTTTGTACCAATATCGAAGTTTTTATCAATGAAGACAATTCCATCACTGTGAAAGACGATGGTCGTGGTATACCAGTCGGTATGATGGCCAAGGAGCAGAAATCCGCTCTTGAAGTTGTTTTGACAGTTCTTCACGCCGGAGGTAAATTTGACAAGGGTACATATAAAGTATCCGGAGGTTTGCACGGTGTGGGGGTATCTTGTGTGAACGCCTTGTCTACTTTCTTAAGAGCAGAGGTAAGAAAAGACGGAAAACTATATGCAATGGAGTTTTCTAAAGGTGTACCAACTCAAGGGTTGGAAATAGAAGGTGAAGCCTCCGGAACCGGTACTACTATTACCTTTAAGCCGGACGACTCGATTTTTACGCTTTCAACAGAATATAAGTATGATACCCTTGCTTCTCGTCTGCGAGAACTTGCTTTCCTGAATGCGGGAGTAAAACTATCCTTGACGGATAAAAGGGTAAAAAAAGAAGACGAGTCTTATAAATCGGAAATCTTCTATTCAGAAAAAGGTCTGGAAGAGTTTGTTCGTTACATAGACGCATCAAAAGAGGCATTGATTCCCGATGTAATCCACATCGTTACGGAGAAACAAGGAATTCCCGTAGAAATAGCGATGTCGTACAACACCACATACAATGAGAATGTATATTCTTATGTAAACAATATACACACCATAGAGGGAGGTACTCACCTCACAGGTTTCCGTCGGGGATTGTCCAGAACTTTGAAAAAATATGCCGACGACTCGAAAATGTTGGAGAAACTGAAAATTGAAATCAGTGGCGACGACTTCCGTGAAGGACTTACTGCTGTCGTTTCAATAAAAGTTGCAGAACCTCAATTTGAAGGACAGACTAAAACCAAACTAGGAAACAACGAGGTGATTGGCGCTGTTGATCAGGCGGTGGGTGAAGCACTTGGTTACTATTTGGAAGAACATCCGAAAGAGGCTAAAACTATCGTAGAAAAAGTTGTTCTGGCTGCAACAGCTCGTCATGCCGCACGTAAAGCTCGTGAAATGGTACAACGCAAGTCTCCGATGGGAGGTGGCGGTTTACCGGGTAAACTGGCTGACTGCTCAAGCAAAGATCCTGAAATATGCGAAATATTTCTGGTCGAAGGAGATTCGGCAGGTGGTACAGCCAAACAAGGAAGAGACAGGATGTTCCAAGCAATTCTACCTTTGAGGGGTAAGATTTTGAATGTGGAAAAAGCAATGCCTCACAAGGTTTTGGAGAGTGATGAAATAAAGAACATATATACAGCTCTGGGCGTAACTATCGGAACAGAAGACGACTCTAAGGAGTTGAATCTGGAAAAGTTACGTTACCAAAAGGTTGTAATCATGACCGATGCCGATGTGGACGGAAGCCACATTGCCACATTGATTTTGACATTCTTCTTCCGCCACATGAAAGCCCTGCTTGAGAAAGGCTATATTTATATTGCCACTCCTCCTCTTTACCTGTGTAAAAAAGGCAAGGTTGAAGAATATTGCTGGGACGACAGACAACGCCAGGCATTTATTGATAAGTACGGAGATGGGAACGAAAATGCCATCCATACTCAACGCTATAAAGGTCTTGGAGAAATGAACGCCACTCAGCTTTGGGATACAACAATGAACCCAGAACACAGAACGTTGCGTCAGGTAACAATAGAAAATGCTGCGGAAGCAGATCATATTTTCTCAATGTTGATGGGTGAAGACGTAGCTCCACGTAGAGAGTTTATCGAAGAAAACGCCACTTATGCTAATATAGACGCATAACCGGGCAGAATGAAAATAAAAAACGGAGGCTTGATTTTCAGAATCAAGCCTCCGTTTTTTTTCGCTAGTCTTACATTATTTCTTAATATATGTAAGGATATTTTTCCCGTCTCTGGTTAACGTGAGCGTACCGTTTTTAGTCATAGATACTTTACTAACACCGGTCAATGCCTGTGTGTATTTATATTCTCCCTCCATATTAGGACAGGCACGACGAGTTGTCATTAATGGACCTACAGTTATATATTCACTTGCAACACTATAAGTTCCATTAAAAGTATTGCAGCCTGCGCTTCCATTCACACGTTTCTCTTCCACATTAAACTTCAGGGTAGGCAGAGTTTCTTCTGTAAATAATTTGTCGGAACTTTCTCCATTAATAGACTCCAGTTTCCACTCTTGAGTAAATACATTTTGATCTACGCCTCTGATGAAAGTTGCCACAACCGACCCACTATTTTTAAATGTCAAAACACCATTTTCAACAGATATTGTATTTGGTTTCGCCAACATTGCAAAAAAAGCAGACTCTTTGTTTTTTGCAAAACACATCATCATTGTAGCAGCCACACGTGGAGCCGAGAACACACCCTTTTCGTAAGTAAAAGCACCTGTGTATGAGTTGCAACCACCATTACCGAAAATTTGTTTTGCTGATGCGTCAACATTCATAGTAGGAACTTTACCTTCAAAAATATCAGCTACGTCCTCTCCATCCAATGTTGCTAATACCCATGTACCATTAATGGCACTCACCCCTCCAAGAGTATCTTTCGTACTTTTACAGCCTTGTGTTGTCATACCTAAAGAAATAATCACTGCCATAGCAAGTGATAAATTAATTAATCGTTTCATTGTTTTCTGAATTTAAATCGTTTTGTTTATTATATGAACAATGTGTTTGAAGTTATGTTCAAATATTTTTTCTTTTATTTTTCAGGGGGCAAAGATAGGCTCTATTCTTCCCCCTTCAAAATGCTAGAGTATTGTGAGAGGGGTATTCCATATATTTTTACGATTCTTAATATTTTGTTAGATATATTATATGCCACTGATATACATCGGTATAAAAAATCCGATATATTTGTGATAACTCTAAATAATAAAGCTAAAACTTATTACGAATAAAATTATGAAGAAAGTATTATTTTCGTCGATGTTGGTGGTAGCACTTCTTTCATCAAACTTTGCAATGGCACAAGACAATCAAAAAACGTGCAAGAATAAGGCAAGGACAGAATGTACAAAAGATAAGAAAAACACATGCCCAAAAGACAAAAAAGCGTGTGACAAGACTCCCGCCGAAAGAAAAGCCTGCTGTCCTCAGAAAAAATAACGACAAATAAACAAGTAAAATAACACAAAAGAGGAGTTGAAAACAGTTCAACTCCTCTTGTCGTTTATATCCTTCCGGTTATACCGTCAATTCTGAAATACATACCGCCAAGCTATCCTCCCATTTTGGAATAGATATCCCGAACGTCGATTTTATCTTACTCTTATCCAACACACTATATTGTGGACGCACGGCACGAGTAGGATAATCGCTTGTAGGAATAGGGCTAACCTTACACGTCGTAATACCGGCCAATTTGTGAATAAGCAGGGTGAAATCATACCATGTTGCAACTCCCTCATTTGAATAATGATAGATTCCCGATTTTAATCCGTTAGCTTCGCTATAATCAATAATCTTCACGATTGCACAAGCCAAGTCTGCCGCATTGGTAGGTGTTCCCGCCTGGTCTGCAACCACATTCAGCGATTCGCGCTCCTTTCCTAATTTTATCATTGTTTTAACAAAGTTGTTTCCATATATAGAATACAACCAGGCGGTGCGGATAATAATTGAGTTTGGGCAGATTTCCATCAAAACGGCTTCTCCCTCCTGTTTCGATTCTCCATATACAGATTTCGGATTTACCGGATCTGTTTCTTTATAAGGGGAAGTGCTTGTTCCGTCAAACACATAATCGGTTGAAACATGAATCACTTTTGCATTGTGCTTAGTTGCTGCCAAAGCCAGATTTTTCACTGCATCCCTGTTTATTTTGTAACAAAGGTCTACATCATCCTCCGCCTTGTCAACGGCTGTGTATGCTGCACAATTGATTATATAAGAAATTTTGTTTTCATCCAAAAACGTTTCTATCTCGTCAAGACGGGTAATATCAAGAGTGTCTACATCCGTGAAAAAGAATTGCAGATTATTTTCGTGAGATTGCACCAACCTCTTCAACTCACTCCCAAGCTGACCGTTACCTCCTGTCACAAGGATATTTTTTTGTTCTAAATTGAGATGAAAAACATTTTTGGCTGTTTGCTCCTCATCTCCCGTCTGTTTATTTCCTGAAAAGAATGCCATCGTATTATTTTTTAGTGACAGTATGTATCAACAATGTATTTTAGCAGTATAACCACCTGTCTTATTTATATTTACCAAAGTAATAAAAAATCTATGACCTTAGATTTCTAATTCTCCTTTACGCTCCTGAAAATATTTTTCAGCCAATAATCTCAACAAAGAACTTATCTGCGACATGGCTTTCTGGGTTTCATCCGAAATTTCACGCCCTTGTATTTTGAGCAATAAATATCCATACATAGCTGAAAAACAAGTTTCAATTTCGGGAATATCTTTATCCGGATTTTTCGCCCTGAGTTCAACTATAAATGGTAATGTATTATAATAAGTAGCGATATAAAACGATTCTTGTGGCGATTTTAAAAGTCTGAGGTGCAGATCTGTCAACTCTATAATAACATTTTTATTTATTTGCAGATGACCGGTTTCTTTTATGCCTTCCAGCTCCATCATCTTTATCAGGTTCTGATACCAATCTTCTATTTCTTGTTTCACCTCAACCGGTTGATCATACTGATCTATAATATTTTTCCTGATACGATCAATATCAGATCCGTTTGCTCGTATCAAGTCTTCCACTTGCCACATATAAAGCAGATATTCGGCAATATTACTTTCTTTTTTCTTTTGAGCAATAAGCATTAGTTGTATATTTCTAAAAGTACAAAGATAATGTAAAATGTTATACTATATTTTTTTAACCGGTATATTTAGTTCAGAAATGCTATCTTTGTTTTTACATTTACAAAGTAATTAACAACTTAAATACTCATAAAATTGGTTCTCAATATTGTTTCTTTTAACATACCATATCCTCCAGATTACGGTGGGGTTATTGATGTTTTTTATAAATTGAAATCGCTTCAGGAATTAGGAGTGAACATAATCCTTCATACATTTGAATATGGCAGGAAACATTCGGCTGAATTGGAAAAATACTGTAATAAAGTATACTATTACAAAAGACACACAGGTATTATATCGCAATTATCTACACTGCCATACATTGTAAAAAGTCGCAAAAATAAAGAGTTGATTAAAAATCTTTCATCTAATGATTACCCAATTCTTTTTGAAGGAATTCACACCTGCTATTATCTGGGTAATTCATCATTGAGTAATAGGTTAAAGATTGTAAGAACTCATAATATAGAACATTTTTATTATGACGGGTTGAGAAAAACTACAAAATCAGTAATTGAGAAACTATACTTCTGGCTCGAAAAAATCCGCCTTAAACACTATGAAAAAAAACTGAATTTTAGCAATTATATAATACCTTTATCAAAATCGGATACAGATTATTTTCAATATAAATTTGGAAAAGAGAAGGTTATTTATATTCCTATTTTTCATCAAAATGACAAAGTTGAAATTGTAGAGAAAATAGAAAAACCATATTTACTTTTTCATGGAAATTTGAGTGTTGCCGAAAACATTAATTCAGCCATCTATTTAAACGAAAACATAACACAAAGAGACCATTCGTTAGATATTATTATTGCAGGAAAAGATCCGGATAAGCTTTTAATAACCAAATTGAAGGATCTAGAAAATGTAACTATAATCGGAAATCCCAGTTCTGAGGAGATGGAGAAACTTGTAAAGAATGCTTCGATAAATGTACTATATACGGAATATCCGGCAGGGGTTAAGATTAAACTCATAAATTCCTTGTATACAGGACGCTTTTGCTTGGCTAATGATGCAATGCTAGAAGGTTCCGGTTTGGAGGACTTGTGTTTGAAATTCCCTGAAAATAACTCTGAATTATTGAAAATAATTCACAAATATTACACTAAAGATTTTGATTTATCTGAACAGGAAAAGAGATTGCAGAAACTGGATTCTCTGTATGGGAACAGACTTAACGCTCAACAAATAATAGATTTGCTTCAGTGAAGCAAATCTATTATTTGTCTTTCACTTGTGCATAAGCTTCAAGGGCTTTTTCGAGTACAGTCAAAGCCTTTGCCAAATCTTCTTTTTTCAAGACATAGGCTATACGAACCTCGTCCCGTCCCAATTCGGGGGATGTGTAGAAACCAGACGCAGGAGCCATGAAGACGGTTTGTCCCTCATATTCAAAGTCGGAAAGGCACCATGCGCAAAATTTATCGGCATCGTCCACCGGCAGGCGGGCAACCGTATAAAAGGCCCCCATAGGTATTGGCGAATAAACCCCCGGTATTTGGTTCAATCTGTCGATCAAGAACTTACGACGCTCTACATATTCTTCGTAAACATCTCTCAAATATTCAGGATCGGCATCTAGCGAAGCCTCTGCCACTATTTGTCCAACCAGAGGAGGGCTCAAGCGTGCCTGACAGAATTTCATCAGGGTTTTGCGCAGTTCTTTATTTTTAGTGATTATTGCACCTATGCGTATACCACATTCGCTATATCTCTTTGATACTGAATCGATAAGCACAACATTTTCTTCTATTCCAACCAAATGACAGGCCGAAATATAGGGCGACCCCGTATAGATGAACTCACGATAAACCTCGTCGGAAAAAAGATACAGGTCATATTTTTGAACAAGGTGCTTTATCTGATTCATTTCCGACCGAGAGTATAGATAACCGGTTGGGTTGTTCGGATTGCAGATCATAATACCTTTGGTACGCTCATTTATCAGCGCCTCAAATTTTTCGACAGGAGGCAATGCAAACCCCTCCTCGATAGAAGACGGCACTGTTCTGATAACCGCTCCGGCTGATACGGCAAATGCCATATAGTTTGCATAGGCCGGTTCGGGAACAATTATTTCGTCTCCGGGATTAAGGCATGCCAGAAAAGCAAACAGAACGGCCTCCGAGCCTCCGGTTGTGATTATAATATCATCGGCCGCCACATTTATTTTATATTTGGCATAATATGTGACAAGTTTTTCCCGATAAGAACGATAACCGTCACTGGGACTATATTCCAGAATAGTGCGATCTATATTCCGCAACGCATCAAGTCCCTCTTTTGGTGTTGGCAAATCGGGCTGCCCGATGTTCAAATGATAAA
>NZ_QVMP01000018.1:72637-73941 GCF_010501095.1 Dysgonomonas sp. 520 | reverse complement strand
AAAAAACTTTATTATTCTTATCAATGCTTTTGGTCGGTTTCAAGGCTTATGGGCAAGTTGGTATCAATACAGAAACACCGGGCGCAACAATGCACATAACTCCAACCAAAACAGACGGAACAACAGCCGAAGGAATCATTGCACCCAACCTGACAAGGGCACAACTGATCGGCAAGGATGCTCAATACTCCACGGCACAACGAGGTTCGATAGTTTATGTGACCAGCCTAACGGGAACCACCACCACAAAAACAGCCAAAGTAACCTCGGTAGGTTACTATTACTTCGATGGATCTCTTTGGCAACCATTTATCAGTAGTTTGCCCGCATCAACAGAGCCTTGGTATGTTCAGGGAAGTACAACACAGGCAACGAGCAACACGCAAAATATCTTCCAGACAGGAAATGTGGCTATCGGGTCGAATACTTCAAGCAGCTATAAGTTTCAGGTGACGGGTACATCAAACATAACAGGCAATGCCCGTATGGCTAGCTTGGCAAAGATAGGTTCGGGAACGACTTTCAATAGTTCCGCCCAATTGGAATTGAGTGATGCCAACAAAGGTCTATTGCTAAACAGAGTGGCACTGACAGCTGCAAATGTGAAAGCACCAGTAACCAATGCCGTTGCGGGTATGATGGTATATAATACAACAAGCAATGCGAATGTAACCCCCGGTGTATATTACTGGAACGGGGTAAACTGGATAAGGATGGTGACGGAAGTGCCTAACTCAGAACTTAACTTGAGAGACTTACAGGTTGCTTGTACAAGTCTTCCGAATGATGCAAACAATACAAATAAAGGTGCTTTGATGAATATGGAAACTCTTATTATTCCCGAGGATGGGTCTTATGCCTTTTCTTTTAGGTTGTATGGTAGTTATATTAAAGTTACGGGGGGAACAGGGAACACCGGAATATATTATATAGCGATGTTGGCAAATGAAAAATTGGTAGATACAGCAGAAATGGATATTATTCATGGAGCTGTTTCTGCAATGACTTATTCAGTAACGTTAGGAGCTAAACTAGCTGCCGGTGATGTTATTACATTCAGGTTGTCTCATCATCCTGTTAATGGAAGTCTTTACCCGTGGAATTTAAATGCCAGACCGGGAGCAGCAACAGGGGCCAACCGTACTTCTATGATCTGGTGGAAACTGTAATTGATGCTAATCAGTAGTTGAGCTTATTATAACAAAAATGTTCATTTATTTTATATAATACACTGCGCAGAATTAAAATTCCTTGCATCCCTTTTGACCAAAGCCTCAAAAGGAATCAAAAAGGCTTTTTGTGAC
>NZ_QVMP01000018.1:3561-72509 GCF_010501095.1 Dysgonomonas sp. 520 | reverse complement strand
GGTCGCCGAGAAGCTAAGCCTTGACTTTTTGGTTCGTTTTGTGTCAAGACAAAATGAACGAAGGCAGGGCTCTGCTCTGCCCGAAAGTAGGGGCGTAAAATTTTACGCCCGAATGTCAGGGCGAATGTTTATTCGCCCCTACACAATATCGAAAACAATCCAACACTTTTCAACTACTGATTCACATATATAACATAAAGCAAAGACTAGTCCTGCAATTTTAGGACTGGTCTTCGTTTTTTTCTGGTATATTTGTCAGAAAAATAGAGAAAAAATGAAGCGGATAGGATTGCTTTCGGATACACACGGGCATTGGGACGAAAAATACAAAGAGCATTTCGCTACATGCGACGAGGTTTGGCATGCGGGAGATATAGGGTCGATGGAGTTAGTCGAAAAGTTCGAACAATTCAAGCCATTCAGAGCAGTCTACGGAAACATAGACGATGCGAAAATAAGGGCAGCCTTCCCCGAATTCTTAAGGTTTACCCTGGAAGGCGTTGATGTCCTGATGGCCCATATAGGAGGCTATCCGGGAAAATATAATCCGAAAGTGAAAGGTATAATGCAAGCAAACGCGCCTAAACTGTTCGTCTGCGGACATTCACATATATTGAAAGTGGTATACGACAAACATTACAACTGCTTGTGTATGAATCCCGGAGCTGCCGGTATATATGGCTTTCATACGGTGCGAACCTTGCTCCGTTTCACTCTTGATAATGGTGATATTAAAGATTTAGATCTGATTGAATTAGGTGATCGATAGGAGGTTCCTCAATAATTAACCCCGAATAACATTCTTTTTTTTGTTCAATATACGATTTAATGAATTTTCCGACCGGGTAAATTTTATAGTTATTTGATGTGGCAAATTCAATGACTTGTTTGGCTAATGCCGTTCCCACCCCGTTATTTTGATATTTTGATCTGACCTCCGTATTGGTTAATGCAAGTACAAAATTGGGGAGGAAATAATAGGATATAATTCCGATTAATTTATTGTCACAGTATGCCTCATAGCGATTCCGCCTGACATTTTGTATTATTTCCAGTTCCATTATAGTAGCTCGTTGGCTTTATTTAGTATCTATCTATAACAAATATAGTGATTTATTGATAAAGTAAGAAAATACGTAAGAGATATATGGATATTTTAACATCTGAGAGGGAAATAAAAATCAGATTCTCACGTAATATTTAAGGTTTTGAACGATTTGAATTATCTTTGTTTTCCGAAAACATTTTTTTGTATTGACAGAGTTATATGGGAAAGAATAAGTTATCAAGATTTGCCGACATGGAAAACTATCCACATGTTTTTCAATATCCTTTTGCCGCACTAAAGGAAAAAGGTTTCGGACTGAAAGGTAAATGGAATGAATTGTTTTTCAAGAATAATAACCCGATAGTGTTGGAATTGGGGTGTGGAAAAGGAGAGTATACCGTTGGTCTGGCAAAACTTTTTCCTGAAAAAAACTTTATCGGCGTAGATATAAAAGGTGCGCGGATGTGGTCGGGGGCAAAAAAGTCTTTGGAAGACAATATGACGAATGTAGCTTTTCTGCGCACACATATAGAGTTGATAACCAATTTTTTTGAAGAGAATGAAGTTTCGGAGATCTGGATCACATTTCCCGATCCGCAGATGAATAAGGTGAATAAGCGTATGACTTCGACCCGTTTTATGAAAACATACCGGCAAATTCTGAAACCGCAAGGCATCGTTCATCTGAAAACAGACAGTAATTTCATGTTCACATACACATCGGCTATGGTTGCGGAGAATAAACTGCCTGTTTTGTTCGAGACAAATGACCTATATCACTCCGGATTGGTAGATGATGTATTGAATATTCAGACTCATTATGAACAACAATGGTTGTCTCGTGGTTTAACAATCAAGTATTTGAAATTCGAATGTCTCGACCGTGAGCAATGGATCGAGCCGGAGGTTGAGATAGAACAAGATCCGTATCGGAGCTATGGGCGGGAAAACTCAGGAAAATTAATGCAGAAAAACAAATAAAATAGAAATAGATGAGCGTAAAAGTATATCCGAAATTAATTATAGATGCGTTGCGAAATGTGCGCTATCCGGGAACCGGAAAAGACATCGTAGAGATGGGCATGGTGTCGGACGACATTCATATTGAGGGAAACAAAGTGAGTCTTTCGATAATTTTTGAAAAACAGAACGACCCTTTCATTAAATCGGTGATAAAAGCCAGTGAGACGGCAATTCTCACTTTTGCCGATTCGGGCATCGACATAAAAGGAAACATAAAACCGATAACAAAGCAAGCTGTGCCGCAAGCACCGCCAAAGCTGTTGCCACAGGTGAAAAATATTATTGCGATAACATCCGGTAAAGGTGGCGTTGGTAAAAGTACTGTCACGGCAAACCTCGCCGTAGCTTTGGCCAAGCAAGGATATAAAGTAGGACTGCTTGATGCGGACATTTTCGGTCCGTCCATACCAAAGATGTTTGATGTTGAGGATAGTCAACCGTTTTTGGAGTTGATAGAGGAAAAGGAAATGATAGTTCCTGTGGAAAAGTATGGCGTAAAGCTATTATCCATAGGCTTTTTTGTTAAAAAAGAGAGTGCAATTGTATGGCGTGGCGCAATGGCGGGAAATGCCTTGAAGCAATTGATAGCAGATGCCAACTGGGGCGATCTGGATTATTTTTTGATTGATTTTCCACCCGGAACAAGTGATATTCATCTTACTTTGGTTCAGACTCTTGGCATAACGGGGGCGGTTGTGGTGAGTACACCTCAGGCGGTTGCCCTTGCCGATGCCCGTAAGGGAATAGATATGTTTACCAACGAGAAAGTAAACGTGCCCATCCTTGGCTTGATTGAGAATATGGCATGGTTTACCCCCGCCGAATTGCCCGAAAATAAATACTATATTTTTGGGAAAGATGGTGCGAAACAACTGGCCGAAGAATTGCATATCGCTTTGCTGGGGCAGATTTCTATTGTGCAAAGCATCCGTGAAGCAGGTGATAACGGTGCGCCGGTAGCACTGGACGAAAATACGATAACGGGAGCTGCTTTTGCCACGCTGGCCGATAATCTGGTAGTAGCCGTAGACAAGAGAAACGAAGGACAGGCTCCGACACAGAAAATAGATGTGCAGAAAAAATAAGTCCTAAATTGAAGAAAATCAATTAAGGAGTGTTAACAATAACAGATAAATTCATCTACAATATATATATTTGTGGGTAGTTAAATTGATTGTCATCCTGAACATAGTGAGGGATCCGGATCATGTTTATGTAGACGAAAAAAAACAAAAGCGAGAGCCTTTATAATAAAACTAATCAGAAAAATAAATGCACCCACTAGCCCAATTTAATTTTTGCCCAAAATGCGGTTCAAACCGTTTTGAAGAGAACAATATAAAGTCAAAAAAATGTGGAAACTGTGGTTTCATTTATTACTTCAATTCTTCGGCAGCAACTGTAGCTGTGATACTAAATCAGGAAAATGAACTTTTGGTCAGCACCCGTGCCTTTGAACCGGCAAAGGGGACCTTGGATTTGCCCGGCGGATTTGTCGATATGGGCGAATCGCTCGAAGATGCAGTTGTGCGCGAGGTTAAAGAAGAAACCAATCTGGATGTAGAAGAATTGCAATACTTGTTTTCCGAACCAAATTTATACATGTATTCAGGATTTCAGGTAGAGACGGCAGACGCTTTTTTTCTGTGTAAAGTGAACAATACCCGGCAATTGAAAGCCGAAGACGATGTGGCGAAGCTGGAGTTTATCAAGATAAAAGATTTAGACCCTTCAAAGTTTGGACTTAGTTCTATCCGTAAAGGAATAGTAAAGGCAATTGAAGAGGGCATTTTAAATAAGTAATCAAAATAAAATGAAAAAGATTATCGTAATATTAGCCTTGGCTTTAGCGTCTCAGTTTGTGAGCGCACAACGGTCGGTAAACAATGAATTGCCGGACAGGTTATTCAAACAAGGCAAAGAAATGTACCTTGACAAAAATTATGTGGGTAGCCAGCACGCCTTGGCCGATTTCGTCAAAGTGTCGGAAGATGAACGGATGAAAGCCGAAGCCGAATATATGCTTGTCGGTTCTTACTATTTTCTGGGCGATAAGAGAGCCGGAGAGATGATGAAGGAGTATCTGGATACTTATCCGTCAACATATCACAGAGACAGGTTGTCTTTTTATATCGGGTCGACACATTTTGAAGACAAAGACTGGAAACGGACTTTGTTTTGGTTCAATGATGTTGATGTAGACTACCTTTCGGCAGTAGAGCAGGAAGACTACACCTACCGCAGGGCTTATGCTACTCTTCAGAGCGGAGATGTGGAGTTGGCACGGCAGTCTTTCGGGTTACTTTCACAAAACAGTAAAAAATACAAAGAGGCAGCTACATATTACCTGGCTTACACAGACTTCAAAAAAGGAGATTACGATAAGGCGCTCCGGGTTTTCGAACGATATAAAAATATTCCTGAATACAAGGAAGATGCACAGTTTTTTCTATTGCAAGGAGCTTTCCTGAAA
This sequence comes from Dysgonomonas sp. 520, assembly GCF_010501095.1. Taxonomy (GTDB): domain Bacteria; phylum Bacteroidota; class Bacteroidia; order Bacteroidales; family Dysgonomonadaceae; genus QVMP01. Next base: position 67,965 of record NZ_QVMP01000018.1, on the reverse strand, counting down.
AATGAACTGAATTCAGCCATTTCGCAGAGTGAAAGTTATATAAAAACATATCCTTCGAGCAAAAATCTGGTGGAAGTTTACCGTATTTTAGGTAATAGTTACAACAGAACGGGAGACAGGGCCCAGTCTATTTCATACTATGAGAAATACCTTGCTCTGGACGAAAATCCGGTGAGGGAAGATATGTACCTGTTGGGAACGTCGTATTCAGCAATGAAGGAATATCAGAAAGCGATAGACGCTCTTGAATTGGTCGCTACTCCCGACGATGCCATCGGACAGGCTGCGTATATGCAACTGGGGCAAAACTATCTTGCGCTGAATGATTACACAAATGCCCTTATGGCTTTTGAGGCTGCCGCAAGAGAAAAACATGATGTGAGCATCAGCGAAGTTGCGATGTATAACTATGCTGTTTTGGTGCATCGCACGTCATTGTCTGCTTTCGATCAGTCGGTTACGGCATTGGAGCGATTCCTTACCGAATATCCGGGGTCTGCCTATACCAAAAATATAAATGCCTTGATGGCATCGACAATCCTGTCGACCAAAAATTATAAGGCAGCATTGAATATTATCAATAAGTTGAAGTCTCCCGATAGCCAGATTCTGGCGGCAAAGCAATCTATATTGTTTCACATCGGGACGGAAGATTTCATTAACGGAGATTATTCGTCGGCGTTGAACAACTTTGTGTCCAGCATCAATCTGGGAAATTATGACGCTACGGCAAGGCGTCAGGCATATTTCTGGAGGGGAGAGACATATTACCGTTTGGGCAATTACGGCACTGCGATTGGCGATTACAGCAATTTTGTAAGTTCTGCGCCGGCAACAGATGCAAATTACGGACTGGCTCTGTATAATTTAGGGTATTCACAATTTCAGTTGAAACAATATTCAAAAGCATTGGGAAATTTCCAGAAATATACGGGAGTTGAAAAAAACAAATCGAAAAATACCTATCCCGATGCAATGAACAGGATTGGAGATTGCTACTTGTTCGAACGGAATTTCTCGGCAGCCGAAAGATCTTATTCGCAAGCGGCTTCCATAGGTGGAGAGGGAGCCGATTATGCCGATTTTCAGAAGGCGTTTGTATTGGGGCTTCAAAAAAATTATAGTGGCAAGATATCGGCATTGGATGCGATGATGAAGAGATATCCGAACTCACAATACAAGGATGACGCATTGTTTGAGAAAAGCCGTGCTTATGTGATGTTGGGCAACGAAAAACAAGCCATATCGGTTCTGGACGAATTGATGAGAATGAAACCACAGCCACAAATGGCTCAGGAGGCGGGTCTGTTGTTGGGGCAATTGAACTTCAATGCAAATAATTATACGAAAGCTATATCTGCCTACAAGTCTGTGGTTGCGGTAAACTCGACAACTGACGAGGCGAGGGCGGCTATTCAGAGCATGGAAAACATATATAAAGAAACTAATGATATAAATTCGTATGTATCTTATGTCAACTCTTTAGGTTCGGGCATTATAATTTCATCTACCCGTCAGGATTCGCTGACCTATCAGGCGGCAGAAAACCTGTTTATGAAAGGACAATCTTCCGGAGCAAGGAGTGCGATGCAAAGTTATATCCACAATTATCCGAAAGGAGCGTTTGTGGGGGATGCGCATTTCAGTTTGGGAAGCATTGCTTATGATCAGGGCAATAAAGATCAGGCTTTGTCGGAATTTATGGCAACTATAAATAGCAGTAATTCACGTTATATGAACGAAGCCTTGAGCCTTGCGGCAAATCTGCAATATGAAAAATCTGCTTACGATACGGCCAACGATCTTTATAAACAGTTGAGCGTTCGGGCGGTTGATAGCGAGCAAAAAAGTACAGCCCGATTGGGTATGTTAAGATGTGCAGTTGCCCTAAAAAAGGATAGTGAAGTCATATCTTCCGCAACGGCGGTTTTGGCCGATACTAAAACTTCGCCGGAGGTGCAGATGGAAGCACATCTGTTAAGGGCAAAATCTTATCTGAATCAGAAAAATACGGATAAGGCGACTCCCGACCTGCAACAAGCGGGCAAAGACGTGAGAAGCGTGTACGGAGCTGAGGCTCAATACCTGTTGGCCGAAATATTCTATAAAGCAAAAGCCTACGATAAGGCAGAAAAACAGATATTGGAATTTTCCAAGACAGGTACACCTCACCAATATTGGTTGGCAAGGGCATTGATATTGCTGTCGGACAACTATGTGGCAAAAGGCGATAAGTTCAAGGCTCGCGAATATCTGCAAAGTTTGCAGGCAAACTATAAAAATGCGGAAGCAGACATAACCTCAATGGTGAACGAACGGTTGGCAACATTGAAAAATTAATCTTGAGAGAGGATAGATATAAAAATGAATAACGAAAAAATCGGATAAGATATGAAAACAATATATAAGTCATTTTTTACACTGATATGCCTTGCGGGTAGTTTCTCTCTGTCGGCTCAGCAAGATACGACAATAACCCGTCAGGTGCGGGTCGAACGTGAGTATACGCCCGTGATTCAGGATGCTTCAAAAATTAATACATTGCCAGCTGTTCAGGAATCGGCAAAACCAAATACGAATGTGAAATATGTGACGGAACTTCCCCGGATAGATTTCTATAATTTCCCGATTAAAGATATGGGTTCAGGGAGTGCTGCAACGGATATTGATTTTAGCAAAAAAAGAGGTTATCTAACCCTTGGGGTAGGTAGCAATTTGAATATAGACGGGCGTTTGGGTTATCGCATTGTCGGGACGGAATCAGACCGTCTGGATGCATTTGTGTCTTACAATTCGGCAAACAGCAATGTTGATTATGAAGATCAGAATTATAAGTTTAAGAAAGCGAAAGCGAAATATTCCGATCTGTTTGCCAAGTTGAAATATGAACATTCCTTTGCTTCGTCTTTGTTTTATGTAAACGGTTCTTTTCTGAACACAATGTTCAATTATTATGGAAACAGCTTTCTCAACGACTATCGTTTTCTTGAGGGAGTAGAGTTTCCCAAATTTTCGGACAGGCAACAACGTGTGAGTGTTTTTGGAGGTGAAATCGGGATAAAATCGGACGAATGGAGCGAAATTTCATATTTGGGTGAACTAAGATTTCATCATTTCGATAATAAATTTGATTGGTTGGGAGATGACGGGGAAGGTGGAAACCTGCTTGAACTGAAAGCCGGAGTGGGAGCCGCATTTGATAGTGACAAGAAAGTGGGACTGGAATTCGGCTTGTTGCACCAGTCATTTACTGATGTTGCATCGGGTGATGACAGATTTCATGACTTGACATCGTTGAAAGCACGGGCTCACTTCGATTTGGACGGGGATATCTGGAATTTGTCCATCGGCGCAAAAGTGAATTATGCCATTGATAAGAAAAACAGGTTTCTGATTGCTCCCGACATCAGGGCTTCTGTGTCGATCGCAGATAAAACATCTATCTATGCCATTGTTACAGGTGGAATAAATGATAATGACTTTATATCTACGTTGATGGAAAATCGCTATGTCACTCCCGTATCGAGGGTTGATATTTCCCGAACTCCGTTTGACGCAACTCTTGGTTTCAAGATAGGAGCAGTAAGGGGGATAGAATTCGATATTTTCGGAGGATATAAATATACGAAAGATGATCATTCTTATACTTTTCTTCAAATGTTGCTTTTCGGAGGTAAAGGAGAACATTATAAAGAATATTTTCGTGGTTTTTCGGGTTTAAATTATTCAAACATTTATGAAGGTCATGTTGGAGGTGAAATAAAAACAAGTCTGATTCCATATACAGACTTGTCGTTGAAAGCCAAAGCATATTTTTATGATGCAAAATATTCGAAAAGTAGAGGTTCCGGATGGAATTCTGATAGAAAAACTAAAGCATGGGGAAGACCTACCTTTACACTCGATTTTAATGCGGATGTCAAGCCAATTGATAATCTAACCCTGACTTTGAACTACATTTATAAAGGAGGAAGGAAGAATATGGCACAATCCATATTCTCGTATGGAATTCTTCCGTCTTCAGATGATCTTGGACCTATAAAGGTAATTTATGAAGATAGTTTTAGAAGCAGATCTTTTAAAATGAAAGATGTGAGCGAATTGAATCTGAGAGGTGAATATCAACTTTTCGATTGGCTGTCTCTAAATGCCAGTTTGAATAACATCCTGAATCAGAAATACGAAATGTATGCAGGCTATACCCTCCAAGGTTTTCATGCTATGGCAGGTGTAAGCATAAAATTCTGATAAAGAAAATCAGTACACAGATGGATGTGACGATAAAAAACAAGTCTTTAAAACAAATAATAGGGCAGGAAAAGTGGTTTTTCCTTGCCCTTTTTATATATAGTTTTCTGCTCCTTTTTCTGTGTACGAAATTGTCGCCTTTGTACGACTTCAATTATTGGTCGGATGTAAATATATATTTTACGGTGGGGAAAGGGATGATGAACGGACTTGTGCCCTATCGGGATTTGTTCGACCACAAAGGCCCTTTGATTTTCCTTGTATACGGATTGGGATATTTGATATCGAATGATACGTTTACGGGTGTATATATTATAGAATCATTGTTCTTTTTTATGGGCAGTTCGGCTGTTTATCTGCTGGCACGGCTCTATCTGTCTAAACCTTATGCCTTTTTTATTGCGACCCTGTTTGCGGTGATGGCATTGTATTTTGCCGGATTGGGAGGGTCGGCAGAAGAATATATCTTAATGCTTCAAGCTGTTGGCTTATTTCTGTTTTTGAGGTATTTTTCGTCTGGCAATCCGAAAGAACATAGTATTGGAGCGATGTTTGTGCAGGGAGTGCTGATCGGTTTGGTTTTCTTCATGAAATTGAACCTTACTGTTTTTTGGTTCTTTCTCATCGTGGCGATATTTATAAATTTATTAAAGAACAAATTGTACCGGAATTTTCTCCAAAATTCTCTAGCCTTATTGGCAGGATTATTTCTCGTGTTTGCTATTGTCTTGGCATATTTTCTGTCCAATTCGGCGATAAGCGATTTGTGGACAGGGTATATAGAATTTAATTCGCGCTATGCGAATGAGTTGCAACTGAATCCTGCCTTGTTCGTAGGCATTGCAGCGCGCTTTACGCATCTGTTGGTGAGTTATCCGTTTAGTTTTGGAGCCGGAGTTGCAGGGTTGCTGGCATTTGTTTTTATCCCCGGTTTTGTCAGGAATATTTATGCGAAAACAGCCTTGGTTCTATCGTTCGTATCCTTGTCTTTTGTGATCTTCCTCGGTGCTGCGATGATGGAATATTATTACACATCTTTTTCTGTTTTTCTGATATTTACGTTCGTTGTACTGTTTTTCGTTGTTGAACGCTATTTTCGGACGAAAAGTATTTCGTATCTGGCATTTATCGCAAGCATTGCGGGATTAGCCTTAGGCTGTTGGCAGAAAAGTTTTTTCGGGGAAGCTAACGAATACTTGTTGAGGCGGTCGGTGCCTCCGACACTGGAAAATAAGTTTGGGGCAATAATAAAAAAAGAGAAAAATCCTACTTTGTTGTGTTTGGGCATGGATCGTAGTCTCGGACTGTTTACGAAAGCGGATATTGTGCCTAATGTCAAGTACTTTTTCTATCCGAATATTTACTATGAAAAATTTCCCGATATAAGGGATAGCCAGCAGCAATATATTGACGAAGGAAAAATAACATTTGTGGTGATGAGAGATGTATTTATCTATTACCAATATTTCAAACAGTTAGACTCGTTCAGTGCAAATTATCAGCCGGTTGATTCGCTTTATGAAGATGAAAGTATGTATTATCTGTACAAAAAAGTAGATTAATAGGCTTCTTTACTTTTTTTTTGACTTTAAAGTGATATATATAAGTTTAAAAACGTTACTTTTGTGCGTTTTATAAAAACATTAGTAGAAGAATCTAAATAATTATATATAAGTAAACTAAATGGACAAAGTAAGTTACGCATTAGGGTTAAGTATAGGAAATAATTTCCTTAATTCAGGTATTGATAAGTTGGATATCGCTTCATTTACACAAGCATTGCAGGATGTGCTGAGCAATTCGGCTCTGACAATGTCTTACGATGAGGCAAAAGCAATCATCAACGACTATTTCACAAAATTGCAAGAAGAAAGACTTGAAATCAACCGTAAAGCAGGTCAGGAATTTCTTGATATCAATGCAAAGAAAGATGGCGTGGTAACCTTGCCAAGTGGTTTGCAATATGAAATATTGAAAAAAGGAGACGGAGCCATTCCCAAAGCAACGGATCAGGTAAAAGTTCACTATCACGGAACGTTGATCAACGGAGCTGTTTTCGATAGCAGTGTTGACCGTGGCGAGCCGGCAACGTTTGGTGTGACTCAGGTTATTAGCGGTTGGGTAGAAGCATTGCAGTTGATGCCCGTAGGGTCGAAGTGGAGATTGTTCATCCCGTCAAATCTTGCTTACGGAGAATCGGGCGCAGGGCAAATGATAGAGCCTAACTCGACTCTTATTTTTGATGTGGAGCTGTTGGATATAGTATAATCTAAATTTAAATATTGATAAACAATGAAGAAAATTCAAATTTTGGCTCTAGGTGCATTTGTTGCAATAGGTGGCCTATTCACATCTTGTGATTCGTCTGGAGTAGGTTCTTTGAAAACCGAAGCAGACTCACTTTCATACCTTTTTGGTGCAGAAATTGGAGATAAAGCAGTGCCTCAATTCATGAAACAAGCAGGACTACTGACTGACACGGCAGCATTGGCTAGTTCATATCAGGCACGTATTGGTGCAGAAACCGATGAAGCAAAGAAAGCCGAGTTGGAAAAAGAATTTAAAAGCAAATTGGATTCGGCAAATACTGCAAATCAAAAAAATAAGGCTGAGTTTATGAAAGGTCTTACTCAAACATTAAATTTGGATGAGAAGAAAGATGCTTACGCAGCCGGTCTAATGGCGGGTGCACAAATGAGAATGCAAGTGAAAAGTTTAGAAACTTTCGCATTCGAAGGAACAGACGACAAAATATCGAGAGCAATATTGTTGGCAGCCGTGAAAGACGCAGCTAATGGCAAAGAACCTGCAATTGAAAATCCGAGCGAAGTATTTGAAAAAATGATCGGAGCTATGGAAGGAAAAGTTCAGGAAAGACAAAAAGCAAAAGAACAAGAAGAAGTTGGTAAGAACAAAGAAGAAGGACAAAAATATCTGGATGCTTACAAACAACAAGCAGGCGTGGTAGTTTTACCTAGCGGAATCGAATACAAAGTATTGACAGAAGGAACTGGTGTAAAACCATCGGAAACAGATACAGTTGTTGTTCATTATCACGGAACTTTGGTAGACGGAACAGTGTTTGACAGTAGTGTAAACAGAGGTGAACCAATCTCGTTCCCGGTAAATCAGGTGATTAAGGGATGGACAGAAGTTCTTCAATTGATGCCTACCGGATCTAAATGGCAAGTTGTTATTCCATCGGATCTTGCTTATGGAGATGCCAATACAGGCGGCCCGATTAAAGGAGGTTCAACTCTTGTGTTCGATATAGAACTGATAGACGTGAAGAAGGCAAAATAAGAATAATAGAACCCTGAAATTGAAGAAGGGATTATTGTACACAATAATCTCTTCTTTTTTTAGAAAAAATGTTTTATAACTATATATTTTGAATCTTTTTATGTGAAAAAAATATCAAAAAGATAGTAAATCAAAAAAATAATATTATTTTTGGTCTAAATATCGTAACGAAAAAGCACATAATTATGGATAAAATTGATAAACTGGACAAGAAGATTTTAGAAATTATCTCTCAGAATGCACGTATACCTTTCAAAGATGTAGCACTGGAATGTGGCGTTTCAAGAGCCGCCATTCACCAGCGTGTGCAGAGAATGATAGAGATGAACGTAATCGTAGGTTCAGGTTATATCATCAATCCGAAGGTACTCGGCTACAATACATGTACGTATATAGGCGTGAAACTGGAAAAAGGTTCTATGTATAAAACAGTTATACCCGAATTGGATAAGATACCCGAAATAGTGGAATCGCACTTTACAACAGGGCCTTACACTATTTTGGTTAAACTGTATGCCAGAGATAATGAACACCTGATGGATTTGTTGAACGACAGGATACAAGAGATAGAAGGTGTTGTTGCCACCGAAACCATGATATCGTTGAGTCAAGGTGTAAAAAGGCAGATTCCTATATCGAAAACGGAGTAAAAAACAATAAGAAATTATAATATGAGGGAGTAGCTATCGAAAAACGGATGGTTACTTCTTCTTTTTTTTAACAAATAAATACCTAATAAGTAAATAAATACTCTTTCTATCGGGGTTAAAGTATCATTTTATTCTTTTTTTTGTATTTTTGCGTGTTAAGTAAGTAGTCTATAAATTCAATGATATACTTTACTTGATTATAAGTTATTTCGGCCTTCGGGCAGTTACAAATAAACGTGGGGTGCACATAGAAAACCTATACAGGCTTACTTGTTTCGTAACTAAACAAAAAGTAATGAAAAAGGTCTGTGCGACCTTATTATCTAAACTAAAGATGGCTAAAACAGAAAAGAAATCGAAATCTAATATCTTCTTCAGAATATTTACGAACAAATACCTTACGAATATTCTTTTGATGGCACTCATTTTCGTCGCATCAATATTTTTGGTCTTGTTCTTGATGGATGGTTATACCAGGCACGGAACATCGGTTGATGTACCCGATCTGACAGGTCTGCAAGTGGAAGAAGCATCAGCCATACTCAAATCGTCAGGATTGGGATATGAGGTGATAGATTCACTGTTCGAGAAAAAAGCGGTAGGCGGAGCCATATTGGATCAAGTGCAAAAGCCAAAATCAAAAGTGAAGAAAGGACGTGTTATCTATCTGATAATTCAGGCAAAAGGGAAGAAAATGATCTCGGTTCCGGATGTGGAAGATAGTTCTTACAGGCAGGCCGAAGCGCTACTGAGTGCGTATGGACTGACAAATGTGAAAAAAGAGACAATCAGCTCCGAATTTAAAGACCTCGTTTTTTCGCTCGAATATAAAGGAAAAAAACTAAAATTGGGAGATCGCGTCCCGGTTGATGCAGAGTTGGTGTTGAAGGTTGGCAGTGGCACAGGCGAATCAGAATATATGGAGCCGATACCGGAAATTGACCCATCGACAGTCATTGACGAAACTTTCATGGAATAATGACAGAATATCAAGACGATATAGACGATTTTATAGAAGACAACCCAATTGATGACGCATCGGAAAGATATGAACATTATCGTTTCGTTGCCGATAAGGGGCAGAGCCTTCTGCGTATAGATAAATTCCTCACAGACAGGATAGAAGGAATTTCAAGAAATCGTATACAACAGGCTGCGGATGCAGGCTGCATATTGGTGAACGACCAGGTTGTGAAGTCGAACTACAAGATAAAACCAATGGATGTAGTTTCCATTGTTATGGATCGACCAAAACGGGTGTTGGAGATTATTCCGGAAGATTTGCCTCTCGACGTCGTGTACGAAGATGACGACCTGATGGTGATAAACAAAAAAGCCGGAATGGTGGTGCATCCCGGTCATGGAAACTATTCGGGAACGTTGGTCAACGCAGTGGCTTTCAGATTGAAAGATCTGCCCGGTTATGATGCGAAAGATCCCCGGATGGGGCTTGTTCATCGCATAGATAAAGGAACTTCGGGACTATTGGTGATTGCCAAGAATGAAAATGCGAAAACCCGTTTGTCGGAGCAGTTTTTCAACAAAACTACGAAGCGTTTGTACAACGCCTTGGTTTGGGGTAGCATTTCGGAAGACGAAGGACGGATAGAAGGAAATATCGGGCGAAGCGTGAAAGATCGCCTCCAGATGACCGTTTTTGAAGATGGCGAACAAGGTAAACATGCTGTTACACACTACAAAGTGTTGGAACGCTTGGGGTATGTGACTTTGGTTGAATGTCAGTTGGAAACAGGACGTACACATCAAATACGTGTACACATGAAATATATTGGCCATACGTTGTTTAATGACGAGCGATATGGCGGAAACCAGATTTTGCGTGGAACTACTTTTGCTAAATACAAACAGTTTGTTCAGAATTGTTTTAATACATGTCCCCGACCGGCATTGCATGCCCGGACTTTGGGATTTGTGCATCCGAGAACAAAAGAGGAAATGATGTTTGAGGCTCCGTTGCCATCCGATATGGAAGAATTGTTGGAAAGGTGGCGTAATTATGTATCCAGCAGGGAAATATAAAAGTAATAAATTCGTTATATAATTATATATGAAGAAAAATATTGCAGTTGTGTGGGGAGGCTATTCGTCGGAATGGATAGTTTCGGAAAAGAGCATGGTAGGAATCTGCTCTTTCCTCGACACCAAATTGTATAATGTTTATAGTGTAAAGATCGACAGGCAATCGTGGAATGTTGTGGCGGATGGCGCTGAATATCCGGTTGATAAAAATGATTTCAGTTTTTCTGTTGAAGGAGAGAAAGTTAATATCGACTTTGCTTATATCACCATTCATGGAACACCCGGCGAAGACGGGCATCTGCAAGGTTATTTTGACATGATCGGCATGCCGTATTCTTCTTGCGGATTGATGGCATCGGCACTAACATTTAATAAATATATCTGCAATAATTATTTGAAAAATTTTGGCATAACTGTTGCCAAATCGAGGCATTTTACGAAAGATATGTCATACGATTTAGGGCAGGTGGGCGAAGAACTAGGCTATCCGCTTTTTGTGAAACCCAATACCGGAGGTTCCAGCTTTGCCACAACGAAGGTAAAATCGCTGAACGATTTTCAGAAGGCTATGGATGACGCCTTTAACGAAGCTGAAGATGTGGTGGCTGAAAGTTTTATATCGGGAGTGGAAGTAACATGCGGATGCTATAAGATAGGAAATGAAAAGACTCTATTGCCATTGACAGAGGTGGTTACGACTAACGAATTTTTTGATTACAATGCAAAATATGCAGGGCAGGTGGAAGAAATAACTCCTGCACGGATTTCGGAAGAAATGACTTTGCGTATTCAGCAGTTAACATCACGTATTTACGATCTTGTTGGGGCAAAGGGTATTATAAGAGCCGACTTCATAATTTCGGATAATGTTCCGTTTTTGTTGGAGGTGAATACTACTCCCGGCATGACGGTTACGAGTTTCATTCCGCAGCAAGTGAAAGCAGCAGGATTGAGCATGACGGATGTGCTGACAGATATAATTGAGGAAGAATATAAAAAGGTTAAGTGATGGAAGATAGTACTATTTATGACGACATTGCTCCTGTTTATGATCATGAAGTAAAGCGGGTTATTCAGGAATTGCTGGATGATCAGGGATTTCGTAACGCATTGGAGTATCTGATTCCCGGCGTCAATTGGACGGAGTTGGGAGCGCAGATGTTAACCTTTGAAACAAAAATTGATTTTCAAAAAAGTATTATTTATCCGTTGGTATGGGGTGTTCTCAAAAAAACGGCGTCTTCCGTAACATCCTCGAACTGGGAAAATATTAGCCGGGACAAAAAACACCTGTTCCTATCCAATCACAGGGACATTGTTTTAGACGCAGGCATCTTGAATATATTGATGTTTGATCATAGTTTAAAGACAACGGAAATAGGTATCGGCGACAATCTGTTTGTGTACCCATGGATAAAGAACCTGGTGAGGCTGAACAAAAGTTTCATCGTTAAGCGTGGGGTTTCGGGTCGTGAAATACTATTAGCCTCGAAGCACATGTCGGAGTACATTCATTATGTAATCACCCGAAAAGGGGAGTCGATATGGCTTGCTCAACGTGAGGGGAGGGCAAAGGATTCGGACGACAAGACTCAGGAAAGCCTGTTGAAAATGTTGACGATGGCCTCTACCGGCAAGACGTTTTCCGATAGCCTGAAAGAACTGAATATTATTCCGTTAAGCCTGTCGTACGAATACGACCCATGCGATTATCTGAAAGCAAGGGAATTTCAGTTGAAAAGAGATAATCCTGAATATAAGAAGACTAAGAAGGACGATCTGATTAGTATGGAAAAAGGTATTATGGGATTCAAAGGAGATATTCATTTTCAGTTTGGCAAAGAAATAAACGACGAGCTGGATAAGATTGCGTTGGAGCCGGACAAAAAGAAGCAAGTTGAATTGGTTGCTCAATGTGTTGATAAAGAAATACATAAAAATTATAAGATATATCCGATCAATTATATAGCTTACGATTTGCTGAACGAGACAGATCGGTTTCGTTCGATGTATACGGAGGAACAAGCCGAAAATTTCAAGAGCTATATAGATAAGCAAATAGGCAAGATTGATATAGAAGAAAAGGACATAGAGTTCTTGAAAGACAGGTTCTTGGTGATGTATTCAAATACATTGAAAAACCACTTGAAAGCTATGAGTGAATGATGAAATAACATCTGTTGTTTTCGTTTTGTTGTTGATCTAAAAACTTGAAAAAAAAATGAGAAGGTTAATTTGTTTGATGTTGATGTGCTCTTTGGTATTGATATCTAAAGCTCAGATTATAGATACAGATGATGTAGCAGTTGTTGACGGGAAAATTATTTTTACAAAAGAGATGAAACTACCCGAAACTCTTTCCCAACCCGCTTATCCACAGATAAAAGAATGGGGGAGAAAGAGGTATGGAACAGATTTCCATTCTACAATCAAGTTTGACCAGAATAATGATGAAGTGAGGATTCACTCACGAATAGAATTGCTTTTGCCCGAAAATCAGGCGAAAAAGAGAGAGAAAATTCAAATGAAATACAAAGCCAATATATTTATTGTTCAAGATAAATATGTGCTGGAAGTGACTGAAATCGTTTATTTTGTAAACGAGGGCAGGAAGTTGAAACGCTACAAGGCCGAGGATCTCTTTCTGGAAGGCAGCGTGGTTGGAGGTCATTTTTCAGCCGAATTTAAAAACAATATAAGAAAAAGCACTACCTATTTTCTTAATGAACTTTGCCAAAGCCTTACCGAATACATAAAATAATATACAGCATTATAAATCAAGTTTCAATTGGCGGTCGAATAAATTGAAACTTAGCCTGTGATAGGGAGAAACTCCATGTATTTCTATTGCCTTGCGGTGTTCGGCAGTCGGGTATCCCTTGTTCTTATCCCACTTATAATGAGGGAACTCGTTGTGTAGATTCATCATGAAATCGTCCCGATAAGTTTTCGCAAGTATAGACGCTGCTGCTATCGGTTGAAATTTGCTGTCGCCCTTCACAATGCAAGAGTGCTTGATATCCCCATATTTTTTGAAGCGGTTTCCATCTATCAAAAGGTGTTGAGGCTCGCAATTCAGGGATGCTATTGCCCTGTGCATGGCAAGAAAAGAGGCGTTTAGAATATTAATCTTGTCAATTTCTTCGTGGTCGACAATGCCAATTGCAAAAGAAATAGCCTTTTCCTCGATAACAGGTCGTAACCTGTATCTCGCCTTTTCGGAAAGTTGCTTCGAGTCGTTCAATTCTTCGCAGTAAAAATCGGCAGGAAGTATAACGGCAGCGGCAAAAACAGGACCGGCAAGACATCCTCTTCCGGCTTCGTCGCAACCGGCTTCAATGAGGTCGGGATATAAAGAAAGTTGAAGCATAAAATATGTATGTTTTTTTTAATTTCGGAGATGAACTTTATATGGATATAACCCGTAGTGCATTTAATACTTTGATGTTAACTCATTTATTATAAGATACATATTGGTTTTGTCATTTTGAACGAAGTGAAAAATCTGTGTATTTTCAATCCAGATCCTTCGTTTTACTCAGGATGACAATGTAAATATGTATTATGTTTCAGTTAATTATCTTTTATTTTCTAAATGCACTACGAGTGGATATATCTCATTTTTAACGAAACAAATATACGATGATTTGCAGAAAATGTAAGTTTTGTTATAATATTCCTGCCAAAAAAAATATTTTTAGGCATTTATGTTCTCCGATATAAATTAATCATTATTTTTGTATTGATAATTAATAGCATCGGGAAAACAAAAACAAAGAAGATTGTTTATATTCTAAAATAAAGGCATTTAAATTGCATAGGAAACCAACATCCAAAAGAAAAATATAATGGACTTAAATACCCTAACAGCCATATCACCTATTGATGGGCGTTATCGTAGTAAAACACAACAACTGACGAACTATTTCTCCGAATACGCATTAATAAAGTATAGAGTACATGTAGAAATCGAATATTTTATAGCGTTATGTGAATTACCATTGCCTCAATTGAAAGAGGTGGATAGTTCAGTCTTCCCCGATTTAAGGAAAATCGTATCTGATTTTTCAGAGTCGGATGCCTCTCATATCAAGGAAATTGAGAGCGTAACCAATCATGATGTCAAGGCAGTAGAGTATTTTATAAAAGAGAAATTTGATCTTTTAGGATTAGAGCCTTACAAAGAATTCATCCATTTCGGATTGACATCGCAGGATATAAACAATACATCTATTCCATTGTCATTGAAAGATGCTTTGACCGATGTGTATTATCCGATGTTGGAGCAACTGATCGGATCGTTAAGAGCTAAGGCCGAAGAATGGAAAGATATCTCGATGCTGGCTAAAACCCACGGACAGCCGGCCTCCCCTACACGCTTAGGGAAAGAGGTTATGGTGTTTGTGAGCAGGATGGAGCAACAGCTTTCTATTTTGAAACAACTGCCGATTTCTGCGAAATTTGGCGGGGCAACAGGCAACTACAATGCGCACAATGTAGCATATCCCGAATTCGATTGGAAACAATTTGGAAACAAGTTTGTTTCAGAGAAGTTGGGCCTTCAAAGGGAAGAATGGACCACCCAGATATCAAATTATGATAATCTGGCGGCAGTGTTCGATGCCTTGAAGCGTATAAATACAATAATGATTGATCTGAACAGGGACTTTTGGCAATATATTTCGATGGAATATTTCAAGCAGAAAATTAAGGCTGGTGAAATAGGTTCTTCGGCAATGCCACATAAAGTGAATCCGATAGATTTTGAAAATGCCGAAGGAAATCTGGGAATAGCCAATGCCATTCTGGAACATTTGTCGGCTAAATTGCCCGTTTCACGTTTGCAAAGGGATTTGACGGATTCTACCGTATTGCGTAATGTAGGTGTTCCTATGGGACACATTCTCATATCTTTACAAAGCACACAAAAAGGATTGGATAAATTGCTGTTGAATGTTGAAGCATTAAATTCCGACTTGGATAATTGCTGGGCAGTGGTTGCCGAAGGTATTCAAACCATATTGAGAAGGGAAGGATACCCCAAGCCATACGAAGCGTTGAAGGCTTTGACCCGCACCAATGAGGCGATAACGCAACAATCGATACGTGATTTTATAGAAACTCTGGATGTGAGTGAAACCGTAAAAGACGAACTAAGAAAAATAACACCACATTCGTATACTGGAATTTAAGAAACAAGTAACCGTGAGGTTATATATTTAAACATTTAATTTTTTATTATTATCATGATTACAGACGACAGCCGCAATGAAGGAAAATCGCAACAAGACGGCGGAGGAATTAAGAAAAAAAGACCTCGTGTAGGAGAGGCAGGGAGAGTAGCTAATCGTGAGATTGGCGTTTCTCGGGGAAATACAAACTACAGGGATAATAACTCATCAGACTCCCAAAACAGAGGTGGTGGGTATGCACCTCGCAGGAATTATGACAACCGCAATAGCGGCTATTCTAACGACCGGGGAGGCGGCTATTCAAACGATAGAAGCGGAGGATACTCCAACGACAGAAGAAACTATTCGAACGACAATCGAGGAGGTGGCTACTCAGGCGGAGGAGACAGAGGAAACTATAACAACGGAAACCGTTATTCAGACGGTGGAGGAGAAAGACGTTCTTCCGGTGGATATAATAATGGAAATAACCGCAACTACAATAACCGGGGAGGAAATAGTTATGGTGGCGGCGGAGGACAACGTCCCAACAATCGACAGGGACAAGGAAACAGAAATCAGCGTCCGGGTGCTAATGTGCCTCGAAACGGAAAAGTTATACAGAGAGTAAAACAGCTGATTAAGCCTGTAAAATATAAGGAAAATATAGATCCGAATACGGATATCCGTTTGAACAAATATCTGGCAAATGCCGGAGTATGTTCACGTCGTGAGGCTGATGCCTTTATCACGGCAGGTGTGGTAAAAGTAAACGGAGTGGTTATATCGGAACTAGGTGCAAAAGTGAAAAGAGGCGATAATGTTACTTTTCAGGAGCAACCGGTATGTTTAGAGAGCAAAGTTTATGTGTTATTGAATAAACCTAAAAACTGCGTGACAACATCAGACGATCCTCAAAACCGTATGACGGTGATGGATTTAGTGAAAAATGCTTGTCCCGAACGTATATATCCCGTTGGCCGGTTAGACAGGAATACAACAGGTGTGTTGCTGCTTACCAATGACGGAGATTTGGCTTCTAAGTTGATGCATCCGAAATACTTAAAGAAAAAGATATATCAGGTGCGTCTCGATAAAGATGTGGCTATTGAAGACATGCAGGCTATTGCCGACGGAATCATGTTGGACGATGGAGAAATTCATGCCGATTCTATCGCTTATGTAGCCGAAGACGTTCTGAATGAGGTCGGTATTGAGATTCACTCAGGTCGTAACCGCATTGTCCGTCGTATATTCGAAAAGTTAGGCTATCAGGTATTGAAATTAGACCGTGTTTATTTTGCAGGCCTGACCAAAAAGAACCTTCCACGAGGACGTTGGAGATATCTGACTGAGTCGGAGGTGAATATGCTTCGTATGGGAGCTTTTGAATAATGAAGAAATAAAAACTATTAAGATTAGAATAATAACAAACACAAAATGGAAACAATTCGTAGAACTAAAATTTCAGATTTGCTCCAACAAGACGATTTCGGAGCAACCGTGAGTGTAAAAGGTTGGGTGAGGACCCGACGTGGTAACAAAAATGTTAGCTTTATAGCACTTAATGATGGTTCTACAATAAATAATATCCAGATTGTAGCTGAAATTGAAAAATTTGGAGAAGATTTTCTGAAACCTGTTACCACAGGTGCGTGTATACACGTTGTGGGCAAATATGTGGAGTCGCAAGGTCAAGGACAAAAAGGTGAAATTCTGGCAGAGAAGATAGAGATATACGGGTCGGCCGATCCGGCTACATATCCGTTGCAAAAGAAAGGTCACTCATTGGAATTTTTGAGAGAGATCGCTCACTTGCGCCCTCGTACAAATACATTTGGGGCTATCTTCCGTATGCGTCACCACATGTCTTATGCAATACATAAGTATTTTAATGACAGGGGATTCTATTATCTGCATACACCAATTGTAACGGCTTCCGACGCAGAAGGTGCAGGGTCTATGTTTCAGGTTACAACACTCAATTTGAACAATGTACCCAGAACGGAAATGCAGGATGTTGATTATTCGGAAGACTTTTTCGGGCGTCAAACAAATCTTACCGTATCGGGTCAGTTAGAGGGCGAATTGGGTGCAATGGCCTTAGGTGCTGTTTACACATTCGGACCAACTTTCCGTGCCGAAAACTCAAATACGCCACGTCACTTGGCTGAGTTCTGGATGATTGAGCCGGAAGTTGCTTTCTACGACATTCACGATAACATGGATTTGGCAGAAGATTTCTTGAAATATCTAATCCGCTATGCTTTGGATAATTGTGCTGATGATATAGCCTTCTTGAACGAGCATTTCGATAAAGAATTGATCGAACGCCTGAATTTTGTCGTAAACAATGATTTTGTGCGTTTGACTTATACCGAAGGGGTTAAGATATTGGAAGAAAGCGGACATAAGTTTGAGTTTCCTGTATATTGGGGTGCAGACCTTCAGTCGGAGCACGAACGTTATCTTGTAGAGAATCACTTTAAGCGTCCTGTAATCTTAACGGATTATCCGAAGGAAATCAAGTCTTTCTATATGAAACAGAATGATGATGGAAAAACCGTTCGGGGAATGGATGTCTTGTTCCCTAAAATCGGGGAGATTATCGGAGGTTCTGAGCGTGAATCGGATTATGATAAACTAACCAAACACATGGAAGAGATCGGTATGAATTCTGCCCCAATCTGGTGGTATATCGAGACTCGTAAATTTGGTACTGCTCCACATGCCGGATTTGGTCTGGGTTTTGAACGTCTTATGCTCTTTGTTACAGGTATGGCAAACATCAGGGATGTGATTCCGTTTCCGCGTACACCGAATAACGCTGATTTTTAAATAAGTATTATGAATAAAAAAGGAACTGAAATATTTCCAGTTCCTTTTTTATTTTAGATTGAATCTTGACAAAATAAAGAGCAAGCATAATGAAATTATTTACTCTATTATTATCTATTGTACTTTTGATAATTGGTTTTTCTTCTTGTAGAGATGATGACGATGAGGATAAGTTAAAACTTTTGACAGAAATAAATCTTGTTGATGAGGATGGGGCTCAATCAATGATTTTAGAATACGATTCGTCGAATAGAATTACGAAATTAAAGCATAAATGGGATCTTTACTATTCTAAAGGTTATTCAGAAGAAATATTTACCTATTCAGAAGATGGATTCCTTGAGAAAGTAGAGGATGATAACCAACATTATGAATGGTTTGCATATAATGGGGATTCTATTTTTGCAGAAAGAGGAGTCTTTATGTACAAAGGATATCCGGATCCGGCTATGATGGCGCGAGATACCTTAATATTAAATGCCAAAGGTCTCATTATTAAAATGTATTCAGGTATTCATTATACTCTATACGAATACGATAATAATAATTTAATAGAGATAGTTTCTTATTCTTCTTTTTGTGGAAAAGAATATCAAAGTTCAAAATTTGTATATGGATATGACAATAGCAAAAGTATTTTCTCCAATCAAATCACTCCTAAATGGTATTGGGTATATAAAGGAGGTCTTGTGGGTCATGTTGGAAACAATAACTGGAAAACCAGACAGGGTGGTAATTATGAAAATGTGCAGAGAAGCTATTTTATAGATGCTCATGGCTATCCAACCGGATATAAAGAAAATGAAAAAATATATAAGAATGCTTTTAAATATAAGGTAATTGGTTGATTGTTATGTTATAAGTTATTCCGTAATTTCTTCAAAATCAATATATTCTCCTTCTTCTTTAGAGAATATCTTTTTTTGTCCTGTATGTTGATGGTCTCTGCTGTCTTTTGACTCAGAATTGCTGTAATTGTAACTGCCTCTTCCTTGTTGTCTGCTCTGATATTGGCGGGAAACATTCTTGCCGAATAATAAACGCAAAATGCCTCTTACAATACCTCCACCTATGGACAGCACCGTAATGAACAGAACAAGTATAAGAAAAAAGAAAAATAATAGAAATGACATAACTCTTTTTGTTAAAATCAGAGATTAAAGATATAAATTCTAAGATAAACAAAGAAACTTGTTTCGTTATTTTAACGAGTTATGCGTGGTTTTTGTTCATTCCTTCACTTTCTTGTATGAGACAAGCGTCAAGGCTATGTAGAAGATAATTGTAGCTGCTATACCCATTATTTGCCATATTGCAATGGCTGCTATGCAGAAGATTATTAAAAGGTACTTTAATTCATTCCCTTTCAATTTTAGGTTTTTTACCTTTAAGGAAAACATCGGAATCTCGGAAACCATCAGTAATGAGAAAATAACAATCAGAACTATTATTATGTATACAATGGTGTCGGATGCTACAAATTTTTCATTCAATCCATAGCATAAGCTGATCCAGAACAATGCGTTGGCTGGTGTTGGCAATCCGATGAAAGAGGTAGTCTGCCTAGTATCAATATTGAATTTAGCCAATCTAAGAGCTGAAAATATGGTCAGGACAAATGCAAAATAGGGTAGGATATTTTGCAACGAATGTAGAGCCGATTCAGCACCTAAGGCACTTGTAATGTAATGAAAAACGATAAGGCTGGGTGCAACACCGAAACTCACGAGGTCGGCCAACGAATCCAGTTCTTTGCCAATGTCGGAGTATGCTTTGAGCAGGCGAGCCATAAATCCATCGAAAAAATCGAAAATACTCCCCAATATTACGAAAAATACAACCCAAAAATATTCACCTTGAAAAGCCATTGTGCAAGCAATACATCCTGAAAATAGATTGAGGCAAGTGAATAGATTTGGAATATGTTTTTTCATCAGTGTCTTATTTTATGGGAAGTTCTGCGATAACTGTTTGATTTCCCGTTACTTTTTGATCCATGTCTACCAATACAGGGGTGCCCACCGGCAGATAAACATCTACTCTGGAGCCAAGTTTGATGAATCCGAAATGTTCATCAATATGAGCATCATGCCCAACTTCGGGGTAAGTTATGATGCGCCTAGCCATAGCTCCGGCAACCTGTCTGACAAGTACTTCCGTGCCATCTTCCCTTTGAATGACGACTGTCGATCTTTCGTTTTCCGTGCTAGACTTGGGTAGGTAAGCAGCCTGAAAACGCCCTTTGTGATGTTTCTTTAGCACAACTTTTCCGTTTACCGGAAACCAATTGGCATGAACATTGAGGGGAGACATGAAGATGGAAACCTGCAATCTTTTGTCTTTAAAATATTCGGGTTCAAACACTTCCTCTATGGCAACAATTTTACCGTCGGCAGGGGCAACAACCGAGTCCCGCATATTTCCGGAAAATCTTCTGTATGGACTTCTATAAAAATTTAGTACTATCAGAAAGAATATTATAGAAGCTGCTAATACGAGATAGTTGAGTATTGAATATGGGCAAAAACGTAACATACACCCATTGATGAGAATCAAAAGGATTGTTAGTGTAGCCAGAACTCCGCGCCCTTCATGATGTACAGTCATATTTTGTATAGTGTGATGGGTATCAAATTTTTTACTAATTTTATTTACATCCCTTGTGTTTAAAGGACATAAAGAGAACTGATCGACTCATTGAGGCGAACCCTGCGAATGGATTCGGCAAAAACATCGGCAACCGACAGGATGGTTACTTTTTCGCATTTCTTTGAATAAGGGATGCTGTCGGTAAATAAAATTTCAGATAAGCTGGACTGGTCTACACGAGCCGAAGCCGGATCCGACATCACAGCATGACTGGCAATCGCTTTTACGGAACGAGCTCCGTGTGCCATCATCAAATCGGCTGCTTTTGTAATTGTACCGGCAGTATCAACAATGTCGTCCACCAATAAAACGTCCATGCCTTCCACGTCTCCAATGATTTGCATTTCCGAAATTTCGTTAGCTTTTTTACGCAATTTGTAGCAAATAACCATCGGTATTCCGAAATATTTGGCATACGAACTGGCTCTTTTTGTACCACCAACGTCTGGTGTTGCTATAACCAAATTTTCTTTGTCCAGCGTATTGATATATTCTGTGAAAATTGCGGAAGCATACAAGTGGTCGACAGGAACATTGAAGAATCCCTGTATCTGGTCGGCATGCAAATCCATGGTTATAAGCCTGTGTATCCCCGCAGCGCTTAGCATATCGGCAATAAGTTTAGCTCCGATGGATACACGGGGTTTGTCTTTTCTGTCTTGGCGAGCCCATCCGAAATAAGGGATAACGGCTACTATTG
Source organism: Dysgonomonas sp. 520 (assembly GCF_010501095.1). GTDB lineage: Bacteria > Bacteroidota > Bacteroidia > Bacteroidales > Dysgonomonadaceae > QVMP01. Next base: position 46,366 of record NZ_QVMP01000018.1, on the reverse strand, counting down.
ATCTGGCAGAAGCTCTTTTAGCAGCGTCGATCATCAAGAGAAGTTCGAGGAGGTTGTCCGAGTTTGGAAATGTCGATTGCACCAGAAAAACCTGATGTCCTCTGATTGATTCTTCGTACGAAACAGAGAATTCCCCGTCGGCAAAACGTTCAATATTCATGTTTCCGAGGGTGCATCCTAAACTTTTACATATTTTTTCTGCCAAATAGCGTGAATTTGTTCCTGAAAAAATTTTAAAAGGCTCCTTTTCCATTTTCTTCTTCTCTTATGTTTTTTGAGTGACTAATTAATTGAGTATAAAAATACTTAATGATTTATTATCAAGTTGTAACCCGCTAAGGTTGTTTTACTTGCAAAGCAATAAAATAAGTTTGCGACCTTACTTGTGTTTTGATGGTGCAAATTTATAAAACTATTTAGTATTACAGTCCCTCTTTTCTAACTATTCTACTACAAATTTGAAAATTCTTCCGCTATATGCTTCCAATTTGGTTTCGAAGCTAGATGATAGACCGGATTTTAACGATTGTTTTTTGTTGGATAATAAATCTTTAGCCGACCTGAACTTCGAGGCGTCAATATTGAGGTAGTCGTATACTGCCTCAGGTATATTGATGTTGATATTTACCGCCTTATCGTCAAAATTGGCAACAATAAGCAACAGGTCTTTTTTATATCCTCTGAAAAATGCATATTGTTTGGTTGGGTCAAAATCGGGATTGTCATAGTTTACATACATGACATCGAAAAACTTACCATCGGATATGGCCTGTTCGGAAGAACAAAGAGACAGTATCTTTGTGTATATTTTTCTCAGATTTTTCTGATCTTCAGTCAAATTGCTTAGTCCGAATTTGCCGTCATTGTACCAGTTGCGGATAGAATCGACAGACCAGTAATCGAATATGGTTGTTCGTCCGTCAATGCCGCTGAAACCTTCTTTATCCATGCCTTTTTCGCCGAGTTCTTGTCCCGAGTATACCATGAACGGGCAAGTGTTCATTGTTGCTGAAACAATGAGTCCCGGAATGGCTTTGAACGGGTCTTTTGCAAAGAAATCGGATGCAATGCGCTGCTCGTCATGATTTTCGAGAAAGTTGAGCATGTGAGGTTGCAAATCGCCCAGACTTTGCCAGCAGCCGGTTATGTCTGAGCTGGGGCGGTTGCCTGTAATAATGTTTTTGAGCGAATCGTAAAGTCCGACTTTGTCGTACAGATAGTCGAATCCTGCCTGAATATAACTTGCATATTCGTTCGGATTGTATACCTCGGCAATGAAAGTGATTGACTTATATTTGCTTTTGATTTTCGGAATCACCCAGTTCCAGAATTCGACGGGAACCATTTCTGCCATATCGCAGCGGAAACCGTCGACGCCTTTCGATGCCCAAAAAAGCAAGATGTCTTTCATTTTGTACCAGGTGTCGGGTTCGGGTATAAAATATTTGTTACGCCCGTTTGCGTAGTCAACCCCATAGTTTAACTTGACAGTTTCGTACCAATCGTAAAAATTGGGAGTGTTGTCAAATCTGTCGTTACCTGTTGCTTTTGCCGGAAATTCGTGATAGGCATTTTCTCCTTTGTCGGCAGCAAAGTCGAGGTAAAGTTCTTGATTCGGTGTATAATAAAAATTATTATCCGGAGCAAAGGCTCTGGATGTATCGTCTTTTTCTCCCAGATTGTCTACCTTTCGGCGTTTTGCATCCGAAAAATATTGGCGGGCAACATGGTTGGCAACAAAATCTACAATAACTTTTAAGTCCTGCTTGTGCGATCTTTCAACCAGGTCTTCAAATTCTTCCATCCTGAACTCTACCGAGTCGGCCAAATCGGGGTCAACATCATAATAGTCCTTGATGGCATAAGGGGATCCGGCATTTCCCTTCACTACGTCGGGATGATCTTTTTTTATACCGAAGCCTGAGTAGTCGGTTTTTGTGGCATGTTCTATTACTCCGGTATACCAGATATGGGAAAAACCCATTTTTCTGATTTCGGAAAGAGCCTTTGTTGTGAATGAACTGAATTTCCCAACCCCGTTTTCTTCTATTGTTCCGTTTTCTTTATTGACATTTGTTGTGTTTCCAAACCATCTTGGAAATACCTGATAGATCAATAACTTACCTTTCATATTGTAACTAATTTGATTTTGTTTAACTCTTTTAGTAATATTTCTTTAGATGTATCATATCCTATTTTGTAGATTTCGTCTACATGATCGAGGTCGAACATTGTATATTTCGAGACGTTTGTAGATTCAATCAATATATCGCACAATTTCCTGTCATACAAAGTGTTGGATGATGACATGTAGTGAAAAGACCTTTCTGCCACATGTAGCATAGATTTCTTATATTTCATCTTTGTCAGAGGTGCTACATTTACTCCAACAATCTTTTCGCATAAAGGTTTGATCACTGATACCGGAAAATTCTTGAATAATCCTCCGTCGACATAATATTTGCCATCAATTTCTTTTGGCGTGAATATTATCGGAACAGAACAGGAGGCAACAATGGTTGGGATAAGTGTACCTTCCGAAAAATGGGTGCTGATGCCTTCCTCTATATCGGTGGCTGTGACAAAAAGAGGTGTTTGCAGTTGCTCAAAAGTTTTTGCCCTTAAGTACTGTTTCAGAAAGGTTTCTATTTTGTCACTTTTAAAAATGCCGGCACTTGGTATTGTAAATTTGGCAAATTCCGAGAATGCCTTTTTCTTGAATATTTCGGCTATTTCTTGCGGAGCATACCCGTCGGCATACAAAACTCCGGCTAAAGAACCGGCACTGGTTCCGGCTATAACCTGGGGTTTAATACCTATTTCGTCCATAGCCTGAAGTACGCCAAGATGAGCGAAGCCTTTCGCGCCACCTCCACTTAATGCTAAACCTAATTTGTAGGGGTATTCTCTGCTATTATTCATGAATAGATATGCTTAAAAATATGTCTTTAGTCGAAAATACAAATTTACTGCTTTTAATTGATTGCTAGTGTCGTTTTTCGGAAAAAAGAATATAAGAGTCAGTCTATTACAGAAAAAAAAATCGGATAGTTGCGATTATACATTCTCCTTTACCATTCTGAAATATGGTATGATTTTGGGTACTACGGCTTTAACGTAGGGGTATGTGAGTGAAGTATCTTCGGTATTGGTCGCTGTTGGTTCGTTTATTTGGAACTGGGCAACGAGATTGACAAGAAGGCTTAGCAGGAAGAAATATTTTATCGTGCAGAATAAGCTGCCTGCAAGCCTGTTGGGCAGGTTCAGTTTTATAGTTTTCAGTATGCCGGTGAGAAATTTCCCCATCAGTATGATGGCTAACCCGATTATTAAGAATGCTATGATGAACGTAGCCGGTTTTGCATAGTGCATAGATTCGGGGCTGAACTTCATGTACGGAAGTATGAATGCCGATACTTCACCAACAAACAAGGTTCCGGCAACTAAGGCTGCCAGATAGGCAATTTGCATAATGAATCCCGACATATAGCCTTTGATTACTGCAAAAACAAGTACTGCAAAAACGAAGAAGTCGAACCAATTCATAAGCAAATGTATATATACAACAAAAGTAAGAATTTTATAAATTCTTACTCAGTTTTGTTTAAACAAAATATCTTTAAACAGGCTTTTTATTTTTTAGTGCCTAGGTATTCGTCAGATACTGATAGTTTTTTTCTACCTTTGGCTCTGCGAGAAGCTAACACTCTGCGTCCGTTAGCAGTAGCCATTCTTGAGCGAAAACCGTGTTTGTTTTTTCTCTTTCTGTTCGATGGTTGGAAAGTTCTTTTCATTGCGATATTATATTATATGTTTTATATTCTTGACAATCGGGTTGCAAAATTAGGGAGTTTATTTTAAATAAACAAGTTAAATGCAATGAAAATTGAAGAATATTTAACTGCGAAGTTGCATGGGGAATAAATTCAGGAAGAATGAAAAACAAAACTCTGCAAGATTTTATAGTCAAGCTCTCTCTCGAAAAAAGTATCTATGTTCTATTGCATATCTCATAATAATTTGCCTATCTTTGTACTTTGGTAAACAACTAAATAATAGCCTTCTGTCACTGGGTAAGTGACGGAGGGGTCTTTTTTTTCTTCTGATTTCGGAAGGAGAATTTCCCAGATTTTTGTGACAAAATTCGTTGAAGTGAGAAAGCGTGCTGAACATGTTTTCTGTCGATATTTGCTTCAAACTTTTGTTCGTGTAATAAATATCGTGATACACCATATTTGCCCGACGCTTTCTGAGCCATGAGTAAGCCGATACGCCGAACGATCGCCTGAACCGCTTGTTGAACCCTGAATAGCTATAATTCATAATTTCAGCCAGTTGGCGGATATTTTTAATATCTTGAGATAACAATTTCACCTGTTCCGAGAAGTATAAATCGTTTGTGATATAGCTGCTGAAAAAACGGCTGAGCTCTTTCTGTGTGTAAGACGCCTTCAGTATGTATATCAATTCCTTTGCTTTTATTCTTGCTAAGGAGTTGTAATCTAAACTACTACCCTTGTAGACCTGTAACGATTCGATGTATGCGGAGACAATCTCGTTGAAAGTCAAATAGAGGTTTTGATTGTTATCATTTTCATCTGTTTTGTCCGATTGAAAGTATGTCAACTGATTGATTTCCTCACTTATATCAATGGATATCAGAGCAGATTCCTCCATTGCCTTTACGACTGTTTCGTAGCCGGTAGGGATCATGAATATCTTTCCTGCCGAAATCCTTTCATCTTTATGCGATAAAGAAGAAATATTCAATCGACCTTTACTAATGAGAATAACGCTGCAATTTCTCCTGTTTGTTTTCCATTCCTGACCTTTTTGAAGATCAACGAACAGAATTCCTTTTTCTTCATATTCCATATTTTCTGTTGTTTAAGTATTTGTTGCTGTGCGTGTTTAACCAATGTCTAATAATTATTTTTCGTATACATTTTTCGTCTGAACCAGAAAGTGACTGTCTTCTAAAAACTTAGAATGAAATAAGTAGCCCGACTTACTTCTCCTTTTCGACCATGTTTTATCAATGTTTATCTTTTTCAATTTCACCCTTTCTTAACTAATTGATTACAAACAGAATAACATATCCAAAATCACTCCTCCGTCACTTACCCAGTGACAGATATGCAAAGGGTTAAAACAGAGATATTTAACACAACAAACAACATTAGAAACTTATGAAAAAGAGCAGTTTAGTTTTATTGATTTTTTTAGCCGTTACGGCACTCAAAGCACAGGTGGGAGTGAACACGGAATCGCCACAGGGAGTATTTCACATCGATGCGGCACGTAACACGAGTAGTAACACAAACATCGCAGACGATGTGGTGGTGGATGCGCAAGGCAGAGTCGGAGTTGGGACGAATGCGCCGCAGACTAAAGTAGATATCCGTTCCGGAACTATTAACAAAGGTTTCAGATTACAGGACGGATCACAGTTGGCGGGCAGAGTTTTGATTTCAGACAATGATGGGAATGCCAGCTGGCAGCAAAACGTTGGTAATCAAAGCTCCTTATATCGAAAATTAGCAGCTTCTACAGCTTCTACAGTAACTCTTACTACTGGGGTAAGTAATGAATTGCCTGGCGTAGGAACTTATACGGCTGTTAATTCAGGTAAATATCTCGTTTTTTTTCACTCCTTTTTGCATGTTCCATCAACATCTGCTGCAGGAATGAAATCTTTTTATTTCTGGATTTACAGAAATGGCTCTCCTCTTTCGAATGATGAGACATACAGTTACGTTACTCAAGGTTCTGTTCTAAACACACACTATTCTACGGTAGTATCTCTGAATGCAGGAGATGTTATATCCTTCAGAGTTGTCGCCCAAATCGGAGCACCTCTTCTTATTACCAGTAGCACAGCTGGTAGAAATGCGGTAGAAGTCATTTTTCTGGGGATATAGTATTTCGCGCCATGTCGAATCGACCGATTTGACATGGCGTTTAATTGTCAGTATTTTGCCATTCGTTCAGCAGCACATTTGCTCTTTCCAGTGCCGCATCAATATTGGGGCAGATATTTTCTACACCAATCAGTGCCGGGAATTTTGCTTTTTCGAGCGATTCCCTAACTTCTTCGTTTACACCGGATAGGATAATATGTATTTCTTCTTTCTTGGCTTTCATACATAAACTCTCAAGGTTGTGCAAGCCTGTTGAATCCATAAACGGAACTTTCCGCATCCTGATGATCCGTATTTTGGGTTTTCCGCTAATCACACGCATGCTTTCTTCAAACTTATTGGCAATTCCGAAGAAGAAAGGCCCGTCAATTTCGTATACTTCAACGCCTTTGGGTAGTTCTACCTTGTCTTTGTATTTTGCCGAACTTTTGTCGGACACGTTCAACACGTCTTTAGAAACCAATACTTGTGTCGATTCTGTTACACGTTTCATAAACAGGAAGATAGCCAAGACGATCCCCACCTGAATAGCCATTGTCAAGCCGAAGATCACGGTCAGCAGAAAGGTTGTAACCAGAACAATAATATCGGCTGTTGAATTTCTCATCAGTGCAACAAAGGAACGCCATTCGCTCATGTTGTACGAAACCACTACTAATATGGCGGCAAGGCAAACCATTGGGATGTGTTTGGTTAACCCACCAAGAAACAAAACAACCAACAAAAGGAAAATGGAATGAATGATGCCTGCCACCGGGGTTCGTCCTCCATTGCTTACGTTTGTCATTGTGCGAGCCAGAGCACCTGTTGCCGGAATACCTCCGAATATAGGAGTAATGATGTTGGCTATACCTTGGGCTATCAATTCGGTGTTGGAGTGGCTTTTGTCGCCTGTAACCCCTTCCGCAACACTGGCTGATACCAGAGATTCTATTGCACACAAAATGGCTAGGGTGAATGCGGTTGGAAACAGGACATTTATTAATTCGATGTTGAACGAAAACTTCTCAACCGTGGGCAGATTGCTGCTAATATCAAACTTATCTCCAATTGTCTGGACAGAGGTAATGTCGCAAGAATTGCGCAATATTACCACCAATATGGTAACTATGACTATTGCCAATAGAGAACCGGGTATTTTCTTCGATATCTTGTGCGAGAAAATGATGATAAGCAAACTTAATATCCCTACAATTGTGGTTGTGATGTCCAGCGTTGTGAAATTTGCGATGTATAATTTCCATTGACTCAGAAAATCGGCGGGTATTGTACCTATCTGTAGTCCGAAAAAATCTTTTACCTGTGTCGAAAATATTATCACGGCTATCCCGCTCATATAACCAACCAGAATGGGATAGGGGATGAACTTGATAACTATACCGAGCCTCAGTACCCCCATCAAAATGAGGATGATGCCCGCCATAATAGTTGTTATTATCAGCCCGCTAGTGCCATATTGCGCCAAGATATTGGAAACGATAACAATAAATGCCCCCGTCGGGCCTCCGATCTGCACGCTGCTGCCGCCCAGAAAGGAAATTATGAATCCGGCAATGATGGATGTGTAAATCCCCTTTTCGGGACTAACTCCGGATGCTATACCAAAAGCAATGGCCAAAGGCAATGCTACTATACCTACGATAAGACCTGCCATGAGGTCTTTCATAAATTTTTCTTTGTTATAAGTCTTTAGTGAACTAAAAAGTTGAGGCTTAAAACTGTTCTTAATGTCTAGCTTTAGTTTCATGAAGGCTAATATTTATTAACCAAATAAATAGGTTTTACTCGATACCAAAAACAAAGCTGCAAAATTATAACAATAAGTTGGAGAAAGCTAATTGTTGTTAAGAAAACTTTTTGTTTTCCCTAAAAGTGTGTAAAAAAGAAAAACGTCCGAAAATATTTCCGGACGTCGTAAATAATTATTTTTACATGTTTGCAAATGAATCAACCTGTATTTCGCATACCAGCCGCTATGCCGGATATGGTAACCATCAAAGCCTGTTCAAGTTCGAGAGGCGAATTTTCATCTTTCCTGCATCTGTATAGCAGTTCTACCTGTAACAGGTTTAACGGTTCGGTATATATGTTTCTGGTGGCAATATTTGCAGCCGTATCGGGCATGTTTTCCATCAAAGACTTATCTTTCGCTATGTCGAGTATGGTTTGCGTATCTTTTTTCAGTTGAGAGCGAAGATCTTCGCCAAATTGAAGCAAATCTTTTTCCACGAGCCTGTCGTCGTAATACTGCGAGATGCGGGCATCGGCTTTAGTGAAAACCATTTCGAGCATACTTATGCGGGTATTGAAAAAATGCCAGTTGACGTACATTTCTTCCAGCATGTTTTTCTTTCCGTTGTCAATCAGCTTTTGCATACTTGCTCCCGCACCCAGCCATGCAGGCAACATCAGGCGGTTTTGTGTCCACCCAAAAATCCAGGGAATGGCACGGAGGCTTTCAACCCCTCCTGTTGCTTTCCTTTTTGCAGGGCGAGAACCTAAAGGCAACTTAGCCAATTCGGCTTCGGGGGTAGCCTGATAGAAATATGTGATGAATTCCGGTGTCTTTTTTACCAAGTCCTGATACATTTCGCTCGATATGTCCGACAATTCGTTCATCGTTGCCCTCCATTCGTCTTTAGGGATGGGTGGAGGCAATAAATTGGCTTCCAATATGGCATCTACATACAATGCCAGGGAGTTTATGGCAAGATCGGGCAATCCGAATTTGAACCTGATCATCTCGCCCTGTATTGTTACACGTAAACCACCCTTCAAAGAACCGGGAGGTTGGGAAAATAACGCAACTTTTGCAGGGCCTCCTCCTCTGCCTATCGTTCCGCCCCGTCCGTGAAACAGGGTCAATCTTATGCCTGCTTCGTCACATGTTCTGATCAGTGCTTCCTGAGCTGTGTATTGTGCCCAACCTGCCGCCAGGGATCCGGCGTCTTTGGCCGAGTCGGAATATCCGATCATTACCATTTGTTTATTCTCGATGATGCCTCTATACCACTCGATATTGAATAATTCCTTCATAATCGGAGCAGCGTTATTCAGGTCGTTTAGTGTTTCGAAAAGAGGTGTTACTGGCACGGTGTAAGGGCACTCAACCTCTTTCAACAATAAATAAACAGCCAATATGTCGGACGGCGTGCGTGTCATTGAAATCACGTAAGTAGGTATCACCCCTTCCGGAGTTGATGCAATAACTTTGCACGTATCCAGTATTTCCTTGGTTTGGGCACTCGGTTGCCACGAATGAGGGACAAGCGGTCGTTTCGAGTTCAATTCTTCGATGAGGAATGCCTGTTTTTTATCTTCCGTCCAAGCCGAGTAGTCACCTAATCCGAGATAACGGGTTATTTCGGATATTGCGTCGGAGTGAGCAGTGCTTTCCTGACGGATGTCTATTTGCACCAATGTTATCCCGAAACATTTTATACGGCGCATGGTGTCGAGCAAATTTCCGTTCGCTATCATGTGCATCCCACATGCAATAAGGGATTGATAACAAGCATTGAGGGGTTCCCATAGTTGGTCGTTGCTGATAAGTATGTCGTCGGTCAGTGCAATATCCTTGTTTTCTTTCTTCGCTTCGTGGTAAGCAATTGTTTTCCTTAATTGCGAACGCAACTTCTTCATCAATTCCCTGTAAGGTTCCTGTACTTCGTAATTCCCTACATAATCACGAAATTCTTTGGTGCAATTTGACATAGAAAGTTCTTTAACCAACACTTCTATATCTCCGAGAAATAATATTGCCGCCCTTCTTCTGCTGTCTATCAAGACTTGCTGCGTTACTGCTGCCGTAACATTCGGATTTCCATCCCTGTCTCCTCCCATCCAAGATGAAAAATGGATAGGACGTGCATCAACCGGAAACCTGTATCCAATTGTTTCGAAAGTTTGCTCATCCAAATCACGGATGAAAGCGGGTACAGCCTCCCAAAGGCTGTTTTCGATAACATCATATCCCCATTTGGCTTCTTCGTTGGGCGTAGGGCGGTTCTGCCTGATTTCGTCAGTATACCAGTATTGAACAATAAGCTGCTTTAGTCTTTTAAGAATCTTTTCCTGTTTATAGTCTACAAGATCGTCATGATCGAGTTGCTGTAAACATTCGCTCACCTGATTCATATTGTTGATGAGGGAACGGCGATTTATTTCGGTAGGATGTGCAGTCAGAACCAAGTCGATATCTATGTTGTTGAGGGCGTCAACTACGTCTTCGTCGCTGAAATCCTTTTCTTTTAGTTTTTTGTATAACTCCTTGAAATGTACGGGATTTTTTTTCCCTTTTGCATGGGGTGACACAGAATCATATTCTTCTGCAACATTCGTAAGGTTAAGAAACTGATTGAATGCCTTTGCCACGGTCAGAAAATCTTTATTGTCGAGGGTCTGAAGAGTGTTCAAAAGTTCTGATATTGCCTTCTGATCACCTTTGTTTATGGCTTTCGACAATCTGCGAATGCTCTCTACCTTGTCGAATGCTTTTTGCCCTATTGCTTCACGTATCGTATCTCCCAGCAAGCTGCCGAGTAGATTGATATTGTTGTGCATGAGTGAATTAGATGTCATATATTGTTTAGTTTAGTGGATTCCTCCTTTATAGAACGTAAAATTAACAATATTTGTTTCTAAATAGGAATAAATGATTCCTAATTATTCTGAATGTAAGTGTAACTTTTCACACATAATGTATGCACGGAGAGTCAAAATATCACCCCTTATTTGTTGATTATTACCCCTCGATCCATTATAAATCGTTTACTTTCGCATTAGTAATACACATTGTTCTTGTCGGATAAATGCAATTTGCCCCTACATTTTCAATTTTAAAAATAGGTCGAATTTAGAATAACTGATTTATAATTAATAATAAAAAAACAGACACTTCATATAGTACATTCCTTAGTCTTTCGATAATGGATTGTATATTGTTGTAGTAATGGTAAAAGTGTAAAGGTGTCTGTGAGATAATTTCTTTTGGAATTATTGCAAAAAGAGGTTGATGAAAATCAACCTCTTTTTTTATTGTTTTGCGGAATTGTTTTGAGAAAATTCGAGAGCCAGCTTTCTTTGTTGCTTTCTCAATCGCCTCATAAGTAGTATTGCTGCAATTGAAAGTCCGAAGATGAAGCCTACCCACAAACCTCCTGCCCCCCAATTGAATATGAAAGCGCAAAGGTATCCTGTCGGCAAATTGATTACGATGTAAGAGAAAAACGCTATTGTTGCTATTGGTTTCACATCTTGTATTCCACGAAGTATGCCCACCGATATGGATTGCAATCCGTCGGAAAACTGAAACGCAGCAACAAAAATCAAAAGTTGAGAGGCAATTCTTATTACTTCCGGATCGTCTGTAAATATGCGGGCGATTTGTTCTCGGAAGACAATAAACATGATTGCGGTGAATGTATTCCACATCAGTCCCATGTGATATGAGGCATTGGCTGCTTTTTTCAGTTCGGGAGCATCGTTTCGTCCATACGAGTGACTGATACGGATTGTGGTTGCCGAACCAAGTCCTATGATAATCATAAACGCACAATTGGAGATAGTCATGGCAATTTGATTGGCTGCGATCTGAACCGTACCTATCCATCCCATCATGATGGATGTCAGGGCAAACGCTGATCCTTCCATAAACATCTGCGACGAAATAGGCAGTCCTACGGAAAGTAAATTGCGTATGCGTATCCAACTGAAGTTTTTCTTTCTGAAATAGCTGAAATAATACCTGAATTTGGACGCAAATATGAAAAACAATATTGCGAAAACCGGCATGCAAATGCGTGAAATTAGAGTAGCTAATCCGGCTCCGGCAGCCTCCATGCGGGGAAAACCCCAGTTCCCATAGATGAGAAGCCAATTGAAAAATATGTTGATAAGATTGGCTGTAATGATAATTACCATATTTACGGTTGTGTTTCCAATTCCTTCTAAAAATTGTTTGAATACACCAAAAATCATATAGGGAATAACCGACCATACCAGATATTGATAGTATGGAATAGCCATATCTACCACTTCGGGAGGTTGTTTCATATAATACATTAGCGGAGTAATGGAATATTGCAATGCAAAAGAAACAAAACTAACGAGAGTGAAGAGCAGTAAAGAATTTTGAAAATAAGCTGCTGCAATATGCTGTTTCCCTTGCGAAAATTGTTCTCCGACCAATGGCGTGAGTGCCATCGAAATACCGGTGACAAAAATAAATCCCAAGAAGAAAACTGTTCCGCCAAAGGCTACGGCAGCAAGAGGCAACGCACCGAGGCGGCCAACCATGGCATTGTCGAATAGTTGCACGGCAATCACGCCCAATTGCGAAAGCATTACAGGTGCAGCCAGACGCAGGGTTGCAATATATTGACTTTTATAGGTTTGAAGAAAAGACATAATTAATGAAAAGTGAAAAGTGCGCAAAAGACTTTTTAAGAATATTGAGATTCGATGAAACGCAACTGTTGTTCAAGCATTGCAGTGTGCGACATTTCATAACCGGCCTCTTTTGCTGTGAGAACGGGACGGGAATAGATATATTCAATCTCCAACGGGCGGTGGTTGTCATAATCGAGTTTCATACTTGGCGAGTATGGAGTCATTTTATCCGTTGTTGTCAGCATTTGATCTGCAAAATCTTCCGAAATCAGGAATCGCCCGTTTCCAACCAGATTAGCCGCTTGTATAACCTCAAGCATAAGATCTCGGAGCAATTTTCTGGTGTGCGGGTTTTTCATCAACTTGTCGGTCGTTGTATTCAGAACAACCGTCATGCCGTTGTAAGGGATATTCCAGACGAGTTTTTTCCATCGGGCAGGCTCCAAGTCAACAATATGGCATTTTACACCCGATTCGACGAAATCGGAACAAATAGTGTCTAATATACTGCTATCTTTACAGGAGTAAGAGCCTATACTTATCGACCCTTGGTCAAGGTGCGCAATGTGCCCGTCGCCAATCTTGTTTGAACATATAAAAGCCATTGCACCCGCAATGCTGAGGTTGGGGAAATCTTTTGCCAGATCGGCTTCCAATCCTAAACCGTTTTGTATCAAAACAACAATTGTATTAGCGTGCAAGAGAGGAGGAAGCAAATCTTTCAATATAGCGTTGTTTGTAGATTTGAGGCATACTAAAACAACATCGCACTGAGGCATATCGTTTGCATTATGATATGCCTGAATAGGGGAAATTAAGAAATTTCCGTTTACGGAATCTACCTGCAAACCGTTTTTTTCTACATGCTCGTAGTCGGAATGAAACAAGAAGTGAACGTCTTTACCCGATTTGGCAAGCATTCCGCCATAATATCCGCCTATGGCTCCCGATCCTATAACTGCATATCTTAATGCCATATTACTTTTTCGGGCAAAGATAAGAATTTGAAAACGAAAAAAATAAAGAGTGCAGATATATTCTGCACTCTCCACATTCGTATTATTACTTTTTGATTTATAAAGTAACACCTGTTTTGAAGATAGCGATTTCTTTGAAACCGGTCTCTTCGTGATGCAGATGCTTACCGTTACAAGTTTGAATGATGAAATCAACAAAGTCTTTCAACACTTTCTCCATGCTTTGACCTTCCAGCAAAACTCCTGCATTGAAGTCGATCCAGTTGCTCTTGAAGTTGAAAAGTTTAGTATTTGTCGATATTTTCATTGTTGGAACAAATGAGCCGAATGGAGTTCCCCTACCTGTGGTGAACAATACCAATTGACAGCCGGACATTGCCAGAGCAGAAGCAGCAACAAGGTCATTACCCGGAGCATTCAGCAGGTTCAAACCATGCACTTTCACTGGTTGGGCATAGTCAAGCACATCAACTACTTCCGAGTTTCCTCCTTTCTGAGTACAGCCTAAAGACTTGTCTTCCAGAGTTGTGATTCCTCCTGCTTTATTTCCCGGTGAAGGGTTTTCATATATTTCCTGATCGAAACGACGGAAATAATCTTTGAAATTGTTCACCAAAAGAACAGTGTTGTTAAATACACTTTCATCTTTAGCACGGTTCATCAAAATTGTTTCCGCTCCGAACATTTCAGGAACTTCTGTCAATATTGATGTCCCGCCTTGAGCAATCAACCAGTCGGAGAATTGACCTACAAGAGGATTTGCCGTAATACCCGAGAATCCGTCGCTACCGCCACATTTCAATCCAACTTTCAGTTTAGAAAGAGGCAGGTCTTCACGTTTATCATTTCTCATATATTCAACAAGCTCTTTCATCATTTCAAAGCCTGTTTGAATTTCGTCTTTCACTTCCTGAGAAATAAGGAAACGGACACGGTTTTCGTCCCATTCGCCCATCACTTTCTTAAAGTCTTTCTGCTGATTGTTTTCGCAACCGAGGCTCAATACCAAAACGCCTCCTGCATTGGGATGTTTAGCCAATGCTGCCAATGCTTTTTGCGTATTCACATGGTCATCGCCTAATTGAGAACAACCATAATTGTGCGTATAAACACGGATGTCATCAATATGGCTTGTGTCCAGCTCTTTCTTCACCCGGTCTATAATTGCCTGAGCCTGACCGTTCACACAGCCAACCGTAGGCACAATCCACAGCTCGTTGCGGATACCCATATCGCCATTGTAGCGAAGATATCCTTTTACGGTCAGGTCGCTTTTGGGGATCGACAGGGTAGGGTGTACCGGCACATATTTATACTCCAAATTGTCATGCAAATTGGTCTTTATATTGTGAGTGTGAGCATGTTCTCCCACCGCAATATCAGCCAGAGCATGACCAATAGGGTAACCATATTTGATAACGTCTTCGCCCTCCTTTATTGGACGGATAGCGAATTTATGCCCTGTTTCGATATTATTTTTTATGGTAATATCGGTGCCGTTAACGTTCAGCACATCACCTTCGTTGAGAGTGTCGATGGCAACAGCGACATTATCGTTAGGGTTGATAATCAAAAATTTATTCATTGATTCAGTCCTTCCTTAATTTTGTTAATCATTTCAGTATATTCCTGATCAGACAAATATACCTTTTGAGGATTCATCGTAAATGTACCGCCATAATCAGGTCCTCCTTCATATTTTGGCACAAGATGAATGTGCAAATGCGGCAATTTGTCCGAATAAGCTCCATAATTTATTTTTACAGCGTTGAATTGCTTCTTCATCACTGCGGCAACTTTGTTCACATCTTTCATGAATGCAAGCAATTCGTCATCACTAAGTTCGAAGAGTTCAACATTGTGTTTGTTGTATGCAACTATACATCTGCCGCTGTATGTTTGTTCTTTAAACAAAAAAACAGTGGAAACGTTCAAATCGCATATCTCAATCATCAAATCTTTTTGAGTTTGATTTCTATCGCAATATAAGCAGTCTGCCATAATAGTTTTTTAGTTACGAGTTACGAGTTACAAGTTACGAGTTACAAGTTACAGGTACGAGTTGCCAGGTTGCATACGCCTGCTAGGCATATTTTGACTTATAGCTGCCCGAAGGGCGAAGTCTACTCGTAACTTTATTTATTAGATTATTTCTTTAAGTGCAACCTGCATGCCATTCTTAAGGATCGACTCTACGTCTTTTGTCACTTCGTCGATGAAGAATGGAACCTCTGCAAAGTTTTCTTTCCACATAGATTTGTTGTTTACAATTCCTGACACCCATCCTTTAATGTCATTTGCGTTGAATGTCGATTGGATGAATTCGATAAATTCAGGGGTATCGTTCGGAGTAAATCCTTTAGCTTCCGATTTTCCTGTGTAAAGAACAAGCAAGGCTGCAAATGAGAATGTTACAAGTTTGGCATTCTTGTCAAATTTCTTGTAGTTGTCGTAAACCATTGGCCAATCTCTTGTTTCCCATTTTGAGATGGAATTCAAAGAAATATCTTTCAAATAGTGTTTCAGGAATGGATTATAGAAACGTTCAAGAATTTTTGCTGCAAATTTTTCCAATTCTGCCGCATCTTCGTCAATTGTAGGAAGGGTTTCCTGAGCAACCATTTCGTTGATATATTTTTCTACCTCAGGAGTGTTGAACGCATCCATTACGGTTTCGCAACCCAATTGAAGAGCCACAGGAACCATTGCTGTATGCGATCCGTTCAAGATACGTACTTTTTTTGCACGGAAATCTTTGATGTCGTCCATAAACAATACGTTCAAACCAGCTTTATCCAAAGGAAGTTTTTCTTTGATGATCGGGTCACCGCCAATTGCCCACACATGGAAATACTCACCTTTTACCACAAGATTGTCGTTGAAGTCTAGTTCAGCTTTAATCTCGTCGATATTTTCTTTAGGAAATCCCGGTACAATGCGGTCAACAAGCGTGTCGTAGAAATGGTTTGCTGTTTTCACCCAATTGATGAAATCTGCTCCGAGGTTGTTATATTCTGCGTGTTTAAGGATATATTCACGAAGAGTGGAACCGTTGTCTTCTATCAATTCGCAACAAATGATGAGCAAACCTTTGTTGGCGTCGCCATTGAATTTTTGGAAACGTTTGTGAAGAAGTGCTGTCATTTTAGCAGGGAACGATTTTGGAGGTTGAGCAGTCAGGTCGTCTCCTTCTTCGTAACGGATACCGGCTTCTGTTGTGTTCGAAATAATCATTTCAAGCCCATCGCTTAAAAACAATTTTTCATATTCGGCATATTCTTCGTAAGGATTCAATACGTCCATAATGGTTTTCACAAGCGAAACTTCTTTCACCGGTTGTTTATCTTTAATACCTTCCAGATAAACATGATACATGCAGTCTTGTTTTCTCAACATTTCGCCTAATCCTTGTGCTATTGGCTGAACAGCTACAACACCGTGGTTCATCACACCAGCATTGTTTGCTTTATCAATCATCCAGTCTACAAATGCTCTGAGGAAGTTTCCTTCTCCAAATTGAAGAATTTTTACCGGAAGATCTTTCTTTTCTACTGTTGTTTTATTTAATTCTTTCATTGTTAATAAGTTATTAGGTTTGTATTATTTTTATCTGATATTTTCTATACTTTCTATGTCATCATGAGTGAAACGAAGTTTCTGTGTTTTCAGATGCTTCACAAATGTTCAGCATGACAAAGTGTTTATTTTATTTTCACTGTTACAGGGTTGTTCAGGCGAACGAGTACTTCGTCAATACATCTTTTAAAATCATCTATCGTAGCCACAGGCTCCCAATCCAACTCCCAGGTTGGCATGAAGTAATATTCAACATATCCGTTATCCGGTTTAAGCACAACAACGTGGTTCAGTTTGTCTTCGGTAATTTTTTCAACCTGTTTGGTTCTAACAAAAACGGCCAACCCCATCATATCGTTGTTGAGGCTTTGTTTTCCGAAGGTGGCTACGTAAGACCATTCGTTTCCACTGTCGTTTGATACGATCAGTTCAGTATTCTTCATTTTGATGATACCTGTTGCCAGATTGTCAATCTTCTTGTCCACAAGCAGTTCCATGTGCGAAGCACGGCTGCCGGCATCAATAGAGATAAGTGATGTCAGATTACATTTTGTTCCGTTTGCGTCCCATCCGTAGTAGGTTGTTTTCACTTGCGATCGGACTTTGCCGTCGGCAGGAATGTGGCAGATAGTACTGTCTGTTTTTTCCACCCTTACGGCTTTTTCTCCATTCCAGATTGCGATAGACCCTATACCCAAACTGCTTCCTACTTTCATGTTATCCATGCCCCAATCGGCCATGTTATGGTAATTGTCATAACCATCTACTCCAACAAACGGAAGTACAATTCCAGGTGTTTTTTTCCCGAAAACATCTATACCGTTGCGCCAATCGAGATAGAACCGGAAGCCAACTTTGTCGCTCTCCCATCCCGGACCCTCGTATTTGATATAGTAGGCATGATCCGTGAAATTGTCAGGCACTCTCAGGTAGTTAGGTTTCACCCACGAGTAACCACCGACATACTCGTTGCGGGTATATTTTTCAGTGACTTTCGGCTCAAATTTTCCTCCTATTTTATGTGCCAGTTCGGCATAAGTTCGTTTGGGATAAGCGTGGGCAGTCCCTTTACGTATGCCGAAACTTTGAGATTCCTTGCCTTGTAGAAGGGAAACCGGAAATATTGCTTTCTGATTTCCTTTGAGGTCGGTTACAATCTCAACCGGCAAAGACGTATTGCTGCCATCAACAGCAATATAATCTCCAATATTCAGTTTTAGATTTTCTATCGGAATTTCAACCGTATAGTCTTTAACAGGCTTATCCGATTTATTGCTTATTTGCACTGTTTGCGCACACAAACCGCTCCAAATAGAGATTGAATATAGTGAAATAATAAGAAAACTGTTTCTTTTCATATTTGAAATCATATAAAAATTAATCATTTAATTAGCGTTTGCATCTGGTTCCAGATTTCTTTTATATTCAGATGGCGTCATATTATACTTTTTCTTAAAGCATTTGCTAAAGTACTTAGAATCGGAGAAACCCACCATGTACGAAACTTCTTTCACCGAATATTGCCCTGTTTCCAGCAATTGCGCTGCCCTTTGAATAACAATATCCCTGATAAATTCTATCGGGGCAAGGCCTGTCAGGCTTTTTATTTTCTTGAAGAATACGGTACGGCTCATGCCTACTTTCGAGGCCAGATCTTCTACCATAAACTCGTTATTATCAATATTGTCTTCGATAATTGTGATGACAGACGACATAAAATCCTGATCGCGTGAACTTATGTTTGGCGTAGACGGAGCAAATGTTGCATTGTCGTTATTATCTTCCGGTGTATCTGTATCGTCGTTTTTGTTCGACTGAGCAGAGATAAACTCTTGATAATAACTCTGTATTTTCTTACGTCTTTCCAGTAAGTTTTTTACACGAGCCTTGAAAAACGGAACGCTGAAAGGTTTCGTTATATATTCGTCGGCTCCAAAATCCAAGCCCTCTATCTTACTGTCGAGAGTGGTTTTAGCTGTCAAAAGTACAAATAATATATGACTGGTGTTGATATTGTGTCTTATTTTTTGAAGAAATTCCATTCCGTCCATTTCCGGCATCATGATGTCGCTGACAATCAGGTCGGGCATCAAACGGGAGGCTTTTTCCAGACCTTCCTTTCCGTCTTCCGCTTCAAAAATGGTATAATTATCTTCGAGTGTTGTTTTTATGAAGTTGCGCAAATCGGCGTCGTCTTCAACAACCAGGACAGTGGGTTTTTCGTCGATGTCTTTGGTCAGAGAAGACAAGTTGCTATCGTTTGCAATTTCCATCTCGTCGGGGTCTGACATTAATTCTTGCTTGAGCGATTTTTCTTTGTTGTTAGAATAATGTACATCATCATCAAAGTGTCCTGTTCCTTTCTGAAAAACAACAGTGAACGAAGACCCCACATTGGGCTCGCTTTCTACATATATTTTGGCATGGTGTTTATCAACCAACTCCTTCACCATCGATAACCCGATGCCCGTACTAGGCTTGTTTTTGTCTTCGTTGAAAGACGCAAAACGTTTAAACAAACGGCTTTGTATCTCTTTTGTGATGCCCACGCCTTCGTCTTCTACCTGCACGGCAACGCCTCCGTTCTTGTTGAAGATATTAACCTTTATAGATTTGTTTGCAGGCGTATATTTAAACGCATTCGACAACAGGTTGAAAACGATTTTTTCCACGCAATTCTTGTCGAACCAGATTTTTTCGTTACCCACTTCGTTGTTTACGATGAAACGCACATTCTGCGCTTCGGCGGTTTTGGTAAAACTGTCGCACACATCTTCTACAAAATAGCCGATCTCAGACTCCTGAACATTCAGGTCTGTTTGACGTATCTTCCTGAAATCGAGAATCTGATTCACCATATCCAACATTCTTGATGTGTTTTTTGACACAAGTTGAAGTTGTTTTTTTATGCCGTCGGGGGTTTCCTTATCCTGCAAGATATTCTCTATCGGAGAAACTATCATCGTCAGAGGTGTACGTATTTCGTGCGATATATCGGTAAAGAAACGGGCTTTCATTTCGGTTTCTTTATGCTCCAATTCCATTTTATCTTTCATCCGATAGAAAGAAAAGAGAATGCGGAAGCTGATAAAGATCAGAGAAACAATCAGTATGGTGTAAATAAGGTATGCCCAGATTGTTTCCCAAAAAGATGGCTTCACCACAATAGGAAGCTCGCGTATGTCATCGCTCCAAACGCCGTCACTGTTTGTCGCTTTCACCATGAATACATATTCGCCTTTCTGCAAATTAGTGTAATTTGCCACCCTCTGATTCTGGCAATATATCCAATCGGAATCGAAGCCTTTGAGCATGTAGGCGTATTGGATATTTTTGGGTTCGATATAGTCTAGTGCCGCAAATTCGATACTGAAAAAGTTTTGGTTGTGTTCCAATACCAATTTATCTACCTCGTCAATGTTCGATTTTAGAGGAGAGTCTTCGCCTACCTCAATGTCTTTATTGAACAACTTGAACTTAACCAAGGCAATATATGGGTTGTACGTGTTGTTTTTTACCTCTCTGGGGTCGAAGACAACTATCCCTTTAGAGAAGCCGAACAGAACGTCTCCGTTGGATGTGACACACCTTGAAGCCTCAGAGAAATTTTGCCCTTTTATCAGCCGTTTAATTTCACTGAATGTTTCGAAAGATTCGTCTTTCGGATTAAATTTAGTCAGGTTGCTTTCGGTACTGATCCACAACATTTTGTCTATGTCTTCAACGATGGAAAGGGTCACATCGGAGGGTAGTCCGTTCAAGGTAGTATAAGTCTTGAATTTTGTGGGAAATCCTTTCTGGTCTGATTCGGCAATCACGTTTAATCCGCCTCCGAAAGTGGCGATGTATGTTTGCCCGTTCAGAGTGGTGCAAATATCGAATATATCGTTACCGCTGATGCTGTTGTCATCGCCCGGTATTCTCATATATGTCTTGAAATCAATCTTTTCAGGCGATTCGAAGTCGGAGGGGAAAGCAACTAGCCCCACGGTGGTTCCAACCAGAATATTCCCTCTTTTGTCAGAAGATATGATTCTGATTTGCGAACCTGTTTCAATAGGATATTTTTTCAGGTTGTTCCGGTGGTTTATAAACCGGGGATTTGCCTGTTGGGTGTTTTCGTAGAGGTTGAGTCCTCCGTTGTACGAGCCTATCCATATTCTGCCCCTTTTATCCTGAAAGATAGAGTAGATGTTGTTGTCGCTCAGACTGTAAATGTTGTCAGGTGCATATTTGAACTGTTCAATATGGTAGCTTTCATCGCCTTTTGGTGTAGCTTTAAATACGCCTTCGCCTTTAGTCCCGATCCAGATATTCTGCCCGCTGTCTTGCATCATGCAATATGCAACGCCGGGAATGGGATTTCCGTAACCTATTTTACCATTGTCGCACAAATATCCCAGTTGTTTTTTGTTCCTGTCGTACACATATATTTTTCCTCCTTTTGTAGAGATCCATGTGTTTTGATTTTTATCTTCGAAAATAGACCGGACGTCGTTGCTGACAGTTGAGTGCAACTCGTTGTCTACGATCATGTTGCGAAAGCATCCGTCGTCGAATATCACCTTTTCCAATCCATACGAACGTGTGCCCAGCCACATGTTTCCTTGCTTGTCGGAGAAAGCCGAGTGCAACATGTTCGAGAACTTCCAGTTGGGCGAAAAGGGCTCGTTGAAGAAGGGCATCAAAGAATTGTTAGAGGGGTCGTAATATGAAAATCCTCCACCTCTGGGATGTACCCATACCCGATTGTCACGGTCTTCGAAAATGAAGAAATTAGGAAGAAATACGGTTGATATCGAACTTTCTATTTTGGGCGTGAAATGCGTCATCGTTTGGCTGTGCGAATCAAACTTCGCAACGCCGAAACAATCCATTTCCAACCAAACATTTTTGGAGTGGTCTACAAAACTTGTTACGATATTGTCAGACCGCATATTAATCAGATTGGCGGTTGTGTAGTTTTTCAGGTTGTTGTTGCTGATTTCGTATATGTAGAAGCCGTTGTTTTCGGTGATGGCAACAATCTTATCGTCGGTAATTTCCTTTATTTGAGGTATTTTTGATTGGCGATGCAGATCGAGCAAGTCAAATTGTCCGCTTTTTTTTGTGTATTTCCAAATCCGTCCGTTTTTAGATCCAAACCAAATAAACTTATCCTGTTCCAGAATGGAAAAAAATGATTGGTTACGGTTGTTTTCGGTATATCCTTTTTCTGAAAAATAATAGTTGAACTTTTCGCCGTCGGGCGTTAACATGGCAATGCCGTTGTTGGTGAGTATCCAAGTGTTATTGTGCCTGTCTTCGTATATTTCGTATACTTTTTCTCCCTTCAGCTTTCCGTTCTCCATGTTGAAAGTTTCGACATTAAACGCCGAATCTTTCACACATATACATCCGCTATTGTCGGAAATCAGCCACGTTCTGCCCGATTTCATGGAGATAATCCTTTGAGTCGAAAAAGTGAAGTTCTGATACTCTTGCAAGGATTTCACGCTCATAAATTTTTCTGCTTTCGGGTCGAACCTGTGAGCTTCCCTGTCGTACGACAGAGTCCATATATGACCGAATATGTCTTCGTAGATGTGGTCTATACGGTTACTTCTCATGTGATATGTATCGCCTTGCTGTATCTTGTATGTAGTGAAGTCGTATCCGTCAAATTTGCAAAGACCATCCCAGGTAGAAAACCAAAGGAACCCTTTCTTGTCTTGCAAAATATCCATAATGGTATGTTGAGGCAAACCATCCTCAGTGCCAAAATGTTGGAAGTAACATTTGGGTTGAGCCTGAGCCTGCTGAAAAATCAGTAGCAGAAGTAACAAAAAGATAAACCGATGGTTAAATTTCATGGTGGTAAAGCCTCTCTTTTTTCTGAATAATACAAATATAGTTTATCTCTTTTATATCACATCGCATAAAAATGATAAAAACAATTTATACCCATTTAAAAACCAAAAAGTACCCCGTTCTGTCGCCGATATGTGATAATATTGTATATTGAAAAGTGGTATCTATTTAATAGAAATTAATTAAAAAAGTATAGATATAAAATATGTTGAATACTAAGCAAATAGTGATAGGATGCCTTTTCTGCATTTTGGGTATGTCGGCAGCAGGTCTGTTCGCTCAGATGCCGGCGTTTCCCGGAGCCGAAGGTGCCGGTATGTATACCACAGGAGGAAGAGGTGGAGAGGTTTATTATGTAAACACTCTGGAGGATTCAATTGTTGGAAATAAGGAGACAAAAGAAGGCTCGTTAAGATGGTGTTTGAAAAGACCGGGACCAAGGGTCATTATGTTTAAAGTTGGTGGAATAATTGACTTGAAGTCGCCCCTGAGTGTGCCTGCTAATACCACAATAGCCGGACAAAGCGCACCCGGCGACGGAATCTGTATTTCGGGCAATACGGTGAAATTGGATGGAGACAATATTATTGTACGCTATATGCGTTTCAGGCTTGGAGATAAATACGATGTTCAGGATGATGCGCTCAAAGCGTCGAAAAAGAAAAATCTGATCATAGATCATTGTTCTATGAGTTGGGCGGTTGATGAATGTGCGTCTTTCTACGATAATGAAAATTTTACCATGCAATGGTGCATAATATCGGAAAGCCTGCGTGCATCGAAACACTCGAAGGGTGCTCATGGATATGGAGGAATATGGGGCGGACAAAAAGCAACTTTTCATCACAATCTATTAGCGCATCACGATAGCCGCAACCCTCGTATGTGTGGAAGCCGCTATTCGAACGAGCCTGAGTTGGAAAAAGTAGATTTCAGAAACAATGTAATATATAACTGGGGAAGTAACAGCGCTTATGGCGGAGAAGGTGGACAATATAATATTGTAAACAATTATTACAAACCATCTAAAGCCTCATCTAATAGAGGTCGCATCTTTGCAGCAAATGCAGATGATGGCAAGAATAAGCAAGAAGCCGGAGTATGGGGTCAATTTTATGTCGATGGCAACTATGTTGATGGAGATATTAAAGTGACAGAAAATAATATGTTGGGGATAAACGCCAAAGGGGCTCATGCGATAAGTGTAATGGTTTTGAAGGAATTTTCCCTGGCAGGAGTGAAAACTGACTCGGCAAGAGACGCTTATAAAAAAATATTGTTGTATGGAGGAGCCAGTTACAAACGAGACAATACGGATGCTCGGGTTGTGAATGAGGTGAAAAAAGGTTTGGCTCCGAAAAGAGCATCGCATGATGCCGGTACAAAGCCCGGGCTTATTGATAGTCAGGAAGATGTAGGCGGTTGGGATGTATACTCGTATCAGGAAAATGAAGTTCCGGAAGACTCCGATATTGATGGAATTCCGGATGGATGGTTGGAAAGTAATTATCCGGGCAAGAAGTCGACAGACTTCAACGAAGAAGGTTATACGTACTTGGAGGTATATCTGAACCAACTTGTACAAAACATCACAAAAAATCAAGCAAAATGAAATAACAGATAAACACTATCTAATGCCATAATTTATATGAAAAAATGAGAACGTACATAGCTGACAATCAAATAAAAATAAATAATAAAGTTATTAATTAACCAAAAATCGAAAACATGAACAATCTTAAGAAAAAAGTGATTTTTTCGATCTGCGCTATTTTCTTCATGCTGCCTTGCGTGAGTTTGTATGCACAAACAAAAACAATAAAAGGGGTTGTGACAGAAGCGAATGGCGATGCGATCATAGGAGCCGGCGTAACGCTTAAAGGGACAAATACTGCAACAGTTACGGATCTAGATGGAAATTTCACGTTAACTGTGCCAAACGATGCAAAAACACTTGTGATATCATACATTGGTATGCAAACGCAAGAGGTTGCGATAACAAGTAACAGCCTTGATATCGTGATGGAAGAAAATAAGGCTTTAACAGAGCTGGACGAATTAGTAGTTATCGGTTACGAGACTGTGAAAAAGAGAGATCTGACAAGTTCTGTTTCATCCATCGGCGAAAAAGCACTGAAGGATATTCCTGTTACAACTGCGGCAGAGGCTATTACAGGTAAGCTGGCAGGGGTACAAGTTACTACTACGGAGGGATCTCCTGATGCGGAAGTTAAAATCCGTGTTCGTGGAGGAGGTTCTGTTACGGGAGACAATACTCCATTGTTTATTGTAGACGGATTTCCTGTTTCAAGTATATCCGATATACCGCCAACTGACATAGAATCAATTGACGTATTGAAAGATGCTTCATCCACTGCTATTTATGGATCTCGTGGAGCTAACGGGGTAATTATTGTTACTACTAAAAGCGGAAAAGAAGGGAAACTAACAGTTAGCTACAACGCATATTATGCCATAAAACATAAGGCAGGAAAAGAGTTGAAAAGACTAAGCGTTCCTGACTACCTGAACTGGCAATATGAGTTGGCTATGCTGAAAGAAGGTAAACCGGATAAATATGAGAAATATTTTGGAGCATACCAAGATATGGATCTATATGGCGACGTGAAGGGCAATGATTGGATGGATCAAATATATGGACGTACAGGCCATGTTTTCAATCAAAATTTGAGTTTGACAGGTGGTTCTGACAAAATGAAGTATGCTTTCAGCTATGCTCATGTTGATGATAAAGCTATTATGATCAGTTCTAATTTCAAAAGGGATAACTTCTCTTTAAAATTGAATCATAAGCCAACCAAGACTGTAACATTAGACTTTACGGCACGTTACTCTGAAACCGAAATTAAAGGTGGTGGAGCAACTGACCAGAAAGTGAATTCTACAACAGATGCCCGAACCAAACGAGCTATGCTATATTCGCCCGTACCATTGAACGGTAGCGGAGGATTAGACGAAGATGATGACGATCCTGAGGCTTCTTCATATTTGATAAATCCGCTTACAATTGTTTCGGATAATGAAAGGGAGCAAGAACGTAGAAACTTGAATATTGCAGGAAGTTTTGCTTGGAAAATTATAGATAATCTTACTTTGAAAACAGAGATAGGATTGGATACGTACGATAACGACAGCCGACGCTTTTATGGAACAAGCACTACCTATTCGAAAGAAAGTGCAGCCGTAGGTAACAAAGATAAACCGGCTCTGCAACTTGTCAATACATCAAGAAGAACTCTTCGCAATACAAACACGATCAATTATGACTTCAAAAAGTTGTTGAACAATAAGTCTCACTCTTTAAGGCTGTTGCTCGGTCATGAAATAATTAATCGTGAAGAGAAAATTATGACTAACATGATGGAAGGTTTTCCTGTCGAATTTGGTTTTAATGATGTGAAGAAACTGACAGCATTGGCAGGTAAAGCAACAGTAGAAGATTTCTACCATCCCGACGACAACATGGTTTCGTTCTTTGGACGTTTGGGTTACGATTATAAGAGTAAATATATCTTGTCTGCAACATTCCGTGCCGACGGATCAAGCAAGTTCTCGAAAGGAAATCAATGGGGTTATTTCCCATCGGCAGCCTTTGCCTGGCGTATCTCCAGCGAAGATTTTATGCAAGGAGCAACAACTTGGCTTGATGACTTGAAACTTCGTTTAAGCTATGGTACGGCCGGAAATAATAATATTCCTTCAGGAATGTTGAATCAGACTTTGGCTCCGTCAACCTCCAATGTCAATTGGATTGAAGGACTTACCAGTTATTTTAACCCGTCGAAGATAATGGCTAATCCAGACCTGACATGGGAAACAACTTATACAAGAAATATCGGTATTGACTATACATTGCTGAGAGGCCGATTGAGTGGGGCTTTCGAATTTTATTGGAACACAACCGAAGATTTGTTGATCAAGTTCAATACATCCGGGTCTGCTTATGATTTCCAGTATCGTAACATGGGTAAAACCCAGAACAAAGGGATTGAAATGCAGTTGAACTATATAGCATTGGATAAACCTGACTATGGTTTGGACTTTAGCTTTAACATAGGATTCAATAAAAACAAGGTGAAATCATTAGGATTGACAGATGTGTATTCTGCCAACTCGTATTGGGCATCGACGGAGATTAAAGACGATTATATGCTAAGAGTAGGTGGTTCTGTTGGTCAGATGTATGGATACGTTTCTGATGGACGATACGAAGTAGATGACTTTTTGACGGAGATGGATGCAAATGGTCAACGTCAATTTGTGTTCGACTCAAAAGGAAACTATATCTTAAATGAAGGTGTTGCCAATTCTTCTTCAGTTGTGGGTACTATTCGTCCCGGAGCAATGAAATTGAAGAAAACCGAAAACGATGGAACAACAAGCATAAACCCTAATGACAGAAGATTTATAGGAGATGCAAACCCAACTCACACAGGAGGTTTTACGATCAACGGACGTTACAAAGGGTTTGACCTGTCTGCAGTATTCAACTGGAGTTATGGCAACGATGTTTACAATGCAAACAAAATAGAATATACTTCTACAAGTAAACGCAATTATAACAACATGATAAACGAAATGGCTTCCGGCAGACGCTGGACAAGCATGACTGCGGATGGACAAATTTCGAAAGATTATGCAACATTGAAAGCCATGAATGAAAATACAACGATGTGGTCTCCTTATATGGACAGATATATATTTACAGACTGGGCAGTAGAGGATGGTTCTTTCCTTCGTCTCAACACATTGACTTTAGGTTATACAGTTCCTAAAAGCCTGTTGATGAAATATAAGATTCAGAATTTAAGATTCTATACATCTATTTATAATGTATTTTGCTTGACAAACTATTCAGGATTTGATCCGGAGGTTTCTACCCGCGATTCGTCTGGTGGGCTTCCAACTCCTGGAGTAGACCACTCTGCTTATCCTAAGAGCCGTCAATTCTTACTTGGTGTGAACTTGACCTTTTAATTACTAATTGCCGTTAAAATACAAACAAATGAAAAAAATAAATATATTATTAATATTAGCGCTGTTGTTTGTGTCTTGTGATGATTTCTTAGACACACCATCAGAATCGTCTCTCGACGAAGCGGTTATATATTCAAACCCTATTTTGGCAGAAGGGGCTATTATGGGGATAACGATGTCTTTTGCCGAAACCGAATCTTACAGGGGGCGTTTCTTGCCTTGGTATGGTTTGAATACAGATATAGAGTGGTATAACTCTTCTGCTAACTACGAAACAGATAATGGTAAGGCCGATTTGGCGGTATACAGAGCTGCTGCCAATAATAGCCAAATGAACTCGGACAAAAACGCTTGGGCTAAAATGTATGAAGGGGTAGAGAGAGCCAATATTGCTGTCAGGGGATTAAAAAACTCTGGATTGGCAGAGCCGGGTACAGAGCTGGGCCACCTTCTTGGTGAAGCGTTGACCCTGAGAGCTGTAATCTATGCAGACCTGGTAAGAGCATGGGGCGATGTTCCTGCTCGTTTCGAGCCTATTAGCGGAGAAACAGTGTACATACCAAAATCGGACAGAGACGTTATCTACAAACAAATCATAGCTGACTTGGGAGAGGCTGCCGAACTTACATTCTGGCCAAATGAGCATACATATACCAAAAAAGTGACAAGAATAAACAAAACTTTTGTGAAAGGTCTTAGAGCTCGTCTTTGTTTGGTTGCATCGGGTTACTCTCAGCGTCCGGATTCAGATTCTCCACGCTTGAGCAATGATCCGGAACTGGATAAAAGTGTATTGTACCCTATTGCAAAACAAGAATTGCTGGATTTGTATAAGAATTCTGCGGCAGGAAGCATGGAAGATGATTTTGAAATGGTGTTCAGAAAACTTTGTGAGGAAGATTTGACACCCGGAGGGGAGTCTATGTGGGAAATACCATTTTCGAGCAGCCGTGGCCGTATGGCTTATACTTTTGCCGTAAGACATCAGCTTTCCGATCAATATACAGCTATGGCTCAGGGAGGACAGGTTGGTCCGACACCGAACTTATTTTACGATTACGATGTAAATGACCTTCGTCGCGACGTAACATGCGTTCCTTACAGATGGAGTAAAACAAACCCTGCAATACAAGAGCTTAACGCCCTTAACAGTTGGTGTTTTGGTAAATATCGTTTCGAATGGATGTCGCGTGAAGTAACATCAGAGCAAGATGATGGTTTACGCAAGCAATATATGCGTTTTTCAGAAGTCATTTTAATGTTGGCTGAAGTTACAAACGAATTAGACGGTTATTCAGCGGCAGCTCCGTATTTGAAAGAGATTCGTCGCAGAGCATTTGACAAGTCATTGCATAGTTCGAAAGTTGATGGATATGTAAATGCTATTACATCAAAAGATGCTATGCTGAAAGCTATTCAGAATGAGCATGCTTATGAGTTTGCAGGAGAAATGTTGCGTAAAGAAGCATTGATTCGCTGGAATCTGTTGCAGGCCAATATGGAAGATACTAAAGAACGAATGAGAGAATTGCGTGATCGTAGAGATCGTTATGAAGATGTGCCTGCAGTTCTTTACTACCGGTATGCTACTGCCGCCGATGTTGCCAAAAATAATAAACTGGTGGAAAAGGAAAGTTTAATTGTTTATGGATTGAACCGTGGCGAAAATGATCCGGTGGAAGCGGCTAAATATGAGTCTAACATAGAGTGGGTTGGCACAGGTAAACTTAAGGATGAGAAAATAGATGTATTATTTGTTCGTGATCCGGATAAATATCAGTTCTGGCCTATTTGGCAAACTTTTATAAGTAACAGCAACGGTTATTTGAAAAATGATTACGGATATTAATAGATAAAAACAGAAAATAATCATGAAAAAATATATTTCAAAATTTATAATAGGACTTACTATTTTCTCAGGTGCATTTATGGTTGCCTGTGACGATGATATAGATCCCGTAATAGATTCGTTAGACTTCGATCGTCTGATGGCTCCGGTCGGAGTAAGTGCAAAAATTACTAACTATATGACTGTGAATCTTACCTGGCAATCGGTTAAGGGCGCAGACAACTATGTAGTGGAACTTTATAAAGATAGTATGGAGTTTCTCGAAGAAAATCGTATTTATACGACAGAGGTATCGGAAACTACTGTAATAAAAGACTTGGAAAGCGATACACGTTATTCGGCACGTATCAAGGCTTTATCGTCAGAGAAAGATGAGTCTAAGTGGTATGGCATAGATTTCCTGACATCAGTGCCCGACAGATATTTATCGGCAGAGATAGGGGATGTTAGGGTGAATGAGGTTACGATGAGATGGAACCCCGAATTGCCTGCAACGAAAATAACTTTCAAATCGGCTACGGAAGGTTCTGTAAGTGTAACTCTGTCTGATGATGATATCGCAAATGGATTTGTTACGGTTCCAGATCTGACAGGGTCTACTAAATATGAGGCTATACTATATAATGATAAGCAAAAAATATCATTGAGAGAAATTACAACACTGAAAGAAGGAACTATTTTTGTCGAATCGGGTGATGATTTAGCTGCGTTGATAGCTGAAGCTAAGGATGGCGCTGCATTCCTTGTTCTTCCGGGAGATTACTTGGATGCCGGAGAAAAAATTACTATCGATAAGAACATTTCCATATCAGGAGACAATGAAAATGCGAAGCCAACTATTCATGCACACTTTATTGTTAGTACGGCAGCTTCTCTTGAGTTGAAATATTTAGATTTGGACGGAACAAGACCTAGTGGATTGCTGGATCATGCAGTTCAATATACCGCTACATCAGGATCCATACAGTCTCTTGTAATTGATGGATGTACTGTCAGAAATTACAATAAATCGTTGATAGCAGCCGGTTCGGGTATTGCTGTTAAGATCAATTCTGTAACAATAAATAACTCAGTTGTTTCGAACATATTGACAAACAGTGCCGATTGTATTGATATCCGTGCAGGATTTGTGGCAAATTTGATGATAACAAAAAGCACATTTAATAATTGTGCTCCGGAACGTGATTTCCTTCGTCTTGATGACTCTTCGGCAACATTCCCGGATGAAACATGTAATGTGTCTGTAGATCAATGTACATTTAATGCAGTTTCTAATAGCTCATCAAGACGTATATTGTATGTTCGTTTTGTGAAGAATACATTAAGTGTGTCAAATTGTATTTTTGCTAATACTGCGGGATATTATACAAATAGTTTAGCATCGGCGCAGCCACAATGTGCAAACAATAACTATTTCAATGCTCCGGGATTCTTATCCGACAGCAATATTCACGAAACTGCTAAATACGATACATCAACAAATTATACAACTGCTGATCCTCAATTTGAAAATGCTTCAGAGGGTATTTTCACAGTAGGAAATGCAGCTGTAACTGTTGGTGACCCAAGATGGTTGAAATAAAGAAAAAAGATTATTGAATATTTTATCCGGGAAGCAGGACTATATCGGTTCTGCATCTCGGCTAAATAAAACTACTTAAAATGTTTATGAGAAATGTGAAAAAAGTTGCTCTATTGTTATTGATACTCGGGCAGGGGTTTGGTGCATATAGCCAAGGGCAATATAAATATGAATATCTGTATAAAGATCTTCAATTTAAAATGCCTAAGATTAAAGCGCCCGTTTTTCCCGCAAACAGTGTGTCGATAGCAGACTTTGGAGGTGTATCGGATGGTTCTACCCTAAACACAGAAGCTTTTGCAAAGGCGATGGATGCTTTGGCAAGCAAAGGAGGCGGAACATTAATAGTTCCATCGGGAGTTTGGTATACAGGCCCAATCGTGTTTAAATCAAATATAAATCTGCATCTCGAAAAAGGAGCACTAATTCTTTTCTCGGCAGATTTTGACTTGTATCCTTTAGTTGAAACTGTTTTTGAAGGACTTAATACTCGTCGTTGCCAATCGCCTATTTCGGGTCGTAATCTGGAGAATATCGCAATTACGGGAGAAGGCTCTATCAACGGATCGGGTGAGGCTTGGAGGCCGTTGAAGGAAGGAAAAGTAACAAGCAATCATTGGAAAGCGGTTGTCAATTCGGGCGGCGTTGTAATGGACGACAATTATTGGTTCCCGTCAGAAGGTTCCAAGAAAGGACTATTGATAAGTGACATGAATGTGCCGAAAGGAAAACTGACAGAAGCGCAATGGCTTGAAGTTAAAGACTTTCTTCGTCCGGTGATGGTAAATTTCATAGAGTGTAAGAATATACTCTTGGAAGGTGTGCTTTTCGAAAATTCACCAGCATGGAACATACATCCTTTGATGTGCGAAAATGTGATTATCGACAATATTGTGGTACGCAATCCCGGATATGCGCAAAATGGCGATGGATTGGACCTTGAGTCTTGCGTAAATTCAATTATTGTGAATAGTATATTCGACGTGGGTGATGATGCTATTTGTATCAAATCGGGAAAAGACGAAGATGGTCGTCGTCGAAACCGTCCTACCGAAAATGTGATTATTGACAACTGTAAGGTTTTTCAAGGGCATGGTGGCTTCGTAGTAGGAAGCGAAATGTCGGGTAGCGTGAGAAATATAGCTTTGTCTAATTGTCAGTTTTTAGGAACGGATGTAGGTTTAAGGTTTAAGAGCAAAAGAGGTCGTGGAGGTATTGTCGAAAATATTTACATAAATAATATCAATATGTTTAATATAGCGACAGAATCTTTCTTGTTCGACCTTTATTATGGAGGAAAATCGGCAACAGAATCATTGCAAGACGGAGACAAGACTCCGGTTGATACCACAATTCCGGCAGTGAGTGAAAAAACTCCAGCTTTCCGCAATATTTATGTAAAGAATCTGGTATCGAGAAATGCTCGCAGGGCAATGTTATTCAACGGTTTACCCGAAATGCATATTAAAAATATAAATGTAGAGGATGTAATAATTACTTCTACCATAGGAGCCGAATTGTCGGAATCTGACCAGATAAACTTTAAAAACGTAACAATCAACCCCAAAGAAGGTCCGGCATTGATTATAAAGAATGTATCGAACTTCAATGTAGATGGTTTCGATTATCCGTCGACATTGGAAAAGGTGGTTGAACTGAAAGGGAATAATAAGAACATTAAATTGCCTAAAAATATAAAAGGCGAGAAAATCGTCATGGCAAATTAACAGTAAATAGCTCAGAAACATTAAGAGGTATACAATGAAATTTAAAGCAATCTTTTTCGGCTTTTTAATCTGTGCGATCAGTAGTTTATCTGCTCAAACTCCTGCATTTCCGGGTGCCGAGGGTGGAGGTATGTATACGAAAGGTGGCCGTGGAGGCAAAGTTATTTATGTAACCAATCTGAATGATTCCGGCACGGGCAGCCTTAGGGCAGCTTTAACTGCATCTGGAAAAAGAACCGTAGTTTTTAAAGTGTCGGGAACTATTGAATTGAAAAGTGAAATCAGAATAAGCAACGGATACGTAACTGTTGCCGGGCAAACAGCTCCCGGAGATGGGATTTGTGTGAAAAATTATGATATATATGTTTATGCAAATGAAGTTATAATTCGCTATATGAGGTTTCGTCTGGGAGATGCAACATCCAACGACGACATGGATGCCATTTGGGGTAGATACCAAAAAAACGTTATTTTAGACCATTGCTCGATGAGCTGGTCGATAGATGAATGTGCCTCGTTCTATTCCAACGAAAATTTCACTATGCAATGGTGCTATATTACAGAATCGTTGAACAGAGCAGGGCATGATAAGGGCGATCATGGTTATGGCGGCATCTGGGGCGGAAAGAACGCTTCATTTCACCACAATCTGATTGCGCATCACAATAGCAGGAATCCACGTTTTAATGGATGGAAAAGATCGGGTCTGAGTTACAATAACCCAATGAGTGAAGAACGGCTCGATTTCAGGAACAATGTAATTTATAATTGGGGAGCTAACGGTGCTTATGGCGGCGAAAGCGCAGGAAAGTACAATATAGTAGCAAACTATTATAAGTATGGCCCTGCAACCAAATCGGATATCAGAAGTCTGATAACACAAATAGACATAGATAAAGATCCTACGAAAAATCCGCCGGGATATGGACAGTATTATATTACAGATAATTATGTTTATGGAAATAATACTGCTACAAATGACAATTGGAATAGTGCGGCAGTTAAATATGCTGAAGGTGTAGATAAAACAGCTTGCCGGACAAATCAACCTTTCGATTATTATCCGATTACGCAGCATACGCCTCAGATGGCATTCGAGAGAGTGTTGACTTATGGCGGAGCTTCTCTGGTGAGAGATGTAGTAGACGAGCGCATAGCAAGGGAGGTCCGTAACGGAACTTACACTTATGTGGGTTCGGAAACCGGAAAACTTGGTATCATAGACTCTCAGAACGATGTTGGTTCGTGGCCCGAGTATACACAAGGAAAGGCTCCGGCTGATTCTGATGCGGATGGTATACCTGACGGGTGGTTGAATACTAACTATCCGGGCAAAAAGTCGACAGACTTAAATGAAGAAGGATATACTTATCTGGAAGTATATTTGAATAGCATTGTTGAAGATATAACAAAAGCACAATTAAGTCTGAAAGATGATGAAAATCAGGACGAAACGAAAGACTTGTTTTGTGGCAGCATCCCAACCGATGGAGGTGTTCCTCTCGAAGTTTCATCTCTGATTACAAATGGTAGTTTGAGTATCGAGAATAGAGGGTCGAAGGACGCTTGCAGCGAGAATGGATATGCTTGGCGCACGAATGATGTGACATTTACGTTGCCTGCAAAAACTCGTTTTTCTGTAAATCTTACAGCGAATGGTGTGCGCACGGTGTCTGTAACAATAAACGGAAACGAAGCAGAAAGTCTGACATACTCAATAGAAAAGACATCTTGCCAAGCGATATCGTTCAATTTAGATAGCGATACTCCAAATACAATCCGTATACAGGAAATTGGTGGTGCAGATGCAAATGTATTCAGTATGACAGATTTGTGCATACAAGAGATACTTAATTCTTCGATAGAGGAATCTGTTTCTAATGAATTGATCTTTACTCTGATTGGCGATATGTTATATTCCGATGCAAAAAGAATAGAAATATATTCAATAACAGGGAAACCGATTGTCTCTTCAGAGAAAAATCAATTGTATGTAGGCAATCTGAATACAGGTATTTATATTGTCAGGCTAATTGGCAACCAGGGAGTGGTTTCTACTCATAAGTTCATTAAATAAGGTTTTATTAGGCATTCTCGCTTTCATCGTAGCATGAAGTTGAAAATGCAGAGGCAAATTGTCATGTTGTGTGAATCGGAATATCTGTTTTGTAGATGTTTCGTGTTGCTCAGCATGACAATCCTTTCATTGTTGTTGCACGTTGCATGTTTACTTAGCTAAAAACCAAAAAGACTACCCTATAAAGTCAATTATTACACCCTGTTAAATATTGATTTACATACATTTGTGATACGAGAGATTAAAAAAAGATACAAACAAATTATTAACAATCAAAACAATTTTTATCATGAAAAAAACTTTACTTTTCGTAGCCGCTTTGGCGATGACTTTGGGTGCAAGTGCACAAGAACTGATTACTTTTACTGAAGCTGGTGGATATACAGCTGATACAAAAAATGGATCTTTTACATTTAAGGCGACAGAAACAGATAAGACAGACAAACCTTACAACAGAGGATTTGAGATAGATGGTAATACAGCGTATTTCTACGATGGAGATTTGACAACTGTTGCTATTGGAGATTGCGATAAATTTGATTTTCGCCTTAAATCAGGAGGAGCAAGTAAGGCTTCTTATCGTTATATAATTTTAGATGCAAAAGATAAAGGAACGCTTAAAATTGCTGCTAGAACAGGTAGTAATTCAGCAACAGATAGAACTGTAGTGGTAGCACAAGCTGGAAAAGAATTGTATAATAAAGTTGTAGTAGAGTCAAGTGCTCAGGCAGTATCAAATCCTAGCCAAACTGATCCTAGTGCAACGTCAAAAGTTTACCCATACATAAATGTTGAAGTTCCTGCAGCAGGTGAAGTAACTATTACATTCCCGGTTAGTAGTATAAATATATATAGCCTTTCTTGGGCTACGGAAGGCACTTCTTCTATCAGCGATGCTACTGCCGATAAAGGAGCTGTTGTATCTGAAGTATATTACAACCTTCAAGGAA
Organism: Dysgonomonas sp. 520; assembly: GCF_010501095.1. Classification (GTDB taxonomy): domain Bacteria; phylum Bacteroidota; class Bacteroidia; order Bacteroidales; family Dysgonomonadaceae; genus QVMP01. Next base: position 10,469 of record NZ_QVMP01000018.1, on the reverse strand, counting down.
AACAAGTTGCTGCTGATGCTAAAGGTTTAGTATTGAAAAAAGTAACTTACGAAAATGGTTCTGTTGAAACGGTGAAACAAATATTAGACTAATATTTGGGTTTTTAAATAGAGTTTATCAAAAGAAAATGGAGATTGCAATTTTGCAATCTCCATTTTTTTTTTTGGTCAGTATTTTCGCTTATTCATTGATAAGGGTAAATAGTTCTTCGGCTGCTTGTCTCGGACCGTCTTTAGTCATCCCGTCTATGGCAAGGCTTGTATGCATTTCACCAATTTTTACCCCATTTTCGTTCATGGCAGTAAAATATTTTTTGATGAGTTTTTCGGCTAGTTCACGTTCCTGCACAGGTCCGAAAGGATTGGCGAAATAAGATTTAACCAGTCCTTTTTCTGTTGTTGTACCTTTGGCTTTGCGTGCTCCGGCTTCAAAAACTTCGATTGCTTTTTCCAGATTATCGAAGAAGTTGATCTTTTGTTCGCTTTCGGCATAATTGTTTGCATAAAGCATATAATCAACTTTATATCCTTTCGATATAACCTCGTAGGTAGATACAGGAATTGTTACACGGGCGTTTACCTTGTCCGGATTTGTGTAGATGCCACGGTCGAGTTGTTCGAAAGCGTAAGTCGGATCTAAGTCGTCTGTGCGCACAAAAGCACCAATTTCTGTTCCGTATGCTTTTATCGAACCATCATTCTCAAATTTCAGGTAACCCATATCGTCAAAAATTATGCGCATGTGGCGGATAAAGTTGTCGTTGAGAGTACGGAATGCTTCAAGGCTTTCCGATTTTCCCGCACCACTGTCGCCAATGATAATGATATTTGCTTCCTTTCCATTTTTCAGGGCAACATTAACCATTGCGCCGTGCAGCGGAAGGGCTCCGTTTTCCATTTGCTTCACATTGTGCAATGTGAGCAACATCTTTTTCATGTATCCGAAATAGTCGATATCGTCGCAATAGTTTGCATATCCGATAAGGATGTCGTTCTTTTTGTCTTTATGATAGAATGTGCGTTTTTCTTCATGTGCATCAGGATAACCGAACAGATAGATCATATCCGGTTTTTTGCCTATATAGTCACTTTCGGTAGCCAGTTCGAAGAGGTTTGCCAATCCCAATCCGTGGTCGATAAAATCTTTGTGGAAGTAGACAAATGTCAACATATTTCCCACCCAGGCAGGAAACACGAACCAGTTGTCGTCATTCAGGTTTATTCCTTTCAAAGGATTTTCTTTATGTTCCTGAAATATTCCGTCACGGGTATTTTTCTTAGTGTACGTGATAACGGGAGGGTTGAACACAACAGAACTGATGAAAGGCACAGTTGATAATCCGTTGTACTCGGCGGGACAGTTCCATTTCACGTCGTTCAGGGTGAGTCCGGCGTTTGCGCCTGCCGCCAACTGACGATATACACGGTGGCTATATCCCATCACGGTTTCTTCCGTGCGGCGATAAATTGACAAGATCAGCTCGTTGAAGAGGTCGTTTGCTTGAATGAACCTTACGTTTTGCAGACCGTCGCCCAGCTGTGAGTTGCGAACAATGGTTATCCTTTCCAGTCTTCTCCAATATTTGTAGAGAAGTTCTATCAACTCAATAAACAGGCTTTTATCGTCGAGGAAAACAGAATAGATATTGTTTACCTTCAAAATTTCGTCCAACTCGCAAACATTCACAAGTTTGAAAAACTCTAAAAGAGAGTTGATAAATTCTTCATCCGTTTTGAATGTTTTGATGTAATAATCGTATATTATTACTTCATCCTTTTTCAAGTTTTCTATGATGAAACTTTCTATTACTCGTCTAAAGCCGTAGCTGTTAAACATTTTTTGGCGGGTATCGCAATATTTAAGCGTAAAATTAATCATCGCTTTGCCCCTGCCTAACGTAAATTCTTGTTGCATGATTTTATATAGTTATATACAATTTGTTTGTTATTGATACCTCTTTTTCTTGTTTTGTATTTATAAAATGTCCAAAATGTAACAATTTTGTCGTGATTCTTTCCTTTATTCGATAAAAATGATATTATTGCAGCAAAAGTACATAATATTGATAAATTATGAAACAAAGATTAATATATTGTGTTATTTGAACGAAATTTTATTCCATTTAAATGTCACCGGATCTTTTTTCAGGTATTTCTCTATTTCGTTGTACTCGGTTTCGGAAAGATATTCTTTTATCCCTAACTCGGCTTTTATATCCTGCGTATCAGCATCTAAAACTAACTTGACAGGCAGCATTGAAACCACAGCCAGAGCATTCTGGAAATCGTCGGAATTCTTATCAATATTATCTTCAAGGAAAGTGTTTATATCAAGCCGGGGAAACAACTCTACGTTTTCGAGCGGAGTCCAATTGGCAGAATAGAAAAATTGTATTTTGCTGTCACAAACCTTGCCGCATACTGTTGTAACCACGCATATTATTTTCGATTCGTTAACAAGAGGAAGCAGTTTTATCTGAGTGGTTCCGGCTTCGGATGTTTGAAGCGAAATATAATCGTCCGACAAATTGAGGCGTTTGGTCGTTTTCTGGAATATATTGTTAACAGACACTATTGCACTGTCTTTTGGTTGGGCAACAAGTTTGTCTTTTTCTTCAGCCGATAATCCGAAGATAATATTGTCCGGAGCATTCAGCACGATGCCGGTAATATCTTGTGCTGTCAGGCTTGATACGAAAGAAACGAATAGAAATAATAATATGATTTTATTTTTCATAAGTGTGCGTACTGTATAATGTATTGTGAGGCCAGCGGCCTATTTTGTTCCCAAATATAAGAAAAACATCCCTATAATGATTAAAGCAAGGTCTATTGCCTTTCCTTTTAAGTTTTTTTCATGGAAGAATAAAACTCCTCCGATAAACGAGACTACAACAGAGCTCCTTCTTACCATAGAAACGATCGAAATCATGGCCTCAGGATCGGTCAGGGCATAGAAATAGACAAAGTCGGCAAGTGTAAGGAAAAAGGAAACCAGCAGAATGTTCCATTTCCACTTGAAAGGGGTGGACTTTCCCCGTCGTGGATACCATAATACAATCAGGACTATGGCCATCATCAAGAATTGATAGAAATTGTACCAAAACTGAACAGACGTGGAACTGAATCTTTGCATCAGGAATTTGTCGTACAATCCGCTTGCAGCACCAAGAGCCGCTGCCAGAAACATGAAGATGATCCATTTGTTGCGACGGAAGTTAATCCCCTCTTTTCTACCTGTCGCCGAAAGAAGAAAGACCGATATAATAGTCAGTAAGACACCTATCCACTGATACAGGTTCAGCCTTTCGCCGAATATGAGGAGCGCACCCAGCAGCGTCATTACGGGGCGTGTGGCGTTTATTGGTCCGCTGATTGTAAGGGGGAGGTGTTTTATGGCAAAATAGCTGAATATCCAGGACGATAGTACCAAGGCCGACTTCAGGACAATGTAGAAGTGGGTTTCGGCATCTATTGCGGGCACGTAGAAAATGCTCCCGGCAACCAGATCGGGCACAAAGCGGGATAACAGGAATAGTGGAAGAAAGAATAATGTACAGAAAAAAGTGTTCAGGAATAAGACGGGAATAACCGCATTATTCTGAACCGACATCTTTTTGTTGACATCGTAACACCCTAGAAAAAAAGCCGATAGAAAGGCCAGAGCTAACCACATATATGTTTAATTTTTTTTATTCTTTTCGTTTCTTCAATACAAAGTTGAGCCATGTATACCCCAATATTCCCGCAATTGTGGAGGCGAAGAGAATCATCAGTTTCGACTCGTTTATATAGTGTACACTGTCTTTAAACGCCAATAAGGTAATAAAAATAGACATTGTGAAGCCTATACCTCCCAGCATGCCGACCCCAATCATCTCTTTCCATTTAGTACCTCTGGGTAGTGAGCACAGGCCTGATTTAACCATGATGAAGCTGAATAGCGTGATACCCAGTGGTTTGCCTAGTATCAACCCGAATATTATACCCAAGGCAAATGGTTCTCCTATTGCCTGATCCCAATTGCCTTCCATCACTATGGCCGTGTTGGCTAATGCGAACAATGGCAATATGATGAATGCCACGGGATAATGAAGCGCATGTTGCATCTTGTTCGACATGCAAGCCGGATCTCCTTTCTTGAAAGGGATGGTTATTGCAAGCAATACTCCGGCAATGGTTGCGTGAACTCCCGATTGAAGCATGAAATACCACATAACGACACCTCCAATCAGGTATGGGATAAGGTTTTTTATATTGAAAACCTTATTCAATACAAGTAAAACGACAAATGTTCCCAGAGCGATAAACAAGCTGATCCAAGAAAGCGAGGATGTGTAGAATATGGCAATCACAATAATTGCCCCCAGGTCGTCTATTACTGCCAATGCCGTAAGGAAGACTTTCAGGGATGTGGGCACACGGCTACCAAGCAATGAAAGAATGCCCAAGGCAAAAGCAATATCTGTTGCCATCGGTATTCCGTAGCCGGCGTGTGTTTCAGTGCCGTAGTTGAATAACATATAAATTCCGGCGGGGACTAGCATTCCTCCTAATGCCCCGGATAAAGGGAGCATGGCTCTTTTGGTGTTTGATAGTTCTCCTTCGTGAATTTCCTGAATCAGTTCCAGTCCCACCAAAAGAAAGAATATCGCCATCAATCCGTCGTTGATCCAATGGGCAAAGGAATGGCTGCCGATATGGAAATCCCATATACCCAGATAATGTTGTCCGATACTCGAATTTGCCAACAGAAGGGATAGGAGAGTGCATACAATGAGGACAAGTCCGCCCGATTTTTCACTTTCCATGAATCCTTTCAATGTCCTTCCGTTCAAATAAGTATTTATTCTCATAGTTATTATAGTTTATCTATCATTTATGCGAATCTAGTTGAATACACCTCTCCCTAACCCTCTCCCAAAGAGAGGGAATAACCCTTCCTCCTTTTGGGGGAGGATGTGTGGCGGTGATTTGTAGGGGCGTAAAATTTTACGCCCTTATAACAACAACATTGGGTGAGTTTTTATTCACACCTACAAATATGATTTGTATAAATTTAAAAGACCGTTTTTCAATTATAAAAATATATCTTCCTTATATTCAATATCTTCCAAAAAAAGCGCATTTCCCGGAACAGAATGTCCTGCCGTCGATCTGTTTTTCGCCTCTATTATTCTTCTCATGCCCTGCTCGTCCAGTTTTCCCCGTCCTGCTTCAAGCAAGGTTCCCACTATCGCCCTGACCATGTTGCGAAGAAACCTGTTGGCTTGAATGGTGAAAATGTAATCGTTGCCTTGCCGTTCCCATTGAGCATGCATAATCTCACAATCGTTTGTCTTCACATCTGTGTGAAGTTTGCTGAAACTGGTAAAGTCTTTATACTCAAACAGGATGTTTGCACAGCGGTTCATCATATCCATATCAAGATCGTGGTGTATCTTGTGTTTGAACGGATACAAAAATGGATCTTTCTCCGTCGTTATATAATATCTGTATAAGCGAGCCGTTGCATCGAATCGGGCATGAGCATCCGGTTTTACCCGAATTGTTCTGAAAATGGCGATATTTTTAGGCAATATTCTGTTCATTCTGTCAGAAAATTCGTCTAAATTGCTAATTTCTGCATCAAAATGTGCAGCCATCAGTCTGGCATGCACTCCGGCATCGGTTCGCCCTGCTCCTACAATTTCAGTTGGCGTTCGCAACAATGTGGAGAGCGCATTTTGCAGGGTTTCCTGAATAGATTTTCCGTTCGGTTGTATTTGCCAACCGTTATAATCAGTGCCGTTATATGCTAAATATATAAAATATCTATTCATGCTTAAATGTTTCTTTTATTCGGTTGCGAGCAGACAAGCTGCATGTTGATTGCATTTCCCTGCAATCATCAGTTTTTATCTTACAGTTATATGAAAACACGCTTGTTTTCTTTCGTGCTTTATGTAGCACCTGTCACGTTCCCGCAAATCGTGCAGAACCTCTCCCAAAATTAGTTTCAGCTTATCGGTTCCAACATCAGCCCCTCGGGTGTCAACTTTCTCGAAACGCCTCCACGATATGTCGAAAGTGGTGGCATAACGATGCGCCGAACTGTCGCTGGCATTGACGTTTCTTCTGGTCAGCTTTGCCACATCTTCGTCTGTGCGCGTGATGCTGGTTATTATTGGTTTATATAGAGTTAAACTCTTTCTCGATAAAGAGTCTCTGAAATTGGCGCAAATATTTATGAGCAGGTCGGAAGCATCGTTGGTCAGGTAGGGGATAGAATAGGCCAAAGAATCGGTTTTGTACAAAAACAATTCGTTTGGTATTCTCTTCAACCGGGTCATATATTTGCTCGTGTCTGCCCTGCAGGCCAGTGGCGGTATTCCTTTTCTTAGGGCAGCTTCGGTGTGCAGGTTGTGCAGGTCGTTGAACGTATTGTTGTAGTTGCCCTTAAACCTTGTATATTTTTTTTCTTCTTTTGTTTCCTGCCGATTTGTTCCTCGCTCCGGTTCCTGTTCTTGTTTGCATGCGAAAAGCACTAAGGATGCAAAACAAAATGCTAATGCATACTTCATCTTTTTTTTGAGATATGTTTACTATGTTAAATGCTATTTTTTAGGTCACAAAAGTACAAAAAACTTATTTAACTATCGTTATCGGAATGTATATATTCACAGCTATGTGTTGATATTGAATATTTTAATCTTAACTTTGTAATCTTGTGCTGCTGAGAGATGCGAAGCATCTGTATTGAGTTGGTTGACGACCGACCTCACCCCGGCCCTCTCCAAGAGGAGAGGGAGCAAACCCCTCTTTTGGAGCAGGGTTGGGGAGGTGTTCAATTTTACGCCTTGTTTCGCTTAACGTGTCCCCGCCTGCGAAGCAGATGCCGTTTCGCCTGACGGGTGTAAACGTGACATT
>NZ_QVMP01000018.1:0-3502 GCF_010501095.1 Dysgonomonas sp. 520 | reverse complement strand
GGTCACAGAAAGCCTTTTTGATTCCTTTTGAGGCTTTGGTCAATTAACAATCGAGGAGCGAAGGCGACTCAAAAGGAATGCAAGGAATTTTAATTCCGCGCAGTGTATTATATAAAACCTGTGGTGTATTTAGATGATAAAAGATAACTAATTGAAATATAACACATATTTAATATTGTCATTGAGTCGCCTTCGCTCCTCGAACGTTGTTTCTGAGTAAAACGAAGGATCTGGATTTTTTAGATGTTTGAGTCGCCTACGCTACTCGATTGTTCCTTTTTGCAACTTTTTGACACCAAAAAGTTGAATGTAGAAAAAATTAACATAATCAACAAACGTATAATCTATATATAAGATTATTCAATATAAACTATATAATAAGTATGAAAATTAAATCATTGTTATCTATTCTGTTTTTGTTTTGTTCAATGTTGGCTTATGGTCACGAAATAGATAATGATCTGGGGAAAAAAGTTGTTTTTTATTTCGATGATATACAAATAAATAAATCACCTTTGAAAAATTTGAAAGGGCAAAAAATTTCAATTCCTCAAAAAGATGGAACGACGGTTGCTTTTTTGCTCAAAGAAAATCTATTGTCGGGAAAAAGCTCTTTGGTGCAAACCTATGACGGGGTGTCGGAAGATGGAAAACAGGTAATGAAACTTTCGGTGTTTGCAGACAAGGTAGAGGCTTTTGTTTCGTCGGGCAATGGGTATTGGGTGTTTGAACCCGAAAATATAGAGGAAAATGTTTACCGCATATATGATATTTCGGAAATCTCTCATTCTTCATTGCATTGCAGCGTCGACGAAAATGCGTTTGAGCATTTCAAGGAAACGCTGGAGCAGGTGAAGCTGAAAAGCGAAACTGCCGTAACCCGTTTCCCGATAGGGGATAATCTTCGTGTGTTCAGGTTGGCGGCGGCATCGACAGGAGAGATGGTTTCTTTTTACGGATCGAAAGATAATGTGAAAGCGCAAATAGTGTCGATCATACAGGCAGTCAATTTGATTTATGAACAAGAATTGGCAATAAGTTTCAGTTTGATAGAGCCTACAATGGACGGGACAATTATTTTTCAAAATTCATCAACAGATCCGTTTACCCCCAATTCCGGATTTGCCAGCGCAGCCGCGTCGCAATCGGGTTTCAATAAAATGAATTCGCAGGGAATATTATTATACGAACAATACGACGTAGGGCATACCTTCCATACCTTGTCGGGCGTAAGTGGGGCTTACAGCGTCAGGGGAGAAGCCGGTCCAAGTCCTTGCATCAACGGCAACAAAGCTACGGGTTGGACAGATTGGACAATGGGTAGCCCGTTGGGAGCAATTGTGTCCGTGTTTGCACATGAGGTAGGTCATCAGTTTACGGCTTGGCATACTTATAATGCGAATGGAGGTACGGAATCCAATCCTACTTTTTGTGTTGATGGGTGGAGTAATACCCACGCTGTGGAGCCGGGAGGAGGTAGCACGATGATGGCTTACGGAAACAATTGCCAGCATCCGCAAAATCAATCGCTTACGGGCGAGAATAAGCTAAGCTATTTCCATTCGAAAAGTATCGATGCGATCAATTATTATATCAGTACATCTGCAACTTGTTATACATTGAAAGCCACAGGTAATACGCCTCCAACGGTGTATGCAGGAGAGGATATCACTATTCCGAAGGCTACTCCGTTCTGGCTGAACGGGCAGGCATCGGATGCCGACGGCGATGTGTTGACCTATACTTGGGAGCAGTATGACGCAGCCACTACCTCCGATATGGGAGCTTTAGGAACAATTGTCGGAGCAGGAGGGTATGATGCGGTACACAGTCAGACGGCTCCCCTGTTCAGAAGTGAGAAATCAAGTTCGCCCGACAGGACATTTCCGAAGTTGAAATTCGTACTGAATGACCGGAATGTCCCCGACAATCTGGAAGGAGAAGCCTTGCCCGAAGTTGCCCGGAAAATGAAATTCCGATTTACGGCAAAAGACGGAAGAGCAGGTATCGATATGGGAGAATTAACCGTCTCTGTCAGTGAGGCGGGTCCGTTGCGATTAACCTATCCCAATGGCGGAGAAAACGTAATTGCTAACACGCAACAGCAAATAAAATGGGATGTGAATTCGACAAATACGTTGAGCGAAAGGGTGAGTGTCTTGTTGTCTGTGGACGGAGGTTTTTCTTTCCCTTATGTTCTGGCGGAAAATATTCCGAATAATGGAGAATGTACGGTGACAATTCCAACCGTTGTGCAAACAACAAAAGCGAGGGTTAAGGTTGTGGCGATATTGAGTCCTAACGCGCATTTTTTTGATATTTCAGATGCCGACTTTACGCTGGAGTCCGATTGTAAGGCATATGCCAGCGAGCCGTGTATGCCGGACGCTCTCAGTTTGGAGGTGGGAAGTGAAGAGCTGGATTTGCAGTTGGCAGCTGGCAGTCCAAATGATATAATAAACTCTTTTGATCTGCAGATATCAGATGTTTTAAGGGCTTTGTATGTATATGAGAATCAGAATTTGCAGGGATGTTACAGGCCGTTAGGTTATGACGCCTCAAACCTATGCGTATTCAGGGTTTCCGAGTCCGGGCAATATACTTTGACTAATGATACTCAGGGACAGTTGATTATGATGCTGTTCAATTCGGATGATATTTCGTGTGAAAGTTTTGTTGCGGCCAATGCCTTTCATTCGGGAGGCGACATGTTCAGCTATAAACACACAATGACTGTGTATTTGGAGAAATGTGTGAATTACTACTTCTATGGAATGAATTTTCAGGAAACGGGCGATTATCTCATCTCTATACAGGGCGATGGGCATGTTTTGGAAGAATATGCAACACCCGAAGGAACAAAATATACCTATATAGCCGTTGACGAAAAAGACAACCTGATTAAGTCCGTGAATCCCGGAGCCGACTTCAGGGAATTGCCAAAAGGTGATTATCGGGTGTATGGGGTGTCGTATTCAGAAAGCGAAAACGAATCGGACTTTTATAACAAAACGTTGACAACCGTTTTGCAATACTATTGCGCATTGCAAAGTAATCAATATGTAAAACTAAATGTCTACGACCAGTCGGGTATAAAAGATGAAGCCAACGATGAGGATATTGTTCTTTATCCGTCTCCTGTGAAAAATGAGCTATATATAAAGTCGGATCACAATATACTATCTGCGGAAATATATAGCCTTTCGGGACAGAAATTATTTTCGCAACAAAACATTTCCGACGGTAAAATAGATATACAAAACCTGATTCCGGGTGTATATATAATCAAGCTGATTGATGATTCGGAGCATGAATATACAATGAGAATTGTGAAGGAATAACCCCTTGCCGGAGTTTTTATCGGGATGGAGAGAAAATAAAATGAAATATTCAAGTAAAAGAAAATCATCTAGTTGTGTAAAATGAGTAAAAATAATTTGAATTTTTGTTGTAAATAATTTGGATTGTGTTGTAAAGTGTTTTACTTTTGCACCCGCTTCCT
>NZ_QVMP01000017.1 GCF_010501095.1 Dysgonomonas sp. 520 | reverse complement strand
TACTTAATCCCTTGCTAATGGGACGTTTACTAAGCAGCTTTTACGGGCGCACACAAATATTTAATATAATCCGCCATACCTTCTTTGGCAATAGCTTTCCAAGCCTCCTCAATTAATATCATTTTTCGGATACCTTTTAGTCTTCTCATCTTATTGATAAAGGTTTCCATAATGATGATTGTAACTATCGGAAAGAGGATTTTATGATCTTTTATGGCATCGATTTCGAAGACTATAAAACGTTTATTCAGCAAATCCAACTGCTTGTCCGAGTTCAGTAAAAAGTCATATTCGCCCCCTCTGTAATAGGGTTCAAGCACATTGAGAAAGTTGGCAATATCGAAATCTTTCTCACGCACCTTTTTTGCATCGAGAATTGCTACATAATCCGTTTGCACAAACTCGTAGAAGGTATTGAACGAAGGAACTACCAACTTATCATATTTGAGCCGATCAATATACAAACTGACTGCATTGGACAATGCCACTTCTTCGGCACGGCTTGGCGGTTCGTTATCCCGCTTCCATAGCGTAAGGATCAATGTTTTGACAGACTCTCGTTTCTCAATGTCAAACACGCCATCATCGGTATAAAACGGGTTAAAAGCAATCGGATTTTGCTCTGTATATGTGAAGTAAACACCATCTTTTCCTTTGGTCTTGCGATTAATCATTTCGCACAATCCCTGATAAGAATTACCTGTGTCTACCAACAAAACGTGCGTTCCCTGCTCAAAATACTGCCTGACCATGTGATTAGTAAAGAAAGATTTACCACTACCCGATGGACCAAGTATAAACTTGTTTCGATTCGTGATTATTCCTTTCTTCATGGGCAAGTCTGATATATCCACATGGAGCGGTTTACCTGTTACCCGATCTACCATCTTGATTCCGAAAGGCGATGGCGAAGACTTGTAGTTCGTCTCAGCTACAAAGAAACACAGAGCCTGCTCTATGAATGTGTAGAAACTTTCTTCACTCGGAAAATCACCTTGATTACCCGGAATGCCAGCCCAAAATAAGGTCGCTGTATCTATTGTATTGTGTCGTGGCTTACATTCCATAAGAGCCAACTGACTACCCACATCATTTTTGATACGCTTCATTTCTTCATAATCATCCGACCATGCCATTACATTACAATGACAACGGATAGAAGTCAAACCAAAGCTGTGAGCTTCGTTCAGATATTCTTCAATCCACGATTTATTGATCTGATTGGAACGGCTATACTTCGACAGTGAGTGCATATTACGTGCCTGCTTCTCAAATTGTTTCAGGTTTTCGGTATGGTCATCAATAAAAATCCACTGATTGTAGATATGATTACAAGTTAGCAATACACCCACGGGAGCCGCAAAAGATAATCGACAATCACTTCTATCTGTTGATAATCGCTCATAGCGAATATCCGTTTCTACCTTACTTGGCAAATCTTCTGCATCTGACAGCGTATGCAGACACAAATATTTATCGCCAATTTTCATTTCTCCTGCCCCGAGTGACATATCTTGCAGACAGGTAGTATCTTCCTGTGATAGAGAAAAATACTTTTCTACAATGCCTGCTTCGTTTTCCGTACCTACAATTTCGTCAGTAGTAAGTCGAGTCAGTTTGATAAATCCCGAATCGTTGATAATGCGTTCAAACTGTTCGACACTTTCCAAGAATTTCAGACTTGTTTCCTTATCTTGAATTTCTTTGGGAACCATAAAACCACGAGTCAAAGCATTGAAGTTGCTTTGCTGTTTGGCCCTATCCTTTGTCGTTTTTGTCAGGAATAAATAACTGGTATGGTTCAGATATGGACGCTCATTGAAATGGCGTTCAAAACTACGAGATAAGAAACTCATATCTTCTTTTTGAGTCTCAGCCTGATAATCTTCCTGTATAAACCAATCTTGTTTCAACAACACCGAATAGTTAGGCAACACCTTAATAGCTTTGAGCCACGATGCGTGCATAGCTTCATATTCGGGCGATGTTACTGTAAACAACTCGGGAAGTTCCACTTTGTAGACAATTGTAATATCGGCATCTTTGCTGATGATACAATCGTGTTCTACCGCCAATAAAGGAAACTTATTTTCGAGTGTTGCTGCTTTTAGTACATTTCTCATTTGTTCTTCTTTTTTATTCGAGTGAATAATCTCTGTATCCGTAAGCGATTGATAATGTACTTGGGATGATTGGCTGTGGCTTGCATTTTCATCAAGCCATGTTCTCCGTATTTATCATTCAGATAGAATGTTCCCCAGACTAATGTTCCAGCCGTTACCACACCAAAACCGATACAAATCATTTGATCGATACCAATCATATACATAATCACAAAGACCACAAATACAGCTAATAGTCCTCCTGCGAAAATAAATAGGTATTGAGACTTCAAACCCTTAAACTCCGCAGGCTTTCCAATCCCTTTGTTGATGGAATATTCTGCCATAATCAATCTGATTATAAGAAGAATGAACGAAGAATAGTAGCTGCAACTATCAAGAAGATACATGCACCAAACCATGAGGCCGCTGTTTTAGAGGTGTCGGGATCTCCACTCGAAAATTTGCTATATACTTTTACTCCACCGATGAGTCCTACGACTGCACCGATAGCGTAAATAAGTTTGGTGGCAGGATCGAAATAAGATGTCACCATATTGGTAGCATCTGTGATACCTTGCATACCGTTTCCTTGTGCGAATAGTGAAGTGCCAGTTGCCAGTATTGCAAATAGAAATAATAGTTTTTTACTCATAAAATTAATTTGAAAAGCTATGGGGATTGGATAGTTCCCCATAGCGGGTTAGACTTGTTAATTTGGAAATTAGTGGACGATCTCAGACCATTTCGTTTTTACTACTTCTGCATAGGCTACCTCCTTTCTTTATTCTGGTTATATGATTAGAAATAATCATTGGCATTAAAATTTTTATATTCCTCCGACTCATTTAGATGAGAAGTGAGACCTGATTCAACATACCCTGCATTTTCTTCTGCGTGTTGTTGAAGACGGAGTCCGATGAGTGATGTGATTCTGACAGACAATTCTCCTTTTGCAGAAACCATCTTGTCTACCAGTTCAGTGTTGCGATTATCATACAAAACCTTTCCTGCCTTTTGCTCCTCTTCTTTGGATGCAGTCTTGCTATTTATAACCCCAACGGTATTCATCATTACATCGTAGTCCATCCCTCCGGCAGTATAAACCTCTTCCCCTGTGTATACAGCAATATCCTCCTGTTCATCAACTACTGTTTCGGTGGGGTCGGCATCTATGACCAAATCCTTTGGTTCAGGCTCACTTTCATCCTTTGACGAGTCAAATATATGTCCTTTTTCTTCTTCATTATCAGTTTCTAAGCAACTGTCATTCAATGTCATCATTTGTCTGATGTCGGGCATACTTTTACCTACTCGCCCGACTCGTTTTCCCTTCTTTTCAGATTTTCCTTCGTCCTTTTTAAAAGAAGTTGTGTTCTTTCGAATGGATATCTTATATTCCGATAGTTTTATCAGGATAATTGTAATGACACACCCTATAATTATAGATTCTACCATAGTTCTAAGTCAATTAAATCATCTTTCTCATTTCGGTTCAAAGTATTTATCTCCTCTTTGTATTTTTCTAAATGATGTTTGAGTACATTGTCTATATAACCACCCACAGAGGCATCGTCATCTGCTATACGTTTGATTATCAGTTTAACTTTTTCGTGTACTAACTGGCTGACATAGATGCTTTTTCTCTCACGGATTTCATTGCGGCACAAGAAAGTGGTAGCGTAATCTTCGGGATTATTATTACTTCGCTTGCTCCGTCTATTGATGGGTGGTTCTTTTGCCTTTTGAGGTTCAACGCTTTCAACCTTTTCTTCTTTCTCAATCGATACTTTTCCTTCTTTTTTATCTCCGATAGATGCCAGTAGAAAATCTTCGTCGATTTCAGTTTCATTCTCTTTTTTAGCCATTATCACCTCCTTTTACAATTGCGATAAATTCGTTTGCTACCTCATCCAAGTTACTGCCCTTGATTAGTCGCTTGTCGGCCGGCAACAGCGTAGAACGGAAAATCGGTTTGTGTTCTGTGGTTATCTCATGACGAAATTTTTTAGTGTCGGGCAAATAGGATTTCATTACTTGCAATCCCAATTCGGCGATAACTTGTTCATACACATCGTACAGATGATTACTTTCCCTTGCATCGACCAAGTTCCAAAGCAGATACAGACTTTTGATATTTCCTTTTCCTGTGGTTATAATCTGCTCATTGATAAGTCCTGCATATTCCAAGGAACTTTCCAGAACCATACGATCAGCAGTTATAGGGGTGAAAATATAATCCATCTGAGCAAGGGTGGTCAATACACCTTTCGTATTCATCGTGCCGGGCAAGTCGAAAAAGATAATGTCCAAAGGAGTCTCCGATTCTCGGATAATCTTTTCTGCTGTTTCAATCGCTTCGGGTGCTCGGCTTACCTCAATGGGATAAGCTCTTTTGTTCAGGCTTTTACTCTGTTTGTAGAAAAGTGATTTGTAATAGGAATCTTCGATAACAGCTTTCTTGTCTCGCAGTCGCATACCGTTGAGACTATATTGTGGATAATCACAATCAACGACCGCCACATTGTAGCCCTGCGAGTAATGGAGATAACTGGATAATAATACGGTCAAAGCTGTTTTCCCGATTCCTCCCTTTTGGGTAGAAACTGAGACAAATAATGTTTTCTCTTTCATACAATACTGTTTTAATTAAGTAATTCAACCATTTGTTAATTCTATCAATCAAGAGTTAGCTATAGCATTCTTTCATGTATTATATCACTCATTGGTGTATGATATAATTCAATCGTGCTCTAATGTTCTAATGAATTAGTGAAAGCATGACACCATGAATTCATGAGTTAGTTCATTCAGTAAATAACACATTATTGACTTGACACATTCATAAATTAGTGCGGTCAAGAATTAATGATATAGTTCAATATCTAACGAAAAACCTCAATAATGAAAGAATGATTGAACGAGTCAGTTCGCTAACTCAATGATTAATTCACACAAAACAACATAGAAATCAGGTAGCTTTATTGCCTTTTAAATTAACTGTCATCTAATGACATCTGCTGTCATCATTTGTCCGATAAGTCTATGATAACCTTTCGATTAATGGACTCTACCTTTGTAGCGTGATGGTAATCTCTCATTTTCGGGTTGGCTAATATCGTCCCGAAATTAGCTTTTATGGCAATCCATTAAAAGATGGATTTTAGTATTCGTCAGAATACAGCAAGGTATGTTTTGAAGCACTCGAAATAAATTTCCGTGCCTCAAAAACCCTTGCCCCTTACAGGGGAGAAAATCACTCCGAAGTCGTAATTTTATTTACTAATCTTTTATGTAGTTATGAATCCAAGCAATGAATCTAAAAGGCGAAAAGGTGGGAGAAATCCCAAAGATGATCCTGCGAAGCATCGTTATGTTATTTATCTGAATAGTGTTGACAATGCTCGTTTCTTATCCCTGTTTGAGCAGTCGGGAATGAATATCAAAGCTCATTTCATTAGTTCTTGTATTTTCAATAAACCAGTAAAAGTGGTTAAGATCGACAAGGGTGTGCAGGATTATTATATGCGGATGACAACCTTTTTCGGTCAATATCGTGCTATCGGAACAAATTATAATCAGGTAGTGAAAGCATTAAAATCGAATTTTGCAGAGAAAAAAGCATTGGCTTTTCTCTATAAATTAGAAAAAGCCACTCTTGAATTGGTGGCTTTACAAAAAGAAATGATGCTGCTAACGGAAGAATTTGAACAGAAGTATGGACACTTATGGTTGCAAAAATAGGTAAGGGAAGTTCCTTGCATGGTGCTTTATCTTACAATCAGGAGAAGATAAAAGAGGAACAGGCGAAGGTGCTTTTCAGTAATCGTGTGATGCTGAATCGGGATGGTTCTGTGAATATGTATCTGGCGAATCAATCATTTACCCCTTATTTGGATGCAAATAAAAATACAGAAAAGCCGGTATTGCACATATCTATCAATCCCCATCCCGATGATGTGGTATCAGATGATATGTACAGTGAGATTGCCCAAACCTATATGCAAAAAATGGGTTTAGGCGATCAGCCTTATATTGTGTATAAACATGAAGATTTGGATAGACAGCACATTCATATCGTAACGGTAAACATAGATGAGAATGGGAAGAAAATCGGAGATTCCAATAACTTTTACCAATCGAAGAAAATCACTCGGGAATTGGAGAAAACCTATAATCTACATACTGCTGAAAAGAAAAAGCAATCCGAAGATTTACCCACACTCAAACGTATAGATTACCAATCAGGTAATGTAAAAAAGCAGATAACCAATACAGCCAAAGCACTTATCAAAGGTTATCGTTTCCAATCGGTCAATGAGTATCGGGCTTTACTTTCACTCTATGGAGTTACAGTAGAGGAAGTAAAGGGAAAGATAAAAGGTAAATCTTACAATGGGTTGGTCTATTCGGCAACAGATGTCAATGGCGAGAAAGTCGGTAATCCAATCAAAGCTTCTGCAATGGGTAAAAGTGTTGGCTATGATGCTCTGCAAAATAGATTGGAGTATTCAGTCAAATATATGAAAGAGAATAAGGTATTTGATTCGCCTAAATTGGTTGTCCGTTCTGCAATAGATAAATATATAGATAAACAGGCTTTTCTGAATGACCTAGCTAAAAACAATATCAATGTTGTGTTTCGAAAAAATACCGAAGGCCGTATTTATGGTACAACTTTTATAGATCATCAGAATAAAACAGTATTCAATGGTTCCAAGCTGGGTAAGGAGTTCTCGGCAAATATATTCGATGAGTTGTTTATAGATGACCAGCAAAGTGAGAAACAACAGGCTACTCTGGCATTTTTCGATAAAACCGCTTTCTCTAATATGCAAAAAGATAACTTTATGAAGAATGCCGAATATAATAATGAACAGGATAATTCTACTCTGGGACTTGCTTTATTGGAGCAGCACGGAATTGATTATGAGGAAGAAGCCTTTACCCATAGGATGAAAGTGGAGGAGAAGAGACGCAGAAGGGGTTTATAATCTACTTCAGATAAAAATGAACTTTAAATCTTTTTTTGTAAGTTTGGTTTACTTAATAATACCAAAACTAATACCGCTAAACTATGACGGACAAACTTTCTGATATACTTAATAATATAAATGTTGCTAGAGATGAATTTAGAATAATAGCAATTCGTTTGTTGCCAAACACCGCAGATTCCATTAAAAAAAACCTACAAGATAGTCGTGAAACTATTGATTCTTGGTATTTCTTCTATAATAACTTCAAAATTACCTCAGATGGAGTCATTAAAGAAACCACAGATATAGTGGATAAAATACCACAGAACATGTATCTTCCCAATGCGGGTCTAAATAGTTCTTCGAATCCAAAGGTAAATATAAGTGCAATAGTGGGAATGAATGGAGATGGTAAAAGTGCAATTATAGAGCTTTTAATCAGAATAATGAATAATTTAACCAGACTCACTTTCAAATCTCCAATTGTCTCATTTATTGATAACCTTAATGCAGAGTTAGTCTATAGCATTGGAAATACTTTCTTCACTTTATCTATTAAGGACGAACATGTTAATATAAGTGTTCAACAAGATGAAGAGATTATAGGGGGCTTGTCAAAAGTAGAATTATCCTCTATAGATTTAGTTAGCAAGATTGGCTTTTATTCATTGATTGTAAACTACTCTCAATACGCATATAATTCAAATGATTTTGTAAATGAAAATAATGCAAATACCCAAGAAGGATGTTGGATAAGTAAATTGTTTCACAAAAATGATGCCTATCAAACGCCTATTGTGTTAAATCCTTATCGTGATGAAGGTGTTGTAGAGATCAATAACGAAAATAGTTTAGCAAGAACAAGATTAATTTCATTAATTCTAACTCCGAAAAAAGAATCTCTCAGTTCTTTTAAAAGAATAAACAACAAACAAGAAGTGAACAACTTGATGATAGCATATCGTAGTCCATCCAAATATGATGAAGAAGTTGAAAAGTGGAGAGTTAGAGATTTACAACGAGAAAAAGATAGCCAATATTTCACAAGAGCCTCTTTTGAAAATATTACAGGAGATTTAGAAGCCTATTGGAAAGTTCGCATCAATAAAATAAGCAAAATATACTCTAATAATAAGCAACAAGAAAACTCTATTGAAGACATAGAAAGAGCATATCAATATTTAGTTTATAAGACCATATCTATTTCCTGCAAATATGAAAAGTTTAAGAAAATAATTTATATAGATTCTTCGAATAAGAACCTTAATGATGAAACTTACTCAAAGCCTTTCAATGAGCTAATCAATGCAATCTGGGAAGATGGAAGTCATATAACTTTGAAGATTAGGCAAACAATCGCTTTTATTTTATTTCAACATCTATCTATAAGTAAAATTATAGCACCCGATACTAGCATAAATTATATTTCCAGCCAAATTCAAAATTGCTATGAAATATTGGGAAAGCAAGAATATAGGCGAACAACAAAATACACATGGGAGTTAATAGACTTAATACCACCACCATTTCTTGATATGGAGATTTTCTTGCGAAAAACTGAAGGAAATGATAATAATAAACCTTTTCCGTTCTCTTCTCTTAGTTCCGGCGAAAAACAACAAGTATATTCATTAAGTTCAATACTATATCATCTTCGAAACTTAAACTCTGTAGAGGGAGATGGAAGTCTCATAAAATATTCTTATATCAATATTATACTTGAAGAAATTGAGTTGTATTTTCACCCGGAAATGCAGCGTCAATATATTTATCATCTCTTAGAGTCAATAAAAAGTATTGATCTGAAAAATATTAAAGCTGTTAATATTTTATTTGTGACCCATTCACCTTTTATTCTTTCTGATATACCTAAAACTAATATCCTAAGGTTAAAAGATGGAAGACCATACACAACCAAGTTTGAACAAACATTTGGTGCAAATATCAGTGAGCTTCTTGCGAATGATTTCTTTATGGAGAATAGTTTCATGGGAGAATTTGTAAGGAATAGAATTATATCTCTTCTCAATTTTTTTAATAGTGACGAAGCTGATTTAAACCAAATAATAGAAGAATATTGGGATGAAAATACAAGTGAGCAATTTATAAATTTGATTGGAGAACCTCTTGTGAAAGACCGATTATTAGCTTTGCATAGAGAGAAATACCCTAGAAGTAAAGAATATATACAAGAACAAATTAAGAAGTTACAAAATGAACTAAAACAAAAAGAGCTATGAGGCAGATATATGTGAATGGTGCATTGAAGAGGCAAGCTGAGAATTTTAGTAAAACAATATTTAGTAGGAGGAGAAAAGATTTTATTCATCCAAAGGCTCAATTACAAGCATTACATGATAAGTTGAAAATAAGAAAGCATGCTAAATATAGAACATATATTCAAAAGATAATTAATGAATATGAGCCCATTTTAGCTGCAACTCCACAAGAAATGAAAACCAAAATTGCAGAATTTGAAAAAATAGTACCGAGTAAAGATGTCTTAAGAAAAATTGCGAGTCGTAAATATTCCTTTTATGAACAAGTGGTACAAGCCATGAGATATGAAGACTTGCGAGATGTAGAGTTCTTAGAAGAAGTAAAACAATTAAATATCAAAACATGTGTCTATTGTAATGCTCAATTAACCGTTGTTGTTGATGTTAGATCTAAATATGGAAAGAAAAGTAAAAAGCCTATCAGTCTCGGCAAATTTGATTTAGACCACTTTTATGCGAAGTCAACATATCCTTTTTTGTGTACTACTTTTTTTAATTTATATCCATCATGTCCTTCATGTAATCGTGCCAAAAGTAGTAAAGTTGCATTATTTCAGTTATATACCGAAGACAAATCAGCAAATTTAGATGTTCTCAATTTTAAAGTTGATAATCAATCTATTATTGACTACTGGATTTCACGAGACTCACAGCAACTCAAAGTTGACTTAAGGCCATCATTAGGTAATTTAAAGTTATATAAGAATCATAATGAGTTATTTAGAATACAAGAAATCTACAATACACAATTAGATATTGCTGAAGAATTAGTACATAAGGCAAAAATTTATTCTCCTGCGTATAAAAAACAATTAATAAACGCTTTTGGTAAACATAGTATTTTCCCTGATATATCAATGATTAACCGATTAATAGTAGGAAACTATACAAAGCCAGAAGATGTTCATAAACGCCCAATGTGTTTATATATGCAAAATCTAGCGAAACAATTAGGCTTATTATGAAGCTGACTAATAAGATAACTATTTACATCTCTAAAAAACAAATGTCCATTATTGGCTGTAAAATGTCTCATCGTCATATTGTAATAGATCATATTTTTGAGCAAGAAATTCAAAAATAAGAAATATGCAAAACGAGGATGATTTGAGAGGACTCGCCAAAGTAATGGAATTTATGCGAGCCATTAGTATTTTATTTGTGGTAATCCATATTTATTGGTTTTGTTACCAAGCAATATTGGATGGTGGAATTAACATTGGTGTAGTAGATAAAATACTACTCAATTTTCAGAATACGGCAGGATTGTTTTCACATATCCTTTGGACAAAGCTGTTTGCAGTAGTATTTCTGGCACTATCCTGTTTGGGGACGAAAGGTGTAAAAGAAGAGAAAATAACATGGAATAAAATATATGTGTTCCTGTTCTTCGGGTTTATCTTTTTCTTTCTCAATTGGTGGATATTGGCTTTGCCTCTACCATTAGTAGCTAATACAGCTTTGTATATATTTACAATGACAATCGGCTATATTCTATTGTTAATGGGTGGATTGTGGATGAGTAGATTGTTGAAAACGAATCTGATGGATGATGTTTTCAATATGGAGAATGAAAGTTTTATGCAGGAAACGCAGCTCATGGAGAATGAATATTCTGTTAATCTGCCTACATTATTTCAGTATCAGAAGAAACAGCACAAAGGTTGGATCAATGTAGTCAATCCATTTCGAGCAACTATTGTATTGGGAACTCCCGGTAGTGGTAAATCATTTGCAGTAGTCAATAATTATATAGATCAGCAGATTAGCAAAGGCTTTGCCCTATATTGTTATGATTTCAAATATCCCGACCTATCGACGATTGCCTACAATAAGATGTTGCAGCATGCAGACAGATATGATGTTGATCCTCAATTTTACGTTATCAATTTCGATAATCCCGAGCGTAGCCACCGATGTAATCCTATTGCTCCCGAATTTATGACCGACATCTCTGATGCCTATGAATCAGCCTATACGATTATGTTGAACCTCAATAAAACATGGATACAGAAGCAGGGCGACTTCTTTGTGGAGTCTCCGATTATTCTACTCGCTGCGATTATTTGGTATCTCAAATTATACGATAGTGGTAAATATTGTACATTTCCTCATGCGATTGAGTTTCTGAACAAACCATACAAGGAGATATTTCCAATTCTTACATCCTACGCACAGTTGGAAAACTACCTTTCCCCTTTCATGGATGCATGGCATGGAAATGCCCAAGAGCAGTTGCAGGGACAGATTGCCAGTGCAAAGATTCCACTATCAAGAATGATCTCTCCACAGCTATATTGGGTAATGTCAGGCAATGATTTTACATTGGATATCAATAATCCCGATGCACCTAAAATATTATGTGTGGGTAATAATCCTGATAGACAGAATATTTATGGGGCAGCTTTAGGTTTATATAATTCTCGTATTGTAAAGCTAATCAATAAGAAAGGCTTGTTAAAATCGTCTGTTATTATTGATGAGTTGCCGACTATCTATTTTCGTGGGTTGGATAATTTGATAGCAACTGCCCGAAGTAACAAAGTGGCCGTTTGTCTGGGCTTTCAGGATATATCACAATTAACTCGTGACTATGGACGTGAAGAAGCTGATGTTGTAATGAATACTGTTGGCAACATTTTCTCAGGACAGGTAGTTGGAGATACAGCAAAGAATCTTTCGGATCGATTTGGCAAAGTTTTACAGAAGCGACAATCTATGACGATTAATAAGCAAGATAAATCAACGACTATCAATACGCAGTTGGACTCCTTAATTCCTGCATCTAAAATTTCAACACTTACTCAGGGTATGTTTGTAGGTTCTGTCTCGGACAACTTTGATGAGCGGATTGAGCAGAAGATGTTTCATGCTCAAATTGTTGTGGATACTGATAAGGTTTCTGCCGAAACCAAGAAATTCAAAGAAATCCCTGTTGTTATGGATTTTCAAGAGGTTTATGATAAACCAATGAATGATATTATCGAGAATAATTACTATACCATTAAAAAGGATATAACAAATATTGTTGAGGTTGAAATGGATCGGATTATGAAAGATCCGAAGTTGAGTAAGTTGGTGAAGAAATGATTTGCAATAGTCAAATCTAATCCCAATTCACAAATATTACTCACAAATTTATCAGGAATTTTTCTTTCTCATACATTATTAATTTTTCTGATTCTTGAAGTGATTTGGCCTTTATATAAGTTAACACTTCATCTTGTCCAATCTCTCTTGGAATATATCTTTCTAACTTTCTTATAGCACTTGTTGGAATACCATATTCCAAGAGAATGGTTAAGTTCTCAGGAATAAAATCATTTTCGAGAGTATTTGCATAAACCAAATAATTACCCGGCCTTAATTTATTGTCTATACAAACGACTTCTTGTAAGGAAGTCATTACAGATAACCATTTAGGCACTTTATACTGAAACCAATGTTTCATTATTTGAAATATTTTTTGGATAGCTTCATTCAATATATCATAATCTGTTTTACTGGCATTCTTATTATTCTTTTTATCATATTTAAACGTATCATTAATTATGGAATTAATACTTCTCTCTATTCCATAATTAAAAGTCATATATGTTAATCGACTCGCTGTCATCGGCTTAGTCGTTTCTCCTGCAAGGATTAGATTATTCCAAGCAAGAGTAAGGACATACTCTAGTTGTTTATATGTCGGAAAATTAGTCCAAGATAGCAAATTATAATTTTGAGAAATTTCTTCTCTTAAGATAGATAGTATATTCTTTTGGCCGCTAACACTTAATCCATTAAGCTTTATTATTTCTTTTTCTCTTGATGGTATTTTTTGTATTTCTAAAAATTGGTTGGAGTTTTTATTTAATACGTGGTTTTCAGATAATTGTATTAAGACTTCATCCTTGATTGGATTCTGCTGATAAAAGGGTATGTCTATTACAATATCTTCCTTCTTAGGAGGAGGATTGAAATTATATATTTTACCTATATAATGCTCCATCATTCTTCCGGCTCTCCCTTTTATATTCGAATAATCAAAATAATCGACATCATTGGGTCCTTTCTTGTCATCGAAATAAATGATATTTTTGGCACTCGTATTTACGCCTTCTATTATAGTGGATGTACAGAATAGATATTTTATTAATCCGTCATTAAAATAATCAATGATGGAGGTAGTGATATGTTTTTGTAAAGCCCCGTCATGTATTCCAATACCATGCTGTAGGTTCTGAATTAATGACCATTTTGTAGAGACATTTTCTTCAATCCACTCTATCAAAGGAAAATTGACCTTCATTTGAGATATACCTTTTTCTATTAAATAGGTTGTGAATTTAGAGGCTAAAGACCGAACTTTAGGAGGAGCTGAACAATAAATAATGGTTTGTTCTTCATTTAATGATAATAATAAATCAAAGAGAGTTTGTTCTTTAAATTCTTTCTTTTTTCCACTAGCACCAAATTTCCCATCATATTCCTTATAAATATTAAATTCACGTGTATCTACTAAGGAATAATTACACTTGTAAAAAATTGCATTATATTTCGTTGAAAAACCCTCACTAATTTTATCTATGTTTGGTCCAAGTAAGTAAAACTTAGGATTAAATTTTTCTAGAAGATGATAAAATGCATTATTTAAAGACGCAGATCTTTCATCATCTCTTAGTCCACTAAGCTTATAAAATTCATCTATAACAAGAAAATCTATTTTTGGAAAAAATTTATACTCATTTACACGTTCTGCTGTAAATAAATAGATATTTTTTTTTATTGTAGAAGGTTCTTGAGATGTCCTGATAATAAGCTTATATTTATCTTTATACTTTTGCAATTTTCGTCTAGTTTCATCAAGCAAAGCCAATGTTGGTTGTATAATAACAATATTACTATATTTAGTTGAGGCTACTGCTTCTTCAATAAGAAGACTTTTCCCAAAACTGGTGGGTGCACTCACTATAACATTTTTATTGCTATTTAATAAATCCAATAATTTAAATTGCTCCTCATGAAAATATTTTAAAGGCATATATTCAGAAAGATGCATTTCTTTTCTTATTGCTCCTGATAAGTTATTTAAAATAATGGATTGTTTGTTTTTTTCTAAATATGGATAAAAACCTGCAGCCTCAATAAGATCTGTCCATAATTCAATTGTTGGTTGTGGTATCTTGTTCCAATTATTTAGAATGTTAATAACTAATCTATATCCATTTTCATCTTGTTTATTTAAAAGAGAGTTTGCTAACTGAGCATATTTAAAGCTTTCATCAATTGATAAACTTACTCCTTGAATATCTTCTAGAGACTTAATAATAAGGTCAATATTATTATGCATTTTGTTGATTGTATAGTTTTTGATGTAACACTTTAATTAATTCCTTTTTAGAAGGTATAGGGAACAGTATTAGCACTATATTCAGTTTTGATTTTACCAACTCTCCTTTTTCATCGGGAATACTATTCAATTTATTATCTAAGAGCCTTTGAAGTTCTTTTATTTCTTTTTCATATTCAGATTTAAAATCTGGATGGGAATCATCATCAAATTTTTTAAATAATTCTGATTCATATGTGCAAATAAGAGGTACAGTTACAGAATTTATAAAATCTTGCATTTTATGACTTCCTAAACTAACTTTATTTAGAATATCAATCCAGTAATTTTTTTTGTTCAAATAATCAGTAAACTCCTCTTTTGTATTTATATCTGGGTATGATTCGAGTGTTGGATAAGCATCCTTTTTCTTAGATATTAGCATACATTCCCTCTTTAGAAAGTCTTTGCAAAAATGAGATTTTATATCTATTACTAAATCATCAATTCCATGTGCACCAGCTTTTCCTGATTTCCTGTAATATAGTTTTGATTCTCCTAAATATAAAGATGTTTCTTTTGTATTTGATAAGTCTGGCCCAATGTGAACTGAGTCGAATCCATGGACAGTCATTCCATCTGAATCTTTAAAATGAATCTTTGATAGTAATGGAACTGTATTAAAGTAATCCCTAAGAATCAGATGTAATATCAATTCTCCAAATTCTCCTCTTTTTAAGAATTTATCTTCGATCTTCAGCTCTTCATCATCTAGCACAGCATCATTATCAACATATGTTTTTTTAACTTCTGCAAATTCTTTAATATTGTATAACGCTGTTGCAGCCTCCACAAGTGTTCTTCGTTTATATGATCTTAATATACCTGTATGATAGCCAAAAGCAAAATCAACAAGTGAGTCCATCAATATATCAGTAAACTCTGTTAATTGACACGCTCCTAAATCAAAGCCAATATAAAAAGCTCTGAGATTTGTTTCTTCTATTTCTGAAACTAAAATATCATTACTCCCAAATTCTATATGTTTCATTTACTCAAACTATCTGTGATACAATCAATAACAAATATACATTATTTATTTAACAAATCAGACACCACTACTTACCATCTAATATCGATTACCAGAAAGACTACTATGACCTCATAGTTAGTTTTGTATTATTCTTCAAAAATATCTATCCCAGACAAATGATGACACCAGATGCCATCTGATGACAGTTATCTAAATACTAGCTATATACACATCCATTCATTCTAATTTAGTGAAGCATCGCTATTGATGCAACACTAAATTTCAATTATAATGAATGAAAAGGTAAACGACCAAGAAATTCTGTTAGTCACAGAAAAAGACAGTAATGACCTCAAAGCTGTTACAGGTATTAACGAGGGCGGAGCACCTAAAACAACCCAACCTACCAAAGAAAATGAACCCGACTTTTTGAAGATTGATAAGAACTCCGATGCCTTAGAAAACTTCTTTAAAAACTTCCTGAACCAGTACAAAGATCCGACACATTTCCAATTCTTCAAACTACCCTTAGATTCGTTCGACAGTATACTTCCGGTTTTGAAGGAAATGCTGAACGATCCCGAAAGCCCATCCAACAAAGAGCAAATTGACGAGTACAGAGTATTGCCTGAAGCCTTTTCTCCAAAACAATACAAAGCATTGGACGAATCCCGCATCAATTGGGATCAGTTGGCACAATTAGGAATTACCAAAGAAAAGTTAGAAAAATCCGGTAGCCTTGAACCCATGCTCAACTGGCAAAAGTCCCCTGTATTGGTAACCATCAAAACCGAAGCTCTTGGCGAATCGGTATATTCGGATGCCCGCCTTTCGTTTCGGGAAGATTCAGAAGGTAATCTCAAACTGCGTATCCACAACATACGCAATGCTCCCGAACTCAATTATCCGTTTATGGGTGCGACTTTCACACAAGAAGACAAAGATAATCTGCGTCAGACAGGCAATGCAGGACGATTGATAGAAATAGAACCCAAAGAGGGAATGAAGATGCAGGCTTTTGTATCAGTTGACAAATTAACCAATGAATTGGTTGCCCTTCGTGCCGACAAGATAAAAATACCAGACGAATACAAAAGTGTTAAATTGAACGACGAACAAAAAAAAGACCTTGCTGAAGGAAAGGGAGTGTTTCTGGAAAATATGAAATCGAAAAAAGATACTTTGTTCAGTGCTACCATCCAGATAAATGCGGATAGACGTGGTTTAGAAGTCCTTTTCAATAATAATCCGAAACAGAGCCAGTCTCAGAGTCAATTGGAGAGACAACGTGAAGCTCCGAAAACCTTTCGTAAGAAAGAACTGACCGAAGACCAACATACCAGTCTCAATGAAGGAAAAACGATCTATGTAAGCGGACTTACCGATAGGAATGGTAAAAACTATAATGGCTACATTACTTGGAAACCCGAGGATGGTAAAACCGATTTTATGTTTCCGGGAGACTACAAGAAAGCTTTGGAGCAAGGGCTTGTCAAACCCGATGACAGGCACAAAGTACAAGTTGCCGTTAATTCGGAAGGAAGTATAAATGAAGCTACCAAGAAAGTAAAAGAGCCATTGGAACAAGGACAAACTACCCCTACTGAAAAACAAAAAGAGAAGCAAGAGAATAAGCAAGAGCAAGATGATTCTCAACAGCAATCCCGAGAAGTAAGAAGATAAATATAAATCCCTATATTTACCACTGATTTCTACAACTTTACTTCATAGGCAACTCTGTATCGGGAGGTACTGCGGTTAGCTTGTAAATTTGAGAAATTAGTGGAGGCACTTGGGACGGAAAACCCAAGTGCCGTTCTGCTTTTTGTAAGCAACCTCTCTATACCATTATTATCAAAACGGTCTTTCGACCTCCACTAATTTCCAACAAAATGAAATCCAAGAATAACTTAAAGGAGTTGTCCTATTATGGGCTATTGCTCCGTTCCTACCTCAAAGAAAGCCATCCTGACAAAGCGGATGATACCAAGTTTATAAAATCACGTGCCGATATTGCTGCCGAAACTTATTCCAATACGATAAAAGACGGTTATTCGCACGATAGAGCAAATGAGATGGCCAGTCAAGCCTTATACACTGGTCTGCTCTTTTCTAAGTTCGATACTATTCGCAATATCCTTTGGGAAGAGTTTTCGTATCTATCCGAGTCCGAAGTCAACAAAAAAGCATTGAAACTTCTACCACTCTGTGAAGAAGTCTTTGCCGATTATATTCTGCATGACGAGTTTGCCTATTCTGCTGAATACAACCAACTCTATACGGAGCTGGTAGGTCAAATCGATTTATTGGAGGACGAAGATGAGTTATAATAAGAAAGCTCACCTTAGAGCCAACATTGATGCCATCCGAGTAGTTCTTAACCTTGAAAAAGAACAACGATCAGTCACCGAGATAGAGCAGGATGTGTTAATGAACTATACAGGTTTTGGAGGACTCAAATGTGTACTCAATCCTGCAAACAGTCTGGCTGATACTGTCCATTGGGCAAAATCCGAATTAGAATTGTTTCCAATGGTTGCAGAACTACATCGGCTTATCAGGGACAATACAAATTCAGCAATAGAGTATATGCAATATATCAACAGTATAAAGAACTCGGTATTAACCGCTTTCTACACCCCACCTTTGGTTGTACAAACTCTGGCAGATACATTCAGAGATAACGATGTGCAGATTAATAACTTGTTAGACCCATCGGCAGGCATGGGCGAATTTTCGTCTGCTTTTTCCTTTCGTTACCTCAAAGCAGATATTGTAAATTTCGAGAAGGATCTGCTCACGGGTAAAATATTATCGCATATCAATCCTGATGACAAAGTTATAGTAGATGGCTTTGAAACTATCGAAAGCCGCTATATTAATCATTTCGATGTGGTTACTTCCAATATCCCCTTTGGAGAAATGAGTGTTTTTGATGCCGAATTTATGAAAACCGACAAACTGCATCGGGATTCCACACGAGCCATTCACAATTATTTCTTTCTAAAAGGAGTTGAAACACTTCGGGAGGGTGGACTTATGGCTTTTATCACTTCTCAGGGTGTATTGAACTCCCCCAATAATCAACAAGTCAGAAAATGGCTGATGCACAATACCAATCTTATATCAGCTATCCGCCTACCGAATAACCTATTTGTAGAAAATGCAGGAACAGAAGTGGGTAGTGATTTGATTATATTGCAAAAGAATACCCAAAAACAGGAACTATCAGCATCAGAAAAGAAGTTTCTTACGACCTACAACCTTTCATCGGGCGTAACAATCAATAGTAGTTTTGAAAATCTGCAACATATAGTACATACAAAAGGCTACACAGATACTGATCCATACGGAAAACCCGCACAAGTATTTATCCATGATGGAGGTGTAGAGGGTATTGCTGCCGACTTAAAGCAAATGTTGAATACAGATTTTAAACTAAATCTTGATTTAAACCTGTATAATAAGCATTCAACACCAAGTCAAAAGATAGTTCAGAATGGTCCTACAATAAATAGCAACCCACAACAGATAGAAGAAAAAACGAAAACCATTGAACTCAATGTATCTCAACCAACTATGTCATTATACGATCTGTTTGGATTTTCAGAAGCAGAGCGAACACAAATAAAACCGACCAGAGGTAAAAAGCGAACTCCTCCGCCCAACCAAAAGCCTGTGCAACTAAGCTTATTTTCTAATAATAAGGAACAGAAAAAGACAGAGACACAGACTGAGCAAGTAAAAGTTGAGACACCCAAACTCTCAATGGAATCTCGTCCATTCGCAGGAGAGTTAGAAAGCTATTACAAGCAAGGTTCATTAGTGAAAGATAACGATCAGATTGGCTACCTCAAAGAGCGTTATCGAACCGAAGCAATATTTCAACCTTTGGATTTGCCCAATATGCAGCAATCAAAGATTGGCAGATACATTGAGTTGCGAGATGCTTACCATAATTTATATGACTTTGAAGCGAAGAACTTGGAGGAAGAGCCAGCCTTACGAAAGGATCTCAATACAAGTTATGATTCTTTTGTCAGGCTATATGGCAATCTGAATGACAAAAAGAATTTAGATACCATTAAAATGGATACAGCTAGCGATGCTATTCTCGCATTGGAACGTCGAATAGATGGTAAGTTTCAAAAGGCAGATATATTTCAGAAACCTGTAACATTCAACCCTGATGAGGTAAAACATACCGAGACCTCTCGTGAAGCCTTAGTTGCGTCTCTCAATAAATATGGAGAGATACGATTGGAATATATGACCTCTCTCTTGGATAATAAAAGTCGGGAGGAGGTAATCAAAGAGTTGAAGGGACAAATCTATTTCAATCCCATGTTGGAAAACTATGAGATACGAGATAAGTTTATTGCAGGTAATGTAATTGAAAAGGCAGACCAAGTTAGACGTTATTTAGCTAATCATCCCGACAATTTACCCACACAAATCTCCCTTAAAACATTAGAAGATTCTATTCCACAGCCGATACGCTTTGCCGAACTGGATTTTAATTTCGGAGAACGATGGATTCCTATTCAAATCTATCGGGATTTTGCGGCTCAACTGTTTGAGACGAATGTAAATATCGAATACTACGCTTCTCGTGATGATTTTACGGTTACAGCCGAAAGAAGTAATCTGATTATCAATGAAAAGTTTGCCGTACAGAGCGAAAAACAGTTATTTACGGGTATCCACCTGATGAAGCATGGTTTACTGAATACAACTCCGAACATTACCAAGACAATTCAAGTATTAGATGAGAATGGAGAAAAGAAAAGTGTCAAGGTTGCCGACCCTGAAGCCATACAGTTAGCCAATTCGAAAATTGACGAAATACGAAATGGTTTTACCGATTGGTTGAATGATCAATCGCCCGGATTTCAAAACAAATTGGCTGACTTATACAACAAGAAGTTTAATTGCTATGTCCGACCACAATACGATGGTTCACACCAAACATTTCCCGATCTTGATTTAAAAGCGTTAGGTATTGTCGACCTGTATCCCAGTCAAAAGGATTGTATTTGGATGCAAAAGTTGATGGGAGGTGGAATTGCCGACCACGAAGTTGGAGGAGGAAAAACTCTTATTATGTGTATTGCTGCTTATGAAATGAAACGGCTTGGATTGGCCAACAAACCGATGATACTTGGGCTGAAAGCGAACGTACATGAAATTGCGGCTACATTCAAAAAAGCTTATCCCAATGCGAGAATACTTTATCCGGGTAAAGAAGATTTTACCCCGTCCAAACGTGTTAAAATATTCAATGATATTAAGAATAACAATTGGGATGCCGTTATTCTCACACATGATCAGTTCGGCAAGTTACCTCAATCACCCGAAATGCAACGGCAGATCTTCCGTGCCGAATTGGATTCTGTAGAAGAAAATCTTCGTGTACTTGAGATGACAACAGGTAAGTCTGCGTCCAAACGTATGTTGAGGGGATTAGAAGTGCGTAAACAAAACTTAGAAGTAAAGCTAAGTGTACTTGCAGATACCATAAAGAACCGCACCGATGATGTCGTAGATTTCAAGATGATGGGTATAGATCATTTGTTTGTTGATGAAAGCCATCAGTTCAAGAATCTGACCTTTACCACCCGACACGACCGTGTGGCAGGATTGGGCAATCCCGAAGGTAGCCAGCGAGCATTAAATATGCTCTTTGCTGTTCGTACCATACAAGAACGTACAGGCAAAGATTTAGGAGCAACATTCCTTTCAGGTACAACTATATCAAACTCTTTAACTGAACTCTATTTGCTTTTTAAATATCTACGTCCGAAAGAATTGGAGAATCAGGGTATTAATTCATTTGATGCTTGGGCAGCTATCTATGCAAAAAAGACAACAGACTATGAGTTTTCCGTTACCAATCAGATTGTTCAGAAAGAACGTTTTCGCTATTTTATTAAAGTTCCCGAATTGGCTAATTTCTATGCAGAGATAACTGACTTTCGTACAGCCAGAGATATTGGTATTGACAGGCCCGAAAAGAACGAGATATTATATAATATTCCACCGACCCCACAGCAGGAAATATTTATTCAAAAGCTGATGGAGTTTGCCAAAACAGGAGATGCCACCTTACTTGGTCGTACTCCGTTATCTGAAAGTGAAGAAAAAGCAAAAATGCTTATCGCTACCGATTATGCACGTAAGATGTCATTGGATATGCGAATGATAAGTCAACACTATGGCGATCATATAGATAACAAGGCTTCTCATTGTGCTGCAAAGATTGCGGAGTATTATACTAAATACGATGAAAAGAAAGGTACACAGTTTGTGTTTTCTGACTTGGGAACATACAAGCCTAATGAGTGGAATCCTTATTCTGAAATCAAGCGTAAGTTGGTAGAAGATCACAAGATTCCTGCCCACGAGATACGTTTTATTCAGGAAGCCAAGACCGACAATGCTCGTAAGGCGATGATTGACGGAATGAATGAAGGGCGTATTCGTATTCTATTCGGCTCTACCTCTATGTTGGGAACAGGAGTAAATGCACAGAAACGTGCGGTAGCAATTCATCATTTAGATACGCCGTGGCGACCTTCTGATCTGCAACAACGTGATGGGCGAGCCATACGAAAAGGCAATGATATCGCGAAGGAGTTTGCAGGTAATAAAGTCGATGTGATTATCTATGCAGTAGAAAAAAGTCTGGACTCATATAAATTTAATCTTTTGCAGAACAAACAGACTTTTATCAATCAACTCAAAAATAACAGTTTAGGTAGTCGTACCATTGATGAGGGCAGTATGGATGAAAGTTCGGGTATGAATTTTTCGGAATATGTGGCTATACTTTCAGGAAATACTGATTTGTTGGAGAAAGCTAAGTTGGAAAAGAAAATCAATGCTTTAGAGAGTGAGAAGAAGAGTTTCGTTAAAAGTAAATCTTCGGCTACTTTCAAATTTGAGGATAGTACCCGAACTATTGAAGGCAATACACAGATGATTAGTCGCCTAACAAAAGATTTAGATGCTTTTAATTCTCGTATGCAAATGGATAAGGAGGGTAATAAACTCAATCCTATAAAATTGGATGGCGTAGCCTCATCCGAACCTAAAGCTATTGGAGAAAAACTGAATAAACTATCGGGTAATGCCCGAACAAATAACGAATATTTTGCTATTGGCGAACTTTATGGATTTAAGTTGTTAGTCAAGACAGAGGACAGTCAGAAAGAGGGTTCCATTTTCAAGGATAATCGTTTCTTTATTGAGGGAGAGGGTGGCATCAAATATAATTACAATAATGGTCATATTGCTACTGATCCTAAGTTGGCATCTCTCAATTTTTTGAATGCTTTGGAGCGTATTCCAAAGTTGATAGAGAAATATCAGACAGATAATGAGAAGCTATCTAAGGATTTACCTATTCTCAAAGAGATTATTGATTCTACTTTCAGAAAAGAACCCCAATTAAAAGAGTTGAAAACCGAACTGGTTGTTCTTAGCAGGCAAATTCAATTGACTCTCGATACAAAGAATGAACCAAAACAAGATGCTCAGGTTGTAGAATCGGCTCCAATATCTATTGTATCGAATGATACCATCCGCTCGGGAGAGCCTATGAGCATTAAAGAAATTATTGATAATAATCGGGATCGGATATTAATTGGTAGAACCGATAATGAGTTGAATGAAATATTAAAAGGAAGAAGATTCTAAAGATATTTAGATATATTATTTGATTTTCTTATATATCTTTATATGTTAACAATTAATGATATATGATTAGTATTTTCACGAAGCATCTTCCATATAAAGTTGGAGAACAACTAAAAATAGAATATGACAAAAGAGTCTCTGATATAAAGAATTTAACTTCTGATAAGTATCAAACTTATACTAACATGAAAGAATATCTGGATGTTATTTATCTATTATTGGCAATGTCCATATTTTATCGCCGAATATTGGCAAATTTTGATGCTGCCAATAAATTTACTCATCGAATTTTATCTAAAAGTGATGCTACATCAATCGTTTTAGGAACTATCGAGCTTTCCGAGAAAGAGATTTTACAGTTAAATTCAGTTGTTTACAGGTATAAAAAAATAATGGAGAAATATACTTTGTCTGTGGATATGTTTGTGTACTCAAATACGCTTGAATTTATGAGAAAGGTTCGTGGTTATAAAGATTTCATGTCTGAGAGTAATAAATAATGGCAAATCCGTTCAAAGATATTCAAGAGTTGGAACGAGATATTGAAAGCTATTTAAAGAAGAATAATAGTTCAATATATAATAATTCCAAGAGAATTAGTGACTTTTTCGAAATGACTTGTTACAATAATATTGTAAGGTTTTATGAGAATAATGGATATATCGTAGATATAAAAAATACAATCAAGAACAAGTTTCGCTATAAATGTACAACAGCAGGAGATCCTCGAAAATATTCGTACTTTGAAATTCGTCCGAAATTAGGAAGAGGTAATGTGTATGAAATTAGACATAATGTGAACATTCAATCAGCCCATTGTAAAGAAATATATACCACTCCAGATATAGCTGTTCTAAAACAGAATGCAGTAGAGCTTGACCATGAGTTTTATAATAGTAAAGCCATATATTACTATATTCCCAATGAATCTCTAATTACCTTTTGTGAGGCAAAAAATTTGACTGCATTTCCAGAATTGCTATTTAATTTTATTGGTATTGTTAATGAGCTTAAACCTCAATGCATGAAAAATGGGAAACGTTATTCTGAAAAACATATTGCTCCTTCTTTATTAATATCAGGTGGTGCAAATGCACATGCGGAAAAAATAATATCTAATCTCCAAGGGAGATACCGAATTAATATTTTGTGTGATTTATTTAACGTTGTTGGTATAACTTTTAAATATAGAATTAAGAAAATGCAGAAAATATAAAAACAAATCCCTTCCTGTCATCACGACAAAAAGGGATTCCAAAACCAAATAAAAATAACAGAAACCATTTAAACTACAACATCTTCTGTATCGTCATCACAACGTTTGTTTTTTCTCTTATACTTATCTTTGTCAGTCGGTTGAGTTTTTCCTCCAAAGTATTTATTTACGAAGATATTGACATCAGATTCTTTGTAATAGTTCCGCTTACAGATAGTCTTGAAAGGAATTAAGCCTTGATTTCTATATCGTTGCAGAGTACGAGGGGTAACTTTCAGAAAAAGACATAAATCTTGATTATCAAATAACCGTTCGTCCATTACAGAACTATCAGCAACCAATAATTTGTCTATCTTGGCATCAAGATTCTTCAGCAACCTTGCCAAGCCTCTAATGTTGGATTCAAATATGTCATCATCTATTCTCATATCAACAATTATTTCTTTGGTTTATTCTTTTTCCTTGTCTCAATGTATTCCTGATGATTTTTAATCAAGTCTGTCAAAGCTTCATCGCCTGATCTGACTAATCGCTCTGCTAAGACTCGCTTAATTTCGCTGATGCTATAATACGTCTTACCTGATAGTATTGAGTAGGATATAAGATTATTGGTGCGTAAACGTTGTAGAGTACGTTCACTTATTCGAAGGAAAGTACATACTTCGTAGCTATCGACCCACACTTCATCTAATTCTTCTGAAATGTCTTGGGTATTCTTATTCCTAATATAATCAGCAATTAAATCTATCTTTTCGATTAGTTCTTTGTATGCTTTTGAATCAATTGTAATGACTTCCATATCAATTTTGTTTGATACAAAGGTCTGATATTCTGATATGTTAAATTCCCATATTGGGATAAGTATTTTTAAATAATATCGTAATTATCTTATATTTAGCGAATATGAGAGATAGCTTTAATCTGAAAAGTAAATCAATCTGTGGAGTTTTCTTTTTTAATACAATAAGGCATTTAAACTGTCTTTTTCGAGGGATTTAATTTGAAATAAAGTATAAAAAAGAACTCCCAAACTTGGGTATAGCTTGGGAGTTTATCATGTTTTAATTAGTGTTATCTTATTCTTTTATTCTCTGATATTCAATAGACAACACACCATTGTTATAAGATTTTCTATTAAGCAGATGCCATTTAGACTCTTTCTCAGACTTGGGAAATAGAGGAATGCCATCTCCAAGTAGTATGGGAATATATGTAATTATCATTTCATCAATCAAATCATAATTTAAGAACATTGATATTAATTCTCCACCTCCAACAAGCCAAATGTCTCTACCTTGTTCTTCTTTTAAACTCGAAATAATCTCAATTATATTATTTGTAACAAAATGAATGTTTTCTTTCGTACTGTTTATTTGATTTCTTGTTATAACATATGATATTTTACTTTCGTATGGATAAACTACATCCATGTTTAAAATATCCCGATAAGTTCTTCCACCCATAATAACAATATCTACAGATTCAAAGAATTCATCATATCCATAGTTCATTGTATGTGTAATGGGGTAATTAGAAAGCCAATCTAAATCTCCATCTGGACGAGCAATATACCCATCTATTGAGGAGGCAATATATAATTTTATTTTTTTCATATTTTCAATGTTTTGGGATGCAATATACAAAAAGAAGTGTGGAGCCTGCTTTGTATCGATATAGAGGCACTGGTATACCCGAAGAACGAAACAAGCAAGTCCACACTATACTTTCGTATAGCATGAACATTGCACAGTTCGTCTTATTCTTCTAAAAAATTACCAGTTTTCTATATCAAGACGTATAGCGAATGTTATGTTATAACCTACGGAGGAACATACCTCCATACTGTTTCTTTATTCATGCAAAGATATTATAAATTCATTATTTATTGTCTAATTCGTCCATACGTTCATTCAAAAACTTTATCAGTTTATCCAAGAATATCGTGCGACTTCCTTTACGTTCTCTTATTTCTAAGAAAGCATGATAAAAATCTCCCAAGTCAATATTAAAAACCTCTTCTACATATTCAGCGATCTCCTTTATATTTGTATTACCATAATCAAAACATTCAGCTCTTTCCCAAGCGTATATTTGTTCTACTAATTCTGTCTTTTTAGCTGTCCATGTCAGTTTCTTTTTAACAGAGCTGAAATTTGAAGAATTAGGGGAATTGTTTAATGCCTTTAATTTCTCATTTAAGTAAATTGCAAGCATCTCATTTGCTATAATTTTAGATACTTTAAAGTCAAAACTAGTTGAGAATTTTGGATCTCTTTCGAAATAAAAAGTATCTAAGTTCAATTGAATATCAGGTTTTCCTCTTACAAAATAATACCTATCGAGATGAGTACAACCTGTTCGGTAGTATTTATAAAAATCAAGGTTCCTATCAAAAAATATTTTTAAATGGTCTTGTTCACTTCGTAAATATGCATTTTGTGATTCTATACTACCATTGGGTATCATCGTTTCTATGCAATAAATTTTTCGATTATATATTAACTTACTAAATAGCTGAGGTTTAATTTCTTTGAAGAAATGTATTTCTTCCTCAATATTTTTGAATTTATATGTGCAAATAAATTCTTTGAGTTCGATAAATGTATTTTCTAATAACGATATTATTTTAGGTGCCTTGTTAAATATATTCTCTTCTTCACATTCTATTTCTTTTAATTCTTGATTTATTTTAAAGCTCAGTTCATATGTATATTGTTTCATTATTTTTAATAGTTAGTCATGGTTTTGTATAATTAAGAACGAAAAACCCTTGGCTGAAATAATTATTTCAACCAAGGGTTAATAATATTATTCTCTAAAGAAATAATTTGCTATTACCCACGCATTAAATCCTGCAAAACCCATGTGAGGTATGGGGAAAAAGGAATTGACACAATGTACATCTTTACATCTGAAGATAAGTAACCATAAGATTAGACCGATAGCAGAACCTATAGAGATGCTGATTACAGATAAGTATTTTTTGAAAAAGCTATTTTTTTGAGCATTTATCAATTCCTTTCTTGCAGCTAAACGTTTCGTACGTCTTCGCTTGCTCATGATGGCTGCAATTATTAGCTATATAGCCTGTCAGAATTTCATTCTCAAAATCCTGACTGCATTCAGTATAGCCAGTAACGATACCCCTACATCGGCAAAGACAGCTTCCCACATAGTTGCGACACCGAAACCTCCAAGTATAAGAACAATAGCCTTAACAGTAAATGCTAAGATTATATTTTGCATAACTACCTGTCTGGTAGATTTAGCAATCTTTATGGCGGTAGCAATCTTGGATGGTTGGTCTGTCTGAATGATTACATCTGCAACTTCAATAGCAGCATCGCTTCCCATTCCTCCCATAGCAATTCCAACATCACTCAGTGCAAGAGAAGGAGCATCGTTTATACCATCACCGACAAAAGCAATTACATTATTCTTATCTGCTTTCAGTTGTTCAAGATGTTTCACTTTATCTTCAGGTAATAAGTCTCCATAAGCATTGTCTATTCCGAGAACAGATGCAACTTTTTCTGTTATTGAGGCTTTATCTCCGCTTAGCATCACAATTTTTCCGATGCCATTTGTATGCATATTCTTTATAGCTTCAGCGGCATCTTCCTTCACTTCATCCGCAATGGTAATATATCCGGCATATTTACCGTCAATAGCCGCAATCACAATCGTTTCAACAATGAAATCCACCCTGATATCATAATCAATACCGAATTTTTTCATCAGTTTATTATTACCGATCAGTACTTCCTTACCATTAACCTTACCTTTCAGCCCGTGTCCGGATATTTCTTCGATATCGGTTGCATTATATTTATCTGCTTTATTCCCTGTAAAAGCAACAATAGCCTTGGCAATAGGGTGATTAGAGAATTTCTCCATTGCAGCAACTACTCCTGTCAATTCATCTTTATCAATATTTTCGACTGCAACAACCTCCTGAACATCAAAAACGCCTTTTGTCAAAGTACCTGTTTTATCCATTACCACAGTATTTACTTTGGTCATCAGGTCAAGGTAATTGGCTCCCTTAAATAAGACACCTGCTTTTGAAGCCGCACCGATTCCACCGAAATACCCCAATGGAATAGAGATAACCAACGCACAAGGGCAGGATATTACCAGAAATACTAAGGCACGATATAACCAATCCTGAAATATATAATCACTGATTATAAAATAAGGTATAACAGTAATTAAAACTGCCAGTGCAAATACTATCGGAGTATATATCTTGGCAAACCTTCTGATTAGAAGTTCGGTTTTTGCTTTTCTTGAAGTGGCATCCTGCACCATTTCCAGAATACGGGCCAGAGAACTGTCTTCGTATTTTTTGGCTACCTTAATGGTGATTACCTTATCAATATTGAGCATACCCGCAAGAACTGTCTCCCCTTCTGATATTGTTTTTGGTTTACTCTCACCTGTCAAAGCAGATGTATTAAAGCTACTTGAAGGAGAAATCATTGTACCATCTAACGGAACTTTTTCTCCAGCTTTCACCTGTATTATTTCGCCGATTTCAACATTCTCCGGTGATACTGTTTCGTGACTTCCGTTCCTTTCCACTACAGCTGTATCAGGACGTACATCAAGAAGTGCTTTTATATTTCTTTTGGCTTTATTTACCGCAGAGCTTTGAAATAATTCACCAACAGCATAAAACAGCATTACAGCCACGCCTTCGGGATATTCGCCAATAAAGAACGCTCCTAATGTCGCTACAAGCATCAGGGTAAATTCAGTAAAAAAATCCTTTTGCCGTATTGTTTCAATAGCTTCTTTTAACACAGGATAGGCTACAGGAATATAAGCCAGTATATACCATCCAATCCGTATATAAGAATTAAAAAACTGTTCGAAGAAATTATCCAAGGTAATTCCTGCTAAAAGCATAAATAAACTTATTGCAACAGGAACATAGCTTTTCCAGCTTTGTGAATTATCATGCGATTCATCCGAATCGCATGATGTACATTTATATTGTTTATTATTATCCATAACCATATTATTTATTACAAAAATAAGTAGTAAAAGCTGCAACCAAGTTGCAAACTTATCTTTGCAAATTAATGTCCGTGTTCACCGTGATCACTCGCCATTGAGGCGATATAAAAAGCGTTGGCTATAACAATAGTTGCATCATCTTCCAATTGATTGACTGGGGTAATCTGTGTAAATCCCAACTCACTGATTCCTGTTATAACTTCTTCCCGTTTGAAATGGTAACTTTTACCTTCCTGTCCGTTTTCTTCGTCTTCGAGTACAAATATGTATTTTTTCCCTTCACTGCTTATAACCGCATCATTAGGAACCGCTGGTGTTTTTTGTTTCCCGACATTGATTAACCCTGTAGCATACATTCCCGGTATCAACTCAATATTTCCCTGATTCTTAATACGGATATGTACTAATATGGCTTTTGTATCACCCTCGAAAGACTTATTTATCTCGTAAATTTCACCTTTCAGGTTCACTCCGGGTTGATTAGTTAGCAGAATATCCACTTCCTGACCAATCTTTACTGCGTTTATATCTTTCTCAAAAACTTTCATATCACAGTGTACTGCCGAATTATCAGAAATACTCATCAATGAAATTTGTGAATCTGCATAGCTTCCTGTACTAATATTTATCTTCCTCACCGTACCCGAAATAGGGGATTTAATAGGAATCTGGGTAACCATATTACCTGCCGAAACCTGTTCGGGACTAATAGATAGTTGACGCAATTGTTTTTCAAGT
Source organism: Dysgonomonas sp. 520 (assembly GCF_010501095.1). GTDB lineage: Bacteria > Bacteroidota > Bacteroidia > Bacteroidales > Dysgonomonadaceae > QVMP01. The sequence goes on along the minus strand of NZ_QVMP01000017.1, from coordinate 46,838 downwards.
CCGGTGAGCTGTGCCTTTGCTATTTCATAAGCAGCTGTAGCCTGTTGAAATGTTTTTTCGACACCTGCACCCTGAGAAGATAACTCTTTCTGCCTGTTATATTCTTGTTCTGCAGTTAGTGCTTCTTTCCTTAATGTCAGGTAATTTTTCTGAAGTTCAACTATTTCTGTGTTTTCGAGATAAGCAACAGCTTGACCTGCCGAAACACGTTTCCCTTCTATTACAAGTACTTGTTTTATTATTCCGCCGACAAGGGATGTTACTTCCGCTTTTTTCTGTGGATCGAGGTCCATCTCTCCGTTTACCCGAATTACACTGTTTAATTCACGTTGTTCTATTTTACCCATCTGAATACCTACAGCATTCATCTGTGCTTCGGATACTTCAATTTCTCCCGATTCACCTTCATGAGCCTGTTCGGTATTTACTGCTGGATTTTCAGCGTTTTCGGGCTTTGTATTCTGTCCGCATGATACCAGTAATATCAAAGACAGGCTTATTAACGATATATATATTGCTTTCATAATCTTATTTGTTTCCTTGTATATAGTTTAACATAATGATAGTCTGATTGTAGTCATTTACTGCGTTTGTGCGTTGCAAATGGATTTCAACGGCTGTTTTCAGGTTCTGGATATACTCAACATAACCTATTTCTCCTTTTTCGTAGGAAATTTGTGATATGCGGGTAATATCATCCGCCTGAGTGATTCCCTGAGAAGTATAATAATCCAGACTGTTTTTTGCCTTATAAAAGTCGTTGATATATGTCTGATACTGTTTCTGCATAGTCTGTACCACTTCTTCCTGCTGTACCCTTGCCATTTCAACTTCCCTTTTGGCTGCTTTGGTCTTTGCCCTTTGTTCTCCAAAGAATAACGGAACGCTGACACCCACTTCAAATCCCATAAAGTTTCCCTTATTAAATCGTTCTCTTTCCACATCATAAGGATTGAACCCTTTTATAAGGAACTGGTTTTTTAGTGCAAAGTTGAAACTCGGAAGATATCCCTGCTTAACTACGCTCAGATTCTTTTCACGAACCTCTTTCTGGCTTTGCAATACCCTTCCCATAGGTGTTTGCTCTGCACTGAAATTATTGAAAGGGTAATTCGCTGCCATTACAGGCAATTCGGCTTCAAGAGGATTTACCGATATTTCGGCATTCATCCATCTTTGTAAGATAAGCTGTATATTTTGATAATCCTTTTCAGCTTTTTGCAGTTCTATTTTATTCTCATTATACAACCTCTCAGCATTCATCTGTTCCAAACGACTTGTTTCACCCGCTTTAAATTTAGTAGAAGCCAGAAACAGGAATTTTGAATATATGCTATCCTGTTCTTGGAGGATTTTAATATTCTCCTTTGCATACAGTAACTGATAATACGTCGCAGTAATTTCTTTTACAAGTTCATTACGAGTTACTTCCAGATTACTGCGTTCAAGATTCGTTTCCGCTTTAAGCAATTTACTACGTGTAGTATAAACAGTTGGAAAATCGAAACTCTGGCTTAATGATATACTATTATCAGGGCTGCCTCCCGATGTCGGGTCTTGACTCAAAGAGAAGCCCGTCTTTTCAATATTGAATGCTGTACCTTGTAAATCTTTTGCCCTTTCAATAGATATCCTACCTGATTTCATGGTCAGGTTATTATCCATTGCCAGACGGATACATTCATCCAGCGTATTTACACTTTCCTGTGCTGAAACACCTGATGGTACAGCAAGCAGTATCACAAGAAATGTAAGTATTGATATTCTTATTTTTGTTTTCATAACTCCTTCTATTTTTTCGTGAATGTTTTATAAATCGAAGGCAGGACAACCAGTGTAAGTATCGTGGCAGTCAGCAATCCTCCTATAACGACAGTTGCCAGTGGTCTTTGCACTTCAGCTCCATCACTTGTAGATAGAGCCATCGGAAGAAATCCAAGAGACGCTACAAGAGCTGTCATGATTACAGGGCGAAGGCGTAACATACATCCTTTGACAATCCTTTCCTTTATATCCTTAATACCTTCCTTTTCAAATAAGTTAAACTGCCCGATAAGTACAATACCATTCAATACGGCAACACCAAAGAGGGCTATAAAGCCGACGCCCGCCGAAATGCTGAAAGGCATTCCTCTTAGCCATAAGGCGAAAATACCACCTATTGCAGATAAAGGTATGGCTGTGAATACGAACAATGATTCCTTAACACTTCTCAATGTGGCATACAAAAGGAATAATATCAGTAGCAATGCCAATGGTACGGCTACCATCAGCCTGTCTTTTGCTTCTTTCAGGTTCTGGAACTGTCCTCCGTAGGTATAATAATATCCGGCAGGTAATTTAAACTCCTTATCAAGTATTTTCTGAATATCATACACGGTATTCTGCACATCACGTCCTCTCACATTAAAACCAACGTAAATACGCCTTTCTGCATCTTCACGGGTTACCTGTGCAGGTGCATCTTGGTATTTTATTTCAGCTACCTGTGAGAGAGGGATAGAACCGCCTGATTGAAGAGGTAGATATAGATTCTCCAATGAACTGATATCGTTCCTTAAATCTTTTTCCATCCGTAATACGAGGTCGAAACGACGATCTTCTTCAAATACATAACCTGCTTCATTGCCTGCGAAAGCTGTCTTTAATACCATGTTGGCATCTTTAATGGAAATACCGTATTTGGCTAACTGGTCACGGTTATAAACCACCTGTATCTGCGGTAATCCTGTTACCTTTTCGACAAAAGGATCGGTAACGCCTTCCACACTCTTAATAAGCGAAGCAACTTTATTAGCTGATGATGTAAGGACATCAAGGTCATTACCGTATATTTTAATGGCCACATCCTGTTTAATACCTGTAATCAATTCATTGGTACGCATCTGGATAGGCTGTGTCATTTCTATTTCCATACCGGGAATAACACTGACCGCCTCTTCCATCTTTTCCATCAGTTCTTCTTTTGTCCTAGCGGAAGTCCAATCTTTTTTCGGAATTAGAGCAATCATCATATCCGCCCTTTCAATAGGCATAGGGTCTGTCGGAATTTCAGCACTTCCGATACGTGATACTGCCTGTTTGACTTCAGGAAACTTCTCTTTGAGTATCTTTTCGGCTTGTGTTGTACTCTTTACCATTTGTGACAAAGAGGTTCCCTGTGCCATACTAATCTCTGCTGCGAAGTCCCCTTCTTCAAGGTTTGGAATAAATTCACCACCCATCTTATTGAAAACAAAAAGGCTTACAGCAAATAGAGCAATCATGCTTATTATTAATGTCTTGCTCCAGTTAAGGCTTTTGGTTATAATAGGACGATAGAATCCGCTTATCTTATCCATCATTTTATCCGAGAAATTCCGTTTGTGTTCTGTTTTCTTGCTTAAAAACAATGCACTTGCCATCGGTACATAAGTCAGGGATAATATGAATGCTCCAAGTATCGCAAAGAATACGGTCATAGCCATTGGCTTGAACATCTTACCTTCGATACCAACTAATGTGAAAAGAGGTATATAAACAATCATAATGATTATTTCACCGAATGCCGCACTGTTCCTTATTTTAGAAGCGGAGTCAAATACTTCCGTATCCATTTGCTTCTGTGTCAGGAGTGCTCCTTTATACTTGTCTTTCATCACGCTTATATGGTGGCATACTGCCTCGACAATAATCACCGCCCCATCCACAATCAACCCGAAGTCAATCGCACCGAGGCTCATCAGGTTACCACTGACTCCAAAGAGCCGCATCATACCGAATGCAAATAACATGGAAAGCGGAATAACGGAAGCTACGACCAAACCTGCTCTGTAATTTCCCAAAAACAGAACAAGGATAAATATCACAATCAATCCTCCTTCTACCAGATTCTTGGCAATGGTATTGGTAACCCTGTCAACCAGTTGTGTGCGGTCAATAAACGGCTCTATGATAACTCCTTCGGGCAGGCTTTTCTGGACTTGCTCCATCCGTACTTTTACATTTTTAATAACATCCTGAAAGTTTTCTCCTTTTAGCATCAGGGTAATACCCGCTACAACTTCGCCTTCGCCATTACGGGTAACAGCACCGTATCTCATCGAACTGCCAAATTGCACTTTAGCAACATCCCTTACCAGTATAGGAGTACCGTTTACAGTTTTTACAGGAATTTTCTCTATATCTTCCAATGATCCTACCAGACCAATGCCACGTATGAAATACTGGTTACTATATTGCTCTATATAACTACCGCCTGTGTTCTCGTTATTATTTTCAAGGGCTGTGTACATTTCAGGAATAGTTATGCCTACGGCATTCAGTTTATCAGCATTGATGGCTATTTCATATTGTTTTACGAAGCCTCCCCAACCACTCACTTCGGCAACTCCTTCCGTGCCGGAAAGCTGTTTCCTAACAATCCAGTCCTGCATGGTACGTAAATCGGTAATACTGTATTTATCTTCGTATCCTTCTTTTGCCCGGATTGTATAGTGGTATATTTCTCCTAACCCAGTAGATATCGGAGCCAGACTGATTTTCCCCAAACCTTGGGGTATAACTTCTTCGGCTTCTTTCAACTGTTGGCTTACCTGTTGACGTGCCCAGTAGATATCGGCATTTTCTTTAAAAACTATAGTAATAACCGAAAGCCCACTACGGCTGATACTTCTTCTTTCTACAACTTTAGGAATATTGGCTAAGGCCATTTCCAAAGGAGTAGTTATAAATTGCTCTACCTCCTGTGCTCCCAATGATGGAGCTTGTGTTATTACTTGTACCTGATTATTGGTTATATCAGGTGTTGAGTCGAATGGTAATTGTGACAACGAATAGCCTCCCCAGATTATAAGGGCTACAGTCATAACTCCAATCACCAATTTATTCTCTATTGAGAACTTAATCAGTTTTTGAAACATAATTTTGGAATTAAAATATAACAATTAGCTTTTAAGACATACCGATCGGGTACATCAAGACTTAATCAGATGTTATATTTTAAGCTTGCGGAGGTCGCCAGAGAGTAGAAAGAAATGAAGGAATCTCCTTATCAGTATATACTGCCATATGTTTGACATTTAAACTGGTATTACGGAGAATTATCTGATAGTTTGTAGTAATGTTTGGATTATGATGACTGGTACATGAACAAAATGGTGTGCAGAACTCATTTCCTGAATCATCATGTTCTGTATCTGCCGTAGAAACCTGCTCTGTATTTTGTCCAAAAGTATTTGCTATCGGAACATCGCAGTGGCATGGTAGCACTGCAAGGATCAGAAAGTAAATACCTATTATGAATACAGATGATTTCATTTTTTTCTTATTTCTATGTGCAAATGTATAACAAAAAACATGCAACTAAGTTGCAAACTTATTACACTTACCACAATACCCTTTAATGACCAAGTTTACACTTTCTGCCTGCATGATCGGAGACAATTCGAAATTAGGTATGGATACATTTTCCAAACAGAAGGCCTTCTTACAATAGTTGCAATAGAAATGGGCATGCAGATCGTTTATATCACAGTTGCAGTCACTGTTGCAAACCGAATATTTTATAGAACCCGAGCCGTCATCAAAGCTATGTATCAATTGATTTTCGTGGAATAGGTGTATCGTGCGTGATATAGTTGACTTATCCACAGTTTCAAGCTTTGTCTCCAAATCAGATAAGTTAAAAGCCCTGTCGAAATCGATCATTGCTTTTAGAACCAATATGCGGGTGGATGTCGGTTTTATATTCCGACCTTCTAATAATTTTATAATATTCTCATTCATAATTGATAGTTATTAAATACAAATTTACTATATAACAAATTAGAATCCATTAATTTCATATTTTTTAAAACTGCATCGAAAAAGCCAGCCCTCCTTGCTGTCCATTGTAAAATGGAGAAAAAGCTATATTGTTTTTATTCTTTTTATCCTGACCTCCATTAAATAACTTATTTTCAACAGTAGGATATAACCAATAAGCAAGCTTTGTACTCAGAATGCCTAACCCTGCTCCGAAAGCTACATCACCAACCCAATGCTTATTATTATATATCCTGAATGCTCCGGTTCCGGCAGCAATAGTATATCCTGCAATACCATACCAGATTGAAACATCTTTATATTCCTGCCATAAAAATTCGGCTCCCATGAAAGCTACAGCTGTATGTCCGGAGGGAAAAGAATTACGGTTGGACTTGTCGGGTCTTTCCACTTTTGCTGTGTATTTAATTGTATTGACGGAGGCAGCCATAAACAATGTAGACATACCCAAAATAATCGTCCTGTCTTTAAAGTTATGCTTACCTTTTATCCCTACTAAGTTCAGAGCATAAACACTGGCAGCAGGTACATATTGCGTAATATCATCTATTTGAAACCTTTCGGGTTTATGCGTTATCACTTCATGTCCTATAGCATAGTTTAACAATCGGTTTTTAGGGGCGAGAGTTGCTTCAATAGTTCCATACAACATTAATGTTCCGGGAACAATCAGTTGTTTGTATGAGAATTTGTCTGCACTCTTTATTTGAATACTGTCATTACTTGAAGATAATTCATCATTCTCATCGGCATAAATGCTGTTTACACAAAGTAAGACCGAATATATTAGTGCAATAATCCTCAATGCTTTTTTTGATTTAAAAAACATCATTCTTATTTTATTAATTGTGATTATTTGGATATAATATCGCCTTATGCAGTCGTATGGATACGAATACAATAATTATTAAGACTACTCGAAGTCAAAAGATTAGTTATAAGAATGTAATGGGAGGTGCACGTAAACCATGAATACGGTTTGATTTTACAGAATTATAATTTAAGGTATATTTTTCGTAATCTATTTTAGAAAAAGATGCTGTTGTAACAAGATTCAATGAATCTGCTGTGATAAAAAATAAAGGGAATAAATCTTTATAATTATTATTGGAAAATGATTTAATATTTACTTCATCATTGATTTGTGTAATAGTAAACTCAAATTCAGTGATACAAGATTGGTCATGATTACTATTATCAGATGATTCATTGTGATGTGTATGCTTATCGTTTATTGTTCTATCTTCTTCACAAACTTCGATAATAAGACATGCTATTCCTGCATGGTGATGATGGGGAGCAATCGCAAGAATCAACAATATTATTGTTGAGAAAGCAAAAAATGATATGAGAAATTTTCTTTTCAAATCTTGTATAATAACTGGTGAAATGTATATTTATTATAAATATAATAAGAAATCAGCTTGTTTTAAAGATTAGATAAAGAGAGATGTCCCCTTATCTAATCTCAATTTACATTTGGAAAATTAGTGGTGATTACTGTTCCCATGAGAGTGTCCATTCTTATCATGTGTGCCATGATCCGATCCGTTGTGATGCGTACCGTCATGGTTTTGTCCCGAATGATCTGAATAAGCACATGCCTGATGAGTTCCATCGTTGTAGATATCACAGTTTTCGTGGTTGCCAGCTACACATTGTTCTGCAACATTAGCTTTGTACGCTGCAACATCATCAAAACCTAAAGCTGCTGCTCTGACCTCAATATCCTGCTGTGAAGTTGTACCAAAATCATCATGATCATCGTTGCTACAAGCAATAAATGTTACTGCAAATAAAACCAATGCTAAGGAATAAAATAACTTTTTCATTTTCTTTTTTATTTTGAATTAATTAAACTGTTCGTTCCCGAAACGCTTTCATATATGTACCGCACAAAGTAGATCTTACCCTACCTCAAATCAAAAAATTAATTCAAAAAAAACTGTTGGAGTGAATGGGGTGGCCTTTGTAAAGATGTTTGTAGCATTAGCTTGCCCCGAGACCTGATAATTATATTTTACGTTTTTAGTACCAAAAACATTCAATAGTGATACACCTGCTTGTAGTTTCACTTTCTTTATTTGTGTCCTGTATGTAGCTCCGATATCAAAACGGCTGTATGTTTCATCGGAAGAATCTGTATGTTCGTGACTGGCTTCATGTTCACCTTCTTCGTTTCCTTGCCCATGTCCGTGTCCTCCTGTAGAGATGTAAGCAAATCCGGTTCCATATACGTAACTCAAAGAAAAATAGAAAGGGTCAAATGCTCCGATACCTCCGACCTTAATTTCATGCGAAAGTTCGTTTTGTGGTCTTTTGATATTATTGATAGAATATGAACTGTAGATAGTATGGTTATTCAGTTGTTTTTTGGCAAACAGGTCCGCCCCTAAGATAGTATTATCTATATTATAGACAGTGTTATCAAGGAAATACTGTCCGTTCTTTGTCTTTTTATGATATCCTTCGAGGCTGATTAAAAAGCCATCTTTACTATATGCAATACCAACAGTAGTATGCATTGCCTTTGTAAAAGTACTGTCTGCCATACTCCATACAGTCTGAATACCTGATTCATCATACTTGTAAGCAGTACGTGTAAGAAATTGGTTGTATAAGCCCCATGAGGCGGTTGCTGTTACCTGCTCCGATATTTTATATCTTCCAGAAATACGAGGCTGTACATATGCCTTTTTATTGATTGGCATATCTACTCTAATACCTGTATTTAGAGACAATTTGCCCAATAATAGATTATCTGTTATGTAAAATGTAGGCTTATCCAGTTCTCCACATAAATCATTCAGGCTTACCTTGTATTGTTGCCATTCTCCGCCAATCTGTATTTTATTACGCTTCCCAACAAAAAAATCGTGATTCAGTTTTATGGAAAATTCTTGAACGACATTATCCAGATGATTAACATCCATAGGTGTCGGCTTACGGTTACCGACAATTGCCAGATTATCGAGCAAAGAAGTAAGTCGCGAAAAGGTTGCAAGTAGTTTAGTACTTGAGCCATTACTCCAGACACGCTTGTAAGATGTTGCCCCACCGTACTGCCTATTCTTTTCTGCAGCATTGATGTCATATTCATCTGGTTGTTTCACTGAGAATTTAAAGCGATCATCTGCTCCGTATATACTGATATAATAAGAATCTTCGCTAAAAGCTTTTCCAGATAATTTGAAATTGGCATCCCTGAAATTATACTTTGGTTTAATGTATATATCTGAAAATATTTGCGAATTATTACCGTTATCACTACCATTTTTAGGTAACTCGACATTTCCACTATTATACAGATTATAAAAGGTCTGGCGATATGCGGCTGAAACATTGAGGTTCTTTGATAACGGAGCCGAAGCAAAAAGATTTGCGGTGTAATTACTTATGGTTGCTTTTACAGAAGGTGAATTAAAATCACCGTCTATACCCGTTATTTCAGAGATTGCTCCGATCCGTCCACCCTGATTGGCACTATATCCACCTTTCATGATGCGAATATCTTTTACCATATATGGATTGACTGAACCGATATGGTCGTTGTAGTTCTTTATACCGAATAAGGTATATCCGTCGTAAGTTATTTTACTGTCACCTGCATTGCTTCCCCACACAATCAGGTCTTCCGATGGTTCACCAGATACCCTTACACCCGGCATCATACGCATCAGGTTGAAAACAGAATTATCAATACTTCCGGGAATATATTTTGCTACCTGATGGTTGATACGAATTTCACCGGGACTACCTCCCGATTGGATAAGTATTGTTGAGGGTGATGAACTGACAACGATTTCATCCATTGTATATATAACGGGAGATAAATTGATTGTATTAAATCCGCTGGATAAAGTTGTATCTTGCTTCTCATAACCCAGATATTGAGCCAGTACAGGTAGTTTTCCTTTTCTTTCAGTTTTAAAGGTAAAATATCCTGTTTCATCTGTAGGAACCACTCCTTCAGAAGTAGTAATATAAGCATAGGGAAGATTTTCTCCGCTTTCAGCATCTTTTATCGTTCCCGAATAGGTATAATACTTCTTTGGCTGGATATTAACAGGCTGCTCTTTCTTTTCTGTAGAACGACTGATAACATACACTCCGTTTATATTTTCAAAGCGAAATGGCTTTTCTTTGAAAAGGAATTTAAGTGCTATTTCAGGACTATCAAATTTTTGGTTTACGGTAACCTTGTATTTTGCAAGGGCATTATCATCAAAAGAGATTTCAACAGGCAGGCTTCTCAATACTTCATTCAAAGGCTTGTCTTTAACCACTAAATGCAACTCTTGTGAAAAAGCTGCAATAGTATTCGTAAGAATTATAACAAGTATGAAAAGTAATTTATTCAATTATTTGATTTTAAATTCAATACCGAAGGGTTTGCCTACTATCTTAAGTACATCATTCGGATTTTGTGCTTTTGTAAAATTACCTGAGTAAAGATAGTCTAAATTTGAACTTGGCTGTACTTCAATGTCGTATTGTCTTTCGATTTCCTGAATAACTTCTTTGAGTGGTACACTGACAAAAACAAATTTTCCTTCTTTCCAGTCAATTGTTTCTTTTACATTTTCTATATCTTTTACAATTAGCTTATTATTCCATAAAGCCTGCATATTTGGAGTAAGAATTACGGATTCCGTTTTATCCGATACATTCACTTTTCCGGTAAGACAGGTAACAGTAAATTTATCTGCACGAGAAAATACATTGAAACTTGTTCCCAGCACACTTACCATATATTGATTCGAGTGAACATTAAACGTGCTTCCTTTCTCAACTTCAAAATAAGCTTCTCCTTTTAGCTTCACATTCCGTGAAACATACCACCATAGAGGTTTATAACTGATTTCACTTTCTGCATTCAGATCGACTTTGGAACCGTCAGGTAATACAACAGCTAAATGATTACCTCTTCCCGCAACCTCATTTTTAGTATAGATAAAAGCTATATTAGGCAGTAGTATGATAATGGCAGCCACTGAAGCAGCAGCGTAAAACCAAAGTGATTTTCGTTTCGGTTCTTTCCCTTGTGTAGTGGTTTCTTCTGTTAAATCTGCAAAGGTTTCATTCCAGATTTCATCTTTGCTCTTTTTCCACTGGGGTTCTATTTTTATTTTGTCAGTATTCATAGTGTATACTTTTTAGAGTAATTCTTTTTTCAGATAAGCTAAAGCTGTACTGATACGCTTCTCTACAGCTTTAATACTAATGTTTAAGTTTTCTGCAATCTCATGATACTTTAAGCCTTCATTACGATTCATCAGGAATGTTATCCGCTGATTCTCTGGCATATCAGCCAAGGCCTTTGAATAAGTAGTTTTCAGCTCTTCAAACTGCACTATTTCTTCGGGAGACGCATGATAATCCTGCCCTATAGTCATGCTCTGTTCAAAATTAAGCTGGGTTTGCCCCTTACGGTAATCCGATATAACCATATCATTCGCCATCTTATAAAGCAGGCTTTTAATATCACTTACCTTAAACTGCTCACGTTTCTCCCAAATCTTCATGAAAACCTCCTGTGTTATATCAGATGCGGTTTCTGTATCCCCGCACCTGTAATAGACAAAGCTTCTGATTGTATCGAAATATTTGTCGAACAGTTCTTTAAATTCTATTTTACTTATCACTTCAATGATATCTTTTTATTCCTATACCGTTTGAAAAAGGAATTACCCTACCAAGGTATTCGTTTTTTATGAGTTATGTTATCTATATCAGTTGTTTTTTAGTGGATACTTATTCCCTAAAATCTTTTTTAAAAGGACATAGCTAGAACCTACTTTAAGTTTGGAATTAATTCGTACGGGAATACGGTTTTGGTCGTTTGTTATATAAATTTTCATAGCTTCCTTTTTATCTTCGAATGCTTTATCGCTTATTACCAAAGTCAGAACAATACAGTCATAATTCTTACCATCATTTGCATCTATTTTCTCTGTGCCATTGTATTTGATTTTTATATCTACTTTTGTTTTACCGGATATGAGCAAACTATTCTTTGATTCTCCCGTCTTCATCTGCTTATAGTCTAGAGTACGTGCATAGTAAACTACGGTCATCATATCATAGATGCATTTTTCAGAAGTAATAATAGTATCATGACGAAGTTTATTACTACGGGTCAGTTTTGTATGTACATCGACGTTACCCGAAGAATAATTATAGGTGATGTATTCTTGTGTATAGTCGCTTCCTTCATGTGCATATTTTGTATAGGAAAGAGGTTCAAGAGTTTTGCTCATATAACAATACATCGTATCGGAAAGTGTAAAAACTTTTTTTGCCAAACCTGTGGAATTGGCAATCATAGTCATTTTATAAGCATCTTGTCCTTTATACCTATCATCTTTTGTTCTTAGAGTAGAAGTGCCTGCTTTTTTATGTAAAAGACCGTATTTAAAATATACATCATACGTCAGTTCTTCCCCTGATTGGAATGTATTATTTGTTATGCCACATTGTCCTTTAAGCTGTAAGCCTATTAAAAGGGCTAAAATTATTATAGAAATTTTTATTATGATTCTCATATCTGAATCTATTATTTATAATATACCGTATGAGAATCAAAATACCCTACTAATACAATATATCTTCTTGAAAATCTTTTCTAATGACCATTATTTTAAAGTATTTATTTTGGACTTAAAACTATGAATTTACAAGAAATTTTTTCTATCTTTGAGGTTAGAAGTTAGGCGTACAGCGGTCTGCCAAAACAAGACAAAAAGGCATCATTTTAATCGTTACGAATTCGTTACGGACTAGCCTTTTGAAAAACTTAAACGATTGATTATTATATCTATTACGAGATAAAAAAAGTGTTCCCGCTCGGATCACTTGAGGAACAGAACTAAAAAGACAGTTCGAAGCCAAAGACACAGGAAAGTCTTCTAAATTAATGATTTAGAAGACTTTTTTTATTGTATATATACTTCAGCCAAGACTGATATATGGATCAATGTAAAAATTTGAGGGATTTTGATTTTACGCATATAATTTAGCTAATCTGAACAAGAAGAAAGCTTTATCTCTAACTCCTCTGAATTGAGCTCTGAAAGCTTTTATCTTTCTGACGCTTCATTACACGCTTCAACGCCTTTTCGTCAACTCTCACCGAATACTTCGTCTTTAACGACTCTATCCATTTCTGTTCTATTTCTTTCTGATAATCATCCAGAACAAAACTGAAAACATCCGTATATTCTTCGGGAGCATCTATCATATTTCCTACCACAAAATATCGTGGAAATTCGAGATAAGGAACTCCTTTTTTTCCGGTTTTGAATATAATTTCGTCAATATATTCGTCTTTTCCTTCCGAAAACACTCCTTTTTTTCCGATTTTCACTTCCGGAGTTTCCTTTGTCGTGATATATTTATCTTTAAGATAACCCATCGCCGAATCAATATCCATATCAGATATTTCTCCTTGAATTCTCTCCCTTGCCCCTACCGTCTGACAGTGTACCACAAAACCTTTGAACCGAGGTTCGCTCCACAAATACTTGCCCCTGTTTTGCTCAAAGAAATTTCTAATGCCTGCCGTATCGGAAGCTGCTTTCGTCAATATCTCTTTCTCCGTTATGCCCAGAAGAAGCAAATCTCTTCTACATTCATCCAACAAGCCTACAATTTCGGGATGCCTTGTTTCAGTCAAACGGTCTTCAATACTGCTCAAAGTTTTATACTCGAACATACGAAGTATCTCGTCCAGCAATTCGGTTGAAACAATGCTGTGATATTGATTTTTTCCTTTCACGAAGCCAATAAAATCAGCTATGGTGTATGCGTTCCCTCCGGCAGAGAACAGCACACTACTGTTTTTTTCAAACATCGCCTGAAATTCTTTTCCTATGGGATACAAACTCGTAGCGGCATCTCTCAGTCTCCGGTACGACGGCTCATCGGGTGAAAACGAGTTTTCTTTTTTCAAATGCAGCAACGCAGGTTTTGACAATAGATACGAAGATCCCGAATGTTTCAACTTCAAGATTATCCGCTCCTTCACATCGCCTAACAACTTGTCACGCATCAACTTATTTTCATATCTCTTATTTATACGAACTATGTGATAACCATACTTTGTTCGGACAGGCTTACTTATTTCACCTACCTTCATAGAATAAACCATATCTTCAAGATTCATCGGCATGGTTAAAACTTCCACTTCCACCATTTCGGTAGGCATGCAGCCTCCTTTTATTGTATCGGGCAAATCAAAGTAGTTTTCACTCACACACAAATCGTACAACTGCATAGCCTTTTGATACGAAGCAACAGTATCTTTCGGCAGAATGCTATACCTCACACCTTTTTTTCGATCAATTGGTATAGTTACCAGAATATGGCTTATATCGAACATTTCCTTCGAACGGTCATATTCTCTTACAATAAACTGCTCGTCAACAATATCTTTGCTAAGATAAGGACTCACAACATCTTGTCGAAAACTGTTCATTTCACGTTTAAACTTCGACGATTTATCTATTTCCTTTGTTTCAGCTTCGATCAACTTCAATTGATAAATTTTGAAGTCCTCAACTATCCGGTTCACATCTCCGATATTCTTATTTTTTTTATAATATTCTTCAAATTCGGAAGACTTGATCTTCTTATCGCCAACAGTCATAACAACATCATCACCTTTTCCCGTCTGAGAAAAAGTCAGGGCAACAAATAAACTAAAGAAAACACTAATGATTAATCGCATTGAATAAAGATATTTAAAAGAAACCATTGTTACAAATTTACTCTTTCCGTGTCACTTCTTCATCACTTTTTCGGAGGAAATTCCTTCTTCCGTAATACATTATATGCCAGTCTTTTATAAAAAGAAAAATGCCCGGGTAAGTTATTTTCATACTTCGCCCGGACATTCTTTGTATTGAATAATGTTATATGTATTTCATTTTCGGCTTGTTATATTGATGCTTATTATTAGGCGTAAGCCACTTGTAACTCGTAACTCGTAACTTAACGCTTTATTCAATATAATATTTAAGCCTCATATTATTTTTTCAAAACCTTTGCCGAAGCAATACCGTCAGCCGTAAATACTTTCACCACATAAACGCCTGTAGCCAAATGAGAAACATTTACACCACCGTCGGCCGCACCAGAATAAACCATATCGCCCTGAGCATTGTACAATTCAACCTTTTCGGCTCCACCTTCTACATTCAACACATCTGCAACCGGATTAGGATATACATTCACTTTTGCAACACTTTCATTGTTGATAGAAGAATTTCCACCAATTCCATAAATTGCCACATTGTCAAAAAGAACATTTCCAGAAGTCAGGTCTGCAGTAGAGAACTTAAGGCTTGCTTTACTTGCCGGACCGGAACTGATTGCAAAAGTTTTTGTTGCCCATTCTGCAGTCACCGTACCCAAATCTAATGCAGTCCATTCTCCGCCATCCACTTTATATTCTACTTTTGGCACAACACCATACTTATTTGCTTTAATATCGAACGATAGTTTATGACCGGCAGCAAACTCACCTGCAATATCAATATTTTCCAATGTTACATCCGACGACAATTTGTTCATAAACAGAGAGTGATTCTGTACGCCTCCGCCATCGCTATCCCACTCAAGAGATATCATATCGCTTTTAATTTCAACACCACCAACCCATCTGTCGGCTCCTTTATCAATAATAACCTGCCAGGATTCTCCGGCGTAAAGAGTGATATCGTCATTCGGATTTCCTACAAATCCCGTATTTTCTTTAGACAAAAGAAAAAATGGCTCGCGATACAAGCATATATCATCCGATTCGGTCAGATGCATCACAATATCATCAAAATAAACCACTTCTTTCGTAGCACCTCCCGAAACAGCTTCTCCACGTCTGTATCCAAATGCAACCATACCAAGTTTGCGCCCCGATTTAATTTTATCGTACGATATCTTAAACCATTCGTCGGTCAGAGGTTTTGTTGTAACATCATCTACCGGAATGCTAGGATATGCAATAAATTGTCTTTCCCAGTTTTCGCGCTGAACGTTTGGATCGTTCGATCCAAAGTCAGGACCATCACTTCTCAAATCTAACCAAAATGATCCCATATTAGTTGTTGAAGGCACATAAGCCTTAAATTCGATACCCGTATAATAACGCAGATCAATATCATCCATATTAGGGTTTTTATAACCAACTTGTTGTTCTTCTGTTATCCAAAAACCTTTGTTTATGTACTTACCCACAACTTTAGATTCATTAATTCCGGAAGGATCGGCATTCAGGCTCGGAGGCGCAGTGCTTGAATTACCGGCAGGGGCAGATGATACTAACGGAACACTTTCATAATCGAGTACAACGATTGACTTTGGCATATCGGCTGTTTTCTGTGCAAAAGAAAAACCTGTTGCCAATATCAGGCCTGAAATAAGAAAGGATAATTTTTTCATAATTTCTTAAAGATTTAGTTTTTGAGTATTAGTTTAATTTTTTCTGAATAGTCGATACTTTTCATATCTGCTAAATTACTAGCAATACATATCAAGCGCTTGCTAGAAAAGATTCATTGCTTTAAAATTGGCTGCATTGCTTGCAAAAATGTCGCAATTGTTATACATCATGTCGCAACAGGTATCAACAGGGAGATTTCAGCCCTTTTTCAGTGTGTTTTTCCATGTAAGTTTCAACCCCCGAAACTGTACATAATTTTCAGACCTGTAGACCCGAAAAGTTTAGAAAGAATCCCTCAATAATATGAATCAGAAGAAGAAGAATATTCGTTCAAAGTCTACACCTTTCAAAAGTCTTTTCTAACCCTAATTGGCTCCACCGAACGTTGTTTCTGAACAGAGTGAAGAATCTGAACTCTATAGAACAGATCCTTCACTCTGTTCAGAAACAACGTTCGCCGAGCGAAGGCGAGGCAATGACAAAAAGACTCTAAAATTTACTTTTGACACACGCCCCTGCATTTTTCGTTAATTTGAATTCAAAAATATCAAAACATCTTATCATGTAAAGAATAGAGATGCGTTTTAACTATAATCTGTTAACAAATTAACAAAAATGCTTATCATTTTATATCAAAAATGGTATAACATTGCATATATAAAACATGAAAAACATTTGGGTAGTCAAACCCGCCTAAAACGAACACAGCAGATGGTTGCGACCAAAACACGAGCTTTTGCGACATTTTTGCAACAGGTGCTCCAAACAAGAAACATATTTCAATGCTAGTACAAGTCCGATGGTTATTGAATAAATACATTTGTAATGTAGAATATCTTAATCTTCAAAAACCAAAACTTAATTGATAATATTATGAACTTGAACATTAAACTATTTCATCGAAGGAAGGTAAAACCTCAAATAATGAAGGTCTTACTCTCTTTTGTATTAATTAACCTATGCTCCATAGGATTGGTGTTTGCACAAACAACAAAAAACATTTCAGGAACAATATCCTCGAAAGGAGAACCTCTGATCGGTGTCAGCATTTTCGAAATCGGAACCAGCAACGGAACAGCTACCGACTTCGATGGAAATTTTGCATTGAAAGTAAAAGAAAATGCCACTCTACGCATTTCCTATCTGGGTTTTGAGGATATGGAAATTAAAATCGGAACGAAAGACATTCTGAATATCGAGATGAAAGAAAAAGCCAACGTTCTGGAAGAAGTAGTAGCTATCGGCTATGGTGTACAGAAAAAGAAGCTGATCACGGGTGCAACCGTACAGGTGAAAGGCGACGATATATCAAAAATGAACACCGTGAGCGCCTTATCTGCACTTCAGAGCCAGACTCCGGGTGTTAACATTACCAAGATGAGTGGTAAGCCGGGCGAAGGCTTCAGGGTTCTTGTTCGTGGTATCGGAACAGTGAGCAGCGGCTCAGGGCCTCTCTATATTATAGATGGTGTGCCTGCCGGAAACGAAAGTAGTGCTATCAGCGATTTAAATCCTGCCGATATAGAATCGGTTGATGTTCTTAAAGATGGAGCATCGGCGGCCATATATGGAGCAAGAGGTGGTAATGGCGTTATCATCATAACAACCAAACAGGGAAAAAAAGGAAGGGCATCTATTCAATACGATGGCTATTTCGGATGGCAAAATGTTTATAAAAGCCTGACGCCACTGAATGCGTCTCAATATATGGAAATACTGAACGAATCGAAAGGTTCGAGTAATAATTACCTCGCATCCATGTCAGACTATGACAGGGAAGCATACAATAGCGGAAAATGGAACGGCACAAACTGGTTGAACGAAATAACCAGAGACAATGCGCCTATAACCAATCACACAATAAACATTACCGGTGGTGGCGATATGTCTACATATTCTGTTGGGTTCGGTTATACCTCCCAGTCACCTATAGTTGGAGTTAAAAATGAAGAAATGAGTCCAAACTATGAACGCTATAATTTCCGTGTCAATTCGGAACACAACCTTATAAAAGTTAAAGACTTCACATTGCTTCAATTCGGACAAACATTGTCAATGGTATACAAAAACAACGACGCTATGAATATAGCAACAGGACATTTGGATTGGAACGATATGAGAAATGCCCTCACAGCCAACCCTCTCTATCAGGTGAAGAGAGAAAATGGTTCATTCAACAATCCCGGCTGGAATGCTTCGGGCGAGAACAACCCCATAGCCCAAATGTACTATAACTCGTTCACCAATGGTAAGAATTATTCTGCTCGTGCAAATTTCTATGCCGTTTTGCAGCCAATTAAAAATTTGAAACTCCGCAGTTCATTCGGATTCAATTACTCAGGTTGGGAAAGCAGACAGTTCAGACCAATCGACAACCTCAACTTAAACGGCAATAAAGAAAAAAGAAATTCGCAAGGAAGTGGTAATGGTATAGGATGGACATTCGATAATGTATTGTCTTACGATTTCAAAATACAGAAAGATCATAGTTTTTCAGCTATGGCAGGCATGTCGCTCGAAAAATACGGATTAGGTACAAATCTTCAAGCAACTTCTTCTCATTCTCAGTTCGATGATTTTAAACATGCATATATTAATAACGGACAATATAGCAATGTTGACTATATTTCATATATTTCGATGAGTGGTGGTCCTTGGGAAGAGGGTGCTAATGCTTCTGTTTTTGGTCGATTGAGTTACGATTACAAAGGAACTTACATGGGTACTGTTACTGTAAGGCACGACGGAAGTTCAAGATTTGCTAAAGGATACAGATGGGGTACATTTCCCTCGGTGTCGGCAGGATGGGTAATCACCAATGAGTCTTTCATGAAAGATACTGAATCTTGGTTAGACTTTTTTAAACTTCGTGCCAGTTGGGGGCAGAATGGTAATAATACAATTCCTGTTTTCATGTATCTTGCAAATGTTAATCTTAACGGTGGCAGTGGTAGATACACTTTTGGGGAGAACAAATCGGCCCCAACAATCGGAGCATATCAGGAAAATTTAGAAAATCACAAACTAAAATGGGAAACATCCGAACAATTTGATATCGGGTTCGATTCATGGTTCTTACACAACAGGTTAGGATTAAATTTCGATTACTATATAAAAACAACAAAAGACTGGCTTGTTCAGCCTCCGGCTCTAGGCAGTTGGGGAACAAAAGCCCCTTGGGTTAATGGCGGAAACGTAAGGAACAGTGGTGTTGAGGTTATGCTTACATGGCAAGATAAGATAAACGATTTCAAATACAGTGTAACAGGTAATCTCGCTTACAACAAAAATAAAGTGACGAAGATAGCCAATGAAGAAGGTATTATCCGTGGGGCAACAGGTGTATTAAGTCATGGTACAGATGAGTTTTATCGTGCCGAAGAAGGCTATCCCGTAGGATACTTCTATGGCTATAAAGCAAATGGCATTATACAAACTGTGGAAGAAGCTGAAGAATACGATGCTACACACAAAATATATGATGCTTCGGGAGACCAGATGAAATCTCAGCCGGGTGATGTGAAATATATAGACGTTCATAAAGATGGTATTATCAACTCGAAAGACCGCACTATGATAGGTAATCCTCATCCCGATTTCACTTATGGTATCACCGTAAATATGGAGTGGAAAGGTATCGACTTTTCGATAACGGGAACAGGTGTTGCAGGCAACCAGATTGCACAATCGTATCGTTCGTTCATGAATATGCCTAATCAGAACTATACGACCGAAATTCTTAAACGTTGGACGGGCGAAGGCACTTCAAACAAATTGCCCCGACTTGGAGAAGGTTCTTTAAACAGAAACTTTTCGAGAATCTCCGATCAACTGTACATAGAAGATGGCGACTATTTCCGCATCAGCAACTTAACCATCGGCTACGATCTGAACCAACTATTCAAAAAATGGTCGCCAATGGCGCAGGTACGTATCTACGGAGCTGTTCAAAACCTTGTAACTTTCACTAAATACTCAGGTATGGACCCCGAAATCGGATATGGCAACTCAGAGCCTTGGGTGAAAGGGATTGATTTGGGAACATTCCCCAGCGCACGCACATTCTTAGTAGGTATTACAATTAAATATTAAGCATTTACCCTATTGAAACAACATTTGAATTATGAAAAAAATTATATTGATATTATCCGTTTTTCTTTTGATAGGATGCGACGATTTCCTTGACACGGAAAGCAAAACAAAGAAAGATTCGAGCAACTTCCCGGAAACACCGGACGACGCCGACCAATATTTAACCGGCGCATACGCCGAATTAACCGACACTTATCCTCTTCAATTGCTATTCTATGCAGGAGAACTTATGTCTGACAATTGCCTGGGAGGCGGAGGTAGTTCCGATACCGATTGTAAAGATATCAACAACTTCCAGTCTAACGGTAAGGTCGACCGTTTTCGTAATGCGTGGAAACATAACTACAAAGGTATATTCAGGTGCAACAACCTAATAACCAACATGTATCGCATCAGCTGGGGTGAAAGTGAAGCAGAGTTAGCCCGTAAATCCAGAATCACGGGAGAAATTCATTTTCTAAGAGCGCACTATTATTTCGATATGGTTCGTCTGTTCGAAAGGGTTCCGCTAGTGTTAACCCCCGAACCTGTCAATTTGCCACAGGCCACACCTGATGAGTTGTACGCACAGATTGCCAGTGACCTGAAACTTTCGATAGAAAGCTTATCGGACACAAAATACAGCACCGAATATAGCGAACTACACTCAGGAAGAATAACAAAATGGGCTGCCGAGGGCATGATGGCAAAAGTATTCTTATTCTACACAGGATACTATCAAAAAGAAACCTTGCCTCTGACCAATGGAGAAGAAATTACAAAAGCGCAGGTGATAGATTGGTTGGTTGACTGTATCGACAATAGCGGTCACAAACTGGTAGATGATTTCAGAACCTTATGGCCTTATTCTTACATACAAAAAGATTATAACTATGTTAAGAAAAACAAGATTGGAACATGGGTGAAGGATGGAAATATAGAAACTGTTTTTTCTGTGAAATATTCTTCAATTCAAGGCAGCTGGGACGATATCAACAAACGTACAAATCAGGTTTGTTTATACTATGGACCAAGAAGCGGCGGACCCGACAATTATTTCGAGGCCACTTATCCGCTAGGTCGTGGATGGGGTCAGGGTACGGTAAACTCAAAACTGTTTGAAGACTGGCCGGACGAAGATTTGAGGAAGAAGGGTTCTATACTAGACATCACCGACCCTATCGAAAACATTTGGACCGACCCTATCGTACCAACATATTACATGTGGGGAGCCGATTCTCAGGAAGAAGAAACAGGTCTGTGGAACAAGAAATATGTACCGATCAACAAAGACCGTATTGCCCCGACAAATTATAATATCGAATTATACGGTGCGGTTTCGGATTATCAATGGAACAACCTGCAAGACTTAGTAATCATGCGTTTTGCCGATATATTATTGATGGCGGCAGAACTTGGTGCTCCTGAGGCTAAACAATATCTGAATATGGTCAGACAAAGAGCCGGATATACGGACGAAGTAGAGCCTACTTTAGAAAACATCATGAACGAAAGACGCTTCGAATTGGCATTTGAGGGAGTCAGATATTACGACCTTCTGCGTTGGCACAAAACAGATCTGCTAGACTCTAATCAGAAGAACATTAAAGTGAAAAATCAGGGAGTGGATGCAACCGTAACCGTTAATTTCCGACCCGAAACAAGAGGGTTCCTGCCTATTCCGGAAGCGGAGATAGCGCTATCGAACAATGTTTTAACTCAAAATCAGGGTTGGTAATTTAACCTGAGCTCAATCGAATAAAGCGTTATTTGATTCATTTTAGTGATAAAATCATTCGGGCAGACTAGAAGCCTGCCCGTAATAACAAGCTAAAAATGAACCATATAAAATATTAAAACCCGTATATAGTGGTTGTTCCCGAAATAGCCGCTATATACTTTTAGAATAACAAAAGATGAAAAAAATATTTCTACTCATATCAATCGTAGCATTGGGAGTGGGGCAACTATCAGCCCAATTTGAAAACTCCAAGTACAATAAACTAGTATGGTCTGACGAGTTTGACGGTGAAGGATTACCCGACCCTGACAAATGGGGCTATGAGGAAGGTTTAAGCATCCGCAACAACGAATACGAATATTACACGAAAGAGCGTATAGAAAACGTTTTTCAGAAAGATGGTTTGCTACATATCCGTTGCATCGGCAAAGATACGTTGAGAAATGCGCAAGGTGAGATTATCAATCAAAAAAATGTGAAAGGCGAAGTGTATCACATCACTTCTGCAAGTATTATAACAAAAGGTAAGGCCGACTGGCAGTACGGACGCTTCGAGGTAAGGGCAAAAACACCCCTCGGCTCGGGTGTTTGGCCTGCAATATGGATGATGCCGACATCCGATTATATTCTGCAAGGATGGCCCAACTGTGGAGAAATTGACATAATGGAATTTGTTGGTAATATGCCAAGCTATGTTCACTTCACGGCACACTCACAAAAATATAATGCCAAAAACTCTAACATGAGATCGAAGGCTGCCCTATGTGCCGATTCTTTCTTTGAGTTTCATGTCTATGCCATCGAATGGTATAGAGATCGTATCGATTGGTATCTGGACGGAGTGTTGCAGTTCACTTATCTGAATGACAATCCGATTCCCGGTCAGGTTTCAATTAAAGAAGAAGCTAAAGCGTTCCCATTCCTCAATCCGTTCTACATGATATTGGGTTTTGCCTACGGAGGCAGTTGGGGTGCAGAGGGTGGTGTAGATGCAGACCTACTACCTCTCGACTATCTGGTTGATTATGTAAGAGTTTACCAGGAAGGTGAAGTTGGCATTGACAACGAAAATGCTCCTGAGGCAATATCTGTTTACCCCAATCCCGCAACTGATATATTGAACATCAATAGCGAAAAAGGAGTGAAAGATGTATCCATTATTGATGTTTCGGGCAGAGTTATTGATAACTATACAAACATAGATAAAACAATAAACATCGCTCATCTGAACAATGGCTGTTACGTTGTCAGAATAACTGATGGAGAGGACAATACTTACATAAAGAAGATTATCAAGAATTAATCATTTTTTTTCGGACAGATCAAAACCGAAATATATCACCCCTGACTTTATTAGGTCGGGGGTATTTTTTTTATCATCATCCCAAAACTACTTCATATCAATTAGAACTTATCTCACATTTGAGCCATGGAATTTAATATAGCAATCATCGGCGAAGGTGCTCCCGGATACAATGCAGCGGAAAAAATAATTATTTACTACGTCCTTTATTCGATATTGACAAACAATCTTATGGCGTATATGCTAATATCAGAAATTATTAAAATATCATAAACTTAATACAAGAGGCTGTCTCAAAATAAGAAGAAATTACGGTACGCCCCCCGAAGCCTATCAAAGAACGGACTCTAATTAATAGATTTGCAGGCTTTTTCCTTTTTGCATAGCTTTCAGTATATTCTTTCGTGTGGTTTTTAACGATGGAGGTAATTGTGATGGCTCTATCATATCCAATGCCACACGATATTCCTGTAATAATTCGGGAATCATCCGGCACATTTCATAGGCCAATTTCATGCAAAGGGTAGTCGTGCCGGGGGCTTCTTTCATAGCAACCATTTCATCCAAACAGTAGTCGAGAAAGTCAACACGGGGCGGATTTACCAATGGCTGCCTGTACAACAAATGCAGCAATAGCCTTAGATGGGTATGATGCTTTGTTGCTAAAACTTTATCTACCATTTCATTCTGTTTTGAGTATAGCCACTCATTCTCAAATAGCGAAAAATGTGTCATTACCCACAAAGCGTTAGCTACGAGAGTATCATCTTCATCGAAAATAAAATTATATATCTGCTGTTTTCCTTTATCACTGTTTTGGATCAGATAGGTAATCTCATGGATTTCGTCCATTCCGATGCGTCCGGATAGCTTCTTTACAAGTCTTGCCGGGATTATACTGTTACTCTCTTTCTTTTCGATCTGAAAAATTATTCTTGGTATTTCATCCATGATAATGATGGTTATAGTAATTGTAAAGCAATCTCGGCACAGGCTTCTGCATCAGCCAAAGCATTGTGATGATTTTCTAATATAAAACCACAATCTTCGGCTACAGTATGTAATTGATGATTGGGTAAATACTTTAATTGTCGCCTTGATTCGGCTAATGTACAATAGAAAACATAATCGGGATAATCCATTTGGTAGGTTCTGAATACTGCTTTCAGACAGGCTTCATCAAAGCCTTTGTTGTGAGCTACCAAAGGCAAGCCTTCGATAAGAGGTATCACCTGCTCCCAGACTTTCGGGAATACTTTGGCATTATCTGTATCTTCCGCAGTCAATCCGTGTATCCGGCTGTTTCCGTAACTGTAATAATTAGGTTCGGGTTGTATCAGACTGTAGAACTTATCCGAGATAGTACCATTACGAACTACGACAATCCCCACACTGCAAACACTGGATGGATATTCGTTTGCTGTTTCAAAATCTATAGCTGCAAAGTCGCGTAACATTTTCGTTCCAAATTTGGAATAAAAGTAGAGAGAATAACGCAAAAACGAAAACAAATTTATCTTTGTGCTTCAATTTTAAAAAAAAATCATTCAAAATGAGGAAATTGTTATACTCGTAGTGCATTTAGAAAATAAAAGATAATTAACTGAAACATGATACATATTTACATTGTCATTGAGTCGCCTTCGCTCCTCGAACGTTGTTTCTGAGTAAAACGAAGGATCTGGATTGAAAATACACAGATTTTTCACTTCGTTCAAAATGACAAAACCAATATGAGTCTTATAATAAATGAGTTAACATCAAAGTTTTAAATGCACTACGGGTTAATTGATATCATTGTTAGCTTTAAAGCAGGCATAAGAAGAAACTTATGCCTGTTTTATTGACACTGTCCAGATTAATATGAGTTCGATATGTATTTCGTGTCTACATAATCCGTTAGCCATACTCCATTATCCGATTGGTAGAATAATATACCATCTTTATACATCTTGCCCGACATGATAGTCAGGATTGCAGGTTTGCCATGCCTCGCCCCCACTTTGGTTGCTGTTTCTTTGTCCTTACTCAAATGAACACGTTGACGGCTACCTTTTATAACACCCTGTTCCATAATGGAAGAAAGAAAACGAGTAGCTGTACCATGATACAATAATTCGGGTGGTTCAACCGGAGTTAGAGCTAAATCAATAGCTATTGAATGCCCTTGGCTGGCACGTATCTTATTTCGTTTCTCACTAAATGAATAACGCTTTTTGTCGTTCGTTTCCACTATTTCTATCAAATCATCCATCGAAAAATGATAGCGGTGCTTTTTACACTTTTCTATTAATTCTTGTACATTAGCCCAACCGTTTTTGTCAAGCTCTATGCCTATTGTTTCGGGGTTATGCCTGAGCACAAGGCTCAGGAATTTGCCGATTCGTTTTTTATCTTGTTCTGTCATCATTTATCTTGTTTTTCTTTTGCACACTCCCTTTTTTTATTCTCGTTGCAGTTCGTCTCGCAAACATAATTCATTTCATTAACGGTTCATTAATCACTTTCACAGGATTGCCTCTTTCGAGGTTGTTATGGTTATCCCAGTTTTCCTGAGCTTTTTGTACAGATTGCTCTTCGTTCCATGCCGAAAGTTTTATCAACAGCCGTTCGGTTGCCAGTTTCTTGTTCTGGTGTTGCGAACGTTGGTCGGAAGCCGTAACACTCAATCCCGATGGCGCATGTATAACCCTTACGGCTGTTTCTGTTTTGTTGACATGTTGTCCGCCTGCACCCGAAGATCGCAAGGTTTGGTAAGTAATATATTTTGCATCAATATCACTTAATTCGGTTGGTGTGAAGGATTTGATCCCTACAAACCAGTTCTTTCGTTTGTGATAGATACGATACGGACTTTGGGCAGTCCATTGGATAGTACCTTCCCATTCTTCCACAATATCTTCGCATTTGTTGCCTTCGAGCGAAACGATTGCCGAAAACAAAGTGCGATTGATTTCGCCTTGCTCACGTTCCAAGACTTCTGCTTCGAGTTTTAGCTCTTTCGCTTGCCGGAGTATTTTTTCCAATATTAAAGCTACTGCACGGCAACACTCGGCAGGACCTCTACCGGAGGTTATCTGTAAGTATATTTTATTGCTCATATTTTTTACTCTCTATTCATTCTTACTATTCGTGGCATAAACCGTCCATGAATTTCAACTAAGGCTTCCTGTGCCGGCATCACACGGTCGATGTCCTTATATGCCAAAGGCATTTCTTCTACACTACCTCCAATTAACGTTACTCCATTTTGAGAAAGCAGCTTCTTTAATGCCGATTGAGTAAACTGTTCCTTTGCCTTCTGACGCGACATTGCTCGTCCTGCTCCGTGCGATGCCGAGTTAAGCGATTGCATTTCACCTTTCCCGCAAACCAGATAACCTGCTGTAGCCATACTTCCGGGAATAAATCCGGCAACACCTTTTCCTGCCGGAGTAGCTCCTTTACGATGAACGATAGCATATCGGTTCGGCGCAATTTCTTCTTGCCAGGCAAAGTTGTGATGATTGTTTACATTGGCTATAACTTTTAACCCAAGAGCTTTCGACAGATTAATATGTATGCGCTCGTGACAAGCCTGTGCAAAGTCGCCTGCCAGACTCATGCTCATCCAATATTCCTGTCCGGCCTCAGTATCGAGTCCAAGCCATGCAAAATGCTGTGCTTCGCGCGGCAATCGGCAAATATCGCGTGCCACCTGACTGTAATGCCTTGCTATCTCGGCTCCTAAGCCGCGAGAACCCGAATGAGACAGCAATGCCAGATAATTGCCTGCGGGAAGGTTTAGAATATTGCCTCCCATCAATTCTATTTCTCCAAACTCGACGAAGTGGTTCCCTCCGCCCGATGTTCCCAACTGACGAACTGCTTTCCCCTGAAGTTTTTTGAGTAATGGTGTAAGTTGAAATTCGTTCCTATCCAATATCTCGTGATCTTGCACAAAAGGCAGTCCACCTTCCATCCCAAAATGAGTATATTCTTTCAGTGCTTCTTTTATCTGATGCGAATACCGTTTCAGATAATCAGCTTTTGCATCAAAAACCGTCAGGCTCATTCTACAACCGATATCTACACCCACTGCATAAGGAATTACGGCATTTTCTACAGCTAATACACCTCCGATAGGCAGCCCATATCCGGCATGCGCATCGGGCATTAATGCTCCGGCAATGGTTACAGGAAGGCGCATTGCCAACTCCATTTGCTGTTTGGCTATACTTTCGATGAACTTACTTCCATAAGTTTTGAAAGATAAGGGTTCGTCCAATAAATTATAAACCGTGAATTGTTTGCCTATAATGGTTGGTGAGAAATGTTCAGCCAGCTTACTCCATATCTCATTTTCTTTGTATTTGTCAGGACATTGCAATATGTCAGTCAGTATTGTCAATACTTCTTCTTTTGTGCTATGTTTACAGTTCTTGCTTATAATGCCTAAGGCAAGGCTGCGTGCAACATTGTCGGTATATCCTAATTTGCTTAATTCTTTAAGTCGTATGTTCATAATTGATTATAGTATAGATACGATGAACCTGACAAACATTATTTGCCAACGTTAAATCATATCCGAATGCGAAACACAGACTGAATAATAACAGTCAATGCATCAACATTGATAAAAAAATTTGATAAATTGATTGTGAAACTAACCAGCTATCTCTTCTTGCAGCCGTTATTTGATTGAGATATATACCTTACTGTCAGATTTTCCTTCCCGGCAAATCCAATTAGTTTCGATGTGTGTATTTTATTTCTTGACCAACATAATTGTACCCTTTCTCTAATATTTTTAAGGGTTAGTACTCTATTTATGGGTGCAAATGTATAACAATCTTTCTAATTAACAAATTTTTGGAATAAAAAGATATCAAATTAAAATCTATATATAATAACAAAAAAACGAAAGAACATTCGACGAAGTTTGTTCTAATCCATAGTTTTACGAGAGACATAGTATCTGCATCCCAAACTTTTAGTAATTTTACGCAATGTGTATTTTAGATAATTATTGCGTGTGTTTAGGAGTTAGCAGTCATTGTAGGGCGACACTCAGAGAAAAGCATTGAGAAACAAAATTTAGAAAAAAATATATGAATATAATTGTAGGTGCAACAGGACAGGTAGGTTCAAATCTTATCGGTGAATTGAAAAATAGTGGTTTTCCTGTGAGGGCAGTCGTGAGAAATCCTGACAAACTTTCTGATAAAACAATTGAAGCCAGAACTGCGGACTTGTTCCATTTAGAACAACTTACAGAAGCTTTTAAAGGCGGAACAACTGTTTTTGTTTTGACACCTGAAAATCCCACTTCAAATGATATAATTGAAGACACCAAACAAATAGTTGAAAATTATAAAAGAGCCATTCAAGTAACAGGAATTAAAAAAGTAGTGGCTTTATCTTGTGTTGGTGCGCACATTGACAGCAATACAGGAAATATTTTGATGTCGAGAATTTTAGAGCAAACATTAGATGAATTGGATATAGAAAAAGTATTTGTCAGACCGTCTTATTATTTCAGCAATTGGTTGATGTATGTGGAAACCATGAAACAATACGGCGTGTTGCCGAGTTTTTTTCCTGAAGATTTGAAAGTTGAAATGCATTCACCAATTGACTTGGCTAAATTTATTGCCAAAGTGATGACTGAGACATTAACAGAAAAAGTTTATGAACTGACAGGACAACAAAAATACAGTTCGCTCGATGTGGCAAATATATTTTCGAAATTACTCAATAAAAATGTAAGTGTTCAATCTATACCACAAGAGAATTGGATAGAAACGCTTATGTCAGTCGGGTTTACAGAAAACACAGCAAAAAATCTTTCGGATATGACACAAGCCGTTATTGATAATAAAATTGTTGCAGAACATCCTAGCAATACAGTAAAACTTTCAACAACCCTGGAGAAATATATTGAAGAACAGCTGGTGGGATAACAACAAGCGGCTAACAAGCTGCCGAACTTTGGCGATCATGTCGGCGAAGTGCAAAATTTAATGAAATAATCAAAAAACTGTTTTCTAAATGTTAGGCTATTTATGTAATTATAGAATTGGATAGTATATTCGAATCTGTACTCTTGTTCTTCTTTTAAATAAACTCTTTGCCATTCTTAAGGCAGAATGACAAAGAGTGTGATTATGTGTTGCTTATTTCCAGATAACAACTTCGGCAGGTTTTAAATCTTTCTGCCCGATTATGATTTTAGAATTTGCAGGTATATTTATAGTTTGCACAACGGAAGAATAGTTCATCGCAAACCAAAAACCGTGTTTCCATTGCATTACTACACCTTCGGGCAAATTTTCTGTGCCGATGTTGGCTCGGTCGTAAACTTTCTTTAAAACGACGGTTTCAGTTTTGGCGTCATCGCTGTCTACCCCGATGAAGGTCACCGAGCCTTTTCCTGACTTGGTTCTGGTAACAGCTGCTTTGCCTTCGTAAAACTGGTCGCTGTATGAAGCCCATATTTCGGTGTTTTTGGAAGGCTTGACCACATCAGCCCAATTGTTCCACTTGAAATTGTTTCCGTCCATCTTTATGTGGGCAGTACGTTCCTCCGGAAGCATATCGAAAAACAACTCTTCTGCTCCTATCAGGTCGTAAATGGGGGCGGATAGTTTCTCGTTCCAAAGATGCGCTTGCCTGTTTTTCTGACCTGTGCGGCATGTTATGACAAGATGCCCGCCATTATCGGCGTATTCTTTCCAACGTGCAACCAGCTTCTTGTCAAGCAGTTGACAGGCAGGAACAATGAGCACAGGATATTGAGAAAAATCGTGAGTTTCATCTATAACGTCAACAGGCGCAACAAACGACTGCAATATCTTGTAATACTTGTTGATATGCTTCACATAATCCCATTGAAATGTCTGTGGTTGATGTTCCATATCCCAACGGCTGTCGGTGCTGTATAGGATTGCCGTTTTACGGTCGGAATACGACTTGGGTGCAGTGGCTTCAGGGTTATACTCTTTTCTTAGCAATCTTAATTCTTTTGCCACTTGTGTGTATTCTTCACCGGATGTGCTGACAGACGTTCCGTCGGTTTGCATGATTCCGTAGTGATACTGCTCCAAACCTGTCAGAGGTTGTCGGAAGCGGTAGTTACATACAAATTTATTGCCTCCGGCCATTACGTGGTAAATCCACATCCTGACAGTGCCTTTCATTGTCTGAGGATTGTACCAACCCCAGTTCACCTGTCCCGGTTGAAGTTCCATAACCCCTGTGGTGCCCGTGATGTTGCGGAACCAATCGTTTGCAAATCCGATGGCGTTGGACGAGCCCATGCGGAAACCTTGTTCGCCGTGTCCCATGTCAAATCCGGCTACCAGATATTTGGTATAAGTGACAAAATCAAGTTTCTTGAATCGGAGAGGGTCAACAATAGAATGGTCTGCCATCAGGTTGGTTGTAACCCATTGGTGTGCAGGTATATGCTTTTTCAATAAGTCTTGCTGCCATAGAACAAAATCGGAAACGGCATCGCCCGTAAAACGCTTGAAATCCAGCATGGCATGAGGATTCGGTTTTTGCAGAGTTTCTTTGCCGTTGGGGATGATTATCTGTTCAAAATTGTTGTAAGTCTGGCTCCAGAAAGCAGTTCCCCAGGCAGTGTTTAAATTGTTGATGGTTGTGTATTTTTTTTCGAGCCATTGGCGAAATGCTTTTTGCGCATTGTCGCTATAATCGAACGAACTGTAGTGAGATGGCTCGTTGTCTATCTGCCAACCCCATACCGTTTTGTTATTTGCATATCGTTTTGCCATCATGGTTACTATTTTCTCCACGTAATTGCGGTAAACCAGACTGTTCCATGAGGCTTGCTGGCGTCCTCCGTGTTGAATGATACGTCCTTCGGAATTTTTTATCAGCACATCGGGATGCTTGTTTGTCAGCCATGCCGGAGGGGTTGGGGTAGGGGTGCAAAGTATAACTTTCAGATTGTGTTTTGCTGCCAATTCAATAGCTTTGTCCAACCAATCGAAGTTATATCTACCTTCTTCGGGTTCCATCGTACTCCATGCAAATTCTCCGTAGTGGGTAAATTCCAGACCGAGGTCTTTTATTTTTTTTATGTCACGTTCCCATTCGTTTTCGGGCCATTGTTCAGGATAATAGTAAGTTCCTATCTCCATCAATTTGTCATTGTCGATAACCTTAAGTTGTTGACTTAAAGCTATTATTGGCATCCATAGGAATATTGATAACAGATATAAATAATTTTTCATGTGTTGTTGGGGTTTATACTGTAATGTGAAATCGGAGGTCGGGGGTAAGGAGTTTTATTTTGTTGTAGGGGCGTAAAATATTACGCCCGAAATAATAACGGGTAACGGAAGGTGTGTTTAAAGTAAATTTCAATGACAACGATGGGAACACTTTGATAGTGCAATCTTACTTTTGGGACATCACCCCCTCCTGACGGTTATATGAAGAATATCCGTTATTGAAAAATTCTTACGTAATCTATTTGATATGTTTGAGGCAATCCGTTCATGTTGATTCCTGCGTGGCCTCCCCATCCGCCTCCAAAGGCAAAATTGAGTATCAGGTAGAATGGCTGGTTGAATGGCCATGCCTCCCATACATCTTCATCATTTACGACAGTGTATTTTTTTTCTCCGTCAAGAAACCAGTCTATCCTGTCGGGATGCCATTCCATAGCATAGACGTGAAAATCGGAATATGAAGTGTTGCAAGGTTCTGTATGGCGTTTCTGATTGTTCAACATGTGATTATACTTCTCTGTATGCAGGGCGTAATGTACGTTATTGGGTTCGTAACCAACGTGCTCCATTATGTCAATTTCGCCACTTTTAGGCCATCTTCCGTATTTGTCGTTGTTGGGCATCATCCAGATAGCAGGCCATGTTCCTAAACACATGGGTAGTTTTGCACGAACTTCAACCCTG
The DNA here is from genome assembly GCF_010501095.1 of Dysgonomonas sp. 520. Classification (GTDB taxonomy): domain Bacteria; phylum Bacteroidota; class Bacteroidia; order Bacteroidales; family Dysgonomonadaceae; genus QVMP01. Next base: position 14,556 of record NZ_QVMP01000017.1, on the reverse strand, counting down.
CAATATGTCCACGAATGTTTATTTTTTGTGAGCAGGCTTGCCGAAGTAACAGGACAAACCTTACCGTCGATAACAGCGCTATCATTCAGTGCCACAATGTTTAAAAGTCCGTCTTTCTGATAACAGTTTTCTTTTCTCTTTACTGTATAGTATTGTTTTTCTCCGTTGCGCAAATATCCTTCTTCATATCCCCACTTCGAATCGTCGGGCATACCGTCTTTGTTGAATTCGTCGTTGAACACCAATTTGGAGTATCCGCAGGGCATAGGTACCACTACGGTTTCTTGTGCATTGATTGTTGAACCCAAAAATGCCATCAGTGCAATAGCGGAAAATAATTTTTTCATGGTTTTTACTTTTACATTATAGTTTATAGTTACTACAACAAAAATACGACGGATCGAGGATTCTCGTTTATAACATAGTCTCCTATTGTTTTAGGGATGTGATTGCCGTTAAGAAAATGTAGCCAAGGTTTTAATATTTGTAGCACTGTGCATCTGAACTACATTTCTTCTCTTTTTCCACTGTTTATTTCCATATAGCGACTGGGCGACATTCCGTAGAATTCTTTAAAACTATTGGAGAAGTGAGACAAAGACGAAAATCCGGTTGCGTACGTAACCTCCGAAATTGTCAGGTTTTTTGTCGAAAGCAGCCATGCCGCATGCCGGAGACGTGTTGTTTTTATATAATCGCTCGGATTTTGGTTTGTCAGTTGTTTTAATTTCCGTTGCAGCTGCGAACGGCTTATCCCGATGTCCTGACTGATTGTTTCCACAGAAAGTTCAGGCTCTGCCATTTTGTTTTTGACAATGCTTTCCAGCTTTTCGAGGAATTTTTCGTCGGCCGATTTTATATTCAGGTCTTCTTGTTTTATTTCAAATCTGCCCTCATATTTATCCTTCATCACCCGTCTTAGTTCTATCAGTTTGCTGATCCTGACTCTCAGGTGTTCTATGCTGAACGGCTTGGGTATGTACGAATCCGCACCAACCTGCAACCCTTCTACACGCTGTTCTATTGCGGTTTTTGCGGTTAAAATAATCACGGGAATATGGCTTGTTTTTTCGTTCTTTTTTATTTTGTCGCACATTTCTATTCCGTCCATCTCAGGCATCATGACGTCGGTGATGATACAATCGGGCTGTTCCTTTATGGCTGTTTCGAGTCCGATGCGTCCGTTTTCCGCTTCAATTATCTGGTAATCATTACTCAATACGCCCGATATGTAGTTCTTAATGGCCTGATCATCTTCCACTATAAGCAGTTTGGCTTTATACCTGCTTTTTCCGGAGAAGGTTGTTTCCGAACTTTTTTCATCATCAATGAAAGACGACAAAGACGGCTGAACCAATGTTGCCAAGCTCTGTGCCGAACGTTCTTCACGAATCTCCGAACTTTTCAGATAAGCTCTGCCCAGAGGCAATAATATAGTGAATACAGAACCTATGTGGTCGGTGTCTTCCACAAATATTTTTCCATGATGTATTTCCATCAAACTGCGCGACAGATGCAGTCCGATACCCGTGCCCATCACGTTGCTGTTGTTTTTGTCCGGTACTTGGTAGAACCGGTTGAATACAAGTTGACGCATCTCTTTGGGAATACCACAGCCGGAATCTATAACCTTGATTTGCAGATCGGTATTTGTCGAATCCACATCAATAGTAATTGTTCCGTTTTTCGGGGTATATTTGAATGCGTTGGATAAAACATTGAAAAGAACCTTGTCCATTTTTTCCTGATCTATCCAAACCGTTGGCAGGTTGTCCTTGATATTCAGCGTAAAGTTTATTTCTTTTTCCTGCGCTATATATTTGAACGAACTGGTAATCTCTTGCAGAAACTCTTTAACGTCAGTCTCTTCCGTTTGAAGTTTCACCTGACCCCTGTCTAGTTTTCTCATTTCCATGACCTGATTCACCAGGCGGAGTATCCGCTGCCCGTTCTGATCTATGAGCTTATATGTATCCCTCAGGCTGCCTTCGGGTGTATCTTTTATCAGTTGCTCAACGGGAGTCAGAATTAGTGTCAGAGGAGTGCGTATTTCGTGAGATATATCGGTGAAAAACTGAAGTTTCGATTGCATAATTTCACTTTCGTTCTGTTTTTGCATATCTTCTTTCCTTTTTTGCATCCTGCTTTTGATATTCATATATACGAAATATGCAATGCCCAGAAAAATAAGGAAATAGATGATTTTTGCCCACCATGTCAGCCAGAGGGGAGGGGCTATGTAGATAGTTATACTCCTTTCGATAGAGGTAGAGTTGGGTAATGATGCCTTTACATTGAATACGTATGTGCCGGGTTCAAGATTGGTATACGTTGCCAGATTGCTGCCATGAGGTAACGTGCGCCAGTTGTTTTCGAATCCGTCGAGTTTCACCTGATAAATAACCTTGTCGGGATAGTTGTATTCCAACGCAGCAAAGCTGATGGAAAAACTTTTCATATTATACTTTAGCCTGATTTCGGACGATGCGTCGATCGACTTGCTGAGTATGGCATCCTTGCCGCTGTCGATGCCGACACGTTCGTTGTAGATAAACAGGTCGGTGAAAGCCAGATTAGACAAGGCATGTTCCGATTGCTTGTCGAAAGGAACGAACGACGTGAGCCCGTTTATTCCACCGAAGAAAATTTCACCCGTATGTGATTGAAAATAAGCACCTCTTCTGAACTCATTGTTTATTAAACCATCGGATGTATAATAATTGGTAAATGTTTTATCTTTTGTGTTGTAGTGCGATAATCCGATGAAAGTGCTTATCCACAGGTTGTTATCTTTGTCTACTTCTATGCCGCTGACAGCAGCATTGGGCAAACCGTCTTTTTCTGAATATTGAATAGATTCGTCTGTTTTGGGGTCAATGTAGTTTAGTCCCCAATTGGTTCCAACCCATATCCCGCCTGTTTTGTCGATACTCACGGCAAAGATGTTGTTGTTGCTCAGTTTCCCGTTTTCCTGCGTATAATCTGTAAACTTCTTCGTTTTAAGGTTGTAGCAACTGAGCCCTGCGCCACTTGTACCTATCCAGACCATATCGTTGTAGCCGAAGGCAACGGTGTGAACGGAGTTGCTGAGCAATTGATCTTTCACTTTCATCAGGTCGTATACAAAGAATGAAGTGCTTTTAGTTTCCGGATTATAGACGCATACGCCGTTCTCATTTGTTCCTATCCAGAGATTCCCGTTCTTATCTTCCGTTATCGAATTGATGTGTTTTACATCTATTCCGTTATGTATCAGCTCTCTTTTCTCGAAACTGTCGTTTCCGGGATTGTAGAGAAAAAGTCCGTAGAGATATGTACCTACCCATATTCTCTTTCTTGAGTCTTCGAAGAGAGAAAGAACTACCTTGTCGGGCAACTTGCTTCCCAGATAATGCTGTTTCACCTCTTTGTTTGCATCGAGCCTGTATATGCCGTCTCCGTCGGTTCCGAGCCATATATCTTTGTTCTGATCTTCAATCACACTCAAAACACATTCGTTACCGATATTTTTGTTTGGGTAGAATGGATTGAAGCCGACATTATAGAACAGTTTTTCTTTTCGGGGAATCATAAGTACTCCCTTTTGATACAATGCAACCCATAAATTCCCCTGAACATCTTCGAAAATGCTGTGCACTTTTGCCTGTCTGAGGTCGAGGTTTGTCAATTCCGATTCGTAGGTATAGGATGTCTGGTCTTTGAAGTTGTAGCATTTCAGGCCTTTTCCGTCCGTACCTATCCACAGGTTATTTTTACTGTCAATCTTCATCGTGAAGACTTTCTCTGTGGAGGGTATATAATTTCTGTTGAAAGAGCGGGTTGAATAATCGAAAGCGTCGATGGTTCCGTCTATGGTCCCGACAAGTATCCTTCCGTCTAATGTTTCGATGATGGAAAAAATCCTGTTGCTGGATATCGAATTAGGGTTGTTGGGGTCGTGCGAATAATTGATAATGGAATGGTTGTCTGCATTCAGCACGCTTATTCCATTGTCTTGCGAGCCAATCCATATATTGCCAAAGCGGTCTTCGAATATTACATTGATTTTGTTGCTGCAAATGTTACTGTTTGTCTGCATGTAGTAGACAGGCTGTTTCGTTTTGGCCTTAATACATATTATGCCCGACCGGCTGGTTGTGAACCAGATGTTGCCTTTGCTGTCTTCGATGATGCAATTGATATACGTAAAATCCGTGATATTGGTGTAGGACAGGGAAACACTGGAAAAACATTCGGTGTCTTTGTCGAATAGCTGAATACCTCCGGTAGTGCCAACCCAGAAACTACCTTGTTTGTCCTCCAATACGGTTAGTACCGAATTGTTCATTAAAGAGGTGGTGTCGCCCGATCTGTGAAAGTATGATTTGAAGTTGGTTCCGTTAAAAACATTCAATCCATTTTCGGTGCACACCCAGATAAATCCTTTCTTGTCTTGATATACATTGTTTACATGGCTGTTTGATAACCTGTAGTTTGAATCAAAAAACCTGTCGGTTCCGGCTTTTGCCATCGTGCATGACAGTAGAGTGATCAACAGGAAAAAATATCTTAACGGTAATAGTATTCTTCTGTTCATAGTATAATGAATAAGGCCCTTCTAAAATTTGTATTTCTCTTCATTCTGGTTACTACAAATATAGTGGTTTTTTTCGCCGAAACCTGTTAAACAAAAGCAATGCTACATAAATTTAATCTTTTGCAACATTTATGCAACATGCCGCTCACAGGTGAAAAGACTAATGTTTTATATGCAAGCCTTTGCCGGAGATATGGTATAATTTTGAATTGTTGGAAATTGTGTAATCCAATACTTGCCCGACGGAACAGGTGAGTGGTGAAATTTGAAAGTTAAAATCGAAAGAAAAAAATATACTCAGCCATCTTGTTTTTTGGGGTGGATGGATAAAACTAAAAAAAATTATGAAGCGTATCTTTTTAGTATCAATATTGCTCTCAATCCTTTTCGGGTGTAATGAGGAAAAAAACAGGGATAAACCGGCTCGGAATATTTCGGATAAGGAAGCCTCGTCATCTTTACAGGAATTTTATACAACACTTCATGCCCGAATGAATGAAGGCGTTATGTTGGGGCATCAGGATGCCTTGGCATACGGAAATATGTGGTATGGAGAAGCCGGAAGATCGGATGTGAAAAGCGTTTGTGGCGATTATCCGGCTGTTGTGGGGTGGAATCTGGGCAAGGTGGAAGTAAATTCGGCACTGAACACAGACTCCGTTCCTTTTGCGAAAATAAAGGAATATGTGGCAAAAGTGAATAAAATGAATGGGATTACAACTTTCAATTGGAGCGTGGCTAATCCCGCAGGAAAAGATATAACAGGCAAGGGTGTTGTTGCATCCATTTTGCCCGGAAATGAAAATCATAACACATACATATCGTATTTAGACCATTTGGCAAATTTTTTCCTCGAACTGAAAGACGAAAACGGAAACTACATCCCCGTAATTTTCAGGCCATTCGACTCTCCCGCAACTACCGATTCGTGGTGGAACCTGAGGAATAATACAGCAGACGAGTACAAAGAATTGTGGAAAATGACAGTCGATTATCTCAGGAGCAACAAAGGTATACATCATGTTCTTTATGCCTATTCTGTATATGCGCCTTCGTCCGAATCCGACATTTCGGAATATTATCCGGGCGATGAATACGTGGATGTTGTGGGAGTTAACTTATACCTCGACCTGAATGATGATTCGGATGGCAGCATTTTCAAGAAAGATCTGGATAAAAGTTTGGATGTTGCCTCAAAATTTTCGGAGAAACATAGTAAGATCACTGCATTGACAGATACGGGATTGAAAGGCATAAAACTATCAAATTTTTTCTCGTCGATAGTCGAACCCGTTATCTCGAAACATAAAATCAGTTATATCCTTTTCGGTCGCAATGCGTGGAACATAGAGGAGTATTATCACATTCCGGTTCCGGGACATCCGGCAAGTGAAGACTTTGCCGAATTTGCAAGTAGTCCCCGCATTCTGACAAGTGGAAAACTGGATAGGAAAAGCTAGGAAAAATCAAAAGGAAACTATATAAAACACAAAGTATTGGAATTATGCAAAGATACAAACTCCTTATATCGGTAATCTTCTCGGTTGGTTTATTGCTGAATCTGTATTCTCAGACGGAAGTACCTGTCTATTTAGATGAGGGTAAACCTATAAAAGACCGTATTGAAGATGCCTTGTCGCGGATGACGCTGGAAGAAAAAGTGGCTATGTGTCATGCTCAGTCCAAGTTCAGTACGCCGGGATGCCCCCGTTTGGGTATTCCTGAAATATGGATGAGCGATGGCCCTCACGGAGTTCGTATGGAATTTGATTGGGACGATTGGTTGCATGCGGGATGGACAAACGATTCGTGTACGGCATATCCTGCGCTGACATGCCTTGCCGCTACTTTCAATCCCGATCTGGCCTATCGGTACGGCTATTCGCTAGGTGAGGAAGCCCGCTTTCGCAAAAAAGATATAATTCTGGGACCGGGTGTAAATATTTACCGCACACCTCTTAGCGGACGTAACTTCGAATATATGGGAGAAGATCCCTATCTGACTTCAGCTATGGTTGTCCCGTATATTCAGGGAGTTCAAAAAAATGGTGTGGCTGCTTGCATGAAGCACTTTGTGCTGAACAATCAGGAAAAATGGAGGGATACGATAAATGTGGTTGTGAGCGACCGTGCCCTGAACGAGATATATTTCCCCGCTTTCAAAGCCGGAGTGCAAAAAGGAAATGTTTGGGCCGTAATGGGCGCATACAATAAGTATAAAAACCAATATTGTTCGCACAACGAGATTCTGATAAATAAAATACTGAAAACCGATTGGGGATTCGACGGTGTGATGGTTACCGATTGGGGATCGGCTCATAACACGGACGAGGCTGCTCGTTATGGTTTAGATCTGGAGATGGGATCGTGGACTAATGGTTTGACGTGGGGGGTAAGTTCGGCCTACGATAATTACTATCTGGCAACGCCTTTCCTCGATAAGATAAGAAGTGGCGAGTTGCCGGAATCGTTGGTTGATGAAAAAGTCCGTCGTATTCTTCTTCTCAATTTCAGAACCAATATGGACAGGAGCCGTACGTATGGTCGTAAGTTGACTACGGAGCATAAAAGTCTGGCAATCCGTGTTGCAGAAGAGGGCATTGTTTTGTTGAAGAACGAGAATAATTTTTTCCCAATACTGGAAGGCAAGTACAAAAAAATTGCGGTGATTGGTGAAAACGCTATAAAGAAACTAACACAAGGTGGAGGTTCGTCCGAATTGAAACCAAAAGAGGAAGTGTCTCCTTTGCAGGGAATAATCAATAGGTATGGGACTGAAAATGTGGTGTATAGCATGGGCTATGCGTCGGGTGCTCCCGATTATAATAATGTGTTGCCATCGCCATTCGATGCCGATTCTCTGTTGCACGCGGCGGTTGAGGTGGCTCGTAGTGCCGATGTCGTTATTTTTATTGGTGGATTAAACAAAAATAAACATCAGGATTGCGAGGGTGACGATCGGCTGAATATGGATTTGCCATTTGGTCAGGACAAACTGATCGGCGAATTGTTGAAAGTAAATAAAAATACCGGGGTTATTATCGTGAGCGGTAATGCAGTTTCAATGCCTTGGCTGGATAAGGTAGACGGCGTGATGCAATCGTGGTATCTGGGTTCGGAAGCCGGAACTGCAACTGCTAATATCATATCCGGAAACACTAATCCATCCGGAAAATTACCATTCTCGATACCCAAAAAGCTGGAAGATAACAGCGCTCATTATTTAGGCGAAAAATCATATCCGGGAGATGGAACAAATCAGTACTATCTGGATGATATTCTGGTAGGATACCGTTGGCACGATACAAAAAAAATAGCGCCATTATTTCCTTTCGGCTACGGATTGTCGTACACAACTTTCGAATATGGGAAAATTTCTACTGATAAGAAAAAGTATTCTGAATATGAATCGGTTAGGGTTTCTTTTACTTTAACCAACAAAGGGAAAGTGGATGGCGCAGAAAGTGTTCAACTCTATATGAGTCAGAAGAGCCCATCGGCGATGCGCCCTGCCAAAGAGTTGAAAGGTTTTGATAAAGTGTTTCTGAAAGCAGGCGAAACCAAGGTGGTGAACATGACCGTTGAGGTGAAAGACTTTGCTTTTTATGACGAAAAAACAGGAAGTTGGGTTGTGGAAAATGACGATTTCATTCTGCATAATGCGGCTTCTTCCGGTGATGTAAAATCCAGTATTACGATAAAAATATTGAATTAATAACATTGGCCGAAGAAGAAACAAGAACAACTAATATAGAAGTCATCTAGACTTTTTAAATTATACTTAATTTTTGAGTTTTTGTCATGTTGAACGTAGTGAAACATCTAAAAAACAGATCCTTCGATACTCTCAGGATGACAAAATTGAATAAAACGAAAAAGTCTAGACGGTTTCATAATGATAATCGAAAATATAAACATAAAGTTATAATAACATGAAAAAGAAAATATTACTATTTATACTGCTGCTATCAACAGTTGGTATTATCGCACAAACAAAGCATACGTTTATGCTCACAGGGGCGTCGTTTGCAGTGAAAGAAAATGGATGGTTCGAGCTTGGATGTGAGGCTTTTGACGCAAAACCCATTAATAAATCTGTTTCGGGACAGGCCATTTTGCAAACGGCTATGGGAATGTATAACGGAACATTTTACACAAAGGCCGAACTGGAAGAAACCGATGTTTTTGTGATTATGCACGTTCATAATCAGAATGTTGCAAATACAGAATGGATAAAAGACGATTATACGGAATATACATATAGTGCAATCTCTACAAATTATCCGATAGCTTACGATTATGTGATAAAAAAATACAAAGACGACTGTCTCAAACTGAAAGATGATCCTACATCTAAATATTTTGGACTGGAAAATGGCAAGCCTGCCCTGATTATGCTTTGTACGCATTGGCACGATTCTCGCACAATATACAATCCGGCAATACGTACTTTGGCCGAAAGATGGAATCTACCGTTGGTGAAGTGGGACGAGAATATTGGCTTCTCAAGAAAAGATGTGGCTTCGGGTGAAGTGCAGCCAAGTAGACAATATGCCGGTGACACGGAAAACATAGGCGGTGTTATATACGGATGGCATCCACTGAGAGGGAAAGGGCAGTATATACAACAAAAAATGGCTTCTATATTTATAGAAGAGATGGAAAAGATAATGGGTGAAATACCTGTAACCGTTCGAGCAACAGCAAAAAACAGTATTATAATTGATGAAGATGAAGCCTATGCCAGCTTTGCTTTCACGGGAGTTTCGCCTTGGAATCTGACTTACGAGATAAATGGTAAGGAATATGAAATTAAAGACATCAATCAGAGTCCGTTACTTGTAAAAATAGAAGACATTGTTCAGGGGCAGACCGTTACCGTAGAACCAACAAAAGTGAGCAATGCCTCTACTCAGGGCACGGTATCGGGGAGTGCCGTAATAACTTTTGCACAGGAAAATATCGCACCATTCTTCGATACTTTTGTGCATAACGCCAATACAAGTAAAACTTACATGGATGCCGATTCTCTTGAGCTGAAAACTTCAACAACAGACAACTATAGCCGTGAGGCATTCGTGTCTTTCAAATTTGACGATCTGATTAAATCGGACGATATGGTGATGCTGAGGTTGTTTTTTGGTAATTTGATTTATTCGGTAAGCAATCCTCCTATCGAATCTCATTTGATTGAAGTTGCGGGTAACCTTAAAGAATATGCAACAATGACTTGGGCAACTAAACCCACTGATTTTACTCCTATCGCAGAAACGACGGTTGAAAAATCTGAACTAGGATCGTTCATAAGTTGGGATGTTACCGACTGGGTTCAGGAGCAGATACAGGCAGGTGCAACAAAAGCCACATTTCGCCTGAAAGTAAAAAGCGGAGGAACAGGATTGTTCAGGTTTCCGTCCATTGATTCTTCATCGCCCAATAAACCGGCATTGCTGACCGTAAAGAAAATATCTTTGGACATAGGCGATCAGGAAGCTGCGGCAGATTTTAGAATTTATCCAAATCCGTTTGCAGACTATATAACGATAGCTAATGCTCCGTTGAAAAATGTGTCTATTTTTTCGCTTGATGGGAATTGTGTGTTCAGAACAAGCAACTTGACAAGTGATAGGATTGATACTGCGTCTTTTCCTGCGGGAATGTACATTGTTAGCTATGAAACTCAGGAAGGCAATGTAAGAAGTGAAAAGATTGTGAAATAGTTCAATCAATTTCGATAATAACGATTGTAGGGGCGAATAAACATTCGCCCTGATATTCGGGCGTGTGTCAAAAGTTCCAAATTTCAGAAAACACCCCCCCAGCCCCTAAAGGGGTGTATTGATTATCAATTGTTTAAAAAGTCCCCTTTAGGGGATTAGGGGTAGAAAAGACTTTTGACATAGCCCCGAAAGATTCACCCTCGCATATAATCTTTCTTTTCGGACGTAAAATTTTACGCCCCTACTAGCAACAAATTATTATTGTAGGGACAGGGCTCTGCTCTGCCCGAAAGATTTGTCTTGCTGAGCAATGCGAAGCATCTATATTCAATTACTGATTCGCATGATTAATTAAAAGAGTGTGCGAGCCTACTTCGAATATTGAAGTGGGCTCGTTTGTTTTATAAGAAATGATGTTTTAAAGATATAGATAATTTTAGTAGTAAAGAAGCTGTTAAATAATGCTTTTGCAATAAAAAATGCTTGTTTGGTTTTATATTTTAAGAAATAAGAGTAAATTCGAACTCTGATACATTCAATATTTTTCTTATTTTTGCAAGACCAAGACAAGGATATATCTCGATAACCTTAAATACAATAAAAACTCCAAATGAATAATCTAAAATTTACAATACTTATCTATTTGCTTATTTTTCCATTTTTCTTGTATGGGCAACAAGCCTCAGAAAAAAAAACGAACGGAGACAACTGTGTTCAACATTCGTGGCAAGGAAAACGGGTTGGATTTATCGGTGATTCGTTGACCGATCCGAATAGTTATGGAGACAAGATTAAAAAGTATTGGTCTTTTTTGCAAGAATGGTTGGATATTACTCCTTATGTATATGGTGTGAGTGGTAGGCAATGGGACAATGTGCCGGCTCAGGCTCAACAGTTGCACAACGATCATGGCAACGATGTCGACGCTATTTTGGTGTTTATGGGAACCAACGATTATAATCACGGGGTTCCTATTGGCGAGTGGTTTTCTGAAAGTGAAGAACAGGTAATGGCTGCACATGGAGAACCTAAAAAATTGGTTGTTCGCAAAAGGCGCACACCTATTATGGACAAGAATACGTATAGAGGTCGTATTAATATAGGTATAGGGCAGTTGAAAAAATTATTTCCTGATAAGCAAATAGTGCTGCTGACACCTTTGCATCGTTCTTTTGCCGATTTTGGCGAAAAAAATGTTCAACCCGATGAAAGCTATCAGAATAGGTGTGGAGAATATGTTGATGCTTATGTGCAAGCGATAAAAGATGCCGGTAATATATGGGGAATCCCTGTTGTTGATTTAAATGCTGTTACGGGTATGAATCCGATGGTAGAAGAACAAGTGATGTATTTTTACGACTCGGGTTACGATCGTCTTCATCCAAATAGCAAGGGACAAGAACGTATAGCCAGATCATTACTTTATCAACTGATTTTATATCCTTGCATGTAGCAGCTATAAAAGTCGTCACGACTTTTAACTTTATTCATTTTTTGTCATTTCGAACGTTAACGAAGAAGTATCAAACTTTCAATCCCTGAAAAATATGAGGTTTTTACTTACTATACTACTATCTTTCTTATTTCCTGTTTTCGGGTTTACCTTAAATATATCGGATTATAGATTTCATATTATGCCCGAAACCTCTTATTACGGAGGTATACACAGTATTGCAAAAGACAGTATAGGACGGATATGGTTTAGTGGATATGATGCGTTGTTTGTGTATAATGGCAATTCGTTTGTGCAAATGAACGATTTGGTAACAAAACTTTTACCAAGCTCAAACTGGAACTACGGACAGGTTATTACAGATAATTCGAGACGATTGTATGTTGGCACTAATCATGGATTGTTGCGTTTCAATTATCAAGCTCAAAAATTTGAACGCATTTCGGAAGGCAACATAGGTGCGGTTCTGTCTAATGATGATGGAACTATATGGATGATCAGGAATAACAAAATAGAGTCGTTTCATCCCGACCAGCCGTTTAACGTAATTCATTATCCTTTACCTTCCGATTCTGACATTGTTATACCGACATTAGCGTTGATGCGTAGTAACGGCAATATTTATGTAGCATTGAATGGAAAGGTATATAAATTGAATAAAGAAACTAAGCAATATAGTTTGTTTTCTACATTGGGCGATAAAAATTTTGTGATAAGGGATGTTTTGGAATATAATGGTTTTGTCTACATTCTTACACATATGGATGGACTATATCAATGTGATGGCAATGGTGCAGTTGTAAAGCATCACAGTTTATCTCTGGAATATGGAAAAACGACAAGCACGAAGATGCTCTATCTCGATTCTTCGGGCATAATATGGATAGCTACACAATCCGGACTTTTTCTGTTAGATCCACTTATGTGGGAAATGCGCCTGCTCCGTTTTAATTTACAATATGCCTATTCCCTGCCAAACAATTCGGTGTGGTCTGTTTATCCCGATCCTGATGGCGGTGTGTGGGTAGGTACATATGGGGGAAAATTGGCTTATATGACGTTTTTTGATAATAATGTAAATTATTTCAAGGCGATGCCGGAAGGCTTAAATCATCCTATCGTAAGTTGCTTTGAAGAAGATAAAGATGGAAATTTATGGATAGGAACAGAAGGAGGCGGCTTGAGCTATTGGGATAGGAATACCGACAAATTTTCATACTATACACAAGAAAACAAGACGGGTATAACTTCAAATATGATAAAGAAGTTGCGATACGATAGTAGAAGTAATACCTTGCAAATTTCGGCATTCAACGGAGGAATGGAACGGTTTGATGATAAACAACGCCGTTTTGTCGACTTGTTGATGTATCATCCCATAACATCGAAGCAATTAAGTATCTACGATTTTGTATTGGAAGGTGATTCGGGTATTTGGCTGACAGATCCCGATTCGGAGTTGATGTATAAAGATATAAAGAAAGGTTCGATAGAAATTGTTTCTTTGTCGGATACTAAAGGAAATCGTGTGAGGATGCATATCGAAACATTGTTTCGTGACAAAGGTAATAACCTGTGGTTGGTTACTCACGATGGAGCTTATATTATGGATGTTAGTACCAGGCAAATCGTAAAACATTACTACATAGAGAATGCCCCTTATTCAGTAAACAATCTTTGCTCGTACTGCATCACTTCCGATTCGGATATCTGGTTTGGAACTCGCGGTGGCGGTGTAAATAAGTTGAGCAAGAATGGCAATTATACAAATTTTGCAGAGAAGGACGGTTTGTACGGGAAAACGGTTTTCGGTATATTAGAAGATAGTTTTTCCAAGGATATTTGGTTTAGCACCAACGATGGATTGTATTATTACGACTATAAAGCGGAAAAAATAAATAAATCTCAAATCAACAATCCCAGTCTTTGCGGAGCATTTTATGTGCGGGCATGCCATAAAACATCGAAGGGTGAAATGTTGTTTGGAGGAACTGACGGCTTTATTATGTTTAAGCCAAGCGAGGTGAAATATAATAACCAACAGCCAAAAGTCTTTTTTACAGATTTGCTAATCAATAACGAGATAGTTGTTCCCAATACAAAAAACTCTCCGTTGAAAAAACATATATCTACGTTATCTTATTCCGCAGATGATAATGATGTAATAATATTATCTCATAACCAATCTAATATTGAAATATGCGTTTCGACAAATAGTTATCTGCATGCCGAAAAAAATCAGTATGCGTACAGGATGCTTGGACTTTCGGATACGTGGAATCTTTTGCCCCGGGGACAACAAGCAATACAGTTCTTTAACTTGCCCGAAGGTGACTACATATTTGAAGTAAAGGCAGCCAACAACGATGGCTTGTGGAGCGATCAGGTTTCGGCTTTGCATTTTGTGGTGAAACCATCACCCTTTTTGTCTGTGTGGGCATATATCATCTACTCCATATTATTGTTGTGCGTAGTATACTTTATCTGGCGATATTTCACCAATAAAAAAATATTCAAAAACCAGCTTGAGATGGAGCAGCTCAAGGAGCAAAATATGAAAAAGCTTACTCAGGCTCGAATCAATTTCTTCACCAATATTTCGCATGACCTTAAAACACCTCTTACTTTGGTTGTTGACCCATTGAAACAACTTAAGGAGCGTTTGCCGGAAGATAAATCGTTGACTACTTATATACATCTTATAGAGAAAAATGTCAATCGTATTCAACGGATGATTAGCCAACTACTTCAATAGAGTTTATATTTAATAGTTTATTAAAGCGTTCTTTTACATAACTTTGTGATTT
>NZ_QVMP01000016.1:83256-118764 GCF_010501095.1 Dysgonomonas sp. 520 | reverse complement strand
TTATATATAATCAACCTATTACGGTTGAAATTGAAAAATTAACGCATCAGTAGTAATGGCAAATTATGAGTACAAAAACTGGGACAAAGCCAGAAGAAGTCCGAGCTTCATACACAATCAAGTGCCTCATGAATCCAATTGTCATGCCTCAAGAATTAATGATGCAATGCTTCTCTTAAGAAATGTTGGTGTTTGTTCTTATTCCTCAATGCCATACACAACAGGAGACTGCTCCACACAACCAAACAACCAGCAAAACTTGAATGCAAGCATGCATAAAATTGCCGAATGGGGAACAATAAAAACGGAGAAATTGACCGATCCTTCCATCTTAAAGAAATACCTTGATCTCGGTTATCCTTTGATTATAAGTTTCTCAATCACACCATCGTTCGATAACATGTGGCACACAAACGACCTCAACCAACGAGGAATGTGGGACAAATTTTCCCCCGAAGAATCGAATCGTGGAGGACATGCTGCTTGTATTGTCGGTTATCATGCTACCGAGAAAAAAGACGCAAATGGAAATGTGACTGCATCGAAGATCCTTTTCAAAGTAATTAATTCTTGGGGAACAGAAGGAGGTGACAATGGATATTTCTACATACCTGCCGAAACTATAGAGAAGGGAGCACTGAAAGAGATTCACCTCTTCAAGAAACTATTATTAACAAAAATAACAGGCCCCACACGACTAAAAGCGACTGATGTGGCCACTTTTGAAGTTGTAAATTTACCATCTTCTGTTGATTATATATCTTGGGGGGCATCATATCTCTCTACTTTTCATACATGGTTTGAGCTGTTAGAGTCTAGCAACAGCATAGACGACAACCCTTACCTCAAATGTATTCCAAAAAAATCGGGAACTACTACTATAAACTTGAATATTTTTTCAGAAAGCGGAGCTTACACCACTCTGACATCTGATAAGATTATTATAGAATCTATGCAATATAACTTCACTATGTCACCCAACCCTATAACACTAGGACTAGGTGCATTAAAAATATCAATAACAACATCCTTCGGTGCACCAGTTTCCTCGTCATCATATAGGGATTGCACAGTACAAATATATGACCTTATGGGCAATTTAAAGAAAAATATTGCAGTTGGAGGAAGTGGAACAATTAGCTCTATGCATTTTGATTTAAACAATAGAGAGAAAAAATGCTATGTAGGATTAACTGTTTACAGCCACAGTGGACAAGCTCACAAAACACCAATTAAAGCATTGTTATTAAAGTAATTTTATCCCACACCCTCGTCCTTTGGGGGTTGTAACCTATTTCTTGTCATGCTGAGAGGAACGAAGCATCTATATCGATAAATAATTTGAGTTCTTAAAAACAGATACTTCGATTCTCTCAGCATGACAAAAGATTAGTTCATTATCACTCTGATAGCACAACACTATTTTTAGGCATTTACCCACCTCTCCGAAAATATTTCTGATAATTATTATCCAAAAAAAAGAGATAATTAATAAAAAAATATATCTTTGCAAAAAAACACAAAATTTATTATTTGAATAGGGCTGAATTAAAATTAGTTAATGTTTCTATAAATCAGGATATTAATTTTTTGAAACAGTGAATAAACCTTTGAGTCTGGTAAAAACCAAACTTGACAGGTTATTTTTTCATTCTATTCTAAATATATAGATTGTTATAATTAATGCTATTATTAACTTACAAAGATTCAAGCATGAGAAAAATTATTTTACTCTTAAGTTTGTGCGTCTCAGTTTGTCTATCTGCTGAAGACGGAAAAACCTCCACAAAACGAAGAAGGAGCCTTAATGAGATCGAAAAAAGAGATAGCAAGCCAGAACCTCAAAAACTTGCTACTAAGCTAACCCCTCAACAAAGACTTACTGAAGCTCGTCGTATAGCTAATGCTGAAATAGCGACAAAACAAGTTACCCCCACTAAAAATGCTGTTGCTAGCACTTACTATCGTTTGGACAGTATGGTCACAAGAGACATCAACGGTGATGTATATGCCAAAATAGAATATGCATATAATGATGATTATTCTGATGCTAGCTATACTACAATTTCCAAAGATTGGAATACTTCAGAATTAATGACTACAGAATCTATTTCTATGGAATATACAGATGAAGGTTATTTATCGGCTAGAATAACTTATTCTTATTCCATGGATAATGGAGAACTTATAACTAATGGTGATCGTTGGGATTACACATACAACGAAAAAGGTCTCAAAACTGAAGAAATGCTTTCTCTCGTCGTTAGGTCTGATATTTTTATGCCAGAATTTAAACTAAATTACATTTACGACGACAGAGGTTATGCTATTGATATATACCATTCTAATTACAATGCAAAAAGTGGAGAATGGACTAAAACCATAAGGTCTGTAGCTAATTTTGATGATTATGGAAGAGTAATCTTATTGATAGATTATGAATGGAACGGAACAGAATGGATTCCTCAAGGAGATCTAGCTAAAAGAGAGTATGAATACGACTCTAAAGGACGAGTAATTGCAGATATTACTTATAGGTTCAATGCTAGTACAAAAAAGTGGGGAAACTACTACCAAAAAGTGAGAGAATGGGATAAAAATGACAATATAAAATTTGAAAAAGAACTGTATTGGAATGAGACAGACCAAGATTGGACAGGGTATGTTCAAGATCCAGGTACAGAGTGGGAAATGGTTCTTTACACAAACCAAACTGTATATGAATACAACGATCCAAAAAACAGAGAAACGCGTGAAGTATTTAGCAAACTGATTAATGGAGAATGGGTAGATTTCTATAGTATTGAATACACTTACGTCGATGTTCCCGGCCTAAATGCAGAATCTGGACAAGAAATAACAGAGGGTAGTTACCAATTTACAAAACTAGGTTTTAATCATGAAACTGGAGTTAAGACTGAAGATACTAAGTATATTGCTATACAAGGGCCTATCAACGCATCTCCTTCATATGAGAAAGAGTGGAAAAAAATAGGAGAAACATGGCGTGCTTTGTATGAACTTAAATACGAATATTATGGTCCAGGTGAATATGATTACAATGGTATAGATTGGCTGTATACAAAAGACGAAGCAAATACAAGATATGGAGAACGTAAACAAGTAGTAACTCTTGATAATAACAATTTGCCTGTTGAATCTTTTCATTACGAAGGGGTTTACAATCGTACAGGAGAAGGTAAACCGAATGATGATTGGATGATTCTTTCTCGATTTGAATATACCCATGCTGCTAACGGTGTACGCACAGGAAAAGTAAAATATGTATATGATGATGCTGGTGTTGAGTCCTTGGAATCTATTGATAGAGAAGAATATGACTTTAACACACTAGTTACTAGTCTTATCATCCCTGAACTTTATGGTTTTGATTATAAAATTCTAAAAATGCATAATTCATCTAGTTGGGGGGATTACTTTGACAAATCTTATCATTATACTGAAATTCAATGGAACGGTGGTTCCGGTATCGAAGATGCAGCCAACAATGTGTTCTCGGTTTATCCAAACCCTGCCACAGATGTAATCAACATCAATGCAGAAGGCGACGTTACGGTAAGCATATATAATCTGCAAGGTGCCAGAATACTACAATCAACTGAGAAACAAGTAAATGTAAGCACACTTGTTCCCGGAAGCTATGTAGTTGACGTGAATGGTATCAAAACAAAACTTATGAAGAAGTAATATTTGCTCTATAATAAAGCAAAAACCTAAAAGTCTGGAGCTATTTGCCTTTGGCAATGGCTCCGGACATTATTTTCAACTCACAACGCTTTTTCTAACAAAGACTGCCGGAGGCAGTTGAAAGAAACAAGTCTCAAAAAAAGCAAGGCATAATGATGCCTGCAACAAAATAGAACAAGATATTATCAGAATATATAATCAGGCAGAAACTATGCATTATTATAATCTAACTACAAATAAAAGATTCTAAGCAAAGGTTGTTACTGTTCATTATTTAGATTCTACAAGAAACAGGCAATAACAATTTATGATAATCCATAACTCCGCAAGAAATTTGAAACCATCGAAGCATAATGAGAAATGCATTCAGATAACTATAAAAAGAAAAATATAGTATACGGAATACACCAATCTAAGCGTTTCGGGTTTTACAACATATAAATGTATAACCAAACAAATAATAAAAATTTTTATGAACTATTGCTTACGTTTATTTCTGCTACTCTTCTTTATGACGTCTGTGGCTTATGCACAGCAAACAAAGGTGAGTGGTGTTATAATCTCTGCTGATGACAATGAACCTGTTATCGGAGCTGCAGTCGTAGTTAAAGGGAATCCCTCGATAGGTACGACAACAGACTTTGATGGAAAGTTTGATCTAGAAGTTCCGGCAGAAACAAAGACCCTAGTGATCTCTTATTTAGGGATGAAGACTACTGAAGTTCCGGTGTCGCCGAACATAAAAGTAACATTGGAAGTTGACACACATCAACTGGGAGAAGTTGTTGTGACAGGTATGCAACGAATGGATAAAAGGCTGTTTACGGGAGCTACGACAAAAGTAGATGCCGACAAAGTAAAACTTGATGGTATGGCCGACGTGAGCCGTTCGCTGGAAGGGCGTGTAGCCGGAGTATCCGTTCAGAACGTATCGGGAACTTTTGGTACCGCACCCAAAATCAGGGTACGTGGAGCCACATCTATCTACGGAAATTCGCGCCCTTTGTGGGTGGTTGACGGTGTTGTTATGGAAGACGCCATAGATGTATCGAGCGACGACCTTTCGTCGGGTAACGCCGAAACACTTATCGCTTCTGCAATAGCAGGCTTGAATGCCGACGACATAGAGAGTTTTCAGATATTGAAAGACGGTTCGGCAACATCTATCTACGGAGCGCGTGCCATGGCCGGGGTTATTGTTGTTACCACCAAAAAAGGTCAGGCAGGTGTAAGCAGAATAAACTATACGGGCGAATTCACTTACCGTATGAAACCATCATACAGAGACTATAACATCTCAAATTCGCAGGAACAAATGGGTATATACAAAGAAATGGACCGCAGAGGTTGGTTCCTGTTCAATACCACAACTTCCGCCGAATCGGGTGTGTATGGAAAAATGTATCAGTTGATGAACCAATACAATACATCGAATGGCCAATACGGATTGGCAAACACCGAAGCTGCAAGAAACGCATATCTTCGTCGATACGAAATGATCAACACCGATTGGTTTGACCAATTATTCGATAATAACATCGTGCAAAACCACGCCGTAAGTATATCTTCCGGTACCGACAAAGCACGTTTCTACATATCTCTGTCAGCAATGAACGATCCGGGATGGACAAAATCGAGCTCGGTAGAACGATATACAATCAATGCGAACGGTTCGTATAACATTTCCCCTTCGCTGACTTTGTCTATGCTGGGTAGTGGTTCGTACCGCGAACAAAGGGCGCCGGGAACACTTGCACAAGAAACCGACGAGGTGACAGGACAAGTGAGCCGCAGCTTCGACATAAATCCTTATAGCTATGCACTCAATACTTCAAGGACACTTAATCCGAACGAATTTTATACAAGAAACTACACGGATTTCAACATCCTTCACGAACTGAAGAATAACTACATCGACATGAATGTGTTGGACTTGAAATTCCAAGGTGAATTGAACTGGAAAATCAAAACCGGATGGGAAGTAAACTTACTGGGTGCGCTTAAATACCAATCATCGGTACAAGAGCACCACGTGAAAGACCACTCAAATCAGGCTAACGCATACAGAGCCGGGGTGATTGAAGGAGGTGAAGAAAATGCAACCATCCGAGATGAGAACCCTTATTTATATACTGATAAGAGCAATCCGGAAGCTCTTCCTATCACAGTATTGCCTAAGGGTGGTATCTATACAAGAACGGACTTCACAATGAAGAGCCTTGATTTCCGTGCCACAACTACGTACAACACACATTTCGACGATACGCACATCATCAATCTGTTTGGAGGTGCGGAAGTGAACAGAATTGACCGTACAAGAACAATGTTTCGCGGATGGGGATTCGAATACGACAACGGAGGCAACCCATCTCCTGATTCTAACTTGTTTAAACAAAATGTAGAAGAAAATACTCCTTATTACGACAATAGCCCAACATTGGGTAAAAGTATTGCATTCTTTGGTTCGGGAACATACTCTTACATGGGGAAATATATCATCAACGGAACGGCTCGTTACGAAGGAACAAACAAACTGGGTAAATCCCGTAGTGCACGTTGGCTGCCTACATGGAATATTTCCGGCGCATGGAATGCACACGAAGAAAAATGGTTTACCAATCCTGTGCTTTCGCATGCAACGGCAAAAATGTCGTACTCACTAACAGCCGACAGAGGTCCTAGTTTTGTGACCAATTCTCAGGCAGTATTTTATCCTGCAACACCTTGGCGTCCATCAGCATCGGCCACAGAGTCGGGTCGTGAACTTAGTGACACAGAAAACAAAAACCTTACTTACGAAAAGAAACACGAGTTCAACTTCGGCATTGATGTAGGATTCCTCAATGACAGGATTAATTTTATAATGGACATTTATAGCCGTCGCAACTACGACCTTATCGGGCTTAAATATACAAGCGGAGAAGCCGGTGGAGGTATTGCCAAATACGCCAACGTGGCTTCTATGAAATCGAGCGGTATTGAGTTGGGTATTTCAACACAAAACATTGTTACCAGTGATTTCAAATGGAATACGGATTTCATTTTTGCCAGAGCAACCAACAAAATCACCGATTTGGAATCAAGATCCCGTATCATAGATTTGGTGAAAGGAGAAGGATATGCACTGGAAGGTTCACCTGTCCGTGCCCTCTACTCCATACCATTTGCAGGACTTAACGAGGAAGGATTACCTACATTCTACGACAAAGACGGAAATGTAGTTGTATCTGAAATTGACTTCCAACAAAACGACCAACTGGATTTCTTGGTTTATGAAGGACCGACAGATCCTACAATTACTGGTTCTTTGGGTAATACGTTCAGTTATAAAGGCTTTAAATTGAATACGCTTATAACATACTCTATGGGCAACGTAATTCGTCTCGATCCTATATTTTCTTCGAAATATTCAGATTTAAGTGCAATGCCTAAAGAATTTAAAAATCGTTGGGTTGTTTCCGGTGATGAGAATAAAACAAATGTTCCGGTTATTGCCAGCCGTCGACAAACAGAAACGTATTCCGGCCTGAATTATGCTTACAACGCATACAACTATTGCACAGAACGTGTAGCTAAGGGAGACTTTATACGTTTAAAAGAGGTTTCTATTTCTTACGATTTCTCGCAAAGAGTTGTTCAATTCCTTAAGTTAAACAATCTGTCTTTGAAGTTTCAGGCAACCAACCTGTTCTTGCTCTATTCTGACAAGAAACTTAATGGTCAAGATCCGGAATTCTTTAACAGCGGAGGTGTTGCATCACCTCTACCTAAACAATTTACTTTGTCGATAAGACTTGGAATATAATTAAACTCTCATAATGAATAGAAAAATGAATAAGAATTATATATATCGTTTACTGACGGCCATCTTTGTTGTATGCTTGTTTTGTTCGTGCGACGATTTTTTGGATGATATGCCCGACAACCGAACACAGCTCAATACACCTGAAAAAGTACAGGGATTGATGGTTACATCCTACCCTTTGGGCAACTATTCGGTACTGGCAGAATATAGCAGCGACAACTTTGTTGATAATCAGGCTCCGAATGCCAATGGAATATCGTACAATGTATCAGCTATAGACCGTATGGATGATGAAATATTTGCATGGGGCGAAATAACGACTTCTGCCGGATACGATTCTCCTTACGTCATCTGGGAGTCTTTTTACCAGTCCATCGCTTCGGCCAACCATGCTATTGAGGCTATTGAAAAGATGGAAGCCCGTAACCCATTGGATTTCACACCTAAACAGCACAAAATATTATCAGCGACAAAAGGTGAAGCATTGATACTTCGTGCATACTGCCACTTCATACTTGTCAATATATTTGGTAAAACATATAAAGACGCTGAAATAAGTAAAAAAGACTTGGGGATAGCCTATGTTACAGAACCTGCAACAGAAGTAGGAGCCAAATATAAACGTCTGAGTGTGGCGGAAGTATATGAAAAAATAGATGAAGACATCCAAGCCGGTATAGATTTGGTTGATAACAGTACATACACTGTACCCAAATACCATTTCAATGAAGGGGCAGCTTGTGCCTTTGCCGCCAGATTTTACCTATACAAAAGAGATTACGACAATGTGATCAAATATGCAAACAGAGTGTTAGGCAATTCTCCGGAATCTCAGTTAAGAGACTGGACTCAGAATTATAGCAGTCCGGATGTAATGGCATACGCTTACATCAATATGGAAGAAAGTGCCAACTTGTTGATGGTTTCTACAATCTCATTCTTTGCACGTCGATTCAATTATCGTTACGGTAGCAACGGAACTGCATTGCTAGGCTCTATAAACGATGCCGGACCTACGTGGGGAGGCGGTCCTTCTTTCTTGAACGGATGGCTGTGGACATACAACCCTAACTATGGTAACTTTATCCCTAAAATTTTCGAATTTTTTGAATATTCAGACAAAGTTGCTCAAATTGGATATCCTCGTGTCGTGAGAACTGAATTTACTACCGACGCATTGTTGCTAGACCGTGCCGAAGCACATATTTTCAAAGGAGATCTAGGCAGTGCCCTTAAGGATCTTCAGGCATGGAACAAAAGCCACCTTATGAAAAGAAATGGTGTACCCGTAGAACTTACAGCAACCATTATCAACAACTTCTATACAAGCAACAACCCTAATTTCTCTAAGGAGTTCCACACAACGGAGCTAAGTCCTGAATTTATTGTCAGCAAGGAGCAAAAGCCATTTGTTGATTGTGTTCTTCACTTCCGTCGCTTAGAGCGAATTTATGAAGGAGACAGATGGTTCGACCTGAAGAGATATGGTATTGAAGTAACTCACTACATTGGCAGAGGTAATATCAAGAAAGTATTGACTTACGACGATGATCGCAGAGCCATACAAATTCCGGTCGATGTGATTGGCGCAGGTGTAGAACCTAACCCTCGTATAAGCGATAAAGGGAAAAATTTCCAAAAGGATGCTATATTATATAAATGGTTTAAAGTAGAGGAATAATTGAGTATGAAGATGAAAAGATTTTTTATAAATATATTGTTGATAGGATTCGTCTTATCCTTTTCTACATCTTGTAGTGACGATGATTTCACAAAGAGTATATATGTTGATCCCGATCCGTTAGACCCAACATCGATAACATACGAATTTGACTTGTGGCTGAATGACAACTATCGTACTCCGTACAACTTAGACTTTTGCTACAAACTGAAAGATATTGAATCGGACTTCGATTACAACCTTACGCCTACCAGCCTGAAACAATCGAAAAGGATGGCATACCTGATCAAATATTTGTGGTTTGATGTATACAATAAAGTTGTTTCGGAAAACTTTCTAAAAGAACATGGACCTCGTTTCATACACTTGATTGGTTCTCCGGCATACAATCCTTCTCATGGAACAGTGTTGCTTGGTACTGCCGAAGGTGGTATAAAAATATCGTTGTATCAATGTAATGATCTGGATATAGAAAATATCGACTTCATGAACGAATATTATTTCCAGACAATGCATCACGAGTTTGCTCACATTCTGCATCAAAAGAAAACATATCCGAAAGAATACGATTCATTCTCTAAGGGATATTACAACCCAACTGCATGGCAAGACCGCACTATGTCTGAAGCTGCCTCTTTAGGCTTTGTTTCGCCATACGGAAGCAGCCAACCCAGGGAAGATTTTGTGGAAGTTATAGCCACTTATATTGTCAAATCGGATGAACAATGGAATTACATTCTGGATTTGGCGTCCAAACCTGGAATAAACATGAATGGGGTAACCATTGATGACCCTCTTGATGGACAAGCAATTATTCAGTCAAAACTAAATATTGCTAAACAATGGCTTAGCGATTCGTGGGGTGTCGACCTTGAGGCTTTGCGAGCAGAAGTACAAGAACGTCAAAAACATATTGGCGAATTAATTACTGAAAACGGTTTATAATTATATGAAAAGAAATTATATATTTTACATACTGACGCTTTGTGCAGGTTTGCTGATAACATCTTGTACAAATGAAGAAGATGATTTATTCTCTAAGTCAGCGGCCGAACGCCTAAACGAAGCTATTAAAAATTCGAAAGAAGCCTTGATAGCCGCTCCAAATGGATGGGTTATGGAATATTTCCCTACCCCAATAGGCGGAGGATATGCAATGCTTGTTAAATTCGAGAAAAACGGTTCGGTAACGGTATCTGCCCAAAACAAATACTTTCCGCAAATAACAACTTCCACCTCAACCTTTGACGTGATTGGCGACCAAGGTCCGGTAATTACTTTTGACAGCGAAAATGAAGTATTGCACTTATTTTCATATCCAAAAGATCCGGAAGGTGGAAACGACAAAAACGGATTGGGACTTGAAGGTGATTACGAATTTGTTGTCACAGATATCAAAGAAGACCTCATTACATTAGCAGGAAAGAAAAGAGGAACACGCATATACCTACGTCCCTTAAGCGAAAACACAAATTGGGATGAATATATCGGCAACTTATACAATCTGGACAAATTTTTGTTCGACAGTAAAGTTCCTTATCAGTACCTTAATACCGAGTCCGGTAAGTATCGCCTTTACAGTGGCGAATCTCATGTTTTCCTATTGACTGACGACACTGATGATTATGTCGAAGGCGATGGAATATCCGTTCCTTTTATCGTAACACCGGAAGGAATAAAGACCTATTCTTTAAATTCAAAAGATGGAAATGAATTCCAGATTTTGAACCTGAACAGCAACAAATCAGAACTGGTTGCCCAAGAAAGTAGTGTGACTATTACAGGACTCGATTTCTTAGCATTCTTTACCAAAGAAGACAATTGGAAAAAGGGTTGGGAAATTGATGCTGATAATATAGGAGGAACTTTCAAGCAGTATTATGCCGAAATAGTGAAAAACTATAAAGAAACGGCAGGATACAATGAAGACTTTGAAGGCTTTGTGTTAACAATCAAGCACCTAAAAGGCAAAGAAAGCTATGCGCTTACATTCTCCAGCAGTAAAGGCACAGGTATAGACAAGCAAACATACCCTGGTATGTATATGCTTGAAAGTGAGACTATCTCAGGATCTGAAAACCTGATCACGTTTACAGACAAAGGCACAGCAGACCTCAATGGAGAAAAAGTAAGAGGGGCAATTGGAGGAATGGACCAGTTCATTAAAGAACTATGTAATGGTAGTTTTGTAATCACCCCCGATTCACCTCTAAGACCCTCAGTCTTCACACTGACTAGCAAGAGTAATTCTAACAACTGGTTTAAAGTTGTATTAAAGTAAAAGAAATATATCACTATAAAACTGTTTTATGAAAAAACTGTTAATAATAGCTGCTTTTCTTGCAGCAAACACTTATGTCAGAGCTCAACAAGAGTTACTGCCATCGGAGGCAAGAACAGTGGGGAAAGAACGTCTCAATACAGATATAAAATTAAAGAAAGTTCAAACATCCCCTTTCCGGAAAGTGTCTCCGACATTAAAAAACACTGTCCGGCTAAATGAGAATGCCCTTATAAAAAAAGAATCTCTGGCAAAAGAGCTGGGTGGCGGTTCGTCTATATACATTGTAGAACTGGAAGATGGCACAAAAGTTAAACGAATGAAAATGCCATCGACCAAGTCGGAGCAAAAATCAATTGTAAATCAAAAATCGAGACTAAAAGCTCAACCACAAATACCCGTAGTCACTTTTAGCGAAAGTTTTGAAGGTTGGGATGGAGAAATGTTCGACTGGATTCCAGGCAGCTGGGTTGATGAAAGCAAAACAGGAATGAACCCTACCAAAGAACAAAATCTGACATGGTATACCAGTGCCGGAGTTCGCGACTATCCATCTGATGGTGTTTTTATGGCACATATAAATATCGGACTTATTGATAATGGCGTAGAAACAATAGAGCAAGATGAGTGGCTAATCACTCCTCAAATAAAAATTGCGGAAGATAACCGTCTTCAATTTGACTTGTGTTTTAAACCGGGATGGGTCTTACTCAACCCCAAAACATTGACATTCAACGCAGAAAATACGACTCTGAAAATTTTGATAACAAACGATGATGGCAATACATGGAAAGAATTATGGAATGCCACAGACGAAGCCAAAACTTTTACATATAAAGAACTTTTGGCTGACCTGCAAACCATTTATGGAACATGGATCAGAAAACAAGTCGATTTGTCGGAATATGCAAATCAGGATGTAAAGATTGCTTTCCGCTTTGTTGGTACTAACGGAGAATCTATGAGTTTAGACAACTTGATAATATCGCCTCCTATGCCAGAGCCATTGTATCATCGTCCGAGTGGTGCATTCTTCATGGGTTTCTCAGAAAACTATTCAGCTTTAACCAATTCATTTATACTGTCTCCGGCATATGAAGATGCAACATGGTATAATTTTTCCAGCTTAGACAGTAAGTCTTTTGTATGGAGTGTTCCCGATCCTGAGACAGGAAAAATAGTAGAGTCGACAGATACCAATCTTGTTACAAATTATCCTTATGTAAGTTCAAATCTGCCTATCTTGACAGGCTATACCGAGGGTAACAAATATACATCTTCATATCAATGGGGAACCATCAATCAAGACCTTATTCAGTATGGAGGAAGTACAGGCTTCAATTTGGGAGACGGAACTTCCATAGAAATGGGAGCCGGAAACTATGATATCTACAACATGTTCGACATAGGCTATGTTGACGAAGATTCTTACGTATTCGGAAGCAACAGTGACAAATTCTGGGGAAACTATTATAAAGTTGACGGCATTGCCAATCTTTTCGAGAAACCTCTAAGAAAATATGCTTTCGATAAAATGTGGATTCACTGTCTAAATTTTGACGGCGACCCGGATGTTGAATTAAAGTTATACATTTATAAAGTAGACACATCTACCGGCGTTATACAAGATATGATAGCAACCTCAACCTGTTATGGAGCAGATGTTGCCACTCATTTTACGGCTGATGGTTTTGCATACAACTCCATTCCATTTACATTCAAGGAGATAGACCCTGCTACCGGAAGAGAAAGACTTACATGGCTGGAAATAGACGATGCCATCTTTGTTGAAGTATTTGGTTTTAACAGCAAAAAAGTAAGATCTTTTGCTCCTTGTTATCAAGCACTTCCCCATCCTACTTTTGACAATTATGCATACATATACCTGTCTTATGGAGGAGGCGCCGGTAATTTATATTCTGTTAATACCTTAATACCGAGTCTGTATACATCTTTCTTATTCAATATGAATGCAGTTTATCCGTTTATGTTGACAGAAGACAGCAACTACAATGCACCGGTTGATGGAGGAACAAAAGAATTTGTTATCACCAGTTATTACGACTCCGATAGTTGGAGAATGAACGACCTGCCGGAATGGATAACTGTGGGTAAAACATATATCAACTCATCCAACGATGTCATTTTGCCCGTCACTGTGAATCCGCTATCGGGTTCGAAAGGACGATCGCACGACATTAAGATTTCGTCGTATGCGTCAGATGTCACCCTGAAAATTACTCAAGGCGAGATGAGTGGCATAGAGCAATTGAATGTCGAAGATGTGAAAGTTGCATATAATGGAAACTCTTACAAATTGACTTATCCCGCAGGAATTGACAGAGTGTCAGTAGTAAACACTGCCGGCCAGATAGTTGCTTCTTACGAACTGCCTGTTGGTGGAAGTTATGTAATGCCTGCTACAAATTTGAATAAGGGTGTTTATATTCTTAAATTTGAAGGAAGCAAGAACAGAATGGTTAAGGTAATGAGATAATTGTCAGTTAGTAAACTAGCTCAAAAAACAATATATCAAATGAGAGGAAGAGTTGCAGGATTTTATCTTGCAACTCTTTGCTTTTATATAAATTTATTATCCTATCTTTGCGTCGTTTTGGTGGTACGTCAAGTTGTTCAATTTGCGTACTGAAAAGGGAATCAGGTGCAAATCCTGAACAGACCCGCTGCTGTAAGTTCTTATACAGTTTTGTACAATACTCAAACCACTGACAGACAGTCATCAGTTGTCAGAATCAACTCTTTTGTTGACTGTTAACTGCACACTGTTAACTGAATGTCGGGAAGGTCGTACAAAATGGAACAAGTCAGAAAACCTGCCAAAATAAATTATTATCTAATGCTTTCGGGAAATAAAGCTAAAGAACAAAGGCAAAAAAATCGGATTTGAAACATAACTCCGGTCAAAAGCCTTTCACTAATCTTACATTCTCCGGAATTTATTTAATGATTGTCTGACATAAAGCCACATAAAAGGAAGTATACGAAATAGTATATAGGTTAAATAGGTTTACATGACAAAACTTCCCGACAATGTGGCTTTATGTTTATTTTCACCACATAAAACACTAATTATAAGCAAGATAAAACCAAGCATTAAACACTCGATACTATTTAGGTTAATTTTTAATTAAACAACCCCTCCCGAAACAATAATTTTTGTGTACATTTGCCTCGAATTAATAAAAAATGTAAAAAGTAATAAAATGTAATTATTTATGAAAAAACTATTTACCGGACTACTCTCTTTTCTTCTTATCACAAACTTAACCGCTCAAAACTCAAACGAGGATTTGGCTATGACAACTATCAACAGTCAACTAGAAACTCTTAGCGTTGAAACAAGCAACACTGTTGAAGAGACTAAAATAGTGATGGCTAGTAATGCGGAAAAACCATTCTCGCATCTGGGTGTCGGACTTAGAGCATCTACTCTGGGATATGGTATAGAAGCATCAACAAATCTTACCAAAAACTTCAAGTTGAGAGGTGGACTTAACCTGTTCTCTTTTTCTCAAGATTTCTCTTTCGATATGGACGATGACAGATTGTACGAAGTATTAGGACGTGAGACACAATACAAAGCAGACGGAAAATTAAGCCTAACAAACGGGCATATCCTTGTCGATATCCACCCGATGAACTATGGAATATTTCACTTCACTGCCGGATTCATTATTGGTAAAAATAAGATAAAGGCTAATGGTTATCTAAGGGATGCAGATACAAAGGAAAGACTAACTACAGACGACTTGTTGCCAAGTGCAGCCGGAAAATGGCCTACGCTCGAATTGGATAAATATGGAATCGATATCAACGACGGAAATATTAATGCAACCCTCGAACTTGGAAATGTCTTCAAACCATATCTGGGCATTGGTATCGGCCGTAGCCTTCCCAAAAGCAGAGTAAGTTTCATGTTCGAACTGGGTGCAATATACCAAGGAGATTTCACAATTAAACAAAACGGGAAAAAAGTAGGCTCAATGAAAGAAGCTCACGACAGTTTTGCTGATATTGACGACTATACAAAATACCTGAAATGGTGGCCAATGCTTAACTTTCAGCTAAGTTACAGGATATTCTAAAACACACCATAGCAATATAAATACAGAAAGGACTGATCTTATTTCAGTCCTTTTTTGTATGCTGTATATGCGACATTTTTTCCAGCACCTTTGCCAGTGATATATCCCTAACGCTAGTTTTTCTGAAAAGAAGTGCGCCGATACATATCCCTATGGCAAGAGTGAATAGCAGAGACATTGTCAGCATGAAATTATGAGTCATCACCAATAGAACATCCGGCTCCAACTTTGCCGATTGCAAGTCTGTGATCTTTATTCCGGCCAACATTGTCCTGTAAGCAAACATTCCCGGAATCATTGTTATACAAGCTGGCATAGTGAAAACAACCGGCGGATTATGAACCTTATGCGCCACAAAAATACCAACAAGACCAATCGCAACCGATCCGGCAAGAGTAGCTGAAATCAGTCCGAAGCCCAACTGCAACAAAATGAAGCGAATGCAATGCCCCATACCTCCCACCAGTCCGGCAATCAGCAGAATCTTTTTAGGCGTACCAAAAAGTATTCCCCAGCAAACCGCAACAACAAAAGCAATAACAAAGTCCCTTAAAACAGCAAAAATCAGATCCATAGCAAGCCTACGATATTTGAAAGTTATCAATACCTAAAAGAGTAATACACAGCGTCATACCGGCAGCAATACACAACAAGACAAATGCGGCGAACAAAGCTCTGTTTATGGATGACGATAAATAGCCTTCTATCAAATCTATCACACAGTTTATGAGCGGAACACCCGGAATCAGGTAAAGAACCGCCGTAGCCATAGCCGTCTCGGTATTAGTCCCGATTCCATATATTGCACCCAGACCTGTAACGAGGGTTGTAACGAAAGCCGCTATACCAATGGCAATCATATTATTATACTTATACTTCGATATTTTGTAGCGCAAAACAGAACCCATAAAGGCTCCGATCCATGCAACCGCAGCATTATAATAATCACCTTTAGACAACAAACAAAGTCCTGCGCAAGCCAATCCCACAGCAAAGGCAATAATCCAACAATTGTAGTGTTTCTTGTTCTTAATATCCTCAAAGGCACGCACCGTTTCGTCAAAAGCGAGGCACTTGTCATACACTTTCCACGAAAGCTGGCTCACCTCCGTCAAAATAGCCAAATGAACATTATGACCCGGCGATTCACGGAAAAGGGTAATCGTGTCCGACTCATCCCTCATGTTTTGAACGGAAATCAACAGTCCCCTGAAAGTAGGGTTCAATTCTACATTAAATCCCCACCTCACGGCCATACGCTTTATATTCGTATCGAGCCTACCGCAATGAGCACCCGAAGCCAAAAGATAAGTGCCAACATCTAAACCGAAATTGGCAAACTGTTTGGCCGAAATTATTTCTTTATTTGATGAAAATCTTTCCATCCTTTTTTTGATAACCGTTGTTTTCGTTATTATGAAACCGTCTAGACTTTTTCGTTTTATTCAATTTTGTCATCCTGAGAGTATCGAAGGATCTGTTTTTTAGATGTTTCACTACGTTCAACATGACAAAAACTCAAAAATTAAGTATAATTTAAAAAGTCTAGATGTCTTCTATAAAAAATTGAACACAAATATCAGAAAAAAGTATGATACATTAATAAAAATTAAGTGGTTCGGCACAAAAGCGCCGTAGATTTTGTTCATAAAGCAGGAAAATGATACTTTTGTTGGTTAATATTATACGCTTTTTATAAAATTACCGTTATTTACATTGAGTTCCGACCTGAAATTTTAGTTTCGGTATAAATAAAGACTTCAAATAATTTATGATAGACTATATAAAAGGAAACATCGAAGAACTAACCCCTGCCTCAGCAACTCTTGAGACAGGAGGCATAGGCTATTTTCTTCACATTTCCCTCAATACATACACGGCTCTGAGCGGGAAATCGTCCGCAAAACTGTTTGTACATGAATCCATCAGGGAAGATGCTCATCAAC
Organism: Dysgonomonas sp. 520; assembly: GCF_010501095.1. Taxonomy (GTDB): domain Bacteria; phylum Bacteroidota; class Bacteroidia; order Bacteroidales; family Dysgonomonadaceae; genus QVMP01. Next base: position 101,237 of record NZ_QVMP01000016.1, on the reverse strand, counting down.
TTTTCGGATTTTCGGACAAACGTGAACGGGAAATTTTCACTCAACTGATCTCCGTGTCCGGCATCGGAGCCAGTACGGCACGGATGATACTATCATCAATGAGCCCGTCGGAACTGGAAAACGTTATTGCTTCCGGCGATGCCAATTCGCTCAAAAACGTAAAAGGCATCGGGATGAAAACAGCACAACGTGTAATTGTAGATTTGAAAGACAAAATAAAAGTCACAGGAGAAGCCATTCCGGCAGCATCTCTCGCAAACACCCAATTGAGCGAAGAGTCTGTGGCCGCATTGGTTATGCTAGGTTTTCAACAAGCCGCATCGCAAAAAGTTGTGGCTAAAATTCTGAAAGAAAACCCTGAAAGCTCTATCGAACAGGTTATAAAACTTGCCCTGAAAATGCTGTAATATATAATAATTGTTGTTAGAAAGAGTAATATTTCGGATTGAGAAAAAATTATAAATATTTCTATATTTTGGCGGTCATTGCAAGCGGATTTAGTCTGTTCGCTTTCAATGGGGAAAGCCGTTTTACCTCATCCCGTCCGGCATGGACTTACGATGCGGATGCCTTTAATCAACAAGGCGAAGTGTCGACCGAAATAACAGCACCTGCCGATAGCTCATCCCGCTATCCGGTGAAAAAGACACAAGTAACGGACTATGAAGACCTCAACAGTTCGCATCCTATCGATTTACGAGACCCGTCAAACATTCAGAACACGGTTGAATATGACCACATAAACCAGATATACCTGTTCAAAACAAAAATCGGGGACGGAGAATGGGAAACGGTCTTAACCATGACCCCGAAAGAATATAACGAATACATCATAAACAGGTCGATGTCTTCGTTTTTCAAATCGAAATATCAAGCCGAATTGGAACACGGAGATAGTGTCAACGATTTTTCATTGAAAGACATCAAAATCAGCCTGGGACCTGCCGAACGCATATTCGGACCCGGAGGCGTGAGAATTCGCACACAAGGATATGCCGAAACCGGATTAGGCTTTAAGCATAATAAATATGACGATCCATCTTTGACCGAAAACAACCGAAGCCAGACATTATTCGACTTCGACATGAAAGTGCAGATGAATATAAAAGCATCTGTGGGCGACAAGGTCAACTTCGACATGAATTATGACACGGAAACGACATTCGATTTCGATTCAAAAAAGTTGAAACTGGGATACGAAGGCAAAGAGGATGAAATACTTAAACGTTTGGAAGCCGGAAACGTGAGCATGTCAACCACCAATTCACTGATTAATGGGGGGGCAGCACTATTTGGTATACGAGCCGATTTACAATTCGGAAAATTGAAGATCAGTTCGGTGATTTCGCAACAAGAATCGCAATCGCAAACTGTCAACTCAAAAGGAGGAGTACAAACAATGCCTTTCGAGTTTTCGGCCGACAAATACGACGAAAACCGCCACTTCTTCCTCGGATTTTATTTTCGAGACAACTATAACAAGGCGATGAGTACCCTGCCTGTGATAAATTCGCCTGTTACAATTTCCGACATTGAAGTATGGATAACAAACAAACGCAGTAATTTTGAACAGGCACGTAATGTTATAGCCTTTGCCGATCTGGCCGAATCGGACAGTATTTTCAATTTCAACAGCGAATCCGGCTCTAGTAATTGGACATCAACAGGAAGAAATCTGCCGCCAAACAACAGGGCTAACAACCTGTATAGCAGAATCACAACCGAATTTAGTGAAATACGGGATATAACAAAGGTTACCGACAAGCTAAACAACAGTCCTCTGAACCTTCAGAGCGGGTTGGATTATGAAAAAATAGAGAATGCATACCTGTTGCCTCCATCGCAATATAAATATAATGCTCAAACAGGGTGTATATCGCTCAACACCGCCCTGCAATCGGATCAGGTATTAGCCGTAGCATACAAGTACAAAATTAACGGTGAAGAATACAGGGTAGGTGAATTTTCGTCCGACATACCTTTGACCAACGATAACAATTCGGAACAACAAGGTGGCGCACTCATCCTTAAACTGTTGAAACCCGTTTCCATGTCGCCCGTATCGTACAGTTGGCATTTGATGATGAAAAACGTGTATTCGTTAGGAGCCTATCAGGTACAAAAAGAAAAGTTTAAACTTAATATTCAGTATCAGAACGACACTACCGGAACATACACCAACTATATTTCCGAAGGCAATATTAAAGACAAAATACTGCTTCAGGTAATGAATCTTGACCGCCTCAACTCCCGAAACAACCCTCACCCCGATGGTGTTTTCGACTTCATTGACGGACTAACAATTGATGCTGCCAACGGTAGAATAACATTTCCCTTGGTAGAACCTTTCGGAAAAGATTTAAGGGCAAAAATAGGCAACGACGCCATTGCCGACAATTATGTTTACCAGTCGCTATACGACTCCACACTCACCATAGCACGGCAAGATGCAGAGAGAAATAAGTTCAGGATGATCGGGGAATATAAAGCCAGCAACAATTCGCAGATCTACCTGAACGCAACCAATGTTGCTCCCGGATCGGTTGTCGTTACCGCAGGAGGTGTTACACTTATGGAAGGCTCCGATTACACGGTCGACTATACTTCGGGGTATGTAAACATCATCAATTCGCAATACATCGACTCAAACGTTCCGATAAGCGTATCGCTCGAAAACCGCTCGTTCATGTCGATGCAACGAAAAACCATGCTGGGATTAAACTTAAGCTACGATTTTTCGAAAGACTTCACCATTGGCGGAACTTTCATGCACATGTACGAAAAGCCGATGACCACCAAAACAGCAATGGGCAACGAAGCCCTGAAAAATACACTCTGGGGGTTGAATGCCGCCTATCGGACGCAATCGCAATGGTTGACAAATCTGGTCGATAAACTGCCTTTTTATAATGCCACCGCCCCGTCGAGCATATCTTTTACCGGAGAATTTGCCCACATGATACCGGGACATTACGAAAATAAGGTATCGGGAGGTTATTCGTATCTGGACGACTTCGAATCGTCTCAATCGAATATCAGCCTGATGGACGCAAGGTCGTGGTTTTTATCATCCACCCCTGCAATAAAGGGAGGAAAAACAGAAGATCAGCCTGCCTATTTCAGCGAAGCATTTTTGAGTGACGACGTTGCCTATGGTAAAAACAGGGCGCACTTGTCATGGTTCAACATTGACTATAACGTTTTCTTGCGGAGAAATTCCACATTGACGCCCCAGCACATCAAGGATGATAAGAATCAATTATCCAATCATTTTGTGCGGGATATTCCTATAACCGAGCTCTACCCTAACCGGGACATTTCATTTAACGAAACCGCAGCCCTCACTGCCTTCAATCTTTCATATTATCCGAACGAGCGGGGTATGTACAACCTTGATGGCACAAGAGTAAACAAAGACGGTACTTTGATGAACCCAAAAGATCGTTGGGGAGGAATTATGCGACGTCTCGACAACAAAGACTTTGAAGCGGCAAACGTAGAATATATTGAGTTCTGGTTGATGGACCCATTTGTGTATAAAGACAAAACAGATCCGGAATTGGGTGGTGACCTTTATTTCAACCTCGGTGAAGTATCGGAAGACATATTGAAAGACGGACGAAAATTCTACGAAAACGGACTGCCTATCGACGGAGATCCTACGGCTTATGCCGAAACCAACTGGGGGCGTGTGCCAACCCGTCAATCGACAGTATACGCTTTTGACAACACTGACGATGCAACCAGAGCTATTCAGGATGTAGGGTATAATGGGTTGAACTCTGAGCAGGAAAAAGAATATCGTTTCTATAAAACTTACCTTGAAGATTTGGAACGAAATCTGGACGCCTCAACCGTTGCCCAGATGAAAGCTGACCCCTTTTCTCCATTCAACGACCCCGCCGGAGACAATTACCATTATTATAGAGGATCGGATTACGACCGCGACCAGGTTAGCATACTCGACAGGTATAAAAAATATAACGGAACAGAAGGCAACTCTGTAAGTACATCCGGAAACGATGCCTCTATTTCCCGCAAGTCTCCCGATGTGGAAGATATAGACCAGACGGACAACACGATGACCGAAACCGAGTCTTTCTTCCAATATAAGGTCAGCCTAAGGCCAAAAGACCTTGAAGTGGGAAAAAACAATATAGTTAATAGTCGCAATGCTACCGTAACATTGCGCAACGGAGACGAGGGCCATGTAACATGGTATCAGTTTAAAGTTCCGATCAGGGAAAACTACCGCAGAATAGGCACAATCAACGATTTCAAGAGTATACGGTTCATGCGTATGTTCATGACTGAATTTAATGATACCACCTTTCTGCGTTTCGGTTCCTTCAACCTTGTCAGAGGCGATTGGCGCACCTACTCCAATACTTTGAAACATGACAATTCGGCTCAGGGAAACGGAACAATAAGCGTAACCACAGTCAACATCGAAGAAAACGGAGATCGTGAACCTGTAAACTACATTATGCCTCCGGGCGTAACGCGTATCACCGATCCTGCACAAACGCAGATAGTACAGGAAAACGAACAGGCCATGTCTTTGAAAATAGACAAACTTGACCCTACCGATTCGCGTGCCATATACAAAAACACGTCTACCGACTTGCGCCGTTACAAACGCTTGCAAATGTTTACCCATGCCGAGGAGGTTATAGGTTCGGGGTCTTCCCTGTCGAGAGGAGATTTGTCGGTGTTCCTGCGTTTAGGCTCCGATTACAAGAACAATTATTACGAATACGAAATCCCGCTAATGATAACTCCTGCGGGATCGTATCAGAACAACAGCACTTCGGACAGGCACATTGTCTGGCCAGAGGAAAACATGTTCGACTTCCCTCTCGAACTCCTTAAAAACATAAAACTAAACCGAAACAAGGAAAAACGTAAAGCCGGATCAACAATAACATTTACATCGTTGTATTCAGAATACGCCCCCGGCAAGCCAAACAATAAAGTTTCGGTTGTGGGAAATCCATCCCTATCCGAAATAAAAGTGATGATGATAGGGGTACGCAACAAGTCGGGAGAAACCAAATCGGGAGAGGTATGGATCAATGAAATGAGACTGACCGACTTTGACGAAGAAGGCGGATGGGCTGCCCAAGGTACATTAAACGTAACCCTGTCTGACCTTGCATCTATCAACGTATCGGGACGCAAAGAAACAGCAGGATTCGGTGCATTAGATCAAAGCCTGATGGAACGCCGCAACGACGACCTCAGCTCCTACAACATCTCCACCAATATAGATGTTGGTAAATTATTGCCCGAAAAGGTAAAAGCCACAATTCCGGTATATTACACATACTCTAATCAAACCGTAACACCCAAATACGACCCGTTGGATCAGGACGTTACGATGAAAGAAGCATTGGCGGTGGTGAGTACCAAAGCAGAAAAAGACTCGATAAAGAGTCTTGCTCAGGACAAAACGGTGACTAAAACCCTCAGCGTGAGCAATGCCAAACTGAACATTGCCAGCAAGAAGCCTATGCCTTACGACCCGGCTAACTTCAGCTTCACCTATTCGTATAGCGAGACTGAAATAAACACGCCTACAACGGTTTATGACGTAACCAAAGATTACCGGGCAAGCATTGCGTATAGCTATTCGCCAAGTTTCGAACCTTGGACACCGTTCAAAAACATAAAGAGCAAAGCGCCCATGTCTAAATTCGCAAAATCGCTGGCGTTTAATTATCTGCCCAACAATATATCGTTCAACTCATCTCTCATTCGCAACTATAACGAAACGTCTTTGCGAGATCTTGACAGCTATGTTTTGGGAGAAGATAACAGCAGGAATGAATTTCTGACAACATGGAGCCAAAACTTCATCTGGGACAGGGATTTCAGCCTCAATTGGGATTTTACGAAGAATCTTAAGTTTTCGTTCCAATCAGGTACTCAAGCCGAAATAAATGAGAACAACCTGCAAGTGAATAAAAAACTGGCTCCGGATGCTTACGACGAATGGAAAGAGCTGGTGGCTAAGGAAATATGGCGACTAGGCACGCCTCTCAATTATCGCCAGACAGCCAAACTTACTTATAACTTGCCATTTACCCTGATTCCCGCCCTCGATTGGATAACAGGATCGACCAGCTACGAAGCAACTTATAAATGGGACAGAGGTGCAGACGCAATACAAGAAGACGGCGAATCTGAAATAGAAGTGGGAAATACCATATCAAACACAGCCAACTATGTTCTCAACGGGCGTTTAAATATGGTGACGCTATACAACAAATGGGATTTCCTGAAAAAAGTGAATCAGAAGTTTGAAAAATCGACCTCGAAACGCAACAACCAGAGAAATCAGGCAGCCAGAAAAACCGAAAAGAAAAGGTTTGAGAAAGAATTGGAACTAGACTCTGTGAAGGTTGAAGTAAAACATAACTTGAATACCAAAAACATCAGGGTGACAGCCAAACTCGAAAACGGCAAGGCATATCCGGTTAAGTTTAAGAAAAAAGACAATAATACAATAGAATTGGAAGCTCCCAAACAACCGGGAAAGATTAAACTTTCTGTGGTTCAGGGACCCGATCCGGAAGAAAACACATGGTACAAAGTGGCTCAATACACAGCTCGTGGATTGATGTCGCTCCGTTCCGTATCGCTCAATTATACCCGCAGGGAAGACAATAGCATATATGGATTTCGTCCGATGGTAGGCGATGCTTTCGGGCAAGGCAGCACAGATTACGGGTTGGCTCCGGGACTGGGATTTGCCTTCGGGTTTGAGGGTGGTGAAAAGTATGTGAACAAACTTCTCGAAAACGGACAATTGATAGACACTGCCGGCGTAAATATAAATCCGGCCATATTCAATATGACCGAAAGGTTCGACATCAAAGCCCAATTGGAACCGATTAAAGGTTTGAAAATAGATTTATCAGCCTTGCGTGAAGTCAACGAACGCACCGAACTTCAATTTATGTATGCAGAAATGCCTCGCACCTTAGGCGGAAGTTTTGCTCAGACAACAATCGCAATATCCTCAGCATTACGATCAGGAAGTTCGAAAAACGGATATGCTTCCGAGGCTTTTGACAAGCTGCTCGAAAACCGTGCAATAATCCGTGACCGTCTGGAAAACAGATACACCGGAGTGAGATATCCGGATAAAGGATTTTTGAAAAACAACTTACTAGGAGAATACGACCCTAAGATAGGAAGCGTGAGTCAAAGTTCTTCCGACGTGTTGATTCCGGCATTTTTGGCTGCATATCTGGGCAAAGATGCAAACAAGATAGCTTTAACGCCATTTCCATCTATGTCGTCTATGCTTCCAAACTGGACTATATCGTACGACGGATTATTAGATTTGATTCCCTCACTGAAAAAGAAACTGAAATCGTTGAAGTTCACCCACGGCTACACGGCTCAATACAGGGTGTCGTCCTACACATCGCACTCCGACTGGGTATCGGCAGGCAAGGATATAGGGTTCACCAAAAGCACCTTAACTGAAAATCCTATGCCATCTTCGCCTTACAATATTTCTTCGGTGAGCATCACCGAAGCATTCAACCCATTGTTCGGGGCAGAAGGTACGCTGAACAATAGTATGACCTTGCGTGCACGCTTCAACAACTCACGAACCGTTGCGCTCAACACCTCATCATATCAGATTGTTGAAAATTTCCGTAACGAATTTGTATTCGGTATGGGTTATAAAATAGCAAACTTCAACCGTGTTATAGGAATCAAGGACAAACCCGGCTCGTCTCGTTTCAGCAACGACCTGAATGTGTCGGGAGATATATCCTACAACAAATCGCAAGCACTTATCCGAAAAATAGAAGAAGGCTATACCCAAGCCACAAGCGGAACGTCCAGCTTTTCTATCAAGGTATCTGCCGACTACACGCTAAGTCGCATGCTTACATTGAAAGCATACTTCGACAGAATAGTTAACACACCATTAATATCCTCGTCTTCGTATCCGACAACAAACACTAACTTCGGAATAAGCCTGCGTTTCACTTTATCACAATAAAGTGTATATTTATTAGAAAATTTGTTTATTTTTGCAATTGTGTGAAAAAATTTATAAATACATTTGTTAAAAAAAAAATTCCTGAATGTTAAACAAAAAACAATTCTTAATTGTTAATTAGTTGTAAGCATTTTAGAAAATTGATATGATAATAAATCTTTTATCTTAATTTTAATATCGGATATGTATAATTAACGATATGGGAAGGCATAAATGAGAAAGTCGGCAATATGGATACTTGCTGCGATAATGGCGATAGCATTTTTCGGGTTGCTTTGGATGCAAGTCACGTATTTCAGAACAACCATACGATTGAGAAGTGGTCAATTTGACGAAGCAGTATCAAGAAGTTTGTATCAAGTATCTCAGAATCTGGAGAATGACCAGGCAAAGAAATATCTGGAAGATGGGATCGAATCGGCAAAAAAATCATACGACCGCCAAATGGCAGCGGCAATGGCGGCAAGCAGAAGTACAGGAGAAGATACGATAACAAAAAGTACCCTGCGAAAGATTATAAGCCCAACGGGAGAGATAATTGGCTACGAAGAAAGTGTTTTCACACAAACAGTGAAATCGAAACCTGTCAAGCCTATTATTCTGTCGCCAAGTTATGGACCGAAGTCCATTTCGGGGGCATCTTTCGAAATGCAGGAGGTTATAAAACAACGTTACGAATATCAACGAAAGATAGTAGACGATGTTATTTATAATCTGATAAACACACCCAGTACGAAGAATATTGAAGAAAGAGTAGACAGTGCAACCTTGCATAGATATATAACTAACGAATTAAAAAACAACGGTATAGAGTTACCGTTTCATATCGAAGTAGTGAAAAATGACCGAGCTGTTTATATGGACGACGGATTTGCACCCGAAACCAGAGACAAAGTATACAACCAGGTGCTATTCCGAAACGACCCGATAGACAAATTGAACTTTTTGAGGATATATTTTCCTACAAAAAGTGAATATCTGTCTAACGAAATTTCGTTCATGCTCCCGTCATTAATATTTACATTTATACTTCTCACTACGTTTATCATAGCAATATATCTGATATTCCGGCAAAAGCGTTTGTCGGAAATGAAGAGTGACTTCATGAACAATATGACCCACGAACTGAAAACTCCTGTGTCTACCATCTCGTTGGCGGCACAAATGCTCAAAGACCCGGGAATCATCAAATCGCCCGATATATTCAAGCACATATCAGGAGTGATTAACGATGAAACCAAACGTCTTAGTTTTCAGGTAGAAAAGGTTCTTCAAATGTCTTTGTTCGAAAAACAAAAAGCCACTCTCAAATTTAAAGAAATGGATGTAAACGACATCGTGGTGAGTGTTGCCAACACATTCCAGTTGAAGGTTGAAAAGTTTGGAGGACATATCGACATCGACTTGCAGGCAACCGAAACGATGGTTAATGTTGACGAAATGCATTTTACGAACGTCCTGTTCAATCTGTCGGATAATGCCGTCAAATACAGGCGTGAAGATGTTCCGTTAGAACTAATAATAAGAACGTGGAACAACAGCAACGACACGAAAGTATATATTTCGGTCGAGGATAACGGAATAGGGATTAAGAAAGAATACGTAAAAAAAATCTTCGAAAGGTTTTATCGCGTGTCAACAGGAAACCGTCACGATGTGAAAGGTTTTGGGCTTGGGCTGGCTTATGTCAAGAAAATAGTATTGGATCATAAGGGAACTATAAAGGCAGAAAGCGAACTGGGAAAAGGAACCAAGTTTATAATATGTTTACCGACAATAAAGTAAGTTGAATTATATTTAGAAAGTTGAATTATGGAAGAGAGAATTAAATTATTTTTATGTGAAGATGACGAAAATCTTGGCGTATTGCTAAGAGAATATCTTCAAGCTAAAGGTTTTGATACCGACCTGTTTCCTGATGGGGAAGCCGGATACAGAGGTTTCACGAGAGAAAAATATGACTTGTGTATTATCGACGTAATGATGCCTAAAAAAGACGGGGTTACGTTGGTAAAAGAAATAAGAGTAATCAACCCTGATGTACCCATTATATTCCTGACTGCCAAGAATATGAAAGACGATATTCTGGAAGGATTTAAAGCAGGAGCAGACGATTATATAACAAAACCATTCAGCATGGAAGAGCTTGTATTGCGTATAGAAGCCATCTTCCGCCGTGTGAAAGGAAAGAAAGTGAAAGACCAACAGGTGTATACATTTGGACAAATGCAGTTTGACACTCAAAAGCAAATTTTGACAATCAACGGCGAACAAACCAAATTGACCACCAAAGAGTCGGAACTTCTTGCCCTGTTGTGCGCTCACGCAAATGACATATTGGAGAGAAATCATGCTTTGAAACAAATTTGGGTAGACGACAACTACTTCAACGCACGTAGTATGGACGTTTACATTACCAAATTGCGTAAACTATTGAAACCTGCCCAAGATATTGAAATTATCAATATTCACGGTAAAGGCTACAAATTGATTGCTCCGGTTGAAGAAAGTGCCGAAACAGAAGAATAAAGAACAGAATTTCAATTTTGTAAAATAATTGTAAAACACCGCTTAAATAATTTTAAGCGGTGTTTTTTTGTTTTTATAATTTTCCTTTATTTATACGCATGGTGCATTTAGAATTTTACACTAAATCACCTCCTTGTTTTGCCTTTCAGTCTAAATAGATTGGCAGAATACTCAATTTAAGTAGTTTGCTTCTTAATCATTTGTTTTACACGAGATGTTTGCTTTTCGAATAATAAGTATAAAAGATAAGCGCCTAAAATTGATATAGCTAAACTGAGACAATAGTAACCAATAGATGTTGCATTAAAACGTTCGCTTTTAGGAAATCCAAAATATTCCAACATTCGAAGTATTGGCATATGAGTCAAATATAAAGTATATGAAAACTTAGCAAAATTAGTTGCAAATTTATTTATTAATATACTGATTTTTTTGCTCGGTTTTATCTGAATAATTTGTTGGATCATTATACATGCAAAAAGAGCAATGAACAACTCAATCACATTTTCATTCAGAAATACAGAATTTAGAGAACCTGCATATTCAGTAGTACGAGACCCTACTGAAATTTGGAATACTACAATAGAGACTATTAACAATAAGATTGAACTTGTCAGTATTATATTATTCCTTTTAACGTTAAAATAGAACAACGCAGCCAACATCCAAACAAACAAATATGAAGCTTTCAAGTAAATTCCAAAAATAATGAAGCATACAAATATAATAATTAAACTAATAATTTTTTGTTTATTGTTTTTAGAAATAAACCATAGAGCAACAGCTCCCATCCCGATATAAAACCACACCTCATAAGACAAAGACCAAAAAGGCTCTGATACTGACTTAACTAATATTCCTTGTAAGGAAAAGAAATTTCCAACAAATATTAAAATATTATTATCTACACCTGTTATCAAATTTGATATAAATACTAGGACTAAGGCTGAGATTAATGGAAGCATTATCCTGACAGCCCGATCTATGGTATAAGATTTCAGGTCAAACGTACCTTCCTTTATCCGTTGTATGCCTTTTCCCCCAACCAAAAATCCACTTAAAACAAAAAATATCAAAACAGCCACATGCCCCAACCGTGTTATAAAATAGAAGATAAAAGAGAAGAGGTTTTGATCTTCTGAAGGCAGTGACCCATATTCTACAAAGAATACTATTCTATGATGTGTTAATACGACTATTAATGCAGCTAAACAACGAACTAAATCTAACCAGTAGAAATGAGTCTTTTTTTCAATTTCTTTCATCAATCGAACTATGGAATATCAGTTTTGTAATAAAGGCAACAAAGATAATATTTTTTAATATAGCAATTACTATTTTCTTAATATTTGTTCAGACCATTTCCATGCATCCGACCACATCTCAGGATAAGCGTAGTGTTCTATTTCGGGTACTACCAGAAGTTTTTTGGGTGATGAGATGACGTTGTACACAGCAAACGATGTTGTTGGAGGACAGACCATATCGTTATATCCGAAAGCGTAAAACACCGGTACTTTTACCAGACGGGCAAAATTTACAACATCGTAATATTGAGCAGTCTTTTCTTTCTGGTTAATGATAGATTTTTCGTCAGGCAGATTTTTGAAATAGTGGGGCCAACCTCCGGCTCTGCCATGCAAATAGCCATTCATGTCGGACATTGCCGGATAGAATGAAATCAAACCTTTCACCCTTTCGTCCAACGCCGCAGTTATGATTGACAATGCTCCTCCCTGACTTCCGCCATATATTAACAGATCATTTCCGTTAAACTCTTTCATCGAAAAAATATAATCGATAGCCCTTACGCACCCCATAAATACACGTTTGTAGTATACATTGTCACGGTTCTCCCAGTTTTGGTTTTGATAACCATTCAATGCCCCCGCCCTTAAGTTGTCGTATACTCCTTGTTTCAAGGTAACGGGTATGCCATGAATCCCTATTTCAAGTGAAATTATTCCTCTGTCGGAACTGCTTGGATCTCCATTGTATGGACGCACTCCGGCTCCGGGAACCCTTAGTGTTGCGGGATATTTTCCGGGAGCTTTAGGCACAGATAAGATTCCGTATAACCTTGATCCTTGTCTGAAATTTTGAAGGTTTATTTCGTATACATTCGATTTCTCAGTACATTTTTCGGGCAACAAAGTCAATCTGGCATCCATTGGTATTTTTGCATTTTCTTCTTTAGCCTTGTTCCAAAATTCCTGAAAGTCGGATGGCATCTGAGTGGTTGGCTTAATGCTTTCTGGTGCAAATCCTGCTGTACCTCGTCCTTCATATTTTACATTGTTGTGAGTAACAAACACACGACAGCGAAGAAATCCTGCATCTTTCATTGTTCCGCCATCTATTTCTATCTTTCCGTCTTTCAGCGTTGTAGCTTCTTTTTTGAACGGGGGAAGCATGTCGTGCGACAATTCGTAACTGATGTTTACATTTTGCATCTGTATCCCGTTTTGAGTGACCAAAACGTTGAACTTTGCTTTTTCTCCTAGTTTGTAGTTCCAGTCGGCACTGTTAGGCGTAACAGCCACTCTTACCAGTTTTTGAGAGGGTTGGGATAATGCCGATAACGAACAAAAGAGGATGAATAATGTTAATAGACTGTTTCTCATGATTGTTTAATTTATAATATTGCAGTTAAATTTACGTGCAAACTTAATTATTTTATAAGTTTCGTCAAAGCAAGAGTGTATATAAAAGCATTAGTTTATTTCTTAGATGAAAATATCCGATAAATGATGTGTTTTGTTCCGAAAAACATATTTTTGTAGAATATTTCAAAATCGATACAAATGGGTAATATAGATTCAGCAACACTTATTGTGATTGTCCTTACCGTGGGCACGAGTTTGTTAGGCTTCAGCAATAGGGAGATCTTTGAGCGACTAAAGTTCAATGTTAACGATATATTGCGGTACAATCAATGGGATAGGCTGATAACGTCGGCCTTGCTTCATGGCGATTGGATGCACCTGCTGTTCAACATGTTGACTCTTTATTTTTTCTCGGATGTTGTTATCAGTACACTTGGTCGTAACATTTACATCCTGATCTATATTGCGGCAATACTTTGCGGCAACCTGTTAAGTCTGTGGATGCACAAGAAAAACTCTTATTATAGTGCTATTGGAGCTTCGGGTGGTGTTTCGGGTATTTTGTTCGCCTCCATAGCTTTATATCCTCATCTGGAATTGATTATACTGCCAATTCCGATACCTATTCCCGGATGGCTGTTTGGCGTTGGCTACATCGCTTATTCAATATATGCTATGAAGAAAATGCAAGACAATATCGGACACGAGGCGCATCTTGGTGGAGCAACAATAGGTTTGTTGCTAGCAATAGCAATACAACCCAGAACGTTGGAATATAATGGATTGTATATCGCTATTATGTGTATTCCTCTTCTTGTATTGGCTTATCTTGCCTATAAAGAAAAGAAATGAGTATTGTCTCATAATTGCTCCAATGCCCGAACAATATCCGTTTTCAGATCGGAAATATCTTCTAATCCAACAGAAAGGCGCAAAAGATTGTCTTCAATGCCCATAATAGCTTTCATTTCGGGAGAAAACGTGCCGTAAATTGTCGATCCGGGGTGAATAATGAGCGATTTTATGTCGAAAAGATTCGTTGCACGCCTGATTATCTGCAAATGATCCTGAAATCTGAAACAATCTTCTTTACTTTTCAGATTAAATGTCAGCATTGCGCCCGGATTACCCGCGAACAATCTGTCTGACAGACGCTTATATTTATAGTTATCCAATTTCGGATAGCTGACTTTCACCACATTCGATTGTTCGGAAAGGAAAAGAGCCAAGTCATAAGCAGATTGAGACATTCGTTCATATCTGAGTTGAAGAGTTTCCATGCCCAAAGCCTGTAACGATGCGGTATCGGGGTCCATATTTGCTCCGATATTACGAGCTATTTCCCTTTTTATCTTAAACATAAACTCCGACATGCTATCTGTTTTAGGAGCATCTGCAAGTTTCTTGTTGTGTTGCCAGTCAAATGTTCCATAGTCGAGAATGGCTCCGCCAATGCTGGTGGCTCCTCCCGAAATGTATTTAGTGGTGGAAACAACCTCTATGTCGACCCCGGCATCACGAGCGTTGAATCCGCACCAGGGAATGATTGTAGTGTCTACAATCAAAGGAATATTGCGGGCGCGGGTGATCTTGGATATTTCGGTCAGATTGGCAACCTCCATGTGTGGATTGGTTATCAATTCACAAAAGAATGCTATCGTATTTTCGTCTATGGCATTGGCTATTTCTTCCAAATCATCTGTGTTAACGAAACGTACTTCTATACCAAAACTAGCGAACGTGAATTGAAACAAAGAGAATGTATTTCCAAACAAGTGTGGCGATGTAACGATGTTACAACCCGTATAAGCTATTGCCAAAAAAGTATTGGAAATGGCTGCCATACCCGAACTCAGAACCATTACATTGTCGGCAGCCGAAGCCGCTAGTATCTTTCGCTCGAGATTTTCGACCGATGGATTGGATATGCGTGTATAGGTGTGTGCCGCTTCTTTGTTCTGAAAAGCATTGGCTATGGCTTCAGCTGAACCAAATTCGAATGCGGCGCTGCGGTATACGGGCATATTAATAGCTCCATGCGTATCTTGTTTTGAATATGGTGCAGCGATGATGCGTGTAGAAAACTGCTGTTTGCTACTTTTATCTTTTTCCATATATTTATCCGGTTTTGATAAGACAATCTTTTTACCGAATCAAAGATAATATATTGATTTGTGTATAACGCTGTTCGGATCATGGAAAATGACTAAAAAAATAAAAGCTGCCTTTGTGGCAGCTTCAATATCTTACAGCGTTCTATATTGTTCCAAAACTTGTATCCGCTTATTTGTATTGTTAATTTCCTCAACCGAAACCACCGGATTAGGCATCTGTTCCAAAGCCCGGGCAAATGAACGAACAAGCATATCTTCACCGCTAATCTGTGATGCTATATTGGCTGTGGAAATAGGTACACCTCCGCCCAACTGGTTAAAAGCCGAAAGAGTTGGACCGAACAAAGAGGTGGCTGCTGCTGTCAACACACTCTCACCGTTACTCAATCTGGCTAAAACACTGTCGGATGTACCCGAACCGGGACCTTTAACCAACCCTCCTGTAGCCATTTTAGGTGCTTTGGGTTGCTTCTCGGAAGTAAGAAGTTTCCTTGCTCTGGCAATGTTAGACATTACCGTGCCTACCGCCATTGCTACCTGCAAAACATAGTCGAAGGCTGTTGCTCCTTTTGCACTTGCCGTAGCGTTAGAAATAGCTTTTGCCGAGTTCACCCCTATGTCGAACATGGCAAGGCTTTTACTGAAAACAGCCATCACTTCGTTGTTGGCTGCCTGTTCTCCCATAAGATCGGCGATACCTTTGTGAAGAGTATCGTAGGCTGCCATCATGGCTTGAGTTTTCTGCTCTACGGTTTCCAATTCCAAAGCATCGGCTTCCGCTCGTTTCTCGGCAAGTTCTGCTTCACGTTGAGCCTGACGTTCATCCACTATGGCATTGTGTTCGTCTTCCTGTTCTAGCAATGCTTCATGAAGTTTCTGCCGACTTTCTTTTGCTGCTTCTATTTTTTCTTCGGGAAAGGTATAGAGGATTGCTTCAACTTCTTCGGGAGCATTGGGGTCGGAATATTCAAGGTTATTACCTGATAATTGATTATATTTATCTTTAGGATAACTGCCCGTATCTGTGTGAATCCATTCAACCTCATTGTTCTTTTGCAAAAAAGCATTAGAGGAAGTTCCTTGATTATTATTGGTGAATGAATTTTTGTGATAATAATTAGTTTCTTTCGATTCTAACTCCCTAGAATATTGTTTTATTACTTCATCTTGTATTTGGTCTAAAGAAAGAGCTTCTATAACATCATCCGACAAGTTATCTATGACATCACGTATAAAATCTTCTGGAATATTGATATTTTTTGTCTTTACCTTTTCACTAACGTAAGAAGTAATTTTCTTATTTCGCTCGTCTCTTATCTTTGCGATATGATCGTTTGTTTGTTGTTCGGCTTTCTTTAGAGCATCAGTGTCTAATTGGACAGAAGAACTATTCTTCAATAGTTGTTTATTTTGAGCTTGAACTCTGTTTGATCGTATTATTGTATCCGAATATTTATCAGATATAATATTATTCTGTTTATCATTGTTAGCCTTTGGATCATTATATCGTCCGAAGTCCTCACTTTCTGAAGGAAGTGTGCCATATTCCTTTATAATTTCTGCCCAGGATTCATCTGCAGGTGAAACAATTATATTAGACTTAGGAGTTCCTTGTTTTTCTTGAGCTTCTATTTCTTGAATTATATCAAGATACATTCTTTTATCTTTTTTATAAATATTCAACAATTCACCCAAAAGATTTATAGCATCAAATGCATCACCTAAATTATCTAAATCACCTTTAGTGTCATATAGTTTACCAATCCAACCAAGATTTTTAATTCCTCTTCCCATAATTTCCTCCAGAATGAATTCACCTGCACCTGACTTAATCTTTTCAATATCGCCTTCAATAAGACCCTCACCTATGCTCATACCTACAGAGAATGATTCATAAGCTAAATCTCTCATTCGATTTTTATCGTTTGGATTCGAAACTAAATATAGATTTCCTGTATGTTTATCTAAAAGATAAACACTATTCTTAATTATTAATTTGGAGTATCTTTCTTTTTCCATAATTTATTAGTTTTATAAAGTCTGTGCTTGCAAGCCTTTCTAATCTAACAAAAAAAAAAGGAAATTTCAAAGATTTAATGGAAGTTATTTTTCATGTTAATGGAAAGATTATCCAATGATTTGACAATACTATTATAGCTTTCGCTTAACTCTTCTAATTGTATTTCAATCTGTTTTATGGTCAATGTTATTCGCCGCTTTTAGAATCCAATAATAGGCCTTTTGTTCATCTTTTTCTACTCCTAAACCATCTGTATAACATACTGCAAGACTAAATTGTGCTGCTCGCAACCCTTGTTCTGCTGCTTTTTGATACCAGCAAACAGCTTGAGACATGTCCTTTTCTACTCCTTCTCCATCTTTATAACACACAGCAAGATTAAATTGTGCTCTTTCATTGCCCTGTTCTGCTGCTTGCTCATACCAATAAACAGCTTGCGACATATCCTTCTCTACTCCTTCTCCATTGTCATAACACCAAGCAAGATTAAATTGAGCTCTTTCATTGCCTTGTTCTGCTGCTTGCTCATACCAATAAATAGCTTGCGACATATCCTTCTCTACTCCGTTCCCATCTTTGTAACACACAGCAAGATTAAATTGTGCATTTTCATCACCTTGTTCTGCTACTCTCCGATACCAATAAACAGCTTGAGACATGTCCTTTTCTACTCCTTCTCCATCTTT
>NZ_QVMP01000016.1:82555-83171 GCF_010501095.1 Dysgonomonas sp. 520 | reverse complement strand
TCCGATACCAATAAACAGCTTGAGACATGTCCTTTTCTACTCCTTCTCCATCTTTACAACATAAAGCAAGACTAAATTGTGCTTCTTGCAACCCTTGCTCTGCAGCTTTCCGATACCAATAAACAGCTTGTGACATGTCCTTTTCTACTCCTTCTCCTTTTTTATAATACACAGCTAGATTAAATTGTGCCGCTACATAGCCTTGTTCTGCTGCTTTCCGAAACCAATAAACAGCTTGTGACATATCTTTTTCTACTCCTTCTCCATTGTCATAACACAAAGCTAGATTAAATTGTGCATCTTGCAACCCTTGTTCTGCTGCTTTCCGATACCAATAAACAGCTTGTGACATATCTTTTTCTACTCCTTTTCCATTTAGATAATACAAAGCTAGATTAAATTGTGCCGCTTGCAACCCTTGTCCTGCTGCTTGTTGATACCAATAAACAGCTTGAGACATATCCTTTTCTACTCCTTCTCCATTGTCATAACACCAAGCAAGATTAAATTGTGCTGTTTGTAACCCTTGCTCTGCAGCTTTCCGATACCAATAAACAGCTTGAGACATGTCCTTTTCTACTCCTTCTCCATTGTCATAACACCAAGCAAGACTAAA
>NZ_QVMP01000016.1:0-82507 GCF_010501095.1 Dysgonomonas sp. 520 | reverse complement strand
GAGACATGTCCTTTTCTACTCCTTCTCCATTGTCATAACACCAAGCAAGACTAAATTGTGCCTCTACATAGCCTTGTCCTGCTGCTTGTTGATACCAATAAACAGCTTGCGACATGTCCTTTTCTACTCCTTCTCCATTGTCATAACACCAAGCAAGATTAAATTGTGCCGCTACATAGCCTTGTTCTGCTGCTTTCCGATACCAATAAACAGCTTGAGACATGCCCTTCTCTACTCCTTCTCCATTGTCATAACACAAAGCTAGATTAAATTGTGCATCTTGCAACCCTTGTTCTGCTGCTTTCCGAAACCAATAAACAGCTTGTGACATATCTTTTTCTACTCCTTCTCCATTTAGATAACACAAAGCTAGATTAAATTGTGCATCTTGCAAGCCTTGTTCTGCTGCTTTTTGATACCAATAAACAGCTTGTGACATATCTTTTTCTACTCCTTTTCCATTCTTATAATACAAAGCTAGATTAAATTGTGCTGTTTGTAACCCTTGCTCTGCAGCTTTCCGATACCAATAAACAGCTTGAGACATGTCCTTTTCTACTCCTTCTCCATTGTCATAACACCAAGCAAGACTAAACTGAGCTTCTACATCGCCCAGTTCTGCTGCTTTCCGATACCAATAAACAGCTTGCGACATGTCTTTTTCTACTCCTTTTCCATTTTCATAACACCAAGCAAGACTAAATTGTGCCTCTACATAGCCTTGTTCTGCTTTATTTATGAGTTTTTCTATCTCCGATGTTTGTGCAAATAAAACAGATGAAAAACAAAACGTAATTATTATCAAGACTAGACGCATAGGGTTCTTATGTATTAAAATGTGGAACAATCTACAAATATAGGAAATTTATAAAAAAAGGTAACCAAATTACATTGGTTACCTTTATCAATCATTTCAATTCAAATAAATCAAACATCAACCACACACGTCAACAATTGAGCCAGCTTTTTATTATCTTGAGTCTTCATATTCATATCAAACTGAGAATGACTTGTATTCATTCTGATACTGGCAATACCCACTCGCTGTATTTTAACCAATACATCGTTCGATGCCTGATAGTTTGCCACAACCTGAGTTAACGTCACCCCCGGTTTTGTAGGTTTTGTTTCGGTTCTGTAATCGTCCATAGCTATCAACTCTACAATCTCATTGTTATTCAGCTTGATAAGCAATGGCTCACCCCTTGCAATGAATAAACTTTCATTGACTGACGTCAGTTTTATCGTCACAAACTTAGACGGAGGTAAAAGATTGTCGCGGTCGATAACATTTGCAAATGCAACTGTAAACCGATGCTTTTCAGTTGCCGGCTTATTCAAGGCAGCAGGAGTTGTTACCAATATCTTTTCACCCGTAAATTCATCAGTCTTATTCACTATAAACCTGCAATAATCAGGTGTCTGGCTATTTGTATAACCGACAAAACATAACAATAGGAAGAAAGACACTAAGATTTTCCTCATGATCCGAACACTTTTTATCTTAAACACTTTTGCAAATTAACACACTTTGGTGCAAAAATGTTTTCACTTTATCCATAATATTTGCATATGGAATGTAAAAAAAGAAAAAATGTCCTTCCCATACGATTTCGCCTTGTTTTTATTCCATATTGTATTCCTTTTCTCTTACTTTTTCCATCATTTCTTTTCCATAAAGCCATTCATTCAATATATCTGCTATATTCACACCCTTTTGTTGAGACATAGCATAATACATTTCCGTTACAAACTCTCGGTCTTCGGTATCGAGCCTCAACCGGCTGAGCATTTCCAGTCCATATTTCAGATTTTTCACAATCGTCAAAGAATCGGACAAAGGAGTATTTTCTATCATTTGCAAGTCCTTGAGCATTACATTTTTCATCAAGTCATAGTCACTCTTATCAATAAGACCGGCATGTAGTATTGCTGTCAACCGATTCTCAATAGTTGTTTTCATTTCCGGATATGTCAACGAATCGGGTTGCTTCATATTTTTCTCGTAAAACCTATTTATAAAATCATTCATCTCTTTACCTACCCCTCCGGCATTTGCCAAAGCATGATAGATATTACCTATCTGCATTATGGCATCATTAGGAAGGTTTTTCTCCGAGAAATGGTTCAATGCTCTTTCAATTCTCTTTTCTATTTGAGATTTGGTTAAAGTAGTATCTTTCTCTATCCAATTAACATCTTCACTAATTTCTCTCTTAAACTCCTTATTTTCAATCTCAAAATTAGACAAACGTTGCCTAACAGCATCAAACTTATTTTGTCGGGGTTGTCTCTTTTCAAACCATGCGAGAAGATATGCCCCCACATCCCCATGAGGAACTGTCCGGGTAAGGTCACGCATCTGACGAGCCATTATAATATCCTGATAAACACGGTTTACAACCATATAAACATTCTCTGTCACAGTTACATTTTCAAATTCCGCAAGTGTGACTTCTACCCTATCTCTTACTTGTTGATCGGACAATTCTTTAGTCTGCTCAAAGAAATCAACATCTGCCATCAGTTTGTTGGTCATCAACTTATACTGATCTTCATCTATTTCTCCATTGTTCTTAAGATTAACTAATTCTTCGGAAATATATTTCCTCACGTTACCGAACATTTCATCCGAGAAATCCATCTGCCCCAATGCAGAACGACCTATAAAAACAACAGCCAATATAAATGCTGCAAAAACGATCAGGACTATATAAAAAATCTTCATAGTTTTGTATAGTATTGTGTTGTAAAGTAAAAATCGGAAAGACGTAACATTTTATTCGTAACAACGCCTAACAGATGACAAAAATAGATGAATTTGCCCACAATTATCATTGTTCGGCTCATTTTTTCTTTCTTTATTCTTTTTATCTACCTTTGCATTATCAAGAATCAATAACAATTGTTTATATGAGAAAAATCTTTTTTTCAATTCTGCTTATGACGACATTGAATGCCGCTACGGCTCAAAACCCGTTCTTGCAAGAGTATAAAACTCCGCATGGAACACCCCCTTTCGATAAAATAAAGCTGGAACACTACAAGCCTGCTTTCGAAAAAGGTATAGAACAACACAAGAAGGAGATAGACCGCATTGTGATGCAACGCTCAATGCCCACTTTTCTCAATACGATTGAACCTTACGAGCAATCGGGTAAGATTCTGTCGAAAGTGAGCAGTGTTTTTTTCAACTTGTTAAGTGCAGAAAGCAATGAGCAAATGATGCAACTTTCGCAAGAAATATCGCCAATGCTCTCCACTCACAACAATAGCATTACCCTCAACGAGGCTCTATTCAACAGAGTGAAAACGGTATATGAAAACCGCAACAATGAAGGACTAACTTCCGAACAAATCCGCTTGATAGAAAAAATCTATGAGGGATTTGAAAACAGCGGTGCTACCTTGAGTGTCGAAGACAAAAAGAAATACGAAGAATTGTCTACAAAACTAAGCAACCTTACTCTTAATTTCGGTCAGAATGTTTTGAGGGAGACTAACAAGTTCGAGATGCTGCTTACCGATGAAGCCGACATCGCAGGCCTGCCCCAATCGGTGCTCGACGCTGCATCTGCTAAGGCTAAGAGCAAAGGCAAAACAGGCTGGATGTTCGATCTGTCGGCTCCCAGCTACATCGGTTTCATGAAATATTCTACTCGTCGCGACTTGCGCGAGAAGCTATATATGGCATACAATACCAGATGTGTCTTAGGTGGTGAGTTTGACAACAAAGAAAATGTAAAAGAAATAACAAACACTCGTCTCGAAATTGCTAAACTGTTGGGTTACTCAGACCATGCAACGTACTCGCTGCGCAACAAGATGGCTAAAAACAAAGAGGCTGTATACAATCTTCTTGACAAACTTCATGACGCTTACGCCTCTGCTGCTCTTGCCGATGTGCGTGAAGTGGAAGGTTTTGCAACAGGAATGGAGGGTAAGGCACTTGACCTTCAACCTTGGGATTGGTCTTTCTATTCGGAAAAACTGAAAGATGCAAAATACAATATCAATGACGAGCTTATCCGTCCTTATTTCGAGCTGGAACATGTGAAGAAAGGTGTGTTCGGGTTGGCTACCGATTTGTATGGACTTACATTTAAGAAAAACACCAAAATACCTGTATACCATCCTGAAGTAGAAGCATTTGAAGTTTACGATGCCGATGGTAAATATCTGGCCGTACTATTTACAGATTTCCACCCTCGTGCAGGAAAACGCCAAGGTGCATGGATGACAGAATATAAAGGTCAGTATATACGAAAAGGGGGTGATTCTCGTCCTCATATTTCGCTTGTCATGAACTTTACTCGCCCTACCGAATCCAAGCCTGCATTACTTACATTTGACGAAGTAGAAACATTCTTGCATGAGTTCGGTCACGGCTTACATGGCATATTGTCTGAATGTACATACGAAACGCTTTCGGGAACAGCCGTTGCCCGCGATTTTGTGGAATTACCTTCTCAAGTAATGGAGAACTGGCTCACAGAAAAGGCTTACCTCGATCAATTTGCTGTTCACTACGAAACAGGGGAAAAAATTCCGGCCGAACTGGTTCAGAAACTTGTCGACGCTTCCAATTATCTTGCCGGTTACTTATGTTACCGCCAACTTTCGTTCGGATATCTGGATATGGCTTGGCACAGGCAGTCGGCTCCATTTTCAGGAGATATCCGTGAATTTGAACGTAAAGCCATGGCTAGTACAGCATTGCTACCTATTGTAAAAGATGCTAGCATGTCTACCCAATTCAATCATATTTTCGCAGGAGGATACGCAGCAGGCTATTACAGTTACAAGTGGTCGGAAGTATTGGACGCAGACGCCTTCTCTCTATTTAAGAAGAATGGTATTTTTGACAAAGCAACAGCTACATCTTTCCGCAAAAATGTATTGTCGCGAGGCAATACGGCAGATCCGATGCAGTTATACGTAAAATTCAGAGGACAAGAACCATCAGTAGATGCTCTCCTCGAAAGAAACGGAGTGCTGAAGAAGTAAAAATATTTCACCGTAGAAATAGCAGAAGCCTTTCCCTTTTTAGGAGAGGCTTCTTTTTTTCAACTATGAAAGAACAAGGCAAGACACCATAGGTAATCTTGCCTTATCCAACCTTAAAACGAACTTAATTTATTTCTTCACAAACTTACGAGAAACTACTGCACCATCTTTTGTCTGAATAAGAGCAACATAAACACCACTATTCAAATGTGAAATATCTACAATCTGAGACATTTGAGATTGAGCAACCACGTTACCTGAAAGAGAATAAACCCTCATCATTGCAATATCTCCATAAGCAATCAAAGCGGTTTCCGTTTGATAGAATGACAAGTTCTCTTTGCTATCCTCTCTGATAGAAGAATATCCACTATCATAAACACGTATAAAGAAATCATAAATACGGGTTCCACCACTACTCGATGGGTTTACGAAAGTTATTTTTATTGGAGATTTTGTAGGTTCAATTCCCGCTTGAGCCATAAAATCGTAACTTTTCAAAGTTGTAGCCGACATGGTTGAAGGTGTTTCCCAGAATTTCGTTTCTCCATCCTGTTCCCATTCAATTCTCAATTTGCGAGAACCTGTAAAATGCAGATTGGCTTTAAATTCGACCAAACTCGGAAGATTCCAGGTTACTCTTCCGCCTCGTTCCACATTAATTGCACCCTCTGTGCATCCGGACGGAATAACATCGTTCTTTTCTTTGTATGCAGGATCCCATTCTACCGGATAAGCATCCGACCCGTTTTTCATTGTTATAATTCCATTCAGGTCTGAAGGCAAATTACCAAATTCATCCTGAATTTTATACCAATCGCCCGTTAACACTTTGGTTGGAATAACACGCTCAATGCCTCCCTGTATAGTAAACGGCGCCATTCCGCCCGTTGCTGTAACAGAATATGTTCCATCCTCGACAGGAGTACCTGAAATAGTCAATTTATTATCTTTTTTGGTATATTCCAATCCCGCAGGAAGATTCTGAACTTCTATGTCGGTTGCACCACCTCCATATTCAAAAACAATATCATTGATAGCATTACCTATATTCACTGTCTGAGATGAGTTGTTTGTAGTACAAACTAATGTAGCCGGAGCAACCTCGCTAACAGAAATAGTTCCTGTCATTGTTACGGGATTATCTCCACCAATTGTAGTTACCTTATAGGTAGACGATGTGGTTGGATTACCCATAATAGTTACCGTTCTGTTTGGCACATCTTTCTCGGCCCGCACACCTTCGGGCAAATCCTCAACTTTCACATCTGTCGACGCCCCGCTCCATTTGTATATAATAGCTGTAATAGCTGTTCCTTTAAATACTAACTGATTTGTTGTTCCCTGAAAAAGTTTCAAACCTGCATTGGTCGAAATACCCGACTCAAAAGCACCCATATCGGCACCGGCATCATTGTAAGAGATTGTCAGGTTTGGAAGTTGCTGATAATCTACCGGACGCAAATTATCGGGCAAATGAGAAGACAATGCAAAATTTTCTACTATTTGCCCTTTATCTATAAAATAGCTATTCTCCTTCAATTTTGCAAAATCATTGTCCGGCAGGCTTCCATCAGACTGACGGTCTTCTAAAAACAAAGTAGAAGAAAGACTCTTGAACTGAGATGAATGATCTTTTGTATAAACTGCCGTTCCGCCTATTTTATTCCCTTCTTTGTACGGATCACATCCATCAATCAATGTCCAACTATTATAATCCGTATCCGGTACTTGTGAGCCGGCTTTGTTTGCAGATAAAAATTCGTGATTACCTACATTTTTAGGAGCTGTTGCCCCCCACCCTATATTATTTCTCATGTACATTGTTCCGTATTTAAACTCGGTAGGGAAACGATAGTTATATTCGTTGCCCCAAGCCACATTGTTGAACAAGTACATAGCCTCGTAAGCATTATTCTGATCGAAACCTTTATGTAAGCTCTCAAAAGAGACACAATTTCTCACAAGATGGGTTCCGATCGACTGAGAGAAGGCTGCACCACCGGCTGTGCCTCCACCGCCAAGTTTAAAGCCGTTACCATTTTCACGTGGAGTATTGTTTGAATCGTAACCGGCTTTCCAAGACCAACAATTATCAATAACAATGGGATGATATACCATATATAAATCCCAATTGTCATCTGAGTTGTTCCATGCACGACAACCGTAAAATTCGGTTCCGGGTCCGGGGAATAGTTTACACGCAAAACCATCGGCATCTCCGCCGTTGTCAGATTTACCCTGATAGTCTATTTTATCATAATTATACCATGAATCACAGTTCAGGATAATGTTGTTTCTACAAAATTGATATCCGGGATTAAATTCTGGCGTACCCGGAGGTAGTGATTTGGTTTCTTCTATTCCAAAATCTTTGTACATCCCAACTTGTAAACCTGTATCGTTGTTTCCGTAGAACTTACAGTTTTCCACAATATTGTAACTACCCTCCAACTTCATACCATTATCTTTGGCGTTACACAGTTCTAAACCTTTGAAGTGCCAATAGTTTGCCTCGTGATTCACATATATACAACGAGCCATCTTGAAGCTACTTACATCTGTATGCGGAATTTGGCTTCCATCAATAATAACACGCTCGTTATTGTATGCCCATAAATATATGCGGGCATCTTCTCTTGCATTTTGCTTTGCCTTGATGCGGATTGTTGCTTGCAGCATATAAGTTCCTCCCCGCACAAATATTGTATCGCCGGGTTGTACTAAATCTACTGCTTTGTTGATTGTTAATAAAGGAGAATTAATATTTCCATCTGCCGAATCGTTTCCTGTGGGCGAAACAAAGTAAGACCGTCCACACACAGAACTTAACAACAGCAATGAAAATAAAGAAAGTAAACATCTTTTCTTCATGGTCAATTTTATATTTAGATTAAGATTATCAAGTATCACAAAATTATTTTGTAACAATCTTAATCCGGAGTATAAATTGACTAAATATGTAGAATATTTGGTATAAGTGCTTTTATGTTAAGAATTGGACCGAGGTTATTTTTCTTGCAAGACATAATATCCTCCATCTTTCCGCCTCATTATCTTCACGCGCTTGGTCAGTGTGTCCAATTTATTGTCATAATTCTGGTAAAGCAGCGCAGGAGAACCTTTCCCTACTTTTGTAGAATATGTAAGTATGGCAAACAATTTTCCGGGGATGGTTTCGTTTAGCCACAACTGCACAACTGTGGTGTCGTTTATGTATTTTTTGAATCGGCACACACCATCATCATAAAGCTGAATATCCGGATGTTGCTCCAATATTATATCCATTAGTTTTTGAATCTGGTCTACATCCGATATAGTCATTTTATAACCACCGATAACACCATCATATGCCCTGAAGACAACTTCATCTCCAATTATTCCCGAATAATTAGCTATTTTCTTATCTGCTATAGGAATTAGCTGTATCGAATCGTGGTACCCGTCAAGCTCCGGAGAGTATATAAAGTCGGCTTCATCGTAATAAATACTGTCTTTATTTCCTATCACAAAATTTTTATAATTAACAGGATGCCCCAATTGTTTTTCAAACTCTTCTATTGTTTGCCCAAACTGAAAATCATCCAGATAACCGGTATTCCGACAAGCAAAAAAAGAAAAAATTATCAGTACAACAGTGGTTAGTTTTAATATATAATTGCCCATATATTGTGTGTTGCAAAATTCAAACCCTAAAAGTAGTCCTTTTTTGTCAAAAAAAAAATATTTTTTAATTCATTGTTTAAATGAGGCAACAATCAAGTAATGACTACCATCCGAAACCCTATTAACACACTATTTCACAAAAAAACACTACATTTGCAGTTCGAAATAACACTATGGACTCTTAAAACTTCAGGACATGAAAAAAATTGTTTTCCTAACCACTACAATATTATTAACAGGAATACTGATAAGCGGTTGCGACTTTGTCAAAAAAAAAACCGGTATCGGCTCCGATAATACTTCTGAAATTCTTGTCGACAGTCTCAAATTTCATTTAAGGCAATATGATGTGTACGTCAGTGCTCTTCAGGATTTGATTGAAATTGAAAAGCAACATAAAGACACAGAGTTTCTCAAGTCTGAGTTTGTTGATTGTGAAGAAGAAATCGCTACCAACACTAATTACCTTAACTCCAATAGCGATGCTATGACCGAAGAAATGCAAAAGCAAAAGGAAGATATTGACAAAAAATACGATGCTCTCAGACAGAATATAAATGCCACTTTTGAGAAAAACAAAGAAAATTAAAAAAACACAAACGCTCAACGTTAAATAGTTGAGCGTTTGCTTTTTTGCTGTTAAGCACTAAACTTAATCTTATAGAATAAATAAATAAGAATTAATAATAAAAATATCCGACCACACCACACCTGAAAATTTTGCAAAGAAGAAAGTTTATTCACTTCTTTAATTTCCATTTCCGGATAAGGTACACGAATAGTGTCGTTTACAAAAATAGAGTCTCTGACATACCTGTCTCGATATAAGTATTTATAGCGATCAACATAGAGAGTATCTCCTGTTGAAAAAACAAATACTGAATCGTGTTGATAAACGGAGTCAACCATCAATTTGTCTGTATATTCCAACCTCACTGTTTCAACAGGCACATATATTTTTCTAGATTTGCAACTAAAAAGGAATATGAAGAGTATAATTAAACAGATTCTCATATCAATACCTTTTTTGCATTGTTCCACAAATTAAACCTATCCTGATATCCGTTATATCCTCCGTTGATGATTCGGGTAACAATCCGGAAAGCTGCTTCATCTCCTCGATCGGCGATCTCGTTCAATCCTCGTTTCTTCCACCACCAACACGCCGATTTTACTGCATATTCCGGAGTAGACAACAATTCGGGATGAGATACGAAATCAACATTCCATATCTTGGATATCTCCGTGTAATTGGAACGCCCTGTTATCTGGATCAATCCACGGCCTTTGAACCGTTTGCCGTCTCCTTTCTGCGTATTTCCTAAGTCTCTGCGACCTTCGTAAGCTGCCCCGGAAGCTATTTCTTCACAGTATCGCAATTGTCCCGATTCGTGACCTATTTGAGCCAAGAACATACACGTACGGTTAACGGTATTGATCTCGTATTCCTCCATACACTTAACCAGAAATGGAAGATATTTATCCCGGTTCACCTTGGTAGACAATGGGTATATCTGTTTCAGAATTTCATTCGTTAGTGTCTTCATTTTTCTTTCCAAAAATATAGTTATACAAAACAGGCATTTTTTTTAGTACCTGTAACCCGAATATATAATACAGAAATGCGAACGCCCGGTTATCAGGGAACAACAGGCAAATGTTCCTGAGGGTATTGGCGATGTAAAACGAAGTGAAGACATAAGTCAGTGTTTTTACAATAAACATAGCCTCGTCCATGTCTCCCATCAGGAAACCAATGATAAATGTGAGCACAATCACCGAATTATACAGGAACAGAAAAAGTAAAGCGAATAACGCCTTTTTCAGCCTGATCCGGTCATTGTTTACAAATAAATCAGACATTAACCCAAAGAAAAAATCTCCCAGAAAAACCATAAATAACACTATTACCGGATTCTTTACCGGTTCCAGGAAAGCCACTATCGCACTGACGATTGTCAGGAAAAGTATTTTTATCGCATCCATAACTGACTTACATTAAAAATGTCCTGAATGGTGTTTTCGGTGTTTCTTCCTTGAAATCCTTGAATAAATCAATTTTGTTGTCATTTAAGAAAATGACATTGAAAAGGAAATCACTGTACACAGGTTCCCGCGTGTCTTCGGGGTAAGTAGCCTCACCATCATCACCGATAATTGGCTCTAAGGGCGGATTCAGATTAACCTTTCCTACTACGTCGATAGATAAATCGAAGTCGCTGTAAGTATTGCCGTCAAATTTCAAAACCTCGTCAAGCCCAGACCTATCGTCACATGAAAAATATCTAATCATAGAATTAAGAATTAAGAATTAAGAATACTTGTAACTTGTAACTCGTAACTTGTAACTCGTCCACTATAAAATTGCAAGGGCGATAATACCCTCGTTGTTTAAATCCTCGTGAAGATTCCAGATACCCGCTTGCTTTTGCAGTGTCGTTTCTTGCCGAGTTGTTTTCAGGTACACCTCGCAGTCATCGGGCAAAGTGTAGGCTAACAGATCAGCCGAACGGGTTGCAGTGCTTCCGGATGTAGGAATATACGATGTACTTCTGATATTCATCTCCAACTGTGCCGATGCGATGAAATTGTAAGCGCCTTGATCGAAGCTCGCAGCAGTATCAGGATAAATGAAAATAACAACACTGCCTGTATCCGTTGGCAATATATTGCGGGTTATCTCCACCAATGCACCATCATCCGTCAAGTCCGACACAGTCCACATACTGCCCTGAGCCTGAGATAACGAACCTGAGCCTGAGATAATTCTTGCCGTACTGTCAGGCGATGCCCCCCAACCACTGCCGGCCTCTACATACATGCCTAATGCTATTTTGTCGGAGCTGCCTTTTTTTACATATATGCGCAACACATATTCCGCTGAACCGGAAATTGTAACACCCGGATTATACGTAATACTTTCACTACTTGAATTTACATTTTTTTCAATTTTCCAATAATTTTCAAATCCATCGGCGGTTGATTCATCCATAGTGCACAACACCGAACCGCCCCAACGGGAAAAATCGGCGGAATCTGAAATCAGGTTAGTTGCGGTCTTCTCAATCAACAATTTCGCATCATCCGAGTAGTTGCCATAATCAATACGGGGGATATTCGCACCGATAGGCTGCATGTTTTTGTCACTATCGAAAAACGTTGCACCTGATGCACGGGCAAACTGAAACGGAACAACCGCACCCGTCTTGTTATTCATGCCATATACCACGCCCGATTGGGCGGCAACGGGCAAAAGGATAATCTTCGCATCTTTTCGAATCTGGGGACTCAGGCTATTATATTGCGCCTTAACATAGTCCACGTCAACGGCGATGCCTTGCCGGGCAAGGTTCACCACAAAGTTGTTGACATTGGCGTATGCTCCCCTAGATAAAAAGAGGCTCTAAGGCTTCATTGACATTGTCTTTCGTAACAATAGTGCCGTTTACCGTGACATTGCCCCATTCGGCCGAACATAATATTCGTGAATCTTCAAGTTTATACAGGCATAATGTACTATTGAATGCTTTATATCTCAATGAGTTTTTAGGATGTCCTTCAGAGTGATCCAATCCTTCTGTTTTAACAAGAATCTGTCCTTCAGTTGTTGTTATGTCTATTCTTTCAACTCTCATTGCTTAATCGGTTTAGGTTCTTGTATTGAGTTGAATATCATCTTCGTTTCTTCGTTCGTCAATTCAGGGTTCATTTCCTGTATATCTTCAATTGAACTGTCTTGATAGCAGGTGAATGTTTTTCCGCTTCCCGCTACGTTTCCTTTTATTGTTTGTTTATCACTCATAATTTTTTTATTAAAGATTAATAATACTCGCAACTTGTAACTGCCCAAAGGGCGAAGTAACTCGCAACTGAATTATAATTGCGCTATCAAATTGATATTCTTATTTGTAAAGACTGCTTTTTCGTCATCCGACATCGAGTTGTACATGCTTGTCGACAATCTTAATGTTCCCGCCGATTTGCCCGTCCGATCTTGCCACACATTGCCTATTTTCTCCATTATCGTATTTTTTGATAAACCCGAAAGCGTAACGCTGATTGATGTCAGGTTTTCGTTAGAAGCAGGCAACGTAACATCTTGAAGCAGCGTACAGTTGTATAAGAATAGCTCGACAAGCAACGGGTTATTAGACGTGTCGAGGTTGGTAATAGCCGAATTGTTAAAGTAAGCATACCTTAGAACTGTATTCAACGAAAGGTCGATAGAGGCTGTATCTGTGTATAATGAGTCGAGTTTCGGACACCCCCGCACATCCACAACCGAGACGAGATTTGCTCCCGTTGCGATAAATCCAACATTAGGGCAGGAAAATAATAACTTATCAGCATCTAAGTTCTTCGGAAAGTGCATCTGACCCACTTTCGTTGTGTGCACGTCTACAATGGAATTTTCACTCCTAAGTAGACCGCCTATATACCTGACTTTTGGCGTATTATCCATAGACCCCGACATCGTAACGCCCGATTCTTGCACCTTGTAGTCCACTGCCGCCACAAATCCAATCAGTTGCGGGATATATTTGCCCGTTGTGTTCTTAAATTCAATTACCACATGTTCGGTATATTTATCTTCCAATGCGCCGTTCTGAACATCGGCAATACGTTTGACTTCTCCGACCAAATTATCGAAATTTTGTTCCATATCCTGTAATATTTTAAAGTGTTCTTTACTCATCAGACCGTTGCTTTCTGTTGTGGCTAAATCTGATTTCTTTACAATTTCATTCTCCGGTTTTGTATCTCCATAATAGGCTTTGCCTCCATTTAGTCCCCGAAGATTTATGCTTGCTCCGGATTGCCCTGTTGCAATGGTTACTCCGCTTTCAGTACATGTAACCATATTAGCTCCATTATCGCCAACCCACCCAATACCTATCAATTCAGCAGAAGATAACAGTGCTTCTTTAGGTGTGCTAATCTCTATTTCTCGTGGGTTTACACCATTTATGATAACATTATCCGGCAAAACAGATTCGGGTAGTTTTCCTTCACTGAGTGTTATATCCGGTTTCTTTTTAAGTTCTTCCTGCAATGTTTCAGTTGCATCCTGCATCCAACCGCCAACCACCCGGGCGGTATTCTGCCCCGCTACATTCGCTCCATAAATTTTATCCGCATCTCCTTTTAATTGCAAAATTGTTTTTGCCATAATTTAATCTCCTATTGATGAAATTCGTAATCTGTTTTTTTGTTTTCCACCTCTGAAGGCTGTAAACTTTTCATTATTAACCCGAAGATACTCAAGACATTCAACCATATACGTATCGGCAATAGACCGGGCGTCTTTTTCTGCAGCTAAACGTTCCTTTAATTCTGCCTGTTGTGAATATTGATCTTGCTTTTCCACAAATCCGAAACGGGTAAGCGAGAAGTTATTCATTTTCACCAACCTTGCGTACACATAATAGTTGAGTGCCGATTGCAGACCTTTGAATTCGCGTTTCTGCCCGTCTTTTCGCTGATACACACCGCCCTGCATTAACAAGGTATAATCCGGCTGATTATCCTGATCGGGATTTTCAACCCATTCCATCAGCGACAAGAACAAATCATCTCCAATCTGAGGCTTCACATCCAAACGTTCGGCTTCTTCGATACAAAGATTTATCTTGTTATCGTCAATATGTTTCGAAACAAAACGAGTATTTTGCTTTATTTTTTCAATTGTTGTCAGATGTTTCACTTGATACATATTTTAAAGGTTCAATTGTAAAGTCTGTTGTCGACACTGTTTCGTGCCAATACTTGAATATCTTGTCGAAAGCCCGTTCTATCATACGGCGTTGCACACTTGTTACTGTCGAATAGTTTTCGTAGGCCTCTATCAATACATCGTTCGAGAACCCCAGACTGCCTTTTCGTATACGATGCCATGCTTCCTGGCTGAATGCCGCATATATCTTTTCGCAAGCTACATCGGAAGTCACACTGTAATCCTTATCGTAATTAGCTCCCTGAAAATTCACAAACTGAGGTATTTCCTCGTCATATTCCACCTCCACATGAAGTATTTTGTTGGTATTTACATCCCCTTGAATTTTTGCAACTTCTTCTGCAATACTTCCTTCATCGAAAAACGAGTCTTCACTTTCCTGCGAAACATTCATTCCTTTCTTGGTAATAAGCATCCCCGATGGGTTGAAATTGTTGCGGGTATTACGGTAAGCTATATTCGAAAGCCCTTCTTCTGTCGACATCTGCGTCACCACACAATCGTAAACAGCTTTAGGATACTCTTGCTTTCCGGCACTCGACACCCAAAGTATTTGTCCTTTATAGCCGGCTATCCCTCCCGATTCACTAATCTGTTTCTGTACAATTTCCTGATCAGGATTGAATACATTTATGTAGTCGATCATTTCTTTTGTGGGTTTCAATATTTTTGAGCCCCTCTTCTTGCATCCGCTCCAATCCGGAAAAACAGCAATTTTGGCAACAAAACCCAACTCGTCTTCTTCACACAAACGGCAATTTTCGAAAGGAACGTGATATACCTCAACAATACGCCCAAAAGCATCATAATTCACATGAAGAGCAAAACCATCGAACGAAGCCAAATCATCCGCTATTTGCTGAAGAATATCATCAGCCGTGTCTCCCATCGCATTCAATACTTTCTCCGAAAAAGCAACATTCTTGAATCCATTTCCTTGTATGAATTGAATATACCTGTTCAGACAACTAGCTCCGGACTCGGAACTTGCCACGATGGCCTTAATATCTTGCGGGTAAAGATTATTTGAGTTGTATGCCTGAATTCCCAGATTGGTAATACTAGGCACATCAAACCTCTTTTCCGGTTGTTTTACTGATTTTACATTCATAAGTTTTTTTCTTATTTTTGTTTCCGGTTATTCTTCTCCTTACTTTTTTTTGCCGCACCATCATCCACCAGCAAGGTTTCCCAGTTTTCGGGATAAACAGCAAAAAAGTTTATTCGTGTAGGATTGTCCCGAAGCCATTGAATAGCTTTTTCGTCGGTCAAATTGCTATTGGTAACAGCCTCCGAAAAATGAGCAGATTGCAATATGGCTCCATTTTTTAATCTAAAGTTTGGCATATCCCTTAATCCGTTTTTTTTGAAAACAGTATACATTTCTATGAAAGCATCGTTATAGCACCGGCTACAATTACGTTTGGCAAATCTTTGAAATGTAACTCTTTCGTAGTTTTGTTCTATAAATTTGTGATCGGAAGCCCAAAGCCCGTCCGACAAGGATCGGGCTTTCATTTCTTCCAGTTGAATTCTAAGTTCTTGCTCAGAAATTACCATTATCAGGCTTTAAGATTAGTCAAAGACTGAAATGCTTTCTCCGAATCTGCTGCATTTCCCGCATAAAGGAACAAAGCCGATTTCGGAGATTTTGTTTCTGTCAAAACAACATTCCATCCGCCCTCTGTATCATCTGAATATTTATCGTTCTCCAATGTTGAGGCTTTCAATCCTTGGTAGTATCCTACAATCTGATATGTAGCATCTCCTTTGTTCGTGCTTTTTTGCAAGCCTTTGTATTTGTTTTCATAAACAACCACAAACTCGCCATTTGCCAAAGAATCTATAATTCCTGCAACTTCCGGGCCATTGTCCAAGATTACAAAACCCAGATTGTTGGTGAAAGTTTTTCGATTTGTACCCTCTTCCATTGTTGTAGTTGTTCCACTGAATGGATTTGGTGTAGGCACACTGATTTCATATCCTTTTTTGCCAGATTTCAATACCAGGTTGCTGATCACATTCTTATTATCTGCATCAAAAACGACAGCAGAAAAATCAATGTCGGCACGATTGATTATTACCCCGTTTGCCTCAACACCTTTTACTACAAGATCGTCACAGTTTGCTTGAATATTTTTTTCTAAAAATTTATCACAAATAGCCATAATTGATTAATTTAAAATGTTTTGTAAATAGTGTTTGTTTTTTTGAAACCGCCCTTCTGCCGATGAAACCACATAGATGTTATTCAAAATAATTCGGAGCATAAAGTTGCCGGCTAATAACCTTCAGGCATCAGCAAAAGAGCAGTTTAATTTTTTATTTTCAGTCGATTAGTATGCGAAACGGATAAGAGAATCTTCCCAAACAAGGGTTCCGATTTCGTCACGAACAAGCATGCGGTTTACCTGATCGTCTTTTGAGAACCAAATATCAAGTTCTTCAATCACATTTGCCGAAGCAATTCCACCCCAAAGAGTTCCTTTTGAAGCATAAACCACACGGTGCGGTTTGTTGTAAGTTGTTCCGTTGTCTTCGAAAGCTGCTATCATATCATCCCAGATAGGTAACGCAACAATTTCCTGACCGTTGAATTTGGTTGCGCTTACAAATCCGTCGAACAATGATTCCCATTGAAGTTCCGAACCTGTGGTACGTTTCACATCAATTGCCAAAGCATCGGCATAAGATTGCGTACAAAGCACAACTTTGTCACTAGCCTGACGTAAACGCATATCTGCATTGTAGATTAAATCCTCAAAAATTGCAGTCGCTACGCCGTCCGCACGAAGATCATCACGTTGCGCCTTATAATTAGCCGAACCATTCGCCTCAATTTCAACACGTTGATCCGGGTTAGCAGCCGTAATCGCAAACAAACGTTTGAATAAACCGTCGCATACATCAAAATACTTTGTGTCGATTGTGTTCGTAACAATTCCACCCGCCTCAACGTTCTTAGCAGCCTTATCGCCAAACCAGAACAAACGCCAGAACATTCTTGTAAGTGCCTCACGAAGACGAGGTTCTACAACGATATCAATATAATCTGTTCCTGTCAGATCTGCCACACTGGTTTTCGTACGCATAGCATGACGCACCAGCGTATCTTTCAAATCTTTATAGCAGATTTCTTCCGCCACTGTAAATTCGCCCAGATCCCACTCTTTTTCCTGAGTATCGATAATGGTTGAGTTGAAAATCGGCTTACATGCGCTTTGCACTTCTCCCACAATTCCCATGTCGCCAATACCTGCAACTTTCTTCCCATGCATTGCTCCGGGTTGTACTGTCAGAGTTTTTTCTATCGCTTCCGATTGAAGCACAGTCAAGAATAAAAGCTCTCTCAAGTTAGTTACAGCTCCGTTGTCGGGAGTCAGGTTTTTAATAAAATCGTATCCTGTACTTGCCATGTTAAATAAAAAATAAATGTTTAATAAAATCTGTGTTTAATTGAGTTAAAGTTTATTTCAGTCCCTTCTTTTC
The DNA here is from genome assembly GCF_010501095.1 of Dysgonomonas sp. 520. Lineage (GTDB taxonomy): Bacteria > Bacteroidota > Bacteroidia > Bacteroidales > Dysgonomonadaceae > QVMP01. Next base: position 64,611 of record NZ_QVMP01000016.1, on the reverse strand, counting down.
CTTCACTTCTGCCAGTTTTTTAGCAACAAGGCTTTCTCGCTTATAATCTAATCGGGCATTGTTATTTGCCTTACCCGAAGGCTTATAAGTAGATTTGTAGCCTTTCAGAAGATTTTCTGCACCACCCGCTATTTTTATAGCGTTCAGTATATGTATTTCTTCGCGGCTTTTAGCCAAAGCCTTCGCCGTTTCGAGCTGTTCCCTTAGATTTTGAACCTCATCCAAAGCATCCTGCAACGCAGTTTCTATGATGGCAAATTGTTCAGCAGGAACAGTTTCAAATTTGTTTTCAACAACAATAATGTCTGTTATCTTGCCCTCGCTCACTACAATTGTCTTACCATCAGGCATTACAAAATTGCCATCAGGTTCCGCCACATCTCCAATTTGAGGTTCTCCCTCCGATCGTTCTACAAACAATGTCTGCCCGTCAACACTGGTAAGGTCTAACATAAACAGTTTGTGTTCATGCTTTTTGCTACGTTTTTTCAGTAGCTCTCCAATAAAGGATTTTGCCATTTCTTCTTCAGTTTTGTTTTGTGTTAATAAATTTTGATTCTGATTGTAACGGGCAAACGCAATATGTTTTGCTTCCGTAGCAAATCCCATCACAACAGCCTGCGATTGAGATATGTAACAATCCGATTTCATCAAATTCGAGAGAGTTTGGGTATCGAGCCGCGTATGTTCTGCATACAACATCTGTGCTTGCACTTCCTTCTGTTCTATCCAGTCTGCCACATCCCGAAGTTCGGAACTGTTGCCCGATACTCCGTCTACATAAGGATTATGTATCATAATAGGGCAACCGGCAATCCGGCGATCTCCGGCAAGAAAAATGATTGACGCAGCCGAAGCGCAATTCTCTGAACATTCTGTTGTTACCGGTTTATCCAGATTTTTCAAGTAATTGTAAATGGAAAAAGCGACGTCCAAATCTCCGCCCACCGAGTTAATTTTGACGTGAATTCTGTCGGCAGTTTCCATTTCCACTTGTTCAATAACAGAAAGAAGCGATACCTCACTATCTTCGTTTCCGATTATTCCTTTTATTTCTATCATACTAAATAAATTTACGTGAAAGAGTGTTTGTGTTTGTTGTTGATCTAATATACCAAGAAACTGAACAATTTTCTAATAATTTACGTTCTACTTACTGAAGTGTTCTTTCAGTGAAATAGTACATTCTTAAAAAAACAGAAGATACTCAGAGAAAACAATAGTATTATTTTACATAACAAAAGGAGTACTTAGCAAAACTTTTCGAACAAAAAGAATCACTTTTATTAAAAAAAGGTCATTTTTAACAGATTATCATACTATTAATGAATAAAAAATAATGTAAATTTGGAATCATAGATCATGTTATTAATATAAGATAATATTAACAAATAACTTTTTAGTTTTATTGGGTTGTGTTTTTTGAAATGGGAGATCAACAGATAAGAGAGGATGTTAGCCTTGAAAACTTTAAAAACTGCACAGTATATAGCCTAGTTTCATTTATGCTGGTTTTTCTGTCTTTTATTTTCAAGAGTTATCAATTGACTTTAATTTGGGAAATATTCATGATTTCCGGTATCATTGGATGTTGTTTGTCAATCATCCAAATATGTAAGTCGTGGCAATCAATAAAGCCGGCGTTCAGATTGGTTTTATTATTATTGCTGCTGGTTTTGGCGTTGTGCCCGGGCTATGCCATATATATTTTCGCCAACTCTTTAATGGATTCGTGATTTAGATAACTAAAAAGTCAATCTTCACAAACACACATTCTATTCAACCTACATCCCGCCCCATGCGTTTTACGATGTCATAAAATGTACGTTCGGTAATTTCATATTCTTCCGATAACACCGCTGCTATGTAAACTTTCTTATGCCCTTCTTGTTCGAGGCGCAGGTATTCGCTGTACATTTCCAAATATTGTACATCTTTAGGATTGGCTCCTGCTTGAAATATAGTTTCGACTAAAGGACGTGCAAATGTGAGGGCTTCAAATACTTTCATATTTCTATTCTATTATCAGGTGATTTTTGTGTAAATAGTTTTACAAGCGCTTATGTATAGTACTGAATATAGGAAAAAAATATGAATAATGCAATAGTTTTTCGCCTTTTATATAAGAAAAAACAGCCTTTTTTCTATATTTTCAGCATAATAAGCTATGATTTTCGATACAAAAAAGGTGTGAAACCGGTCTCCTTTTTAAAAAATTTACCAAATGCTGATGCATCATAAAAATTTAAAGTATCTGAAATTTGTGACACACTCATTCCCGTATATTTCAATAATATCTTAGCTTCCGTAATCAATGCATGAGCAATCCAGTTTCGAGTAGTCTTTCCTGTCAGAGTTTTCAGCACCAAAGCTAAATATTGAGGAGTGATATGCAACCGGTCTGCATAAAATGTTACTTGATGCTCTGATTTCCCGTTTTCGCCCAATAGCAGCAAAAAACTATGCAATATATGTTCCTGACCTGATAATTTTTGAGTATTTGAATCGTAATTCCGTTCTATCATTATATTATCCATTTCGAGGATAAACTCGACAAGCAAAGTCTTTATAATTTCATCTCTCAAATGATGATTTTGCTGCAGTATTTTTTGTTTTATTCTATCAAAACAAGAATTGATAATATTTGTCTCATCCACAGACAGATGAAACCCCGGATGTTTTCGGATATTTATGAATGAAGGTTGGTATGGCCGGTTTTTATTGATATCGAAACTTCCGAAATATTCTTGGTCGACAATCATAAACTTAGCTCTGAAATCATCGCTAGATCTTATACTTTGCGTTATATGTTCGGGGAGGATTACGAGAAAGGATTTTTCTTTCAATGTATAAGAGGAGTAATCCAATTCAACATCTAGAATTCCACTTTCAACAAATATCAAAGTGAAGACTGTAGATCTGGTCGGAAATATGTCCTTCTTTAAAATATCTTTTTTCTGAACTTCTCCTACAACTACTTTATTCTCAAATTCAGCCAAAACACATTCACTCATTTCGTCAAGATCATAGAATGATATCTGTTTCATATTATACTATTTAATTTATTTAGACAGAAGTCAAATTTAATTAAATATTCGATATATACCATTTTTGTATTGTTTTATACATACATATAATTGCATATAGGAACTATTTTTGCAATCAATGATTTAACTTTAATGAATTATGGCAAACAAATTTTCTTTGACAAAAGGCAAATCAATATTTATTATAGATCTGATTCTGATCCCGATATGTATATTGCTTGTGTACAGCGGATTAAAGCTACATAAAGCAGGACACGGCATAGATCATGACATTTGGGAATATTGGGCTAATTATCACGTTGTTGTGAGTATAGTATCACTAATTTTAGTTTGGTGGCATGTCAAAGCTCATTGGAACTGGTATAAAGGACTGATGCAAAAAGGCCTCAAAGGCAAAAGCAAAACAACAGTGTTCATATCTGTTCTTTTCTTTATACTGACTATGACGGGTATTTTATTGATTTTCTTTATCGACGGAGCCAATTCTTCTATCGGGTTATGGCACTACAAACTAGGTCTTATCACAACCTTTTTAATTGTTATTCATATTGTAAAACGTTTTCCGATGATGGTTAAAGGTCTCAAATTGAAAAAGAAAAGCAGAAATAGCAATGCAATAATGTAAAAGAGGTGTTGCATAAAAAACAAGGGAGAACCCCAAAAGGCTCTCCCTATTATTTATTCTGATAAAGTAGTGAATTTATTTCACTCTTTGAACTCTCTTGTAACCATAAACAGCTTTATCGCCAAGTTCTTCTTCGATACGAAGCAATTGGTTGTATTTAGCCATACGGTCTGAACGGCTCAATGAACCGGTTTTGATTTGTCCTGAATTTGTAGCAACAGCAATATCTGCAATTGTTGCATCTTCAGTTTCGCCCGAACGGTGAGAAGTTACAGAAGTGTAACCTGCACGGTGAGCCATCTCAATTGCATCAAGAGTTTCTGTTAAAGAACCGATTTGGTTAACTTTGATAAGGATTGAGTTACCACAACCCATTTCGATACCTTTTTTCAAGAACTCAACGTTAGTAACAAACAAGTCATCACCTACAAGCTGAACTTTATCGCCAAGTTTGTCTGTAAGAAGTTTCCAGCCATCCCAGTCGTTTTCGCCCATACCATCTTCAATAGAATCGATAGGATACTTAGCTGCTAGCTCGGCCAAGAACTCAACTTGCTCGGCAGAAGTACGTTTCGCGCCGTTTGGTCCTTCAAATTTGCTATAATCGTAAACTCCGTCTTTGTAGAATTCAGAAGCAGCACAGTCTAGAGCGATAGTCACGTCTTTTCCTGGCTCATATCCGGCAGCTTTGATAGCTTTGATAATTGATTCCAAAGCATCTTCAGTACCTTTCAATGTTGGAGCGAAACCACCTTCATCACCAACAGCAGTGCTAAGACCTCTGTCGTGGAATTCTTTTTTCAATGCATGGAAAATTTCAGCACCACAACGCAAACCTTCTTTGAAAGAAGGAGCACCAACCGGACGAACCATAAATTCTTGGAAAGCGATAGGAGCATCAGAGTGAGAACCTCCGTTGATGATGTTCATCATAGGAACAGGCAACGTATAAGTGTTTGTTCCGCCAATGTAACGATACAATGGAATATCCAAATAGTTTGCAGCAGCTTTAGCAACAGCCAAAGATACACCCAAAATAGCATTAGCACCTAATTTCGATTTTGTTTTTGTTCCGTCAAGTGCAATCATTTTAAGGTCGATACCTCTTTGATCTAATGCCGATTCTCCTTCAAGTGCAGGAGCGATAACTGTGTTTACATTTTCAACAGCCTTAAGAACACCTTTTCCAAGGTATCTTTTCTTGTCTCCGTCACGAAGCTCTAGAGCCTCATTTTCACCTGTAGAAGCTCCTGATGGAACAGCTGCACGACCAAATGCGCCACATTCTAATGTTACATCAACTTCAATTGTTGGATTTCCTCTCGAATCCAAGATTTCACGCGCAAAAATACGTTCAATTCTCATAACTGATTTTTGTTTTAATATAAGATATTTATAGTGAATTCTATATGATTTGTATAAGCGACACAAAATTAATCTTTTTTTTCTATTCTGGAAATTGTTTTCTGCTAAAGAACATAAAAAAAATCGGAGTTTTATCCAGGCAAAAAAATCCCCCAAAGCAGAAGCCTTGAGGGAAAATTTTGATTATTATATAGGCTTGGGCATCACTCCAATTTTATCCACTCCAGATATGTAGAATATGAATCTTTATCAGTAAGCAGTTGCCCCCCAGCCTTTGTCCACATCACCCAAGCCTTAAGTGTAGTATCCTCTGTAAATTTAATAATTTTACTATAACTAGGGTAATCCCGATAAGCGTTTCTCACCCCATCGTGAAAATGTGCGATTTCGGCCCCTGCTAGCGAACTTCCCTCTTTGAAATACAGATGGTGATAATCACCCTCCTGTAAAGATCCATCAATCATAAAATACGAAACCTTGAAATTAATTAAATATGTTCCTTTAGATAGCGTTGTTTGTATTCCAATATCAGTAAGGACATTAATTCCTGTCAATATAAAATCAGGTTTTGAAGAATAAACCATCCCGGACAAAAGTGAAGCTCCAGCCTTCCAAAAAGCATTTCCGTTAGCATCACTTGTCAAGGTTCTGTTTGTGCCTTGTGTTCCATCCTGTAAGCGAAATCCTCCGCCTTGTGTCGTGCTGCGGATATCCACTTTTGCCTGAGGATCATTTGTGCCTATACCTACATTACCATTAGCTTTTACCACAATGTCATCCGCAATATTCGTATTTCCGTTTGTGTTTTTTTGCGCATCAATGTGAAACACCCCTTGTGGCGACTCTGTGTTCACTCCTACCTGTCCGTAAGCAATGGTGCAGGCCAAAAGCATCAATAAGAATAATAAACTTTTTTTCATAATTTTTAATGTTGTTTGTCGTGTTAGTTTTTCGTCTCCGGTTCGTTTTTTACCTCTTCTTCAAAATTGCTAATCACTTGATTTTGTGCGACTAATACACTCTGTCACTTTAGCAGTGACAGAAAAACCCTTTTGACTATGTTACACCATTAATTATAAAGACATTAAGTTTTATGAGAAAAACAAATGTTAAACACCTTGTTAAACATGAGGTTGTTTCATTCGATAAAATCGGAAATACGGGTAAAGTAAATCGCTGATTACAAATATTTAAACAGAAACATGAGAATTGAAAAAATAAAATTTTTCGTTAAATATTCGTTAAACACACACTAATTCAATCACTTAAACAACAACACAATATGAATTTTGAAAATAGAGACATAGAAACGAACATAATGTTCGCTGATCTGGAAAAAGGGAAACAATGGACTGCCAGACAAGACTATTGCAGGATAATATTAGTAATTTCAGGAAGACTGAATATCTCCTTTTCGGACATAAAGGAAGAATCTATTTCTGCAAGTAAGTTCTTCTTCCTGCCTGCAGGATATGGATGTATGATCAACGCTCCGGAAAAGTCTTCTTTCGTATCAATTGGTATTAATGATGAGGATTATTTGTATGACAGTTGCAGAATGAAGGAGTTGAAAAGCACAGAACAACAAGGTGTTAGCTATCTATCTTTCAATGAAGTGATGAACGGATACATCCGTTCACTTCTTATTTACAAAGATAAGAACATAGATTACAATTTCCTCGCCGACATCAAAGCTAAAGAGTTGATTTGCATACTCAAAGCATCGTACACAGGAGAACAGCTGGGCAGCTTTTTCAGTACATACCTCACAAATGACCTTTATTTCACAGAGCAGGTCAGAAAACTAACCAAAAGCGTCCGAAATGTCAGGGAACTAGCTGATCAGATGCACTATAGCTATTCGGGGTTCAATAAAAAGTTCAGGAAAGTATTCGGTGTTTCTGCCTATTCATGGCTCAGGCAACGAAGGGCAAGTGCAGTTTATCATGAAATTTATCATACGGACAAGAGCCTGAAACAGATATCGACCGATAACAAATTCGCAACTCTGTCTCATTTCAATGAGTTTTGCCACAAAATATTGGGTGCTTCACCCCGACAAATCAGGAGTAAAAGATACAGGAAGCAAAATACATAAGTTTAAGGAATATTACAGGGAGTGAACGACACATATTTTGCCATAAATTTGCACTGTATAAAACCTCTGAAAAAACAAAGCTCTGTCACTGCTAAAGTGACAGAACTTTACTATTATTTATAACAAGAGTACAAGTATACGTAATTTCAATATTAGATCTGCTTCTTTTTTTGTTAAAAAACAATAACAAGAATATTACCCTACTGCAAATTACGATTCATCAGCCTGTGCTTTGCCAACTCCTCGTATTGTGTACCCAAACGCCCATAATTACAATAAGGATAGATACTTATCCCTCCTCTGGGCGTAAATATGCCGATCACTTCAATATATTTAGGATTCATCAGTTTTATCAAGTCTTTCATTATAATATTTACGCAATCTTCATGAAAGGCGCCATGATTCCTGAAACTGAAAAGATACAATTTCAGGCTTTTACTTTCCACCATCTTTTCGTCGGGCAGATAGTTGATATGAATGGTGGCAAAGTCAGGTTGCCCTGTAATAGGGCACAAACTCGTAAATTCGGGGCAGTTAAACGTTACCCAATAGTCATTTTCGGGGTGCTTGTTGTTGAATGCCTCCAAAACTTCCGGGGCATAATCGTCCTTATATTCAGTTTTTCCACCTAAGTGGCTCAATCCTTCTATTTCCATATCATTTATTTGTTTTCTTTCATTTTCAGATATTTATTCAATCCTTTTTTCCTCAAAGTGCACGAAGGACATTCGCCGCAACCATCTGCCATTATCCCGTTATAGCAAGTCAGAGTTTCGTTACGAACAATGTCGAACACCCCCAAATCGTCGGCCAATTTCCAAGTATTAGCCTTATCCAGATTCATCAACGGTGTATGGACTTTAAAATGCTCATCCATAGCCAAATTGAGGGTAGCATTCAACGAATAGATAAACGTATCACGGCAATCGGGATAACCGCTATAATCGGCCTCCGAAACACCTGTCACAATGTGTCTTATCCCATGATTGCGGGCAACAACAGCCGCAAACGTAAGAAAAAACATGTTCCGTCCCGGTACAAAAGTGTTTGGAAAAGAGTCTTCCGGTTTTTCTTTATCCATCTCAATATCAGCCGTTAGCGAATTTACAGATATCTGTCCGATGATGGAAGCATCTAAAAGTTGAAAGGGAACACCCGCTTTTTCAGCAATTTTTTGCGCTACTTCCACCTCTTTCGAGTGACGCTGACCATAGGTAAAGCAAAGCGTGCGCACCGATGCAAAATTGTTTAAAGCCCAATACAGGCAAGTTGTAGAGTCCTGTCCTCCTGAAAAAAGGACGAGAGCAGATTCTTCTGATTTCATTTCGTTTAATCTTTGTTTTTTACGTGGTTAATCCTAAGCTACACGGAAAGATATACATATCTTTCATTGAAGAACAAAGATAATAAAAGAATCGCAAATCAGTAGTTGGTTTTACCGTAACAAAAATATACCATAAAAAACGACAGAACATGTTTCGTCAAAAGAGAGTTATAATGAATAAGTTTTTATAAATTCGCACAGACTTAGATATGCCTGTTATGAAAATAAAACTGATTCTTGACTATTATGCTGTTTGGGGACAAACAGTTTGTGTGTATGGTTCATTGCCCGAATTGGGAAACATGAATGAAAATGATGCGCAACCAATGACTTGCATCAACACTTCTCAATGGGTAATTGAACTCAACGTCGATTCGGATGTAAAAAAGATTGAGTACGGTTATTTAATCAGGCAAGGCAATGAGACAATCAGAAGAGAATGGGGTAAGTTACACGTAATAGAAATTCAAAGCGCAAAAGACATAACTGTTTTCGATCTTTGGTCTGATAAACCCACACAGAATTATCTGCTGACATCGGGATTTTCAGACAGTTTTTTCCGCCAACCGTTTCAAACGCTACCCGGAACAAATTATCGAGACTCAATTGCACTGACCGTTTTCTGTCCTTACATCAATAAGAATCAAGAGCTTATTCTCTGTGGCGAATCTCCTTTGCTGGGAGATTGGAACGCCGACAATGCACCACGGTTCATCACAACAAGTTACGCCAAATGGCAATTATCTTTAGACGCTTCTGCAAATGAAAGACCTCTGCAATATAAACTAGCCATCTTCGATAGAACGGAAAACAGAATCATCCATTGGGAAGAAGGAAGCAATCGGACATTGCATCCTCCGGTTTGGAATAAAGATCGGGAATCGGTGAGGATAGAAAATCTCGTATATCTCTACCCTTCAATAAAATGGAAAGCCGCCGGAGTGGCTATTCCGGTTTTCTCGCTGCGTTCGGAAGACAGTTTTGGCATAGGAGAATTTTCTGACCTGAAAAAGATGGTAGATTGGGCAGCAGCTACAAATCAGAAAGTTATACAAATATTACCTATCAACGATACCACTATCACATATTCATGGACAGATTCTTATCCTTACAATGCCATTTCAATCTATGCACTTCATCCGATATATCTGGGAGTTAAAGAATTTCCGTTGAGAAACAATGAAAAGATGACCGCATACGAAAATGAAGCCAGAGCATTAAACCTTCTTCCAGACTTGGATTACTCTAATGTAATGGATATGAAAAACAGATACTTCCAAGAGCTTTTCGATGAAACAGGTCGGAAAACTATGATGAGTGAAGAGTATGTAAGGTTCTATCAGAAAAATGAAGAATGGCTATTCCCTTATGCTTGTTTTTCATTCCTCAGGGATGAAAATAACACAGCCGATTATAAACAATGGCAATCACACAACAGATACGATAGAGAATCTTTGAAAGCGGCAATCAGCTCTAATCCAAAGTTTAAAGAAAAGGTTGAGAAAAGTTTTTTCATCCAATATCTGCTAGATAAGCAATTGGCTGAGGTTAAAGAATATGCCCATCAGAACAATGTGATTCTTAAAGGTGATGTTCCGATCGGAATCAGCCGCAATAGTGTTGAGGCATGGACAGAGCCTCATTTGTTTAATCTTGATACTCAAACAGGTGCGCCACCCGACGACTTCTCAATTAACGGGCAAAATTGGGGTTTTCCCACTTACAATTGGGAAGAAATGGCGAAAGACGGTTATCTCTGGTGGACAAAGCGTTTTCGTAAGATGGCCGACTATTTCGATGCCTATCGTATAGACCACATACTCGGTTTTTTCAGGATTTGGGAAATTCCTCTTACATCGGTTCAAGGTTTGTTAGGCTATTTCAATCCGGCACTTCCACTTTCTTTGGAGGAAATACACGATGCCGGTTTATGGCTTGACGATCAGCGTATGACAAGTCCCTATATCACAGATGAGTCACTAGACAAGATTTTCGGAAAATTAAAAGATGAAGTGAAAAGGAAATACCTGCACCCAACGTCTTCCGAACTCTTTGAACTGAATGAAGAATGTAATACTCAAGCAAAAATCAGGGAAATATTTAAGGAAATACCTGATAGCAACAGTATTCGTGATGGACTGTATAGCCTTTGTAATGAGGTGCTGTTTATCAGAGACAAACGCGAACCTGATAAATATCATCCCCGTATTACGGCACAACATAGCTTTTCGTTCCAATACTTGGATGACATACAGAAAAACGCATTCAACAATCTTTATAATGACTTTTTCTATCGCCGTCATTCGCACTTTTGGAGAAATGAGGCTATGAAGAAACTTCCTGCGCTTATTTCGTCTACTTCAATGCTTGTTTGTGGCGAAGACCTGGGTATGATTCCCGAATGTGTGCCATCTGTTATGAATGAATTGCAAATATTAAGCCTGGAGATAGAACGGATGCCAAAGACCGGAGGCGTTATGTTCGAGCCTCTTGCCTCCCTACCCTACTTATCTGTTTGCACAACTTCTACACACGATATGGCTCCTATCAGAGGATGGTGGAAAGAAGAAAGCAAAGACTACAGACAGAAATACTACAACGATGTATTGTGTCAACATGGCATGGCTCCAGATGAATGTAACCTCGATATTTGCAACCAGATAGTCAGAAATCATCTAAACTCACCCGCGATGCTTGCCATTCTACCTCTTCAGGACTGGCTATCTACATCAGGGCAACTTCGAAGGAAGAATGAGGATGAGGAACGTATCAACATCCCCTCAGAACCACGGCATTATTGGAGATACCGTATGCACCTCACCTTGGAAGAATTACTGAAAGCCGATGATTTTAACCTTGAAATAAAATCAATGATAGAAGACACCGGAAGAGGATAATGAATAGTCGTAATCTTTCGACTTGTCTTTATTCTTTTTTATTCTTATATTAGACCAAGCTATAAGATTTCAGAAAAATTGTATTTAACAATAAAAGTATCATATTCAGTAACAATAACATATATATTATCATTAAAACGATTATTAGAATTAGAAAATTTATTACATTTGCAATGTAAACATGTATGTATGGAAAATAAATCAAAAACAATACGCATCAAAAAGCCATCCCAAAGGTTAATCGATTTGATGAAAAGTATTGAAAAAAAGAAAGAAGAAACCAGAAAAGATCTGTACGCCAAAATGGATACTTTTTTTGTTGAAAGTTCAAAATAACTTTTTGAACAATGGATTTTTCTTTCCCTATTGAATCAAAAGAAGGACACAAATATATAATTCACCTATCTGAACAATCTCTTGATATTTTTGGTATTCCTCAAAAAGAAGATGTCTGTATTTATAATATTACGCTCGCTCTGAAAAATGGTGTAACTAAAACAAACAATGTTTCTACATTGAACAGAATTGCAAAAATCATTTTAGATTTTATAGACAACAACAATGTCATCCTATATTTTTATTGCAGTCCTTCCGATGATATTATTTTCAACACAAAAAAGGCAATCAGTCCACAAGCATATCGTAGCAGACTTTTTACCACATTATTTAATAGAATATCAAAAACAGGAAAGAAAGACTACCGCCACTTTCGTTTTGTTATTGAAACGGATGAAGATGATTTATACAACCATTTTATCTGTGAAAAGAAAGACATACACGTGATTGAAAATATAGAAAACTCTTATCTTGAGTTTAAAAACCCATAAAAAAACGACAAGCCACTCAACTTGTCGTTTTCCTGTTATAGGTATTTTTTCTTACAGCCTCATCCTCCACCAAGCAGCTGATTATACAATTTATCATTATTAATAATCTCCAATCCTCGCTTGAAAACATCCGAATGATCATTTATTATCCTGTAATATGCAGCTGCATTGTAAATATCCCGAGCTACCAGAGCTTTTATTGCGATCGTTATGTCTTCTTTCGATTGGCTGTATTGATCTTCTTTGAATTCTATTTTTTCTTCTTCTGCGTATTTCTTAAGTGTTTCAAATGCCGATTTCGGGACTTTATATTCTGCCTTATATTCTTCAATTGTCGGGTATTGCGCCAATAGTTTTTCCCGCTCATTATCCAATATACCAAGAACAATTTTATTAATCAACCCCTTGCTGTTCAGCTTCATGTGATAATCCGTATAACGAGCAGTATCGAGCGGCACAAATTCGTCGGGCATAATGCCCCCTCCACCATAAACCGTCCGTCCTTTCACCAAAGTCTTAAACTTCAAAGAATCAGGAAAATGTATACTATCAGCACTCACCATTTCACCATGATTGAAGCGTTCAATTAGATCTTGTTCATAATCGCCCTTGGCTCCATTTTCGTACGGTTTCTGAATACTACGTCCACTAGGCGTATAGTAACGAGCCACAGTAAGACGAATCATAGACCCGTCAGCCAATGAAAATTGTCTTTGCACAAGTCCCTTTCCAAAAGTTCGACGACCGACAATCAGTCCCCTATCCCAATCCTGAACGGCTCCCGATACAATTTCACTGGCCGATGCTGAACTTTCATTTACCAGTACTACGAGTTTTCCTTTTTCAAAATTTCCTTTTGCATTCGACACATCGCTATATCTTCGCTGATGCTCGCCTTCCGTATATACAATCAGTTTGTCTTTTCCCAAAAATTCATTCACAATACCCGTTGCGGCAGATAAATACCCACCTCCATTATATTGTAAATCGAGAATAAGATTAGACATTCCCTGCGCCTGCAATCCGCTCAAAGCCTTTTTAAACTCATTTATGGTGGTGGCTCCAAACCTGCTTAAACGTATATATCCGGTCTTTTTATCAATCATATAAGACGCATCCAAACTGTAAATAGGAATTTTGTCTCGGGTAATTTTAAAATCTATCAGTTCTGGCTCGCCTCGTCTCAGCACCTGCACTCTGACCGTAGTACCTTTTGGACCCCTCAACCGCTTCATAATGTCTCTGTTCGACATTTTCACCCCAGCTATCAAAGTGTCGTTTACATTTATAATCCTGTCTCCGGCTCTTATTCCCACTTTTTCGGATGGACCACCCGATATAGTTTCGACGATATAAAGCGTATCTGTCAACATATTGAACGAAACCCCGATACCATCGAAATTTCCTTCTAAAGGTTCGTTCATTTCCTTCACCTCATCAGCAGAAATATATGTAGAATGTGGGTCTAATTTTTCAAGAAGAGCCTTTACCGCATCTTCTGCCAACTTGTCTTCATCCACTTTGTCAACATACTCTGTACTTATTCGGTGCATCGTTGTTTTCATCTTACGGATTGCCTGAGTCTCTCCAAACTGAGCATACATATTTAAGCTAGAAACTGCAACAGCGATTAAAATCAACAACTTCTGAAAATATTTCATCTTTATATCCATCTTGTTAAATATGAGAATAGCCAAGTGTATGCTTGACTATCCATTAATCTTTATATTATATTTTCTCAATCTATCTTTAGCCCTTTAGGTACAAGGTCCGATATGTCGTGCCCATAACGAAGCAATTCCCGCACAATAGTTGAACTAATGTGAGTTAACTCAGGCTCTGTAAACAATACATAAGTCTCGACCCCCGAAATTTTACGGTTCATATCGGCAATCGTTTTCTCGTATTCGAAATCGCCAACCGTTCTCACTCCACGCAAAATAAAATCCGCGCCCACTTGTTGTGCAAAATCGACTGTCAAACAATCGTATTTTTCTACAGATATCCTTTTGTCTTCTTTAAACAAGTCCCGAATCATCTCAATCCGTTTATCTAAAGAAAAATAGTTTTTCTTTGTTTCATTAACACCGATAGCTATAACTATCTCATCGAACAAGTTTAAAGCCCTGTCAACTAAAGATTGATGCCCGATAGTGAATGGGTCGAACGTTCCGGGGAAAATTGCTTTTTTATTCATCCTTCTCCCTTAGTTCGCCATATCAGATATGAACTTCACCCGCACCAGACGAATTTCATCTTCGCCATACATTCCCAATTCTTTTATCGCTTCTTCCAAATCGTCCGACTCAGCTTCCTGAAAATAGTCGAATATATCTGCAATGTGATCTTCGTCTATCACTTCTTCCAGAAAATAATCTATATTTATTTTTGTTCCCGAATAAACAATGGCTTCTACTTCAGCCAACAATTCGGGAAATTCTATTCCTTTCGATTCTGCCAGGTCATCCAACGCTACTTTCCTATCAATAGCCTGAACAATAGCCACTTTCATTTTCGATTTATTGGCAACTGTTCTCACCCTCAAATCCTCGGGACGTTCTATTTCGTTTTCTTCAACATGTTTTTTTATAATCTCCAAGAATTCCTGACCATACCTTTTTGCCTTGCCTGCTCCAACTCCGGGAATGTTCTGCAATTCGTCCATCGTTACAGGATAGATCGTAGCCATTGCCTCCAGCGAAGGATCTTGAAATATAACATACGGAGGCACATTCAATTTCTTCGACATTTTCTTTCTCAGATCTTTCATGATCGAGAAAAGGACAGGATCTACGGCCGAACTGCCACCTCCGCTTTTCACCACAATGTCTTCCGTATCGTCATCGTCCACCTCTTCATCTTTCATTATTTTGAAAGATACAGGCTTTTTCAAGAAGTCTTTTCCTTTTTTGGTTACTTTCAGCAAACCATAGTTTTCTATGTCTTTATCAAAATAACCTGCTACAATGGCCTGACGAATGATAGCATTCCATGTATCTTCGTCAGCTTCGTCTCCCGACCCGAATACTTCAAGCTCCTGATGCCCGTAGGTTTCTATTTCGGATGTTTCCTTGCCACGTAAAATGTTAATAACATATTCAATCTTAAATTTTTCTTTCAATGCGATTACTGCTTCGATAGCAGTTAATAATAAATCTTGAGCTTCCACCTGTTTTTTAGGATTTAAACAATTGTCACAATTACCACAGTTATCTATATTATAATCTTCTCCAAAATAATGGAGTAAAACTTTTCTTCTGCACAAAGCCGTTTCGGCGTAAGCTGCTGTTTCCAACAACAACTGTTTTCCGATTTCTTGTTCGGCTATGGGTTTACCTTGCATAAATTTTTCTAATTTCTGCAAGTCTTTATACGAATAAAAGGCTATACATCTGCCTTCTCCGCCATCCCTTCCGGCACGGCCTGTTTCCTGATAATAGCCTTCGAGGCTTTTCGGCACGTCGTAATGAATCACATAACGCACGTCGGGTTTATCAATTCCCATTCCGAATGCGATAGTCGCCACTATCACATCTACCTTTTCCATCAGAAACGCATCCTGATTGCACGAGCGTGTCGCTGCATCCAATCCGGCATGATACGCCAAGGCATTAATGTTATTTGCACGAAGTATTTCGGCAAATTCTTCCACTTTTTTCCGGCTAAGGCAATATATAATGCCCGATTTCCCGGCTTGTGTACGGATATACTTTATTATATCCTTATCTCTGTTAGATGTTTTTGTCCTTACTTCGTAATACAAATTTTCTCTGTTGAATGAAGACTTGAACACCTTGGCATTCATCATTCCCAGATTTTTTTGAATATCGTGCTGCACTTTGGGTGTAGCAGTAGCAGTCAGTGCTATTAACGGACGCTTCCCTATCTCTTCTATTATTGGCTTTATGCGTCTGTATTCCGGTCTGAAATCGTGCCCCCACTCTGATATACAATGAGCTTCGTCTATGGCATAAAACGAAACATGTATCTGACGCAAAAACTCTATATTATCCTCCTTTGTCAACGATTCGGGAGCAACATAAAGCAGCTTCGTTTTGCCAGAAACAACATCTGCTTTCACCTGATCGATAGCGGCCTTATTCAGTGACGAATTCAGGAAATGGGCGATACCATCTTCCTCGCTGAAATTTCTCATCGCATCCACCTGATTTTTCATCAGTGCAATGAGGGGTGAGATTATAATCGCCGTTCCGTTCATCAGCAACGCCGGCAACTGATAACACAGCGACTTACCTCCGCCCGTAGGCATCAAGACGAAAGTGTCACTTTCTGCCAATACATTCTGAATAATATTTTTTTGGGTACCCTTAAATTTATCAAACCCAAAGTGTTCTTTCAGTTTTTCGTGTAATATATCGTTGTTTGTAGGCATACTATGTTTTAAGTATAGTCAAGTAAATTATCCGTTAATGTAATATATATATTTTTTAATCGGAAAAAAAATTTACTCTTTAACACTTATCTTCCGTTTTAATCTCAACACGAAGATAAGACGCAACAATGAAACCTACAACGAAAATCGTTTTTTTTATCATAAAAAATGACTATTCCTCTTTCAGCCTATCCAGACGCGATTTTTCGAGGTGCTCTTTTGCATATTCCAACGTTATTTTCACCTTTTTCTTCGTTGTAGATGGTACTGAAAACATCACATCCATCATTATTGTTTCTACGATAGACCGCAAGCCTCTGGCTCCTAATTTATATTCAATAGCTTTATCTACAATATAGTCGAACACTTCTTCATCGAAAGTCAGTTTCACCCCATCCATTGCAAACAGTTTGACATATTGTTTGATGATAGAGTTTTTGGGTTCTGTCAATATCCTGCGCAATGTTTCTCTGTTCAACACATCCAGATGGGCAAGGATAGGCAAACGCCCGATGATTTCGGGAATCAACCCGAATGCTTTTAAATCCTGATGTGTTATGTATTTCAACAAATTGTGACGGTCTATACCTTCACGCTTGCTGGCATTTGCATAACCTACCACCTGGGTATTAAGCCGTTGTGCTATTTTTCGTTCTATTCCGTCAAACGCCCCTCCGCAAACAAACAATATATTTTTCGTATCCACAGCAATCATTTTCTGATCGGGATGCTTCCTGCCTCCTTGTGGCGGTACAAGCACAGTAGAACCTTCCAGCAATTTCAACAAGCCTTGCTGCACACCTTCCCCGCTCACATCTCTGGTGATGGAAGGATTATCGCCTTTTCTTGCAATTTTATCAATTTCGTCAATAAACACAACCCCTCTTTCGGCAGCCGCCACATCGTAGTCCGCATCCTGCAACAAACGTGTAAGTATACTTTCGATGTCTTCTCCCACATATCCGGCTTCGGTAAGAACGGTTGCGTCCACAATAGCAAACGGCACATGCAATAGTTTGGCTATGGTACGTGCCAACAATGTTTTGCCCGTACCGGTTGGACCAACCAGTATTATGTTTGATTTTTCTATTTCTACACCATCATCTTCCTTGTCCTGAATCAATCGTTTATAGTGATTGTATACCGCAACGGATAAGAATCGTTTTGCATCTTCCTGCCCAACAATATACGAATCAAGATAATCTTTGATCTGCTGCGGGGTTGGCAATTTTTCTTTGCCAAAATCAAAACTACCGGACTTTGCTTTGACAGACTCCATGACAATCTGGTATGCCTGTTCAGTACAGCTATCACAAATATGCCCCGAAATACCTGCTATCAGCAGGTTCACATCGTTGTCGCTTCTTCCACAAAAGCTACAGTAGTCGTTGGTTGTGTTTTTAGTCATAAGTTTTATCAAATAAAGAGTCTACCCTACCTCAGGATAAACTCTTTTCAATATATAATTACTTTTTTATAAGAATCATTTATTTCTCATCAATACTTCATCAATCATACCATATTCTTTGGCTTCACCCGAAGTCATCCAATAGTCACGATCTGAATCCTGTGCTACTTTTTCGATAGGTTGCCCCGAATGTTCGGATATGATTGTGTACAATTCTTGCTTCACTTTACCGATTTCACGAGCCGTAATCTCGATATCTGAGGCTTGGCCTTGTGCGCCGCCAAGAGGTTGGTGAATCATCACACGCGAATGTTTCAGGCCGAAACGCTTGCCTTTTTGTCCGGCAACAAGCAATACTGCTGCCATAGATGCAGCCATACCTGTACAAATTGTTGACACGTCGCTACTTATAAATTGCATTGTATCGTATATTCCATAACCTGCATAAACTGATCCGCCCGGAGAATTGATATATATTGATATATCTTTTCCCGAATCGGCAGAATCGAGGTAAAGTAATTGAGCCTGAATAACATTGGCTGTATAATCGTCTATCTGTGTACCCAGAAAAATGATACGATCCATCATCAAGCGTGAAAACACATCCATCTGTGCAACATTCAACTGACGCTCTTCTATGATGGTTGGCGAAATATAGCTACTAGTTATATCTACATATTTATCAAGAGCCAGACCATTCATTCCCAGATGTTTGGTTGCGTATTTTCTAAAATCATTGTTCATAATGTTCTATTGTTTTAATTTAATTATCAATAGTTGCCCTACAAATACTATGCCTATTCATTTCCGGTGTAGAAATGTGACATATATTTTTTCACCTTTTCATTTTCGTAGGAGCAAACAAATTTATAAATAAAAACGAGAAAGGTGCAAATAAAGTTGCATTAACTCCCAATTATTTTTTTTCAATCAGACACTTGTTGCGCTAATCTCTGAATTTAAATGTAACAGGCAAAATAAGCTCAACAGGTATTTCTTTTCCGTCAATTGTTCCGGCCTTCCACCACCATCCGTTCATTTTCTTCACGATACGTATCACCTCTTCATTCAATACCGGGTCAACGCCTCTGAGTATTCTTATCCTTGCAATGCTTTTATCTGTATCAACAATGAAACCAACAACAACCTTTCCCACAATACCACTTTCAATAGCAGATTCCGGATACCGGATTTCCGCCAGTATAAATTTGCGTAATTCCTCCACGCCTCCCGGAAAAATAGGAGGAATACATTTCATCGTCGAGTCTTTCGATATACTATCGAGGTAATTGTATATTATGGATTCGGGTGAAAACTCTATCAATCCTATTGGGCGTATCTTAGGTCGCAGATCTATATGCACAGAACGTACAAGATCCACACTTTTGTCAAATCCGATAAAATAGTAGTCCAATGTTTTCCAATCGGCAACAATATCATTCCACGGCGCAATATATTTTCTCTCTCCTACAAGCACAATACCTTTTTCCATTATTTTATATTTCGGATAAGACAAAGAATGCGTACCGCCCCATGGTTTTCCTTTTTCCAGAAATGATGAAATACGTACTCCTGCAATTTCGTTATAAATACAGTAGTGATCCACCGTTCTTTTTATGCTTTTCATTGTGCGCATAATATGACGATTCTTCTTGCCCTTATATTTATCAAGAGAGGTTTCGGATGTCAAAACGCAGAATCCGAGGGTGTCTCTTTCGTAGCTAAAAAACACCGTCTTCATTTCATCATCAGAAAGTTGAGGAATGCCGTCAGACAAACTGATCTCTTGTGATTTCGCTACTTGTGACCCGAAGCATATCACCACAGTGATCAATAAAAGAATGTTACGCATACCATTAGCTTGTATTAAGGTTATTCCTTATAATAAAAAAGGAGCCATGATAAAAATACCATGGCTCACAAATTTAAATACATTTTCGAGAATTCTTATTCAGCCGATTCTGCTTCTGCCGGTTCAAAGAATTTTTTGAACTCGTCAAGAGTCACCGATTTTTCTTTCAATCCTAGAGTAGATTTCAAGTATCCGATTATCTTTTGTTCCATTACCCTGTCAACCAAATTTCTCCTTTGATCTTCTTTTTTCAATGTTTCCATTGCATAATTTTCAAGAATATCGTCAGGAAGGTTAGCCATACCATACTGAGCAAATTGCGCTCTGGTTGAGGCTATTGCCGCAGCCTTCAATTCGTTTTCGTCTATTTTTATTTCTGCAGTTTTTGCAATCTCCTCCTTTATAAGATGGAATTTCAAATCCTCTATAATTTTCGGATAGTCTGTTTCCAACGACTCTTCAGTTCTGTCTTTGCCTGTCACCATCAACCATCTTTTCAAGAAAGCATCGGGAAATTGAAGCTCACCGGCTTTGCTTTCCAACATTTTCTTCGCATCAAGCAAGAATTTATAATCGCTATCCGGCTCAAGTTGTTGAGCAATATTTTCTTTCACTTTTGCTCTGAAATCAGCCTCAGTGGTTACAACTCCTTCTCCAAAGATTTTATCGAAAAGTTCCTGATTCATTTCAGCCTCTTCGTATCTGGTAATGTCTAATACTTCGAACGAAAATTCAGGTGCAATAGACTCCACTTCTTCTTTTTGCAAATGAAGGAATGATGCTATTTCGGCTTCGTTTCCATCATACGCTTTCGCCGGATTTATTATTACAATATCTCCTTTTTTCACCCCTGCGAATTTCGCTTTTTCTTCTTCATTTTTCATATAAGAAGCCATCAACACGCCGTCTTCCACAACAATGCCGTCTTCTTTTGGTTGCTTGTTTTCGTCCAATTCTCTGACAATACCTTTCAGCATATCAGTATCTTTAGCTTCTCCGTCAACCGACTCATACTTACCATAGTTAGCTCTGAAAGAAGCTATTTGTTGATCTACCAATTCTTCATCAACAGAAATTTTGTAGTATTCAACCTTATCTTTTTTGCTCAATTCCAGTTTAATTTCGGGAGCAAAACCCAAGTCGAAGAAAAACTCGAAATTACCTTCCGTTGCAAAGTCAATAGGCTGTTGCTTTTCTTCGTTAGTAAGAGGTTCGCCCAAAACATTCAGCTTGTTTTCCGTAATATATTTATATAGGTTTTCCCCTACCAACTTATTCACTTCTTCCGCAAGGATTGATTTTCCATACATTTTTTTCACCATGCCAACAGGCACCGTGCCCGGACGAAACCCCGGTACATTAGCTTTTCTTCTGAAATTTTTAAGAGCCTGATCTACTTTCTCTTGATAATCATTTTTCTCTACTTCGATCTTTAAGATAGCATTTACGCTATCAACATTGGTAAGCGATACATTCATGTTTGTTAATCTGCTTTTTTATGTAATTTATATTCAATCTTTTACGAAATGCGCCCATAAGTCCAGGCACACAATAATAGCCGGAAAGTCAATCAGACCATTTTTTCAGCTTGCAAAAATAGTCTTAATATCCAAATATTCAAACTTAATTTTTATTTTTTATTTTCATCCCACCTCTTTAGTTTTCATTTAGATAGGCAAATGTGACGAAAATGAAAAACTAACGAAAAGACAATAACAGGATGTAATCATCAATAGAATCTTTCAACGCCAATGGCAATTCTTCCTTTTTAGAAACGGCTTTCAAAACAAATTCCTTTTTCCCATCATTAAATTTTGCCATATTGCCATCAAACTCCAACCGGCTATCTTCAAACGTGCGATATTCTTTGCCATCTTTCTTGTCCATAGACACAAAACTCAACGGATTCAGCGAATCGTTCTTCTTATCATAAAGCAACCAGAAATTCACATCTCTTTTATCGGTAACGCTTACAATGTTTCTCTTTATCTCCACAATAGACATTTCATCACTTGTGAAATAATACAATATTGAATACTTAGCCTGTCTCATATCTGCTATTTTGTAATTTTTAGGGCAAAAATAAGCGCTTAAACTCCTATTTCCTAAAAAAACAGAAAGATTCTTCTCTGAAAGAAATAATCAAAACAACAACCAATATAATATTTATCAATAGAAAGCAAAGCATTATTCATAATGTCAATAAAGTATTGGTTTCTTTAATTAATTATTTAATTTTGTCATTCGTGCATTGCATCTAATATCTAAACGGAAAAAAGTTTCACTAATGAAGCCAAATAACAGACATTTAACATCTTTATTACTCATATTATTACTTTTTGCTACCTCCTCCACAAGTCTGGTATCGGCTCAAAAGCGACAATCTTTCGACATCGGCAATTTATCGAAAAGACTAGGAATAGATATTAGTGAACATTCTACCAACATACCATTATATAGAGAGGCTGCAAAATGGCTTGGCACACGATACAGGCGTGGAGGCATGTCTTTTTCGGGCATAGATTGTTCGGGGTTGACCGGAAGCATATACAGGGCAGTATACGATAAAATACTGAACAGAAGAAGTATAGATATTGCAAACAATCTTCTGGCTGATGTAAAAAAAGAAGACTTGCAACCCGGCGACATGGTATTTTTTGCAACCGGAGGACGAAAGAAGGGAATAAACCATGTAGGTATCTACCTGAAAGACAACAAATTCGTACACGCATCGTGCAGCAGAGGGGTTATCGTCAGCAGTTTAGATGAAGCATACTATCAGAGAGCATGGAAGAAAGGAGGGAGAGTAAACCTCGGCCAATATCCTATTCGATTTATGCCAATACCCGACCTGACCTCAGAAACCCTCTTACTCTCAGAGACAAGCCTTTTGGAAAAAGACATTGCGACGAGCAATCTCCTGAATTGAATGAATAAGCATATACAACCACTATAAAATGAATACACCGAAAAAGTTTTTTTTCACACTAACAATTCTTATCGTCTCCATCTGTTCAACGCTCAGCGCACAGAAAAAGCAAGGCATGGCTGAAACACCCCCTGCTATAGAAAGTAAAAAAACGAAAGAACTATCAAACAGACTCGGATTTGAAATATGCGAGTCGGATACAACACATATGCCATTGTATGAAACTGCCGCCGATTGGCTGGATGTAAAATACACTTGGGGAGGCAACAGCAGAAAGGAAGGTGTAGATTGCTCCGGCTTCACAAGAGTACTCTACAATATGCTTTTCGGAAAAGAAATAGACCACAATAGCAACTCCCTGTCGAAAAGCGTGCCCGTAAAAATATCATCACCCGAAAAATTGAAGCCGGGAGACATGGTATTCTTTGCCACATCAAAAAAGCATAGCAAAATAAACCATGTAGGAATATATCTTAAAGACGGTTTTTTTGTACATGCATCATCAGCTCGCAAAAAGGTCTTAGTAAGTACATTATTCGAAGGTTTTTACAAAAAAGCATGGAGAATGGGAGGTCGGTATAACTAGAAAAAAAAAATGGAATTCCGCTTCCCCACAGGATTTCAGGTCCATTTACATACAAAAAACAGAATAAAGTATACTTATTTACTGTTTATTTAGATATTCTTTGTAATTTTGTATAGCTGTAACAAAACTATACTTAAATTTAGTGAGAAAATGAAAGTAAACTTATTTACTTTCACCAATCACAATATAATACTTGGATTTCCATCAAATAACGAGGTGGTTACTCAGTAGATGATTAATTTATATTATCAGAATTTAGAATAAAATACTTTTTGTGTGTTTATTTT
Source organism: Dysgonomonas sp. 520 (assembly GCF_010501095.1). Taxonomy (GTDB): domain Bacteria; phylum Bacteroidota; class Bacteroidia; order Bacteroidales; family Dysgonomonadaceae; genus QVMP01. Next base: position 40,973 of record NZ_QVMP01000016.1, on the reverse strand, counting down.
GAACAAATAAAAGATGAATTGTGTTAAATATTCTATATTTCTTTCGTTCGCAGGATTGCTCGCGGATAAAAATGAATTGTTTTTTAAATGTACACGGAAATCTGAAATAGACTTTTTATTAAAAAAATTAATTAGGTTATGAGTGAATCTTTTATATACAAGTTTCTATATAATTCATATATTGCTTTTTTCGAAAGTAAATTTCTAAACAAATGGTTTGTACTTCTAATTGACCTCTTCCTCATTCTTTTTTCAGTGGTTATATCCTACTCCATTGTTCAGCAAGTTTATCAAAGCCTAAATGTCAACTTTCCCGATTTCAGGTGGCTTCTATTTGTTTCCTTGTCCACCTTTCTGACCTATTTTCTTCTATTCAGAACATATCAAGGCATCATACGATACTCCACAATCTACGAAATGCAGCTCATATTGTTTTGCTTAGTGGTTTCTCATGTAACAATATTCGGCATTGTTTATTTCGCAATCGGAGGTGTATCGGGAAGCGTTCTACTGGCATATACAATAATAGCTCTAACCACATCTTTATTTTCTATTTTGGGGATAAGGCTTTTCATTGTATTCGGATATCGCCGATATTTAGCCATAACACACTCCTGCAGCAACATGATTCCTATATACGTATATGGCACATCACCTCAAAGCGTTTCTCTGAAAGAAGCATTACATGTTTCTCAGACACGTTATAAGGTAGCCGGATTTTTATCTGTGGAAAAGAATGGAAATTCAAAAAGAATCGAAAGTACGCCCATAATATATGTTGAAAGAAAGAATTTGAACGAACTGAAAAAATATACGGTCAAAACGATCCTTTTCCCGGATGAAGAAATCTTGATGCAAGAAAAAGATCTTGTTGAAAAACTGTTAAATGAAGGGATTAAATCGTTCGTACTCCCTAAAATAAGAGATGTACAAGAAGAACTGCACAAACAAATACGCCCCGTTCAGATTGAAGACCTATTAGGAAGAAAAGAAATAAAAATCAGTACCGGAATAATAGAAGACAATATAAAAGGAAAAACGGTACTGGTAACAGGAGCCGCTGGTTCTATCGGAAGTGAAATCGTAAGACAATTGGCCAACTTCGGACCTCAATTGGTTGTGTGTCTGGATATAGCCGAAACTCCTCTGAATGATTTGGACATTGAACTGAAAGAAAAATACAAAAAACTGAATTTTGTATCCGTTATCGGAGATGTAAGGAATCAGGAAAGGCTAAACATGGTTTTCTCCAGACATAAACCCGATATCGTTTATCATGCCGCCGCATACAAACATGTGCCCATGATGGAAAACAACCCATGTGAAGCCATCATGACCAACGTATACGGAACAAGCCTTGTTGCTGATTTTGCGATAAAAAACAACGTAGAAATGTTTGTTATGGTATCCACAGACAAGGCCGTGAATCCAACAAACATTATGGGTGCGTCGAAACGTATAGCCGAGATATACGTACAAAGTCTTGCTATGCGGAAAGATTTAAGGCAAAACATAAAGTTTGTCACAACACGTTTCGGCAATGTACTGGGCAGCAATGGATCAGTGATACCATTGTTTAAAAAACAAATTGACGCCGGCGGACCTCTAACTGTGACCGATCCGGAAATTACCCGCTACTTCATGACTATCCCAGAGGCTTGCCGATTGGTTTTGGAAGCATCTGCAATAGGTCATACAGGATATATATATGTATTTGACATGGGCAAGCCTGTAAAAATACTGGATTTAGCTACAAAGATGATAGAATTGGCAGGATTGCGTCCCGGCATAGATATAAAAATTGAGTTTTCGGGTCTACGCCCCGGTGAAAAGCTATATGAAGAATTACTTAACGACTCGGAACAAGTGATTCCGACCGATCACGAGAAGATATTGATAGCCAAGGTTAGGGAATACGAGTATTTTGAAATAATAGATTTGATTGACGAGCTTGTATTAAATTCGAGAAGAGTAGATATTAAACAGACAGTAAAACTAATGAAGGAGTTAGTGCCTGAGTTTATCAGTAAAAACTCAAAGTTCTGCGAATTTGACAAGGTACTTGAAGACTAACGAAAGATAACAGTAAAACATAAACCCAAATAAAAACCTCCCTGAAATTTCAAGGAGGTTTTCATTTATCTAAAACTGTGTGAGACGGTATTACATAATTCCTTTTTCTCTCAACTTCAATTGCCACAACCAGGCAGACTTAAGCGTATCATCCAAAGTTTCCACAGCTTTCCAACCCAATACTTTATTAGCTCTTGTCGGTTCAGCCCAAATCTTCTCAATATCGCCCCCCCTACGAGCTACGATCTTATAGTTCAGCTTCACATCGTTCACTCGTTCAAAACCATTAATCAGTTCCAATACAGAAACGCCGTTTCCTGTTCCCAGATTAAAAATTTCAACTTTTTCGTCCGATTTATCTTCCAACATCCTGTCCATTGCAATCACGTGTGCTTTGGCTAAGTCTACAACATTGATAAAGTCGCGGATGCAAGAACCATCAGGTGTATTATAATCATCACCAAATACGCTCAAACACTCTCTCACACCAATTGCCGTTTGAGTGATGAATGGTATAAGATTTTGAGGTACTCCATTAGGTAACTCGCCAATTTCGGCAGATGGATGAGCACCTATCGGATTGAAGTAGCGAAGGATAATGCTCTTGATAGGAGCACCCGAACGAATATAATCCTGAATAATTTCCTCGTTTATTTGCTTTGTGTTTCCATAAGGAGACGTTGCCGGTTTGATAGGTGCTGTTTCGTCGATCGGGTTGTTGTCCGGCTCTCCGTATACCGTACAAGAAGAAGAGAAAACAATACCTTTAATTTTATTTTCAGGCATTATCTCCAACATATTAATAAGTGAATCTATGTTGTTTCTGTAGTAAAGCAATGGCTTCTGTACCGATTCGCCCACAGCCTTACTTGCCGCAAAATGTATAATCCCCTGAATATCGCCGTGTTTCTTCACAAGTTCTTTCAAGGCGGGCAGATCATTACAGTCTATCTGCTCGAAATGAGGTCTTACCCCTGTTATTTTCTCGATACCGTCGATAGAATCAATCGTAGAATTGGAAAGATCATCAATAATAACAACCTCATATCCTGCATTTTGCAGCTCTACCGTAGTATGAGAACCAATGTATCCGGCTCCCCCTGTTACTAGAATTTTCTTTTTCATGTTCTTTCAGTAATATATTTATGTGATTAAGTTAACTACAAATGTATTAAAATTTAACTAAATATAGAATAACATAAACACAGATTATTATTGAATCAAAAACTTTGTTCCATATATTATAGAGCCGATATGTATGTATATGAATTTTGCTTACCTTTGTCCAAATTTTCATGTAATGGTCAACAAATTGCTTGTATACCTGTTATTTTTAGTAGCGGCTGCATCGTGTGGAAAATCGGTGGAAGAAGAAGCGAAAGAAGCTGCCGGATTGACAAAGTTGTCATTAGAATATTCGAAGAAATTGGATTTAGACAGTTCAGAAATGACTTTTTTACAAGCAAAAGAAATAATGGACAGATACAAATTAAAAGAAGATTCTATTAAATTTGAATCTTTATACAAAAAATATTTAGACGAAAATTTGACTACTGAGAAACAATAAACGTAATATAAAGAACAGACATAATGATGGAAAATGCTGAAAATACGTCAGAAAAGAAAAGCCTCAATTTTATTGAGGTGATTGTGGAAAACGATTTGAAGGAAGGAATAAACGACAAAAAAATTCAGACCCGTTTCCCGCCGGAGCCAAATGGTTACCTGCACATCGGACATGCCAAAGCCATCTGCATAGATTTCGGTTTAGCAAAAAAATATGGAGGCATTTGCAATCTCCGTTTCGATGACACCAACCCCGTGAAAGAAGACGTAGAATATGTTGACTCGATCATGGAAGATATAAAATGGCTTGGTTTCGACTGGGAGAATGTATTTTATGCATCCGACTATTTCACCCAACTGTGGGATTTTGCGGTGAAACTGATAAAAGAAGGAAAAGCATACATTGACGAGCAATCGGCAGAAGAAATAGCAAAGCAAAAAGGAACTCCTACACAAGCAGGGGTAAATAGTCCATACAGAGACAGGCCAATAGAGGAAAACCTCGATTTGTTCGAAAAAATGAGAATCGGCGAACTGGAAGAAGGTTCGGCCGTTCTTCGTGCCAAGATAGACATGGCTTCATCCAACATGCACTTCCGTGATCCTATTATCTACCGGATTGTAAAACATCCTCATCACAGAACGGGCACAACATGGCAAGCCTATCCGATGTATGATTTTGCTCACGGACAAAGTGATTATTTCGAAGGTGTTACACACTCGATATGTACTCTTGAGTTTGTGCCGCACCGCCCTCTTTACGATTGGTTTATAGATCAACTTGCAACAGATAGCTATCGCCCTCATCAGTATGAATTTAACAGATTGAACCTGACCTACACAGTTATGAGCAAGCGTAAACTATTGCAACTGGTGAAGGAAAATCTCGTTAGCGGATGGGACGACCCACGTATGCCCACAATCTGCGGATACCGGAGAAGAGGGTATACACCTGAATCTATCCGTAATTTTATTGATAAAATAGGATATACCAAGGTCGACGGACTTATAGATGTAGCGTTGCTAGAATATTCGGTAAGGGAAGACCTCAACAAGAAGGCAACCCGGGTGTCTGCCGTTATCGACCCTATCAAACTGATAATAACTAATTATCAAGAAGATAAAACAGAAAGCCTGACAGCTCAAAATAATCCTGAAGATGAAAACGCAGGATCGCATGAAGTAATGTTTTCAAGAGAATTATTTATCGAGAGGGACGACTTCATGGAAGATGCTCCGAAAAAATATTTCAGGCTCACTCCCGGACAAGAGGTTCGTTTGAAAAACGCTTACATCGTAAAATGTACAGGATGCAAAAAAAATGATGATGGTGAGGTTGTAGAAGTATATGCAGAATACGATCCTCTCACAAAAAGCGGAATGTCGGAAAGCAGTCGCAAGGTAAAAGGAACCATTCATTGGGTATCTTGCAACGACGCCATAGACATGACAGTTCGTTTGTATGACCGCCTGTTCAACGTTGAAGACACCTTGGAAGATAAAGACCGTGATTTCAGGGAAATGATGAATCCCGATTCGCTCAAAACATTGAAAAATTGTAAGATCGAACCATTCGTAAAAACGGCAAAACCGTTAGATAGTTTTCAATTTCAACGGATTGGTTATTTCAATGTAGACCCTGATTCAAGTGAATCTGAATTAATCTTTAACCGGACAGTTTCACTTAAAGATTCTTGGGCTAAAGAAAAAAACAAATAAAGACAACTATATTCGATGGCAAAAAGAAACATCTCAAATTTGGTTCAACGGTACGAAGACTCTCTACTCCTAGGAAAGAGCCTGTACCTTGATGCAGACGAATTTGAAGAACTAATTGATTATTACGACTCTAGCGACGACTGGGAGAAAGCTAAATCGGTTTTAGAATTAGCCTTATCCATTCATCCGAATAATCAATTGCTGATGTTGAAAAGAGGAAAAATGCTTGCCTTCGAAGGATTTTACAAAGAGGCGCTCGATTATCTGGATATTTATCTGAATGAATACGACTTCGATCTTTATCTGCTTAAAGTGGAATGTTATCTGCAACTAGGATTGACTGCCGAAGCCACATATTACGCTGAAAAACTGATTCGAGAAGAAGATAATAAAGAAAGCACTTTTCTCGAACTCGGATTCTTGTACGTAGAGGCCGATTTGTTTAAAGAAGCCATCTATTTCCTCAGCAAAAGCCTCGAATACAACCCCAACAATATCGAAGCCTTGAGCGACTTGTCTTTCTGCTATGAAATGACAAAACAATACGATATTGCCATCGAAATAAACAATAGGATACTTGATATTGACCCATACTTTTACGAAGCGTGGGTCAATATCGGGAAACTATACTCGATGCAGGAAGATTATGTGAAAGCAATAGACGCATTCGATTTTGCACTCACAATAAACAATACGGATATCAATCTTCTCAAACTTATGGGCCATTACCTTTCACTTTGTGACAGGACGGACGAAGCCATCGATAAGTTTGAGGAAAGCCTGCAAGTTGAACCCGATAATGTTTCCACTCTTTTATCGCTAACAGAATGCTATGTTTCCGTAGAAGACTACGAAAAAGCGATGATTTGCATCAACAAAGCATCAACCTTGGAGCCGGACAATCCTGAATTATATGCAAAAAAAGCATTTCTTTATATTCAGCAAGAAATGTTCGACAAAGCCGAAGAATGTGTGAAAAGAGGATTTGAACTTGACGAAAATTCTACCGACATTTTCATAATAGCCGGCGAACTACGTCATCAACAAGGCAACTTCAAGCAAGCTATGTACTTTTTAGAGAAGGCTTTGATAGAAAAGGCAGGAAACATATACCTGCTAGATAAACTTGCCACAATTGCCATTGAAGACGAAAATTACAAGAAAGCCATAAAATATCTTTCCGAGATGATAAACATTCAGGAAGATACCTCCGAAGCCAAACACAGATTGGCTCTTGTATATTTTGAATCGGGAGATTCCGAAAGCTTCGAAGAAATCATCAACACACTCTCTGTAAATGAATTAGAGGAGCTTCTTCTATCATTTTTCACACCACTTCAAGTAGATTCGTTCGGGCAAGACCGTCACGACCTCATATCCCGTCTATTGGAGCTAAACGAGAACAGACAACTCTACAACAACCTCTGACACATACTCTAGAAACGTTCATTTTTTATAAAATTTGTTTTTAAGAAATAACATTTTATTCTTAGAATAAGTAAAAACGACTATCTTTTCAATAGATTTATCATTTGCTAACATCATACAGACAGAATATACTTACGAAATTCGCCATCACACTATCATTTTGTCATTATCTACACTAAAATATCAAAAAAAAAGATATTTTACAAGGATAAAAACCGACTATTTATGAGACACAGAGACAATTTATCACTATTTTAACAAATTAGTTTTTGTATGTTAATGAACTTATACGTATGTTTGTGCGTTTAGACTACTTAAAAGAAGATAATTATTATTAAGTCGTAATTGGGTTTAACTAAATTTTAATTTATGAAAAGATTGTTATTTGTCTTATCATGCTTATTCTTAAGCATCGGGGTTACGATGGCTCAGACAAAGCAAGTAACCGGAATCGTTGTAGATGATACCGGCGAAGCTATAATTGGCGCATCAGTTATTGTTAAAGGTACAAATGTAGGGGATGCTACTGACGTAGACGGAAAGTTCACCTTGAATGTTCCTGCCGATAGCAAAACATTAGTAGTTTCATACGTTGGTATGGACACAAAAGAGGTAGCTATAACACCAAATGTGAGAGTAATTCTGAAATCTAACACAAGTTTAGACGAACTGGTAGTCACTGCTATCGGTATCGAAAGGGCAAGCCGCTCGTTAGGGTATGGCATGTCGATAGTTGATGCAAACGAAGCTATGCAAAAAGCAGAACCTGATATGTTGCGTTCGCTTGATGGTAAAATTCCGGGAGTTAGTATTAACGGAGCATCAGGATCGGCAGGATCGGCAACCAGAGTCACTATTCGAGGAAATTCTTCTTTCTTCGGAAACAACGAACCATTGTATGTTGTAGATGGTATGCCATATAGCAACGAGAGCACTAGTGGCCAAGATCAGGCGGGTGAAGCCGGAGGTGCATATGGTACCGGAATATCAACTCTCGACCCAAATGATATAGAGTCGATGAGCGTTCTTAAAGGTGCGGCTGCGGCTTCTCTGTATGGCTCAAGAGCTGCAAACGGGGTAATACTTATAACTACAAAATCTGGATCGAGAAACAGAAAAAATGCAGGCAAAGGCACAGAAGTAACTATAAATGCCTCATATACAATAGAAGAAGTAACCGCACTACCTAACTATCAAAATAAATTTGGAGGTGGTAACAACTTCATTCCAACTAGTGCTAACGGATCTTGGGGAGCGCCATTTGGCGGAGACATAAAAGAAATCTCTCTCAGTGATGTCTTTAGCTCTGCGGGATATGGAAAATATTATCCGGATCTTCCGGACGTAGTTCCTTACAAGGCATATAAAAACAATGTGAAAGATCTTTTCGAAACAGGTGGAATCTATGATATTTCTGCAAATATCTCAAGCTATAACGATAAAGGTAACTTCAGTGCTACATTATCTAAAATGGATCAGGACAGCTATATACCTCATTCAGATTTCAGCAGATATGGAATAAGTGTAGGAGGTAACCAGAAGTTAACTAACGGACTTACAGTTGGTGGAAAATTATCTTTTTCGAGCAGTACGCAAAATGGTGCGATGTACGGAAACAACCAATCGAGTGGTATCGGAGCATCGTCTCTGGCCAGAGCTTTAATTCTTGGTCGTAACTGGGATATGTCGCTTCCATACGAAACTCCTGATGGAAATTCTTTATTCTATGTTGGAGATCAAGCAGATAACCCACTTTGGTCTTGGAAATATAACACCATCAATACAAAGATGGACAGAATAGTGGCAAATTTCAATGCAGCTTATGAGTTTTCAAAAGAATTTTCTGCTACCTACACCATAGGTATCAACGATTATAAAATGAAGCGTCAAGAAATACTGAATCTTGGATCAAGAGCTTTAGGAGGAAAAGGGCGCATCAAAGATATTGATTATAATTTTCAAGAAATAGAGTCAAATTTGATACTTGAATATAAAACCAGAATCAAACAAGACTATGGAATCATAGCCCACCTGGGGCAAAGCGTGAACCAACGTACATCGAACGACAATACGATAACGGGTAAGAACATTATGTCTAAAGGTGTAAAAAATGTACTAAATACAGAATCTCAAATAGCTTTAGCAGAAAAAAGAGAACAACGTCTGGTTGGTTTTTTTGGTGATGTAACAGTAGATTATAAAAACTATGCGTTTATTACACTTACCGGACGTAACGACCTTTCGTCAACGCTACCAAAAAACAAAAGGAGCTACTTCTATCCTTCTGTTTCAGGATCGTTAGTATTTACAGATGCTTTCGGGTTGGAAAATGATATGCTGAACTTCGGTAAGGTGCGTTTGAGTTGGGCTAAAGTAGGTAACGATGCTGATCCATATTACAAAAATGGCTTCTACACAATAGGCAGGCCATACAATGGAGTTCCTAAGTTAACGCTTAATGATGAATTATTTGATGATAAACTGAAACCGGAATTTACAACAGAAATAGAGTTTGGCGCAGAGTTGCAATTAGTTAATAGACGTGTTAATATTGATTTCACTTACTACAACAGGAATACAACAGACCAAATTGCACCACTTACCCTCCCTTATTCTTCAGGATATGGAAGTTACTGGACAAACTTTGGTAAGATTAATAACAAAGGGGTAGAAATAGGATTGAATCTTATTCCGATTGCAACAAATGACTTCAAATGGGATCTATATGCAACTTACACAAAAAACAAAAGTGAAGTAAAAGAGTTGACAAATGGAGTGGATGCTGTTGACATGTATACAGACTTTACAGAACCTAAACTGAGAATGGTAAAAGGTAAGCCATACGGTGCTTTGTATGGTAGCACTATCGCTCGTGACGACGAAGGCAATATGCTTATTGATGCAAATTCAGGTTTTTACCTAAGAAATAATGAACCTACTTATTTAGGTGACCCTGCACCGAAATACAAAGCAAGCCTTTCCAATACATTTACATACAAAGGTATATCTCTTGGCGTTATGTTCGATCTTCAAGTTGGAGGAAATATCTACACCACATATGTATCTGATCTTCTTGGACGTGGGGTAACTAAAGATACTGAAAACCGTTATGGCGGACGTATTATGCCCGGTGTTTTAGCAGATGCGTCAACACAACAGCCAATACTGGATGCGAATGGAAATAAAATTCCCAACAACATACAAATGACAGAATCAGATCTTTGGTTTGCTGCCACATCGTCTGTGACTTCATTCGCAAGCAATGGTGTAGATGAAGTGATGACTTATGATGCAACAACATTAAGATTAAGAGAAATATCGTTAGGATATGACTTGCCAAAGAAATGGCTACAAAACACATTCATCGGATCGGCAAACGTGTCTTTCGTGGCTCGTAACCTATGGTTCCATGCACCTAATGTACCAAAACACTCAAATTATGATCCGACAATGGCTGGCTCTTACGGAGGCTCTAATATGCAAGGTATTGACTATACATCGGCTCCAAACACCAGACGTTTTGCTTTTAATTTGAGATTAACATTCTAAAAATCACTTAATATGAAAATTAAAAATTTAATTTATTATATAGTTGGTTCTGTCGCATTGCTTACCGTTAGTTGTGACGACTATCTGGATGTAAATAACAATCCAAACAAACCGACTACCGCAACATTAGCATCATTACTTCCCGGAGCACAATATGAAATAGCTAATTCTTTTGCTACGGGCGACTTTTTAGGGACGAGTTTACCTTCTTATGTATTCCATTTATCAACCAGAGAAGTGGATAACTTTAGTATTTCCTCTACGTACGTAACAATGGGTAACACTTGGTTACGAGTATATACCTATGGGGTAAAAAACATTGACGCAGTTATCGAAATGGCTGAGGAAACCGACAATTCTCAATATGCCGGGATTGGAAAATTGCTAAAAGCATATCTGTATACTAATTTGGTTGACTTATGGGGAGATGTTCCATACAGCGAAGCAAATGTGTATAAATTGTTCTTCCCTAAATTAGACAAAGACAAAGAAATCTATAATGATTTGTTTGTTTTGATAGATGAAGCTATTGCAGATTTGGAAAATGAAGAATCGACCAACAAATTTACACCGGGCAAAGATGATCTTTTCTATGGAGGAGATATTGATTTGTGGATAAAAATGGGTAACACTCTGAAATTGAAACTTCTTGTAAATTCGAGAAAGGCAAAATCCGACATTACCAATTGGGATTCAAAATTATCAAGCCTTCTTAGCGAAAATAACTTTTTAGAAGATGGTGAAGATTTTGAATTTAAGCATACAGATAAAGATAATCCGGACGAACGTAATCAAGCCTATGTAAGTGAGTATCTTGGAGGTCAAAGTACTTATTATATCAGTCCTTGGATTTATGAAACAATGTCAGGTTTGACTTACAACGTAAAAGACAATCCATTCGTAAACATCAAAGATATTCGTGTTCCATACTATTGGGTAAACCAATGTACGGCAGACAGTATTGCACAAAATATGACTGATTACCGTGACGGCGGATTCGTATCAATATTCTTTGCATCAAATTCATCGTATGCAGGTAGCGATCAACGCTCTTCATCCTCATTTATAGGGATCTACCCTTGTGGAGGAAAATACGACGATGGCAAAGGTGGAAAATGCGATAAAGGAGTGGGTACGGGTATTGCCCCTGAAAAACTGCTTCAGGCATATTCTGTTCCTTTCTTAAAAGCTGAGCTATACCTGACAGGTGATGCTAGCGGTGACGCAAGAGCAATGCTGGACGAAGGAATAAGATCTTCAATAGAGCACGTGAATACTGTATCTCAGGCAGCAAAAGGAACTGCTCCTGTTATTGAAAAGAAAGATATAAATGAATTTGTAGAGAAAATATTGACTGTATACGACAAAGCAACAACAAATGACGAAAAACTTAGAATTGTAATGACTCAAAAATGGATTGCCAATTTCTTCAATCCGGTTGAAGCATACACAGACTACCGTCGTACAGGATATCCAACACTTATCTCAAAAGAAACACGCGAAGCTATATCTCCGTACAAACCGGACAAAGAGCCTACTATAGGCCCCGAAACTATTCCATTGAAAGGTATAAACAATTATCCTAGAGCATTATGGTATCCTGATTCTGAGGTTAGTAGAAATCCTAATGTTACAAATGAAGGAAGAGACCTCTCTTCAAAAATTATTTTCTGGGACAAATAAATCTTATAAAAACAAAAGAACTATGAAATATTTCAATATATTCAGATCATATATTATTGTCGCCCTAGTGATGCTTTTTGCTACGGGATGTGACAGGGACTTACCCTATCCTATTGACGACGTAAAGAAAGGTGTTGTAGTTGACATCTATAGAGTTGCAGATACGGATGGTGTGATTGAAGATGGAGATGTTAACGGAACGTATAAAGTTAAGATATCCATACCTTGGCAACAAGGAGATTATTCTCATCTCGACTATGTTCAATTGGTCGGTGTTTTTACTGATTTAGATAAAAAAGTTACAACAAAAATAGTAAAAGACAACATCAAACCCTCTGATTTTGAAAATGAAATAAGCCTAGATATGGGTGAGATGTATCAACTATTTGGAACAACCGGTTTGCCTCAAAGTGGAGAGTTGGTTCAAATAACAACAAATGCTGTATTGAAAGATGGTTACGTTGTCTATGGCTGGACTCCGGAAACAGGATTTAACAATAATGCTCAGGCCGGATGGGAAGTAGGAGACAGAAAATATTCGGTTCGTGTACGCTATCCTGTTGTTTGCCCACTCATTATTGATGATTTTGTTGGTAAAGCAACTGTCATTGACGGTAGCGATGATGGTGCAGAATACCAAATCACTACAACTAAAGCATCAGACACAGAGCTAATTATGATCGGATTCTTGGAAGATGATGTTCCTGTACATATAAAATTTGATCCGGCAACACATACATTGTCTATACCTAAGACTATAATATATCCGGTATACGGACCTTACTCTAATTTTGCAGTTGCAGCATCGGGAGACATAGATGCTTGTAACAGAAAGTTGGAATTTGTAGGTCCACTGACTGTTGATCAGGGAAGTTTTGGCTCATTCAAGTGGGAAATTAGTATGGATTAGTCAATTATGACCATCTTATAATAGAAAGAGGAAGAGTTGTTAGCACAAAAGTTAACAACTCTTTTTTTATGAATAATACTTCAATGATTTTCTAACTTTGCAATAAGAAGTATGCGTAAAATTATCCATATAGACATGGACGCCTTTTATGCTTCCATCGAGCAAAGAGACAATCCTGAATACCGGGGCAAACCTGTTGCGGTAGGTTACTCTGGCGATCGGGGTGTAGTAGCCGCTGCCAGTTACGAGGCCCGACAGTTTGGTGTGCATTCGGCAATGGCATCCAAAACAGCCAAAAGAAAATGCCCTCAACTTATATTCGTACCAGCACGCTTCGACGTATACAGAGAAGTTTCGAGACAAATAAGGGATATTTTCCTTGAATATACCGATCTTGTAGAACCTTTATCGCTCGACGAAGCCTTTTTGGATGTCACAGACAACCATAAAGGTATAGCCTCTGCCACACAGATAGCTCAGGAAATAAAGAAACGAATAAAGGAAGAAACCGGACTAACGGCATCCGCAGGAGTATCATTCAACAAATTTCTGGCAAAGATAGCTTCCGATTACAATAAGCCAGACGGACTGTTTATCATTAAGCCTAAAGTAGCCGAACAATTTGTGGAAAGCCTTCCCATAGAACGGTTCTTTGGAGTGGGAAAAGTAACCGCAATGAAAATGCACCAAATGGGTATAGAAACCGGAGCCGATTTGAAAAGACGAACCGAAGTTCAGCTAATGACCATATTTGGCAAAGCCGGACATATATACTATCAGAATGCAAGGGCTATTGACGACCGCCCGGTTGAACCCAACCGCATCAGAAAATCCATCGGAGCGGAAATAACATTTTCCACAGACATAGACGACATAGCCGAATTGGGCACAAAACTTAGTGAAGTTGCCCAAGACGTAATAGAACGAATAGGCAAACGTGACTTTCTGGGCAGAACCGTAACCCTGAAATTGAAGTTCGCAGACTTTAAAGTCATCACCCGCAGCAAAACGGTGGCATTACCCGTCACCAGTTTCCACACCCTATTCGAAATAGGATTTGATCTGCTCAGGCAAGTAGACTTGTCTCCCAGGGTTCGCCTGATCGGGTTAAGTATAAAAAATATGGATGACGAAAGCGATCAGTTTGCCATCCAACTAAAATTACCATTTAAAGACTAGACAAAATCACTCCTGCCCTACTACAAAAGAATTTGCTATAAAACAGCCGTCTCCATTTTCCAACTCCAATGTGTAGGTTTGGAATTTGCCCGACAACACTTCTATATTTGTTATTTGCGTAGGCACTGCACCCTTTCCCCAATACAAAACCAGTAGAGGCTTCCCTATATCATACCTACCAATAGTTTCATAATGTTTGCATCTGCTCGTTTTTTCAGGATTGTACGACACCCAATCTTCTCCCGACCAAAATGGGTGATCGTCCGTAGTATAAATTGTCTTTTGGGTTATTCCGCTCGACAAAGTTATCTTTACAATATTCTGATGTATAGCCGAATGTAGTTTTTTCACTTTATTTGCAAAAGCCGAGTTCGTTTGCTCATCATACGAAAGAACCGAATCTCCGACCGCAACGTCCTCAATCTTTTTTAAGGATCCGTCTGCCATTGTGATGTTTGTGCCCGCCGCCAAACAATGCACATCTTCTCCATCGAAAACAATTTCACTGAAAGCTGTATCATCATACTTGTCACCTTTATAAACTTCAGTAATAACAAACTTGAGGGTCATAGCCTCCTTATTTCGACGATGATTTTTCAGTTCAAAAGATTGAATACACCTTGTATCTTTCAGATTAACGGCAGCAACCAACTTTTCATTTTCATAAATATTAAATGCCTTTACCCTCGAATTATTTTTCCATGTGCGCTCATCTTTCGAATATCCTGTCACCAAACTGCACGAGGTGGCGCGTGCGGCCCCTTCGGCGAAAATAAAAGAGACACTCTCCCCTATCCCGTATCCTTTCACACCCTCAACCCAGGCTGTACGCACATCGTCATCCAAAAGATTCTCAACCTTATACGTATTTTTTCCTGCATCGGGCAAAATGGAAGAAGCCTTCATCTCATAAGACGCTCCGCAATACCAACTGCAACCGGGACCGATAACAGCCCAAGGATACTCCTCCAAATCTCCGTCAAATTTAGAGGACATCATATCCATATACCGTCTGTCTTCCGCAGATAAACCTTCAAGCGTTTTAATCTTCCTCCAGTCGCTATCAAACATAGAACGGTATATTTTGTCGTAACGCTCCCACTCCTTAAATTGTGTATCATCCGGATAACTTCCATTCACAATAGTGGCATTTATAGTAGGTACATTTTGTGCCGAAATAAAATTGACAGACAAAAACAAGATTGAAAGTAGTATAAGATTATTTTTCATTGCTGTGTTTGCATAAAGTTTGGAAGAAATATCAAATATCCTTAAAGAAATCGGACAAGTTTATAGAAAAATAATCACATATATCCTTCAATGTACTCACCGTAATATTGACCTTACCCAATTCGATACGAGCAATGTGTATGTCAGTGTCAATATAAAAGGTGTCTTGCGAGATACCTTTTTCTTCTCTTAATTGCTTTATTTTCCTAGCAATTTTAGTAAGTAATTCCTGATTACACCTTTGTTTTCTCATTTCACTTACAAAAATGTCATTTATCTGGAAACTTTTCACTGACAAATATGTCATTAGAATAAAATAATTCTTATTTTTGTGTTCCATTGTGAATATGCATATTAATAAAGGAGACAGCTGAAAATCCTATCAAACAACAGAGTAAGCACAAACAATCAAAACTTTTTAGACTATGATGAACCTATGACTATCAGTATGAACAACTGTATTTGTAAAGAATACGAGAAAAAGGAATAAACCTTGTGAACCTTGTAAAAGAGCAGGGCGTGGTATCGAAAAACGATAAGAGTAGAAAATGTAACATTAAGTAAAATATGAGAAATACAATAAATCTTTTTGCCTTCATTATTATAACCACAACTTTATTAACTTCTTGCGCATCAATATTATCAGGAACAAAACAAAAAATGCACGTATCAACAAATCCTCCTGGTGCAAGAGTATTTGTAGATGGAAAAGACATGCAAATAATTACTCCTGCCGAAGTGAAAATCCCTCGTAAGAAATCAGTAACCGTTTCACTCCAAAAAAACGGATATGAAGATGGTCAAGTAAAAAAAGAAGGTTCTTTCAACCCCACTGTAATAGCAAATATTGCCTTTGGTGCTATTCCCGGTGCGCTTGTAGATTTAGGTACAGGTGCATGGTATAAGTACTCGGATTCAAATATTTTCTACGACTTCACACAAGGTAATGCAAAAAAAGTACCTATCGAAGACCCTACAATTCGTGCCGGAGAGGCTAAGAATATGGTTACACGAGACAATCCTGGCGGCACAGCTTTAGAACGGACTATTATTCGTTGGAATTTCGACTCTGATCCTCGTGGAGGTCGTATCTTTTGGCGAGTTATTTCTAGTATTCCCGATCATGTAAAAAACACAAATGAAACTTATTTGACTAACACACCTTATGAAGAAACTCGTTCATTTAATATTTTAGGATTAACTTATGAAAATTCACGAGATGTCACAATAGAAATAAAGGTCACAAAAAAAGGTTATATGGATCAGGTAAAACGGTATAATGTTCGCCAGGCAATAGACCAACAAGAGATTAGTGGCTTCTTTGAACTTGTTGAGAATAGATAAACAAATACAACTTCATTATAAAAGCATAATAAACGTGCCATATCACAAAAAAGCTGATATGCGACTACATAAATCTTTTTTTTCATTTATAAATGGGTAGCTCTGTAAAGAATTACCCATTATTCATTTAATTTAAGATTGTCGTCATCGCCCGAATTCTGTATATTTGTAAACAAGAACACTTAACAATTAATGCTATATGGAATTTTGGATTGTCATACTAATTATTGGAAGTATCTTATATTTCAGCAACTTAAAAAACCCAAACAAACAAGTTCAAAGACCAAACAGCGATGGTGAAAAGTGGATGGAAATGCCGTCGAAACAAGCTCTTCTTGATATATTAAAAAATATTTCCGGATTCAAGGCCAACAGGATAATAGAAAGTAAACAAGCATTTTATGCTTTCGGCATAGAATCATCTTCCGGAAAAATGGCATTCGTCAACTGCGATTTGGCTGTGACAATATTGCAGCCTCAAGATATAGAATCGCTTGAGATTGCAGTCAGAAAAAAACCTGAAGAAAACATGAATATTATAAACATAGACACATGTATTTATTTAAATATCAAGAGAAAACAACACAGCAGTCCCTTTGTTCAAATAGAATTTTTCAATGCTAACAAACTAATCAACAGAGCCCAGACACCCATCAAAAACCAATTGATGCTAAAAACTATATATGAAGAAGAATTGGCTCAATGCCGTCAAATCACAGGGATCATTAAAGAGCAAATAAACAAGGTATTACAGAAGAGCACTTCGCAAAAACCACAATCGGCCAATCAAGCAAAACCCGTAGAAAACACAACAACTCCAAAACCCGAAGCAAGCCAACCGGAAAACCCGAGAAGCATAAACCTATCGGAAGTTATAGCTAACATTGAACGCAGAAAAAAATCCGAGCCGGAACTATCCAAGCCTGTAAATTCTGCAAAACCAGAGATTCAGGATTATATAAAACGGGAAGACCCCATAATCCCCCAACCCGCTGTTGAAGAGAAGAATACGAGCAACACAACTAAAGGAAAAGTTGGCCTATCTATTGCGGAAATAGAAGACAAAACCAAAGGTACATTCATTCCGTCCGATATATTATCCATCATCAGCGATGCACGCATGAAAGGAGAAACAATAGTATATTTCACGGCAGAACAGATCAAAACACTAGAAGACAATACATTAGGATACAACAACAGTTTTTCGTCCAACCAAAACGATAGCTTTTTGTCATATCGACCTGTCAATTATCAATCAAATTATAAAGAGGAGGGGTAAAATTATCAATATTTTGCCAACCAAAGAACACAAAACAAGGCTATTTTTATGTTAGAAAACATATTTAACAAAAACACAAATATAACAAATCCCTGATTTTCAACATTATAATCAAACACAAAAGAATATGTGTACGCACACATATTTGCAGATAAAAAAAATGCTTGTATATTTGCAGAACCAATAGTTTAGTGGCTACTCATGACATGTGTGCGTACACACAAATCCCATTCAGAGTATATTTGTAGTGATAGATTAGTTAGTTTATTTGAAAAAAGATTGTGTACGCACGCATTATTATCCGACTGAGATTAACAGAACAGGAATCAGAAAAAAAACATGAAGCCGTTGAGGATACATTCCTTGGCGGTTTTTTCATTTGCTAAAAGTAGAACAAAACGGAAAACATATCCTATTTTTGTGACAAAAAAATCACAATGCAAAAGTACGTAGATATAAAACAATTGCTTGTCCGGTTAGCAATTTTAATAGGTGTTCCCATAGCCACACTAATCGTATCGCTTTACTCTGTTCCACAATCAACGCCAGACAAACCCAAAGGTGATGTTGGCTTAGGATGTATTATTTTTGCAATAGCCGTAGCTTACTTTATTTTCTTTTTCCTGATTGGGGAAGCCATTTATCTCTATTACAAGAAAAAAACAACAAGAGGCAATGCCAACTCACTTCTAATAATTGCAGCCATGATAGTGAATTACTTGTTTAATCCTCTAGGGTGATATTCACTTTCTCAACCCAAGAAAAGTGACATTCTATGTTTGATAACATATCACCACAAGACACACCCACATATTCAATTAAATATCAACAACATAACATATTTAACATATTTTTTGTGTGCGCACACACATCCATTTAAAACAAAATAATTGTATATTTGTAACCATTCATAAATGATTTTCAATTTTTTTTGTGTGCGCACACACTTTAATCGGTTATAGTTTGTGTCCACTTTTAAGAAATAACGCTTAAGGATGAAGTCAAAATCAAATATACGCATCGTTGATATAGCACGGATGGCCGAAGTTTCCATAGGTACGGTCGACCGTGTTTTGCATAACAGAGGGCACGTTTCGGAAGAAAAAAGGGAACGAGTAGAAAAAGTTCTTAAAGAAATAAACTACGAACCCAACATGGTTGCCCGCTTTTTGGCTTCGAAGCGGACTTATACTTTCGCTGCAATTGTTCCATTCTATACAAAAGGAAGTTACTGGGAACTGGCTTGTGAAGGAATAAACAGAGCATCTGCCGAGATGCGTAAATTTAATATCAATGTCGAATATTTCCATTTCGACCAATATGACAGAAATTCTTTTCAGGAATCAGCCAAAGCACTGCTCAACAGCAAGTTTGACGGTGTAGTTATCGCCACCCTTTTCGAAGGTCCGGTCATAACACTATCCAAACAGCTGGATGAAATGGAGATTCCATACATATACATAGATTCCGACATTCCGGGTCAAAATCATCTGGCATACTTCGGAGGAAACTCTTTTGTGAGCGGAACAATAGCCGCAAAACTGTTGACAGGGGCAATAGGACAAGATTCCGACATATTTTTCACTCACGTAAAATTCAAACACACAGAGGTTTCCGTTCAGATGAAAACCCGTGAAATGGGTTTCATGGATTATCTCAACACTATAAAATATAAGGGAACAATCCATCACATAGAAATTGATCCTGACGATCATACGCAGAGCCTCAATCAATTGACCGCTTTACTCGAAAAAAATCAGAACCTGATAGGCGGAATCGTTTTCAACTCACGTATTTACGAACTCATAAACCTGTTGAATAAGATTAACAATAAGCTGAAAACAAACATCATGCTTATTGGTCACGATGCCATCGAGGGCAATGTGGATGCCTTAAAAAACGGACAGATTATGTTCCTGCTTTCGCAACGCCCCGATTTGCAAGGGTATGACGCTGTGAAAGCCTTGGGAAATTATTTCCTGTTTAAGCAAACACCCAACAAGGAAAACTATATGCCGATAGATATCCTGTTGAAAGAAAACGTTGATTACTACAACAATTACAAATTATAAAAACAACAATGAAAAACAATTTATTTAGTATCGAAGGAAAGGTAATCGTGATTACCGGAGGATGTGGGGTTCTAGGATCTGACATCGCCCAATATCTGGCAAAAGAAGGTTGTAAAATAGTTATCCTTGACCGTATTCAGGAAAAAGGAGACGAGTTGGTTGCTAAAATCAAAGCTGACGGCGGAGACGCAATGTTCTTGATGACAGATGTTTTGAAGAAAGAGGTATTGGAAGAAAATCGTACCGCAATTCTTAAGGCATACAATAAAATAGATGTCCTTATCAATGCAGCAGGAGGAAATATGCCGGGAGCCACAATTCCACCCGATAAAAATATTTTTGATTTGAATATCGACGACTTCAAAAAAGTTGTTGACCTGAACCTGTTTGGAACAGTGATCCCGACAATGGTATTCGCAAAAGCAATGGTTGATAACGGAAAAGGAAACATCATCAATTTTGCTTCCGAATCGGCGCTTCGCCCGCTTACACGCGTTGCCGGATATGGTGCTGCTAAAGCTGCCGTAGCCAGTTTCACAAAATATCTGGCTGGCGAATTGAGCCAAAAATTTGAAGGAGATTACAGAGTAAACGCTCTTGTTCCGGGATTTTTTGTAACAAATCAGAACCGTGACTTGTTAATCAACCCCGATGGCTCGTATACAGACCGTTCTAAAACGATTCTGGCTCATACTCCGTTCGGACGATTTGGCGATGCAGACGAGCTTTTGGGTTCGGTTCATTACCTCATCAGCGATGCTTCGAAATTCGTTACAGGCACATTGCTTGTTGTTGATGGCGGTTTTGACGCATTTTCAATTTGATTTAGCTCATTAGTTTATTTTTAATTTTTCAAATTAACAATCATGGTTTTAAGTGAACAAACATGGCGTTGGTACGGACCAAATGATCCAATCATATTAGCAGATATAGCTCAGGCAGGAGCAACAGGGATAGTAACAGCACTGCACCATATCAAAAACGGTGAAGTGTGGACTGTTGAAGAAATAGAAAAGCGCAAGAAAGAAATTGAAGATGCCGGTTTGACTTGGTCGGTAGTGGAAAGTATTCCCGTTCACGAGCATATCAAGACTCAAGAAGGCGACTACAAAAAATACATCGAAAATTATAAAGAAAGTATCCGAAACCTGGCTAAGTGCGGGGTAATGATTGTTACTTACAACTTCATGCCGGTGCTCGACTGGACACGCACTGACCTTGCCTACACTATGCCCGACGGTTCAAAAGCGTTACGCTTCGAACGTGCGGCTTTCATGGCTTTCGAACTGTTTATCCTTAAACGCCCGGGAGCAGAAAAAGAATACAGCGCAGAAGATATTGCAAAAGCAAAAGCCCGTTACGAAAGTATGAGCCAGGCAGACAAAGATTTGCTTGTACGCAATATGATTGCAGGACTTCCCGGAGCAGAGGAAAGCTTTACTTTGGAGGAATTCCAAAAACAACTTGATAGATATAACGACATTTCGGCAGAAAGGCTTCGCCAGAACCTGATCGACTTCTTGAAAGAAATAGCGCCTGTTGCCGACGAAGTTGGCGTGAAACTGGCTATTCACCCTGACGATCCTCCTTATGCTATACTTGGTTTGCCTCGCATTCTGAGTACAGGAGACGATTTCCAGAAATTGATTGATGCCGTGCCAAATGAGTCGAACGGACTTTGTTTCTGTACAGGTTCATTCGGAGTGCGCGCCGACAACGACCTGCCAAAAATCATCAGAACTTTTGGTGACAGAGTAAATTTCGTTCACTTGCGTTCAACACAACGTGATGCGGAAGGCAACTTCTTCGAAGCCAACCATCTTGAGGGAGATGTTGACATGTACAACGTAATGAAGGAGTTTTTGGAAATACAGCAAAGAAGAAACATATCAATTCCTTTCCGCCCCGATCATGGGCATCAGATGATTGACGATTTGAAGAAGAAAACCAATCCGGGATATTCTTGTATAGGTCGTCTGCGTGGTCTTGCCGAATTAAGAGGTCTGGAAATGGGTATTGCGAAGACACTTTATAAATAAGCAGTTACGAGTTACAAGTAGACGAATTGACGAGCAAATGCTTGTATCTCGCACGTCGTATCTTGTTAACTGAAAATATTTTTGGGGAATTAATATCAATATTAATATATATAAAAAAAATACAAGCATGAAACAATTTCTTGACGACAATTTCGTATTACAAACCGAAACTGCTCAAAAACTCTATCACGAGCATTCTAAAGGATTGCCAATTATCGACTACCACTGCCATCTCGATCCTAAGATGATTGCAGAAGACCACAAGTTCACCAATTTGAGTGAAATATGGTTGGGAGGCGACCACTACAAATGGCGCGCAATGCGTACCAATGGTATTGACGAGCGTTTCTGTACAGGTAAAGACACAACAGACTGGGAAAAATTTGAAAAGTGGGCCGAAACCGTTCCGTACACAATGCGTAACCCTCTTTACCACTGGACACATTTGGAGTTGAAAACTGCTTTTGGTGTAGATAAAATCTTGAATCCATCAACTGCTCGTGAAATTTATGAAGAATGTACCGCAAAACTTCAAACTCCCGAATACTCGGCTCGTGGTTTGATGAAGCACTACAATGTGGAAGCGGTATGTACGACAGACGATCCTGTTGACAGTTTGGAATACCATTTGGCGTTGAAGAAAGAAGGTTTCTCGATCAAAGTATTGCCAACATGGCGTCCTGATAAGGCTATGGCAGTAGAAGTTCCCGCCAATTTCCGTGCTTATGTGGAGCAACTATCAAATGTTTCGGGTGTGTCTATCAGCAAGTTCAGCGATTTGATAGTAGCGCTTCGCAATCGTCACGATTTCTTTGCAAGTGTTGGTTGTAAACTTTCCGATCACGGTATCGAAGAATTTTATGCCGAAGACTATACAGATGCAGAAATCGAAGCAATCTTTAATAAAGTATACGGAGGCAAAGAACTTACTCAAGAAGAGATCATTAAGTTCAAATCGGCTATGCTTGTCGAAGGAGCTATCATGGATTGGGAAAAAGGTTGGACACAACAGTTCCACTATGGTGCTATCCGCAACAACAACACTCGCTTGTTCAAGCAACTAGGTCCGGATACAGGATTCGATTCAATAGGAGACTTCACCGTGGCTAAAGCGATGTCTAAATTCCTGAATCGTTTAGATACTGACAACAAGTTGGCTAAAACAATTATCTACAACCTCAACCCAAGGGATAATGACCTTATAGCAACAATGATAGGTAATTTCCAAGACGGTTCGGTTGCCGGTAAAATACAGTTTGGTTCGGGATGGTGGTTCCTCGATCAAAAAACAGGAATGGAAGCACAAATGAACTCATTATCAGTATTGGGACTTTTGAGCCGTTTTGTAGGTATGTTGACAGACTCACGCAGTTTCTTGTCATATCCTCGTCACGAGTATTTCAGAAGAATACTTTGCAACCTGTTGGGCAACGACGTTGAGCAAGGTTTGCTTCCTGCTTCCGAAATGAAATTTATAGGTAAGATCGTTGAAGATGTTTCTTACTATAATGCAAAACAATTCTTTAAATTTTAAGGTTGAAAGCCTTTTATGAATGGGAAAATTAAACTACAAATATTAAAATATTTATTGAAATGAAAACAACAATAGAAGAGCGTTGGGGAACACACCCCAACGATGTAAAAAATTACGATACGACTCAACTTCGCAAAGAGTTCCTTGTAGAAAAACTTTTCGAAGCTGATAGCGTGTTAATGACTTACACACACAACGACCGCCTTATTATCGGTGGTGCATTGCCTGTGAAAGAAGCATTGAAACTGGAAACAGTTGACCTGATTCGTTCCGAGTATTTCTGCGAAAGACGTGAGCTTGGCATCATCTGCATTGAAGGTGAGGGAGTTGTAACAGTTGACGGAAAAGATTATCAAATGGCATTTAAAGATGCAGTTTATGTGGGTCGTGGTTCAAAAGAAGTTATCTTTAAAAGTAAAGACACTTCAAAACCTGCGAAATTCTATTTCGCATCTTCTCCAGCACATAAAGAATATCCAACAGCTCAAATTACATCAGAAATGCGTCGCACTCGTGATTTAGGTTCTCCTAAAACATCGAACGAGCGTCTTCTGAATCAGCTTATATTGAGCGAGATAGTTCCATGTTGCCAGCTTCAAATGGGTATGACCGAACTGAAAGAAGGTAGCGTTTGGAATACAATGCCTCCACACACACACTCGCGTCGTATGGAAGCATACTTCTATTTCAAAATACCTGAACAACAATCAGTTTGTCATTTCATGGGCGAGCCTCAGGAAACCCGTCACATTTTTATGGGCAACGAGCAAGCAGTAATTTCACCATCATGGTCGATACACTCGGCTGCCGGCACAAGCAACTATACTTTCATTTGGGCAATGTGCGGCGAAAACCTCGATTATGACGATATGGACACTTTCACAGCTGATAAGCTAAGATAAATTAAGAATAAAAAATTAAGAATGATGAATTTCTTTTCAAAGAACAAGAGGTAAATTGAGAGAATATATTTTTCATTCTTAATTCTTCATTCTTAATTTTTTAAACAGTTCACTAAACTAAATGGAAAACAAAATGAAAAAAATATTTTATTTATTATTTGTGGCAGCATTTTTTGCGTCTTGCTCGTCAAACGTTGAAGTAAAGGTTACTGTCGAAAATCCGAGCGATTTTAACAGAGCCGGCGACATGGTGGAAATACCCGCATCTAAACTGGAAGCGATCTCCCTGAAAGATGGAGAAGCCTATGTTGTGAAAGATGCGCAAGGCAATGTACTTCCTTCGCAATTCACATACGATCATAAACTTATCTTCCAATCGGGTCTGGATGCAAAACAATCGGGAACGTTCACCATTGCGGCAGGAGCAAAACAAGACTTTCCTGCCAAAACATACGGACGGCTCATCACCGAACGCAAAGATGATTTTGCTTGGGAAAACAACCGGACGGCTTTTCGCATCTACGGTGAAGCTCTGATGGCAACCGATGGCCCTAGCAATGGTATCGACATCTGGTATAAACGTACCGAAGACCTTGTTATCGACAAATGGTATAAAGGCGATCTTGAAAACGGACAGTCTTATCACGAAGATCATGGCGAGGGGCTTGACGACTACAAAGTTGGTCGTAGCTTGGGAGGTGGAGCAATGGCTCCTTACGTTGATGGAAAACTTATTCTGAACGAAAATTTCACGGGAAAACCTGAAGTGTTGGAAAACGGACCTTTACGTACAACTGTTCGTTTTATGTACAAAGACATTACCGTGAACGGAAAAACATTTGCCGAATGCCGTCAAATTTCTATTGATGCCGATGCTCAGTACACTAAAGTGACACAAGAGTATGGCACAACAGAGCCAATGAAAGTGGCTGCAGGTATAGCAGACCGCAATCCGGCAGACTCAACATCGACCATTGCAAATAATGAATTTGTAATCTATCGCGAAGCCAGTGCAAAAGCAGGAGATGTATTTGTCGGACTTTTGTTTCCTAACGGAATGGAGGGTGTAGAATCTAACACATACACCGTAGACAAAACAGTTGATGGCAAACCGGTGAAAGATACTTACTCGCACATGTTGGGTATCACTACTTACCAGCCAAACACTCCGCTCGTATATTATACCGGCTATGGTTGGTCTAAGTTTGGTTTTGCCAATCAAGACGAATTTGCAGAATATACCGAGCGTTTTGCCAAATCATTGAAAGAGCCACTAATAATAAAATATTGATTTCGAAGAAATTATTTTATTAAACAGAATCATATTAAATTTATTTAGAAAAAAACATGAAAAAAGTAGTAACATTCGGAGAAATCATGTTGCGTCTTGCAACTCCCGGGTATCAAAGATTTATTCAGTCTACAAACCTTAATGCTACGTTTGGCGGTGGTGAAGCCAACGTTGCCGTTTCGTTGTCAAACTATGGCATACCAACGGATTTCGTAACTCGCCTTCCTCAGAATGATATAGCAGAATGGTGTATTTCGGATCTTAGAAAATACAATGTAGGTGTAAGCAATATTCTTCGTGGTGGAGATCGTGTAGGTATCTATTTCCTTGAAACAGGTGCCGTTGCACGTGCATCTAAAGTTGTTTACGACCGTGCAAATTCTGCAATTGCAGACATCAAACCGGGTATGGTCAATTGGCGCGAAGTGCTTAAAGATGCTCAGTGGTTCCACTGGACAGGTATCACACCTGCTCTTTCGCAAGGTGCTGCGGATGCTTGTTTGGAAGCTATCAAAGTTGCTAACGAAATGGGAGTTACAGTTTCAACTGACCTCAACTACCGCAAAAATCTTTGGAAATATGGTAAAACTGCATCTGAAGTTATGCCTGCATTGGTTGAAGGTTGCGACATTATCTTAGGAAACGAAGAAGATGCAGAAAAAGTATTCGGAATCAAACCTGAAGGTTTTGATGTTGCTCATACCGGAGGTGAAGTGAATGCTGCTGAGTTTGAGTCGGTTTGTACTCAGATGATGAAGAAATTCCCAAGAGCAAAGAAAGTAATTATTACTCTTCGTGGTTCTATCAACGCAAACCACAATACTTGGGGCGGATGTCTTTACTCAGACAAACTGTACCAATCTAAGAGATACGATATCACCCATATCGTTGACCGTGTAGGTGGTGGCGACTCATTCATGGGAGGACTAATTTATGGTCTGATCACATATCCATCAGACGATCAGAAAGCACTTGAGTTTGCTGTTGCTGCTTCATGTTTGAAACATACAGTTTACGGAGACTTCAACCTTGTAACTGTTGCCGAGGTAGAAAACCTTATGAAAGGTGACGGTTCGGGACGTGTTTCCAGATAATATTAACATCAAGCAGATGAAGAAGATACTTCGTCTGCTTCTTTTTCAAAAAAAGAACTAACTAATTCAATAACAAAATTATGAATCAATTTTCATTAGAAGGAAAAATAGCCCTTATCACAGGTGCATCTTACGGCATTGGTTTCTCTATCGCTTCTGCGTTGGCTGCTGCCGGAGCAAAAGTTGTATTCAACGACCTGAAGCAAGAATTTGTGGATAAAGGACTTGCAGCATACAAAGAAGCCGGTATCGACGCAAAAGGTTATGTTTGTGACGTAACAAACGAAGACCAGGTAAATGCAATGGTTAAACAAATAGAAGCCGAAGTTGGTGTTATTGATATCCTTGTGAATAATGCGGGTATCATCAAACGTATTCCTATGCACGAAATGGCAGCTGCAGAATTCCGTCAAGTGATTGATGTGGATTTGAATGCACCTTTTATCGTTGCAAAAGCAGTGCTTCCTAGCATGATGAAGAAAAGAGCAGGTAAAATAATCAACATTTGCTCAATGATGAGTGAACTTGGCCGCGAAACCGTATCTGCCTATGCAGCTGCAAAAGGTGGCTTGAAAATGCTTACTCGCAACATCGCATCCGAATATGGCGAATACAACATTCAATGTAACGGTATCGGTCCGGGTTATATCGCAACTCCTCAAACTGCACCTCTTCGCGAGAAACAAGCAGACGGTTCGCCTCACCCATTCGATTCGTTCATCATCGCCAAAACTCCTGCTGCTCGCTGGGGAACTCCCGAAGATTTAGCCGGTCCTGCGGTTTTCCTTGCATCTAATGCTTCGGATTTCGTAAACGGTCATGTTCTTTATGTGGATGGCGGTATTTTAGCTTATATCGGAAAACAACCTTAAAAATAAATTAAATTAAGAATGAAAAATTAAGAATTAAGAATGGGGAAAGGTGCAAATTCTATTTTGAATACTAAAAGTTATGCTTTTGCTATTCGCATTGTAAAATTATCGCAATTCTTACAAAAAGACAAGTCGGAATATGTCCTTTCTAAACAAATCTTACGCAGCGGAACTGCAATAGGAGCTTTGATAAGAGAATCCGAATTTGGACAAAGCAAATTGGATTTTATTCATAAGCTAAGTATCGCATTGAAGGAGGCAAATGAAACTGATTATTGGATTTCTTTATTGCATGATACCGAATATATTGATAAAAATCAATTTACATCTATGCAAGTAGATTGTAATGAGTTAATATCTTTACTTGTTGCATCAATTAAAACCCTGAAATCAACTCTTAATTCCTAATTTTTCATTCTTAATTCTTAATTCTTAATTATAAAAATGGCAAGATTTAACAGAATAAAAGTATGCCAAACAGTGGCAGAAACAGGGATGGTTCCCGTATTTTATCATAACGACCTTGAAGTATCTAAACAAGTAGTTAAGGCATGTTATGAAGGAGGCGTAAGAGCTTTCGAATTCACAAACAGAGGCGACTTTGCGCATGAAATCTTTGGAGAGTTGAACAAATGGGCAGCGAAAGAATGCCCTGAAATGATTCTTGGTATCGGTTCCATTGTTGATCCGGGCACAGCATCACTTTACCTTCAGCTCGGAGCAAACTTTATCGTTGGTCCGCTTCTGAATCCAGAGATATTCAAGGTATGCAACCGTCGTCAGGTGGCTTATGTTCCGGGATGTGGAACAGTATCGGAAGTTGGTTTGGCACAAGAACTTGGAGCAGAAATTGTTAAGATTTTCCCGGGCGATGTTGTCGGTCCTGCTTTTGTAAAAGGAGTAAAAGCTCCAATGCCTTGGTCTAACATTATGGTGACAGGCGGTGTTACACCAACCGAAGAAAACCTATCGAAATGGTTTGGAGCAGGTGTAGGAAGTGTTGGTATGGGGTCAAATCTTTTCCCTAAAGATGTGATTGCGGCTAAAGACTGGGGCAAAATAACCCAGATGTGTAAAGATGCTTTTGCAATCATAGCAAAGGTGAGAAAATAATTTAACCAAAAAATAATACCTATGAGTTCATTAAATCAAAATGCAAAAATGACAAACTATCGTTGGACGATGTGTGCGATGTTGTTTTTTGCCACTACTGTCAACTACCTCGACCGTCAAGTGTTATCGCTGACCTTTGAGGAATTTATCAAACCTGAATTCCATTGGACAGACGACCACTACGGAACAATTACTGCTTTCTTCTCTATACTTTATGCCGTGAGCATGCTGTTCGCAGGCAAATTTATAGACTTCATGGGAACCAAAAAAGGTTACCTTTGGGCTATCGGACTTTGGTCGGTAGGTGCCGTTATGCACGCCGGCTGCGGTTTGGCTACCGAAATGTATACAGGTTTGCCTGATGCTGCTGCACTACGAGGATTAGAAGTTGGTTCAGCAATGGCAGTTACAGTAGCAACAGTCAGTATGTATGCATTCCTGATTGCCCGTGCCGTATTGGCTATCGGTGAAGCGGGTAACTTTCCTGCTGCAATTAAAGTTACTGCAGAGTATTTTCCTAAACGAGATCGTGCATTTGCGACTTCAATCTTCAACGCAGGTGCTACGGTAGGTGCTCTGTTGGCTCCTATCACAATTCCAACACTGGCTAAGTATTTCCAAGAAATGGGTGTCGGAAATGGTTGGGAAATGGCATTTATCATTATTGGTGGTCTTGGTTTTATTTGGATGGGATTTTGGGTTTTCATGTATGACAAACCATCGCAAAGTAAACATGTAAATAAAGCCGAGTTAGCATATATTGAGCAAGACGACGAAGAAGAGGACGTATCAGCAACAGTTACAGAAGACAAAAAAATGTCGTTTAAAGAAGCCTTCCGTTACAAACAAACATGGGCTTTCGCCTTCGGCAAATTTATGACTGACGGTGTATGGTGGTTCTTCCTATTCTGGACACCTTCGTATATCGACTCCGTATTTGGTATTAAAGCATCCAGCACGCAAGGAATACTTATGATTACGGTGTTGTATGCGATCACCATGCTTGCTATTTATGGAGGGAAGTTGCCTTCTATCATCATGAACAAAACGGGAATGGACCCTTACGCCGCCCGTATGCGTGCCATGTTGATTTTCGCATTCTTCCCATTGTTGGCGTTGTTTGCTCAACCTCTTGGAGGCTACTCGCCTTGGTTCCCTGTCATCATCATCGGTATTGCCGGTGCAGCTCACCAATCTTGGTCGGCCAATATTTTCTCTACGGTAAGTGATATGTTCCCCAAATACGCCGTTGCAACCATTACCGGTATTGGCGGTATGGCCGGCGGTATAGGTTCGTTCCTTATCAATAAAGGCTCCGGAAAACTCTTTACCGTTGCAGAAGCTACAAATATGTCATTCATGGGATTTGAAGGTAAACCTGCCGGATATTTCATCATTTTCTGTATTTGTGCTGTTGCTTACCTTATCGGTTGGATGGTAATGAAATCGCTTGTTCCTAAATATAAACCTATTATGGATTAGTAATCCGATTGGTTTTTAACATAGCAAAAGAGGCTGTCGCAAAATAAATTTGCGATAGCCTCTTTTCTTGATAACCAAAAATTATATATAATTAATCGGACAAACGGGAGAAGCTCCCCTCTATCCTACTGAATAGTCGATTTTCATTAAGCACGAATGGTGTATAAGTCTGATTTCTATTATTTCTATTCAGATTAGTAACAATGTAGGTATCATCTTCATCATAATAGCTTCGTCTGAGACTATATTCTCCGTGCTCCACCCTATCCAGAATAATGTTCGTACCTTTCTGAAACACATACTCTTTCCAGACATCGTTCTCGAAAACCCACACAACAGAATCCACTGCTAACGCAACAGCCCAGGTTCCCGAAATAATTTCATTATCCATATTAACATATTCGCCACGTTCGTCAATTCCGTCATAATTTTCATCACACGACATCAACAAAACAAGAAGAAACACAACAACAAATACTTTTTTCATATTCTATCTCCTTATACTTAAATTAACACACACGAAACAAAAAAGTTTAAAAACGAGTGATTATCTGTCGGTTAAATCCGGTTGTTTGCCGATTTCACTTTCCGCTATCGACATTAATAAAGAGTAATTCTTTCAGCCAACAATTACTTTGCCGATTTCACCAATTCAAAAATAAGTTTTACCCACTCTTGGCTATTTCCTAATTTTCTATACATTACTTTTGATGTTAAGAATAAACCTAAACACATATAACTTATGAAAACAAAATTCTTATTCACTTCATTATTTCTGCTCTGCATTTCTGCGGCATTTGCTCAAAACGAAGAGACAGCTAAAACGATAAAATCAAAACTTAGCGAAGCAACTGTCTTCTTGCGAGGAGCAGAACTAACCCATACAGCAACCACAAATCTTGCGAAAGGAGACAACGAGTTGAAAATAGAAGGCTTAAGTCCAAATATAGACAGAAACAGCCTGAAAATAAGAGCTACGAACGGAGCCATCGTTTCGGCTTTCGATTTCTCGGTAGACGATTTTCCTCTCACAACCCCAAACGAAACAAAAATCAAAACAATGAAAGATTCGATTGAACTTATAGTCGAACAATTGGATAAAGTGAAAGCCGAAATTAAAATAGATGGCGAGCTGAATCAGTTGATGAAAAAAGGGATAGACAAAAACATCTCTGATACTCTGACCATAAACGACCTGATGAAAACGATGGAATATTATCAGACAAAATCAACCGAAATAGAAACCCGCCTGATCACAAACCGTAACAAGCAGAAAAAACTGGAAGCAAGCATATCCGGCCTCAATCAGCGTATCAAAACCGAATCGACCAGAGAATATGAAAAATCGGGAGTCCTTCGCTTCAGGTGTGCAGCACCCATCGCTTCAACAACTACTTTCTCCGTTTCGTATTACACATCTTCGGCTCAATGGACTCCCTATTACGACATAAATGCGACCTCAATCAGCAGGCCTATAAAAATTGTAGCTAAAGCTAAAGTTAGCCAAACCACTACCGTGGATTGGAACAATGTGAAATTGACCTTATCTACAGCTTCACCAAGCAGCGGAAAAGTTGCCCCACTGTTCAATACTTGGTTCTTGCAATATATAAGTCGTCAACCGAGCATATCTCCGGGTTATGCGATGCAAAACTCATATTCTTACGCCAACAGGATGGATAAAAAAGATATTTCAATGGATATGGAGAGTTTATCAGAGGTGATGGTTGTAGAAGAAAAGAGCATAGACGATTATATCACCACACAGCAAAACGACCTGAACCTGACATACAGTATAGATCTGCCCTACACCATTCCCGGCGATGGCAAAGAACAGAGTATAGACCTGCTGACGAAAGAAACTTCTGCCGATTATCAATACTATTGTGCTCCTAAACTTGACAATGCGACTTATCTGCTTGCCGAGATCTCTGATTGGGAGAACCTTAATTTACTAAGTGGAAAAGCAAATGTAACTTACGACGGCACCTACATCGGCGAAACTTATATCAATGCATCATCCACTGGCGAAAAACTCAGCCTTACCCTCGGAGCCGACAAACGTGTAAGCGTGAAGCGCGAACTGGTTAAAGATTACAGTTCCAAGAAAACCTTTGGCGGTGATATTGAACAGGTATTTACGTATAAGCTGACTGTCAAAAACAACAATACCCGAACAATAAAAATGGTATTGAAAGACCAATATCCGAAATCAACCAACAAGGACATCAAAACCGAATTGATTGCTAAAGATACAACTACCCCTACTTTCAACAAGGAAGATCTGGGAGTTGTAACCTGGGAAGATAATCTAAAACCGGGTGAAACAAAAGTCTATCAAATCAGCTACAGCGTAAAGTATCCGAAAGACAAAACGATTAATCTATAACACAAACTTCCATTATAATAAACTGAAAACAGGATTCTTGTTCGTAGACAGAATCCTGTTTTTTCAAATTGGAAGCACTCTTCCATTTTTTATTTACCTATCTGTGTAGCAGTCACATAATCGAAACAATTTCCGGCTTGTAATATTACATTTATTTTCCGGTCATCTTCTGTGTCGTTTTCTCGAACCTTTATTTTGAATGAGTAATCGCTTTCTTTCGTCACAACGAACCAATCGCCGTAAACCGTGTCTCGCTTCTCATTTCTTGTATAATAATACTCTTCTTCAGAGTTAACTCCATCAATCCACCAAAACTGCCGCTTTGTTTCTATCACCACCGAATCCTCAGAAGAAGAAAGAGTTACGTTTCTTTTCTTTGGATTTATATTGTCGGAACATTTTCCATCCACCCCCACTTCTTTACAGGTTGTTGCAAAAAAAATGAATAAGACGGATAATAGTGTAAACTGTATAAGTCTGTTTTTCTTCACGATGAAATATATTTTCTAAATTTTCCCGAATTTATAGGTTAATGATAAATTTCCTGTCACATTTTCTTCTAATGGAGTGTATTTTATAATACAAGTATCAGAATACCAGTCTATTTTAACCGATATATCGAAATTTTCTTTCAGTGTAGACGGATACGATACATTTCCGCCGTTATGAGTATTGTTGCGAATTTCAATAGTCCCCGAACCGTCAATTTTCCCCTTCATACATACATCTATTTTGAAAACACTACCATCCCCTTCATATATCAAGGTGTCGGTGAAACTTTGAGAGAGGTCGTAATTTTTTGTTTCACGGCCAAATCCGCAGCTCGAAAAAGAGACTACGATAGCAACAACAAAGATAAGTAAGTAAAATATTTGCTTCATCTTCTTCTGTTTCTGTGCACTTCAATAACATTAAATATCTGGGCTACATCATTTAAATGCACTATGCGGTCTTCATATTCGGGGTTGAGTGAATGCAGGGTTATTGTACATTGCTCGGTATCGTGATGCGTTATTCTTTTTACAAGGATTCCATCGGTTCGGTGCACAATAATAAAATCCCACTTGTTGATATGCAATTTATATTTCCAAAGATCGGAACGGATTTCCCGCCCCAGCAGCCTATCTCCTTCCAATATGCTTTGATCCGACCCATCGTTCATACTATCGCCCTTTACCTCAAACATCACATATCTGCCCTTCAATTCATGATCGACCAAAACCGGGACTTTGGGCAAGGTTTCCTGATATTCATTATCTGCATATCCGCTCAAGTATCCGGCATAGGCATACTGACTAACCAAAGGTATAAATTTGATATTCGAATCTGATATAAAGGTACTCTGTTCGGTATTGTGTATCGGGACAAACATTTCTCCCTCCCCCGTTAGCAACCACTCTTTATTTATGTTCGTTTGAATACTTATTTTGTTAATTATATTTTCACCGATAGGTCGGTTGCCTCTCATCATTTGAGAAAAATTAGATCTGTTGATATTCAGCCTGTCTGCAAATGCACCATCACTATCATATCCTAATTCTTTTTTAATCAACAAAATACGCTCTACAATTCGGTCTTCGGTCATAATATAAATGTTAAATATTCAAATGAACAGAAAAATACATGTTCAAAAACTTGTATATATGTTCAAATGAATATATCTTTGTTCTGTAATCATTAATCAAATATTCAACTACCCGGGACATTCGTTAGGTTGATGACTGCAAATTTAGTATAAATACTTGTAAATTACAATAATTATGAAGAAAAACGATTTTATGCAAGATAATTATGCAGGAAAATATGAGAAAAAAATGAAAGCCTTGTCAATTAGCGATAAATGTTCATTTGATATTGTCTATTTGAACGACCAGAAAACTAAAAATTACCGCTTATATAGTACTCAGACAAGGCTTTCGAACAGTGACGTTCAAGGTATACATTACCCGCACAAAGTAGAACATATATATTAACACACACAACAATCAATATTCGCTCGGAGGTATATCCTCAAACGCTACTGTTCTGCAATTTTGAATTAATAATATGGGTTGAATAGAATCGATATTTCTTTACTATCTTCCTTATTGTCATCTGTGTCATCCAGTTCAATAAGCAACGATGTTAAAAAACGCCTCTTTTTTCCCATTTCGTTCATATCGCAACTGGTTTCGGGTTGTGTTGACAGTATCTGTTTGATTCTGTAACCCGCAGGTAAATATTTTTTATTAATGCTAATAATACCAGATGTGCTCAATTCGGTGAGCAGAGTGATCACACGTTGTTTCATGATTGTATTATTAAAATAAGTTAGAAGATGTTTACCGACGCGAATATAAACTTATCACTAAGTATTACATCGCTGATTAAATATCCTAGAGACTTTCGAAGCCTTGCGCTTCGATTCGGGACCATTCCGGCCTATTTATGACCTTCACATTGTAAAGGTAGTGATAAATATGAGAAATCACAATAGATTAAAACCTATTTATGTGTTAAATAATATTTATATTATAACTTATAAACTTAAATGTTCGCTTTTTGCCATTTTATGCTTACTGCCGCCACTTTTTCCGAAACTTTATTACACGGAATTTTTCGAATTTGTTGTTTATGATTCTTCAACACCAGAAACCAAATAAACATGCAAAATACTGATATTGTTTATATTAAAGAGATTGATAGTATCATATACCTTGAGCCTTTAATGGCTCGCATCGAGTCGGAAATAGCATCGCTCGATTGCTGGGATGGTGCAACTCAGTCAATAGAGTTTCAAGATCAGAGACTTTTTTTCGAATTGTGTATCGAAAAAGGAGAAAACGGAATACATATACATCATATTTACATAACAAACAAACAGCTTGATATCATTGATAATCTTGAAGATATATTACATAACGAATTATTATCAAAGTTAGAAAACATGGAAATACTACTTTCGGAATCAGTCTGCCAATCAAGACAAATCCAGAACGATTTTCGATTTTCGTAACTATTCATATCAAATACCCTAAAGTTAACATATATTCATAAAATAACGATAACAAAACCATAATTTAACATTTAAACAGTTGTCATGGAAATGAAAACCTTTTGCCTTGTCGTATAAGATGAGTTGCCCCTTCCTGTATTTGTTCTTTTGAATACGAATGAATATTACATACAAAATGTCATTTGACAATATTATTTCAATTACTATAAACCTAATAAAAATAAATCTATATGAGTGCTGGTACATACGAATATATAAGCGAATCGGAAATGCTGGAATTGCGTCGTCAATGGAAAGATCTGGTAAATAAAATCAAGGCTAATCAGCCAAAAATGATCAGGGTACGTGTGAACAAATACACGACTGTTGAAATTGCGGAAGGAAAAAACATTAAGAAAGTTCTCCACAATTTAAAACAAGGGCGGGAACGCTACTATATGACAGACGAGTCAGACTTTTTTTCTTAACACATTTTTTACTTGTAAGCTCTCCCCCTTCCACTCTCTCCTTTACGCAGGATAGTGGAGGGGGATCTTTTTTCAGATAAAAATTATTCTATTTCTTTCACTGTCCCCAATGGCATATCGTTTTCCCATTTCCCCTGATAAAGGATAATACCCTGACCGTCTGCATCATAAAGAGTACCCTCACCATGTCGTTTGCCATCTTTCCAATCGCCTTCGTAGATTATAACCTCACCATCGTCGTCGCACAGAGAACCTTTGCCGTCTCTTTTATCATCTTTCCAATCGCCATAATACACAACTTCGTCATACTCGTTATATTCAACTCCTTTGCCATTTTTCTTTCCTAAAGAAAGTTCTCCCCGGTAAACAATATCCTCCTTATCGTTTAAAAGGACTCCACGGCCTTTTATCAAAATACTATCTTCCCAATACCCCTCTGCCAATATCTCACCGTCGTCATTGTAGAGAAAACCTTTTCCTTTCAGTTTTCCATTCCTGAAAACACCAACAAACCTTGTATCTTTATCATGATCATATTTGATGCCTGTGCCATGAGGAATACCATTCTTCACCATCCCCTTATACATCAAATAACCATTGTGTTTTATTTCTCCTGTTCCGGTTTGTCTACTATTCGTCCATGTTCCTTCATATTCATAGTCACGGTCTTTTCCGTAATAATACTTGCCCATTCCATGTTTCTTGTCGTTTTTCCAATTGCCTTCGTATTCGTCATCTCCATCTTTGTTATAAGATGTTCCCTGACCATGACGTTTATCATTCATCCAGTTGCCATCGTACACTTCATCTCCGTCTAAATCGTATTGCTGCCCACTGCCATGACGCTTATTTTCTTTCCAATGACCATCATAGCAAGTCTCCCCGTTGCTATAATATAACACACCATCACCATCCCTTTTGTCGTTTTTCCACCCGCCATCATAAATAGGCTCTTCTTTTTCATTATACAGTGTACCTTGACCATCCTTTTTCCCGTTCACCCATCTTCCGTCATATATTTCTGTCCCATCTTTTCGGTACAGCGTGCCATGTCCATGCCTTTGTCCTTTTTCGTTCAGATAACCTTCATATTTACCGCTTCCGGCTTTCAGTACGTAAACGGAATCTGTATCGTATTTCGATTTTTTTTGTGCAAATATTGTTTGTGGAATAACGAATAATAGTAAAGTCGCAACAAGCAGCAATTTGTGTTTCATCTTGTATGTTGTGTATTGTTAAATATTGAAACAAATATACAAATAGCTTTCGAAAAATCAACCAAAACGGCTACCGGATTACATTAGAATAGACAATCATGCGGCAGCATAAATCGGTCATTTAAACAAAAAAGAACATTAGTTATCCGCAATTTTAGCTTAAAACATTTGGCAAATGCGATATTATACTCTAAAAATCATATATTTGTATTCCTTTTTATAATTTGAAACCGATGCAACCAATAAACAAGACTCTGTTTATCCTGATCTTTATTATATTCCCTTCAATAATAAATGCCCAATGGATGCCCGACGGGTTGAAATCGTCTACTCATCTATCGAGTGAAAACAGCGATAAACTACAGCTAAAAATAGACATGACCGGTTTTTTCAAAAACAATGAATATTCCAGTCCTATTGCCAAAGGTGCTACATTTCCGGGCACTATGTTCACCCCTCGACTAAGATATCAGATTGGAAGCCAGTTTAGTGCAGAGATTGGAGCTACAGGTCTTTATTATTCGGGCGATCAGCAAAAAGACGGGATGGATTTTTTCAAATGGGTTCATGCACGTCTGCAATATCAGCCTTTGCCAAATCTTAATTTTGTGTTAGGCAATCTTTATGCAGGGGTCAACCATCGCCTGATAGAACCGCTTTACAGATGGGAGCTGCACATGACCAATAAGCCTGAAAGCGGAATACAGCTAACTTACGAAAACAAACGTTTTTTTGTGGATACATGGGTCAATTGGAGACGATATATAGAACGGGGCGACTCTGTTCCGGAGGTATTGACCTTTGGTTTGTCTAGCTCTATAAAACTGACATCTCCCGAAAAAAGATTGCAACTATCCATACCTTTCCAAACCCTTATTTATCATGAGGGCGGACAAATAGACCGAAGTGAATCGCCTTTAGTTGTTGCTGGGAACATTGCTACCGGATTGGTTTCTGACTACCAAATCGGAGACGGGTTCATCAAGT
Organism: Dysgonomonas sp. 520; assembly: GCF_010501095.1. Taxonomy (GTDB): domain Bacteria; phylum Bacteroidota; class Bacteroidia; order Bacteroidales; family Dysgonomonadaceae; genus QVMP01. The sequence goes on along the minus strand of NZ_QVMP01000016.1, from coordinate 2,559 downwards.
CGGCAGGGTTTAACATTTATGGCTTAGGGTATTATGACAAAAAACCGAATCCGGAAATAAGGCCTTACGACAAAGGCTGGGCCGTATATCCCGTGTTTCACATGGAAGCTAAATATCTTAATTTCATGGCCGGATATTGGCATGCCCGAAAATTCTATGCGTTTGAAGGAGAAGAACTTTTTGCATCGTTCAACCCCCTCCACCCCGAAGAGCGTCTGCCAACCAGAAATGTTGTCACTTTTAAACTTGCATACGAACGCCAGTTAAAAAGAATGTTTGCGTTTGGCATACACGCCGAATCCTATTCCGATCTGAAAAGAAAGAAAACGGATTACAGTTTTGGTGTGTTCCTTCGCCTGAATGGTGAGTGGACACTAATAAAGAAAGCGATTAACGAGTGGTAAACAGATAATTCAAAAAGAATACCTGAACCCCATTCCCGCCCAGTTGTTTCCAAAGTCAGGATTGACAGTTAGTTCCGACATTTTTTTCTTCTGTTTTATGGTAAATGTCTTTGAAAGATAAGGCAGTAGCAAATAGCTGAGTTCCACGCTCAAAATACCAAATCCGGCGCCCACGATCACATCGCTAAACCAGTGACGATTATTGGCTATCCGAAGAAATCCCACACCCGAAGCCATCGCATAGCCTGATACGCTGATCCAAGGTGATATATGACCATATTCTTTCATTAGCAAATGGGCTCCTGCAAAAACCGACATAGCATGACCCGAAGGAAATGAGTTTTCCTCACTCATATCGGGACGCCAACGATCTGTTATTTCTTTTGCCAACAAAGTAGAAGTCAATCCCATAGCATAAGAAGATGCTGTTACAATAACCCTATCTTTGAAGCTATGTCGGGCAGGTACACCACACCAATCGAGAGCAAAAACCGTCATTGCGGGAGTCAGCACCAACACATCATCTATACGAGTATTAAAATTAATATTTTTCTGAACCCCTTTTCTTATATCCCTATCTAAATCTTTAAGGGCGGGAATATAATGCAATGCAAAGCCGTAACTTATAAGAGCAGCGGGAGCGATGAACCGTGTTGCCTTGAAAGACGTGAGTTCATCACCCTGCAAAGACCGGTCTAAACCTAAACGACTGATCAGGTTAGGTGTTTCGATGCTATCAGCCTTCAAACAAAGAGAGTCGCTTTGCCCAATAGCAAAGGCAAAAGTACTGATGGCAAAAAATATAGATAATATTACTTTTTTAACAGGCATTGAAAAATTTGCTGATATTGTTTACCATGCTATACCGAGATGTATTCCTAAAATATTATAAGGAGGGAATTTGTCATCATCGGAAAGGTCATAGTCTTGCGACAAGAAGAATTTACGTTGGAAATCAATACCTCCGATTAAGTAAGTTTTTCCGCTGAGCCTGTATGCAACCTGAGCACCTAACGAGAAACCACAGTTCAGGCTCTTGGTTTTATTGCCACAATTCACGCCGAAAATACCTTTAGCATTCGGAATCAGGAAAACAGACGATATTTTGAGTGGCAGTTGCGCTCCGGCTTGAACATCTGCAAAGAAATATTTTTTATTCGAACTGACAAGATCGCCGAAATCTCCCTTATCAGTTATTACTTCTTTCGGCAAGTCCATGCTGCCCACGCCCAATCTCAACCCATATATGAAGAACGTTTTTAAAGTTCGGTTATATGTTGCCGATATTTGAGTACCCTCTATGTCGCTTCCAATCGGGATATTGACATCTAATTGCAGCAAATTGGAATAATCAGGATGTGTAATTACCTTTCTTTTGCCGAGGTTTTTATCTCCTACATCTGCCAACTGCTTAATGCGCCAGTCACCTTGTTCAAAAATCCATTCGCTGGGTATATATTTTCCTTCTTGCGTCATCATCACAGCAACAGACGGCTGCGCCTGATTTTCTTTCACATCTTCCATCGAAGACAGTTGTATCGGACTTTTCCCATATTTCAGACGGATATCCGTCTTTTAAAAGATTGTCGACATCTGTTCTGGCTTTATCGGAGATAGTATTCACAAGATCATTGAAATCGGACACTGAAATCTGAGACACATAGTCGGACGATATATATGGCATCACTTGCCTATAATCTTTCCCTACTGCTTTAGCAAAGGAATCCACTTGTTTTTTCAGAGCAGTCTTATTCTTTTTTTGCGATATATCATCTTCATTTTTCAGTAGAAAATCGTCCACACCTCCCGGTGTATAATTACTCTTCACACAATCATCTTTCAGCTCTGCGGAAGCCGATATAAGTTGACCCGATTCCGCATCGGGTATTTCTATATTTTCGGATGTACACATAGGTTTCACCGTCACAATTCTTTCGTGCAGGCCTATCTGTGCCGAAATATACATGGCAACTATCAACAAGAGTACAGTAGTAAGAAATTTTCTCATTATTTTGTCTCCGTTTTTTCTGTATTTTTTATAAAATACAATAGACATTATATTCAATAAAACTATATATGATTAAAAATCAATGAATTTGCAATTCTAAAATTATGCAGACCGCAAGCAATAATCATGACTAAATCGTCAAAACCA
>NZ_QVMP01000015.1 GCF_010501095.1 Dysgonomonas sp. 520 | reverse complement strand
CTTGATTATATCAATTGTGTCTTGTTTAGCCATATCAAATTTTAATATATTGATATTTGAGATAATAATACAAAAAAAGCAGAAACATGATGCTTCTGCTTTCTTATATCATATTATATATTATCCTGTTATTTCTGCATTTATTACATAAGTTGCAGTTCTTGTTTTCTTGTTATAAAAAATCGTTCCTATTTTGGTATAGTCATTCTGATAATCAGCAGCATTTGAACCACCTTGTGTTGTAATACTCACACCAACAGCTTCAAATAATACATTCTCACCACCTACATTTTCAAAATTATAGCCATCCTGAACCATTGCACCACCTTTATAGGCATTCAGGAAGAATGCACAATTGCCATTTAAACGAGTACCAAACCAATTGGCATATACATTAATTTCAACCACATCAGGCAGGGTATCATATTGAGTTATTAAGGTGTTCATATTGATGTAAGTACATTCATTTCCACTACCTGTATTATCACCACCCCAAACCAAATAACTAGCAACATCAACATTTCTATTGCCTGACATATTCCAACCAACAGCAGAATTATCTAATTGAATATCATTAGCTAATGCAATATTAGTATTCATAAATACAGTTGATGTATCTAAATCCCTGCCATCACCTTCACCCCAATAATAACGAAAAACCAGATAATCAAATTCAGGAATAATGATAACATTTTCTGCCTGTGTAATATTAATAGTCAATTGAAGTTCTGGTTTATCATTGTGTTGTAATACGATTGTTCCATTTCTCATTGATTCTGCTTCATTTGCAGCGACATTAATATATAATGTATCATCAGTACCAATAGTATAACTTATCCAATTGGGAATGCTAACAACAGAATATTCATAATTTTCACCCAATACAGTAATAGGATAAGACTTTAAAGCACCCTCATAATTGAATAATTCTTCAACAATTCTTTGTTCTTGGTCGTTGGTAAAATACAGTTGATAATTGTATTTATTATAGCAAGTGGTATTGTATTTTCTTACTTTTTTACCATCAAAGGCTGTATCTATATCATAAGAACCCACCACATCATAATTACTTACATCCACATCATCATTGATGTTATTATATATGTGTATGGCTTGTTTATTCCCTGTATCTGAACATAACCTACCATCTTTATCAACAGCATATTCATTTTTATCATTGGTTACACAATAAGCATATTGTGCAACTTCATAATTGGTAAAACCTTGACATTCAAATAATGTTGGGATATATTTTATATTTAATATATAATCATCTAATGTTTTTGTTCTGTAATTCTCCATCACTGACAATGGTTTATAAGAGTTCGAAGAAAATGTAATGTTATATACATTATCACCTGTTACTTGCTCAATCAGTAATTCAATAGATATAGTAGCACCATTTTCATCACCAATTGTAAAACAGAAATCAGAAGTCAACACTTTTCCCTTCCAATATTGGTTATGAAGATTTGGGAAAAACATTACAAAGAATTTTTTGTTTTTGTTCTTGGATAGTAATAAATCCAATTCCTTATCTATTCTTCTGACCTTAGTCGTCAGTGATTGTGTATAATAGTGATTGTAATAGGTATGTTTAAAATTGGCTGTTTCATCAGCTTCTAATTGGTAGAATTTTGAAGTTGATAATATGGTACTGTATTCTGTCAAATTATCAAAGCTATCATTAAATGCTGTAGGTTTAAATGAACCTTTTGAAGTTTTGACAGCTTGAAAATCATCAAAAGGAAGAAGATATATTTTATATATGCCACCTGTCCTATAATCTAAGCAGTTATTTAATATATCTTGATTTATATCACAATTATTATTCATCAATATTTATGTTTAAGATATTGATATTGGTGGGGTGAGTACAAAAATACAAAAAGGGCGTTCCATGTGAACGCCCCTATCTACTATCTTATATTTTTATTACCATTTGGTAATAAGTTTTTATACCAATCCTGATACAACTGTTTCATCTAATAGTAATGTGTGTACTTCTGGTTCTACACCCACCATTGTTATAGTCCATCCCTGAGCATCACCAACTGCAGAACCACTATTATAATTGTTAGCTGTTGCCTCAATTCCATTGATACGACCAACCAAATTACATTTACCTGATTTATCAACTAATACAGCAGTGAACTTACCTAAATCCAATGGTGTTACTTGGTTCAACATTTCAATATCGTTATTACTAATAACTGCCTGAACTGTAATTTGTCTGTATTTATTACCATTACTAACTACTAAATCATCTTGGAAGAATGCAGTTTCGTTATTAAAATCAAATTTAAAGTATTTATCTGTTGCTTCTAATGTTATATCTGTTATATAACCATCAGCATCAGTTGTATATGTACTTTTCTCATTGAAATTGGTAAGATACAAACGTGCGATACCTGATAAATTATAATCACAAGATTTTGTTATAGAGCTATTTATTTGACATTTTGCCATAGTATATTTTTTGTTTTATTTGCTATTATTTAATTGTACTGGGATGGGAATAACCCACCCCAATAGCTTACTTGCTATTATTTATAAAGTACCACTTCATCAGGGAATGCAACTTGCACACCTAATTTCAATCTACCTTTAACGAAATATTTGTCATCTTCTGGTTGTGGGAACATACCAGTTCTTAACTCAGTTTCATCAGAAATCAAATCTGTACCATAAGCTAAATTGTGCCAGTTAGCGAATACCATAACATCAGATGGAATACCAGATAAAGCAACTACTTCATAACCCATATAAGATATACTATCACCAGTGTTTAACCAATTTTGGTTAATAACTATATTTGAGTTGTTTGTATCTGCTAATGCCAATTTAATTAATTTTTCAGCCTTTTTTGATACATAGAATTTTAATTCTCCATCCTCAGAAGCATCAATTACATCTTCTGATTGCGCTAAGAATATTTTTTCAAATTCACCTAAGATATTAGCTTTCGTTAAAGCCACACCTGCAACTTTGATTGTATCAGTTGCATTATCAAGAACGGTAATAAACCCATCAATATCAGTTGCTGATGCTACACCATTCCATATTTTAGCTTCTATTTCTTTACCTATTTTCTTTTGAACCAAATACATTATTTGGTCTTCTACTTCAGATGGAAGTTCATCCAAGTTTGCGCCTGGTTTCATAATTTCACCTATCCAAGATTTTTCAAATTCTGCTAAACATTGCTCAAAATTTACCTTGTATGGTTTTACCTCTAATTCACGTTCACTGAATTTTACATCACCTGATGGAGTCCAACCACAAGTACCCAACCCATCAAACTGAAGTAAATCGTCTTCAATTGAAGAAGTATTTAACAAGGTCTTATATTTTACGTTTGGAATTATATTAACGTGTTCAGAAGTCTTGTTTGAAAACATCAACTTTGTGAAAAAGTCTGGTTGTCTGGTAGGTTGGTATGTTACATTATCTAATATTACTGCCATAGTCGTATTTTATGTTTTTTTATTTTCTATTTATTTTGTGTTGGGATGGGTATTTTCCCATCCCAGTCAGTTGTCATTTAAGTTATTGATAACCAATTTTTATTTTTTCTGAAATGCTGATAATTGGTAAGCTAACTTTTCAGCCCTTGACATTTTTGTGTAGTCTATTTTCTTTGTCGATTGACGAACATTAGCAGGTTTGGTTGATGGTGTAGATTTTCTTAGTTTTCTCAATTCAACTGCATCATCAGCAACAGTAGATTCCAATTCTGCTATTTTAGCCAATAATGAAGCGACATAATCAGCAACTTCTTTAGTTACTGGGTGCATTGTTCCATCAATATCAATTTCAAATGTTTCATCTTCAACAAATTCATCTTCCTGTTTTACTCTTTTCGATTTCTTTAATTCAGTTGGTGCAACTGCTTCTTCTGGTTCATCAGCCACATCATCTGTTTCTTTTGTTTCAACTAAGTAGCCATCTGCATCAATTTCAATTATTGAATCATCAGATAGTATGTGTTCACCAGCACTCATTTGTTCTCCATCAATAGTAGCATAACCATCTTCATCAACAGTTATTTCACTGCCATCTTTAAGGGTAAATATTCTTACTGTTTCACCTGCATCAGCAGCATCAGCAATTTCAACATCCTCAATATCTAAGAAGAATCTACCTATCTTGCTTAATAAATTTTTGTTTGTGTTTTTATTCATAGTATATGTATTATTTTTTATACTGTTATTTTTTCTAACCTTTTGATTTATTGATAAATCACTTTTTGTTTTTCTTAATTTTTCCTGATAGAACATTCCTTCTAATGAGAACCCTTTTACATTGCCTGTTTTTACTTCTTTATTCCAATATTTTGAATCAGAAACCTTATAGGAACACATCAATGTACCTTTTGGTAATCTTTGGAACCCAAGTGCATTAGCCTTGTCATTGTCAGGGTCTTGGATAATCCATAATTCAACTAAATAGTTACCTGTCAATGGGGCTTGATGTTGGTGGGTAGTATTGGTTAATGCGATTTGGGAACGCATCATTTTTTGTGCAATCTTTTCAATTTGTTCAGCAGAATAGGTGATATAATATTCATACTTACTATTATCATCATATCTGTAAATCAGTTGTTCTGGTTGGAGTACAACACCAGTCAATATTTGTTTATCTTGGTTCAGGTGTAGTTTCTGTTCTTTTTTCTGTTTGGATAAAGCAACAAAATCAACCTCGACGGCAGGAAAATCAACAAAGCTGATTGCATAGATGCCTGTTTCATTATCGCTTTCATCAATCACACACTTATATATTGGGATATCTTTATTCATCGTAATAATAGTTTATATTTATGATATTGATATTGTAGTAATTAAAAAAGGGTTACAATCACTGCAACCCCATATTATCATTTGTAATAATAATAGTAAGATTATTATCCCTTTTCCAATTCTGCTAATATTTCTTCTGCTTCCTCAATAGTGATTTCAATATAATTATCAGCAGAATCATTCTTACCTAAATACATTTCAGATGAATAAATTTCTGTTTTGTCAGGATTTGAAAATACAAATCCATCATCTGCTACTATTTTCTTTATTTTAACTGTTTGTGTTTTCATATTATGCTATTGTGTAATTTTTATTTATTGTTTTCGTCAACACTTCGTCTGTTATTCTAGTCTTAACTTCAGCGTGTAGTGTTATGCTTCTTGTTGTGTTGCCTGTATTATCACCAAGATTAGTTAGGAACTGATTTATTGATTCAGCCCTGATTGATTTTGACCTGTTTAGGTTGATGTTTATCTGAGGGATTGCCCCAACATTACATTTTATATTTAATAATCCATATAGATTTGAAAATGAAAGTGTTGTTAAGCCTGTGAACCCACCAAAGTTTATATTGAATAATGTATATGTATTTGAAATAGATACACTTGTCATATTATTTAAATTAACATCATTAATATTAACCCCAACCAAAGCATTGTTACCTATTGAAGTAACTCCTGATGGGATAACAAAATCTTCCAAAGAACTACAACCATAAAATGCACTTGCAGCCAATGTGTTTAAACCTGTCAACCCTAACAGATTCAGTTTTTTAAGTTTATAGCAGTTGTAAAAACCATTTGTTAAGCCACCATCATCTTTTAATGCCGTAGGTAATATTATATCTGTTAGATTATAGCAACAATAAAACGGATATCCATTTAGACTATTTACATCATCTTTTAACCTTACTTTTTTTAAATTATAACAAAAAGCAAAGGCAAAACCATTCCCCAAACTTTTTGATGCAAAATTTGTCTTATTTGTTATTTCAAAACACTCTAAATTACTCTCAGAATATACAGTTACTGAATTACCATTAGCAAAAGAGATTTGTGTAAGATTGCAATTATCTAATACCACCCAACATATTTCATAAGAATTATAAATATTCTCAAATGATGGTCTGATTTGTACTTCTGATGTTGGTTGAGAATATATAATCATATATCTGGTTGAATATCCATCAGAAGTTGGTTTATCAAATGATTTATTCCAAGTATGGGTATAAGTCAATGGTACATTTTCTACCCATTCACCAGCATTTGTTTTAAATGATATATTGGTAATATTAGATATTACATTGGATAATAATACAGAATCTTTTACATCCTTAAACAAGAATATACCAATTCTATCATACCCATCTGGTATTATATCTTCTGCCAGTATTGTTTTTATATCATACCATTCTGCATTGGGTTTCCATTCCTGATTACCTGATGGTATTTGTGCAATCTTATCAGGGTAATCAGCGAACACCACATCATCAGCCACATCAACACCTTTATCAATTATGACTTGCCTTATATTGTATTTCGTATCTATTATTTTATATAATTTATCTGCTGTTGTTCCCATTATTATATTATTTCTCCATTTATTACATCAAGAATAGTATTAATATTCCCAACAATATTATCTATATATTTTTTATTGGCTGCGTGGTTATCAGAAGTTGGTATAGCAACACCTTCAATAATAGTATCTGAGCCTGTCCAAGTTGATGTATTTTGTGTATTAACTTGTAATTTTCCCTGATGGTTAAATTCAATTAAGACTTGTTCATTGTTGATATTCTTACCTACAATAGTACCAATGTTAGATATGTTTGCACCACCAACGTTTACTGCTGAATTACCTGATGGAACACCATTAAAAATAATTTCACCTGTCATTGTACCACCTGCAAATGGTAAGAATTTAGCATCTGTTTCAGCTTTGGTATAAGCATCAGAAACGCCACCCCCTGATGCTGTCTTAAAAACCTTGTCTAACTCTGTATCTATATTGGTTTCAGTTAATTGAGTTCCATTAATGGTTGTATCAGATAATATGCCTGTTGCAATTAGTTTGTTATCTTGGAAGAACGTAACTGAATCAGTTGGTATAGAATATGTATATGTAAATGCAGATAAACCACCTGTATATACAATATTGCTATCTTCTATTTTCACACTTTTTGAAGTTGTAGTTATTATCATATCAATATTTTATTCTATTGATATTATGATAAAAAAGAAAGGAGAATAAAAAAAGCACCCATGAAAGGGTGCTTAAAAACCTATACAGGTTCAATATAAGTTTTTGGTGTCAATAAATAATTACACAAGTGTAACTGAACCTAATTTTTTTGAAATATCGTGTAGGGCTAATTCAAGAGTTTTTAATTCATCATCTGTGAATTTAGCCTTTTTTCCATTAACCTTATAACCATTAATACGTTGATATAACCATTCTTTTGATTTATTAAAATATTGTTTAGCAATGTAAGACAAAGATACTATTTTTTCAACTTCATATAATTTAGCTTTTATAAGTAATATTTCTACTTCTTCACTAGATTTTTCCATAGATTCATCTACCATATTTTTAATAAATTCATCTATCAACATTTTTTCTTTTTCTGTACTTACTTCTGCATATACTTCTGTTACTAATTCTTTGAATTTATCAACCTCTGAGTTAGTAAAGTATTCTTTTATTTTATCTAATTTATCAATCAATTTCATAATGTTTATTTTTTATAAGCACCCCTTTCGAGGTGCTTTTTGTTTTTTTACTTTTCTAATTCTTTTAAAATTTTGTCAATGGTATTTATTAAATCTAATAATCTATCTATCTCTTTTTCATAATTGGGTAAATACTTTAACATTTCAATTTTACTTTTATACTCCATTCGCTTTTGAAGTAACTCTTTTTTAAATTCTTGTTTTTCCATACACTTATGTTTTAATTAATTATTGACAATACAAATATAATAATCTTTTGCGTATTGCGCAAATTTATTGGAAGAAAAATAACAGGAAAAACATAAAAAAATATTATTGTCATTTGGTAATAACTTTTTGTTAACTAAACCCTGCACTATCCTTAACTGTTGTCATCTGGTCGTTTACCCTGTTTATATCAGTCACGCTAACTGTTGGATTGAAATTAATATTTTTGATAGCATTTAATATTTCTTCATTACTATTATTGGTACTTGTTATATTATTCAGATTAACCAATTGTCCTCCATCTTCATACATTTGTTTGAACCCTGATGTTGGTATAATCTTACCAGTCGAATCATCATAGTAACTAATGAAATCACCAACACCCAATTCTCTATCCTGTGAGTTGATATAAGATAATAAACCTACATTCTTCATAGTAGTTCTTTTATTTACAACATATTCATTGCCTTCAACTTCTATGTTAGTACCTTCAATTCTTGCACCTCCTTGTGAATGGGGTTTACCTTTAATCAATCCACCATCTTCTAATTTACTTAATTGTGCTGTCATAATACCAACCTGAGCTGCACCCATTGCCCCTGCAACAGATGCTAATGCTAAACCTAATGGGAATGGAGAAACTGTTAAGGCATTGATTACTGCTAATGCAGTGTTGGCAACACCCTGCACAATATTACCCATCATTTCAGTTTTTTTCTGTTGCTTTTCGATTTTGGCAGCTTCCTTTTCTCTTTTTTCCTTTTCTTTGGCAAGTTGTTTTTCCTGATTGGCTAATTCCTTGTTCAAAGCCATTTCACGTTGAATTTCTTCTTGTACAACTAAGGCACGACCTCCCTGCGCTGTTTTTGCTTCTTCATTCAGGGCTTTCAATCTCTCATTGCTTTCTTCTTGCAATTCAACAACAGCTTCATATTTTTCAGTTACTTCATCCAATTTTGCATTGGCTTCTTCCAATTGCATATCGAAAAACATAGACATAGTTTCAAAAACACTACCAACTGAATCTGAAATAACTTGTACTTTTTCACCAATTTTTGCTGATAAATCCTCCCAATAATCATTAATCACCTGTGTTGCAGCCTGTGTATTATCTGCAATATCCTTATTGGTGGTTTTTATCTTATTATCCAAGTCGTTCAGAGCCTGTTTTTTGTTTTCAACCGCATCTTTATATTCCTGACTGTCTTTGTCATAAGTTGAAATAAGGGCATCATAGTACCTTTCAATTTGTTTTTTACTACTATCTAAGGTTTTCAGGTATTTATTTAATTCATTACCAACTTCTTTAAGGTTATTCTTAGTAGCATCAACATCAATCAGGTTAAATTTACCACTTTTTGCAACAGCATTTTCTTTTAAATTATTGATAGTATTTAATTGGTATTCAATTTGTTTTGTTTCATTATCAATAGCTTTAGTTTGTTCATCTCTTAACTTATTAATCCTGTCTGTTTCAAGTTTTAAATAATCATCATTTGATTTTTTAACTGCTTTGTTCCTATCATTCAGTATTTTCTTCTGATTATTGAATGATTTGGTATCCAATTCATCCTTTTGTTTATTGTATTCTTCTGTAATACTCGTTGTATCTTGTCCTAGTTTTTCAGCCTGAACAATAAGAGCATCATATTTTTCTTTCAATACCTTTTGTTCATTTTCAGCCAATGTTGAAGCATAGGTTAGTTCTTGGTTATAAGCATCTTTAATTGCTTTATTCCTAACTTTTAATTCATCTTTGGTGACAGCAGTCATATTATTAGCTGAATCTTTTAAATTACTGATTCTTGTATTCTCATTTAACAACCACATTTTGTTGGATTCTTCCAAATAAGACTTTAAGGTCTTTTTATAATTTTCTAAATTCTGTTTGTATTGTTGCCCTGCCTGTTTACCATCTTGTTCACGTTTTTTCTTTGCATCAGTTTTTTGTTGTGCATCATAAATTATCATATTGTCCTTACTGTCCTGATATGCTTTTTCCTGTGATTGGTATATATCTTTACTGTCCTGTAAGGCTTGTTTATTGGCTTCACGTTCTTCTGCATTCATTTTAGAAAATGCAGATTTCATTTCTTCATATCCTTTTTTGGCTAAATCAACTTCTTCTTTACGCTTGTCAATGGTATATTGAAGAATATCACGTTGGTTTTTCCCTTGTGCTGCCATCAATCGAGTTTGAAAATTTAATTGATATTCCAATTCAGATAAAATGTACTTGGTTTCATTCAAGGCATAATTAAGATTTCTTGTACTAACAGTAGCATTATCAGTTTCATCACTAAATGCAATAATTGCAGCAACAACACCTGCTAATGCCATAGCTATTAATACCAATGGGTTAGCTGCCAAAACAGCATTCCATAAGGTTGTGGCAATGGTGGCTGCCTTAGTAGCAACAGTTTGAGCAATGGTAGCAGTTGTATTTGCCCCTTGTGCAGCAGTATTGGCAGTCTCAGCAGCAGTTTCAACCACTGTTGCAGTAATATTACTTTTTTTAATAATCCCTAATGCAGTTAATGCCTTAGTATATAATGTGTTTACTAATGTTCCTTTTTGTGTTAAAGTATTCTGTAATGCCTGTAACGATTGCAGGGTTGTCATCACACCCATCATTTGTTGCATAGTTCTTTCAACATCCTCATTAGCAACACCAAACATATTCATTACACCTGTTGCAGTACCAAATACACCTGTTAATGCTTCACCAACACCAATAACATTATTCAAGCCCTGTGAATGTGATGCAAATTCATCAATGCTTGCACTTGCGTCTTGGATTGCTTGTTTTATCTCCCCTGCACGTTCTGCTAATGCTTGAAATGCTGCATCAGATGGTGATATTCCATTAGCAATCATTGCTGCTAATTGATTTTCAATATCACCTAATTCTTCTTTCATTGCTTTGGCAGCAATAGAGTAATCACCAACTGATTCTTGGTGTCTTCCTGTTGCTTCTTTGGCTGCCTTGTGTGCTGCGTCCAATTCTTGAATTTGAGCCAATAATGCACCACCAACATCAGCATTTTCTCTTTCTGCCTTACTCAGATTATCATATTGCGCCCTCAATAATTTTAATTGGGCTGCCATTTGGCGTACACTACCTTCCTGTGCTGTATTGGCTTGTACTGTTGCTGTTACTTCTGCTCGCCTATCCCTTAATTGTTGGTTAGCTTCTATGTTGATACGAGTAGATTCAGATTCCAATGCCTGAATACGTTGTTGGATTCTCTCATATTCTTGCCCAGCCTTACTTACTTCTTGTTGGGATTGGGTGACAGTGTTGTTGGATGCTGCAACTTCCTGATTACTTGTAGCAACAGTAGCATTAACACTATTGATAGCATTTAATGCTTCACTTAGTTTTATTACATCATTGTAACTTTTTTCAACCCCATCTATTTGAATGGTAAATACCTTTTTATCAGCCATTATATCAACTTTTAGAATATTGATATTTGGATGAGTGGTGGTTTATTATTATTTTTGAAGAGAAAAAGGGGGGCTCGTGGATTTCCCCCCTAAAAGAATTTATTTTTTAGTTATCTTTGATTTTAAATATTCAAAAATTAATTTAAAAACTAAACTCAAAATTTCTTTTATCAAAAGAATTAAAATAGTACTTTTCATAATTAATTATATATTAAATTATTAATTATGTATATATTCTAAAAAAAGAAAGAATATAAGTTGAGATATACTTTCAAGAAGTTTTGAGACGTTATATTTTCCTAATCAATTTTATTTCAGATGTGTTTTTCATCAATGGGTCATAACCACTAATTTCACTTACATAATACAAATCACTGTTTAACTTTATTAAGTTCCTACCATCCAATAATTCATACTGGCTTGGGTTCAGGTAAGTCTTAATAGTAGTATAATTGGTATCATTGGTAGTGATAATGGTGAAATAGTTATTCAATATGCTATGTTGTTTATTCTTATAGTCTAATATATTGTTCTTGTTGATGTTATATTCATTTTTTACCCTCATTAGTTTAACTGAATTGCTACCAATATAGAATATATCATTACTGAAATCAGTATTATTACCTATAATTTCATCTATATACCAGAATCTTAAACCCAAATCAGTGTACCATTTCTTCTGCATTTCAGCATAATCATCAGATGTTGGGTTCTCCCATACTTCATATTTGCTGATGATTGGTACATTTTCAGTTGTTGAACCTCTATTGTATTTTATAGTATTGAATGTGATGGGTTTATACCAATTGTAGCTAAATGATGAAGATACTTCTAATGTATTGCTGTTTACTGTACCTGTTTCAAATGTACCACTACCATCTTCATTATTGCTGCTGACAAATCCTTCTTCATCAGTATCTACATTGAACTTTATCTTTATCTCACTTGGTAGATTCAGGGGTTCATTAGAACGAAGTTTGATATTAAATTTATCTTCAAAGTCAACAACACCTGATGTGCCTAATTCTTTAGTTTGTTTTACATCCAATAAGAATTTACCCTTGCTTGGTTGGGATAACCTCAGGTTAAAAGCCTTACAAAAATTATCCAAGAAATCATTTACCTTTATTTCACTTGGTAGAAATTTGAATAGATTTATTTTTCCTTTCAAAAATCCATCTTCTGTATAATTAGTATCATTCCAAGATAATAATCTATTGCTGTCATAATCACCATTGTTGGTGAAATTGTTATAGGTTATATCAGTTCTGAATGGGGTTATAACCAACTCAAAATTAACTTTATCAATTATTGTTATCCACGAATCAAACTCACTATGATGGGAAGAACCACGCCTCATATCACCCATATCACCAACCACATTTATAGTCAGGCGTTCTCCTTTCTCTAACCAAATGATATTGCTTACACGACCATTGCCAGATGTATCATTAGTATTATTTATGTAATTGGATGGAGCATCTAGCAATACACCTTTCCTTTTTGTTGTAGCACCCCAGTCAAGTTTAATATCATTATCATCTGTTGCAGTTTCATCATCCCCATCAACAGAACCCCAACGCCAATAATTAATACCTATATTACCACCACTCCCTCCAGCTTGGTACATACTTGATATTTTTTGTTTCTGGGTAAAGGAATTGTTATAACTCCAACCATTTTGAATAAACATATAATTACATTTTTGGGTGCTGTCTTTTGGGTTGTAGTCGTCTTCGTGCCTTCCCCAATGCAAACCACATACAAAGTTTTGGTTGCTGCTGGCATCAATTACCATTGCTCCCTGACTGGATGGGTAGTATTTAGGGTATTGGCTTTGGTTATCCCAACTATCTTGTGGAAAGTTTGCCCTGTTATAGCTGCCTACAATATTCTTATTATTGAAATCACCTTCCCCATAATCACGTAATACTTGAATCTCATATCTTGACCTATCAAATCTGTTGTTTCTATTGCTATGTGATTGGGAAGTACTTGTAAATTTTAATCCATTATCTGAAAATCTAAGGTGTTCACCAACAGTGTTTAATTGGATGCTTCCACCTAAATCAACCCTGTAAAAACCAGACTTAGGTATAATCACACCTAAATTCTTTCTGGTATAATCCTTATCAGTATATTTATCCTTATATTCTGAATATATACAATTACTACCTGTATCTGTATAGGTTAAATTGGCTCTGTTGGTATCAAACAGGTTGATGTTATAATATTCACCATAAGTATCTGAATCAATACTTATTTGGCGTTCCCAATTGTAATAATTGTGAGTTGGAATAGGTGAAGAAATAAAGGAATAATCAGCCATAGACCAATCTCCAGTAATATGAATAGTAGATAAATCTCCATAATTCCATTCCTGTACATAGTCAGTAGGGTTGGAATAACTCATATACAGGTGTTTTAGCCTGTCATCATCAAATGCAGTACCCTCAATGGTTAAATCATTTGCCTTAAACATTTTCTGAATGGTAGCCAGCACATTCATTGATGGAGGGATATCCTCATAACCCAACCTTGCATATTCATCATAAATGTTTTTATTTGAATATTTACCAACTTCTTCACCATTGACCTGATACATTGGGTCTTCTGATACTTTTGGAATCAAACCATAAAGGACATAGGGAAATATACAATCATAACTGCTATTATTTATTTCGTAGTCATAAATGGCATTTTGGTTGTGAACGCTGATAACAGATGTGTTTTCAAGTAAGAATGGCAACCACCACTTATTTTTGTCAGGTATATTTGATGGGGCGTTCATTGTCCTGTCACCAAATATATCTTTGATAGTCTTGTATGTTGGGATATACAAATTGCCCTTATATGTGGTTTCAGTAATCTCATTCAACATAAATTTACCATCAAACACCAAAATGGTATCTACATACAGTTTTGCATCATACTCATAGTTAAACTTATTCTTAACTTCTTCTATATTGGCATAGTTGAAAATCTCATTATTGCTTGGTGTGTTGGGAATGGTGATAGTATAAGACATTTGAGCATCTTTAGATGTAAATTCAGCAGGTTTGAATACTTGCCTGTTTAATCTGATACCTAATTTATTCGCATCTGTAATATCAATTAATTTATCATTTATGTAAAACTCAACTAATACCATTATTATTTTTATTTATGGTATTGATATTTGGATGGGGAAGGTAGAAAATGTAAAAGCCTGTAACTCGTACAGGCTTCGCTTCTCTTTTATGAAAATGTTTTTATTTGTTACGTGCGGAAATAGGTTGCAGCTATTTCCAGTACAAATATAATCATTTATTTGATTTATATACCTATATATTTACTTTTACCACAATCCAAACAAATAAAAGCAGTTCGTGATATTTCTTCAAATGTATAAGGATGTCTTATTGTTATAGTATATTCTTTGGTGTCGTCATTTGAGCCACATTTACCACACTCTTTACGTTTGGTATATTGATGTATATACTGACCTAAATAAATTTCATCGTCGTCAGGATTATGGTTTCCATTAAAAAAATTAGGGTGTCTTTTGGAAAATTCTTGTATTAATTCTCTTTTGAAATTAAAATACGCATCAGTTTTTGTTTTAAATGTTTTCATAATAGTGTATTAAAATTAACATTGGCATTGAATACAAATATAATTAAATTCATTTGATATTAGTATTATAAGTATCTGCCAATTGATATTTCATTGTTACTTCAAATAAATCTTTATCCGCAACAGATAAATCAAAGTCATTCACTATTACATATCTATTTTCATCATCTATTGAATAGACATATTTAGATGTGCTTAATTCTTTCAACCATTCAGCAATTTCTTTCGTAACCATAGACTTGATAACAAAGGTTTCAGACACATCTTTTCTTTCAACTTTTTCATAAGTATCTGATATTTTATATTCAGGTTGCAGGGTCTTGAATGATGTTGTAGCATCTGTTTTAAACTCATTGTAGAAATCAGAATTGAAATAATAACAATCCCATCCACCCAATTTATTTAGGAATAAGAAACCTTTGGTTGTATTACACACATCCAATATTGTATATCTGATTGATGTAGAAATTTCATAATAATCTGTTGGTGATGCTGTTGGAATTTTCACAAATACCACATCAAAATATTGTGTGTCTTCTGTTAGCTCTATCTTGTCAGCAGTGATATAGATGCTATTCACCAAATGGTAATTATCAGCAACTGCAATAATATCTTCCTTTACCAACCTTGTATTTTCATAGTATTTTATCAGACAACCAATTTTGAAATCATCTGTCAGTTGGTAATCATTATAAATGAAATTTGCAGTAATATCTTCACCTACATTATAATATCTGTTGGTGTTGTTGGTTAATATGTTAACCTTATTATCTTCTAAGGGATTATAAATATATTCATCAAGGTTATTTTCTTCCAACGTTCGTTTGAACCCATCGACAACATATTTTTTATCACTTGTGTAAAAATATTCTATCTCGTAATCTTTAGTCCTTTTCGATTTATAATTGTAGGACATTGAAGAACCACTATCTACTAAGACATTGGGATTGAATAACAAATTGGGATAAGATACCATTATTCTATTCATTATGTTGTTGATGTCGAACCACACTTCACCATCAATGAATGATTTGGTAACAGTTGTAATAAACCTGTTGGTATTAGCATTATATACATCTAATTCAATGGTGCTGTTATACAAACTATTGTTGTTGGTTATAATGTAATCAGCGTTATCATAACTCAAACCAAGGTTATTTACATCAGAAATGGAAAATGAAAACTTTGGGTTCTTTCTTTTTCCAGCAATCATTATCTTGTTGCCACTGGTGGATATATCAAATGATGCCTTAAACCAACCATCACGCAAAATACAGGCAGCTATATTATTAGCTGTAATTGTATTGTCAGCACTGATATAGAATATATTGGTATTATTCAATATTGTTGATTTATCTTTAGTTCCCTTGAATGTATGTTTGGTATCTGTAGCAATCTCAGTAATTGTAAAATAACCATCAGTAGCAATTGCATTATTTACTGTAAGTATAAATGTTGGAATATCATTATTATTACTATCATCACCCACACCCATAAATGTTATGAATGATGGGTTATTGACTAAGGTTATTTCATTGCTATCTATAATTGTGGCTATATCTGTATTAATTACCATTTTTAGTTTTTAGTATTGATATTTACACAACTAAGGCGTTGCCATGACAACGCCCTATCTATATTAATCAGTAAAGAAATTAAGTAAATCATCAATCAGTGCTTCAAAAATCATATCAAAATATTCTTTATCAAACTTATCTTCAATATTTGTTATCAATGTTGCTGTGATTGGTCTTGCTTGGTGTCCATCTCGCCAAATTGCATATGATATTTTCCAAAGTGTTTCATTATCATCAGGAATACCATTCTTAACAGCCCAATCTTTTAATGCGTCTATTGGAGGTTGCTTCTTATATTTGGGTGGTCTATTCCATTCAAGATAAACAATATAGTGATTGAACAATACTTCAATAATGGGATTGCCAGTTTCTTGCACCTTAACTTCTACATCCTTTGCTAATTGGCTATCTTTTAATGTGTTCTTATTGACTTTGGTATTATTACTAATACTATCAGTATCAAATACCAATTGAGCCAATGTAGCAATATCAGCTTGAATTGCTTTTAGTATATCTTTTACTTTTGCATTCATCTAGTAGTTGGTATTGAGAAATCAGGTAATTTATTTACAAAAGTTGTACAATTAGATGCTGGGTTTACATCAAAGTCATTAATCAATTCTTTAACCTCAAACTGTTTATCTGTATCAAAGTGTTCATTAAGTAGACATAGGTTAGTAATGTTGGGATGTACAACAGTTAATGAAAATCGAACAGCAACAGCAGAATTATCATAATATTTTCTCAATGTTAATGCAGTCCAATTTGGTTTAATCTCCAATAGATTATTTTGCTTAATATGTTCTATAATATTTAAACCTGTACTAAACGCTAATGTTTCACATTTTACTTCATCAGTTTCTTTACTTGGTAATATTTGAATTGTGAAATTCAAATCTATTTCAATGCCTTGCCCTATGTTACCAATATTTCTTAAATATATTGGGGATTCTAACCAGAATACAGGATGTGGTTCGTTTCCATTACCAATTTCATATACAGGATTGTAGAAAAAAGATTTTATTAGTTTGTGCTGCCTTGCTTCATCTTTAAATATGTTAACTACCTTATCAATCATATAGATTTTATAATATTGATAAAGAAAGGGCAACATGAACGTTGCTCCTACTGCTATTTATTGTTCCTCAATTGTTCTAAGAATTTCTTATTAGCTTCTTCTGCATTTTGTTTATCAACTTGAAACGAAAGGAAGTTGAACACTTCGATAACGCCCAACGTAAAAATGTTATCCATTTGTTGTATATCGTGGTTCGCAAGTTGTGCCACCACTTTGTACCATCCCCATTTTTTTGAGAAATCTCTGTAAGTTGGTGAAGTTGGTTTTGAAGTTCCTCCACCATTAAACAATGGTTCATAATCTGATTGTATCTTTCGTTTAAGAGCAAAAAAAAAATTGAATAATGGAAACAATTTATCCATTGTCAACCCTTTGAATAATTCAATCCTATCTGCTAACCTGTTGGTATCATAGGCTTCACCAATGGGGCGACATACAACAGCTAGTATTTTACTTAACTTATCTGATTCTGATTTTAAACTTTCTTCTACATCAATCCATTCTGCTAATGTTAGTTCTTCTTCATTGTTGATAGTATATTTCACACCATCAATCTCAATGCTGTTTTTAACTTCCTTGATGGTGTCTTTAAGAGAAAATGATATAATACCAACCAAATCATTATAAAAAGATAATGGTAGGCTTTGAAGTGTGTTTAATTCAATTCCTGATACCTTAGATACAAATGTTACTTCATCTTCTTTGGTGATAATTTCAGAGCCAAACCAGTTTTCATAATCAGATAATTTTACATCATCATAACCGCTTGGTATGTTATATTCAATATCTGCAATCCTAATTTTAATCATAGATAATCATTTGTGATATTGATATTTTAACTTTCTTTGTGCAGTATAAGTATTAATTAAAAATTTGTGATTATGTTGAAATATCTTCTTGTAGCGATTATTGCAGCTATTATACCATTCATCTCTTTAATATTTAGAAAAGTTAGAGATGGTTATAACAAAAATGATATATTATCATTGGTATTCACTTTTTTTATTTCATTTTCAGGTTTATTTTTTGCTATATTCTTAACAGGGTTAAGCGAAAAAGATAAGGAAAAGGAGGATGTTATTAAATTACTAGAAGTTTCTAAATTAGAGATTCAAAGAACGCTATATTTATCAAGAGCTGCAATGGTTTCTCCTAATATGGATTTAGAACATAGGGCGAATAGTATAAATTTTTATGCTCCTGTAAGAAAAATAACCTTCACTAGTAATGTATTAAATAATGAATTAGTTTTAAGAACTTTATCTTCTACCTCTTTAGAACATATACTTAATGTAATTAGCTCTTATGATAACAACTTTGAAAGAACTTTCGAATTTATGAAAGAAGATGTTAACAATGAGAAATGGTATCGTTGTTTTCAAGGTACTTGTGTAAGCTTATACCATCTTCATAGAGCAATTGATAATGAAATAGAACTTATCAAAGGAGACATAGATAAGGAAGAACTAAAAAACAGATATAGTTCCCCCTCCAAAACAGATGAAGAAATTATTAATCAAGAGATATCTAAAATTGGTGGAGAATTTAGGAAAGATATTTATGGTTATGAATGAACAAGAAACACCATTAAAGAAGTAAAGTGCTAAAGTTGATACTCGATCATACAATTTCTACTGTCAGATGAAATTCAACCTCAAAATACATTTTTTTCTTTCAAATCCCCTCCCAAAAAGCCCTTAGAGGGCGTTTGAAAGAGAAAAATGTTGTCAGATTAACTGAAGCTTATTTTGAGTGTCTGTAAGATCGAGTCCCATTTTTTACAAGTAAAGTGTAATGGTGTTTCAAAGGATTCTCTCTACCTTACTACATTTTTATCAAATTTGCTACATTATTCATTTCGTTCATCAATGTACTTTCTAATACTTTTGCATAGCGTTGTGTTATCTTGGTGTTGGTGTGTCCCATCATTTTAGATACAGAAGTTAAGGCAATATTATTATTGAGAGTGACACTTGTGGCAAACGAATGTCTGGCACAATGAAAATGCAGATTCTTCTTAATACCACATATAGCAGCGATTTCCTTCAAGTAAGCATTAGTTTTTGTGTTTGATATAATTGGTAATTTGTAATCATATTTTTCCAATATCTCAATTGCTATTGGCAATAATGGAATATTAGACATAATACCTGTCTTTTCCCTTTTCTTCATTATCCACAAATTACCATTGTTATCAGTCTTGATGTGTTCTTCTGCCTTTAATTCAGCACAATCAATATATGCCAAACCAGTGAAGCAAGAAAAAATAAATATATCCTTGATTTGGTTTAATCTCTCACAATGACAATCTTTATTGTAGATGGTTTTTATTTCATCCATAACCAAGAAATCAACATCAACAGGTTCAATGTGTAGCTTGATAGCAGCAAAAGGATTTCTATCAATAACACCATCATTCAATGCCCTTAAACATATCTTCCTTAGATTCTTCATATAGTTAACAGAAGTATTATTCTGAATCTTCAATGTAGTTCTAATGTAATTCCAAAAACTTTCAATAATGGTTTTGGTTATTTCATTCATCTGAATATCATCCCTATCATATTTTTCTCTTAGAAATGATTGAAGGTGTTTTAGAGTGGTGGTGTGCTTTTGATAGGTGGTATAGGTTATTGCCCCTGTCTTATACATCTCTGCATATTCATCATTATGTTCTTGATATAACGTTACCAATGATGTTGACTTATCCTTAATCTTTCCTGTATATAGGTCTTTAATTGTTTCAGCAGTAACAGGGATGTTACGAGCCATTAATTTTGTTTGGCACTCATAAAGTTTTGTTCTGGTTAGTTCTATGAATGCATTAATATCCTTAGTTTCTACATCATCACCCTCCACCATTTGGAATTTCTTATTCCATAGTTCTGGTTTTACCTTTCTTGATAATTGAATTTTGGTTCTTACCTGATTTACGTTTAGTTGTACTTCTAATGGTGCAACACCTGCTTTGGTTGTTTTTGAAACTCTTACATCAAAATAAACATTGAAATTCATAACTATATGTTTTTAATTGTTTGACATATAGCCTTTGTGAATAATGTATAATTAATATTTCAAGCGTTATTTATAAGTTGATTATTATTATAATCTGCAACATATATAATTCATAGCCAACCTTAAGATTGATTAGAATACTGATAATCATTGAAGAAACTAAAAAAAAGACATCCCCCCGCTTCCGCAAAGCCAATATGAAGAATAAAAGAAGTCCTATAATTCGTTGAATTATAGGACTTCTTATTTTTTTAGGTATCAATTAAATACCAGTTCATTGTCTTTCACATCTATAACTATCAACGACGAACGGTCTACTGCTCCTGCGAGCAATTTCTTCGATAGTGTGTCCAACACCTGACGCTGGATGACACGTTTCACCGGACGAGCTCCAAACTCAGGATCATACCCTAACTCGGCTATCCAGTCGACTGCCGCATCCGTAAATTCAAGCCTTACACCGTTTCCTTCCAGAGTTTTAACAACTCCGTTCAACTGGATACGAACCACCTGAGCTATTTCGCTCTGATTCAACGGCTCGAACATTATTATCTCGTCAATACGGTTCAAGAACTCGGGACGGATGGTTGATTTCAACATATTCAAAACTTCACTCTTCGTTTTTTCAACCACTTCTTCGTGATTGTCTTTTGTCATCAGTGCAAAATTTTCACGAATGAGCGAAGACCCCATATTCGATGTCATGATGATGATCGTATTTTTGAAATTCACAACACGACCTTTATTATCGGTCAGACGACCATCGTCAAGCACCTGTAAAAGTATATTGAAAACATCAGGGTGAGCCTTTTCAATTTCATCGAAAAGCACTACGGAATATGGTTTCCGCCTGATGGCTTCCGTCAACTGACCACCTTCGTCGTAACCAACATATCCCGGAGGTGCCCCGATTAAACGGGTTGCACTGAATTTTTCCTGATATTCACTCATGTCGATACGGGTCATCATATTTTCATCGTCGAACAGAAACTCGGCAAGAGCCTTTGCCAACTCAGTTTTACCTACTCCGGTAGTACCCAGAAATATGAACGATCCGATAGGTCGCTTCGGGTCTTGCAAACCGGCACGGCTACGGCGTATAGCGTTCGATATGGCCGAAATAGCTTCATCCTGACCAACCACACGCCTGTGCAATTCTGTTTCGAGATTAAGCAACTTATCCTTTTCGCTTTGAAGCATCTTGCTAACGGGAATACCTGTCCAACGGGAAACCACATCGGCAATATCGGTTGCATCCACTTCCTCTTTTATCATTGCCATTGCGCCCTGCATTTCCTGCAACTGCTGTTGAAGCTGCTCGATACCACTTTCCAGTTCCTTTATCTTGCCATAACGCAACTCGGCAACTTTTCCGTAATCTCCCTCACGCTCTGCCCTGTCGGCCTGAAATTTGGCGTCTTCTATTTCAACCTTATTTTGCTGTATCTTATTAATAACCTCTTTTTCCGATTGCCATTTGGCTTTCAGCTCTTTTTCTTCTTCTTTCAGGTCGCTGATCTCTTTTGCCAGCCTATCTTCTTTATCTTTGTCATTTTCACGTTTAATAGCCTCACGCTCAATTTCCAATTGCTTGATACGACGGCTTTTTTCGTCCAATTCTTCGGGTACGGAATCCACCTCCATACGAAGTTTTGCCGCAGCTTCATCCATCAGGTCGATAGCTTTATCGGGCAAAAATCGGTCGGTTATATAACGGCTCGAAAGTTGAACGGCTGCAATAATAGCCTCGTCCATGATGCGCACTTTGTGGTGATTCTCATATTTTTCTTTCAATCCCCGGAGAATGGAAATAGCATCCATTTCGCTGGGTTCGTCTACCATAACAATCTGGAAACGACGCTCCAAGGCTTTGTCTTTTTCAAAATATTTTTGATACTCATCCAATGTTGTTGCCCCGATAGATCGAAGTTCTCCACGAGCCAAAGCAGGTTTCAATATATTGGCGGCATCCATCGCCCCCTCGCTCTTGCCAGCTCCCACCAAAGTATGTATTTCGTCGATGAAAAGAATTATTTCACCTTCCGACTTAGTAACCTCATTAACAACCGATTTCAGACGTTCTTCAAATTCACCTTTATATTTAGCACCTGCTACCAAAGCACCCATATCTAACGAATAGATCTGCTTACTTTTAAGATTCTCAGGCACATCTCCACGAACAATACGGTAAGCCAATCCTTCTGCGATAGCTGTTTTTCCTGTCCCCGGTTCTCCTATCAATATAGGATTATTCTTTGTGCGCCGGCTCAGGATTTGAAGAACACGGCGTATTTCCTCGTCCCTACCGATCACCGGATCAAGTTTTCCGTCTCTTGCACGCTGAGTAAGGTTGATAGCAAATTTTTCGAGCGATTGGTATGTATCTTCCGCCGATTGGCTATCTACCCGGCTTCCTTTTCGCAGTTCATTGATTGCTGCTTCCAGTTCCTTTTCCGAAACACCGACATCCTTCAACATTTGCGAAGCCGGACTTTTTACGGAAAGTATTGCTAATATCAAATGTTCGATAGAAACATATTGATCGCCCATCTTTTTCGAAATATCGACAGCCTTTTCCAACGTTGAATTACTTTCCCTGCTCAGATAGGGTTCGCCTCCCGAAACTTTCGGGTACGATTCTATATCCCTCGTAAGTATTGATGTCAGATGAGACAAGTTTATCCCTAATTTCTGGAAAAGAAAGTTCACTACATTTTCACCGGTCAATATCACCCCCATCAATAAGTGAGAAGGCTCTATCGATTGCTGATTTTGTTCCTTTACCACCTCAACAGCCTTTTGTACGGCTTCTTGCGATTTAATAGTAAAATTATTGAAATTCATATATTTATACTTTTATTATCCGTAGTGCATTTAGAAAATGGAAGATAACTAACAGAAACATAATATATATTTACATTGTCATCCTGAGTAAAACGAAGGATCTGGATTTAAATACACAGATTTTTCACTTCGTTCAAAATGATAAAACGGATATAAACCTTATAATGAATGAGTTAATATCAAAGTCTTAAATACACTACGGGTTTTATCTTTTATTTTAAACAATTATCTTATCTTTTTCGTTCAACTACAAATATTCAAATTATTTGCCAAGGTGTTTTTTGTGTCAATTTGTCAGATACGTAGTCGCTCAGGCTTTCTGGCTTTGTATATTCATATTTGTTCTTTTATTTTCATAGTACACTGCGCAGAATTAAAATCCCTCGCATCCCTTTTGAGTTGCCTTCGCTCCTCGAACGTTGTTTCTGAGTGCAACAAAGAATCTAAGCTCTATAAAACAGATCCTTCACTCTGTTCAGGATGACAAAAAGACACTGAGATTTACTCTTGATACACGCCTTTACTTTCGGGCAGATTAAAAACCTTCCCTACAAGCAAATGCTTTTGACGATATGCAATAAGATTATCCCTGTCAACTGAGGTCGGGAGTACTATTTATTTCCGTTATATCTTTTATTCCCTCACGGTTGAAAAGAAGACGGAATTTGCGGTAATATAGTTTTGAATGTCCCTGACATCTCAATACGATGTGCAAGGCATATACTTTTTCGCTGGGAGAAAGTATATAGCCGTTCTTTTCGTCGGGCATACAAAGCGGAACAAAGGGATTGTCCATCTTTTGTATGAAATTGGTAAGGTTGAATCGGGTAATGTCGTTTATGCCGACAAACCTATAACCTTTATATTGAGATATGTGGGTAGATGATAGTTGAACGAGCTTCTTGTATAGTATAATCTGCTCGTTGTAGATTTTACTTTCGGCTTCTACAAGCGGACTCCGTTTCCTGATATTCATCACCTTTTCGGGAATTTTTTCTTCCGAAACAAAATCGAACGCCTCTTTCGACCAGCCTATTTTTTGTTTTTGTATTTCCAGTTCTCGTTTGTTGTCGAAATATTTTTTGCCCAATTGCGTACTGAAATAATACCGCATAAGGTCTTTAATTCGATCCTTGAAAATATAACTGACAACCAACGCAAAAAACAACGGTACAGTAAAATTTCCGTATCGCTGTTGAGCTGTAAACGCCACAACAGTTGCAAAAACCATTGATACTCCTGCTGCTATGCCATAGTAGAATTGTTGAGCAAGCGCACCGTCTTTCAGGCTTTTTGTGTTCAGATAAAGGTCGCTCTCGATGAATTTTTTGAGGATACCCCGACGCATCACCACCAGATAGTTGTTTGTCGGATCTTTAGGGTCTAACTGGGAATAACCCTTTTTGTTTTTGTAAGAATCTTCTTTTTTCACCAACTCAAGCAGTTGATTCTTTATCGACTCATACACCGGACGACCTGACAACCGCCTCATTATGCGATAGGCATTCTGCTCGGCAATGTTGCCGATGAAGTCGTCTCCGAACGAAAAATATTGGAGATTATCTTTTGTCATTTTTTCGTCCATTATTTCCGAAAGTTTCCGATAATGGAGTAAAATATCCGAAATTTCGGAAATATATTCCGCAATAAGTTCCGCAATTTCATCATCATTTTCCCGGTCTGTGATGAAGTATGCCCTGTCTCGTGATGCACTTTTAAATATGGACGAAAACATCCTGACCTGATAGGCATAGTTGGCAGAACTGTTTTGATCTTCCGGGTTGGCTTTCAATTCTTCGATACTCGCCCTAAGACGAGAAAGCGGGCATTGATCGCCGTTGTATATATCCTTTAGTGAATAGACCGGCGTAATGAGACGGACATTCGATTTCGTATCTCTGTAAAACTGGTCTTTCGAGTAAGTTGAACGGTTGATATCGAGACTGTTCGGCACAAACATCCACATGTTGATACTGAACTCGTTGGTGTCGCTCATTTTCGATTTGCGGGTAGCAATGAAAGAGGTTTTGAACTCGAACGAGAACTTGTCGTGTATTTTTACTTTTATATCAATCATTCCGCATTTGCCACTTGCTATAAGGATGTGTTACCAGTTGCGAGTTGTAGAACCGTATGTCGCCTGTCACTTCCTGTCCCAACCATGCTGGCTTTTCAAAATCTTCATCTACCGAGTCAAGTTCTATTTCCGCAACTATCAGTCCTTCGTTTTCACCGAGAAATTCATCCACTTCAAACATTTTATTGTTTACAGGAACATAGTAGCGGATTTTATCGAGCACTTTGCCGTTGCACAATGTGAAAAGCTTTTCCGCATCGTCGGTGCTGATTTCCTTTTCCCATTCGGTACGAACCAATCCTTTTTCGTCACTCTTTCCCTTTATGGTGAAAAAAGCCTTATCGCCTTTGACACGTACCCTGACCGTACATTCGGGGTCGGACGACAAGTAGCCTTGCGTTATCCGTTCTTTTTTTGTCGATTGAGATTTAAAATCGCCACAGACAAGGAATTTACGTTCTATTTCGAGGGGCATTTCTTATTGTCCGTTTGTTTTCTTTATTGCACCCAAATCAGGATAAAAAATAACCTGCAAGGATTTATCTTTCTTGAATTCCAATTCTTTAGGCGTAAATACTTCCTTCGAGCCGTATTGAACAACATCAATCATATTATTCACAACAGCTTTGTTGCCGTACTCTATTTTCAGGTTTGCTTTAGCCGGAATGTTGTATATCAAACCATTGGAATATTTTTTCTCCAAGGCTTTTTGCTCCTTATCCGAAAGAAACAGTTCTTCACGAGGTTCTTTGTTTATCAAACTCAGATAAACAGGTGCTCCGGCCAGATTGTTTGCCTCCACAATGCCTAACTTCGACGAAAAGCGAAAAACCACTTGTCGGTTGATGTCTTCCTCGTCAGGAATTACAGTAAACTCTCTACGGGTGATGCTTTCCACTTCTTCCGTTCCCGAAAACAAGGACGTCAATGCTTTTTCCTGACGGTCAATTTGTTCCATCACTATTTTGTAGGCATTTCCATCGGGAGGCATGTTGTCTGCTTCTCCTGTGAGAATGTTTGTACGGGTTTCACGCAACAAGTAAATTTGCTTTGCTATCAGTTCTATCTGTTTACCGGTAGAACCCGATCGCAGCATTTCTTCGGTGAAGTAAGACTTCGGATTGTCGATATTGTTTTTGGTTACCGTAGCTAACGGATTTTCTTTTTCGGGCGAAAACTCAGCATCTGCATTGATGGCGCAAATAAGTCCGTCTTCCGTCAATGTTACATAAGGGGCAACCCAATTCGACTTGAATTCGACCAGATACGACTCATTTCTGTCGGGTATGCCATAGGTTTCGAAGGTGATATTGTCTATGCTATAAATAACCTCATCTTTTGTTATGGGGTTGGAAATGTTCAGATACCTGTCGGCATATTGATAATATTCGCCCGTTTTTCTTATGGTTTTCGTTACGTCAGCCGTAATTTTTATAGCTGTTTTTGGCAGGGTATAGGCAACCCCATAATTGTTTGCCTTCACAGCATTCAGCTTCACTGTATTTTGACCTTGTATTGCTTGTGCGGACAGAAACAGGAATAATAATCCGAAAATATTTTTCATAACAAATAATTTATACACGATTTATTTTCAAAAACAAATCTAATAAAAAATCTCCAACAAACTTATACGGCCACCACGCCTTTTATGTGCGGATGGGGGTCGTAACCCTCCAATTCAAAATCTTCGTATTTGAAATCGAATATATTTTTCACATCCGGATTTATTTTCATCCGAGGCAATGGCCGTGGTTCGCGCGACAATTGCAGATCAACCTGCTCCAAATGATTCAGGTAGATGTGGGCATCACCCAGGGTATGCACAAAATCACCTTCCTGAAGTCCGGTTACCTGTGCCATCATTTTCAAGAGTAAGGCATAAGATGCTATGTTGAACGGAACGCCCAGAAATATATCGGCACTTCGTTGATACAATTGCAGGCTTAATTTTCCATCGGCAACGTAAAACTGAAAAAAAGCATGACACGGAGGCAGGTTCATATTCGGAATATCGGCAACATTCCACGAATTAACAATAATTCGTCGTGAATCCGGATTTTTTTTTATAGAATTAACAACTTGCGTAATTTGGTCTATATGCCCTCCATTATAGTCGGGCCACGAACGCCACTGATAGCCGTATATATGTCCAAGATCACCATTTTCGTCGGCCCATTCGTTCCAAATACGTACTCCGTTGTCTTGCAAGTATTTAACATTCGTATCCCCTGCCAAAAACCACAATAATTCGTGTATAATTGACTTCAAATGGAGCTTTTTTGTCGTCAATACGGGAAACCCTTCTGCCATATTATAACGGCTTTGATGTCCGAAAATACTTATTGTTCCTGTCCCTGTTCTATCCTCTTTTTTTACTCCTTCGGCCAATACAATTTTAAGAAGTTCTTGATATTGTTTCATCTTTGTATATCTTTGTTTTTTTAATGGGAATCAAAAATACTTAAAAATCTAATCGAATAGTAATAATAATTGTTATATTATAACTAGGGGATTATCAATATAAGTTATTTATTTGTTTGTATCGAAGTCTGAATAATATGTAGTTCATATATCTCGTATTTGGGAAATGAAGATAGCCAAATCGCACTCTATATATATGATAAAATTAGTTTGATAAAATAAATGCACTAACATAAGGTATCAATAGAAGAAACTGAAATTATAACTTAAATTTTTACATTTTTATGGCATCGATATCATTTGTCTTTCGTCCGTCAACTCGTATTGGCGACCAGAAGGGAAGTCTCAGTGTACGAATTATTCACATGAGAAGAACAAAAGTCTTGAGTTTACCATTCCGAATTTATCCTCACGAATGGGACAAAGACAAACAGGCTTTAGTGTTCCCTATGACCGATCAGGTGAGAATACATTATTTAATGCAAATAGAGGAAAAACTCTCGGAGATCAACTCTATTTTCGAACACATTATCGAAAACCTGGAATTGGACGGCCGGTACACGGCAGTGGATGTAGTGAACTATTACAAGTTCAGAACGGATAGTGGGAAATTACTTAATTTTGTGGAACGTCAGGCAATGCTACTGATCAAATCGGGGCAGGAACGGACTGCCCGTGCCTATCGCACAGCAGCGCAAGCTCTGGTGCACTTCAACAAGAGTTTGGATATTCCGCTCAATCACATCAACGCAAACCTGATAAAGGATTTTGAGAACGAAATGAAACGAAACAGCAAAACGCCCAATACGATTTCGTTTTATATGCGAAACCTGAGGGCTATTTACAACAAGGCGGTCTCCGAAAAGCGTATATTACCAAAACATGCCAATCCGTTTATGCATGTATATACGGGGGTTCAGAAAACCCAAAAACGGGCACTCAACATCGACGAGATCAGCCGTATGAACGCTTTAGACTTGTCCGACAAAATCGACAGAAGATTCAGGACAACAACAAACAGGGATTACCTGGAAGGTCTCGATTTTGCAAAACGCTTGTTCTTTTTCTGTTTCCATGCCCGAGGCATGAGCTTTGTTGATATGGCTTTTCTGCAGAAGAAAAATATCAGGGGCAATATTATTCGTTATTACAGAAAAAAAACCGGGGGGATTATAGAAGTTAAAATAACCCCGTCGATGCGGATTATTATGGACAGCTTCAAAGAAGAGGTTAGGAACACTCCCTATGTTTTCCCCATTATCATTGACCCTAAAAAGTCGCCCCGCATTCAGTACGAAAGCGCATTACGTTTGCAAAATGAGCGATTGAAAAAGATAGCTGCTTTTTGTGGTATAAAGAAACGTATTTCTACGCACGTAGCCCGTCACTCGTGGGCAACCATTGCCAAGCAAGAAAATCTTCCGCTTTGGGTAATCAGCGAAGGACTGGGGCACTCGTCCGAGAAAACGACTTATACGTATCTGGCTTCGTTCGACCGATCTATCATAGACCGGGCCAATGAGCAGATAACTACGGCTATAAATACTAAGAAATAGAAATTGTTGAAAAACACAAACTTTACAAAAACTATCATAAACGTTTTTTTGTAAAAACGCTACAACCTTATTCTCCTAATTCGTTAAGATCCCGGGCATACTACCCCGAGCTCTTCTCTTGTTAAATTTGTGACATACGGGGCAAATTTTAATCCTTTGTGTTAAATATGCTGTTTGTGTGTATACGGAATTTCCCTTATTGTGACGAAATTGCAGGAAAAACGGAATAAAGATTATCTTTGCTGGCTGCAAAGCAATTTTGAACAAAAACATAATAAAAATGAAAGATAATCAAGTAGATAAGGACAAGGTAAGGTTGTTTCTCGCTTTAACATTTAGTTTGAGTTGGTTGGTAGCTGCATTGGTATACTTCACCGATACGAAAGCTGATGGCATAATGGGTTCTACTCTTATTTCCTTGTTCTATCTGATGTCGCCGGCCATAGCTGCCTTTTCGGTTCAGAGATTAATGTACGGAGAAAATTTGCAAACCTGTGGTTTTTGCTTTTTCAAAAACAAAACAAGGTGGTATTTTATCATTCCGGCATTGTTTATACTCATTTATGCCTTAATGTTTGGCATCATAAATCTGTTGGGAATACAGTTTCACCTGTCGCAATTCGGCATGGTCAACCTTTCGGGAGAAGTGATGATAGACAAAATGCTGGCGTCGATGCCGGAAATACCGCCTGGTTTGGTTGCTACGATGAAACAGTCTTCGGCTCAGATGTCGGGCACAAGCCTGTTGATTTCTTTCTTTTTCGGAATTATTTTCAGGGGTTTTACCTTAGGGATGTTGTTTTCTCTGGGTGAAGAACTCGGATGGCGCGGATTCCTGCTTAGGGAGACACAGAAAGCAGGCTTCCTAAGGTCTTCTCTGTTCATAGGCTTAGTTTGGGGAATATGGTATATACCCCTGGTGTTGTTGGGATTGTATCATCAGGGGCACACAGGCTTAGGCGTTTTCCTGATGGTGTTGTTTACCATATCAGCTACTCCTATATTAATATACATCCGACTGAAAATGAAGACCGTATTGGCTCCGGCTGCACTAATATCTATGCTGACGTCTATGATAATGATAATGCCGTTCATCGTAGATAATTACGACGAAACATACAGTTCGATAATTGGTGTTGCGGGCATTATTACCACAACTATCGTTTCGGTGGCTATCTTCGCTTTGGACAAGAAGTTTGTAAAGGATTTTGAGAATCTTTAATCCTCCAACCATCGCCGCAAATACTGATTCATTTACGATCAATGAAAAATCTTGGGCAGGGTTTTCACCTTCGCCCGTAAACCTCCACCGGTCAGGAGCAGCAACAGGATAATGGAAAGACCCGCTACCTGTTTGTATTTGCACTTTTTCTTAAAGCTTGTTTTTATTAACAATTAACATATTTTAACGATTGAGTCGTGTCAAAAAAATCCATTCTTCGTTTTTCTTCGTTTCATTTTACGTAAAAAATATCAAGAGGCAAACAAGCACGCAAATCTTAAATATGCGGGAAACAGAGTTAAAATTTTTTTCATTCGATTTATTTGTCTTATCTTTCGTTATAAATCATGGGAAATCATTAATTTTTATAAAAAAAACACCTAAGTCTAAAAAAACAGATGAAAACTACTAATCGAACTTTATCCATCGCTCCTGAGATATTCTTTATCCTGTTGTCGATGTTTTGGTTGGCAAGTAACAAGATCAGCGGAGAAGCGCTGTGTTTGCCAATACTTATTCTTGCGTTTACTTTAATCTTGCAGTTGATAATAAAAAGCAGAACTCTGGGCATTATTCTCGGTATGTTTCTGTTTGTCGGGTCATTGTATATGACTGTTACGGTTGTTACGGAGATAATAAAGACCGGAAGCAACCCGTCCACCGTATCCCTTATTGCAGGAATTGCTTCATTTGTGCCGGGAATAATATTTGCCTGCCTGATGATAGCTAAAAATATAATATCGAAAAAAGAAGAGGAAGCCGCAACTATAAACAAGATGGCGTAAAACCTAAAGAAATCACATCGCACACAACTCATATAAAACTACGAAAAAGAAGGGGCTGTCAAAAGTCTTTTCTACCCCTAATCCCCTAAAGGGGACTTTTTAAACAATTGATAATCAATACATCCCTTTAGGGGCTGGGGGTATTTTCTGAAATTTGGAACTTTTGACCCTCCTCCTTTCCGTAAATCAAGAAAACGTATTGAAACTTTATTCTCTCAATTATGTGACCAGTTTATGATTCGTAGAAATTATGCTAAATATTTTGATGGTTTCAAAAACAGAATATTATCTAAGATAATGACTCTGACAGTTATACAACTCATTAATAAATTAAACAACAGGAATATTAACAATTTAAAAACTTGTATTGTATGATTAATGCACTACGGGTTAACTTAATCTTTTATTAATTCCTTTAGCTGTGCATACCTTCCCCTAACAATGCCTTCTTTATCGGTCAGGATATAAGTGGGTGTACCTACAATGCCGTAATTCCTGAAGTTGTCTCCGTCAAACCCTTTGAAGTCGCAAAATTTATCCACCCATGGTAACTTTGCCGATGTTTCTTCATGCACTTCTTTGCCGATATCGGCTGCAATAGAGATTATCCTGAGACCATTATGTTTGTTGGACAAAAGAGAATATTTTGCTTTGAGGTTTTCGAGCTCGTAGTGGCAGTTGCCGCAACCTGTTTCGTAAAAGACGATCAGGCTGCTTTTGGGGATAAAGGATGTGCCATCACTAACAACTATTTCCGGAGCTAATTGCCCGTTCAGGGGCATGGTCAGGTATTCGGTGCCCAGTTCAGCCAGCAGGTTGTCTTTCGCATATTTAGAGAATAGACGGATAATTGTTTGTGTGAGTTCTCTGCGGATGGGTATGTCCCCCCCACAGCGGTCGAGCATGTGCCGGGTATTGGTTAAGAGTAAAGTATCGTTTTGCGAGGTCATTTGTACCCATGCTTCCAGCGTTTGACTCCAAAATCCGCAGGTATACAGGTCGTTGAAATTCACCTTATTGACAATAAACCCGCGCTGTTCTTCTAACATCTGCTGCTCTGAAATAATGAACGAACTGCCGACACCCGTCAACAGATTGAGTATTTCAAGTACACGTGCGGCATAGAGCGGACTACCGCTAATCTCACCCCGAAAAGCCTTGTATTCATTTTCTACCGCCTTCATACGTTGTTCGGGAGAAGCGAATATCATAAACTGCTCCGTTTGGCCATTGGCCAGGCGGTAATAGTCTTTAAGAATCCTGTTCTGTTTTGCCATGGCTTCGATCAGAAAACTGTTTTCGGGCGAATGTGTAAATATGGTCTTGGCTTCGAGGCTGTCCGCCTCGCTTAATGTAATACGCTTTTCTCCATTAAGTATTATATTGCGCATATGCCCGCACTGCTCTATAGTCAGACGGCCTACGCCCCGGTAGTTTAGAGGAAAACTGATTATAGCTTTGCCTTTGTCATCCAATAATCCCATAGCGATAGTATCCTGTCCTGTACCTTGCAACAGGCAGAGAGAATACTCCCTGCCTGAGCAGTATGGCAATTCAACTTCGAGGGTCTGGGCAAAACCCCTTCCGGCTCCCCCGAAGGGGGAGAGAAAGAATAGCAACCCAATAATATATATAATCCTTAGTATCATTTGTTATCTTGTATTTTCGTAACTCGGATATCCGTGGCTTTACGGCTCCTCTCCCCTTGGAGAGGCGGGGGTGAGGTGCATTAATTAGTTTTTGACGCAACGCAACGCATGGCCGACGCCGCGGTAGGTGCTGCCAGCAGGATATACCGCACCAGCGAGGAAGCTCATGAAGTAGGCATTAGTACCAAGGATACTACTGCTCCAATAGTAGCCATACATACCTTGGGCACCGAGCAAAGCATTACCGGCATGCCGACGGCCAGTAGCGGGCAAAAACAGGGTAGTGGTAACGCCATCAGGCTTAATTTCCATACCACGGCAATTGGTAGAGTTCCATTGCCAGGTGTTAGCTGTGGCGGTTGTAGTGGGACCTGTTATACCCCCGCCCTTGAAAATTCTGCCCCATTCGTCCTGCGAAGGTATACGCCAATTGGTAGTGGATGCCCCGCCGGCAGCGCTTGAACTCGCCGCAGGATAATAGGTCATGTAGGTCAAACCGTCAGCATTAATTTTAGCGCAAGGGTCGTTAGGTGCAAAACGGGCTGTTTGCCATAACAGGTCTATCTCGCTAGTCGGCAGGTTAAATGCCCAATTGTAATTTTGAGATGAACCGGGAATAATAAACTTACCATAGTAGGTAGCATTGGAACGAGCTACCTGCTGCATAGGATAACGCTGATAAGTACCAAGTAGGTTACCATTCTCGTATGTTGGAGGAGTAGTTGTATTATAATTTACCTTATTGCTACCCGCGGTTGCCTGTCCTGGAACAAAGCCTGCTGACACTCCACGCTTTTGGTGTCCATCACCAATACGCCCCCACTGGTATAAATCGCCGAGAACCTGCTCTTCATTTGCAATGTAATAATGCGCACTACCCTCCGAATCGGCAGAGTAATTCATCGGGTGTCCTATCTGATCGGCAATGGTCAGTTTGGTAGCACCCAGGTTAAAGCACATAAAAGAGACCCATTCGCCCATATTATCCTTAGCCCCGCACCCCACAGCCACTTCGGCCGTTTCAGAGGTCAGTGTAGCACCCTGATCACTCTCAGCGACACAATAGAATTTGTAAAAGCCGGTATTACGCGCATCGCGGGTAGTGCCTTTGAGTACAGCCTGAGGCTTGAATTTCGAAGTGTTGGCTCCGGCTGCATCAGCATCAGCGGTAGTTGTATATATAGTTCCGGCTTCACCCACAGGCTTGCCGATACGCACATGTACGTTATTGCCCGTTACCTGGTACCATTGGTAAGTCCATGTACCCGGACCCTTGACGATGATTTCAAGGGCATCGACTGTTCCCTGACCCGATTCGTAGAAGGTGAAGGCTTTGGGCTGCCCGGCAATGGAAGAGCTGGCGGGATTAACCCCTGAGGTCATCCATGCGGAACCGTCCCAGGTGTAGACCCCGGGGTAGAAAATCCCGTCATTGGTCAGGTTATAGACCATCAGCCCGGCAAGTTTCTCTTTAATAGAGTTGGTGTTGGCAACCCAATCGGCATTATTGTTTGCAATAAACGGCTGCATCGTATTGACATTTACCAGTTTGACGCGGGGAAGCAACAAGCCGCCTGTAGTGGAAGTGATATTGGCATCATCGATAACCGAAGGGACAGTCCCGGCTGTCTGCTGTGTTTTGAGTTCCAACAAGGCAGCCTTTGTAGGCTCTGTATCCGAACCAACAGTTACCTGGGCGTGCAATGCCGTAAAGGTTGCCGGAAACAACATCGCTGCCAGCAACAGGTTCTTGATTGTGTGATTTACTATTTTCATAATTTTTTTTTGTTTAATTGTTTATACTCTATGGACAACTTTTGTGTTTGCATAATGCTATGTTTTGCTGTATTATCTGTGATTTATATAATATGAATCTTTATAAAGCCTGTACCTTTAATTGTTTGCTCCCAATGAAAAACATGCCACGGATAGGTCATTTTGTTCATTTTGTGTATTTTGACCGATTATATTCCTTACTTTTATATTACATTCCGAAAACACATAACATCTGTCACTTGGTAGGTGACAGAGGTTACAGAAATACGCCATTCCTCAAAATCAAAAAAAATAGTAAATCCGGTCACATTGTTTTGCTTTTTAGCCATTGGTTTTTATCCGTTTGTTTGCTGTTTTCTTACCTGCCGGGGCGACTGCCCAAACATTTTATGACAAAATTCATTAAAGTGAGACAAGGATATGAAGTTGAAATCCGTAGAGATTTCCTTTATACTCTTTGACGATTTACTTAGCTCATTATAAACATCTTCCGCTTTTCTCTTCTGCATCCAACTGTATGCCGGAGTGCCAAACACCTTCTTGAATTTTTTATTGAATCCCGAATAACTGAAATTGACTAGATGTGCCAGTTGCTGTATATTACGCGCCTTCCTGTAGTTGATTCTGATTTGTTCCGTGAAATAGAAGTCGGAGATCATATACATGTTCAGGAAGCTGTGCAATTGTTCCGCCGGATATAATTTGCTGAGGATAAGGAAGAATTCCCTAAGTTTTATCTCTTCCAACTTAGCCGAAACCACATCGAAAGAGATATATGCTTGTAAGGTTTTCAGATAGTCGTACACCACCTCTATGATATCCAGACAGATGAATCCCGGCTTCATCCTGTATCCATCCTTTATCCTCAAGCTATTTTTCTCTTCCGGAGAAAAACACTTGCTCCATTTGATAATATTTTCTGTATGTATAATAATAATGGAGACATCACCCTTTGCCTGAAGACAAATATCGCTTTCTTCTGGCAAAATGAACATCATCCTTTCGCAAACAAGCGAATCATGAAAATAAGAAGACTCGGCATACACAGCTCCTTCCATAACGAACAATATTCTGGTTTTTCCAGATAGCGAATTATACTGCCCACCGTTATTCAGAGGTATGTATTCAATGTTCTTGTTTTGTTTTATATCCGGTATTTCCATCTTGTTTTCGCAATGTTTAAAAAAAGTTTAACAAGTACCTTTCTCGGTTGATATGCAAAACAACCGAAAGAAGCAAATCATGTCATTGATTATTAGCTATGTATGTCTCTATATAGCCGCAAAGTTCAGCAAGGTGTGATTATGTTGTTTAACTAAAGTCACAGAAAAAAAAGATTTACATTTTTCATATTAATATATCTCCCTCATAAACAGTAAGATATATTCGAACTAAAAAACCTCTGCCACCTACCAAGTGACAGAACGCAAAACATTATACGCAATCAGAGTACAAATATACGTAATTATTTTTATATAAAGTATCATTTTACGTAAAAAATATCAAGGGACAAACAGGCACGCAAATCTTAAATATGCGGGAAACAGAGTTAAATTTTTTTCATTCGATTTATTTGTCTTATCTTTCGTTATAAATCATGGGAAATCATTAATTTTTATAAAAAAAACACCTAAGTCTAAAAAAACAGATGAAAACTACTAATCGAACTTTATCCATCGCTCCTGAGATATTCTTTATCCTGTTGTCGATGTTTTGGTTGGCAAGTAACAAGATCAGCGGAGAAGCGCTGTGTTTGCCAATACTTATTCTGGCATTTACTTTAATCTTGCAATTAATAATAAAAAGCAGAACTCTGGGCATTATTCTTGGTATGTTTCTGTTCGTCGGGTCATTGTATATGACCGTTACCGTTGTTACGGAGATAATAAAAACCGGAAGCAACCCGTCCACCGTATTCCTCATTGCAGGAATCGCATCATTTGTGCCGGGAATAATATTTGCCTGCCTGATGATAGCTAAAAATATAATATCGAAAAAAGAAGAGGAAGCCGCAACTATAAACAAGATGGCGTAAAACCTAAAGAAATCACATCGCACACAACTCATATAAAACTACGAAAAAGAAACGGTTGACTATTTTCATAGCCAACCGTTCTCATTTCTTATCTTTGTTTTCTACCATTCGGCAATTATAGAAGCTCTGGTAAAAGAGTATGCGCTGAAATATCCCAACGCACCTCCTGCAATGTTGGTTGTGGGGTTGTTCATCGAATTGTCTATGTTACTCAGGGTATTGAAGAATTTGAAACAACTCTTATCCAAACATTGCTGCTCGATTGTTATTTCATCTCCTTTTTTTATGGGATGATTATCCTCATCATTTGAACTGACCGTTATAAGCCGGCTCACATAAATACCATCCGAGTGATCCATGGAAGTCATGGCGTCGTCGTTCAATGTATGCTTTTTGCCATTGATAAATACGAGGTGGCGGTAGTAGTCATTTTCTTTGCCCACAGGATCTTGAAAATGTACATACGGATATGGGTATTTGGTATTTACTGACTTAACAAAATCCATCGTTAAAGAATCTATGGGCACGAGAGGAGGCATTTTTGATGTTGCGGTATATTCTGCTTCATCCAATACAACCATCAGGTTGTAGGTAACCCTTTCCTGTCCCACGATTTTATCACTAACGTATAACTTTTTTAAAGGATCGTAGTCTAAAGTATCAAATTCTCCGTTGTCTGCCTCAATTGTGATCACGGCTCCAAGAATAGGCTCAAACTCATTGTCCGAGTAAAAATCTTTGGTTGTGGTGAGCCTGACGGTTGCATATTCATTCAGGGGAACCTTTCCTTCTATCACCAACCTGGGTTCAACCGAGTGCAGATCAACCGTTACTATTTTCTCGCAAGAAGAAACCAAGAAAGACGATGCCACTGCCAGTATTATATATATTATCTTTTTCATATTATAGTTTATATTTTTTTAATGCTACCTTAAAACTTGAAATTCCACGAGATAGAGGGTATAAAACGGAACAATGAATACTGATAAGCAGAAGTTTTTGTAGGGTCGTCATCGTTTGTCCTGAAATTTATCATATACGCATTTTCCCTCCCGTAAGCATTATAAAGGCTAAAGGCAAGTTCCGACGTAAACTTTTTGGTTTTCTTCAAAGTGTGCACAGCCCCTAAGTCCAAGCGGTGATAAGCCGGAGCCCTGTAACCATTACGCTCGGCGTAATACATCACCTCTTTGCCGTCGATCTGGTATTTTCCACTCGGATATGTCAAGGCATTGCCCGTATAGTAGACCCATGCGGCAGAAACTGTCCATTTGGGAGTCAGTTCGTATATACCTACAATCGATATGTCGTGCGTGCGGTCTTGATGCGCACTATACCAACGGTCGAAATTGATTCCGTCTATCTTCTTTTCCGATTTGGAAAGAGTATATCCTATCCATCCCGTTAATCGCCCGACACGTTTTTTCAACATCAACTCAATGCCATAAGCTCGTCCTTTCCCGCTCAAAAGTTCAGTTTCCACGATGTCAGTATCTCCAAATTCGGCGTTATCCTTAAAATCGAGTTGATTTTTCATATCCTTGTAATAAGCCTCAACGCTAAATTCGAATGTATTGTTGTCAAAATTGCGGAAATACCCTAACGAATATTGGTCTGCTATCTGCGGTTTTATATTATTGGAACTCATAGTCCATCTGTCGTACGGTGTGCCCATAGCACTATGTTGGAGCAAGTGCATATTCTGTGTAGTTCTTGCATACGCCGCTTTTATGGAGGATAAATCGTTCAGTTTATATGCGGCAGAAAAACGGGGTTCCAGGTTGATGTATGTTTTCACCACTTTCCCTCCTTTATAGTATGTTGTGTCCAATACATTCTTTTCGCTATCCAAAGTATAGTATTCGCCCTTACCCATTGCCATGAAAGCAGACATCCTGAGTCCGTAAACAATTTCAAGATTATCGGTCAGTTTCCATTGGTTTGAGACATACGCCCCATTTTCAAGAGCATATCGGGGCAATAAATTAAGGCGAGCGGTTCCCGCCTTCTGATCGCCCGGAGCCACCCGGTGATAGATGCTATTCAGTCCAAATCGCCATTCATTGTTCGGATTCCTGTTGTAAATAAACTCCTGTTTGAATCCAAAGTCCTTTATATCTGCCGTAACAGATACGTCTATACCTATATCTGCATTCGCATGATAGGCGTAGCGGTTGAAGCTAAGTGTTGTGGCAGAAGACCACTTATAATTCATTCTGTGATTCCATTTCAATGAAGCAACCAGATTTCCCCAGTCCGTGTCGGCAAAATCTTTCAGAACCATCTTATCTTTTCCCCAATATCCCGAAAAAGAAAGCTGGTCTTTATCTGTAAGTGCAAAGTTTGCTTTCGCATTCAGGTCGTAGAAGTATAGATAGGCATTGCTGGCCTCTTCCACTCCCGACAAACGGGCAATTGCGTCGGCATAGGTCCGCCTGCCTCCGATGATGAAAGATGACTTCCCTTTTTGAATAGGGCCTTCGAGAGTCAGGTTGGAAGAAATCAACCCTATTCCGCCCGAAGCATGGTAGCCGTTCACATCGCCGCTTCGTTGCTGAACATCTACAATAGACGCCAGTCGCTCGCCGTATTGGGCAGGCATAGCCCCTTTGTAAAGGGTTACATCGCGCACGATGTCGGTGTTGAATGTCGAAAAGAAACCCAACAAGTGCGAGGCATTGTAAAGAGAAACGTTATCCAACAAGATGAGGTTCTGGTCAGAACTTCCTCCCCTGACAAAAAAACCGGCGCCACCTTCGCTGGCCGCCTTCACGCCCGGAGTCAACTGTAAGGCTTTCAGAACATCCCTTTCGCCCATCAGCACGGGTAGTTTCATCACCTCTTGCACTGTCATTTTTTGCACACCGGTTTGCGGAGCACTAACATTTGCATCGGGACGCTCCGTCGATATGACAACCTCGTCGAGGCTTATGCTCGATTGGCTGAGCACAACATCTTGCCGCATATTTTTTGTTACGGATACTTTAATCTCTTTTGTTTCATAACCAACATAGGAGATTGAGAGTGTGTGGCTGCCTTTTTCCAACCAGAGCGAGTATTGCCCGTCTGCCGAAGTGGACGTTCCCGTTCCATCCATTTCTTTCACCAATATGGGAACCCCCATAAGAAGCTCTTTTGTTTTGCCATCCACAACAGTACCACTTACTTTGAACGTTTGCGCCAAAAGCGATGCCGGATAAAGTGCGATTAGGATAAACCAGAAGCATAAAAATTTGTGCTTGTACATGTTTAAAATTTGTTATCTTGATTAGTTAAATAATAGCCCTATGACAAGTTAGTCTACACTTTACAGAAAAAGTCACAACAATTTTTTCTTTTTTTTACATAAACGGATAATATTTTTTTTTATTTAATCGGAATTTGTAAAAAATCAGTAACAATAATGTAATATTGTTATTTATGGTAGTTAACCTGATAATAATCAGGATTGTCACCTGTTTTAATAAAAAATGTTTATTGTGATATTTTAAACAAAGATATATTTACAGACCGCCAAAACATAGATAAAATCGACGAACGATATTCTTTTCCCGACGAACGAAAGAATATTGATATTAACTCGTAGTGCATTAAAAAATAAAAGGCAACAGATTGAAAGATAATACATAATCATCTTGTCATCCTGAGTAAAACGAAGGATCTAAGACTAAAGGCCCAGATTCTTCACTTCGTTCAGAATGACAATTCAAATAAAAATTTCATTATGAGTGCTTTAACATTAAAGCTATAAATGCACTACAGGTTTGATATTATAATTTATCTTTGAAGAATAAAATTTTGATATTATGAAACGACTACACGTTATTTTCTTAGTTATTCTGTTTCTGGTATGCCTTTGGTCGGCTATTTCGCCCTACGGATATGTGTTGTGGTTTCTGGAGTCTCTGCCTGTAATAATAGGTTTTGCCATTCTGGCTTTTACATACAAAAAATTCAGGTTTACGGATATGACCTATTTTTTCATCTTGCTGCACTTTATCATACTTCTGATAGGAGCACATTATACATACGCAAAAGTACCTTTGTTCGACTGGGTGAGGGATGAGTTTGGCTTGATGCGCAACAATTACGATAAGGTTGGTCATTTTGCCCAAGGGTTTGTCCCGGCTTTCATTACACGCGAAATACTTATCCGACTGAAGGTGTTGAATAAAAAATCGTGGTTGCCTGTTATTGTAGTTTCCATTTGTTTGAGCATTAGTGCCCTTTACGAGTTGTTTGAGTGGTTTGTGGCAGTGGTGATAAAACAATCGGCCGACAACTTTCTGGGTATGCAGGGGTATGAGTGGGATACACAATCGGACATGCTTTGTGCTACAATAGGGGCGATTGTGATGCTGGTTTTATTTTCGAAATGGCAAAACAAGCAAATTAGAAAAATAGAAATAGAAGGGGTTTAAATACCTTATTTTATTCTCAGTTTGTCATTGAGTTGCATAAGCTCCTCAATGACAAACGAGTTATCTGATGTTATTTTATATATTGCACTTTATTTGCGTCCCTTGGTTTAGCTTCGGGAGACTCATTCTTGTAACCTATCGATATTCCGAAAGCAACATCGAAATTGTCGGGCATTTTTATCTCTTTAAGAAATTCTTTACCAACTTCGTCATTGAACACTACCGCAACATATCCAACCACACATGTGCCTATTCCCATAGACTCGGCACTAAGCAGGATATTCTGAGCCAACAACCCGCAGTCAACCGGACTGTAAGGATTCTCCTTATCCTTTCCTACAATGATAAGCGTGGGTGAATTATGGAAAACATTAGAACCCTCTTTTGCCTTTGTTTTCTCCACAAAGCGGTCGTTGATA
Source organism: Dysgonomonas sp. 520 (assembly GCF_010501095.1). Taxonomy (GTDB): domain Bacteria; phylum Bacteroidota; class Bacteroidia; order Bacteroidales; family Dysgonomonadaceae; genus QVMP01. The sequence goes on along the minus strand of NZ_QVMP01000015.1, from coordinate 42,956 downwards.
CGTTTCAGCAAGTCGGGATTTTGTATTACCCTAACCTCCCATGCTTGAAGATTTCTTGCGCTGGGTGCATTGATGGCGCATTGCATAATGGTATCCAGTTGCTCTTGCTTTATCTGTTCGGGTTTGTAAGAACGGATACTCCTCCTGTTCATGATGCTTTCCACAACAGCATTTCCTTGTGAGGCTTCTTTAGCCGGGTCTACTCCCTTATTTGCTTTTTCGCACGAAAACAACATCAAACCGACTGTTGCTAATAAAATGATTCTTTTCATAATCTCGTTAAAATTTAGAATTACTATAATGATTGTCCTTGAAATATTATTCACCGGAAGATGATGGATAAGGCTGATATATAGGTCTTTCAGGCCACTCTATATGCCATTCTGCCAATTTGTTGTCAATGAAAGAAAGCATGTAGATTCCATCGGTTTGCACAGCTGTTCTATAACCTAATACTTCTTTGAATCCTTCGGGAGTTTTTTCTGAGCTAACCGACAGATATGTTTCTCCCATAATAGCTACAACCTCCTGCTTAGTCATGTCTAGTTTCACTTTCCTCATATTGGAATCGGCATTCATCATCGAATTGTGTGTTGCTCCACAAGATGTGAGAAACAATAGAAATAATATCAGGAATGAAAGTTTATTTGCCATACATTTTTTTTTGAGTTTCAATCTAAAAAAGTTGATTGTAAATATAATAACAAATTTCCCTTGTTTAATTTCATTTTAATAATATTTTGTGTAATAATGTCAATCGGTAATTGTTTTGTCTATGACAAACCTTATATTTTCTGTAAAATATTACCTACCCATTGCCGAAATTCATACCTTTGTAGCCCGTGAAAATCAAATTATTCTTTTTACAACCGTTATGAATAAATACCTGCTTTTCGTGTCACATTCTTACGCCTATTCCATCTTACGCCCTATTCAGGATGAAATATGGAGAAGAGGCGATGACGTTGCTTGGTTTATAGAAGATACTTCTCCCGTGTTTCTAAAAGAAAATGAAAAACAATTGAAGACTATCGGCGAGGTTATAGACTACAACCCGAGGGCGGTTTTTGTTCCCGGCAATCATGTTTATGATTTCTTTCCGGGTATAAAAGTTGAGGTATTTCACGGATTTGATATAAACAAACGCCCCGGAAGAGGCGATCATTATGCCACGAAAGGCTGGTTCGACCTTTATTGCACTCAGGGCAAAAAAGACACTGTCGGATTTCAAAAACTATCGGAAAAATTAGGCTATTTTGCCGTACGGCAAACCGGTTGGGCAAAGACAGATAGCTTTTTCGATCAATCGGGGCAAATATTCCAAACCTACAACAAGAGACCTGTTATATTATATTCATCCACATTTACCAAATGGATAACCAGTGCACCTTTCCTGTACGACGAGATACATCGGTTGATACAAAAGCGGGATTGGGACTGGCTAATTACCTTGCATCCAAAAATGAATGAAGAAACAGTGACCCTATACAAAGAATTGGAAAAGTACGAGAACGTCACTTTTTATAATGGGGGAAACAACACCAAGCTGCTTAAGCAAGCAGATGTGATGGTGTGCGACAGTTCGTCTATCATTGTCGAATTTCTGTTTTTTCATAAGCCTGTTGTTACTTACAAGAACACTTCTCCCGGCAATCACCTAATCAATATTGAAGATAGTTCGTTGCTCGAAAGTTCCATAGAAAAAGCATTGAGTCCGTCGGACGAACTTTTGCAGCACATAAAGGAATATACAGATGAAATGCACCCCTATCGGGATGGCAAATCGTCGGCTCGCATACTGGATGCTGTGGACGATTTCGAAAAAAACTGTAAGGGAAAACTAAAGAAAAAGCCTCTGAATCTTTTTCGCAAATTAAAACTAAGAAAGAAAACTCATTATTTCCCTTTCGGTTCTTATCATTCTCCTAAAAAATAAAGACATTGAGTTCGTATCACCTATAAATTTTCTTTTTATCTTTGCAGCTCGAAAACAAGAGTGTGTTAAAGAATAAAATGAAAGGGAAAAAATATACATCTATAATGAAAGCAATACTACCCCTGTTGCTTATTGTATATTTTTCTTTTTCGTCCTCTTTTCCCCACACGCATATAATAAATGGTGTAACCATTGTGCACTCTCACCCGTTCAGTAAAGATGCTGACGGAAAATCTTCGCACAGCCACACAATGTCTCAGGTTCACCTGATACATGTGCTTACGTCTTTTTTCGTAACAACAGATATTATAGTAGCTTATACCCTTGGCTTATTAGCTTTAAATGCCGGAAAAATTGTTGAGGCTATTTATAATTTCATTTATATTGTACAAAAAAATAGCTTCTGCCGACTACGCCCTCCTCCTTCCCTTTTATAATATTTCAGTAATTACTGGTTGCAGATAAATAAACAAATAAATTATTTATTTACAACCATTTGCTTCGGATAGACTTTTGGTTTGTCTGAAAGTAGAGGTGTAAAGTCTTACGCCTAAATTCATAAATACCGGGTGAATTTTCTTTGTGTCATTGAGTCGCCTTCGCTCCTCGAACGTTGTTTCTGAACGGAGTGAAGAATCTGTGTTAAAATAGTTAACGAGTAGACATGTAAACGGGTTAACAAGTAAAAAACTTGTATCTCGTGCCTTGTGTCCTGTTTGCTAGATACAGATGCTTCGCGTTGCTCAGCATGACAAATCTTTCGGGTAGACCAGAGATCTGCCCCTACAAACCATCCCCACCCACATCCTCCTCCAAAAAGGAGTAGGGGTTGTTCCCTCTCTTTTGGAGAGGGTTAGGGAGAGGTGTATTCAGCTACTGATTCACATTACATTTATTTATTAAAAGGAAAAAAATCAATGAAAAAATATATATTTCTCCTGTGTTGTCTTTTTTCACAGGTGTCACAGATTATTGCGGATGAGGCAGAACCGATAGGCAAACCATCCGATGCAAACATTTTCGGGCATGTGGTTGATGCTAAAGATAACGAACACATACCGTTTTTTACGATCGGCATAAGAAACACTACAATCGGAACATTGACAGATGCCACAGGGCATTTTTCGCTCAAAAATCTGCCGGAAGGAACTTTCACCGTTGTGGCTGAAGGAATAGGTTATAAAACTCAGGAACAGAAAGTTACATTAAAGAAAGGAATCTCGCTGGAAGTTAACTTTACGCTGGAAAGAGATGCCTTGAAGCTGGATGAGGTTGTAGTGACAGCAGGCAGAGGAGTTCAGAAACGGACGGAAGCTCCTGTCATTGTAAACACACTGAGTACGCAATTGCTTCAAAGCACTCAATCGACTGTTTTGGGTGAGGGGTTGAACTTTTGCACGGGATTGCGTTACGAAAACGATTGTCAGAATTGTGGGTTTTCGCAAGTGCGCATGAACGGACTAGAGGGTCCTTATTCTCAAATACTGATCAACAGCCGTCCCGTTTTCAGTGGTTTGGCAGGCGTTTACGGACTAGAGCTGATTCCCGCTAACATGCTGGAACGCATAGAAGTTGTGCGGGGCGGAGGATCTGTGTTGTATGGATCGAATGCCATAGCCGGAACAATAAACCTGATAATGAAAGACCCGAAATCGAATACTTTTGAGGCTGGGTTCAGCAATTCGCTGATTGGTACGGGTGTGAGCAACTCTAACGGACCAAAGTCTGACTATGTGGCTAACTTCAACGCATCGCTGGTTACGGACGATCATCGGGCAGGTATAGCCGTTTTTGGTAATATGAGGGATCGTAAAATGTTTGATGCAAATGATGATGATTATTCGGAAATTGCCCCGATGAAAAATACGGTTATCGGCACACGCATTTTTTACCGACCTGCATACAGGAACAAACTGAGCCTCGATTTTTTCAATATAAGCGAAAAACGTGATGGAGGGAACAAGCAAGATTATCCGCTTCACGAAAGAGATGTGGCGGAAGCAGTTTCGCACGATATGAAGGTTGGAGCATTGACCTTTGAGCAATATTTCCGTGAAAGCGATCTGCTTTCAGTCTTTGCTTCGGGACAATATTTGAATCGGGATTCGTATTACGGAGCCAATAAATCGTTGAGCGATTACGGCAACACCGTTGACAAAACGTACAGTCTGGGAGCGCAGTATAAAATGATTTTTGAAAACTCGTCGCTTATAGGAGGGGTTGAGCATACCGGTTCGCACTTGAAAGATAAAAAGTTAGGCTATCCGGATTACGACAATGCCGAAATAGGCCCTAATTTTAATGGAACACAAGACTCTATATATTCTATACCCCATGTAGACAATACGACTGTTTCCGATCAATCGTTGACAACAACCGGTGTGTTTGCTCAATATGAAATTAAGTTCGGAAAATTGAAATTGTTGGGCGGTGCCCGTTTCGAGCATTATTCGGTTGACGACAAAGGTGCTGAAAATAGCGACAAATCGGGAAATGTATTTGTGCCTCGTGCCAGTGCCATGTACGATATAACTCCCTTTCTTCAAACACGTTTGGGATTTTCGAGAGGGTATCGTGCACCTCAGATATTTGACGAAGACCTACACATCGAAACGTCAGGTTCCCGAAGGGTGATCAACCGAAACGATCCCGGTCTGAAGCAGGAAAACAGCACCAGTTGGACTTTGTCTTTCGACTTTAACAAAAGTATCGGAAGTGTTTATACCGGATTTTTGATAGAAGGATTCTATACAAAACTGCATAATCCTTTCAGAAACGAGATTGGAGAACCGGATGAAAACGGAACGGTCATCTACACCCGTGTCAATTCGAAAGGTGGAGCTGTGGTTCAGGGTTTTAACATTGAAGTAAAGCTGCTTCCTCGCGAAAACATCAGCATCAATGGAGGATTTACGGTGCAATCGAGCAGATATAAAGAAGCCGGCGATTTTGACGAAAAGAAATTCTTCAGAACACCAAACACTTACGGATTTTTGGCTCTCGACTGGGATTTTCTGCCTAAGTTTTGTCTGTCGGCAACAGGCAATTATACAGGAAAAATGTTGGTTCCCTATTTCGGACCAAACACCGATCCTGTTGAGGGAGAATTGCGTAAATCGAAAAACTTCTTCGATGCAGGCGTAAAATTGAGTTATAACATGAAGATTGCCAGCGGAGTGAATGTGCAGTGGTTTGGTGGAGTGAAAAACATTTTCAACTCATATCAGAGCGATTTTGATAAAGGAATCGACCGTGACCCCTCATACATCTATGGTCCAAGCCTTCCCCGAACGGTATACTTTGGCTTCAAGATAGGAAATCTGCTGTAAGTAAGGTAAATATATATGATGAGGGTCTCAAAAGTAAGATTACACTATCAAAGTGTTACTCATTTTTTGTCATTGAGTCGCTTTCGCTCCTCGAACGTTGTCATTCTGAGTGCAACGAAGAATCTGTACTTTCTAAAACAGATCCTTCACTCTGTTCAGGATGACAAAAAGATACCAAACTTTACTTTTGGGACTTCTCCATTGTGCAACACAATTCAATATTTTACAAAACGAATGAACATAAGGAAAGAAGATGTAAAGTTGTCTCATGAAATTGGTTGTTTATTTAATTAAATTTTAATATTTTGAAAGAAACTGCTAATAAGTGTAAGAAAAATAACATCTTATTTACTATCTTTGCCTTGGAATAAAGTTTTAAAACTAATAGATGAAAGATTTTATAATCTCAGATGTAAAAAATGAGAAAGCTATTCTCGTTGGGGTTATCACACAAATACAGTCAGAAGAACAGGTAAAGGAATATTTGGACGAATTGGCCTTTCTGGCCGAAACAGCAGGTGCTGTGCCGGTGAAAATGTTTACTCAAAAATTAGACCATCCGAATGCCGCCACCTTTGTGGGTACCGGTAAGCTGAAAGAAATAAAACAATACATGGAAGATGAGGAAGTTGGGCTTGTTATTTTTGATGACGAACTCACAGCCAAACAGATCCGGAATATTGAAAAAGAGCTTCAGGTAAAAATACTCGACAGAACAAGCCTTATCCTTGACATATTTGCAATGCGTGCGCAAACCGCCTATGCGAAAACACAGGTAGAATTGGCGCAATACCAATATCTTCTGCCACGGCTTACCCGTATGTGGAGCCACCTCGACCGTCAACGGGGAGGAGGCGTAATGATGCGTGGTGTGGGAGAAACCCAGTTGGAAACAGACCGCCGTATTGTTCAGGCAAAAATAGCGGACCTGAAAGAAGAACTGAAAACGATAGATAAACAGATGGCTGTCCAACGCAAAAACAGAGGCAAAATGGTACGTGTGTCGTTGGTCGGGTATACCAATGTCGGCAAATCTACTTTGATGAATCTGCTTAGTAAATCGGATGTTTTTGCCGAAAACAAGCTGTTTGCAACGCTTGATACTACGGTTAGAAAAGTAATCATCGAAAATCTTCCGTTCCTATTATCGGATACGGTCGGATTTATCAGAAAACTTCCCACTCACTTGGTAGAATCGTTCAAATCGACTCTGGATGAAGTGAGGGAGGCCGATCTTCTGGTTCACGTTGTAGATATTTCGCATCCCAATTTTGAAGAACAAATTGAGATTGTTGAGAAAACCTTGATGGAAATTGACAAGGAAGAGAAACCAACAGTGCTTGTATTCAATAAGATAGATGCATTCTCTTATGTACAGAAAGATGAAGATGACCTTTCACCCATCAAACGGGAAAATCTGACACTTGACGATCTTCGCAAAACATGGATGGCTAAAATGAAAAATAATTGTATCTTTATTTCCGCAACTAACAAAACTAACATAGAAGAATTGAAGCAAATGCTTTATGACAGGGTAAAGGAAATCCACATAGAACGTTACCCGTACAACGACTTTTTGTTCCAAAAATATGACGAAGATGAAAGTAACGCATAGAAAGTTGACAGAAAAGGAGATTGAGCAATTAAAAGAAAACTATTGTTATTCAGACAATTGGAGTTTGATTGAAGTAAAGGAAGGTTTTTCTCCCGAATATGTAAGAAGTGTAAATTTTTCAGGAATTGTTAGTCTCGGTGTTTTCGAAAAAACTTTCATACGGGAAGGAGGCGTACCCATACACTCGGGAATATTACGTGCAACGCTGCACAATTGTAGTGTAGGAGATAATGTATACATAGCCGATATCCGCAACTATATAGCAAATTATGATATAGAGGATAACTGTTTCATCCAAAACGTAACAACAATTGTAGTATCCGGAAAAACCTCTTTCGGCAACGGCATCAAGGCTGCCGTGCTGGATGAAACCGGAGCCAGGGAAGTTACTATTCACGACAAATTGTCGTCTCATCAGGCATACGTTCATGCTCTTTACAGATACAAGCCGGATGTTATAAATAAGCTGGAATCTGTAATCGACACATACATTCAGTGTAAAGAATCGGATCGTGGATTTATCGGGCGCAATACCTCGATAAGGGATAGCCGGACAATAAAAAATGTACGCATATCGGAAAATACAATAATTGAAGGAGCCACAATCTTGGAAAACGGCTCGATCTGTGGAAATAAGCAGGCTTCGGTGCGTATCGGAAGTGATGTGATTGCAGAAGATTTTATTATCATGTCAGGCTCAAATGTGACCAACGGAGCAAAATTGCAAAGATGTTTTGTTGGACAAGGGTGTAAAATAAGCAGTGGTTTTTCGGCTGTCGATTCTCTTTTCTTTGCCAATTGCCACATGGCCAACGGAGAGGCATGTGCCTTATTCGCAGGACCTTATACCGTAAGTCATCATAAGCCATCGTTATTGATAGGTTGTATGTTTTCATTTATGAATGCAGGGTCGGGATCGAACCAAAGCAACCACATGTATAAACGAGGTCCCATACATTACGGGATAGGCGAACGTGGTTTGAAATTGGCCAGTAATGCTTATCTGGCTCTGCCGGCCAAAATCGGACCTTTCACTATGGTGATGGGTAAGCATTATAAACACTTCGACACTTCGATGTTCCCTTTCTCTTATCTGGTGGAAAACAGGGGCAATACAAGCCTGATTCCGGCAGTGAATATGCCAACGGTAGGCACACTCAGAGATTCGCGCAAATGGCCTGCCCGTGATACCCGCAAGGATGGCAATAAACTTGACAACCTGTCATTTAACATGCTGAATCCTTATGTTTGCGGACGGATTTTAGAAGCGATAAGGATTCTTAACGAACTGTTGGATGAATCGGACAAAGATATTTACGAGTACAATGATTGCCAGATAACGGTGTCGGCCATAACGAGGGCGTTGAAAATATACAACCTTGTATTGGACAAATATTATGGCGATATACTGATCGAAAACTCAGGACTCAAAGCCGAATTTATGGATTCGGGCATAGGCGAGTGGATCGACTTGGGTGGATTAATAGCCCCAAAGTTGGAAATAAATGAAATCCTCGCTAATATCTCAGATTTAGATCAGCTAAACAAATCTTTGAAGGATCTGGAAAGCAAAACTCATTCACTGGAGTGGAGTTGGGTAAAGAGCAGAGTGAAAGACTTGTCTCCCAACGACCTGATGGACAGATGGCTGAAAGCCACATCCGAGTTGAACAAGATGATAATCAAGGATGCGGCAAAAGAGTTTGACAATGTCTTTAAAGTAAGTTACGGAGTTGACGGTACGAACGAAGAAAAAATGCTGGACTTTGAAATCGTAAAAGGTCCGGACGAGCATAACTTCTGATTTATCGGCATTATTTCAACTCTAGTCGAGAGCCTCTTTGAAAAAGTTATATAACCATTCTAAAGATTGGAAATCCTCCCTGAGTAAATCGGCAAATCGGGCAGAAAACAATTCGTCTCCAACGGGTTTTGATTTTCCTACCCAGACGTTTTTCTTTTGCATCCACGGTTGGAAGTATTCAGGCAGGCTGTTTTGAAGAGGTCTTTTATAGTCATCCCCATTGATGTTGAAGCCTCTGTCCAGAACGGTTTTCTGTGTTATTTCCTGAAACTCGTTAGGATTGTATTCAACATTTTCACGGAAGTTGTCCATTACCTTTTTCTTGGGCATATACAACCCCATGCCGTAAACATATCCTGTATCGTTAAGATCCATAAAAAAACCGGGGTAGTTTTCCCATGCTTGCATCGGAGGCTGAAAAGTAAGCCAAAGCGAAGTTTTATAGGGGTCTTTATTTTTCGAAAAACGCACATCCCTGTATATGCGCGACATCACACGGTGAGGACGCATCTCAAATGTCGGATCAATGTTGTACATGGCTGGCGAAAGAGTCGTGATCAGGCTTTTGAAGGGGTTAAGCAATTCTTTTTCATACACATGACGATGCTCTTCGAACCATTCTTTATAGTTGTTTTCTTTCAGGTCTTTCAAAAACTGTATTGTTTCGGGTGTGAAGCCATTGAATGCTTCTATCTTTTTTGTCATATATAACTATTTTACTATTTCCGTCCAAAATCGGCAGGTATTTCGCCCCAATCGGCGGTTTCCCATTTAATTATTTGTGTTGTATAAGTATTTTCCTGAAGCCATTTTTCTGCCCGGTGAATCAAGTCGAACAAAACTTCGTTTGCTTCCGTCTCCACCAGTTTTGTCTTGCATTTTTTATCTTTCACCCACTTAATGGCATTCACGCTGTCGGAATAGATGGGGACGTTAGCCTTTTGCTGTTTCAGAAGAGCCAATCCATGAACAAGAGCAAGAAATTCGCCTACGTTATTCGTTCCTTGTTCGAAAGGTCCCTGATGAAAAATTTGCTGACCAGTGCGCACATACACCCCACGATATTCCATCAGTCCGGGGTTGCCACTGCATGCCGCATCCACCGACAGGCTGTCTTGAATAATATTGGCTCTCGAAATTCCTTTTGCCGATGATTTAGCTGTTTGTTTACCCAGATAATTCCACGGATTTTCGGAGAAAGCCTTGTGCGCATCGTCAATATTGGGAAACGATTTATACATCGCACCTTCAAAACCCTCGACCTGTGCTTTGGCTTCGTCCCATCGGTCATACACTCCGGGGCGTACACCTTTCCAAACAACGTAAAAGTTCTTTTTTGCCATTCGTTTTTTATATATTATTTATGTGAATCTGAAAGATTTGTCATGCTGAGCAACGCGAAGCATCTATATCTAGCAAACAGGACACAAGGCACGAGACACAAGTTTTTTACTTGTTTACCCGTTTACTTGTCTACTCGTTAACTATTTTGTTATAATAAATTGTTAACTGACCTCCGTCATTTCGTTCTCGGATCAACGCCCCACATCAGTTTATCCCTCAATGTACCATAAAACGTGTGACCTATCCGTTTTGCCAGCTTGATGGTCGATACAGATTTCTTTATGGTCAGGTTTAAACCTGTCGGGATAACTTCCGATCTGCCATCGAGCGAAATAAGGAAGTTCCGGTTGCGGCTTTCCACTTCCAGAACAATGATGGAGTTGTCTTCTATCACCAACGGGCGTGTATTTAAACTATGAGGCGCAATAGCCGATATGATGAAATTTGCCGCATTGGGATTCATGATAGGCCCTCCCACACTCAACGAATATGCCGTTGAGCCTGTCGGGGTAGATACAATCAGCCCGTCGCACTGATACGAAGTCAGGTATTCATCATTGATGTAGGCATTTATGTTAATCATAGATGCTGTGTCCTGCTTCAGTACGGCAATTTCGTTCAAAGCAAAATTCTTTCCTTGAAAGAGGTCTTGCATACCCATCAATTCCAGTTGAGTACGATGTTCGATACGGTACTTGCCTTGCAGTATTTCGTGCAGAGTCTCGTTCAGATTATCCTCTGTAATATCGGCCAGAAACCCCAGTCGCCCGCTATTGATACCGAGAATAGGAATATCTTTCTTGCCAATTGCAGCGACAGTCTTCAGAAATGTACCGTCTCCTCCGATGCTGAAAACACAATCGGCATTGAAATCTTCACCGGAAAACGATCTGACATGAGGAAACTCCATGCCGAATTCCGATATCAGATAATCGTGAAACTCCCTTTCTATGCACACTCTTGCGTCGTAATCAGACAGAATACCAAAAATCTGTTCTATCTGTTCCTTTCTTTGATAATTGCTGCCGAATATTGCTATTTTCATACTCAAAAATCATTACTATTACATTAATCGTACTAAATTTGTACACTGTAATAATACAAAGTTGAGAAAAAAGTTTGTAGAATACTCAACATTGTGTTACTTTTATCTGTTAGAATTATCTATTTTTGATTTGGTCTTATGACAAAACTGAGCGTAAATATAAATAAAGTGGCCACTATCCGTAATGCCAGAGGTGGTAATGTGCCAAATGTATTGCAAGTGGCATTGGATTGCGAAAAATTTGGAGCCGACGGAATCACTGTGCATCCACGACCCGACGAACGCCATATCCGACAGTCGGATGTGTATGCGATAAAGGCAAATATCAAGACCGAATTCAATATAGAGGGAAATCCTACTCCGACTTTTGTGGATATGGTGAAAAAGGTGAAACCTGCGCAGGTAACCCTCGTGCCCGACGCTCATGATGCTATTACATCGAATGCAGGTTGGGATACAAAAAGAAGCCTTGCTTTTTTGACCGAGGTTATTGAAGAATTTTCGTCTGTTGGCATCCGCACTTCCATATTTGTGGGAACAGAGCTGGAAATGATAGAATGTGCCGCAAAAGCAGGAACTGACCGTGTGGAACTTTACACAGAGCCGTATGCCACCCTTTACCCGAAAGATAGGGAAGCCGCAGTTGCCCCCTTTGTGGAAGCTGCAAATTTGGCTAAAAAGCTAGGTCTTGGCGTAAATGCCGGGCACGACCTGAGTTTGGAAAACCTCAGGTTTCTTTACGAGAACATTCCTACGTTGGACGAAGTTTCCATCGGGCATGCCTTGATTAGTGACGCCTTATACATGGGTTTGGAGAAGACTATTCAGGAGTATAAATTTTGCCTGAGAAAATTATAGGAAAGAAAATTTATTTGTAATGGATACATTTAGCATCGAAAATATAAAAGGATGGCTGGGGACAATACTGTTTCACCTGATACTCATTCTTTTACTCATCTTCACAACGATGGTTCCTTTTCAGAGTAAACGGGAAAGTCCGGCTTTGGAGGGCATACCTGTTATGTTTGGAAATGTTCAGGATGCGTTTGGGGATGACGAGCCTTTCGGTAGGGGCGATGGCACATCAACAGCAAATGTAGACCTCTCCGTTCCTGATCCTAATATAGAGCAAATTGTAAGCAACACAAAGCCTACTCCCGCAACGTCTCCCTCTACGGAAAACGTGCATACGCAAACAACCGAACCAACGGTTAATGTGAAAAATGAAGCCGAAAAGCGAGCTGCGGAAGAAAAACGTAAAGCCGAAGCGATAGAAGCCGCCAAAAAGCGGGAAGAAGTCGAAGCTGCCCGTAAGGCGCAAGCTCAGGCAGATGAAGCAAAAAATATAGCCAACTCGGTGGGTGGCATGTTCGGAAACGGTACCGGCAACGGAAGCCACGGAAACACACAAGGAACAGGCTCGCAAGGTTCTACTATGGGAAATTCCAATACGGGAGCCACTTCGGGCATAGGCGGATGGGGCAGTTATGCCCTTAACAAGCGACGTGTGGGTTCGGAAGGATTGGTGAAACCTACTTATAATGTGAATGACTACGGGAAAGTGGTTGTGGATATATTAGTTGATCCGAAAGGAAATGTTATATCAGCCTCTGTTGGGGCAGGAACTAATACATCTAATACGACACTGAAGAATGCAGCTGTCAGAGCAGCGCAAAGAACAAAATTTCAGGCAGACCCCAAAGCAGTAACAAATCAGAAAGGTACAATAACATACGACTTTAGTTTATTCTAATTTTTTTAGACATGAAGAATATATATGTTTTTTTAACAACAGGATTTGAAGAAATTGAAGCCCTGGGAACGGTAGATATCTTACGACGGGCAGGTTTGAGTGTAAAAACGGTTTCTTTAGAGAACGAGAAAACAGTGGTTGCCAGTCATGGTGTGCCGGTGGTTGCAGACTTGATGTTCGATGAAATAAACTTTAGTGATGCCGAAATGTTGGTTTTGCCGGGCGGAACAACACGGATAAACGATCATGTTGGTCTGAAAAATGAAGTTATGGCTTTCTACAACGAGGGCAAAAATATAGCGGCAATCTGTGCAGCACCGATGGTTTTCGGAGGTTTAGGTATTTTGAAAGGCAAAAAAGCAACATGCTATCCCGGTTTTGAAAAATATCTGGATGGAGCCATCCTCGAAACGGATAAGGCGGTTGTTGTGGATGGAAATATTATAACAGGTCGTGGTCCCGGTCTGACATTCGATTTTGCATTGACCATTGTCGAAATTGTTGCAGGGAAAGCAAAACGCAGTGAAGTTGCCGCCGGTTTATTATTGCACGAATGATCTGACATTTGAAATATAAAGAAACACAAAGGCATGAAAATTAGTGTCTTTGTGTTTTTTGTTTTTATATTGAAACGCAAAGTTTTGTAAGGACGTAAAAATTTGCGTCCGATATGGAAAAGAAAAGAATTCACATGCTTTTAAACAAGAAAGATAATACATTTGGAAAAGCAGAGCGGCTATGTAGCGAAAAGCGCATTGGCGCGTTGTTCACATCGAGCAGTTCGTTTATTGCTTATCCGCTTCGGGTGGTTTATCTTTTGCGTGAACCCGAAACAGAACCTCAAGTGTCTGTTTTGATAACCGTTCCTAAAAAGAAATTTAAACGAGCAGTGAAACGCAACAGAATCAAGCGGTTGATTAGGGAAGCATATCGTCTGAACAAGTCTTCGTATATAGAACTTTCTGAAGCCTTGAATAAATCGGTAGACATCGCTTTCCTCTATCTGGATACCGAATTACCCGGTTATGAAGACATTGAAAAAGCAGTATTGAAGGCTTCGGTACTGTTGAAAGATAAACTGTCTGTTGAGACGGAATGAAGAAGATACTATCATACATATTTCTTTTGCCGATATATTTCTATCGGCATTGTATATCTCCGATGACTCCTGCATCGTGCAGATATTCTCCTACCTGCTCCGAGTATGCGGTGGAGGCAATAAAAAAACATGGCCCGCTGAAAGGTGGCTGGTTGGCTGTGAAGCGTATTGCCCGTTGCAATCCTTGGGGTGGTAGTGGCTACGACCCTGTGCCATAGAATGTTTGAAATAAAGAGAAATACCCAATATGAAGAAACTATTATTCCTTATATTTTTTAGTGTGACCATTCCCGGGTCGCTATCTTTCGCTCAAGTGAGAATCCTTACCATTGGCGATTCGACAATGGCCGATTACGATGAGGTGAAAAATAGCGGGGAAAAAGAAAAGCGTGGATGGGCACAGATGTTACCTCTGTTCTTGAAAGATAATGTTAAACTGGATAACGCAGCGAAAAACGGACGTAGTTCCAAATCGTTCTATTATGAATTCTGGGGTAAGCTCAGAGAAACATTGAAACCCGGAGATTATGTTTTCATTCAGTTCGGGCACAATGATGAAAAAGCTGATGGTCAGGACACTGACGAAAACGACAAGAGCCAGCGAGGAACAGCCGCTTGGGGGCAGTATCAGAAATACATGGAGTTGTACATTTCAGAATCAAGGGAAAAAGGAGCAATTCCGATTTTGCTGACGCCTGTGGTGAGACGCTTGTTCGACAAAAACAATAATATAACGGATAAAGGATTGCATAACCTCGCAGAATTTGCGGGCAATGATTCAACAATGAATTATCCTTTGGCGATGCGATATTTAGCAAAAAAAATGAATGTGCCATTGGTTGATATGACCCTTTCAACAGAAAAGCTGGTGAAAGAGTATGGTGCGGAAAAATCGAAGGAAATTATATATGCGAAAGACGACAACACCCACCTGAAAGCGATGGGAGGAATATTATTTTCTAAACTGGCTGTGGAAGATTTGATAAGGCAGGATATTCTAACAGATTATTTGTCTTTGCCGTCGGGATTGCAAATAAAACCATCGGCAGTAGATTTCGGCAGACAATTTGTGGGAAGAGCATCCGCAAAAACATTATCTGTCATCGGCATGAATTTAGAACCGAAAGAAGGCTATGTTATGGTTTCTGTAAAAGAGCCATTTAGCGTATTTGACCTCAACAACAAGATGGGGTTCTCGCAAGTTCACGCCATTCCATATAGCAACGGAACTGTGAATGCCCAACTTCAAATTCGTTTCGATCCCGTATCGTCAAAGGAGTATAAGCAAGAGGCTGTGATAAAGGTCGATAAAAGTTCGGAGAGCCAGACGATAGAGTTGAAAGGTAAGGGGAAAGCCGTGAAAGGAGGGAAAGAAATTTCTGCTATGTATATCCCCACACGCCGTTTTGCGTCGACTGCGCAAAAAGATTTAGAAACCGGGTACGAGATAGACGGTTTAAAAACCGAGTTGATAGATGGAATGAGCATTTTCATCCCCTACGACGGCTGGCCATCAGGAGATATTGATGTGAATGCCACTCGTTATATTGAATTTTCCGTAACAGCCCCCAAGCACAATCTATATATTGACAACGTAAGTTTCAATGTTGGTGCTATTGGAGGAAAAGATATGTATTTCACCGCTTTAGGATCGCTGAATAAAGATTTTTCGGAAACAGATACTTTTGCGGTGATGGAAAACCTCCCGAATGGGAAACTGACGGAATACAATTCTTTTGATATCATTGAAGTGCCAAAGGGAAAAACTTATTATGTAAGGATATATCCTTGGAATAAAAAGGCTGCTTCGGATAAGTATTTCAGGATAGAAAGAATATCTATAAAAGGACTAATCTTTAAAAAGTAAAAAAAACACAAAACGAAAAAAAATGGAATTGAAAGAGACTGACAGTCTGATTTTTGACATGGACGGAACACTTTGGGATGCGGTGGATACGTATGCTTATTGTTGGAATATAGCCTTTAAAAAAGTGGGTTTGAATAAAGAGTTCACAGGGCAAGACCTGGTGCAATATATGGGAATTGAGGCGAAAAAGATTTTCACAATTGTTTTTCCCGATCTGACGGACGATGAAATAGACAGTTTGTTTAAGGTTATTGCCGAAACAGTAGATGAACACCTGCCTGTGATGGGAGGAAAAGTTTATCCCGATGTGATTGAAGGTTTACATAAGCTGTCAAAAAAGTACAAGCTGTTTATGCTGAGCAACTGCCAGAAAGGAAGTATCGGCGACTTTATGAAGTATACCAATACGCAAGATCTTTTCCTCGATTATTTTGAGCATGGGGCAAACCATCAGCCAAAGCATGTAAACATTCATACCTTGATGGAAAAATATGATCTGAAGAATCCTGTTTATGTGGGTGATACGGATTCTGACCGTAAACAATGCGATATTGCGAAAATTCCTTATATATTTGTAAGTTACGGATTCGGAACGACCGACAAATATGCCAAAAAATTTGATTCGTTCGCCCATCTGACCAACTATTTCATGGACCATTAAATCTGACGAAAATGCAAGGAGTATCTATTCTTATCATTATGGCAGTATACTTTGGCATACTGTATCTTATATCTTATTTTGTAAGTAAAAAACATTCTGATAACGAGGCATTCTTCCTTGCCAACCGCAAATCTCCGTGGTGGGTGGTTGCCATTGCAATGGTGGGGACGTCCATTTCGGGGGTTACTTTTGTTTCCGTACCGGGCATGGTTGGCGCACAGGCAATGACCTATATGCAAATGGTGTTCGGTTTCTTCTTCGGCTACCTCACTGTGGCTTATGTGCTTCTGCCTCTTTACTATAAATTGAATCTGACCACAATATACGGCTATCTGGAGCAACGCCTCGGATTTTGTTCGTACAAAACAGGCGCATCGTTTTTCATCCTTTCAAAGCTGATAGGTGCAGCGGCACGCTTGTATCTGGTGGCGTTGATTCTTCAAACACTGGTATTCGACCGGTGGGATGTGCCATTCACCGTAACGGTGGTCGGGATAATTGCCCTGATTTGGGCATATACACACAAAAGTGGTATCAAAACAATTATCTGGACAGATTCGCTGCAAACCCTGTGCCTTGTAGGGGCGCTCTTCCTGATTATCTGGCAGGTGGCAAGCAAAATGTCGATGGATTTCGGGCAAGTGGTGGATACGGTGAAGAGTAGCGAATATTTCCGCATTTTTGAATTTGATTGGGGAAGCAAGCAAAACTTTTTCAAACAGTTTTTTAGTGGGATATTCATTACCATTGTGATGACGGGTTTGGATCAGGATATGATGCAAAAAAACCTGACCGTGAAGAATTTGAAGGATTCGCAAAAAAATATGCTGACGTACGGTTTCGCATTTGTTCCTATCAATTTTCTGTTCCTTTGCCTGGGCATTCTTTTACTTGTGTTTGCATCAAGTCAGGGAATTGTGTTGCCTGAAAAATCGGATCAGATTTTGCCGGTGTTGGCTTCCGAATATCTAGGATTGCCTGTACTGATTTTCTTTACGGTAGGAATCATTGCCGCTGCTTTTTCCAGTGCCGATTCGGCTCTCACGGCGTTAACAACAACCGTGTGTGTAGATTTGCTGAATGTAAAAAAAGAAGAAGCCGGAAAAGCAAAAAAGACCCGCTTGAAAGTACACATCGGGGTGAGTATAGTTTTTGCGATTGTTATCTTGATTATCAATGCGATAAACAACACAAACGTACTGGATGCGATATACACGGTGGCATCCTACACTTATGGCCCTCTGCTTGGAATGTTCTGTTTCGGGTTGTTCACCAAACGGGCAATTCTCAAAGACAAGCTGGTTCCTTATGTTTGCATCCTTGCTCCCGTATTGAGTTTCAGTATAGATGTCTTGCTGAAGCAATTATTTAATTACACGGTTGGTTACGAAATCCTGATGTTCAACGGATTGCTTACATTCATCGGTTTGTGGATATTGTCGAAAAAGTCGGATGTGAAGACAATTGATTAAGTGCTGGCTGTCTGAATTGAACCGTTAGTCAAACGCACCCATCAGGTCGTTAAGTTCTTTTTTTATGCCTTCCAGTCGTTTAAGGATTTCCTGACGGCGGGTTTCCTCGTCTTTTTTTGTACTTAAAACTTGTTTAGCTCCTTCGATGGAAAGTTTTTTTTCTTTCAGAAGATGATATACGATTGCTATCTGGTCGATATCCAAACGTGTGTACTGTCTCACACCTCCTGCCGATTTGCGGGGCGCAACCTCTTTGAACTCGGTTTCCCAGAACCTGAGAGTCGACTCATTTATGCCAAAATGAATAGCAACCTCCTTTATGGAGAAATACAATTTTTTGCTGTTGTCAAAATCAATCATACTTCAGTCCTTAATCAGTCCATAACCTGACCGTGGTTTGCCGATATCCGCAACATCTGGTCATACTCTTCGGCAGTCAAATCCATGAAATAGTAATTGGCAGGATTGTCCGGCTTTCCTTTCACACGCACCTCGTAGTGAAGATGTGGCCCGGTCGATTTTCCGGTATTACCCACTTCCCCTATTTTTTCGCCACGCACCACTTGTTGGCCTTCTTTAATATTATAAGAATCTAAGTGGGCATATAGTGTTTCGTATCCGTATCCGTGATCTATGATAATACAATTTCCGTACCCTTGTTTCCAGTCGGCATACGTCACGGTTCCGTTTCCTGTTACATACACATCCGTTCCCGTTTTTGCCGTAAAGTCCATACCCGCATGGAATCGTGGGGTACCGTAAACGGGGTCGATGCGCATACCATATCCCGAAGCCACGCGCGACAAGTCTTTGTTGGCTACCGGCTGAATGGATGGCACATGCAACAGGCGGTCTTTCTGCTTGCCTATCATCACCACAATGTCGTCAAACGATTTGGATTGTATATATAACTGTTTGTTCAATAAGTCTAATTTCTGATTGGTCTGTACTATCATTTCCGGATTGTTCAGGCTCATCAGTTCTTCATATTTAGACATGTTGGCATATCCGGAATAACGAATTTCCTGAGGGATGGGTTCGGCATGAAAAATTGCCCGGTACATGTTATCGTCACGTTGCTGCATGTCTTTCATAACCTTCAAGGCTCCGTCAAATCGTTTCGATAGCATTTCGTAGTTTGCCCTCATCATGTTGATCTCTTTTCTTTGACCTACTTCGTGAGGCGATTCAACCACATAGTTCGTAATCAGCCAAAAACCAACAGCTCCTATTATTATTCCTCCCAGAAGATTACGTACAATGTTAAAAATCCGTTTCGACAGACTGGGGTAGACTCTCTCGTAAGACAAAGTTTGAGGATTGTATCGATAATAGATTTTTTTCTTCATGAAATATAAATAGTTCTGTCTTACTTTTTATTGGACATGAAGGGCAAAAGTAAAGTTTTTGAGTTATTTTTGCAAACTATATTTAATTAAAGAAACTGAAAAAGAAAAAAGCAAAAATATATAATACAATGATGACATCTAAAGAAATCCGTAATTCATTCAAAGATTTTTTCCATTCGAAAGGACATCAGATTGTACCTTCCGCACCTATGGTGATAAAAGACGACCCTACGCTTATGTTTACCAATGCGGGAATGAACCAATTTAAAGATATAATTCTGGGCAATGCCCCCATTAAATATCCGAGGGTGGCAGATTCTCAAAAATGTCTCCGTGTAAGCGGTAAGCACAACGACCTGGAGGAAGTTGGGTTGGACACTTATCATCACACAATGTTCGAAATGCTTGGAAACTGGTCGTTTGGCGACTACTTCAAAAAAGAGGCGATAGAATGGGCATGGGAATATCTGACGGAAGTCATTAAACTTGATAAAGACAGACTGTATGTAACTGTTTTCGAGGGAAGTCCTGATGAAGGCTTGCAACGTGACGATGAAGCAGCGGGCTATTGGGAAAAATATTTGTCGAAAGACAGAAT
This sequence comes from Dysgonomonas sp. 520, assembly GCF_010501095.1. Classification (GTDB taxonomy): domain Bacteria; phylum Bacteroidota; class Bacteroidia; order Bacteroidales; family Dysgonomonadaceae; genus QVMP01. Next base: position 23,084 of record NZ_QVMP01000015.1, on the reverse strand, counting down.
AATAAACGGTAACAAGAAAGATAATTTCTGGGAGATGGGCGAAACGGGTCCTTGTGGACCTTGTTCTGAGATACATATCGACCTTCGCCCCGATGACGAGAGGGCAAAAGTGGATGCTCTTACTTTAGTTAATGAAAGTCATCCTCAGGTAATTGAAATATGGAATCTTGTGTTCATGCAATTCAACCGCAAAGCGGACAAATCGCTGGAGCCGCTTCCTGCCCGTGTTATCGACACAGGTATGGGTTTTGAACGCCTTTGTATGGCTGTGCAAGGTAAAACATCGAACTACGACACGGATGTCTTCCAACCGATAATCCGCACGCTTGCAGGTATGACGCAATCGGAATATGGCAAAGACGAAAAGAAAGATATTGCCATGCGTGTTATTGCCGACCATGTGCGCACCATTGCATTTTCCATTGCCGACGGGCAATTGCCTTCGAATGCTAAAGCGGGATATGTGATTCGCCGTATTCTTCGTCGGGCTGTTCGCTACGGATATACTTTCCTTGGTCAGCACCAAGCCTTTATGTACAAACTTATCCCTGCTCTACTGACGACTATGGGAGAGGCTTACCCCGAACTGGAGCAGCAAAAAACGTTGATAGAAAAAGTAATGAAAGAAGAAGAAGATTCTTTCCTGCGTACATTGGAAACAGGAATTAAACTTCTCGAAAAACATATAGCCGAAGCTAAAGCTAAAAACCAAACCGTTCTTGCCGGAATAGACGCTTTCACCCTGTATGACACATACGGTTTTCCTCTCGATTTGACGGAACTCATCTTGCGTGAAAACAATATGACCGTTGACGAAGATGGTTTCAAGACCGAAATGCAGAAACAGAAAGACCGTGCCCGCAACGCAGCAGCCGTGGAAACGGGAGACTGGACTGTAATAAAAGAAGGTGAACCTGTATTTGTAGGATACGATTTCACAGAATCGGAGGCACAAATACTTCGTTTCAGAAAGATTAAACAAAAGTCGGGCGAATATTTCCAATTGGTTCTCGATCGTACTCCTTTCTATGCCGAAATGGGAGGTCAGGTTGGCGATAGTGGTTGGCTGATAAATGGTGACGAAAAAATTGAAATATTCGACACGAAGAGAGAAAATAACCTTTCGGTACATTTGACCGCTAAATTGCCTGCTGATATCACAGCTACGTTTATTGCTCAAATCAATGCAAAGAACAGAACGGCGACGGAATGTAACCATACTGCAACTCACTTGCTTCATTCGGCTTTGAGAGAGGTGCTTGGCGAACATGTAGAACAGAAAGGATCTTATGTTTCGCCGCAAGTTCTCAGGTTCGACTTCGCGCATTTCCAGAAACTTACCGACAAGGAAATAAGAAAAGTAGAACGCATGGTTACTTCAAAAATAAGGGAAAATATTACCCTAACTGAAAATCGCCACGTACCCATCGCACAGGCAAAAGAAATGGGAGCAATGGCTCTTTTCGGCGAGAAATATGGAGAAGAAGTGCGTGTTGTCCGTTTTGGCGATTCGGTTGAGTTGTGCGGGGGTACGCATATCTCTTCAACAGGACGCATAGGGTCGTTCCGCATCATTGCCGAAAGTTCTATTGCCGCAGGAATCCGTCGTGTGGAGGCTATTACGGCAGAGGCTTGCGAAGATTATTTCTATGGTCAGCAAGAGGTATTGATGGAAATGAAAGCTATATTTCACAATGCACCGAATCTGGTTCAGGCTATCCGCAAATTTGTTGAAGAAAACGCCGAAATGAAAAAGCAGGTGGAAGAATATGTAAAAGAAAAGTCTGTCCGCCTTAAAGAAGCCATCATAAAACAAAAACAAGATATAAACGGAATATCCGTATTCACGATGCGTGGGCATATACCGGCAGATATCGCAAAAGATATTGCATTCCAGATTAAAGGAGAATATCCCGCTAATTCTGTTTTCATCGGTTCAACAGATACGGAGGGAAAACCAATGCTTACCCTCATGTTTTCGGACGACCTTGTAGCCAGAGGGTTCAATGCTTCGCAAATAGTGCGTGAAGCTGCAAAACATATACAAGGCGGTGGCGGCGGTCAGCCTCACTTTGCTACGGCAGGAGGCAAGAATGTAGAGGGCCTGTCGAAAGCAACGGAAGAAATATTGAGTAAGCTGAAAATCTAAGAGCCTTTTTGTCATTGAGTAGCGAAGGCTACTCAATGACAAAAATCAGTAACACCTTGATAGTGTAATTTTACTTTTGACATACCCTCCTATACAAAACGAACGAGTGCGCATAGCGATTTTTTTCGTCAGGAGAATTATATGTCCTTGACACTTCTTCCCATTCAGTTGTATCTATATTCGGGAAAAAGGCGTCGGTGTTTTCAAACGTATGGTCAATATAAGTGACATAAAGTTTGTCGGCGATAGTCATCGCATCTTTGTATATGGATGCGCCACCGATAATAAAAACCACCTCTTCATCCTTGCACAGTTCAAGAGCTTCATTCATCGAATGGCAAACTTCACATCCGTCTATCAGTATGTCTTGCCTCGAAAGCACAATGTTCCGCCTGTTGGGTAAAGGCCCGTTGGGCAACGAGTCAAATGTTTTTCGTCCCATGATGACAGGATGTCCACTTGTTACAGATTTAAAATATTTCAAATCGTTTGGAAGATGGCAAAGCAATTTGTTATCTTTACCAATAGCGTTATTGTTGTCGACAGCGACAATGATTGATTTTGTAAGCATAAACTTAATTTGACAATTTTTCGTGTAAAGGTAATTATTATAATCTTTATCTTTGTATCCCCAAATATGGTGAAAACTTTATGAAGAAGAAATTTTTTTTATTAGTAACATTTATTTCCCTATTTGTTACTCTGTCTTTGGCCTCAAATCCTGTTTCATGGAAATTTAGTCTTGTAGACAAAGGCAACGGCGAAATAGACCTTGTAGCCACAGCAACAATAGCCGCAAACTGGCATCTGTACGACACTAACCTTCCCGAAGGAGGTCCTAACCCCACAACATTGACTATCGACGAACTTCAAGGAGCAACAAAGCTTGGGAAGTTTAAAGCAAACAGAACATCTACTAAAGTTTACGATGAGATATTCGATATGCAGGTTGCGTATTTCGACAACTCGGTAAGTTTTACACAACGGTTTAAGGTTACGGATAAAGCCAAATTCAAGATGGAGGGCGATATACGTGCTCAGGCTTGCAACGATGAAACATGTACACCTCCCGACCCGATATCCTTTAGTTTTACCTCGGCTCAGTTGCCGCAAACTCTGGTTGTAGGCGCAGATAACAATAAAGAAGAGCAACCTGTAACAGCAGATACTGTTGCTGTTGCTATTGAAAAAACAAGTGTAGACACAGTTGCTACGGCATCACCCGCTGTTCCTGAAAACATAGGAGCATCCGGTTCGGAGACAGACCTTTGGACTCCTGTAACGGATCAACTGAAACCTTTCAGAGCAGAGGATGGTATATCGAACCGGTCGCTGATAATGATTTTTATTCTCGGTTTTGGCGGAGGATTGTTAGCTTTGTTTATGCCCTGTATCTGGCCAATGATTCCGATGACTGTCAGCTTCTTCCTGAAAAGAAATAAGAAAAGCAGGGCGGGTGCAATAAAAGATGCTGTGACCTATGGTCTTTCTATTGTGGTTATTTATGTACTGTTAGGACTCATAATAACTGCCATATTCGGAGCCAGCGCTTTGAACGATTTATCTACAAGTGCCATTTTCAACCTGTTGTTTTTTGCCTTGTTGGTTGTTTTTGCGGCATCCTTCTTCGGTGCATTTGAGATTGTATTGCCATCATCGTGGACAAACAAGATGGATAGCAAAGCCGATTCAACAACAGGTTTGTTGAGCATATTTTTCATGGCATTCACGCTGGCATTGGTGTCTTTTTCCTGTACAGGACCAATCATCGGGACTCTTTTGGTTGAGTCTGCCGTAAGTGGAGCCATAATTGCACCGGCAATGGGGATGCTAGGTTTCTCCTTGGCATTGTCCATACCTTTTGCCTTGTTTGCCATATTCCCGTCTTGGTTGGAGAGCATGCCAAAATCAGGTGGTTGGCTGAATTCGGTTAAAGTCGTTCTCGGATTTCTGGAACTGGCTTTGGCTTTGAAATTCTTATCGGTAGCAGACCTTGCTTATGGATGGAGAATCCTGGACAGGGAGGTATTCCTTGTTTTGTGGATAATTATATTTATACTGTTAGGTGTATATCTCTTGGGAAAACTAAAATTTGCCCATGATAGCGACCTGAAACATGTTTCGGTGACGAGGTTATTCCTTGCTATCATATCTCTTAGCTTTGCGGTTTATCTGATTCCCGGATTATGGGGTGCGCCACTGAAAGCGATCAGTGCTTTTGCTCCGCCATTGAAAACTCAGGACTTTAATCTTTACGACGGAGATGTACATGCCAAATTTGAAGATTACGACGAAGGCATGGCTTATGCCCGTAGAAACAACAAACCTGTGATTATTGACTTTTCCGGATATGGTTGTGTAAATTGCCGCAAGATGGAAAATTCGGTTTGGATTGACTCTCGTGTGAAAAATATTCTGGAGAATGACTATGTGCTCATCACCCTGATGGTTGACGATAAAAAGAGCCTTCCGGAAGTTCTGGAAGTAAAGGAGGCAAATGGAGAAGTCCGGAAATTGAAAACTGTGGGAGACAAGTGGAGCTACCTGCAAAGGCATAAGTTTGGGACGAATTCTCAACCTTACTACGTATTGCTGGGCTCGGACGGCAACCCGATAGGACCGTGGTATGCCTACAACGAAAACGTAGACGATTATATAAAATTCCTGAATATAGGATTGAACAACTTTAGGGAAAAAAGTAAAGAATGAATACCAGAGATCAAAAACTAGAGGCTTTCGGGCGTTTGCTTGACATAATGGATGAACTGCGGGAAAAATGCCCGTGGGATGCAAAGCAGACTAACGAGAGTTTACGCACCAATACAATAGAAGAAACATACGAACTTTGCGAGGCGATCATAAAAAATGATGATCAGGAGATAAAAAAAGAACTTGGAGATGTGCTTCTGCATATTGTTTTCTATTCCAAAATAGGGGAGGAGAAATCGGCTTACGATATAGCCGATGTTTGCAACGCCCTTTGCGACAAACTCATCTATCGTCATCCTCACGTTTTTGGCAACGATGCCGCAGAAACGGCGGGTCAGGTCGAGCAATCGTGGGAGCAATTGAAACTGAAAGAAAAAGGCGGCAACAAAACCGTTCTGGAAGGAGTTCCGGCTTCCTTGCCATCCATCGCCAAGGCTCATCGCATACAAGACAAGGCTCGTAATGCGGGTTTTGACTGGGAGCAAAAAGAAGATGTGTGGCAGAAAGTGAATGAGGAATTTAACGAACTTCAATCGGAAATTTCGCAGATGAATCAGGACAAAATGGAAGCCGAGTTCGGCGACTTGTTTTTCAGTCTTATCAATGCTGCCCGTTTATACAAAGTGAATCCTGATAACGCATTGGAACGTACTAACCAGAAATTCATCCATCGTTTCAACTATATTGAGCAGCAAGCCAAACTTCAGGGTAAAGATCTTAAGAATATGACCCTCGCCGAAATGGATGTGCTCTGGGAAGAGGCTAAATTGAAGTCTTAGTTTGACTGCACGCAGGACAAACTAATCAAAAAAAGCCGGAGGATAATGCACCCGCCCCGAAATTCCATTCAAGGCGTTGGAAACAAGCTCCAGTCCCATCGCATATTCCTGAGGCACATCAAAAGGCAATTGTATTCCGAAATCGCCCAAAGGCTTGTATCCAAACTTAGGATAATAGTCTTTATGACCTAGCAGAATCACAGAAGTATAGCCTAGATCCTTTGCTTTTTCGTGAGCTTCCCTTATTAAAAGGCTGCCGATTCCTTGATTCTGAAATTCAGGCAAAACCGCAACAGGAGCCATTGCCAACGAAGTAAAGTTTGATTCGCCCACCGTAATTTCAGACAACAGAATATATCCTACGATCTTTTTCTCCAACACTGCCACCAACGACAACGGAGGAACAAAAGCGTCCGTCTGCCTGAGTTTCTCAACCAACTCATGCTCCTTATGGTCGCTATGCAGTTCGTCGGCGAAAGCAGCTTTTACCAACTTTTTCACCGCCGGATAGTCTTTCTCCAATTCTTGTCTTATTATCAAATCGTTATCCATACAATTAAGCCTTTTCTTTGAGGATGATTAAAAATAAGACATTTTCAATTTTTACGCAAAATTTCAGATAGAATTTTATTAATCTCTCTCGCTTTTTTCATCACCATCAGGTGGTCGCCATTTTCAACCTCTATTGCACCGGTGATTCCTTTGATTGGGAATGTCCGGTCTTTTGTTCCTTGTATGTGATACAGGTTTTCAATTTCGGCAGGAGGCGTCCAATCAAGCAACTGTTTTATCGACCACTTCATGTAGACAGGATCAATATTGTCAATGAAAAGTTCTGATTCGGACGGAGGTATATGGTACACATATTTTATATATAGCTTACTCAAGACACTATCTTTCGATATCACATCCATCGGGAAGCGGTCGGCAAACTTTACTTTCCGTCCTATTCCGAACATGGAAGGCTCTTCGGCTTTGCTTTTCATGGAAGCCATTATGATAGTCTTTTTCGGACGTAGAAAACGGTTCATTTCCTGCACCACCAATCCTCCGAAAGAGTAGCCGATCAGTACAAATGGACGGGTAATATCTACCTCTTTTGCCATTTCACGGGCATATTCTTCCAATGATTCATCTCCACGAGGGATATACCATTCCAGATATTTCTTTTCAAATCCTTCCGGCAATTTAATCTTGTCGAAGACCCGGCAATTGGCAAGAAAACCCGATACAAAATACACATTCATATTTTGTTTTATCTTAATCATCACCCGAATCGAGGGCAACCTCCAGCGCAACAGCCCCAACAACAAGGATGGTTCCGCCTAAAATTTCCAAGCCTTTGCCAACACCGCCCCAAAACTTATGTCCGGTTTCCTTTCTTACATAAAACATGTCGCCCCGTTTTTTGCTGTAACCCACAATTTTTTCCGGCGAACGGTTTTTCGCCTTATACATTCCTTCCAAATAAAAGTCACTCTCGAAAGCGAGCGGTTGCTGCATATCATCGGCTTTCAGGTAAACTGTAAGATATGTGAAAAGGTGGATAGGCGTATCATTTTCAGTAAATTTGGCTACGGGATACTCTTCGCCGTTCCCGTCTTTGTACGAGTGTTTATATTTTCGGCTCTTTATTTTGTGGAAATTGAAATTCGACAGTTCAAGCAACACCCTGTCTATGCGCTCACCGGGAAATATTTTGGCAATGCCTTCCATATCCGTCACCAGCCTGTCGTGCTCTTGCCCTTCTCTTACCTGATATGGGGGAAGATAAGGAGAAAATTCTCCATCAAGAGTGATACCCGACTCCCGCCAGTCTACATATATGGGATGCGATGTCTTGTTTCTTACGCCAACCGAAATTGGGGCATTCTCTCCATTGAACCGGTAGTAAACATCAAGGCTATCACCTTCATATACAAACTCTCCATTGTTATTTTTCTGAGTGTAAGGATCGTTTGTGTTCATTGTTGAATAAAAGTACGTAGTAGAACATGAACTCAGCAACAAGACCAATGTACATATTGAAAACAGATAATACTTCATAGTCAATTATGGTTTGTGTGCCCGAAATTAGCCAAATAATAGAAAAAACACAATTTACGTACTACTTTTTTTAATATGTATACGGATATTTTTAAAACCAAAAACCGGCATATATTTCAGAATATAAATAAATATTTAGCAGTAAGGCAACAAAAAAAAATAAAAAGGTTATATTTGCACGCTGAAAAGTTTGTACTTTTGAGGGTTTTGGTAATTAAATAACAAAAATAATATATAAATAATTAAATTTAAAACATGCAAAACAAGGGATTTGTAAAGGTTTTTGCCGTTTTATTAACTCTGGTGTGTTTATTTTATATGTCTTTTACTTTCGTAACAAGATATTATGACAATAAGGCAGCCACAGAGGCAAACGGCGATCCTCTGAGAGAAGCAGAAATTCTTGATTCGCTTTCTACAAAAAAAGTATGGCTTGGCTATACTTTAAAGCAATGTCGGGAAAGAGAAATTGGGTTAGGTCTTGACCTTAAGGGTGGTATGACCGTAATGTTGGAAATTGACGCTGCAGCTGTGTTGCAGTCTTTGGCCAACACAGACGACCCTCAATTTCAGGAAGCAATAAAACAAACAGTAGAAGAAAACACAAAAGGTACGAGCAAAGACTTTGTGAGCCTTTTTGTTGAAAAGTACGAGTCCATAAATAAGGATGCCCGTCTTGTCGACATTTTTGGTTCGGGGTCGCTTAAAGAACCTATTGAAAAAATTAATAAAGATAAAAACAAGGTAACAAATGCGCAAATCAAGTCTGTGTTGGATGAAGAAATGCAAAGTGTTGCCAGCAACTCGTTTCAGATATTAACAACACGTATCGACCGTTATGGTGTTGTTGCTCCAAACATTCAGAAGTTGAATAACCGTGCAGAACGTATTCTTGTAGAACTACCCGGTATTAAAGAGCCTGAGCGTGTTAAAAAGCTACTTCAAGGAAACGCAAACCTTGAGTTTTGGAGAGTTTTCGACCGTGGTGCAGCTATTTCCGACTTGGCTTATGTTAATGAAGAAAGCGCAAAACGCCTCGATCGCACCACTGCTGCTCCGGTAGTTGCAGACTCAACCGCAACCGCAGCAAATGACTCTACAACGGTTGAACCGGACAGCGCAAAACAAGCTGCGCCTCAGTTGGCAGCAACAGAGACTGCAGACAAAGACAAACTATCGAAAACCTTGTTCGAAATGCTTAAGGTTGAAGCTCCTGTAAGTGGTGCTGTGATAGGTTTGGCAAACAGAAATGACACGGCAGCAATCAACGAGATACTTTACAAATTCAGAGATTCATATCCTATCGACCTGAAATTTGCCTGGGGCTTCAAAGCATTCAGCACAGACAATATGGATAAAGAAGTTAAAGCTGAATACGAAAAAGCAATTGAAGCGGTATTCGGACAACCATATAACGAAGAAACGTATTTCGAACTTTATGCTCTACGTGGAGTGGGTACTAAAAAAGGCCCAACGCTGGAAGGTGATGTGATTACATCAGCCAGAGTTGACCTTGACCCACAAAAAGGATATCAGGTGAGTATGCAAATGAACTCGAAGGGAACTACCCAATGGAGTGCTATTACCGAAGACGCCATGCAGAAGAAAGAAGCTGTTGCTATTCTTCTTGACGGCTATGTATATTCTGCGCCTAACGTGCAATCGAAAATTGACGGAGGAAGCTCTGTTATCACAGGTAACTTTACCGTGCAAGAAGCTCGTGACTTGGAAAACGTTCTGAAATCGGGTAAAATGAAAGCCGGTATCCGCATTGTGCAGGAAGACATCGTAGGTCCTTCTTTGGGACAAGAAGCTATTCAGGCCGGTGTTGTTTCCTTTATCATCGCTTTGGTTGTTTTGTTGACATATATATTCCTTATGTATGGCTTTATACCGGGCTTGATTGCTAATGGTGCGCTTCTGGTAAATATATTCTTTACGATTGGTATTTTGGCTTCGTTCCGTGCAGTATTGACACTTCCCGGCATTGCAGGTCTTGTGCTTTCATTGGCAATGTCTGTCGATGCCAATGTGCTTATCTATGAAAGAACTAAAGAAGAACTTCGTGCAGGCAAAAATGTGAAAAATGCCATCATGGATGGTTACAAGCACGCATTCTCGGCTATCTTCGATGGTAACTTGACGTCGATTATTACCGCAGCCATCTTGATTTACTTCGGTTCTGGCCCTATCAGAGGTTTTGCCACAACGTTACTTATCGGTATCATCGCATCGTTCTTCACGGCGGTATATCTGACTCGTGTTGTGTATGATTACTTCTTATCGAGAGGAAAATTCGGAAACCTTACTTTTGTAACAGCTATTTCTAAGAACTTCTTGACAAATACGAAGATTCAGTTCTTGAAATTACATAAACAAGCATTCATCTTGTCGGGAGTTATCCTTGCATTAGGTGTTGTTTCACTGTTCACACTAAAACTGAATCAGGGTATCGACTTCACCGGAGGACGTAACTACATTGTTCAATTCGAACAAAATGTAAAAACATCTGATGTTGAAAAAGCACTTACTGCCGAGTTTGAAGAATCCGGAGCTTTGATACGTGTTATCACGATGGGATCAGACAAACAACGTATCACTACCAACTATAAGATAGATGCCAGCAACCCAGAACAAGTGGAACTTGAAATCAGGGAGAAATTTAACAATGCGCTTAAAGGATATATTGCAGAAGGGCAGACTATCAACGATTACATACAAAGTGTGCAAGTAGTTGGGCCTAGCGTGGCGGAAGACCTCATCAAGTCGTCTTTTATAGCTGTGATTTTGGCTATCATCTGTATGGGATTGTATATCCTTATCCGTTTCCGAGACATGGCGTTCTCAGTCGGTACGATTGTGGCGGTTGCGCATGATGCCTTTTTTGTAATAGTAATGTATTCGTTCCTATACAAAATAATGCCATTCTCGATGGAGATTGACCAAACTTTCATTGCTGCAATCTTGACGGTTGTAGGTTACTCGATCAATGATAAGGTGGTTATTTTCGACCGTATCCGTGAAATCAGGAAAAACTATCCTACACGCCCTATCGGTGAAACTGTAAACGAAGCCTTGAACTCTACTATTTCACGTACATTCAATACATCGTTCAGTACATTCCTTGTAGTGCTTTGTATCTTCATCTTCGGAGGAGACACAATCAGGAGCTTTACATTTGCAATGTTGATTGGGGTTGTGATAAGTACATATTCTTCACTGTTCACTGCAACTCCAATTGCATACGAAATGTTGAAGAATAAATTCGAAAAGAAGAAAGCAAAATAATATTTGCTAAACTATAACAGCAAAAGCATCTTCCAACAGCGGAAGGTGCTTTTGTTTTTTGTTCCGCTTATAAGCTGTATTTTAGGAATGGTTCCCGACATGGAAATGGGTGGCGCAAACATAAAGGGTTTGACCAACAAACTGGAAAAGATGGAGACACACAAAGCGCTATGAACAAGTAAGATAGCTTTACTTCTTCTTCAATCTGGCTTTCAACTTATACAAAATGGGGGGAATAATATCTTTTAACCGGATATTGTCCTCCCTATTTTTTGCATTTTCTTTTTCCTGCAAAAAATCTTTCACTTTTCGGGTCAATTCTTGAATATCTTTTGCTTCAAAATATTCAAGCGATGGCCACAACCAAGGATCGAGAGGATGAAAACTACGGACATAACGATATGTTTGTTTGTTGATAGCTTTCCAGAAATTGTAATATGCCTCTACATCAAAATCGGTTTTGTGTCCCCAATTCGATAACTTTTGCTTGATTTCGTCATTGTCTCTTGCCCAGCTTTGATGCAGCACCTTAAAGTTTGTATATAAACTGATCTCAAAGTTTTCAGATAAACGGCATCCAACATACCGAGGATTATTTGTTGCCACCGGATACGTTTCATGAGTATTAATCACAAAATAGCCATTGTCATCTTTCTGAAATAATGTAATCAAGCCTGCATATATCTGAGTAGGAATATTAGCATTCAACGATTTTATATATTTCACAAAATTCTCAAAATCTAAGAAATACTCATCGGAATCTACAAAAATATGCCATCCGTCTAACCCCATATAAGACGAAAGCATGTTGCGCTCTCTGACATCACATTCTATTGACGACAATTCAGAAACATAAAAAGAATCTTCGTAAATATGAATTTTATTGTCCACATCATATTCTCTCACCCAATCGAAAAAAGATTCGGGTAATATGAAATTATTACCGCTCCATGTTTTCCTATCCTTATCGATAGCAAATGCGATGTAATCTGCAAAAGGATAAACCAATGGAAGGGCTTCCTTTACATATTTATAATCGTACGAAATAAGAAAACCTACCTTTATTGCCGGTTGTTTACTTTCCATCTTTACTCAATTTTATATGATAACACCATCCTTGATGTGTATAGTTCTATCTGTAAGTTTTGCCAGATCCTCGTCGTGGGTAACAATGACAAAGGTTTGTCCGAGCCTGTCCCTTAAATCGAAAAAGAGCTTATGCAACTCCACTTTATTTTCAGTATCCAAGCTACCGGATGGCTCATCGGCCAAAATCACCGCAGGATCGTTGATCAATGCACGGGCAACGGCAACCCGCTGCTTTTCGCCTCCCGACAACTCGTTAGGCTTGTGCCCCACCCTATCCGACAATCCCAACAAATCTAACAGATCCAATGCTTTCTTTTTTGCCTCTGCCTCTTTAGTCTTGGCTATCAGCGCAGGAATCATCACATTCTCCAATGCCGTAAATTCGGGTAATAACTGGTGAAACTGAAACACAAAACCAATATTCTTATTCCTGAATTCAGATAATTGGTTGTCATTAAATCTTGACACCTCATAACCATTAATATTGATCGACCCCGAATCGGCCTTATCCAAAGTGCCTATTATCTGCAACAAGGTCGTTTTTCCGGCTCCGCTGGCTCCTACAATAGAAACTATTTCGCCTTTTTCCACACTAAGATCAATACCTTTCAGCACTTGCAATTGGTCAAACTTTTTTGTGACGCCTTTTATATGAATCATTGATTGACTGATTTTATTTTCTATATCACACAAATATACGGATAATATTACTAATTCTTAGAGCGAAGACCACAAACTCAAACATATTTTATGTACCTTAGCAATCGAGGTAAGTTTTTGTTTTTTCGTTATGAACTATTATAATATTCATACACACAACCCTTTCTGCCAACAGGAAGAAAACGGAGATTATTGTAATCGCATCTTTAATGTATATCCGCTAGAGTTTGAAGTAGCCAAAGAAGACACGTCTCTGTCATGTTGCTTTTCGTGTGGATTGCATCCCTGGTATTCCGACAATGCCGATTCGCAGCTGAATTATTTGCAAGAAGTTATAGCCAACGATCGGATTATAGCTATTGGCGAAGCCGGATACGACAGGCTGAAAGGTGGTGACATGCAATCGCAAAGGCATATCTTCGAAACCCAAATCCAATTTTCGGAAACCATCGGAAAACCTCTTATCATTCATTGCGTGAAGGCATGGGAAGAGCTTATTGATTCGCATAAAAAATTCAACCCTAAACAGCCGTGGATAATACACGGATATAGAGGCAAACCCGAATTGACGAGACAGTTGCTGAAATATGGGTTTTATTTTTCAATTGGTGAAAAGTTCAACAGCCAATCGGCAAGAGAAATTCCCGTTGACAAGCTATTTTGCGAAACAGACGATAAACAAATTCCGGTGAAACTCGTTTATCAAAAACTAGGTGAAACTTTGAATATGAACTTAAAAGAATTGTCTGAAATAGTGAACAAAAATGTAGCCGACATTTTTCCAAAATTATTATTTTAAGAAGTCATCTAGACTTTTTAAATTATACTTAATTTTTGAGTTTTTGTCATGTTGAACGTAGTGAAACATCTAAAAAACAGATCCTTCGATACTCTCAGGATGACAAAATTGAATAAAACGAAAAAGTCTAGACGGTTTCTAAGTATAAATACTCATAGGACTTATTATTGGCAGAAAACATTAACTTTGTTTCAAAATTTAGGATGGAAAGGGGGCTGATATGATAGATTCGAATGCCAACATATTACTGATATACACCGGGGGAACAATCGGGATGATTGAAAATAATGTGACCGGAGCCCTCGAAGCATTCAATTTCAGCCAGATTACAGACCATCTGCCCGAACTCAGGCGGTTTAAGTTTCAGGTTGAGCCGATAGTGTTTGACCCGCCGATAGATTCTTCCGACCTGACTCCTATTCATTGGCAAAAACTGGTAAATATCATCGAAACAAACTACGAGCAATATGACGGATTTGTTATTCTGCACGGAACCGACACCATGTCTTACACGGCATCGGCACTCAGTTTTATGATAGAAAACCTGGATAAACCCGTTGTTCTGACCGGGGCACAGCTACCCATCGGTAAGTTGCGTACCGATGCGAAGGAAAATCTTATCACCGCCCTGGAAATTGCCGCCGACAAAGACAATCTTGGCTATTCGATTGTTTCGGAAGTTTGCATTTTCTTTCAGAACGACCTGATAAGGGGAAACAGGTCTACGAAAGTGAATGCCGACAATTTCAATGCGTTCAGGTCTTTCAATTATCCCAACCTTGCCAAGTCCGGTATAAAAATACGATACGACAGATCGAAACTTTTGACTCCAAACCATGAGAAAAAAGTAAGATTTCACTACAAAATGGACGAACATATTGTAGTTTTGAAACTTTTTCCCGGAATACCACAAAACATAGTGGAAACGATATTAGACATCGAATCGCTGAAAGCTGTGGTTCTGGAAACATTTGGGTCGGGCAATGCGATGCGTTCCGATTGGTTTTTGGAGGCATTGGCTAAGGCCGTGAAAAGAGGTGTCATAATTGTGAATGTAACTCAGTGCGCAATGGGATCGGTGGAGATGCAACGATACGAAACAGGGCAACAATTGCTTAAAGCAGGCATAATCAGCGGATTTGACATGACAACAGAAGCTGCCGTCACCAAATTGATGCACCTGATCGGATTTGGATACTCACGCGAAGAGATCATCGTCAGGATGCGTGTCCCATTGGTAGGAGAAATGACTAGATACGATGAAAGAGAAGAAGGATAAATATTCTGATTTAAGTTTTTTAGCTGAAAAGGCGAAACCCGGATTTAATCAATTTTTAAAAAAGAATAAAAAACGTCTGGAAAAGATGGATCACGAAGTACATGAGCTTCACGAAAAGTATTCTGAAGAAATTGACTGTCTTCTGTGTGCCAATTGCTGCCGTTCTCTTGGGCCGGCCATATACGACAAAGATGTTGAACGCATGGCTAAAGCATTGAGAATAAAGCCATCGGAAGTTATGGAAAAATATCTCAGGATTGACGAAGACAAAGATTATGTATTCAAGTCGATGCCCTGCCCGTTCCTGATGCCCGACAATTATTGCCAGATATACGAATCTCGACCCAAGGCATGCAGGGAATATCCTCATACCGACAGGAAACGCTTTGTGCAGATATACAACCTGACGGTTAAAAATACTTCTACATGCCCCATTGCTTATGAGGTTATGTGTGAACTTATTAACAAATAATATGTTATAGATTTATAAAATAATGAGAATCAGTAGTTGAATACACCTCTCCCCAACCCTCTCCAAAGGAGAGGGAATAAATCCCCTCCTCCCTTAGGGGGAAAATGGGTGAGGGTGGTTTGTAGGGGTGGGGTTCTACTCCACCCGTAAATATATATTTATTGAATAATTCAAACCGATGAATACTATAATCAGCTAAGGATAAATCATATATAATTTTATTCAATATACAATTAAAACATAAAAAAGACACAAGCCAAATTTTCCATTATGATGAAGACTTGTTTTTTATTTACTCTGATATTTCTATTTTCATCTATACATACGTATGGACAGGAACACCTGTCCAATGATTCGATAACACACAAGGAGCATCCTAAAGATAGCCTGAATAGGTCGGAGCTGATAAAACTGAAAGCCGAAAAAGTTTTGGGTGATGTTTTCCGTCCCGATTCGACACTCAATGCCAGAAACATACTGAAAGAATTTGATAATAGTCCATCATTTGGAATATACAAAAATAATTACATCATAGCCGGAACCACAATGTCGGGGCGTGTGAGTAAATTCAACTCCGACGCAAAAATACAAATCAGTGTATCTCAACGCCTTACAAACAGCGTATTGCCTTTCAACAGCTATTTGTTCCTAACCTTTACCCAACTTGCTTATTGGGATATTTTCAGGGAATCGTTTCCTTTCCGTGACCTCAATTTCAACCCAACAATCGGACTTGGGCGTGCATTGGCTTACAAGAATAGGTTTTTAGGAGTACTATCTTTCCAGTTAGAGCACGAATCGAACGGTAAAGATGAAGATTATTCTCGAAGTTGGAACAAGATTAGCTTCATGGGACTGCTGAAAATAAACAGGCACTGGACCGTTCAGGCTAAGGCGTGGATTCCACTTGTGGATGGAGGTAACAATAAAGACATCGTTAAATATAAAGGCTGGGGGCATCTGGGCATTGATTACAGCAAAGGACGCAGATTTAATGTCGGACTTCTGCTCACAAAACGCAGCACGTCCGATCTGAGCGCAAACATTACGATGAACCTGTCGTACCGTTTCTCGACGAATACGAACCAGTATTTGTTTGTCGAATATTTCAATGGTTATGGTGAAAGCCTGATAGATTATAACAAATATCATCACCGCATACGTGCAGGAATAGTTATCAAACCTAACTTTTTATTTGTATATTAGCCTAAAAACTATTTGGATGACCCCTTTTCTATTTAATGTAGCTAAAACATATTACAAACATCATGGCAAAGATATCAGTAAATTTACTTTTGTCTTTCCCAACAGAAGAACCGGACTATTTTTTCAGAAATATTTATCGCAACTGTCCAAACAGCCGATATTTTCGCCACAAATTCTGACCGTTGCCGATCTGTTTGCAATGCTTACGGAATACCGTATCACCGACAGGATTGAGTTGTTGTTTACTCTTTACGACAATTATAAGAAGATAAGTTCTTCGTCCGAGAGTTTTGACGAGTTTGTGTTTTGGGGCGAAATGCTCTTGAACGATTTTGACGATGTGGACAAATACATGGTCGATGCACAGCAATTGTTCAGGAATGTATACGACCTGAAAGAAATTGACGCCGGATTCAGCTTCTTGACAGAAGATCAAATCATGGCTATACGCCGTTTCTGGTCTAGCTTTCTGCCCATTGGAGATAGTGAAAAGAAAAAAGATTTCATGGAGATGTGGCAAATATTGTTTCAGTTGTACACATCTTTAAGAAACGACCTGATAGAAAAAGGACTTGCATACGAAGGCATGATTTTCAGGGATGTTGCCCAACGTGCCAAAGATAAGGAAGTGATGGACTTGCCTTTCGAGAAAATTATTTTCGTTGGTCTTAATGCGCATAGCAAGTCGGAAGAAGAATTACTGAAATATTTGAAAAACACAGGAATAGCCGATTTTTATTGGGACTATTCATCGCCGATGGTGAAAGACGCATACAATAAGTCTTCTTTCTTTATCGACAAAAACAGGGTGCAGTTTCCGTCTCAATATCAGCTTGATGCGGAAAAATTATTTATGGAAAACCCGACTATTGAAGTTGTCGGAATTCCGTCTTCGGTGGGACAGGCAAAGTATGTGCACACCATTCTGCAAACGCTTGTTGACGAAAATCACATACAATCTGCCGATAATGCCCTGAATACTGCGGTTGTATTGCCCGACGAAAACCTCCTTTTGCCCACTCTCTATTCAATTCCTAAAAGCATTGAAAAGATTAATGTGACAATGGGTTACAACCTGCATCACTCTTCTGTGGCAGGATTGATGGAACAAATATTCGACTTGCAAAAGAATATACGTTTTTCCGATGAAGGCATCGGTTTCTATTTCCGCTTCGTATTACCAATACTGAACCATAGATACCTGATGGCTTTCCTTCCTTCGGAAGTTCAGCATTTGAAACAAGAAATAATAAAATACAACAAACATGTTGTGCCGACCAAACTGTTTGCGATTCACCCCTTACTGGAACTCATTTTCACGCCTATTGACGATTGTAAGGATGTGTCGGGATACTTACAAAAAATATTGTCGCAGATAAATAAATTCACCTACTCGAAAAGAAAAGAAGCAGCCGAAGACACCGATGCTTCGCAGCTTGACATTGAGAGTGAGTTTATTATCGAATATTACAAGACAATAAACAAGATGGACGAATCGCTCAAAAAAGTTTCCGTGACGGAAATGTCTGTCGACACTTATTTCCGCCTACTGAGGAAACTCATTGCAGGCATTAGCGTTCCTTTTTCGGGTGAACCCCTTTCCGGCTTACAGGTAATGGGGGTTTTGGAAACCCGTGCATTAGATTTTGAAAATTTGATAATCCTGTCGATGAACGAGGGCATATTTCCCCTGAAAAAAGCCACAAACTCGTTCATTCCCTACAATCTCCGTCATGGTTTCGGATTACCTACTTACGAACATCAAGACAGCGTTTATGCCTATCACTTTTACAGGATGATAAGCCGTGCGAGACGCATCTACCTGCTATACGACACACGCACAGAAGGTTTGCAAACAGGTGAGATAAGCCGTTATTTCTACCAATTGAAACATCTTTACTCCGACCGGTTCGATATACGAGAGCGTCTGGCGGTTTATGAGGTTTCGGCAAATGCCAGTTTATCAATCTCGATGAAAAAGACCGAAGAGGTACAAGAAAAACTTAACTCTTTTCTTCATGGCGGAGACAGAAGCCTGTCTGCCAGCTCCATAAACATGTATCTCGATTGTCCCCTCCAATTTTATTTTTCGGTGGTCGAGCAATTGAAAGAAGACGAAGAAGTTACGGAAACCATTGAGGCAAGCACTTTCGGCAGCATTTTTCACGAAGTTATGGAGTGGCTGTACGAACCATTGAAAGGCAAGCTGGTTACAGCCGATTTATTAAAAAATATTTCGAAAGACGACAAACTCCTCACCCATACCATTGAACGATCTTTTGCTAAAAATTATTTCAAAAATCCTGATGACATACGCCGTCTGACAGGACAAAACTATCTGACAGGAGAAGTTATGAGGCGTTATGTAAGGCAAGTATTGAAAACGGATATAAAGCTGACGCCTTTCATCTACATCGAATCGGAAAGACGGATCGAGACGGAATATCCCCTACCCTCGGGCAAAATGGTTGCCCTGAAAGGTTTTCTCGACCGCATAGACGAAGTGAAAGGACATACCCGCATCATCGACTACAAAACAGGAAAAGGCGAGCTTCGGTTTTCGAACATGAATCAGGTTTTCGACAAAGCTGAAAAAGACAGGCCTAAAGCCGTGATGCAGGTTCTCATGTATGCTCATTTATATCAGAACGAATTTCCGGAACGGATAATAGAACCGGGAATTTATTTTCTTCGCAACTTGTTCGATACGGGCTTTGACGCAGATGTGATACATAAACCGGGAAGAACGGGATCTATACGTATGACCGATTTTTCAGTATACAGGGAAGAATTTAAAACCCAGTTTGATGCCTGTCTGGAAGAAATATTCGATCCTGCAGTTCCTTTCACACAAACACCCACGGGTAAAGCGTGTGAGTGGTGTTCTTTTACGAATATCTGTAAAAAATAAAGGAGGTGTATCAAAAGTAAAATTCGAGGTCTTTTTGTCATCCTGAACAGAGTGAAGGATCTTAATTGAAAATACACAGATTTTTCACTTCGTTCAAAATGACAAAATTGATATAAACCTCATAATAAACAAGTTAACACCAAAATCCTAAATACACTACGTGTATATTTTCTTTTTATTTCAAATATTCATCAAACCAACGGAAAAATTCCCTCTGGAAAAGTACTCCGTTCTGAGGTTGAGATATCCAATGGTTTTCGTTTGGGTAAATCAACATACGGGCAGGAATACCCCTTAGCTTTGCAGCATTGAAAGCCATCATTCCTTGAGAAGCAAGGATGCGATAATCCAGTTCGCCATGAGTTATCATGATGGGCGTATCCCATTTATCCACAAATCGGTGAGGTGAATTTGTATACGTACGTTGTGCTATCGAATTATTCCTGTCCCAGTAAGAACCGCCTAAATCCCAATTAGCAAACCACATTTCCTCAGTTTCCAGATAT
Source organism: Dysgonomonas sp. 520 (assembly GCF_010501095.1). Taxonomy (GTDB): domain Bacteria; phylum Bacteroidota; class Bacteroidia; order Bacteroidales; family Dysgonomonadaceae; genus QVMP01. The sequence continues at coordinate 3,191 of NZ_QVMP01000015.1, read as the reverse complement.
TGAGCCTCAAGATTAAATATACCTGCATGAGACAAGAATGCCTTGAATCGCTTGTTGTGATTTCCTGCCAGCCAATAAACAGAGAATCCGCCATAACTTGCCCCCGTGCAGCCAAGTTTTGTTTCATCCACATAAGGTTCTTTCGCCAATTCGTCGATAGCTGATAGATAATCTTTCATATTCTGACCTCCATAATCTCCACTGATCTGTTCCAGCCACTCTTGCCCGAATCCGGGAAGCCCACGGCGATTAGGCGCTACAATGATGTAACCATTTGCGGCCATCATTTGCAGATTCCATCTGTACGACCAAAACTGACTTACGGTACTTTGAGGTCCTCCTTGACAATATAAGATCGTCGGATATTTTTTATTCGGGTCAAAATTAGGCGGATAAACAACCCAAGTCAGCATTTTCTTATTGTCGGTCGTTGCTATCCATCGTTCTTCAACCTTGCCCATTTTTACTTGATCCAGAATTTCTTTATTCTCAAATGTCAATTGCGTTGCATCGCCTGTCGAAACGTTTACTGAATATATTTCATTTGGCTGCGACATCGAGTGTCGCAAAGCAATCAACTTATCGCCGGCATATCCGAACGATTCATAATCGTGAACACCCTGAGTGATTGCCTTCACTTCTTTTGTCGCTATATCCACATTCCAAAGTTGAGTTTTCGCTTCCACACAACTAACAATAAACAGACTCTTGTTATCATCATTCCATGCGGCAAAATCTGTATTATAATCAAAGTTTTCGGTTACATATATTTTCTCGCCGGAAGCCAAATCCATCACAAACAAACGATTTTTGTCCGACTCGTATCCATCACGCTCCATGCTTTGCCAAGCTATCAATTTTCCGTCAGCTGAGAATATCGGATTTGTATCATACCCCATCATTCCCTCAGTGATATTCTTTGTTTCTTTCGAATCGACATTATACAGGTAAATATCCGAATTGGTGGAAAGGGAATATTCCAACCCTTTTTTCTTTCGGCAAGTATAAGCAATCGTTTTGCTGTCGGGGCTCCAAGCCAATTGTTCCATTCCGCCGAATGGCAACATCGGACACTCGTACGGCTCATCGCCCAGAATATCAACAATATTGGATAGCTTAGAACCATCAAAATCTGCAACAAAAGAATGTGGTATTTCTTCCACCCATTCCGACCAGTGTTTATACATCAGATCGTCAATTATTCTTCCCGATGCTTGTGGCAAGTCAGGATAAATATCAGATGTTCGTTCGCCAAATTTTATATTTTTATAGAACAAAACCTTCTTACCATCAGGAGAATATGAAAAACCACTGACATCTCCTTCTATTTCGCTAATCTGCACCCGGTCTGTTCCATCCGGATTCATTTCCCATATTTGAGACGAGCCACTTTCGCTACTTAGGAAAGCAATTTTTGAACTGCCTTTCACCCAAATGGCATTGGCTTCGCTTTTCTTCGTCTGTGTAATTTGTTTATTATCAGAGCCATCAATATTCATAACGAATAATTCCCGATTCGTTTTATTCTGATCAATACTGACATAGCTTACGCCATAAAGAACTTTCGACCTGTCGGGCGAAACTTGCACGTCGCCCATACGACCAAAGCTATAAAGGACTTCAGGCGTCATAATTCCACCCGAAACTGTTACCGATGCTTTACCGATGAGAGATGCGTCATCTTCATTTTCTTTTTTATCCGAACTATTGCATGCAAAAATGGAGGCTCCCAAAAACATAGCCATAATTGATTTATATTTCATATTTCTTTCTTTTTTTACCAAATTCAAAGGTAAGGTTTTATTGCTAATCAATAAAATCAAACATAATAGATCATTAATTATTACGTTAAATAATTAGTAATACCAATCAGTATTTATTTCTTATAACAAATATGTTGGCTATTATTCAACGTTAATTATATTTTGTAGGGGTGGGTTTTTACTCCACCCGAAAGTGTACAATAATCACCAACATTTTTCAACTACTGATTCGAATCAGTAAATAAATAATAAAAACATGAAATCAGAAAAAGAAAAAATGCTCGCCGGTGAGAATTACGATGCTTCGGACAAAGAACTAATCACTCGTTGGCATCTGGCAAAAAAACTAATGCGGCAATTTAATCAAGCTGATTCTACAAACAGTGATTTTATTGAGAATACTCTTCAGTTACTGCTTGGCAGTAAAGGTGAAAACATTTGGATTTCAGCGCCTTTTTTTGTTGATTATGGCGAAAATATCCACATCGGCAACAATTGCGAAATCAATATGAATTGTGTTTTTCTCGATTGCAATACAATCACAATTGGCGATAATACGGGCATAGGTCCTAATGTTCAGATTTACGCAGTGGGTCACCCTATCAATCCGGATGAAAGACTTTCCAAGAACAATAAAAAAGAAGCTTTTGCTTTTTGGAATACGTCTTCTGCTCCCGTTACAATAGGCAGTAATGTTTGGATAGGAGGAGGCTCTATCATTTTGCCCGGTGTAACCATTGGCGATAACACAACCATCGGAGCAGGAAGTGTTGTTACAAAATCTATTCCTGCCAATTGTCTGGCGGTGGGCAATCCGTGCAAGGTTATCAGACATCTTTAATTTCACATAATACATATCAAAAAAAGGAAACACCTTTCTGCGTATAGGCGTTCCCTTCTTCGTTGTGCTAAATTTATTCTTAATTGATGCGGACATAGGAGCCGCTTGTCCTATGATTTCCTTCTCCAATATAAAAGGTTCCATCTATAGTATCTGGCAAATTTTGTCCTTCGACAACAATTGCAACATATACTTCCTCTCCGGTCTCTACTGTTGTAGTTATATTATAGTTTATATAGAATCTATAATCTACAAAAGAATTATAACGGCACTTATTTCCAACAAGTTCAAAAGAGCCATTAAACCGAGGAGAACCACTCCACAAATTGACATCATCACGGGGAAGTAGTTGAACTATCACATAAGTTATAGTTGAATTAGCGTTCAAGTTTGAAAATACAGCTTGAGCGCCAATAGAAATCAAATATGTACTATTTCTGTCAGGCAATACAAATTTATATGGATCACCATTAGAATCTCGTAATACACTAACCACACCTCTTCTTAAAGAGAAAGGTAGCCTTCCGGAGGGAATCCTCGTAAACAAGCTAAATCCCGGCGCAGACCATTTGCCATTGCCGCTGGCA
>NZ_QVMP01000014.1 GCF_010501095.1 Dysgonomonas sp. 520 | reverse complement strand
AAATCACAAAGTTATGTAAAAGAACGCTTTAATAAACTATTAAATATAAACTCTATTCCTCTTTGGGTAGTGTTTTTCCTATGAATGGATTGAAGTAGGTAAGATACTAATCAATATTTATTGCCCCTCAATTTCTGATATGTATTTTTCATTCAGTGATTTTGCTTGACTATAAACATGTTCTAATGAACTATAATTGTCTATAACCAAAATGTCATCATTGAGTTTGATGACACCAAGTATTTGAACTTCATTTTTCTTTTTTTTCTTAAACAAGTCTTTAATATCCACATTGAGACAATCAGCAACCTGTTTCAATCTTTCTAATGTTGGGTTGCCATTGAGTGAATTACTAAGATTTACCCTATTAATTCCTATCATATCAGCAAGGTCTTGCATAGTTTTACCTTGTTGTTTCAATATTTCTTTTATTCTTAATTCTTCCATAAGAAACTTTGTAGTGGTTTATTAATTGCAAAGATACTTACCAAATCTATATACTATTACAGAAAAGAGTTAAAAATACAATAAAGCATTACATTTGATATGTTTCTGTTTGTTTATGTAATGATATACTATTATATTTGCAGTATAAATAATTAATAAAGCATTACGAAAAAATGAAAGCAAAAGTTGGTTTATATCATTTCTGTCTGAAAAGGAATCTTTGGTCTGTATATCAATACACATCTGTAAGCCAAACAAGTAATTCATCTTCTCACATTGAAGATTATTGTAACTATGAAGATGCTGTTAAAGCTGTATATCGTCTTAATGGATGGGCTGAACCAAGAAATATTGTAAAACGATTTTAAAATATATAATATGAAAATTACTATTAATAACATTGCATTGTTAAACAGGGCTACCAATATGGTTTTGAAAGGTTATGATTTACCTCAATCTCTTCAAATATCTGCTATGATTGAAGCCTTGCAATTCAAATTAATGAATGGAACAGCACATTTTATTTACAGGAAAACCAATGGTGAATTACGAGAAGCATTTGGAACTCTATTGCCAAAAGTTTTAACTAATAATATGAATGGGTTTGGTGTACTTCGCAGATATTATAACTGTCAAGCATATTTTGATATTGAACAACAAGAATGGCGTTCTTTCAGATATGAAAATTTAATCACAATATTATAACATAAAGTTGCTTGTTGCAAACACTAAGGAAAAGCAACAACTTAAAAATATTCACTTCTATTATAAGTGAAACTGATAAATAGCTGATAACCTATTGATTAAATATTTTATGCCAAAATAGGCATTCACTTTCAACTAATAACCACCAAAACTGAATATTATTATGAGTTTAAAATATCAAAATACAACTGCTGATTATTTAGAATGGGATTCTAACATTCTTTTAATTTCAAAGCTATACCAAGACCAAAACTATAAATTTAGCTTACTGATTGCTTTAGGTTCATTCTTTGGTATTCGCATTAGTGATTTGTTGAATCTGAAATGGAATGACATTCTTAATTCTGATACTTTAACTATCATAGAGAAAAAAACAAAGAAGCAACGTACCATCAAAATCAATGACCAACTGAAAAAGCATATTCAATCCTGTTATAAAGAAATCAAACCTGAATCAATCAATAATTTTATATTTATAAGTCAGAAAGGTTCTGTTTATTCAGTTCAGAGGATTAATGTCGTTTTCAAGGAAATTAAAGTAAAATATAATTTGAAAATCAAAAATTTCTCAACTCACAGCATGAGAAAAACATTTGGAAGACAGGTCTATAACAATGCAGGAAATAACGCAGAATTAGCTTTGGTGAAATTATCTGAACTGTTTAACCATAGTGATGTTCGTACTACAAGAAAATATCTTGGGCTTAGAACTGAGGAACTGATGGAGGCGTATGATTTATTGAGTTTTTAAGTAATACTGCTAAAATACCCTTCTTTTGTGGTGCAAATGTGGTGCAGAATATAAAAATAAAAAAGCTAACTATCTTTTGTCTTGATAATTAGCTTTTCTTCTGGTGACCCCGGAGAGGCTCGAACTCTCGACCCACTGATTAAGAGTCAGTTGCTCTACCAACTGAGCTACGGAGTCAATCTGTTTTTCAAAAGACCGTACAAAAGTATAATTTTTATTTGTTTACAAGAAATTTTGATATACAAAAAATGCTATCGATATAAGAATTCTTCTTTCGCCAATGCTTGATAAACTTATTCATTTTAGTTAAAATCGAATTATCCTCCACTGCAAAATAAGAAATAAACCACTGTTGCCAGTTTCGAATACCGAAACAAAAATACGCAAAAATCCAAAATCGAAACAAAGGAAATAAACACTTGTTAATATTCGCTTTTTTTAGAAAAAACAAACATCAATTATGTTTAAAGATTGGAACTTATAGCTAGGTTATTCTTAATATTTTTACAGCAACATTTCAAATTCAGGATTTATTTGGAGATTGCTACAATTAGAAATCGTAAGTTTTTTTTAATCTTAAAATATCCAATGGATATTATTCTGCCGGAACAATCATAATATTTTAAGAATTCGCCCAATATATTGCCTCTCAAAAATTAGACTATGATCTTTGAATATTACCTATATTATTTATATTATACTTTTCTGGGATTTCCGTTCATTATCAGGGTCGCTGTTTCTTTTATCACTGTCTTTATTCCCATCCTTGTTTTCATTTCATTTTGTTTAATTTATTCCCGAATAAAGTATTATAAGAAAAAGAAGACAAAGAAAACATTGACAAACAAATTCGGAAAGGAAATAAAAAACATAGTCTATTCTCTAGAAATCTATTCCCTCGAAGATATAAAAACAAGACTGAATTTTAATGCGAAGAAACTAAACAGTTCGAAAAAAAGAATTCTTACGAACATAATCCTCAATATTCGGGCAAAAGAGGGAGACGAATACATCAACGAAATTAATTATCAGAATGTTATAGATAGTTTCGGACTGCGCGAATTTTGGGAAAGCAAATTGAAATACGGGAACCTGTCTTCACGGCAAAGGGCCCTTCGCAAGTTAGACGACTTCGACATCGAAATACCCGGATCAATGATCACATCTCTCACATACAACAGAAACCAATACTTGAGAAAAAGAGCACGCTCTTCGTTCATGTATTTCAGCAAGAGCAGCCCGTTCAAGTTTCTGGATGAAGATTTTGACAAGACCTTCAACAGTTGGGATAAGGTGGAGATACACCGTATGCTCAGCCGAAGAGTTCACGAAGGACTACCTAACCTGTCGCAATGGGTAAAAAACTCAACAAACAGTGATTTTCAATGCTTCCTTGTCGATGAAATCAAATTCTTCAATCAGGTAAAATGTTCTTCCCATTTGCTCGAAATGCTAGATACACACGACATCAACCTTCGGAAACACATCATTGATGCCCTAGGCGAAATGAGATGTATGGAAACGGAGGAACATTTGACAAAAGATTACGTATTGCAACCTCAGGTTGTGCAGCATAGCATAATCAGAGCCGTGCAGAATATAAACTCAGGAAAATCTCTTTCGTTTCTGGAAGATGCATATAACAATGCCCACGACAGAGAAAGCGAAATTATTATACTGAAAGCAATTTTCAACTACGGAAGTGCGGGGAGAAAACTTTTCGATTCGTTGAAAGAAGTCTCCGGAGGATTTTCCACGCTGATTTTTGAACATGTAAGCAACCCTTTGATAAAATATTAATTATATGCTCGAATACCTTACAGATTTTTTCCAATACCGAATTTTCTTTTATGTGAGCCTCATCGTCATAGGTACTATTATCTTGACTGTTATGGCTTGCATAAATATAAAAAACTATAAGTGGAAATTTACGAAAAAAGAAGATAAACTGCTCAAAGACTCTCCGTTCATTCCGGGCATTTCGGTTATAGCTCCGGCCTACAACGAAGAAACTACAATCATAACCAACGTAAATTCTATGTTGACGTTGGATTATCCTCTCTTCGAGGTGGTAATTGTAAATGACGGAAGCAAAGACAAAACGCTGGAACTCCTCATCGAAGAATTTGATCTGGAAGAAACTTCTTTCGCATACATCGAAAAGATAAAGACCAAGCCATTCAAGAGAATCTTAAAATCAAGAAACCCAAAATACGACAAACTAACTATCGTTGACAAAGAAAATGGAGGAACAAAAGCCGATGCTACCAACGCAGGGATTAATGCTTCGGTGTTCCCCTATTTTCTGTGTACCGATGTAGATTGTGTTTTATCGCGCGATGCTTTATTGAAAATGATTCAGCCGGTTCTGAATTCTTCCGTGCAGGTAATAGCCGTTGGCGCTACCATGCGGATGGCTAATAGTTGTGAAATAGACGAAGACGGGATTATCACACGGGTTCGCCCGCCAAAACGGATTATACCTTGCTTTCAGGAAATAGAATACCTCAGGTCGTATCTGATAAGCAAAATGGGATGGGCTTTCATAAATGCCGTGCCTAACGTTTCGGGTGGATTGGGTTTGTTTGACAAATCCGTCGTGATCGAAGCCGGAGGATACGACCCCATTTCCCACGCCGAAGATATGGACATGACTCTACGTATCATTGCATATATGAGAGACTTCAACAAAAAATACCGGATTGTGCAGATACCCGTAACCACCTGTTGGACGGAAGGACCTCCAAACGTATCGGTCTTGCACAAGCAACGAACCCGCTGGGCCAGAGGCATGATGCAGATATTCATTGTTCACCGCAAGTTTCTGTTCAACCGAAAATATGGAAGAACAGGACTTCTTCTGATGCCATATATTTTCTTCTTCGAATTTCTTGCTCCTGTCATCGAAACCATCGGGATCATAATGATGATATACTTCCTTTTCACCAAACAAATAAACTTCGAAACGGTCTACGTGCTGTTGGGGTTTGTATATCTGCTGGGAATTACCGTGTCTGCCATCACCGTTATTCTGGATATCAGTGTCTCAAAACTTTACAGGCGGTTTAGAGAATATGGGAAATTGATTTTTTTCTCATTTTTCGAGTTTATAGGATTCCACCTGCTTGTAGTTTTTTTCAACATAAAAGGATATATAAGTTTCTTGTCGAGGCAGAACTTTGAGTGGGGCGCAATGAAAAGGCAAGGTTTCGACCAGAAAAGGGAAACATCTGTCGAAGAGAGTAAATAGATATAGTGACAACATGGATTTATCAAATATGAATATCAAACGTTCTTTATCCTTACTAACCATATTGCTTCTTTTGTTTGCAAATGTAGAGCAAACTCCCGGTCAGGGAAAAATAGAACTGGACGATCGTGACAATTATGCACAACAGGCAAATGCGCTTTTTCAGAAAGGAAATTGGGAAGAAGGGAAAAAAATAGTGGACGACGGACTGGCTAAGTATCCGAAGGATTCTGACCTGAAAATGCTCCTCGGAAAATATTATTTCGAGAAAAAAAACTATGAGCAGGCTCGTTTCGAATTGAATAAATCTTTGCAATACAACAGAAACAACGTCAGTGCAAAACAGGTATTGGTGAATGTTGAGGTGGAAACAAAACGCTATTCGAGCGCAATCTGCTACATTAACGAATTGCTGGAGGTTAATCCCTATTGGAAAGGATTGTGGCGAAAGAAAATTGAGGTATACAGGTTGCAGGGAAACCATGTGGAAGCCAACCGCCTACTGAAGCGCATAAGCCAGATTTACCCCGACGACCAAAGCATAAAAGCTGCATACCTGCATTATGTAGAGCAAGAAGCATTGCAAAAGAAAAACGAGGGTAAGATAAATGAGGCCATCGACCTGGCAGCTTCTCTGGTGAATGAAGACCCTCAGAACGAATCTTTTTATCTTGAGCTTATAAACAATTATCTCAAGGCCGGAGATTATGAAAAAGCACTTATTAATGCCGAAAAAGGATTGTACAATCTCCCCAATAGTGTGAAACTGATAGACAAGAAAGCTGATATTCTTGCCGCACAAAACCGATACGACGAGGTTCTCAGTTTCATTCAGTTGAATATAAAGATGGGAAACAATAGCGGGCATCTGAGCCAGAGATACAATTATTTTCTGGAAGAAGCGGCAAGGCACTATCACCAGACAGACCCTTACACACTATATAAGATGCTTTTCCAGAGAAACCCACGCAATCAGGATGCTTTCAACTATGTCGTATCCAATGCCATATCGAAAGGATTTTATGAAGATGCCCTGGAGGCGATACAAACATCCAAAAAAATAAACGGGGAAAGCAAAAACCTATTGGCAAAAGAAAGGCATGTGTATGAACTGATGGGGATGCAATCGAAAGTTGACCAGATAACTGTTTCGCTATATCAAAGCTATCCGGACGATACCGACGTAGTGGATCAGTACACATCGTACAGGCTCAGGCAGGCTAAATCGGACATGCAGGACGGGCTTTACGAAAAGGCTCTCAACCATTGGAAATTCATTGTTGAGTATGGTGATGCCGAACTGCAAAAAACAGCCTTGGTTTCGATATATAATTGTTCTTATCAGCTCAACAATCATAACGAAGCTCTCTTGGCATTAGGCAAACTGATCAACGAATATCCCGACGAATTGGAATGGGGGATGAAAAGGGCAGACATATATGGCAAGCAAAAAAGATATGAAAAGGCCCTCGACGAATATGAGCGGGTGCTGAAACAAACCGACCCGATTGATATGGATCGTTCTTTGAGCGGCTATGAAGAATTGGCTACCGTTTTTGCAAAACAGCTTATCGAAGACTACAAACTGGAAGAGGCTCAAACCCTCATCGACAGGTGGCTGAAGACCAACCCCAAGAGTGAAGCCGCCGCCCGCTATGGGATAAATATCTCGGCACAAATGAATAAACCCGAAAGGATGGCTGAGTATGCCTTGACGGGATTGGAGAGTAAGCCGGATGAGACTTTCTATCAGGTCAAATTGGGCGAGGCTTACAACATGCAAAAGGAGCATAAACAATCGCTCGATATACTGACATCCGAAATTGCAAAAAATCCCTATCATAAAGATCTGATTGCCACTCATTCGCAGGCGTATGAAGATTATGCCAGGCAATTGCTCAAAGATGCAAAATACGAAGAAAGCCTGTCGGCTCTCTCACAGGCATTGTCTTACGACCCGAAAAACAAATCATTAAAATACTGGAAAGGTGTGGCTTTCGAAAAAATGCACAAATTCGATTCGGCTTATTATTATCAGTCGTTTTATGAACCGTCGCTAATGGAACTGACGGACTTCACCAATCACCTGAAATATCTGAAAAATAAAATCTATAAAAACCAGATCGGGTTGTTCTACTTAGGCAGCAGGTTCGACAATATAGATAACATTTCGTCTATCACCACGGTCGAATATCTACGCTTCGAGGAAACAGACACATACGCCGCAAGGGTGAACTATGCAGGAAGGCAAAACGGGAAAGGCATTCAGGCTCAACTGGAATGGAGCCACCCCTGGCGACACGACATACGCACACGATTTGACGCAGCTGTGGCAAACAAGATTTTCTCATCCGTCATGTTCAATGCCTATATTTATAAGGCTCTGAAACATGACTGGGAACTGGGTGTAGGTGCGGGATACAGAAAGATGGCTGACAAAAAAAATATGCTGAACGTGAAAGGTATTGCCTCCAAAGAGTTAGGTCAATGGTGGTTAGATGCTCAATTCAACAATATTATATTGGACGGCAATTGGTATTACAGCTTATTTACCCGAGCCCGTTTTCATTTTCTCAGTCCCAAAAGCTACCTTACGGCAATGTGTAGTTTCGGCTCGGCTCCGGATGTCGAGATCATCGACAATCAATTGTACAATGCCTTCTCCGTTACCAATTCGATGGTTGGTTTTGGCGCATACCACTTAATAAATGAATCTTTTTCTATCGGATTGCTGGGAAACTGGTACAATTACAAAGACTCTTCCTACAAATATGAAGAAGGTAAAGGAAATTACAGAAACTTATATAGCATATATCTACAATTACATGTCAACTTTTAGAAATAACCTCAAATATCTGTTCTTGTTGATCATCTTGTCGGCATGTTGTTCGTGCGGAGCCGATAACAAAACACCGTCGCTGAATTCGCTCAATTACAATGTCATTTTCGAGGAAAACACGGTTAGCGAAAAATGGGGAAATTACGTGTTCAACCATTTGTCAAAACGATCGAAGGAAAAAGGAATCGTTCATCTGCAAAACAGTGGTAACGGAGATTATAAAGCAATAATGATTGAGGTTGACAAAAACCTCGAATACGATTATTGCGTCGAACATATCGACAAGCAGATAGTATTGAAGGCAAAAACGGAGGAAGCTATAATATGGCTGATCTATCAATTTATGAAATGCCTGTCCGATTCGGACGACCGCTTCATAGCAGACGATCTTCCTCCGGCTATTATCAATTTCCACACGCACTGTGCCAATTTCGATTTCAACTATCGCGAACCTTATTTCAGTCCTAATACGGATACCGAATATGCTGCCATCATAGGAACCAATGTTCTGGATAAAGACTGGGGGATATGGGGGCACAATCTGCATCAGGCATTAAAAGGAAACAGGACAGGTGAGTTTTACGTGAAGGGAACGTATCTGACAGAGGAAGAACAATATTGCTTCTCCAACAACAAATTGTTTAAACATGTAAAGGAATATATTTCAGACAATTTCGGGAATGACAAGAAGTATACTCAACGGTTTATGATAATGCCCAACGACAACAATATTGTGTGCAATTGCGACCTTTGTTTGTCAAAAGGTAATACGAAGGATAGTGCTACTCCGGCTCTATCGTTCCTGATAAAACGACTGGCTCAGGAGTTTCCCCATCATTCCTTTTTCACGTCCGCATACCTGACAACAAAATCTCCGCCGGAGGATAAATGGCCTGCCAATACCGGAGTCATGATCAGTACGATAGATATGCCAAAAGGTATCGAATTGAGTGAACAACAGGAGGTTAAAGAATTCTTGAAAAGATTGAATCAATGGAAGGCGTGTACTTCCAATATCTATACATGGGATTATGCTGCCAACTTCGACGACTATCTCACCCCCTTGCCTGTGTTGTACGGACTGAGAGATCAATTGCGATTTCATAAATCGAACGGAATTACCGGCATTTTTCTGAACGCCAGCGGTTACGACTATTCTCCATTCGACGATGTGAAAACTTTTGTTGCCGCATCATTAATGATTAACAATGACCTGTCTGTCGATAGTTTGTGTGAGCGATACCTGACTCAATTCTACCCTAAATCGGGCAAGTTAATAAGTGATTACTATCTTTCTCTGGAAAAGAGGATGAACGAACAGGGAAAACCATACAACATATATGGCGGATTCAACGAAGCACTTGATACCTATCTGAACGCAGATGATTTTTGCCAATTCTACGATTCGTTAAGCACACTCATATACACAGCAGGAGAAGAGGAGAAAAAGAAATTAGAGAGACTTTATACCGCTCTCAGTTACACACGCCTCCAGATAGCATATTATCAGGGTGCAAGCTCGCATGGATTTGCAACAGCCGAAGAAAAAAGTATGGTGGTGAAACCCGATATTAAAACAATTTGCGAGCAGTTGAGCCATTACAAAGCATTTGAGGGACTTTCTGCTTATAAAGAAAAAGATGGAAATCTGGAATCGTATCTCCGCAATTGGCGAAATATACACGATGGCTCTCCCCTACTCAATCTGTTGCTAAACGAGCCAATATCTACACAATCAACGCTAGACGAAGATTACGATAACATACAAATCATCAACGACGGCAAGCTGGGATTTGCCGAAGAATATCATCAGGGATGGCTCATTTACAGCGGCAACAACCTCCACCTGCAGTTCAAGGCAGATGATGTGAAAAATTCCACAAAAATTTCCATCCGGTTTCTTATCAACGAGAGACACCATATTTATCCACCTGTAAGGGTCGAGATATACAAGGACGATAAGATATACAAAAACATAACTCCCGTCAGGACTGGCAATAAGTTAATAGCCGGCATCAACGAAAATATAAATTTCTCTGATGCTGAATACATCTCAATAAGAATTGTTGGACGGGGTGGTGCGAAAAGTGCGTTCGCATGCGACGAAATACAGTTAAATTGACAACACAAATGAAAACGAGACATTTTTCAAAATTTATTATTCTAACACTCCTCTTTACTTCCTCCTGCGGAATTAAAGATAAAAAAACAACCATGTCCATTACCGACCCCGATCGACACTATTACCCCATTTTGCGAGGTCAAGCACTGGATATACAATATGTTATAGAAAATACGGGCGAGCATCCGCTATTCATAACAGACATTCACACATCGTGCGGATGTGTTCTGGTAGACGAGTCATCGCTGAAAGTATTGCCTGCGGGGGGAAAGGGTTTCATAAAACTGCAATACGAAAGCGATAAAAACATCGGTTATGTGAAGCATTATGTTACAGTCTACGCCAATCTGGAATCGGGTCCGAGCATGGAGGTGACATTCGATCTGCATGTTGTTCCGAACGCTTTGTATACGAGAGATTATGAAGAATTGTATAAAGAAAAAAGCGAAGAAGAATCTCTCGTAGATGGCGATGAAAACAATTTGAGGTATTATATTGACGAATAAATTGTAGTTTTATCGTACTTTTATGCCACAATTTATTTCAGTATATGATAGGGACATTAGTCAATGCAGGAGCAATAGTGGCAGGAGGATGCGTTGGAATGGTGATACACTCCAAACTACCCAAGAAAATAGTTGACATTGTATTTCAAGGTTTGGGTTTAATAACCCTAACCATAGGTATCTCGATGGCAATTAAAACATCGAATATGATTCTGATAGTTGTTTCGGTTGTTTTGGGCGCTATCATCGGGCAAGCAATAGATATTGATAAATATCTGAGGAAATTTTCAGACTATCTGAGCAATAAAAAATTTGGCAAAACTTCGCCGGGTACAACTACCGATAATACCTTTACGGAAGGTTTCGTCACAGCATCTATACTCTTTTGCATAGGTTCGATGTCCATTCTGGGAGCAATTGAAGATGGCATGGGAAATCCTCCGAATTTGCTATACACCAAGTCAGTAATAGACCTGATGTCTGCCATTGCTTTGGCCTCATCTTTTGGAATCTGTATTATATTTTCTTCCATACCGGTACTCATCTATCAGGGAGGCCTTACTCTCTTTGCCGCTTTCATTATGCGTTATATGAGTGATGCCATGATTGCGGATATGACGTCGGTGGGAGGAATCTTATTAATCGGTTTAGGAATTAGTATCTTGAAAATAAAAGAAATAAAAGTCATCAATATGCTTCCGTCCGTGGTTATTGTTGTATTTCTTTCTTATTTGTGGACTTGAAAAAAACGTTGATTATGAATAGAATAATAAAACTCTTTTTTGTATTTATATTAGCTTCTGTTGGAGGTGTTTATGGACAGAACCCATATAACGCAAATATTGTTGTGGATAGGAATGGACGAGGCGATTATCGCAATTTGCAGGAAGCCATAGAGGCGGTAAGGGCATTTGATCCTGCAGGACCTGTCACAATATATATAAGAAATGGTGTTTACAAAGAAAAAATTGTGATCCCTACTTACGTTTGCGGATTGAGGTTGATAGGCGAAAGTGTTGAAAAAACGATAATAACCTATGACGACCATGCAAACATTAATAAGATGGGAACTTTCCGCACCTATTCTTTTCTCGTCAGGGGGAATGATATTTGTATAGAAAACCTGACAATAGAAAATGGCTCTCAACCTTTGGGACAGGCAGTAGCACTGCATGTGGAGGGAGACAGGATTATATTCAAAAAATGCCGTTTTCTGGGAAATCAGGATACGATTTATGCAGGAAAAGAATCTTCCCGCCAGTATTTTGAAGATTGCTATATAGAAGGAACAACGGATTATATATTTGGTCCGTCAACCTGCTGGTTTGAGCGGTGCGAACTTTATTGTAAAAAAAATTCATACATCACAGCGGCAAGTACGCCTCAGAATGTAGAGTTTGGCTATATTTTCAATAATTGCAAGATTGTTTTAGCCGATAAAACCAATGCAATGTATCTTGGCCGTCCGTGGAGGGCTTATGCAATGACCCTGTTTATGAATACGGAAATGCCGGAAGGAATAAAACCCGAAGGCTGGCACAATTGGGGAAAAGAGGATAACGAAAAAACGGCACGTTACATGGAATATAACAATAAGGGTGCAGGAGCCAATGTTTCTCAACGTGTGAAATGGTCGAAGGTATTATCAAAGAAAGAAGCCGAAAAATACACAATCGAGAATGTTCTTAAAGGCTGCGACGGGTGGAATCCTCTAACTGTAAGTTACAGCAAACCCGATTAAGTTACATATTCAACTGTTTTATACATAGTTATAAATCGAAGATTAAATCATTCTCTCATTTTATACACTCTCGGAGACTTGTATAGGCAGGTCTCCGGTCTGTCGATAATCTGTCATTGGTTCTACCGGTTTTCAGTTCACCCCTACAAACACCTGAAACGCTCAAAACAAATTTTGGAGTGTTTGTCCTAGTAAAGTAAAGATTTTCACTTAAATTTGTACCTTAAAAACAAAAATTTAGCAGAACAAATTTAGATGAATAAAGAATTCAAACGCACACTAGTCACCTCTGCCCTGCCCTATGCCAACGGGCCTGTTCATATCGGGCACTTAGCCGGAGTATATGTTCCGGCAGATATTTATGTCAGATACCTGCGCCTGAAAGGCAAAGATGTTCTTTTCATTGGCGGCTCCGACGAACACGGTGTTCCAATCACAATCAGGGCAAAGAAAGAAGGTGTCACACCTCAGGATGTTGTAGACAAATTTCACTTCCTGATAAAAGAGTCGTTTGAAAAATTCGGCATCGCTTTCGATATATATTCACGTACCAGTTCGGAGATACACAAGCAAACCGCATCCGACTTCTTCCTGAAACTGTATGAGAAAGGTGAATTCATCGAACAAACAAGCGAGCAATATTACGACGAAGAAGCCAATATGTTTTTGGCCGACCGTTATATCATGGGAGAGTGCCCGCATTGTGGAAACCCAAATGCCTATGGCGACCAATGCGAGGTTTGCGGCACGTCATTAAGTCCCACCGATCTCATAAATCCGAAATCTACCCTATCGGGAAAGGCTCCGATACTGAAAGAGACAAAGCACTGGTATTTGCCGCTTGATAAACATGAGGCTTGGTTGAGACAATGGATTCTGGAAGATCACAAAGAATGGAAAAATAATGTCTACGGTCAGTGCAAATCGTGGCTCGATATGGGTTTGCAGCCTCGTGCCGTAAGCCGCGACTTGGATTGGGGTGTACCCATTCCTTTGCAAGGTGCGGAGGGTAAAGTCCTGTATGTTTGGTTCGATGCCCCCATCGGCTACATATCCAACACGAAAGAACTTCTGCCCGACGATTGGGAAAAATGGTGGAAATCGGAAGATACAAAACTGCTTCACTTCATAGGGAAAGATAATATTGTCTTCCATTGTATCGTTTTCCCTGCCATGCTGAAAGCCGACGGGTCTTATATTCTTCCGGAGAATGTTCCTGCAAATGAGTTCCTGAATCTGGAGGGTGATAAGATTTCCACATCGCGCAATTGGGCTGTATGGTTGCACGAATACCTTGAAGATTTTCCGGGACAACAAGATGTGTTGCGTTATGTGCTGACAGCCAACGCTCCCGAAACGAAAGACAATGACTTTACATGGAAGGATTTTCAGGCTCGCAACAATAATGAATTGGTAGCTATACTCGGAAACTTCATCAACAGGGCATTGGTGTTGACAAAGAACTACTTTGACAATAAAGTTCCGGCTTTGCACGAACTAACCGATTACGACAAACAAACCTTAGACGAATTTTCGTCGGTGAAACAAACTCTGGAAAATTATCTTGAAACATTCCGTTTCCGTGATGCACTGAAAGAGGCGATGAACCTAGCACGGATAGGAAACAAATATCTGGCTGACACCGAACCTTGGAAGGTTATAAAAACCGACAGGGAAAGAACGGAAACCATACTGAACATAGCGCTGCAAATTACGGCAAATCTGGCTATTGCATTCGAACCGTTCCTGCCTTTCAGCACAGAAAAGATCAGGCAGTTTATCAACACCGAAAATCTGAACTGGGAGCAGTTGGGCAATACCGATCTTTTGCCTGTTGGTCATCAATTGAACGAAGCAAGTTTATTATTTGCCAAGATTGAAGATGAAACAATACAGAAACAGATACAAAAACTTCTGGACACGAAAAAGGCGAATGAACTGAAAGAAAGTAAAGCCAAACCTCAGAAAGAGAATATAAATTTCGACGATTTTACGAAAGTAGATATTCGTGTAGGAACAGTTTTGGAATGTATAAAAGTACCTAAAGCCGACAAGCTGCTGCAATTCCTGATAGACGACGGAATGAAAAAGCGTACCATCATTTCGGGTATAGCGCAATGGTACAAACCAGAAGACTTGGTAGGCAAACAGGTTTGTTTTATCGCTAATCTGGAGCCTCGCAAATTGCGTGGAGTGATGTCGGAAGGAATGATACTATCTGCCGAAAACGCAGACGGAAGTTTATCCGTAATTCAGCCATCTGCTCCCGTCGAACCGGGAAGCCAAGTTGTATAAATGAAAGATAACAATAGGATAAAGATCAATTTTCTTTTACCCTACCGGGCAAAACGTCCTACGGGGGGGATAAGAATGATGTATGAATATGCCAACCGCCTTGCCCGGAAAGGATATGACATACACTTATATTATCCTCTCAAAACACGTTT
Organism: Dysgonomonas sp. 520; assembly: GCF_010501095.1. GTDB lineage: Bacteria > Bacteroidota > Bacteroidia > Bacteroidales > Dysgonomonadaceae > QVMP01. Next base: position 71,152 of record NZ_QVMP01000014.1, on the reverse strand, counting down.
TATCCCTTATCGTTTTCCTTTTCCCATCCGTTGGATGTTGTCTAAGATAGAAGGATTCAGAACTTTCCGGTGGTTTAAGTTCGACCCACGTATTGCGATGTCGCAGATCAATTCCATATCGGATAAATCCGTCAGGGACGCCGATGTTGTGATAGCCACCTGGTGGTCTACGGCTTCGGATATGGGAATGCTCAGTCCGTCGAAAGGTAAAAAAATCAACCTGATACAAGGTTTCGAAAACTGGAACGGACACGAAGACTTGTTGCTCAATTCTTATCGCATGAAAGATGTGACGAATATAGTTATTGCTTCATTTCTGAAAGAAATTGTAGATAAATATTCGGTTAAAGAATCTATCATCATAGAAAACGCAATAGATACGGATGTATTCAGAGTAACCGTGCCCGTTGAGGAAAGGAATCCATATTCTGTTTGCATGAACTATTCCACATTGGACATCAAAGGCAGCGATTTCGGCATAGAGGCCTTGATGAAAGTAAAGGCTGTCTATCCCCAACTTGCGGTAGATATATTCAGCATCTTTCCCCGTCCCGAAAGCCTGCCCGATTGGGTGGCATATCACCGTACACCTCAAGATCTGGCTGCCGTTTACAACAACAATGCAATCTTCATCTCCAACAGCTTTACCGAAGGTTTCGGCTTGGTGTCGGTAGAGGCTATGGCTTGTGGTTGTGCCTTGATTTGCACGGATATTCCCGGACACAGGGAATTTGCGTTCGACAACGATACCTCACTGCTGGTTGAGCCACGGGATAGTGAACAAATGGCAGAAAAAATCCTTTACCTCATAAAGGATAACGAAAGGCGTATATCTTTTGCAAAAAGAGGCAACGAATATGTGAAAAAATATTCGTGGGAGGTGGCTATAAACAAGATGGAAGCGGTAATCAAAAGTCTTATATAAAAGCAGAATTGAAAAAGAATGTTAGGATAAATATCATTTTACCATTTAAGCCGAATAACCCGTCAGGAGGTATGTCGGTTATGCTTCAATATGCCAACAGATTATCACGGAGAGGTTATCGGGTGCATATCTACTGCCCTCTCAAAATTCCTTATATTTCTTATCGCCTGCCCTTTTTCCTTCGTTTTTTGTACTCAAAAATAGAACCTGCCCGAAGAATCGGTTGGTTTTCCCTCGATCGGGACATTGAGGCATCCTACATAAACACAATCACAGACAAAGAAATTAAGGATGCGGAAATCATTATCGCAACATGGTGGTCGGCTGCTCTGGAAATGGGAAAACTCAGCAGCCAAAAAGGTGAAAAAATCAACCTGATACAGGGTTTTGAAGACTGGGAGGGAAATAAAGAGTTACTCTACAAATCTTATAACATGAAAGATGCCACGAATATTGTTGTTGCATCTTATCTGAAAGAGATTGTAGATAAACATTCTGAAAAACCGTCCATATTGATAACAAACTCCATTGACACAGATGTTTTTCACATAACAAACGCTATTGAAGAGCGTAATCCTCAATCGGTTTGTATGATTTATTCCGATCAACAAATTAAAGGTTCAGCTTATGGCATAGAGGCGTTGAAAGTGCTGAAAGAAAAATATCCCAAGATGCAAGCCGAAGTTTTCGGTGTGTGCCGCAGGCCTAAAAATCTGCCCGAATGGATAACCTATCACCAAAAACCCGAAGATTTATACAAAATCTATAATCGGAACGCAGTTTTCGTATCCAACTCTCTGACAGAGGGTATGTCTCTGACACCTATGGAGGCTATGGCTTGCGGCTGTGCCTGTGTTGTTACTGGCATAGAAGGACATTCGGAGTATTCCGTCGATGGAGAAACGCTGCTCCTTTACAATGTAGGAGATGTCGGTCAGTTGGTTGAGAAAGTTTCCCAACTCCTCAACAACGATGAAAAACGGGTGCGGATAGCCCGGAAAGGCAACGAGTTTATCCAACAATTTTCGTGGGATAAAGCTGTTAATAAACTGGAAGATATAATAAACAGATTGCTGAAAAACTGAAAATTAGCCTTACTAAAAATATTTTATTTAATTTTGTCGTTCCTGAAAAATAAAAACGTACCTGAATAATGAACAAATTAGAGGAAAATAAGAAAAGTGTGCTTACTAAGAAGATATTTTACCACCTGATAGCGATAACTTGCCTGCTTGTTATCACAATGGTATATTTCAGTCCCACATTTCAGGGTAAAAGCCTATTCCAGAGCGATGTGACTCAATTTATGGCTGCATCTCACGAGTTGGAAGACTACTACGAAAAAGATGGTGAATCTTCTGCATGGACAGGCTCGATGTTTTCAGGAATGCCCGCCTACCATATCGGGATATGGGGCACGTCTCCCAATTTCATTTCATACCTCGAAGCTCCCTTGAGGCTGATGGACGGAGGTAGTGCCGCTCCCATATTCGGAGCTATGTTGATGGCATACATTATGTTCTGTATCATGGGATTCAGTCCTTTGGTTGCCTTGCTGGGCGCTATCGGCTATGGATTCACCTCCTATAATATTATTATAACAGAAGCCGGGCATATCACCAAACTATGGACATTGGTGTACCTGCCTCTCGTTATTGCCGGAATAATAGAACTTTTCCGAAAAAAATATATCATGGGAGGATTGCTTTTCGCCATAGGCTTGGCTCTCCAGATAAGGAACAACCATATTCAAATAACATATTACACAGGACTTCTGTGCTTTTTCCTCTACGCATGGCAGATAGTAAATGAAATTATAGCAAAAAGATACAAAGACCTGCTCAAACTAGCAGGTGTTACCATCATAGCAATTGTTGTGGCAATCTGCTGCAATCTGGGGTCACTTTACTCAAACTACGCTATGTCTGAAGAGAGTACCCGTGGGCAAACCGAACTTTCTACACCTACCGAATCTGAAAAGACGTCGACAGGGTTGGATATAGAATACGCTTTCAGGTGGAGTTATGGGAAAGGCGAAACAATGACTCTGCTCATCCCTAACGCTTACGGAGGCATTTCTATGCCTTTCGACAGAAAATCAGAAACATTCAAAGAGGTTATGTCTCTGTTTCAGAATCAGAAGATCGACGAATCACGAGCCAACTTTATGTTGAGCAGAGGAACTCAATATTGGGGCGATCAGCCATTTACCTCAGGTCCCGTCTATTTCGGGGCAGTGGTTTGCTTCTTGTTCATTATCGGGATGATTGTTATCAAAAACAAAATAAAATGGTTGATATTGGGAGCCACAATCTTTTTCATCATCCTGTCGTGGGGAAACAATTTTATGGCTTTCAACAGTTGGTTTTTCTATAATATCCCCATGTATAACAAATTCCGAACAGTGTCGATGGCTCTGGTTATCCCATCCATTACCATGCTTTTTATAGCTGTTTGGGCTCTGAATGATATAGTCACAGGAAAAATAGACAAAAAGATACTTACCAAGGCAATCTATTGGACAACAGGCGTTTTGGGCGCAATATGTTTCCTTGCATGGTTGGTTCCGGATGCTTTCTTCTCGTTCGAGTCGATAAACGACCTGCGCATGAAAGATGCAATTGGCATACAAGATGCCGATTGGGAAGCATTTCAAAGTGCTTTGGCTAGCGACAGGATGTCGCTGTTAAGTGCCGATGCCTTACGCTCACTTATCTTTATAGTTCTGACGGGTGCAATACTTTGGATTGGCCTTAAAGTGAAACAGAATGAGAAGACCGCCCTTATATTTCCCGCTATTTTAACAGTTCTCGTACTGGTTGACCTTTGGAATGTAGATCGCCGATACCTTGATGACAGCAAGTTCAAACAAAGAAAAGGACAAACAGCCAAACTGTTTCCTCAGAGTGAAGCAGATAAGATGATATTGGAAGATAAACACCCGTCATACAGGGTGCTTAATCTGTCGGCCGGAGCACAAGGCTCTCCCGACCCTTTCAACGAGGCGAACACATCTTATTACCACAAATCCATTGGAGGGTATAGTGCTGCCAAACTGAGGAGATATCAGGAATTGATTGATTTCTATCTGGGCAAGGAAGTGCAGCTTACCTATGGTTATATAAACCATTACAACCAAGAACTGTCAAAACAGTTTATGGAAGCAAATCCTCCGCAGGATATAAAAACTCAGGAAGAGATGAACGCATATCAATACAATATGCAGTTGCATATCGGCAAATTCATACAAGATACGGTTGTTGCCAAGCATTTTGGTTCAATTCCTGTGTTGAATATGCTGAACGCCAAGTATATTATTCATCATCCGATGTTGCCGCCTCTGGTCAATATTCATGCTTTTGGCAATGCGTGGTTTGTAAACGACTTACGGTTTGTTGAAAACGCCGATGCGGAAATAGCCACTTTGGGGCAAATAGACCCTCGAAGAACAGCGGTTGTTGATAAACGGTATGAGGCCGCATTGGGCGGATTTAAACCGTCTTTGAATAATGACGGAAACATAGAACTGATTTCGTACAAGCCAAACGAACTGGTATATAAATCGAAGACCAACAGCGAGCAATTGGCTGTTTTCTCCGAAATATTCTTCGCTAACGGATGGCAAGCCTTTGTGGACGGAAAAGAAGTTCCTCACTTCTGTGCCGACTGGACTCTGAGAGCCATGAAAGTTCCGGCAGGTGAACATGAGATTGTATTTAAATTCATTCCGAAGGAGTTTAATACGGCAAATGCAATCACAACAGTAATTTCGGCAATTTTGGTACTGTCATTGCTTGTCTTCATAGGGTTAAACTTTTGGAGGATGAAGCAACAGAAATAAAGATTAGGATTTTTATGAAGAAACTCTCTGTTATTTTTTGCACATACAATAGAGACAAATATATATACAAAGCAATAAAAAGTGTTGTCGATCAGGACTACAACCCCGACAAATACGAAGTATTACTAATAAACAATAACAGTACGGACAGAACTGAACGTATCTGCAAACAGGCTATTCTTGACTTTTCAGGAGTGGATATCCGCTATTTTGACGAAACCAATCAAGGATTATCTTATGCCCGCAATCGTGGAATCGAGGAAAGCAAAGGCGATATTATTGTCTTTGTGGATGATGATGCTACGGTTTTTGAGCCGGACTATCTTTCATCTATTGACAGATTTTTCGATAATCATCCTCAAGCCGGCGCATGCGGAGGCCCTATTATTCCCGTATACGAAAAAGCCAAACCTTCGTGGCTTTCGCATTACACCGAGCAACTTATCGGAGGGGCATTGTATATGGGGAAAAAGACCAAGCCATTCGAGAACGGGAAATTTCCCGGTGGAGGAAATTCTGCCTACCGGAAAGAAGTTTTTCAAAAGTATGGACTGTTCAACGTGAATCTGGGAAGAAAAGGTTCGGGACTGATAGGAGCCGAAGAAAAAGATTTGTACGACCGTTTGCGAAAAGGCAATGTTCAGTTTTTCTATTTGCCCGAAATGGGCATATACCATTATATTTCCGAGAAAAAACTGACATTCAATCATTTCAGGGAATTGACCTATTCGATAGGTAAAAGCGAACGGATCAGAACAAAAGGGGTATCGGAAAAAGAATACAAAGGCAGGATATTGTCCGAGTTGAAAAAATGGCTGGCGTCGTTTGTTTTGTTCTTTTTCCACATTCTCACCTTTGCTCCTCACAAAGGATGGAAACTGCTTCAATTCCGGTGGTATGTAACTAAAGGCCTTCTGGGAAAATAACATTATCAAAAACGCTCCGGGGGATGAATTATTCTCAGAAAATAAAAGAATATGCTGCTAAGATAGGATTCGATGCCTGTGGAATATGCCGGGCCGATGAGGTTAGCCCCGAAGTTGTAGAACACTATGAAAAATGGCTGGAGAGTGGATTTCATGCCGGAATGAGTTATCTGGAAAAGAATCCGGACAAACGTTTCGATCCATCGTTGCTTGTCGAGAATGGTAAATCTATCGTTTGCGTTGCACTGAATTACTATCCACAAACAAAACAAAAAGAAGATGTTCCGCAGTTTTCTTATTATGCCTACGGAAAAGATTATCATGATGTAATGAAAACTCGTCTTTCTGTTTTATTTGAAAATATAAAACAGATCATGCCAACTATATCGGGACGGGCATTTTGTGACACTGCACCCATATTAGAACGCTATTGGGCGGCAAAATCGGGAATAGGCTTTGTTGGGAAAAACACATTACTCATAATCCCCCGAAAAGGGTCTTTTTTCTTTTTAGGCTTTTTGATACTTGATGCCGAGTTGAATGAATACGATTCTCCTTTAAGTATCAATTGCGGAAAATGCACGAAATGTTTGGACGCATGTCCTACCAAGACAATTGAAGCGCCTTATTTGGTTAACTCCGAAAAATGTATTTCATACCAAACAATTGAAAACAAAGGAGATATTGACCCGTTGATAAAAAAACAGTTGAGCAATCATGTTTACGGATGCGATATCTGTCAGAAAGTATGTCCGTGGAACAGGTTTGCCCAACCTCATAGGATAGAAGAATTTATCCCTAAAGAAGAGTTCCTCAGATTGGATGCGGAAAGATTGAAAAATCTGAGTATCGAAGATTATCGCTCCATTTTCAAAGGCTCGGCAGTTAAAAGAGCCAAATACGAAGGATTAATGCGGAATATAGATGCAATAACGGTATAAAATGAAGGGGTGTGACTAATGATTTTTTTTGGCACACCCCTTTGTTTATTTTTAGTCGGGTATGTTCTACCAACTCTAAAAGCTCTGAATTCTCAAGGCATAAAAATAACCATCTGTTACTGCTACTCTTGTATCAAATTCGGTTCTGCTGGAGTTATTTGAAACCCAGACAGAAACATCCATAGTAGAGGTCACGTCTAGTAAGAAATTGACCGGCACAAAGGCCTGATAAGATGGGGCTGGTTCGGGCAAAGCGGCAGCATGATAAAGATATGCATTTGTATCATTACGCCTTAAATGTAACCATGAATGGAGGCTGGTATCTGGTACTTTACCCACCGTTAAACGTATATTTCTTGTTGTTATCCCTGCAAAAATAAGCCATTTACCCGGAGTTAGCCTCAGCGGCGTTGTGGTTATATTAGTAGGAGCACCCCAGTTCCCTGATATTGAATCCGAAACGGTCAAGCGTCCCTCCGTTAAATCCAATGGACTTCCCCAGCTTCCATTTCCATTTGCATCCGATATCAGAACCTTACCTACCGATTGTGTTCCGTCTTGCAGGCGAAAACCGCCTTTTGCAGTTGAAGATCGGATATCAACCTTCGTCTGTGGCGCATTCGTCCCTACACCCACATTCCCACTGCTGTTGACGATGACATCGTCTGCCACATTCACATTCCCGTTTGTGTTTTTTTTCGCATCAATGTGAAATACTCCTTGTGGCGATTCCGTATTCACACCCACCTGTGCTTTAATTGCCGTAACGGCTAAAAGAATGAATAAAATTAAACTGCTCTTTTTCATAAGTTCTTAATGTTGTTTGTTGTGTTGTTTTTATAAATAATATGAATCGGTTGTTCTTATTCGACGTTTTCCGGGTGGAGTAAAACCCCACCCCTACACCTCACTCTAACCCTGCTCTTTTGGAGGGGCTTGCTCCCTCTCCTCTTGGAGAGGGCCGGGGTGAGGTCGGTCGCCGAGAAGTCAAGGCATCTGCAAGAGACGCGGCAGTAAAAAATAGGTCGAAAAAAGAACGTTTTGATCATAGTTTACCTCACTTTCGTTTCAGTCCGATTGAAAATCGACAATAACGTTAAACTCCTGATTGTCTGACTGTTTTGTACCCGTCACTTACTAAGTGACGGGTGGGTATTTTAACTATTGTTATATACTTGATTAATAGATGAATATGAACTAGAAAATAAGAATTTCAGACATCTCGTTTAACAAATAGTTCTTTCTCCGTGAAAGCAAAATAGCCATCCATTATAAGCAACTCACAAACAACTATTTACAGATAAAAAGAGAATGTATCATTTTTATTTTTTGTTAAATATTCGTTAAACACGTACATACTTAAACACTTAGACAACAATAGAAAGATGAAATTCGATAGCATAAACCTGAGGTCCGGCATCTTGTTCGAAGAATTAGAGAAAGGCAAACTGTGGACTTCCAGACAAGACAATTGCAGGATTATATTAGTCGTAAGCGGCAAGTTGAAAGTCTTCTTTACGAGAGACAAAAACGAAAAGTTTTATGTCGATGGATTATTCTTTTTGCCTGCCGGATATAGCTTATCAGCCGAAGCGTTGAGCAAGTCTTTAATAGTATCGATTGATATCTCCGATGAAAATCACCTATACAATAACTTCAGGATAAAAGAATCGAAATGTATTGACAAACAAGGAATAAGCCATTTGTGTTTCAACCATATAATGAATGCCTACATAAATTCATTACTGACTTACAGAGATAAGAATGTAGATTACAACCTCCTCGCCGAAATTAAAGTTAAAGAGTTGATATACATACTCAAAGCATCTTATACAGAGGAGCAACTCTTCAATTTTTTCTGTACATACCAAACAAACGACTCCTTCTTTACGGAACGGGTGAGAATATTATCTTATAACACAAAGAATATAAAAGAATTAGCCTACAAAACGAATTACAGTTATTCGGGATTTAACAAAAAGTTCAGAAAAGTTTTCGGAACAACTGCCTATTCGTGGCTCAAGAAGCAAAGGACAAATATGGTGTATCACGATATCTATCACACAGACAAAACCTTGAAACAGATCTCGACGGATAATAAATTCTGTAGCTTGTCTCACTTCAATGAATTTTGCCACAAAAATCTGGGGAAATCGCCCTCCGAAATCCGACGGAAAAGGAGTTTGGAAAATATCAATAAAAAACAAAGCTCCGTCACTTAGTAAGTGACAGAGCTTTGAGCATTATAAGTAACTAAAGTACAAATATACGCAAATTATTATTGTAAACAAATCTCTTCCTGCTTTTTATTGCAAACAAAAAGATTGTAAGTTATTTTAGGTGTTTGTATGAGTTAAAGAAATATTCTTAACTTTGATGCGCTAAAAAAATCATTAAATTTTACAATTACCTAAAAATATAACTTTGTATATGAAAAAAATTTCATTCTTCATTCTCATTGCCGCATTCATCTGCATGACTCCGGCTTATGCCCAAAAAGGGACAAAAAAACCAAGCATTAAAACAGAACTGGACTCTCTTTCTTACGCTTATGGAGCGGGTATTGTGGAGCAAGGACTGGAACAATATCTGAAACAACTGGGTGTGGTGAGCGATACTACCGAGGCTGTCAACAAAAAGAATATCACTGCTTTCAAGAAAGGAATAAATGCGTTTTTTGCGGCTAAGACAAAAGATGAAATGTATAACAAAGGCTTCTCGTTTGGATCTCAATTGAGCCAGATGTCAGACAATTTCGGGCAAATCACAGGTAATGAGAAAGATCAGATGAACGTAAGTCTTTTCCTCTTAGGTCTTGAACATGCACTAAATAAAGAAAGTGTCATCATTGAAAATCCGGGAGAGCTGATTCAAAACAAATATACTGCTGCTCAGGACAAAATAAAAGCTCGACGTGAAGAAGAAGCTAAAGTGAAGTATGCATCGAACATTGAGGCTGAAAAGGAATTCTTTGCAGAAAATAAAAATAAAGAAGGAGTGATCAGCTTGCCTAACGGACTTCAATACAAAGTGATAACTGAAGGAAACGGCCCAATACCTACCACTTCTGATAAAGTGAAAGTACATTATCATGGAACATTGCTTGACGGCACTGTGTTCGACAGCAGCGTTGACAGAGGCGCACCAGTTGATTTCGGTGTAACTCAGGTGATTAAAGGATGGACAGAAATATTGCAGATAATGCCTGTCGGTTCTAAATGGATTGTATATATTCCGGCTGAATTGGCTTATGGATCAAGAGAATCAGGACCTATCCAACCTTATTCTGCATTAATATTCGAGATAGAATTGATTGACATCGAAGGAAATACGACAGAAATTGAGGTTACGCCCGTAGAAGCAGAATAAAATTATACGATAAACCTAAAAGAATAGCTGACCTGTGATGAGTGTCAGCTATTTTCATTTTTATATCGTTCTTAGAATGGATAACCGATAGCAAAGTGCCAGGCAAAATCGCGTCCGAAGTTTGGACGGTAAATAACCCAACGGTCGTTCGTGTCCCTCTCCGGATCGTAAGCCTTCATCCCGAAGTCGAGCCTTAACAACAAGAAGCTGAGGTCGAACCTGATCCCCAACCCATAAGACATAGCTATTTCCCGCCAAAATTCGGAGAACTTGAACTGCCCTCCCGGTTGCGATTCGTAATTACGGATAGTCCATATATTTCCGGCATCAACAAAACCTGCAAATTCGATAAAATCCGAAGCCTTTGCCCGGTATTCCAGATTCAGATCGAGTTTTATATCTCCCGTCTGATTCACAAAATCGTCCATCTGTTTGTTCGACTTATACGAACCCGGACCAAGACGCCGTGTGCTCCAACCTCTCACACTATTTGAGCCTCCTCCAAAATATCGCTTCTCGAAAGGCAACACCGTCGAATTGCCATAAGGCGAAGCAACCCCTATGGCTGCCCTGTATGCCAGAGAATTACGATTGCGGAAGGTGTGTGTCTGAGAAAAACTCACATCTCCTTTCACATATTCGGCATAAGCGATTCCGAGAATCATTTGTTGCCCCAAATCATTTTTCTTCTGACTGTGAATTAAAGACACAAGCCGGGGAAGCACTCCGGCAATGTCTGCCCCAAAACGCAAGGTATAACTGTTGCGCACCACCCTACCCGACCTGTCATTCCAATTATAAACCAGAGAATACCCGCTACGCGATATCAACTGGTCTTGATACATAGCTTTCAGCATCGGATTGGAGTTAGCGGCAGAATCGCTTAAATAGTCATTCTTGAATTGATCCGAGATCCAAGGCATACGAACATAGTTAATGTCGAGGAAGTCGAGCGAATGGCTCAACCGGTTGCGCATGGTAGACCATCTGTATGTAATGGTGGCATTGAAAAACTGCCTTATATATTCCGAGCGGTGCTGATTATTCAACCCGACAGAGAACTGTGTACTTGAAGACGGCTGTTCACGCCAGCTTTTTTTCAGAAATGGAAATAGAAACTGAGGAAACGACAAACCTATGTCGAAACCATATTCGTAATAATTATTGAATGCTGCGCTATTCTTCGATTTTGTTACAAACTCGTATGCGCCTTTCAGTTTCAGGCTGAGGATTTCCCCTCCATTAAATAGATTTTGGTGCTGATACGAAACACTGGGGGCAACTCCCAGGTCGCCCGCCGAATTTGTGCCTTCCAAGCTCAACTGGGTCCAGTGAGCATTTGCCGGAGCCAACGTTATATTCACATCCAGCATTTTTGTAGTATCGGTAGGCAATGGTGGCGACGGGGTTATGTTTATATTTGTTTGCTTCACTGCACTCATCCCATTAAATGCAGTGAAGGTGTTTGAATACAACCAATCGGAATAACGCCTGCCCGGACGCAATAAAGTATTCCGGTAGAGCGTGGAGTTGCGCAAGAAGTTGTTAGAACCTTTTATTATGGTCATTCCCCGGTATGATGTTGTATCGGTATTTTCAGGACTAAAAACCACATTATTGTCTTCGCTCATCGGGTCAAAACCGCTTTTTATTGTCACGGTTCTCACATTATACCTACGAAACGCCAAGCTATCTTTTTCAGGATACAGAGACAGATACAGGTCTACCTGATTCGAATTCAAGGTAGTATCTGCCTTGTAATATAAATATTCCTTCGAAAACGAATAATAGCCTATGTTGCGAAATAGTGATGTCAAGCTCACCCTTTCATCTTCCAGTTTATCCTGATCGAACAGTTCTCCCGGACGCACCGAAGACCTCCTACGGTTATACATAGACAACACCCGCATCATTTGCTTTGGTATCTGAGCCGAATCCAGCTCATATTTTCGGATTGTATACGGTTCCTTTGCAGTGATGTTATATGTCACAGATATATTTTTGTCTTTTACATTCAGAACAGTATCAACTTCTGCGTTTAAGAAGCCTTGGTTGGATAGTTGTCTCTGTATTTGCTTTGCCGAGATGTTGGTTAGTCCGGGACTATAATAAACAGGCGCCTCACCTATTTTTCGTATTGTCCGAGTAAGCCACTTGCTCGAATCCTGACCCGCCATATTGTATATGCCAAGCCTTATCCTTCCCAAAAAAGAAAGGCTTGAGTTGGGCAATTGCCGGAGATAAGATTCCATTTCCACATCATCTATTCGCTTGTCGTCCGATTTGATATCAACATTCTTCAATAGATATTGACCTTCGGGCATGTTTTTGGGAGTAACACACGAATAAATGATGGAACATAGCAGAAATATATACAGAGCTTTTTTTATCATCGAAAAACGGTTAATATATCATTATATCGAAAAATCTTATTTGAGTTTTAAGTATCAAAAAGCATTGGTTAATATTCAACATCTTGCGGGTGAAGTAAAACCTCATCCCTACAAATATGGTCGGTATAGTTTTTAATCAATATTATTAAATATAAACTCCATTATACTTCGGAAACAAAATTACATGATAAATTCAATTTAACACATAAGAATGAGTTATACTTCTCTCCATTATAACCCTTTTTAATGAATTTGGTTTAAAAATTTACACTAAATTTGCACCTTACTATTCATCAAGATACAATTTTCTTATGGCAGGAGCAGGCATGAAAGGTTTGGCTAAAGACACTGCAATCTACGGATTGAGCAGCATTGTCGGACGGTTCCTCAACTGGTTGTTAGTACCTCTCTATACAAATATATTTACCGATACGGGCGAGTATGGCATTGTCACAAACATCTATGGCTATGTTGCCTTTGCTGTTGTGATACTTACGTTTGGCATGGAAACAACTTTCTTCCGCTTTATCAATAAAAATGAAGAAAGGGCTTCTACGGTCTATTCCACTACCCTCATCACCTTAGCTTCAACATCGCTGCTGTTCCTGTTCATTTGCTTCAGTTTTATAAATCCCATATCGTCGTGGATGAAATATCCCGATCATTCCGACTATATCCTCATCATGGCTGCAACCGTGGCAATTGATGCTTTTTGCAGCATTCCGTTCGCATACCTGAGATATAAGAAAAAACCTATACGCTTTGCTTCCCTAAAGCTGTTGATGATATTCTTAAATATCGCCCTGAATATTTTCTTCCTGTTGGTTTGCCCTAAAATTTATGCGTCAAATCCTGACCTCATCAGTTGGTTCTACAACCCAAGCTATGGCATCGGCTATATTTTCGCTGCCAACCTGATAACGTCTTTAGGTACGCTTCTTCTTCTGATACCCGATCTTACAGGCTTCAAATACAAGTTGGACTTTCCGCTGCTGAAAAGCATGCTGAAATATACCTTCCCGCTGCTTATATTGGGCATTGCGGGAGTAATGAACCAGACAGCCGACAAAATTCTGTACCCCTTCTTGTTTTCCGACGAAAAAGAGGCTCTTCGCCAATTGGGTATTTATGGTGCGTGTGCAAAAATAGCAGTGGTGATGACCATGTTCACTCAGGCATTTCGTTATGCGTACGAGCCGTTCATCTTTGCCCAGAACAAAGGTAAAGACAACAAACTTTCGTATGTCATGGCTATGAAATATTTTGTCATCTTCGGGTTGTTCATTTTCCTTGCGGTAATGTTCTATTTGGATATCATCAAATATTTTGTCGGAAAATCTTATTTCGAAGGGTTGAATGTGGTATCTATTGTGATGATGGGTGAAATTTTCTTCGGAATTTATTTCAATCTTTCACTTTGGTACAAGTTGATAGACAAAACACACTACGGGGCAATTTTTTCAATTCTTGGCTGTGCGGTAATCGTTGCCATAAACATAATATTCGTACCCCGGTATGGCTATATAGCCAGCGCATGGGCATCCTTCTTCGGAAACCTTGTGATGATGCTTATATCTTACTTTTTCGGGCAAAAGTATTATCCCATTGCCTATAAAATCAAAAACATGTTGTTCTACCTCATTCTGGCATCATTACTATTTGCAATTGCATGGCTGGTAGAAATAGATGCCGACTGGCTGAAATTCTCATTCCGGACATTGCTGCTTGCCATTTATGTGTATATCGTTGTAAAAAAGGATCTTCCCTTGTCGGAATTTCCCGGAATCGGGAGATTCGTAAAGAAAAAGTAAGCAAACTGAATAAACATCATATCGAATAAAACGTTATTTAGATTAGTTACGAGTTATTCGCACCAATATTTGTTGCATTCGGCATGACAAAATATTGATGATGTACCCTTACGAAACGAACATAAAGAATTCTAACAATTCAAAATTATAATATGAAAAAAATTTTATTCTCCCTTTCCATGCTCCTCGCTCTATTTGCCCTGAAAGCAGATGAGGGGATGTGGATGTTGAACGAACTGAACCGCCAAAGCGCAGCCCGTATGCAAGAGCTTGGCTTTACGTTCCCTATTGACAGTCTTTATAGTGAAGAAAACCCGTCGCTGAAAGATGCGGTAGTAATTTTTGGCGGTGGTTGCACAGGTGTTGCCGTGTCAGATCAAGGATTGATTTTCACCAATCATCACTGCGGATTCGATGCCATACAGGGGCATAGTTCGGTAGAACACGACTACCTGAAAGATGGCTTTGTAAGCCAGAGTAAAGAAGAAGAACTTTACACAGAAGGATTAACCATAAAATTTGTCCGCAAAACAGAAGATGTTACCAATCTGGTAATCGGCTCATTGTCCGATACTTTGACCGAACAGGAAAGGGATAAGCAAATTGAACTCACTATCGAAGAGATAACCTCGAAATACAACTCCGACGATTTCACGCAAGCCATTGTATTGCCCTTCTATTCAGGCAATAAATACTTTCTGGTGATTTACGATGTATTCAAGGATGTGCGCATGGTGTTTGCTCCGCCTTCATCCATAGGGAAGTTTGGCGATGAAACAGACAACTGGGTGTGGCCCCGCCATACAGGCGATTTCTCGGTTTTCCGTGTGTATGCCGACAAGGATAACAAACCGGCCAATTATAGTGCCGACAATGTGCCTTACGTACCTAAATATTCCGTTCCCGTATCTCTGAAAGGATATCAGGAAAATGATTATGCCATGGTGATGGGATTTCCCGGAAGCACAGAGCGTTACCGCTCATCGTGGGGTATCAGGCAACTGGTGGAAAGCGAGCATAAACCACGAATTGAAGTGCGTGGCGAAAAGCAAGCTATCTGGAAAGAGGCCATGAATGCCGACGATGCCATTCGCATAAAATATGCGTCGAAATATGCCAGAAGTTCCAATTATTGGAAAAACGCTATCGGGATGAACGAAGCTATCCGAAAACTTCATGTTGTTGAAGACAAAGAGGCACTTGAAGACAGGTTTGAGAGATGGGTAGCGGGCAATGGCGAAAGATCGGAAAAATACGGTAATGCACTGAACTTGATGAAAGCCGGATATAAGATGACAATGGATTCAGAAAAAATATTCACTTATTTCATCGAGACTTTCGTATCCGGAATCGAGATCGGCAGATTCGGTGCCAGCTTTATATCTGTGAAAGGAATGGATCAGGACGAAGCCGAATCATACATCAACAAAAGGCTAAAAACGGTTTATAAAGACTATGAACCCGCCCTCGACAAGAAAGTTATGCCCGTGTTGCTGAAACTATATGCCGATAGAGTGCCGAAGGAGTATTTGCCGGAGGTATACAACACGATCAATAAAAAATTTAAAGGGGATTATAATAAATATGCCGACTGGGTTTTCAGTAACACAAAATTCACAGATTTGGATCAGGCTATCGAATTCACCAAAAAGGCAAAGGAAAAAGACTTTCAGAAAGATCCGGTCATAGAACTTGCGGCTTCAATAAACCTGATGGCAGAGAAGTTTAATCCTGTTTTTGCAGAATATTATCCGTCGATAACGAAAGGCGAGCGTTTATTTTTGGCGGGATTGATAGAAATGCAACCGGATAAGGCGTTCTATTCCGATGCCAATTTCACCCAACGCCTGACGTACGGCTCTGTGAAAAGCTACAAACCTGCCGATGCTGTTACTTATGACTATTATACTACAACAAAAGGTATATTTGAAAAAGAAAAACCGGGAGATCCTGAATTTAACGTACAGCAATACATTCTGGATGACCTCAGAACCCAAAACTGGGGACAATATGCCGACAAAGACGGCTCCCTGCATACTTGTTTCCTTTCCACAAATGACATTACGGGAGGAAACTCAGGCAGTCCTGTTTTCAACGGTAAGGCCGAGTTGATTGGTTTGGCTTTCGACGGCAACTGGGAGTCGCTAAGCGGAGATATCACTTTCAACCCCGAGGTTCAACGCTGTATCAATGTGGATATCCGTTATGTAATCTACGTAATTGATAAGGTTATGAACTGTCACCGATTGGTAGAAGAACTGAAATTCTCAAAATAAAACACTGATTAAATCAACTAAACAAAAGGGTGCGTCAGTTGAGACTCTTTCTGACACACCCCTTTTCATCACTTCTTTCTTACATAAATCAATATTTCATCACACTGATATTGTGATTAACCGGTAGTATACATGAATTTATTTTGACGCGCGCAGATTGACTTGTAACCGTTTGCGCTCCATTGCTGACTATAGCCCGATAATAAACTACTCCGACTTTTTGGTCAGTAATAGTATAATTTTTTGAAGTAGCACCCGTTATGTCTGACCATGTGGAATTATCGAAACTTATTTGCCACTGGTATGCCCCATTCATCAAGCTGAAATTAAATATCATTGCTTTTGCCTCACCTATACATACATCTTGTGCTTCGGGTGTAATATTGTCCGGTATCTTTGTCACAACAACATACACTGTTGCCACATCGGAAACCCCATTACAATCTATAATATATCTGAAAGCATCTATACCCTCATACCCTAGAGCCGGAGTATAAATGAGCTTTTTATTAGCGTCTATTGTCACCGTACCATGTTGAGGCAATGCCGAGTTATCTAAAGACAAGGATATATTTGAAACACCGCATGACCCTAAATCGTCATTTGCCAATATATCTATTTTTACGGGTAAACTGCTAATTGCACCCGATGATGTGGACGTATAATCGTCAACAGCATCAACCGTTTCAACTACACAATTTACCTTAAATGTAGTAGTAAGAAGCTTTTCAGTACCCGAAGAACTAACCACCCTCATTGTTATTGTATGCTCTCCATTGCTCAGATTCGGGATACTCCACAACAGCTGATCTTGTACGGTAGTCTGCTCAACACCATCAAGCGACCATCTCACATGACCGGGAGCTGTGCTGATATCGCTCTCATCTATCAGCCCCTTAATTGTATAAGGTGCATCACAAATTTCTTGCCCATCAATATCCTGGAAATGAATATTGTTTACATAAAATGCCGGAACCAAATCACGGGCAGCAGAACCAGCCAAATAATAATAAGACTCGTCGGACCCAAGTCCATATCCTAACACAATCAAACCAGCCGGATTGGAAAAGGTATACGACGTTTCGCCGCCCGCTGTCAATGGAAGAGAATAATATGAATGACCTGAAGCCACATTATCGGCCCATGTGCCTCCCGTCAAAGATTGCAATGCGCCGGAGCCTAAAGCCACTTTTGTTTCGTTCTTTGATGCAGTAGGGGTTACGATTAACGCATAGTGCTCCCTCAGCTGAGTTGCCCCTGTTGGGATAAAGGGGGCGATAGTTGTACTCTCTATCGATTGTTCGAAAGGAGGAATCCAAGCCTCGGCAGGGTCTCCTTTTTTATCAGGGGTATCGCCCGATACATATCCCCCCGTTTCTTTGGCGTAAACATTTCCTACAAAATAAGAACATACGGCGATCGGCTTATTTGAAGAGATATAACATCCGTTTGTTGACGAAGTAACATCCAATTCTACAAATTTACCGGCATTTAGGGTCAAAGAACTAGACCCGCCTCCGTCCGTTTTTATAGTACCTCCAACCTGAGTGATTACTGTATTGTTTTGTGAAGCCATAATCCTGACCCTTTCTATTTTACGCAAAGATACAGGCACCAGAAATTTATTTCCCCACGCATCTATAGGCATCAGTTGCTGATACAAAATATCTCCGGCTGCCTTACCTTTAGGTATAAAAGCCAATGTGTTTGTCACAAAATGGGCTATCGGTTTACTGGCAGTAATATATCTGCCCGTAAGGTCTATCGTATTTGATGTAGCATAATAGCTGTAAACCTGCCCTTTTTGCAAGGTTGCTTTCAAAATTTTATTTTCATAAATAGCTGTATTATTTTCTGTTGCAATAACAGTATAGCCATCGTGATAAGCAGCTGCATTGATGTTGGATGCGTAAGATACCTGATAGTATCTGGTACTTAACCTACTCACGGGTAGTATATTGGTGGCATCTGCTGCCGCCCAATATTGGTGCAGCGCATAAACCGAAACAGGACCCGACGATTGTATCCGTATCGATTTGTTCGAACTGCCCGTAGTAGCTGAATAGGCAAGGGGTCTTTCCGTGGCTGACAGGTCTCTGGTAAAAACACCTCCTGCCGGTACAGAAAAAGACTCGGTAGTGTTTGTTTGCGTAAAAGTGATAGTACCTGTTACTGCTTTTGATGCTACTATTCTTATCTGTAAAGTAAGATTCGGGTCTGCCGCACCTCCAAGATTGTTAGAAGTAGCACTACCATTTGCCCCAAAGGACACCCAGAAATCGGTACCCTCGGTACTTGCGCTAGTTGCTTGTTGTGCAAATAATCGCCCACCGCCAACAAAAAAAAGGAAGGCAATCGAAAACAAAATATATTTCTTCATACTTTTTGCATATTTATTTTTTTATATAGAAACCGTCTAGACTTTTTCGTTTTATTCAATTTTGTCATCCTGAGAGTATCGAAGGATCTGTTTTTTAGATGTTTCACTACGTTCAACATGACAAAAACTCAAAAATTAAGTATAATTTAAAAAGTCTAGATGACTTCATAGTTTTATCGGATCGGATATCATTAACATTCTCAATAACAAATCAATAAATACTATATTCTTGTTACTCTTTTACAACAAAAACTACATTCAGATACGAGCCGGGAGTAGTGTTCAACGACTTAACCTTATAAGTCATAACTCCTGAATTGTTTATACTAACTGTGTCGAATATGTCTGTGTCGTAATAGGTAACTACATAATCAAGCTGATCGGGAGTATACAATACTCCTGGTCCGGCAGACGGAACTACATTTAATGAAGCGTTGTTGCTTACAAATGTAGAGTTGCCCGCCTTAGTAAACTGTTTGCGGTATTCTTCATACAGGTTCACTGTGCTTGTTGCCCCCACCGAGCCTAATCCTATATTGAATGAAGGGATGTAGAAATAACGTTCGGCCGAAGCTCCGCTGTTGTCATCCTTTACTATTACCCATTGTGCTCCGTCCCAAACATAAATTCCTTGTTTGAATCCGTTTGTAAGTGACAGATTATATACCATCAGACCTGCGTGTTTGATCATAGTTAATGCTTTGTTTCCGGCACTCCATTCGGTAGCCGTTGTTGCGATAAACGGCTCCAGGGTCCCCGTGTTTACGAGTTGAACACGGGGCAACCCCAAGCCTCCAGTTCTGGATGTTACGTTCGTAACATCAGTTACTGATGTAGGATTTGTAGTTTCCTCACTTTTAATTTCGAGCAATGCTGCCTTGGCTGCAGGATTGTCCGAACCTACCGTCACTTGTGCATTTATAGATATATTTACGGTAAATATCATTAATATAGCGGCCGCTATTTTCATTTTGGTCTTAATATTCATAATTGTATCTGATTTTATTATTTTGTAGTATCTATCTGTTTTATTCACCTCAAAGCTCCTTAATCGGGTTTTGGAGGAATCTCGTCGTCAGTGATGGTATAAAAATGTATATTCGGGTTGACAGGGACAACACACGAGTTGACATTAATATTTAAATATTGCAGGCTGTTTTCTAATTCAGAACCATCAGCCCTGTATGCTCTTACAATCAATACATACAGATTCGGCCTTTTGTATGAATGAGACTGGGTATATGTATTTGTGCCTGCCAAAATATTGTCAACTTCATAGGTTGTGCCATCACCAAAATCCCAAACAACCTTATCCACCTCATTGGTTCCAGCACCTTTTACAATTTCTACTGAATAGGTATTTAAAGATTTTATACAAATATCCTGTGCTCCCTTCAATTCGTTTATGCTCAAATCGGACTTTTCGCTACTCTCAAAATTCCAAACGTTTGCTTCTTTTCGGGCATTCAGATTTGTAAGGGTTATCAATAGACTAAATAGTAATATTATTTTTTTCATATGTTATCGCTCTATTTCTATTTTACAATGAATACAATGTTCATGAAAGAGGTGGGTCCCGGATCGTTATCCAACACCTTATAAGACATAATGCCGTTATTGTCAATACCGGTTACCCGAACAATGCTATCGTCATAATAGATAACAGCATAGTCAAGTTCGGTCTTCGCATACAAACGACTGCTTATAGGTGATGGTATGCGCGCCAAACTACCATTGTTTGAGCGGTATGTTGCGTTGCCCGATTGGGTAAACTGACGGGCATATTCCCCATAAATATCGTAGGTTTCATCCGGCCCGCTACCTGTTATCTTGGGTAAGGGCAAATTGAAAGCCGGCATATAAAACCAACGCTTATTGTCTTTGCTTTCCGAATCTACACCAGTCTGGCTCCACTTCTCCCCATCCCAAACATAAATTCCCAGATCGAATTGTTTGTCCGTATCCGTAACAGAAGATGGACTGACATAGATATTATAAACCATCAATCCGGCATGTTTACGTTTGGTTCTATTGATATTTGCAGCATTCCATTCGGTGGCAGTGGTTGCGATGAAAGGCTCTAGCGTTCTCAGGTTAACTAGCCGTACGCGCGACAATATCAAACCTCCTGTTTCGGCTGTTACATTGTTTGCGTCAGTAACCGATACGGGTGCAGTTGCTTCTCTGTCTTTTATTTCGAGAAGGCTGGCCGGCGAAGGTGGTTCACTGGAGCCAATAGATACCTGTCCCGATAAATTCAATGCGAAAGCAGCCATCAGAAACATCGGCAGCAATCGCCATATTGCTTGTTTGTTCATTATCTTTTAGTTTTGTTGAGGTTGTTTAGTTTGTTTTGTAATGTCATTTTCTGTTGTTTAAAAAAACACATTTAGTCGTAAGCCTTTTAACATATCTGTCACTTATTAGGTGACAGATGTTGTCTTTTTGCGTATACAAATCAACTTGACAAAAGTAAATTAAAAAATATTGGTCTGATTCCATATATTAGTCCTGAACTTCCATATTTTTATCCTCTCGGTATCATTTTGATATCGTTTGCATACATGTGTTAAAAAAAGCGAGGCATAAACTAAGGAATACACCTTATGTTGGTGGAAAGAGTAAAATCGAGGCCAATTCACATCCCCTCCCTTTTGCGGAAATTCTGTTAATACCCTAATTGTAATAATTTTAAGAATAAGATCGTTAGTGAGGCTGCCCCGAAAAGTTTATACAAGGCAGCAATGAATACCCTGACAAAGGGTTGAGTTTTTTATTCTGTTTTATCCGACAAGATTTTTTTTCCTGATTTCGCTAGGAGAAGACCCTAACTCTTTGTGACAAAAGCCATTGAAATGAGACAAAGATACAAAGCTGTAATCTATACTTATTTCTTTCAGACTCTTGTTTGTTGTGCTCAATTCTTGAAGAATCATCTGTGCCCGTTGTGTTTGCATCCACGAATAGGCCGAAACTCCGAATACCTTTTTGAAACGCTTATTGAAACCTGAGTAGCTATAATGCGTTTGTTCGGCCAACTGCTGCACTGTTCTTACTTTTCGGAAACAAAGGTATATCTGTTCACGGAAATGAAAGTCGTCGGTCAAATACAGTTCCATAAACGACTGCACGTCTTTTTTCTCGTAAAAATTACTTAATATGTAGAAAAATTCCGTTGTTTTTATTTCCATCAAATCCTGGCTGTTCATGCCATTACGCAGATATATATCCAACAGATGCAGAAAATCTGTCATCATTTTATTGAGGGATAAAACAAAAAATGCAGGATCTTTACTTTTTTCATCATCTTCGTTACGGAGGTTTTCTATCGAGAAATTGCTATACAGGTGCAACTTATTACCAATAGATATAGTGAAAAAGGTACTATCTTCTAATATTTTTGCAATAAAATCGGATTTGGCAGGTACTAGGAAAAAATTACCGGTGCAAACCATTTCATCTTCAAAATGCGCAAAAGAACAACTTAATTGCCCTTCTTTTACAATGACAACCTGACTTTCCTTAAGGTTCAATTTCCAAACCTGCCCTTTTTTCACAGAAACAGTTTCGATTGAATATTTTTCAGTTCCGTCATTATGAAAATTATTCTGGGTTTTATCGTTTAAATAATCCATATTATCTATTATATATAGCTAACAAACTATCAATATGTGGCAATACTCTTTCGAGAAAATGGATAGCCAGCTATAAGGATACTATCTCAGTTTGTATAAATTTGTATCTAATTATCAATCTTCGTCGCAAATATATGCAATATTTGCTATATTAGTGACAGTTATATAAAATTTAACTTCTGCACCCTCTTCCCGAGCTTCTTAATACCTAATCAGAAAATCCTTTTCGGCTGTTCGATTCGTTTAGAAAATCAATCAATGGAAACATCAATCGAAATCGAAAAAGAATTATCTGAACAATAATTATTCCTAAAATAAAGGCAGAGCCTCGGCCACCACAAAATTGCTCCCCCCAATAAAGATCAGATCTTCTGGTTTTGCATCATCCAAAGCCGCTTTTATAGCTGTCTCTACGGTGGGATAGACCTCTCCTTTCAGACCTGACTTTTCGGCTTGTTGTTGCAATTCAACTTCGGGCAATGCTCGCTGTATGGCTGCACGGGTGAAGTAGTAAACGGCATTTTTAGGCAACAGAGCCAACACCTTTGAAATATCTTTATCATTCACCATCCCAAGCACGATTCGTAAAGCAGCATATTTTTCCGATGCCAGTTGCTCGGTTATATATCCAAATCCGCCGACATTATGCCCCGTGTCGCAAACTATTTTTGGGTTATTTTGCTGTATGATCTGCCACCTGCCCATCAAGCCGGTCAGCTCTACCACCTCGGAAAACCCTGAATAAACGGCAGAGTCAGCGATATTGACACCTGATTTTTGCAATTCTTGAATTGCACACAATACGGTTGCCGTGTTCTTTATCTGCGCCAGTCCGCCAAGTTCACCTTTCAGGTTGGGGTATCTTTCGGTTTGATATATCCACGAACCATCCGTATCTTTCCCTGTGGAAATAATCGGGTTATTATCTTGTGCAAAAACGATTGGGGCATGTTCCTTTTTAGCTTTTTCTTCAAAAACCTTGCGGACTTCTCCCTCAGCTTCTCCAATTACGACGGCGATTTGCGGCTTTATGATTCCTGCCTTTTCTCCTGCTATTTTTTCAAGCGTATCACCCAGAAACTGAGTGTGATCGAGACTTATATTCGTAATCACCGAAAGCATGGGGGTAATTATATTCGTACTGTCTAACCTGCCTCCCAAACCAACTTCAACGATAGCTATATCGACCTTCATATCAGCAAAATAGCGGAAAGCCATCGTCATGGTCAGTTCGAAGAACGAAGGGTATATCGGCTCGAAGTTCTCTTTATGATTGGCTACAAAATCAACGACATATTGCTCCGAAATCTTTTCCCCGTTTATGCGTATCCGCTCCCTGAAATCTACCAGATGGGGCGAAGTGTAAAGACCTACCCTATATCCCGATTGCTGCAAAATTGCCGCCAGAAGATGCGATGTTGAGCCTTTTCCGTTAGTTCCGGCAACGTGAATGGTCTTGTATTCCTTGTGCGGACAATTGAAATATTTATCCAGAGCCAGACTGTTGTCCAATCCTTCTTTGTATGCGCTT
The DNA here is from genome assembly GCF_010501095.1 of Dysgonomonas sp. 520. GTDB lineage: Bacteria > Bacteroidota > Bacteroidia > Bacteroidales > Dysgonomonadaceae > QVMP01. The sequence goes on along the minus strand of NZ_QVMP01000014.1, from coordinate 47,124 downwards.
CCTCCCACATTCTGATAAACAGGCAGGCGATTGTATAGGTATTCTATTGTTTCCTGATAATTCATTTTAAATGAAAAGTAAAAAATTGCCTTATAGTAGCGGTGTAAACATTCGCATTACAGATTCAAAAAAGCGTTTGGAACGAGATCTTTTTTCCCATTCCAGAATATCTATAAGCTTTGTGTCTAACAGATCCTTGTAGAAGATTTCTTTTGCCTGCAGTGCAGTTTCTTTACTATATATAAATGCGTCTATTTCAAAATTGTGCTCAAAACTGCGTACATCCATATTTGCCGAACCCGAAATGACCAGATTGTCGTCAATCACCATCAGTTTCGAGTGGAGGAATCCTTTTGTGTAAAGATGTACTTTCACTTTGGCATTCAGCAGGTCTTTTATATAAGACCATGTGGCGATCTGCACGAACGTCGTATCGGATTTTTCAGGGATCATTATCCTGACATCAACACCGCTCATTGCCGCCGATTGAATGGCCAGTAGCAATATATCGCTGGGAATGAAGTATGGGGTTTGGATATACACATACTCCTTTGCGTTGGTTATGGCATGAAATATGCCTTGCAGTATCTCTTTGAATTCGCCCGTGGGACCACTTGTTGCAATCTGCATCAGACTGTCACCTTTGGCTTCAAGAGCCGGGAAATATTTATTTGCCGATAAAAATTCGGAACGGGAGGCATACCAGTCGGTCACGAAAGAAGTTTGCAGTCCGTGAACAGCTTTTCCTTCCACTTTGAAGTGGCTATCGCGCCATACTCCGTCTTTAATACCGTTGATATATCTGTCGGCAACATTCATTCCACCCATAAAACCGACCTTTCCGTCGACGATGACCACTTTCCGGTGATTTCGGTAGTTTACACGGCTCGTAAGCAAAGGAAACCGAACTTTGAGGAAGGCATCTACCTGTATTCCCTCATTTTCCATTTCTTTGTAGAATCTATTTTTAGCTTTCCACGAACCCACATCGTCGTAAAGAACCCTGACTTCAACTCCTTCTTTTGCTTTCCTTATGAGTAAGTCTCTTACTTTGTGCCCAATTTCATCATCCATAAATATATAGTACTGAAAATGGATGTGGCTTTTTGCTTTCTCCAATTCTTCGAAAAGAGCCTGAAACTTGCTTGTTCCGTCGGAGTAGAACGTTATTTTATTACCTCCGTATAACGGGCTGGTTTTTAGCTTGTTCAACAGATTTACGAGATTCTTGTATTCGGCGGGAGGGTGAGCCGTTTCCAGCATGTCATATCTTTCTGCTATCCTGTTTTTCAGCTTCTTGTACATCTTTCGGGAGATGAGCCTTTTCTTCCGGTGATCTTCGCCGAAAAACCAATAAATGATAAGTCCCACCAATGGCAGCAAGAGCAGTATCATAACCCACGAAATGGTTTTCAGGGGATTTCTGTTTTCGGAAATTACGACAATAACCACCCCAATTGCTGTAATGATATACAGCAATTTGAAAATATCGAACAGGTTATTTGTCGTAAACAGCAGCATAATTATTCCCAAATTTAGCTTTTTTCTAACAACCTCAGAATATCTTCCCTTATCACAGACCTGTCCCACGAGTAGGTGGTGTCTGTATTGATAAGATATTCAACAATTTCGAGGGCTTTCGACAGCGAATCTTTGTTTCCGTCTTCTTCGAGGCACTCGTATTCTACAACCAACAGTCTGGCATATTGTTCCGAGAGTTCGTAATCGCCAATCTTCTCCAGAATATCGTTTGCCGTATCTGTTAGTTTTATATCGAAGTTCTCGTAAAAGAACTGGAATCCACTAACCAGAAGCTGTGTTTTCTCAAGCAAAGAAATATGTTCCTTTTCGTTGGTGAGTTTATGCAACTTTGCGAAAAATTCTTCTATCAGCCGTTGCAAGTAATCTTTTTTTCGTTGTTGAAATGCCATATTCAATTCTTTTTCCTGTCAATCACATAACATATTATCGCCCCGATGGTGTAGCAAATTATATCGTACCAACTGAATGAAGAGCCTATAACCACTCTCATCACTTTGTTATCTTGCATACCCAAAACTTCCACCAGATTCATATATTGCCCAAATTCAACAGAATATGCGAAAAGCAGTAAAGGAACAATCAAATACAGGGGTTTTGTTTGGATGAACGATTTACAAAAATAATACATCAGCACAACCACCAGAATGTCACCTCCGTAGGGACGGATAAAATTGTCGTTTACGAACAATGCAATCAGAACCTCTACTACGAAAATCAATAGGAATATGAGGAACGATTTAAAATCAAATCTTATTTTGGTTGCATTTCTATTTTCTGTATTTTCCATCCGATTCGTCTTCTATAATATTCAAGTATGATTTGTACCGGCTTTCACTGATATAATGATTTTCTACGGCTTCCAACACGGCACAGCCGGGTTCGTTTATGTGCATGCAATTATTGAAGCGGCAATTGTGCGAAAACTTAAATATTTCGGGAAAATAGTGACTTATTTCTTCGGGTTTCATATCAACGGTTCCAAAGCCTTTGATGCCCGGCGTATCTATAATGAAACCTCCTTCGGGAATTTCCAACATTTCGGAAAAAGTGGTGGTATGCATGCCTTTTCCGTGATAGCCCGATATTGCAGCCGTTCTTTGTTCTGCATCGGGTATCAGTATATTGATAAGTGTAGATTTGCCAACTCCGGAATGACCGGAAAATAATGTGATTTTGTCTCTCAGTTTTTCTTTCAGCACGTCTATGCCTTCATTGTTCAGAGCCGATATTTTGTAGCATGGATATCCGATATAATCGTAAAGATTGATAAGCGCATCCATATATTCGGTTTCGTCTTCATCGTATATATCCACCTTGTTGAAAACAAGGCTCACAGGAATGCGATAGGCTTCGGCAGAGGCGAGAAAGCGGTCGATAAAGACAGTTGTTGTGATTGGTTTGGTAACAGTCACCACAAGGAAACACATATCCAGATTGGCAGCTATAATGTGAGACTGTTTAGACAGGTTGGACGATTTGCGTATGATATAGTTCCTTCTGTCATGAATTTCTGTGATAACTCCTGTGCCATCCTCATTCATAATATAAGATACGCTGTCGCCCACCGTAATGGGGTTTGTGCTTTTAATATCTTTCAGTCGGAAGTTACCCTTTATCTTACACTCAACATTCTTGTTGTCGTCTGTGCGAACAAGATACCAGCTACCTGTATTTTTTATTACCAGTCCATTCATCTATTTTAGTTACAAGTTGACGAGTTACATGTTACAAGCTACGAGTGATATGTCTATTCTACTCGTAACTCGTAATTATTTCGGAAGACGAAGTAACTCATAACTGATGTTACACTGTCATTATTTCTTTTTCTTTTGCGGCAAACAGTTCATCAATTTGTTTGATATACTTATCGTGAATTTTCTGAACACTTGCTTCCGAATCTTTTGCCACATCTTCGGGAGTTCCGTCTTTCACCGATTTTTTGATTGCGTCGATAGCGTCACGGCGAGAATTGCGCACGCTGATTTTTGCATCTTCCGCTTCTTGTTTCGATTGTTTTACCAACGCCTTACGACGTTCTTCCGTTAATGGCGGGATAAGCAGACGGATAACCTCGCCGTCATTGGCCGGATTCAATCCCAAATCGGAATTTATGATGGCTCTTTCAATCTCGGCAAGCATGTTTTTTTCCCAAGGCTGAATGGCTATTGTTTTTGCGTCGGGTGTATTGATGGAAGCTACTCCGCTTAGTGCGGTTTGTGAACCGTAGTAATCTACCTTTATTCCGTCCAGAATGCGAGGGTTGGCTTTCCCTGCACGTATGTGAGCCAAAGATTCTTCTAAGAACTCAACTGCTGATTGCATTTTCTCCTCAGCTTTTTTTTCGAATGCTTTTACGTCTGACATATCAGTAATTTGTTTTTTTAGATATGATGATTATTTTAGATTGTCTTTTATTTTTCTATAATTTCTTATTCCTCTGACAATGAAATATATTCCCGGCAAACTTAGCAACAGCAAATAATATTCTTTCGTCAGGTATGCCGCATATAGAGCAACCAAAACAACGATTATTCCTGCCGACAAATCATCTTTCAGCTGGCGTTTTCCGTTATCGGATTTATGCGTGAACATAAGTTCCGATGTTTTCACCGCCCATCACTTTGGCCAGATTGCCCACGGTATCCATATCGAAAACAATGATAGGCAGGTTGTTTTCCTTGCACATGGTGGTGGCCGTCAGATCCATAACTTTCAGTCCACGGCTGTATACCTCATCGTAAGAAATAGTCTCAAATTTTGTCGCTGTGCGGTCTTTCTCAGGATCGGCAGTGTAAACACCGTCTACGCGTGTACCTTTCAGCATCACGTCAGCCTCTATTTCGATACCTCTCAGGGCAGATCCCGTATCAGTTGTGAAGAAAGGATTTCCTGTTCCGCACGACAGGATGGCTACTTCGTCGTTTTCCATGGCTTCGATAGCTTTCCATTTCGAATAAAGTTCGCCGATGGGCTCCATGCGGATGGCAGTCAGCACACGAGCCTTTTGCCCGATAGCCACAAGTGCCGAGCTCAAAGCAAGACTGTTGATAACTGTTGCCAACATGCCCATTTGGTCACCTTTTACCCTGTCGAAACCTTTTGATGCACCGCTAAGTCCTCTGAATATGTTTCCTCCGCCAATAACAACACTCACCTGCACGCCCATGTCTACTATCTCTTTGATCTGTACGGCATATTCCGTAATGCGTTTGGTATCTATTCCGTGCTGTTGTTCGCCCATTAGTGATTCGCCACTCAATTTGAGTAATATTCTTTTGTATTTAGCCATCATTCCGTTTTTTCAGGTTATTAATAAATACAAAACTATATAATTTTTGCGAGAAAAATGGAATTAAGATGTTCTGATGCGAATAATAAAATGTAAGTGGCTGTTTTTTTCCCTTATTTCCAAACAGCCACTCCTCCCGGAGCAACTTCTTTTTTGCCACAAACAATTGTTGAAGAATCTGGTATAGGTGCGCTTATGGTTTCCGAAGTATAATTAACCGTAACCCAATATCCGTCTCTATACTCGGTAAATACATAGTCCGGCAAATCTAAAATAGAAGCCCCACCCTCTGTATATATTTTTCTTAGCAGTTGTTTTTCCAGCTCTTTATTTTTTGTTGCAACACCAATGTAATAAACCGATCCCTTGCCGATCTTGTTTTTTACAACACAAGGTTTTCCCTTGTAAAACTGATCGGAATATGATGCCCATACTTCTGTTTCAGATGCAGGCGAAAGAATATCTCCCCAAACATTCCACGTATAATTCTTCCCTTCAAATACCACGTTTGCTTCTTCTTGTGGAGAGAGTTGATCGAAATACTCAATTTTTGAGCCGATAAGTTCTTGTATGGGGTGTTGTAGAGGAGCTTCCCACAAATGTGAGTTGTTGTCTTTCATTCCGCTACGTGTAGTTAGAATGAGGTTTCCTCCTTCCGATACATATTTCTTCCATTTCGAAATCAGGTTTTCGTCAACCATTTCATAGGCAGGAGCTACCATGAAAGGATATCGGGAAACATCAAAAGCATCCGACTCCTGAATGAATGTAACCGATGATCCCATCGTTTTCAATTTTTGATAATAGGTATAATAATGATTCCAAGTATCCCACGATTGCGTAAGTTTCACAGTTTCTAAAGACATCATATTGTCTTGTTTCCACAAAAAGGCAGTAGTGCGGGAAGCCACGTCCTTTGGGATAATTGTTTTTTCTCGGGGCAATTTTTCTAATTGGCTTATTTCCTTTATAGCCGTAACATACTCCGATCCGCCCGGAGAGACGGTTACGCCATCAGGTTCCATGATTCCTTTATGGAATTGCTCGGCTCCATACAGAGGTTGACGGAAACGATAGGTACACACAAATTTGTCACCCAATGCAAAACTATGCCATATCCACATCCGAACAGCACCCGGTAAGGGTTGTGAGTTCCAGCTTCCCCAATCAATTTGTCCGGGTTGCAATTCCATAATGCCTGTATATCCTTTTACAGAACGAGCCAATTCGCTTGAAAAAGAAAGTTCCATACCACTCCCCAATCTGCCGGCCAGCTTCCCTTCAGGATAATCAAGGAAAGTGCTCAAAAGATACATCGTATGCGAAGCAAAGTCCAGATCGTTTTTGCTTCGGAACAAATCGACAGAGGGTAAAAACTTATAATAGGCAAAGTTTGATGTAACCCACTGTTTGGATGAAACTTTTTTTCTCAGAACATCAGCCTGAAAGCGTAAAGCCTCAGCAATTGCATCGGCCGAATAACGCTTAAAGTCGATTTTTGCATGCGGATTATTGTTACGTTCGTTCTTGTTGGGAAGATCTATTTGTTCAAAATTATTGAATTCATAACTCCAAAAAGCTGCTCCCCATGCCCGATTCAGATTTTCTATCGTTGTATATTTATTTTTGAGCCATTTCTGAAATTCACTGCGAACGAAGGGAGAATAATCGTATAACCCTTCGTAGTGAGGTTCGTTATCCAATTGCCAACCGCAGACAACGGGATTGGAGCCATATCGGTCGGCTAATTTTTCAGTAATTCGTTTTACGTACTGTTGATATACCGGATTGCTTCCATTGGCGTTCAGGCGCATTCCATGTTTCACCTGAAATCCATCTTCGGTAACAACCAATATCTCAGGGTGTTTGGCGGTCAACCATGCAGGAGGAGTTGGAGAAGGGGTACACATTATCACTTTCAAACCATATTTTTCGGCCAATGCAACACATTTGTCCAGCCATTCAAAGTTAAATTTACTCTCTTCGGGTTCAAGGCGTGACCACGAAAATTCGGCAAAATGAGTAAACTCGAATCCTAATTCGGCAATCCGTTTAATATCCCTTTCCCATTGATGTTCGGGCCAATGTTCGGGATAATAATATGCGCCTATCGGCATCAATGACTTTTCGGGTGAGTTGATTATATCGCGGGAAAAAGAAACTGATGAAAATAATCCGCAAATCAAAAGAGATAAAATGATTTTATTTTTCATGAATTTAGTATTTTAAAATTACAATTGATTGAACTTGTTAAAGTTTATATTGAAACCGTCTAGACTTTTTCGTTTTATTCAATTTTGTCATCCTGAGAGTATCGAAGGATCTGTTTTTTTAGATTTTTGACTCGCTTTCGCTTCGTCGATTGTTAATTCACTTACGTTCAACATGACAAAACCGATATGAATCTTATAATAAATGAGTTTATATCAAAGTCCTAAATGCACCACGGGTAATATCTATTAACTATAACTATACTTCGAGAATCGGGCACGTCTTTTTCTATCAGCACAATCTTATTCCCTTGAATTTTTATCTTACTCACACCCTTGTAATCTTGTGGTATCCTCACCTGAAAACAAAGAAAAGACTTATCCACTTCTTCCAAGGCATCCAGATAGAAGAAAGAATTTGCTCCATGAAAACGAGTGTCTACAGCCAATAAGTCCTGATAAGATTGCCCTATTCCTGCTGTTCCAAATTCCAAACCTTTAGCCCAAGGTTTTCCATCTTTCATCTCATTCCAAATGTTAATCCAAGGGTATTCCTTTGTTTTCCAAATATAGCCGAGCAACAATCCGTTGTCTGCGTTCGAAGCCGTAACCCAACCAATAGTATCATTAAACAAATGAGTGGAAACATAGCTTTCCTGAATGTCAGTCCGTGTCAGATTTATTGTTCTGCCCAATGTGTCGATAATTGCATGTGGCCATACATATTCAAACTTATGAGGATTGGGGTAAGATAGGTGTTGCATAAATCCCCGTTCGGCATTGCTATCTATAATAGTATTTTCGGACAGAAAAGGAGGCCCGATAGTTGCATGTTGCACTACATTAAACGGTCGCCCGATTGAGATTGTGCTTTGAATGCGATCGGTAACTTTAAAAATTGTGTTCTGTTCGTCAAAGTCAATCTCCCTATTCACAACAATTCCGTCCAGAGGAGCTTTCGACCGGATGTGCAGATATGATTTTCCCTCGAAAGAAACAATGTTCCACATTTGGTTTCCCGACTGACCATTGTGAGGAACGCCTGCTTTCATTTCACCCATTGTAGGTGACCCCCAACGCCCCAAGCATAGAAAATGACCTTGAAAGGCAGCCCCTTTTCTATTATTTTCCGGCATTTCGGCAATGGGAATATTCCACGAGAAGGGATTTGGATTTTCTTTGGTCAATCTGAAATCTACCATTGCCCCACCATTTAAATCTATTGATAAATAATTTTCGGTATGGGTATTTCCTAATTCTATAAGATGTTTTTCATTTTCTGCACAAACCGTATGAAGTAAGGTATACGACAAAAGGAGTGAGAGCAGGAGTTTTCTCATTGTTAAAATCATGGTGGAATTTAGTTTAAGATTGTACAGTAAAGATACTGAATTGAGCTCATAAAAAATGACGCTCTGTACCTATGCCTTTTCATACAATTTTTAAATAACACTGATAATCAGTATCATACATTTTCGCAATTGCTTTTGAATCGGTTTTGAATGGGTTTTGAATCTACTTTCTCTTTGTTTTGTTTCTCTATATAGTGAGCTGTAATCATACATTTGTTTTCGGATACATTGAATAAAAATGTTTAACCCTATGAATCTGAAAACATGAGAAAAACCACATTAATCATAACTATTTTATTATTCGCGCTTTTTAGTCAATCGTTCGACCACGGTTCCCCCAAAAAGGTTGCTTGCGTTGGAGACAGCATTACAGATGGAGATGGATTGCAAGACAGATCAAAAGAGGCTTATCCGGCAATTCTATCCGTACTTTTGGGAGATGGCTATCAGGTAGTCAATTTTGGAAAGAGTGGAGCCACCATGTTGAAGTCGGGAGATTGGCCTTATTGGGATAAACCGGCTTTCAGAGAAGCACTGGCTTTCAACCCCGACATTGTAATAATACAACTTGGTGCTAACGATACAAAACCGCAAAACATACCCTCTTTTCCAGGCAAATATGAAGAAGACCTGAGGGCAATGGTAGACAGTTTTCAACAATTGTCGTCGCATCCCGAAATATTTTTATGTAAACCTATACCTTCTTTCAAGAACAGATTTCATATAAATGATACCATATTGTGTTCGGAAGCGATTCCGGCTATTGATAAGGTTGCATTTGAAAAGAAGTGCAGAGTTATTGATTTGCATGCAGCTTTCTTATACAGACCCGAATTTTTCCCCGATGGTGTTCATCCCGACAAAAATGGAGCAATAGAGATGGCCGTCATTGTAGCCAAATCTATAAAATGATAAGATTAACTTTTAATTACTTAATATTTAAATCAATAGTAACATGAAAAAACTAATTTTTACTCTTAAACAACAAGTTTTATTACTTGTGATGTTGTGTTGTAGTATGTCGTTAATGGCACAACAGGTTGTTGTAGATATCAACACTAAATACACAGCAAACGGAGCAGGCGGGACAAATGAAACCAGCGTGCTGGAGTCGGCTATCCTTGCAGTACCCTATACAGTGGAAGAAATAGCAGCTATTACTGATTTAAAGATCATTACATCCGGCGGTGCATTTCTCGATCCAAAAGATTTCACTTACTTAAATACGAATTTAACATCATTAGCAAATCTGGATTTGTCGGAGTCTACCGTTACGCGCGATAATGCAGCAGTAGTTAGAAATGATATACCTGCTAATGCATTTAAAGCTAACTCAAGCATCAAAACAATCTCCTTCCCTTCATCATTAACGGGTATAGGGGCAGGAGCGTTTATGAGTAGTGCATTGGAAGGTATTATTACTCTTCCTTCTAAGATTCCTGCTACTAGTGCCGAACATGGCATATTCGGAAATAGTCAGGGAATTACAGGTTTTGCTATCGCTGCTGATGCTCCTAACATTACGGTTGTTGATGGTGTAGTTTTCAATAAAGATATGAGCACGTTGCATTACTATCCTTGCGGAAAAACGGATGCCGCTTATCAAATTCCTGAAAATGTTGTAACTATCCGAAACAGCGCATTTGAATGTAACTATAATCTGAAAGACCTCACATTTGCTTCCACAACCACCACTTTGCAGGCAGGAGCAAACAGATTTGATGCCACTGCAAACTTCTCTACTATCGAAAATATATTTGTTGCTGAAGGAAACCCGGTACTTGCTTCGGTAAATGGTGTGCTATATCAGACTGCAACAAATAGAGTAGTTTGGTCGCCAAAGGGCAAAACACAATTAATCATTACTGAACCTATCCAAATATTTGCAGGGGGAGGAAGCCAGAATAGTGTATTTGGAGGAAACGGAAAAACCGATTTCGGTGATGGATTAGGCTCGCAAAATAACAATTATGCAAAGGTGGTTACCCTTGTCGATCTTCCCGAAACATTAGAGAGCATTGAAGACGGAGCATTTGTTGCTACGGACGAATTAGTAACATTTATCTGTCGTGCAACAAACGTACCTGTTAATAAGTCGCAAAGTTTTAATAATGTAGGGAGCAGTATCGGTTGGAACACAAAAGTATATGTTCCGGCTAGTGCATTAGACGATTATAAGGCTTCAACATGGGTAAATGGTACGATGGGTGATAATGGAAAAGGCGGAACCACTGCCTATAAAGGTTTTGCCCTGAATAACTTCTTCGGATTCTACGATATTGCTTTAACCTATGCTACTACACAATCGTCGATAGGAACGGATATCGCACTTGAAAATGATGCCCTGACAGTTACGGCTGATGCTGCTCCGGTAGGAAAAATATTTAAAAAATGGACATCAACCACTCATCCCGAACTTCTGACAGATCAAGATACTAAAACTACTATCAATATCACGATGCCTGCTGCTGCTCTCGAATTGACGGCAACATACGAAGACGATACTACTGTTGGAATTGGAAACATTGAAAATACAAATTCTGAATTTGTTATTTATCCTAATCCGGCAACAGACTACATCAAACTGGCAGGTGTTGCAGACTCCAACTTTGTCATCTACAATGTAGCAGGTCAACAGGTGTCGGAAGGTGTGGCAAATAACGAGCCTATCTCTGTATCTGGTTTGGCTAATGGAATCTACATTCTGAAAACAGACGGAAAAGCAATGCGCTTTATTAAAAAGTAACAAAAAACTCGTAGTGCATTAAAAAATAAAAGGCAACAGATTGAAAGATAATACATAATCATCTTGTCATCCTGAGTAAAACGAAGGATCTAAGACTAAAAGCCCAGATTCTTCACTTCGTTCAGAATGACAGTTTAAATAAAAATTTCATTATGAATGCTTTAACATTAAAGCTATAAATGCACTACAGGTAAAAAATAATGAAAGTGGAAATAAAATCCATTTCCACTTTCATTCCTTCTACATACCATACTCTCTGTATGAATTTAACCTCTAAAAAAATCCATGAAAAAACTAACATTTAGATTTAAACGGCAAATATCATTACTGGCAATATTATGCTGCGGCATGTTGCTGAATGCTCAGCAAGTAGTGATAACAGTTACAGAAATGTATTCCGAGGTAAGGGATGGAACTCAGCAAATAAGTTCATCCGGAGGTCTTCAGGCTGCTTTTAAAGATGCCGGCTACACGGCAGAAACTATTGCTAACATCACCAACCTGAAAATTATTACCGCAACAGGCGTACACCTTACCATGACAAATACCCGCCCAAACGGAACTGATGCCAGAGAAGATGTTCCCGTGGGTGATTTTGCCCTTATCAATTCTATGGCCCGATTGTCTAATCTCGATTTGTCGGATGCCAAAATCGGAAGCCAGATAAATCGCTCTGACGATGGATTTCCTCGTTCGGCATTAGCAAATAATGCAACTATCAAAACAATTACTTTCCCTAAAAATCTAAGGGCATTCAACCGTTCCGTTTTTCAAAACTCAGCACTGCAAGGAACAATCTTTTTGCCTAAAACGGTGGTCACGGTAAATGAGTACAACTCTGCGTTCGAAAATTGCAAGGGTATCACGGCATTCGAAGTAGAAACGGGCAATGCTTATGTAAAAGCGGTTAACGGAGTGCTTTTTTCTGCCGACGGAAAATCTCTCTTAATGTATCCTTGCGGAAAACAAGATGTGGCTTTCAACATCCCCGAAGGTGTGACCACACTTGCCACCAGTGCTTTTGGCTGGAACGATTATCTGGAAGAATTGTCGTTCCCCGCATCCTTGACTACTTTGCCCAGAGAAGACCTGATTGTGAACGGCTCCGGCAAAATAAAAAGATACAATGTAGCACCCGGAAACACGGTATTGGCTGCAACCAATGGCTTCCTGGTAGATAAGACAACCGGAACGCTAATGGCATACCCCTTAGGAAACACCAGCGAAACCATTGTAATAGATGGCAGCATTGTGAAAATTGTTCCCCGCTTCTATTTTTCTTATGCTGTTGCAACTCTTAAAAACATAATTTTCACCGAAGGGGTGGAAACAATTAATTTTGGCGCATTCAAAGTTGGAGCAATAAACGGAACGCCCATTACCTCGGTATTGGAATATATAGAACTTCCCTCTACTCTCAAAAATATAGAAGCCGAAGCCTTTGTAGGAAATAAAAATCTACTGCAAGTTATCTGTAAGGCAACAGAACCACCAACACTGTTTCCGAATCAGATTTTCCGCGAATCCAACGGCAAAGATACTCGCCTGGGAGTTCCTGTGGCATCGCTAGCCAAATATAAAGCGTCTGCTTGGAATATCAGCGTAAGTGCTCCCACAAACGCCTTTCCGGAAGATCAGATAGTAGCTTACAGAAACATTACTACCGTAGATGCAACTTGTATTCAGAGTGCATCTGTTGCAGATTATCTTGTAGCCGTAAAAGCAAATGAGGCTCCTGCCGGAGAAGCATTTTCCAGATGGACATCTACACCCGAAACTTCTTTTACAAATGCAAAAGTAAGTGTTTCAAGTTTTACAATGCCAAACTCGGATATTGAAGTAAAAGCGTTGTTTGCCTTAAAGAAACCTTACACACTGGTAGATGCCATAACCCAATCGGGCATGGCGGCTATCGGAAGTTCGGTAAATATCGAAGCTGCGCCAACAAAAGGCGGTTTGGCATTTAGTAAGTGGACTGTTGCCGAGGGCAACGGAGTTGAGGTTGTTGACCCGAATTCGGTAAGCACATCTTTTACCATGATAGACGGTACTGTAAAAATTGCCGCAGTATACTCGGCAGCCTACAAAATTACGATTTGTGGAGGATATACCGTATTGGAAGCCTTCCCCGGAGAAACAGTTACTGTGAAAACATCAAGCAGAACCAGTCCGACTTTTAAGAAATGGACTTCTCCAACTTCGGGTGTCACTTTTGCCAATCCAAATAGCGAAACAACCACTTTTGTTATGCCTGCAAAAGATGTAATTATAGATGCCGATTTTTAAGGCTTCAGACCTTTTCTTAAATAATAAAAAAATATATATCCATGAGAAATATAATTTCTTTTTTAAAAAAACAACTGACCGTTATACTATTGTTGGCATTGGCGGCTCCTCTTTCCGCTCAGGTGGAGAAGATTATAGACCTCAAGCAGACAAAAACGTTGGGCACTTTGCTCACTGCGGCAGAAAAATCCAGCATAACCAAGTTAATCGTAACCACATCCAACGGAGCAGTATTAGACCAAACTGACTTCAATGTGATTTATATGGAGATGCCCAAGTTGGAAGAACTGGATTTACTTGGCGACTGGAACTCGACTCATTGCGCCGGATTGAAGGTGAGCAATGACTTTACCAATAAGACAATCAAAAAAATCCACTTCCCGCCAAAAACAAGAACATTCGGAAACTTTGCCGGTTCGGGCTTGGAGGGAGTTGTTGAATTTCCGAATACGATTCAAGATTATACTATGATCGAAAATAGATTTATCGATTGTCAAGGAATCACCGGATTCGCATTTCCTGACGGACACCCGACTTTGAGCACAAACGATAAGGGTACTATTTTGTTTTCGTCGTTTTCGTACACCGAGAACGGGAATTTGCAAGGAAAAAGAATTTGTCTTTACCTCCCTGCCAACAAGGAATTTGCATACACCATGCCCGACGATGCGGTAGCAATAGGTTTAAGCGCATTCGGCTACAATAAATATCTTACCGAATTGACTTTCTCGCCAAACCTGGTCGAAATTTTCCGTCAGAACGGCAATGTACGTGTGGATGTTATAGCTCCGCAAACACCTAACCTGAAAGCTATTCATGTACCTGAGAGCAACTCCGTATTTGCGTCTACCGAAAACGGTTTTTTAATTGACAAAAGCACCAATTCCTTGATACTTCTTCCTCCGGCAAATAAGGACGAAGAGATATTTATAGACGGCACTTTTGCTAAAAAAATAGGAAATAAGTTCTTTTCCAATTCTCCGCACATCAAAAGTGTTGTGTTTGGCGAAGGAGTGGAGGAAATAGGGTCAATGGCTTTTAAAGGTTACGATATGCAGATAGAGTATGTTTCGATGCCCTCTACTATGAAGTCGATAGGAGCAGAAGCTTTTGCCGTTTGCCAAAACATGAAGCAATATATATGCAAGGCTACAACTCCACCAGCTTTTGCAGGGAATGACATATTTTACAGTGCAAACGGAACGGGCGTAAAAGTAGGTGTGCCTGCCGAAGCTATTGCAGCCTATAAGACATCCAATTGGGTAAGAAACGCTAACTACTCTCATAGTTTTAGTGCAGATCAGATTTTGTCTTATCACAATATTACTTGCAATAATGCAACAACTGCATTAGACATTTCTGTTTCGGGTTCGCAAATGCGTATAACAGCCGGCGAAGCACCTCTTGGAGAAGCGTTTTATGAATGGAAATCGGAGCCGGAAGGCGTTGTTTTTGAGAATGTCAATGCGTCGCCTACCTATTTCACCATGCCCGAAAACGATGTTACCATCACAGCTACATTTGCTGCTGCAAAACCGTATACAATAGAAAATGCGATTACCCAATCGGGCTTTGCTGCTATTGACGGGATAGTAACTATTGAGGCTGCCGAAACAAAAGGGACATCCAATAACGAATTGTTTCAATATTGGGAGATAGTGGAAGGTAACGGACTTGTTATTGACGACCCGTCGTCGCCTGTCACATCTTTCGTTATGATTAACGGAACCGTTACGATCAGAGCTGTCTACAAAACAAAATACATGCTGAGCATAAGAGGCGGAAGCGCAACATTTGCAGGAGAAAAAATTTTAGACGCATTCAGCGACGAAACCATTTCCATCACGGCAACCAAAAGGCCGAACATGGAATTTGTGAACTGGTCATCATCAACACCGGGAGTCGTTTTTGCTGATGAAAATAATACTACAACAACATTTGTTATGCCTGCCGTCGATGCAGAAATTCAGGCAAATTATAAAGGCACACCCGGAACAGGTTCCGGTTTTGGCAGTCCGTCGGGTGTTTATCCGAACAATTGTTTCAATGGAGAATTGACCGACTATCAAACATCATGGCTAGCCAATTCGGGCGGTACACCACGCACACACGTCCCTCACAGTATGGATGCTCTATTTGTCCGTGAAGACGGAACGGTAGCTACTATTTGTAACTGGGACGAAGGCGGTACGAACGTAGGAGTGTGGAAAGATGGAAAAATAGTAAGTATACCTGTCGAATCGGGTACAGGTAGCTGGGGACGTAACTCCGGAAAGGCTGTTGCACTGGACGATCAATATGTATACCAATTGATGCGCTTCAACGGAAACTCAGGAAATGAATCGTTAAACTCGAACGGTTTGAGAAGCTATCCGCCAAAAGCAAGTGGCGTTGAGTGGCAGTTAATCACCCGCTATAATGCAAATGATGGCTCGGCCGCAAAATTTTCGGAGGGATACGGGCCTTTAGCAAATATGCTGTTAGTGGCTCCGCAAGAAGAGCGATTGCTACGAGGATTGGCCATAACAGACAACGAGCTGATTGTTGCTGTTCCGGGAATAACTGCGCTTCAGATTCCTGACTCGATAAAGATATACGATAAACAAACGATGAGCAATACTTCCATTGGCGGATTCAGAATTGATGAAGGTGGCGTTGGTTTCTTATTTGCCGACAAGCGCGGATTTGTATGGATGCTGCAAGGTAACCGAATTGTTGCAATCAACCTGAGAAACGGGGGCATCCGATCAGAATCAATTATCAATTTGCCTGCCGATGTTGTTGCAAAATCGTTCTCTATCGATACTGACGATTGTGGAAAAGAACGCTTATTGGTAGCAAACAGCGGTAAAGACCTGAACGTATTGATATATACCGATATATACGAAAATCCTAAACTTACCGGCACATTCGGACAAAAAGGTGGTTTGCTTGTAAAAGCACCTAAACCCGAAGGTGGTGAATACCTGCAAGGAGAAGCCGGACATTTACGTTTCCCCGGTCCAACAGGCGTTGGTGTTGACAAACATGGCAATATTTATGTCTCTACCATGTTTGTGAACTCGGCAAGTGCTATTCTGTATTCGTACAAAGAAGAAGCGCAAACATTGAACTGGAAACAGGAAGGTCTTGTGTTTACTTCAACAGGCGACTTTGACGAAACTCAGCTTAACAAGGTTTACTGTATAGAGAAAGTGTATGAGCTGGATTATGACAAGAAAGGAAAACGAATGGATACGTTTATCGGAACAACTGTCGATCCCTTTACCTATCCGTTGGATATGCGCCTTGAGCCTAACCCGCCCACTCCTATCAAAACAGGAACATTCAAACGCAGAATTAACGGAACGGACTATCTTTTCGTAACAAATATGTACTCTACCATATTGGGCGGTTATCGCTTCGATAAAGAAAATCATGGTTACATAGGAGTTCCTTGTATGGAGTTGAGAGCCGACGGTATCACCTTCTGGGAAGACACGAACGGCGACGGACAGAAAACAGACAGCGAGGTTACACGTTATCCCAGTTCGGGCAACACATTCTCTATCTATCCCGACAAGAACGGTAATATTTGGTTGGCAGACAACGCAAATATGGTAGTGAACGGTCCGGCATTCAGAATATGGAAACAGGTAGGACAATCGGCCGATAAGGTATTGAAATATGATGCACCCGTAACTTACAAACTGCCATCGTATATCACATTGGTGAACCGTGTTCTGTACGACGCCGAACGTGACGAGATGCTGGTGGCATGCTATACAAAGAATAATCCTAATCCGCATCAATCTATTTGGGGACAAGTGGGTACAACAGTGCTTACCTTCAAAAACATGACAGAACGTTTTGCCAATATTGCTACGGTTCCATCATCAGAATGGATAGCCGATCAGGAACTCGTAATACCTGCAAGCCCGAAAGCAGCCATAGGAACTCCTGCCGATCCGGGTGTGGAAATCAGCGCGAAAGCAATGACATACGTGGGAGACTATTTGTTCTTCCATCTGGCAACCGGAAACATCAATGTGTATGAAAGAGCCGGAGACAACCTATTTGTCGGACAAATAACTCCGGGCGCAGAAGTTGAAAAAAGAGTTGGGTGGACCGACTTCACTTATTCCATCAATGGACGTAAGAACACTGATGGTACGTACGAACTCCTTGCCGAGGAAAATGCTTTTGCAAAACTGCTTCATTACGATATCAATAGTTTTGACGGAAACTTGGTATTGACCGGAGATTTAGTTCCCGAACGTATATGGGTACAAAATGGAGACAAGGAAAATATTGATAATATCAATATTCCGGAAGGGCAACCTATCAAATTCACTGTCAGAGTGAGAAATCTTGAAAGCGGAACTGTGGTTAACAGCCGCCGTACCGATCCTGGACGATGCCTTGTTTTGTATACAGTAACCGACCTTAATACCAATCAGATTGTATATGAGGCACAATCGAATATTCATACCGAAAATATCTATGGAGGAGACTACATTGATATAAGTGTGCTGAATAACGATAAAACACCTTTCTGGGTCTATAAAAAAGGTAATTACCGGGTAGATGTTGATGTGAACTACGGGCGTAAGGGTAAAGAATGTTCTGCCGATAACAACTATATGTCATTCGAATTTGGCGGTGGAGACAATACCGGAGCAATAACAGGACCTACCGAACCTCCTATGGATGGTATCGAGATGGCTGAAGCAACGTCCGTAAAAGTATATCCGAATCCGGCATCTACTACATTGCATGTACAAGTAGATACACCCGAAAGCGAGTATACGGTGATCTTCACTTCGATGGATGGAAGAAACGTTATGACAAAACGGATTGCAAACGGATCAACCATTGATATATCAGGTTTATCTAAAGGATATTATCTGTTACAGGTGAAAACCTTGAAAGAAAATTTGATAGAGAAAATAATAATTAAATAATCAACCGGATGCTGAAAACAGGAGGATGTGTCAAAAGTAAGATTACACTATCAAAGTGTGACTCATCCTTGTCATTGAGTCGCCTTCGCTCCTCGAACGTTGTTTCTGAGTGCAACGAAGAATCTGAGCTCTATAGAACAGATCCTTCACTCTGTTCAGGATGACAAAAAGACACTGAGATTTACTTTTGACACATCCCCCGGATTCAGCTCATAATAAAATGTATAAGTACAGAATTTGCAATATCTAACACTAAATCATAAATGAAAATCAAGAGTTATACCATATTCTTCCTCTTCATATTGGTTCAGGCAACTAATACGCTCTATGCAGAATCGCCAATAGAAACAGTCAAAAGGATTGGAGATAAACTAATACGGGAAACACCATTCAAGTATCGTCTGATCCTTAACCCAAGCAACAACAAGTTCAACGACCTGAAATTTGTCGATTTCGGACGCACCTATGGCTTGGGTAAACCTGCCGTGGCTTACGCATACACTGAACTGACATCGGCAATAGATACTACTATGACTTTGGAAGTTGAGCACAATGATGCGTGCAAAATATGGTGTAACGATAATCTGGTATATGAACGAAAAGGCTGGCGGGATATACAACTGATACAAGAAGAAAGAAGCGTGGAAATGTCATACTCTTTCTCTGTCCGGTTGAAAAAAGGGAACAATAAACTTTTGATAAAATCGGAAACATCGGGCAAAGAGTGGAGTGTGCTGTTGCAACCACCAAGCGAAAAAGATGCAGTATTGGAATACCCCATACAATACCCCAACATAGGATTACAAAATATACAATATATTGATAAGAAGATTGCAGATTTATCCAATTGGCTGGTAATAGGGCCATTTTCTCCCGATATTGATCAAGTGCATCAACCCGAAAAAGAAATCAGGTTTGGTCACATGTATGAAGGGGTTACATGGACTATACCTAAAATTGAAATTCTAGGAGATGTTATTGACCCCGCACCTTGGGGCACAACCTATCAGTGGAACTATCATAATGGAGGCGTGGCTTGGGCTATGCAGCAAATGACAGAAGTCACAAAAGATAGAAAGTACGAACAATGGGCCAACAACTTCTGCGACTATCAGATGGAGGGTATACCTTTCGTCGATTTTCAGGTAAATGATTTGAGAGCGGTACGTTCGGCCAACTATGCAATTGTCAACTACAAAATGTTGGATTTCACTTTGGCGCCATCCATCCCTCTGATATATCGTTTGCGAAAAGAAGCCGACTTCGCCAATCGGGATCTTTACAAAGCATACATAGATATTATGCTGGATTATGCCCGCAACGGACAGGTGAGAAGTCCCGGCTTGACAAACTATACGCGCGAGACTCCCGAAAAATATACTACATGGGTAGACGATATGTTTATGGGTATTCCTTTCCTGATGCAAGCCGGATTGTATGCCGATACGCCCGAACTGCGAAAAGCATATTTTGACGATGCTGCCTCACAGACTTTAGATTTCAACAAGCATGTGTGGGACAAAGACGCCCGCTTGTATATGCACGCTAATTTTTCGACCCGCCCCGAAGCAAAATTGCCACACTGGTCACGAGCCAACGGCTGGGCTATTTGGGCAATGTCGGAAGTATTGATGTATTTGCCTAAAAATCATCCGAAATACAATGCCATCCTTAAACAGTATAGGGTGCATGTGGACGAACTGATCAAGTATCAGGACAAAAGCGGATTTTGGTTCAATGTGATAGACCGTTCCGAATCTCCGGAAGAAGTTTCAGGAACAGCAATTTTCACTATGTGCATCGCACGGGGAATTACACATGGCTGGCTAAATGAGAAAAAATACAAACCTGCAGTAATGAAAGGTTGGGAAGCCATTGCTTCAGAGATAGAAGAAGATGGCACGGTGCATAAAATATGTGTAGGGACTATGTGTTCGGAAGATGTGAATTATTACATAAACCGTCCTTTCTATGATGACGACACTCATGGTTCGTTTGCCGTAATTTTTGCGGGAATAGAAGTGCAGCGTATGATATGGAAAACAGAAAAATAAATATTAATTAGTTGATATATGCATCCTAAAAGCGTTCTTTTATTTTCTACCAAATCCTGTCGCACCTTCTTCGAAGCAGATACCATTCGGCTTACGTCCGTCAGGCGTGACATTAGGCTGATTGACGGGGCACCCACACAGCGCAATAAGCGTGAAGAACAAAAAGCTGTTTGAGCATAACCAAACCTTTCAGGCTTTAACTGTCTTTTGGTGCGAGTTATTTTTTGTTCAGCTTATCAGCTATTTGTGGGTCGGCAAGGAGCCTTAGTCACAAAATGTCTTTTTGATTCCTTTTGTGACATGGGACAAAAGGAATGCAAGGAATTTTTAATTCCGCGCAGGAAGACTGTAGAAAATAAAAGAACGTTTTTGAAATACTGATTCATATTAAATACAGGAAAGAAAATTTAAATAAAACATACTGATAATCGGATAATTGACATTGTAACCGATGATACAGCTACTCTCGTGAAAAAGTGTAGCCGGGGGTGTCTTTGTCTCAGTTCTAATAGAAAATTTGCATACGTTATGAGAAAAAAGCTAACGATCACAGTCCTTCTTTTATTGACAATTAATGTATTGATAGGCTCTAATACACACTTTACTCCGGTGAAGCTGAGTAAAGAAGAAATTGATTATTTAAAAACGGATTTAGAGAAGAAAAACAAAGAATACGACCCGTCTATGAATATGCTTTTTTGCGTAACACAAAGCAGGCATTATCATAGCGATCTTGATAGCGGCGTTGTTGTTCACCAAACCCGTGAATCGCTGGAATATGCAGTAGCATTACTGAAAACGGAAGATAAAGCATATATGGAACGGGGTATTAATATTGTGAAAAAAATATTGCCGATGCAAGAAACGGACGAGTCTCTTCCATATTGTGGCATCTGGCCTTATTATCCCGAAGATCCGTTGAGAGGACGAAAGGCGGCAATAGATTATAACTGGGCAGATTTCATCGCTGTACCCCTGATTGATGTTATCATCAATCATTCCGATTATGCAGGAGAAAAACTCGTAAATGATATAAAGAAAGCATTGGTTTTAGCAGCTAAAGCAATAAAAAAAAGGAACGTACAACCCGATTATACGAATATCAGCATAATGGGCACATATGCGTGCTACATTGTAGGTGATATTTGCGATATGCCCGAAATGACAAGTTATGCACGGGAAAGGTTACTCAACTTCTATGAATATACAATACGGAACAAAGGCTTTACGGAATATAACAGCCCTACATATACTCCGGTTGCGATGGATGAATTACTACGTATGCAGCAGACCATCATCAACCCCGAAGACAGAAAGATTATCGACGACCTGTATGCTATGAGCTGGAATGTGATAGCCAACCATTTTCATCAACCATCAGGACAATGGTGCGGACCCAATCTGCGGTCGTATAGCAGCCTTTCCCAACCAAAGTTCTATCGTTTGCTGTATAATGCGTCTAACGGAACCATCAACTTGCCGGGAGACTATCCACGTATTCCGAATGTGATAGCTCCACACAAAATTCCCGAAGACATACTTCCTAAATTTACACAATCTGTTCTACCTCGGCTGGAAATTGATACATTTGTGGTAGCAAATCCTGAAATTAAAATAGAGAGAGTTTGTCAACGAAACGGAGTAAAGAAAAGCGATTTCATTCATTCGAAAGATATTGTGGGCAAACTGTATGCCGGCACCGAATTTGCGCTTGCGTCGGTCAATCAGGGATATATGTGGAATCAGACCCGCCCTCTGATTGCGCATTGGGGCACGCCTGTAAAACCAAGCTATATGCAAGTCAGGTTTTTGCATGACGGCTACGATTTTTCGGCGGCAAATATCGTGTGCGCACAAGACAGCACCACCGTATTGGCTATTATGAGTATAGCAGATGACGGTGGAGATACGCACCCCGGACTCGACCGCATAAAAGATGCCACCATTGAAGCAACAGATATTCGTTTAAGAATTGAAGTGGGAGGCGATTTAGAGAACACAAGATTCACTCTTCCCGAATTGAATAGGGAGGATGTAAATTTTGTTTCCCGAAATATAAAGAGTACGATAAAAATTCCTTTTGCCAAATGGGACAATAAAGATGGGCATTGGGAAACCGGAAATGCTAATGGCAAAATATGGGCCGATTATGTCCTTTATTCAGGAAAGAAGAAAACATTCCGATTGAATCAGATGGGCGATGCTGTTGTAGGAATCCATTTATCTATGAGTTCGGGCAACGAAAACCATAAACATCCTGATGTGAAAATAAAAGTTGATGATGATTACCTGACATTGTTTAATGATAATCTGAAAGTTAAGGCATTGGCAAAACCGGCAAACGAGCTGAGAGTGAAAAATGATTATGAAATAGAATGTACAGATTTGACAGGATCAGACATCAATAGTCCTCAAATATCAAAATACTAGGTGAATTATGCAGAAAAGAAAATTAATAATATTGCTTGTTATGATTTTGTCCCCCATTTTTATATTGAGGGCACAAATGAAAAAACCTCACGAATGGGTTGATTACGAAACCATATTCAAGGTAAAGGAAGGCTTGCGTTTCTATAATTACGACGTAGTGCCTTTCTACTCTTCGGCGCCTGCCAACATTTTCTGGAAAGGTGACAAAATAGAATTTCAATTTCAGTTGAAAAACAATACCGATTTTCAGATTGACACCGATGCGAAGATCTACATAATTCAGTATGGAACAAAGGGCATTCCTAACAATGTATGGTTGCCGCAAGTGGTGAAGATGGATTATGAAAAAGAAATAATCCGTCCTGTATCCATTTCGCCAAAAGGCTATACTAACGTAACAATAGATGTAGACGACATAGAAAAATATGGGGGATATGCTGTTGTTTTCGATTTGGGCAAAAATGGCAGGCGTCTGGCTACAAGTTTTGTATATAGCATGCAACCCAATCCGGTGAAAATGCAATATCCGAAACAATCGCTGGATGATTTGGGGGTCGATTTTCTGAGCCGTGTAGGTGTTCAGGCTATCCGTCACGGATTAGGATATTTGCCGACAACAAGTCCGGGGTATCGTCGGATGATGCAAAATTTTGACGATGAAATGAAAAAATACATGGACAATAATATCACCGTATTAATCATGATTGGCGAAGGTGGTTCATTGATGCCATTGGGCACACCACGTTCGCATTTGGATGATAACGGAATATTTCTTCGTACAAAGCAAGACTATGTCTGGCTTCCCGAAATGGATGAAGACTTCAAACAATTTGTAAAAGAAATCTGCCTTAAATACGGATGGCCTAAAGGGCCTGTTACTGGCATTTCTTTATGGAACGAACCTTGGGAGGGAATATCCATTGCAGGATGGCAAGCCGATATGGTGCGTTACAGGGAAATATATACAAAAATGGCGGAGGCTGTTTTGGAAGCTCGCAAGGATGGGGCGGATGTTCTTGTTGGCGGAGGCGACTCGAACTCTAATGCCTTGGATAAATTTTTTGGTGATGGAACAATGGATATGCTACCTATTTTCGATTTTCTGTCCATTCACTATCAGGGGATGGAATCTCCCGTATTATATCCTGAATGGAACAACCGCAAAGACTATAAAGGGCGAGTATTGATCTGGGACACCGAAAGTTGGGTAGGAAATACCGACGACAGAATAGGGCTGGTAGTTGCAGCAAACCGTTCGGCAGGATATGACCGCTCGATGGGAATCTACGGCGGATATATGTATTCGGGGAAAGGAGATGTTCCTAAAAACTATGAGATAAATACGCCAAACGGTATACAAAAAGTCTGTCCTGTCTATTCCACCTGGTCATCTACGGCGGCAATGGCTGCAACCCAAAGTTTAATAGGCGAGCGTGAATTTAAGGAATTGCTGTTTCAGAACGGATTGCCTTGGGTGATGGTTTTTGATGGATACAACGACAATGAAGATGACGGAACGGTTGTCATTGCCGGCGATTTGGGCGAAGCATTCGGAAAAGACAACATCCTTTTCCGCAATGTAGTATCGCTTTCTTCGGGTCAGCCAATTACCGACGGGAAAATGATTGTAGATGCACAACCGTCTTTCCTGTTATATGATTTCTACGGGAATATAATTGCCCCTCGGAATAACAGGTATGAAATTCCGCTCAATTATCAGGGATATTTCTTACGTACAAACGGAAAGAAAGGCTCTTTCAAGCAATTAATTGCAACTTTAAGGAAATCGAAAGTTGAAGGCTACCAGCCTGTTGATATTGTAGCAAAAGATTTCACTAAAGCTATTACTGATAATCCTGAAATGGAATTGGATATCACAAATATCCTGAACAGGGAGGTGAAAGGTTCTTTAAAAGTAACTGTCGGAAATCTGCAGATAGAAGCGCCTCAAAATATATCTTTGAAAGGGAATGAGACAAAAACCATAAAGGTGAAAGTTGTTAACGGTGAGGCTAATGCAGATAACACGTATCCTCTTGATGTTGTATTCGATGCAGGAAAAGATGGAAAGGCAACCCATTGGGAAGATATGCATGTGAACGTGATTGCAAAAAGAACAATCAATATAGATGGTAATCTCGACGATTGGAAAGGTGCTATACCTCAGGTTGTAAGAGGTTCTGCAAAGGCAAGCATTTCGCTGACCGAAGCAGCTTGGTATCCGTTCGAAAAATTCGATAGCAATGCCGAAGGTTTGGCACATGCCTACCTGGGTTATGACGATCAGTATTTCTATTTTGCGGCAAAAGTAGCGGATAAGACGCCCAATAAAGGTAGTTTACGTTTCAAAGACAGGGACGACGATCAGTTCTTCTATCCCGATACTTCCTATATGCAGACGATTAATGCTATGCAATCGGTCATTGTTTCACGGCAAGCCGACAAAGCCAATCAGGGGGCATTATGGCATCCGACAGAAGATGGGCGGATTATGAATTATATGGAGAATACCACCAACACACAATCCATAGGAATAGACATCGACTTGCCAAAAGATAAAATGACACAGGCCTCTCTCTATTTTCCAAATGTTGCTCAACATGGGGTCGCCGTCACGGTTTATGACAGGGAAACGGATAAAGAGTTGTTGAGCGAAAGAATAGACAAGTTGTGGAATGGAGTATACCTGACTCTCAATTTGTCGGGAAAAGTACGGATTCGCTGTTCTGCATACGGATGGTGGTATACGGCAAAACTAGCAGGCGTATTTTTTGACGAATCAAATCTTTCGGCTAATAACAAAACAACAGCAAATGTTGTGAGCAGGGATTTCGATACGATGGGCAATTGGAAGGGAAAATATGGAAATTCAGGATATTATATGATCGACATCCCCGAAAAACTGCCTGCCAATGTTTCTTGTAATATCGTTAGTCAAGATGATTTGATTCCATTAAAATGGCCCGAAGGTGTACGGAAATTCACGTACCGTAAAAGGCCGATCTTGCCGGACGGAACTTCCGGACAATTGTTTGACAATATCCTTATAGCTTTCAATGTATTACCAATTGGTGAAGATGGAATGGAAGCTACAAGTAAAGGCACAATGCCGAAGTATATCGGGTATAAGTGTACCGATTACGAGTATGCTCTCAACCCTGTTGCACCCGAATATGGCGGTGGATTTGAAATCTGGCGCATGCTTGTACCCGGAATGCCTCGCAAACATTTCTATCCACGTCAGGGAAAATCTTCATACGATGGAGCCGTTAAGGATGGAAAACTAATAACCGTTCGCGATGGAAACACACTATATACAGAATGTGCCATATCATGGAGCGAAATTCCACATGTAAAGGAAGCTCTGGATAAAGGTGAAAATATCAAGTTTTCATTCAGAGTGAATGACGATGGAGCGCCTGCCGCATGTATGGAATTGGCAAAAGAACGTAGTGTATCTAAAAAGAATTCACGGGCCTTTCATCCCGATTGGAAAGAACATTGGGCAAATGAAGTGGCATTCGGATTTGAAGAATAACAATGACTCAAATGAAAAATAGCAAAATGAAAAAATATATTTTCTTATTATCAGTTGTTTCTCTAATGCTATCGGGATGTTCATCCGAAAAAAAGGATGGTGAGAAAAAATTAATCGAATATGTAGACCCATTCATCGGGACAGCAGCACACGGACACACATTTCCCGGAGCGATAGCACCTTTCGGAATGGTACAACTCAGTCCCGATACGGGATTGGAGGGTTGGGATTGGTGTTCGGGATATCATCATACCGACAGTTCCATAATCGGATTCTCTCACACTCACCTTTCAGGGACAGGTCGCTCCGACTTGATGGATGTGATGATTATGCCGACAACAGGCGAAGTGAAACTAAATTCCGGAACAAAAGAAAACCCTGATAGTGGTTATCGTTCCCGCTTTTCGCACGATGAGGAATGGGCATCACCCGGATATTACAAGGTGAAATTGCAGGACTATAACATTATGGCAGAACTGACTGTCAGTCCTCGTTGTGGTTTTCATCAATATACTTTTCCTGAAAGTGATGAGTCTCACATTATTTTAGATCTCGCACATCATTATTCTACCGATTCCATAAAGTTCCTCTCTGTTGATGTAGTTGACAATCAGACTGTAACAGGCATGAGGCAGACGAAAGGCTGGGGAGAACCAAATGAACTGTATTGGAGCAATCAGCAATTGTATTTTGCCATTCGTTTTTCCAAGCCTTTCCATTCATTTCAAGTATATTCTGATGATAAGTCGTTAGACAAAAAAACAGCAAGCGGAAGAAATATTAAAGCTGTTGTAAATTATAAGACAGAAGAAGGTGAAAAAATTCTGGTGAAGGTTGGAATATCTGCTGTCAGTGCAGAAAATGCCATACAAAACTTGGATACGGAAATTTCAGAATGGAATTTTGAAGAAACTCTGACGAATGTTCAGGACGAATGGGAAAAACAATTGTCTAAAATAAAAATAGAGGCAGAGGAAAATGAAAAAGTTATTTTCTATACGGCTCTTTATCATTCCTTGTTGGCTCCATATTTGTTCAATGATGTGAATAAAGAATACATCGGCTTTGATGGTGAAGTGCATAGGGCTGAAGGATTTGAAAATTATACAGTTATGTCCCTTTGGGATACTTTCAGGGCGGCTAATCCTCTGTTGACTATCATTGAGCCGAACAGGGTGAATGACATTATCAAGTCTATGATGGCGCAATATGAACAATATGGACTATTGCCGGTTTGGCCTCTATGGTCGAGCGAAACCAATTGTATGATTGGCTATCATGCGATCCCCGTCATTGTTGATGCCTATTTTAAAGGAATCCGTGATTATGATGTAGAAAAAGTTTACGAGGCAATGAAAACCTCCGCAATGCAAGATAATTTCGGAGTAAAAGAACTCAAACAATACGGATATATTCCTTACGATAAATACAACAAATCTGTTTCCACGGCATTGGAATATTGTTTCGATGATTGGTGCATTGCACGCATGGCAAAGGATTTGGGAAAGACGGAAGATTATGACTATTTTATGAAACGTTCGCAATCGTATAAAAACTATTTTGACAAAGAATATCAATTAATGAACGGCTTTTCTTCTACGGGTCAGTTCAGAAGACCTTTCGATCCTTTCTATTCGTCTTACGGAGAGTGCGACTGGGTAGAAGGCAATTCATGGCAATATTCTTTCTTTGCTCCGCATGATATTCCGGGATTGATAAGCCTTTTCGGTTCTAAGGAAAAATTTGCAAACGCTTTGGATACGTTGTTCTCAATTCACTCCAATGTTTCGGGTGCTGATGTACCTATCGACATTACAGGCCTCATCGGGCAATATGCTCACGGAAACGAACCCAGCCATCATGTGGCTTACCTCTACAATTTTGTAGGCCAGCCGTATAAAACGCAAGAGAAGGTTCACCAAATTATGAAAGAGTTGTACACGACAAAACCTGACGGACTTTGTGGCAATGAAGATTGCGGACAGATGTCGGCTTGGTATGTATTCAGTGCGATGGGTTTCTATCCGGTCAACCCTGCCGACGGAATGTATATATTTGGAAAACCGATGGTAAATTCGGCCGAAATCCGGGTCGGAGAAAAAACTTTTAAAATGATTGCAAACGACCTGAATGATAAGAATATTTATATTCAGTCGGTCAAATTAAACGGCAAGGAATACGATAAATATTACATAACTCACGAAAATATAATGCAAGGTGATACACTTGAGTTTTATATGGGAAATACAAAAAAATAGGATAACTACTAATCTATTTCTATTCTTATTCATTGTGCTGCTTTTTTCTTCATGCCGAGCAGCACAAAGGATAAGTCATGCAGATGGTGTTTATACTTTAATGCAAGGCGACCTTTCTTTCACGGTTTCGGGCACAAACGGAGGACGTATCGTTAGCTTTAAATGCGCCGGACAAGAAATATTATTATCCGAGAAAGATCATCCGCTTTACTACGGAGCCACTCTTTGGCCTTCGCCTCAACGCAGATTCTGGCCTCCTTCTCCAATACTTGATGCAGAACCTTATTTTGCCGAAGTGGAGGGAAATTTGCTCCGTCTTATCAGTGAAAAAGATTCGCTGAAGGGTTTTCGCTTCACAAAAGAATTTTCATTTTCTAAAAAAGATAAAGCTATATCGATCAACTATACGATAGAAAATATATCCGATACCACTCAGCATGTTGCCGCATGGGACGTGACTCGTGTGCCCGGAGGTGTTACATTCTTTCCTGTTAAGGACAAATATCTGAAAGATTTGCCATCCAACTTAGATCATGTCTCAGAACAAGATGGCATAATCCGGTATAATTATTCGCAGGATTCAATTAAAAGAGGTCAAAAACTCTTTGCCACCACACAAGAAGGATGGTTGGCGCATCAGTATAAAGATTTGGTATTGGTAAAACAATTTCCGATGACACAAGTAAAAGACTTGCCTTTGTTGCAAGGCGAAGTGGAGATTTTTCTAGCTCCAAACAGCCAATATGTAGAATTGGAGAATCATGGAAAATATACGGAATTGCGGAAAGGAGAGTCTTTGCATTATCAACAAAAGTGGTTCTTATTTCAAGTAGGAAAGGATGAAATGCAGAACCAATCGAAAATAATAGATACCATCCGAAGACGATTGCATATACTCACAAAATGATACGAGAGAATCAAGTCTCCTAGAAATCATAAGACACAATACCTACGGAGAGTGCCCATTTTGATTCTCTAATCCGTATATTTGTTCAGTTCTTTTTCGCAATTGTCAAACTCGACCAACATATTCAGGTTGTAATATGCGTTCCGAAGTTTTACCAAAGCCAATCGGATCTCCACAGGGTCTGCGTTTCTTGCTATGAGCAGTTCCCTATATTTTTCTAAATGAGGGAGTGATTTTCTGTAATAGTCGCTAGGTTCAATTAAGTAGCTTATATCCCTGTCGTCTATAGTAAATGCGTTTTCTTTCACATCCTGAGCCTGCAAAATATACAAGGTTCCTAATCCATCCAATGCCCTCTCGCAATCGGGATTTTCGTTCAGTGCAGCCATGTAAGCCTCGGAGGCATTGTCATAATCTTTCTCCGAAACAAAAATGTTTGCCTTGACGCTTGTCAGTTCGCACACATCTGCAACCTTATTTTTTATAGCTTTATCCAGATATTTGATTGCGTCATCAAGTTTTCCGTTACTGATATATTCATTTATCAGGTTAGCCAGAAAATATCGGTTATTCGGAAATTTACTGACACACTGATTCAAAGTTTGCATGAAATTAAGGGAATCACCTACTTGACTGTATTTATCCACAAGCAATTCATATATATCGCTTTCTTTGTATGTTTCATTCTCAATATAACCTTCTGATATTATTCTTTGCAGCAGATTAATTGAGTGAGTATTGTCATTCGTTTGCAAAGAAACGATGGCTGCATAATATTTTACGGTTTGAAAACTCTCATCCCGGGTGTCTATCCTCAGGTTGTCATTCTTTTTCAGTTTGAATACCTGCATTGACGGCGTATTCCAATAAGCCTCAAAAAAATTGAGTGCTTTGGTGTACTCTTTCTTGTCGAAAGCCAAAGCTCCCCCGTATATAAAGTTGTCGTAATTATTTTTCAAATTGAAAGCTATCTGCCGATATATGGAGTCATTCACGCCTTGCACTTTTACCGAATCTATTTTTGCATAATAACTGTACATACTATACAAAGAATCGTACATAACCTGTTCGTCAACGCTATTTTTGTGCAGGAAATCAGTTTCCTTGTCATACTTCATCTGCATGAACGCATTGGCAGCAACATCGCCCGCAGCCTTCCATCTCAGAATGTCTGCTTTTGTGAATTTCTGGTTTGCACAAGACATACAACATAGAACTACAATGGCTACAATAAATAATTTTTTAATCATTTTGTGTGTTGTGTTTTGTATAGCAAATATTATTATTTGTCATCCTGAGAGTATCGAAGGATCTATTTTATCAGATCTTTCACTCCCTTCAACATGACAAAACCTTGAAACAAGTATAGTTTTACAAAGGCAGATAAACGACCTTCTTTGTGTCGAAGAAATCTTCTTCAAAATAATTGTTCAAGTCTTCTACATCTGCATACTTTCTGAAAGGAGATATTTCGTTCTCCAGTTCTCCGCCTTTCAGGCAAATAAGGCCATTGGGTAGTGGATTATTCTGCTTTTTCGATATATTTTTCCTGACGATTTTCACCAGATCGGACAATGGCATCACCGCCCGGCTAACCACAAAGTCGAACAAGCCTTTCTCTTCTTCGGCACGACAATGGCGAAAACGGATATTCTTCAACCCTATCGCTGTGGATATTTCTGTCGCCACCCTTATTTTTTTACCGATACTATCCACTAATAAAAACTCCGATTCGGGAAAAAGTATCGCCAGTGGCACACCGGGAAAGCCTCCACCCGTGCCAACATCCATAATCTTCGAGCCATCGTTGAACCGGATTATTTTGGCTATACTTAATGAGTGAAGAACGTGGTGAACATACAGATTTTCAATGTCTTTTCGTGAAATAACGTTTATTTTCGAATTCCAATCCAGATATAAATCGTACAATGCTGCAAATTGTTCTTTTTGTTTATCCGTAAGGTCGGGGAAGTATTTTAATATTATATCCATTAATCTATTAATCTGAAAATTGGTGAATTTTCCTTTATCAAGTGTTTTATTTCTTCAAATGGCAGTAAAATTCTGATTGCCTCGGTTTTATATGTCGAATATTCACCCGAATTGAACACATAAGTAATACCTTTTCCATCTACACCGAAGTTTCGGTTCGGAACTATTTCTTCCAGATTTATATACCCGTACTCATCGTTTTCCAAGTCGGACAATTGCTTTACATTGTGAACTTTAAGTAGTTGCACCACAAACAAGTCGTGAATTTCCTGTTCATAGTCTTCTACAAAAATATCTTCTTCTTTTATTCGTTCGCCGGTTTCCAGGTCGATCACACAATTTTTGTACTGAGTATGCGTAATTGTTCCCATTTTCGAGTTCTGGCGTTCTACCTGAAAAGTCAGGAACCCACCTTCGTTGAACAGCAAGTGCCCCAGTAATTTTTCCGATGCAGTGAAGAACGGGTCGTTACCATCAAACTCGTCCATGTGGTTTTCATAGCCTTTCACTGTTGCATCGAAAGAAGAATTGAAATCCGACACATATTTGTCTACGGCGTCTTTTGGCGAAACTCCAGTATATTTTTCATCTTCAAAATACATCAGTATTATCTCCCTTTGCATTTTTTCGACGATAGAATCGTTGTCGTTCTGAACGGGATAAACAAACTCTACCGATAAGTTGCAGGCAGTTTGTGCCGTATCATTGTTGAAAAAATGTTTTTCCGAGACATTGATGGTGTCGAATGCCAGTTCATTTTTTGTGTATTGTTTTTCAGTTTGCTGCTTGCATGAAAATGAGGCTATTAAAAGACCAACACAAACTCCTAAAGTGATTTTTTTCATACTCAAAAGAATATTATTTAAATGCAAATATAGTCAAATGCGATAATTATTCGTTAAGAAAAACTTAAATTCAAACCTAATATTTTAAAGAATGCTTATCTTTGTCGTCTCAATACGCTGGCATTGTTTCGGAATGAAAAAGATTTTGCAGAAAATAATAATACTGAGTCTCGCTTCCATCATTTTTGTGATTGGAGCAGGATTTACTATTATTGACCTTTGTTGCAAAAACTGCATCATTGAGCAAATGCAGCTGTCGACGAAAAACGACTCGTGCCATAACAATAGCGATGCTTCTTGTTGTGCCAGCAATGATGCGACTGAAAACGTATTGGATCATGAACACAAGCATAATTGCTGCGACCGGCCTCACGATGGCGAATGTTGTGTAGCCAAACGTGTTTCGATGCTGCTGGATAGTTATCAATTCCGTCTGCAAGTGGCGGCTCCGTTCGTTTGGGTCGACGCTATGTTTCCGACCGAATTGTTGAAAATCTCGGACTCGCCTTTGGCTGAAAACAGTTTTTCCAAACAATTAAAAATACCACCTACCACATTACCCCGAGCCTATTTGTCTAAGCTCAGGGTTCTCATTATTTAATTTTATTTCTGTTATATTTTCCCAAATTCAAAATTTGAAATTTGGGACGGATTGTTTTGCAGTTAAGGCAAAACCAAAAAATTATAAACAGAAAAATAAGTCAAAATAATGAAATTCAAAATATTATTAATATTAATACTCGTGCCGTTTATCGGTTTATCGGCACAAACATTCAAAGGGAATGTTTATGACAGTAAGAAAAAGCCGCTCGAA
The DNA here is from genome assembly GCF_010501095.1 of Dysgonomonas sp. 520. Taxonomy (GTDB): domain Bacteria; phylum Bacteroidota; class Bacteroidia; order Bacteroidales; family Dysgonomonadaceae; genus QVMP01. The sequence continues at coordinate 13,918 of NZ_QVMP01000014.1, read as the reverse complement.
GGCGTGCTTGTATTCTGGGAAAATTCTACCGATGCGGTGAAAACTGATGAAAAAGGTTATTTCGAAATCTCAGGAGTGAAGGATGCCCATCATCTTCATTTTTCACTTTTCGGATATGAAGAATATGCATTGCACACACATGACAACGGGAAACCTCTCTCCATTACATTGAAAGATGTAAAGGAACTGGAAGAAGTGGTGGTGACTAAGGCCGCCGTTGGCAGGTTCTCGTCTCGTATCGATCCTATGCGGACAGAGTTGCTCAACACAAAAGAACTGAGCCGTGCAGCATGTTGCAGCCTTGCCGAAAGTTTCGAAACCAACCCCTCTGTGGATGTATCGTACAGCGATGCCGTTACGGGAGCCAAACAAATTCAGTTGTTGGGTATTTCAGGAACATACGTACAAATGCTGACGGAGAATTTTCCTAATTTCAGAGGCGCAGCCAAGTTGTACGGGTTAGACTACATACCCGGTCCGTGGATGGAAAGCATACACATCTCGAAAGGTTCGGCTTCCGTGAAAAATGGTTACGAATCCATATCGGGGCAAGTGAATGTGGAATATAAAAAACCTCAGGATGCCGATCCGTTGAGCCTGAACTTCTTTATGAGTGATGCGAGCCGTTACGAGGGAAATGCTGATGCCGCATTGGTGTTGAACGATAAATTGTCGACAGGCATTTTTGCACACTACTCCAACGAAAAGAAAGAGCATGACGACAACGACGATTCATTTCTCGATATGCCTAAGAGACAACAAATCAACCTGATGAACCGCTGGCACTATCAAACGGATAATTTTATTTCGCAATCGGCAATCAAATTTGTGAACGATGAGCGCAGAAGCGGGCAAACAAAACATACTATGCCCAAAGGTGCTGCTTACGATCCTTATGTGATTGATGTGAAGACAAACCGTGCCGAGCTTTTCACCAAAAACGGATATATCCTCGATCATCATAAAAATGAAAGTATTGCCCTGATCATGTCTGGTTCGTATCACGATCAGAAGTCGAAGTATGCGACAGACAAATATAATGTGTACGAATATAACCTGAATGCTTCTTTGATGTATGAAAAAGATTTCAGCGACATGCACAAGCTAAGTACAGGGGTGAGTTTCAATCACGATTATTTCAACGAATCCAAGTATGTCCGTGATTTGATTCCCGGCAATCAAGATGATAAAGAATCGGTAACAGGAGCCTATGCCCAATATACTTTCAGTCTGAATAACAAGTTGATAGTATTGGCCGGATTGCGTGCCGATTACAGTTCGCTTCACGACAACCTTTTCCTTACGCCACGTGTGCATATCAAATATGACTTATTTCATGGTGCTCACCTTCGTCTATCGGCAGGAAAGGGATATCGCACGGTGTTCGTATTGCCCGAAAACAGTTATTTGCTTGCAAGCAACAGGCGCATTGATATTGAAAACAACCTGAAACAAGAAGAAGCATGGAATTTTGGAGCCAGTGCCAATTTCCACATACCACTGTTTGGCGAGGAGCTATCTCTTGCTGTGGAGTATTTCCACACAAATTTCCAAAATCAGGTGGTTATGGATATGGATTCAGACCCTCACAAGGTTAGTTTTTACAACCTGACCGGCAAATCTTATTCCAATAGTTTTCAGATTGAGGCTTCTTATCCACTCTTCAAGGGCTTTACCTTGCTAGGTGCTTACAGGTGGAACAATACGAAAACCGATTACAAAAACGGTCAACGCCTGAAGAAACCCTTACTTAGCGATTACAAGGCTCTTGCAACTGCTTCGTACGAAACCAATCTGAGGAAATGGCAATTTGACCTGACAGCCCAATTTAATGGAGGAGGCAGAATGCCAACCCCTAATGTTGTGGATGGAGCACCGTTATGGAAAGAAAAATTCAAATCGTATACCATAATGAATGCACAGGTGACTAAGTTTTTCAGAACATGGAGCGTATATGCAGGGGCAGAGAATATCCTCAACTTCAAACAGAAGAATCCTGTTATTGCAGCAAGCGACCCTTATGGATCAAACTTTGACGCCACAATGGTTTACGGACCAACTCAAGGAACGAAATTCTATGTAGGGCTGAGATATAATATCGGTAAATAAGAGATTATAACCGAAAAGAGCAGAGTATAAAAAAAACTGTCATTGCCTCACCTTCGCTCCTCGAATTGATAATCGGTGGAGCGAAGGCGACTCAATGACAAAGGTGAATAACACTTTGATTATATATCCTTACTTTTTACTTGAAGTCTGCGTCAGAAACTCCTTCGTTCACTTTCGCATCCGTCACATTCATTTCTATATCCATTCCCATCATATTGGTAGTTTGCTTGAATGGAATTTTTATACCTCCAACTTCCCGATAATCTCCGAATAGTGTGCGTTGGGTAATTTGCTGGCCTTCCATATCCACAGTTGCTTCTTCGGCAACTTTCAAACCTGTAGCCTGATCGTAGAAAATAGTTTTCTTTCCGTCTACTATTTTGTATGCGTCATTGTCTCCAACTTTTTCTATTCCGGCAATCTTCACATCACCCGATTTCAACATCTTAGTTTCGGGAATAATTCCTCCTGATTTCAAAGCCTCAAGCACATCTCCCGTCATTTCCTTTTTCTGACCTTGAACCACCATAAAACCTTTTTCTCCATCGAATACGGTTCGGGCCATAACCATACCCATCATAGATACCTCCTGAGACGATTTGCCCGATGCCGTTTGCTTGCTTACGGTCTTCATCTCCTGACCTTGTACCTTAGCTACATAAGTGATAGCTACGGTGTTCACCTTATCTATCGCTTGCAATCCGCCAATATTTCGGATATATTTTTCAAGGACAGACGTAGCCGTTACATTTGGGTCTACATCCTTCACCGATGGCTTTTCGGTTGCATCTGCATACTTGTCATAATATTTGATCGGAATATTCAAGGCTTCGAGGCTTGGCAACACTTCGGCAGCTTTACCAACCACAACGATACGCAGAGCGTCGTACATAAAATATTTCTTAGCAGCAGCATTCACTTGCTCCAGTGTCACGGCATTTATGTTTTTAATGTAATCCTGATAGAATGTAGCCGGAAGCGATTGTGTTTTCTCGTATGTTGCCAGATTTGCGATAGTTGCAGGTTTTTCTGCATTCATTACAAAACTTCCTACATATTTTGCCTTGGCCAAATCGAGGTCGGCCTGTGTCGGCAATTCAATTCTTATCCTTTTTATCTCGCCCAGCATTTCAACAACTGCACTGTCTGTCACAGCATTGCGCACCGATGCCGATGCCGTGAAGTCGGACGTATGTTTATCACCTCTAAGTCTTGAATAAGAGCCGTATGTCCAGCCGTGAGCTTCACGCAAATTCAGGAACAAACGGCCTTCGCCACCACCTCCGAGAATCTGGTTTGCCAAAAGGGCAGCGAAATAATCAGGATCGGTCATTTTCAAATTCACTACATTGCTCACCGAGATTTCCGATTGAACGGCGTGTGGCACATCCACAAAATCTATTTCTGTTGCAGTCAGGTTTACCGGCTCAGGATAAGCCTTTTTGGGTGAGGCAGCTTTCTTCCACGAGGAGAAGTTTGAGGTTACAAGTTTTTTCACATCGCCGAACTTCACATCTCCCACAATTACGAGATACGCATTTTCGGGGACAAAGTATGTTTTATAATATTCCTGAATATCGGATAATGAGATATTATTGATCGTTTCCTCTCTGAGAAATTCTCCCGAAGGATTTCCCTTGCCATATACCAATGCTTTTCTTACTCTGCCGGCTATTTCCTGTGCGCTTTTTTCACCAACTTTTATTCCATCCAGAAGTTTTGCCCTTTCACTCTCCAGTTCATCTCCACGGAAAACGGGATCAAGAACCCCCTGTGCAATTAAATTCAAAACTTCAGGGAAATATCTCGACAAGGTGCTTCCTCCTGTGCTATGCACCGAGAAAAAGAGCGAAGCCCCATAATAGTCCAGCTTTTCGTTGAACTGATCTTTGCTCAACTTGCTTGTCCCTGTACCCAACAGGCTGCTGGCCAAATCGTCAACACCCTTTTTGTTCCCTTCAAGGGTGGGGCCATTGTCAAGGTAAAGATTAAAATTGACCTGAGGCAATTTATGATTCTCAACCACCAGAACGGTTAAACCATTGGGTAGTTTAAAACTTTGAGGTTTTCCGAGATTCACTTTTGGAGCCGGACCGGGTTTTGGTTGCACCGACCTGTCCACCTGTGCTTGCATTGATACGGATAGTAGCAATACAAGAAATATGTATAATGATTTTTTCATTTTATTGTTTCTGATGTTTATTTGTTATTCAGCGTTTTTGGGTACATAATCAAGCACCAGACGTTGATTAGGTTTCAAGTATTTTTTAGCCACATCCCTTATTTCTTCACGGGTTATAGACCTGTAAATATCTATCTCTTTATTGATAAGATTCACGTCTTTGTAGAGCAAATAGTAAGTAGCCAGGTTGTGAGCAACACCATCGGTAGAGGAATTTTGACTTACAACACTATTCTCAACCTTATTCAGCAATTTCTGATATTCATCTTCAGTGATCAGTTCCGTGCAAATCCTGTTCACTTCCTCATCAATGCTGATTTGCATGTCTTCCATGGTTTTCCCTGTCATTGGCAGACCATAAATAAAATATGTTCCGTAATCTTCCTGAGGATAGATGAACGAACTAACGTCGAGTGCTGTTTTTTCCTTATCAACCAATCTTCTGTACAGCCTTGAACTTTTTCCCGAACTCAGCACATCCGAAACAAGATCGAGCGCATAAGTATCACGCTCTTTGAACGATGGGGTGCGGTATACGTTCAGCAACATCGGAATCTGTATGTTCTCATCTTCAAATTTAGCGTTGATTTGCTTGGTAATAGGTTCTTCCGTATATTGTTTTCTCACAATATCCGCGCCTTTGGGTATAGAAGCAAAATATTCGTCTATCCATTTCTTAGCCTGCGCTTTATCAAAGTCTCCCGCAACCACCAACACGGCATTGTTGGGTATATAGAATTTTTTGAAAAAAGCCTGAAATTCGGCCAATGTTGCCGCATCAATATGATCCATATCGCCTATTGTTGTCCAACGATAGGGGTGATGCTTAAATATATTCGATTTCACAGCCTCAAACAGCCGTCCGTAAGGGCGATTATCGACACCCAGACGTTTTTCTTCTTTCACAACTTCCCTTTGCGTATCAACTCCAATCTGATTGATGACGGGATGAAGCATACGCTCCGCTTCCATCCAAAGCGATAATTGCAGATTGTTTGACGGAAATGTCTCGTAATAATAAGTACGGTCATCCGAAGTATTCGCATTGTTTTGTCCGCCATTGGCCGATACGATTTTGAACCAATCGCCCCTGCCAATATTCTCGGTTCCTTCGAAAAGCAGGTGCTCGAAGAAGTGTGCAAAGCCTGTGCGGTCTGGTTGTTCGTCCTTTGCTCCTACATGATACATTACGGAGGTAGTAACAACCGGAACGGATTTGTCTTGATGCAAAATCACATGCAATCCGTTGCTAAGGGTATATTCCTCAAATTCGATGTGCTGGGCCGATACGACACCAACACCCCCCATGAAAAGTAACCCCAATGATAAGAAGATTTTTTTCATAAATTATGTATTTATTATATGTGTTTTTAATTCTATTTGTCGCTAAATCCTGCTTTTCGTCACAAACAAGCTGAAAAAATTCAGTTCGGATACAAGCTATCCCACCACGACGAATCGTCTTGCAACCATTTGGCAAGCCACGCATAGATGGTATAATTCCACTGAAGACGTTTATTGTAGTCTTTGATACTATGATTTTCGCCTTTCACCTGAATAAACTCGACCGGTTTTCCCAATATCTTCAATGCCGTATACATCTGGATGCTTTCGCCAACCGGCACATTCGTATCTTCGGTTCCGTGCAAAAGCAATAGCGGAGTATTGATTTTATCGGCACTGAACAACGGACTTTGATCTACATAAAGCTCTTTATTGTTCCAGGGATAACTATCTGCACTGGCTATGGAGTTGTACGTATAACCCCAATAACCCTCGCCCCAATAGCTGGAGATTGAACTGATTCCCGCATGAGAAACCGCCGTCGCAAACATATCTGTTTGTGTTTGCAGATACATGGTCATAAACCCTCCGTATGATGCACCGACACAGCCGATTTTTTCTCCGTTCACGAAAGAATGTTCGCTCACAAACTGTTTCGTCCCTTCTATTATATCGTTTGCCGAGCGTTTTCCCCAAGTATTGACATGCCGTGCTGCAAATTCTTGCCCGTATCCTGTTGCCCCGCTTGGTTGCAATACATAAACCACATAACCCAAAGCCGCATATACATGTGGCGGATAAGCACCCTCCAACGTGCGGGCTGTGGGTAGCGTTCCCCCGTAGTAATACACAATGAGCGGATATTTTTTCGTACCGTCAAAATTAGGAGGGAGGTAGTAACGACCGTCTATTTTCGTTCCGTCCGATGCTGTGAATACCCAATCCCTTGTTTCTCCCAGTCGTATCTCCGACAGACGTTTTCCCGAAGGGTCGGCAATCAAAGTGGAATTGTCGTTCTTCAAATCCAGATGATAGGCACGGGACGAATTGGAAATACTTGTTCCTGCATAAGAAGCGGACGCACTATTGCCCGAAAGCGAGAATAAACGAACCACATCTTCTTTCAACGGAAGCATTTTGAATTGCTTTTTATCGGGATTGTATCTGTAGATACGTTCATAATCCTTGTCGTAAGTAGCAAGATAGATCATGCCATCGCCCGAACTCCAATAGATTTTCTCTACACTAGGGGTAAAATCGCGTGTTATAGCTTCCACTTTCTTTGTGGCAACATTCATAATAAAGGCCTGCCCGTCGAAACTGTTGGGAATTTCACCATCTTTTAAGTTTTTTGCGATACCTCCGAAGGCTTCCGCCGAACCTTTTATCAAAACGTGTTTTCCGTCGGGAGAAAATTTAGCGGAGGTTGCATAACCCTCGTCCGTCCAAAGCGTATCGACTTTCATTTCCTGCATATCCAAGATATACATAGAAGTCTGGCTGAAAGGACGTTCTGTGATCTCTTTCCTTGTCGAGAATAACAGATAACGAGAATCGTTAGTTATATGATTAATGGAGGTCGATCTTTTTCCGTAAGTAAGGCGTTGTTTTACTCCTGTCTCAATATCGTATTTGGAAACAAAATAACGGTTGTCGTAACCCGGCTGCCTATCTTCGGGCGACTTCAATCTAATTAGACTTGTATTTCCTTTTTTCGCTTCATCACTATCCGCATAAATCAATGATTTCTCGTCGGGCGTAAAAAGATAACTGCCGGAAGGGATGTTCCGGGCGATGACAGACTCGGAAAGTGTTTCGGGATCGACAACCACGACTTTCAGTTCTTTTTCCGATTTGTCTTCGTAATAAAACTTATCCGACACAGGCATCCAGCTATAATTGCGACTGACTGCCAACGAAACCCGCCTGTTTGTTTTCACATTCAACAGTTCCTTTTCCTGAAAGATTTTTCCATCGTCTTTCGTGGTAGCGTAGCTTAGCAAGATATGCGTGCCATTTGGCGAAGTGGACAAGGAAGTAACCCTTTTTCCCTGTATTATGTCTTTAATGTTTACGAAACGCTTGTCGGCATTCCTCAGAATAGTGTAATTTATATTTGAGTCTTTGCTCTCCGCCTCCAGAACAACTTTCATGGCCTCAGGCGATTTGTTTGTCGGCAGACTCATATATTTTATCAGGATATTGTATGTTCCCGGAATTGCCGAAAAAGATATTTCGGAAAATTTAGCCTGCGACAGGCTGTCTTCCACAGTTGTTTTCGTGTGCTTCTTTTCCCCGTTTACATATACCTCATACATGCTTGGTCCGATAACCTTGAGTTTGGTTTTTCCTTGTTTATCTGTACTGAAATCGAAAGAAAGCAAATGAAACCTTGCCCCTTTTTGTGCTTTCGACAGAAAGAAGTAACCGGATACATCAGTTTTCAATTCTTCTGTGAAAGCATCCATACCCGGAATGGATATGTATGTCTGAAGAAAGTCTTTATTCTGAAATTTATCACCTTTCATGTTGGTTGAGTCTACCATGAAAGGTAGATCTACGTTTATCGGCTTTGCCCGATATACCCTGCTCAACTCAACACTCTTCTGACAAAAAGTGTTAAGACCTAATAGGATAAATGCTATTACAAACGCTATTTTCAGTCTCATAGCTATAATTTTTTATGAGATATAAAAGTAGGGATTTTTTGTTAAAATATTATTTCCTTCTCTATAAAATAATATTGTCATCATCTGACAAACACAGGATTGTTTGGTGTAGACAGTTCTTGCGAGTAGTAATAACCCTCCTCATCAAATGCCATCAGGTCGTCTGCCGAGGTGAGGCGATGCTTCAGGATGAACCGGGCAAGCATGCCTCTTGCTTTTTTTGTGTAGACCACAACCTGCCTGTATCCTTTATCTGTTTGTTCTTTAAAATCAGGGGTGATAATCTGTGTTCCTTCAGGCAATTTTTTCTTGTCGATAGCCTTTGTGTATTCCGTCGACATTAGGTTCACCCATATTTTGTCATCGGCTAAAAGCCTCTCTGAAAGATAGTTCGTCAATGTAGGTTTCCAGTAAGCGTAAAGATCTTTTGCCTTATCGTTTTCCAGTTTTATCTGCATTTCCAAACGATATGGCTTTATCATATCCAGAGGGCGCAATGCTCCGTAAAGCCCGGACAGGACAACCAAATGATCTTGCAAATAATCCAGTTCCGAAGAACTGAAACCACGGACATTCAAACCCGAATAGGCAATTCCATTATATGCAAATGCGGCTTGTTTTTCCGGAGCTTTTCCCGAACCGAAACCATGTATGTATTGATACACTTCCATTGCCTGCGCAGGATTTATCTTCATCAGGGTTTTCACGTCCTCCATGTTCAGATTCTGCAACAAAGAGTTCAACTCTTTTGCTTGTTTGTCGAATCGGGGTTTTGTTTGCCCTGCCTCAATATCTTCTTCTGCAAAATTGATCATCTTAGCAGGTGAAAGTGTTACTATCATTATATCTAATTGCTTTTTCTAATTATATCCTGAACAACCAATCCCGACAAAGTGAAACCGAAAATAGCCGTGGCATGAACCAATGTTCCGTTTATTTGTGCTTTTTTCTCATTCCAATCGTTAAGAGCTAGTTCCGGGTCGCCCCGAACTATGCTGCTTTCTATGTTTTCCTCTGTTGTGACCAGGCCTAAGCCTTTATTTTCCAAAACTTCTTCGCTATATACACAAAGAAATTTCTTGGATGGCATTTCCGACTTTTTCAGCCGGCGCCTCAATGCCGCAGCCAAAGGGCAACCTCTCACTTTCCAGAACTCGGACACTTCAATCTTCGTAGAATCCAGCTTCAAGGCTGCACCCATCGAAGAAAAGAATGTTGCACTTGTCTTGGTGGCGGTCTGAATCAGATGCACTTTATTTTCGAGGCTGTCTATTGCATCAATTATATAATCGTACTTGTCCAGTTCAAACTCCTGATAAGTATCTTTACTGTATATCTTCTGTAATGCTACAATCTCGGCTTCGGGGTTTATTTCCAACATCCGTTGTTTCAAAACCTCCACTTTCACATGCCCTACGGTTTTAGTGGTAGCGGGCAATTGACGATTAATATTGGTGACTGACACCAGATCGGAATCTACCATAGTGAGATGCCTGATCCCCGATCTGATCAACCCTTCCACGCACCAACTGCCAACCCCTCCAACACCAAATATGATAACTTTGCTGTTGGCTATCCTGTCCATCGTTTCTTCACCCACAAGGCGTTCTGTACGGCTGAAAATATCTTGTTCTAAGCTCATTGCAAGTTATGAGAAATAAGTTTTAAGTAGAAAGTTGAACTGATCACTGATGACTGTTAACTGAATACAAGTACATTTCTCTCATTTTCGGTAGATCGACACCTAAAACGTCTGTCAGGTATTTTTCTACCGAGCCATGATCTTTTTTTATCTGATCCATAGCCGCACCGATATATTCTGCCCTCACCTCAAATAAAGATTTCAGGTTCGGGTTTTTCTCTATGTATTCAGCATACTTGTCTCCCAAATAGACATTAGACATCATATAATCTTCCATGATTGTTTTTTCATCTACCCCTAGCGAGTAAAGGAACAATGCCGCCCCCATTCCTGTGCGGTCTTTCCCTGCCGAACAGTGAAACATCAATGGCACATCATCCTTGTTCTGAAGCAAATAGAAAAATTCTTTATATTGAGCAATATATAAACTATCTGTTACCAGCTGAACATTCAGGTCTTTCATCAATTCTTCGGCTGGTTTTGATGTTGTCATAAAGTCGATAACATTACCCGGACTGATTGACAATGCAAAGTTATTTTTAACGGAAGGCGGATTTTTGTCAGGAGCCGGCTCTATCTCTTCATCGGAACGGAAATCAACAATCGTGACAACCGGAATGCTTGCCAAATACTGCAAGTCCTGATCTGTGAGGTGATGCAGATCGTCCGAACGGAAAACCTTTCCCCACTTCACATACTTGCCATCCTTTGTTTTGAAACCTCCCAAATCGCGGAAGTTATAACCTCCTGTCATTGGCAAATGCCTTTCGGCTAAAATAGCTTTTCCGTTTGTTGTCTCCAGTTGGAAATAACTTCTGACCGAATCAGGTACATTCAGGGCAAATGTTCCACTACCCTCACCTTCTGCCACAGGTTTGGAAAAATCTATGCTTTCAACCGTCAGTCCTGAATAGAGTGTCCACTTTCCGTCTGTCTCTATTTTTAGAGACGCCTTTTTTGTATCTTTATTCCTCTCGATAGTGGCTATGTTTGAAATATCTTCGCCCGAATATTCTGCTTTTGTCATAGTAGTTTTGTTTTTATCTCCGCATGCTAACATCATCCAGATAGCTGACAATGTGATTGTTATAATATCTAACTTTTTCATAAATTCTATTCAATTATTACGATACGTTTTCCGTCTGCCTGTTCTTCGATGGTCACGTTCACCACATCGTGAGGCAAAAGCGACTGCACTTTTTCCGGCCATTCGATAAAACAGAGGCTTCCGCTATAAAAATAGTCTTCGTAGCCAAAATCAAATGCTTCTTCTTCTTTATTAATACGATAGAAATCGAAATGATAAATCAACTCGCCCGTACCTGAGCGATATTCGTTTACGATGGCAAAAGTAGGACTGTTGATCACATCTTCCACTCCCAGTTCTTCGCAAATGGCTTTAATGAAAGTGGTTTTTCCTGCTCCCATTTTTCCATGAAAGGCAAAAACGGTATTATCCCCCATTTGCTCTATAAACTCGCGGGCTGTTTCGTCAATTGCGTCAAGAGATTGTATTGTAAGTTGTTTCATAGAAGTCTATTTCGGATTAAGTGTGATTAATGGAATTATCATTTCTTCGAGCGAGATGCCTCCATGCTGGAATGTATCGGTGTAATACGACACATAATAATTGTAATTGTTGGGATAAGCGAAGAAATCGTCATTATAAGCAAAGATATACTTCGTGCTTATATTGGGACTTGGCAAACCGTATTTTGCAGGCTCACGTATCTCGTAAACTTTTTTGTGATCGTAATTCAGATTTCTTCCCAGCTTGTATCGCAAATTTGTGTTGGTTGCTTTGTCTCCAATCACTTTCAAGGCATTTTTCACACGTATGGTTCCATGATCTGTGGTTAAAATCACCTTATATCCTTTTTCTGCCAATTTTTTGAACAAATCGCTCGTGCTTGAATGTTTGAACCACGAACGGGTAAGCGAACGATATGCTGCCTCGTCCGATGCAAGTTCTCGAATCATTCTCGAATCGGTACGAGCATGCGAAAGCATATCAACAAAGTTCAGGACTATCACATTCAGCTGATTATTATCCAGTTGATTAAAGTTTTGGATTAGTTTTTCGCCATGTGTCGAATTGAGGACTTTATTGTACGAAAAGCTGTATTTCTTTCTGAAACGATCTATCTGTGTTTGAATCAGTGGCTCTTCGTTCAGGTTTTTACTTTCTTCCTCATCTTCATCAATCCAAAGGTCAGGAAACATTTCGGCTATCTGCAAAGGCATCAATCCCGAAAAGATAGAATTTCGTGCATATTGTGTTGCCGTAGGGAGGATACTGTAATACAAGTCTTCATTGAAAGTAAAGTCAGAAGCCAACAGGTCTTTTATTTCCATCCACTGGTCGAGACGGAAATTGTCGATTAAAATGAAGAATACTTTTTCACCATCATCCAGCAATGGAAATACGTTCTTCTTGAATAAGTCGGGACTCAAAACGGGTCTGTCGTCCGAATTATTCACCCACGACTCATAGTTCTTCCTTACAAATTTAGAAAAAGCGACATTGGCGTCCTGTTTTTGCATTTTCAGAAGATCGAGTAGTGGATTTTCGGAACTGGTCAGCTCCATTTCCCAATGAACGATTTTTTTATAAACGTCCATCCAATCTTCGGGCGATGAGGCGTTGTTTATTTGCATGCCAATCCGGTTGAATTCTTCACGATAACCTTCGAGGGTAGCCTCGGTCACGATATCATCTTTGTGCAGATTTTTCTTGATCGACATCAATATCTGGTTGGGATTGACGGGTTTGATCAGATAATCGGCAATCTTTTTCCCGATGGCATCGGTCATAATGCCTTCGTCTTCGCTCTTGGTAATCATTATCACAGGCACATTCGGGTTGATTTCTTTCAATCGGGAAAGAGTTTCAAGTCCTGTAATACCCGGCATATTTTCGTCGAGAAAAACCATATCGAAAGTCTCTTCCGAAAAAGCCTCTATGGCATCCTGCCCACTGTTGACAGTAGCCAATTCATAGCCTTTCTCGCTCAGAAACAAAATATGTGGGCGTAAAAGATCTATTTCGTCATCTGCCCAAAGTATTCGTTTTTTCTTCATCTCAATTCTATTACTTTTTTCATGTTCAAAAGTAACGAATTTAACATGTACTTATAATATCATAACTCTTAAATAATGGTAATCTGCAATAAATGATATATCGAAAACAAAAAAGGCAGAAAATTATGTGTTTTTCTGCCCTTGTTACATATAGATTATACTCTTATTCGGAGAGCATAAAGGCTGCTATTGAGTTTTCTAGGTGGGCAGCCCTAGCAAATATTATTGGCCACATTCTTGATGGAGCTCCATAATTCAAGGTTTGAACATCCAACCGAAGGGGTATGCTTGCTGTATGAGAGTTCCTTATGATGAAGAATCCTGAAAAGGTAGTAAAACCATATGGTTTTACTTGACCTCCAACAAGTGAAGAGCCATCATAATGGATATAACCATCATCTGCTGCATTTACGGCACTGAGAGTCGTTCTTGTATATACATGTGCATTAATAATGTCTGTTGCAGGAGGTACAACAGATTTGTTTGAAGGTTCAGCCAGCAAAGAAACCATTACAAACCACTTTCCGGGAGGGATGGTCAATCTCGCTCCGGTATCCCTCAATGGCGAATGTCCTCCAAATTCCGGGATATCAATACCTTCTCTAGTAAATGTACCCGAAGGTGCTGTTATTCTCACGCCGATTTCTTGCCATTCGGCACGCCCTGTATTATCCATTGCTGTCAATACTTTTCCTGTTTGCTGTGAACCGTCTTGCAGACGAAAACCGCTACCTTTTGTTGTCGTTCTGATATCTACTTTCGTTTGTGGGTTGTTCGTCCCTACTCCAATTCTGCCTAGAGTATCTACCACCACATCATCTGCGACGTTTGTGTTACCATTTGTGTCTCTTTTCCCGTCGATGTGGAAGATACCCTGCGGGTTTTCCGTGTTCACACCCACCTGTGCTTTTAGAGCCGTAACGGCTAAAAAAATCAATAAAATTAAACTGC
>NZ_QVMP01000013.1:131580-131989 GCF_010501095.1 Dysgonomonas sp. 520 | reverse complement strand
TGGCACTACAAACAGAAGGGAAAATATATACGGGCATCGGACTCGATTTTGAAACAGGAGGACTGGATTGTACAAAAAATGCTTGTACCCAGATTGCATTGCAAGCGGTACGCTTTGATACATGGGAAATGATTGACCGCTATGTGAAATACATTTCTCCTTACCACAAACAGGATATCGGAGGACCTGCAAAAAGGAAAGTATTGAAAAGCAGATTTGAAAAAGAAAAAGAAACCGAAATGATGGAATATGAAAAGGTCGCATTGGATTATTCGGGTATTAGCATGGAGATGCTGATAAATAAGGGTATGGATATGAAAGAGGTTGCCCGTGATATTATTGAATTTGCGAGGTGCAATACCTTATCCAAAGGAGCACAGTGCAAACCTATTTTGATAGGACAAAATAT
>NZ_QVMP01000013.1:131075-131550 GCF_010501095.1 Dysgonomonas sp. 520 | reverse complement strand
AAAAAGTATTTGCCGGAAAAATTGATTTCTATGGGAACTTTCAACCGCATTATATCGATACCATTGACCTGGCACGGCTAACTCTGGCCAATGACCCTACCGTTAATTCGTACAAACTGGAACTGATTGCCGAAAGGTTGAATTTGGAACTGGATGACGCGCACGATGCGGACGCGGACGTGACGGCAACACTGAATATCGTAAGGGTATGCTCCGGACGTATGCGAAACTGCGAAGGCGGTGGAGACAATGGCATAATGAAAAGGGAAAAGACCAGAAACCATTTTAAGATATAGCTTATGGAAGAAAAAGATATTCCAAAAAAGGAAACGGTTTCTTTCTCAAAAGAAGAAAGGATGATGTACGGGGTGTTGGATTATGATGGCAATGAACTGATGGCAGCGATAACAGGCTATAATCTGGAAGTATCCTTCAATATGCGGCTGATTAATTCCCTTGCCGATGCCGAGAGTTG
>NZ_QVMP01000013.1:0-130953 GCF_010501095.1 Dysgonomonas sp. 520 | reverse complement strand
CCGGACAGCATGTCAGGTGCTACGAAGAGATATTCGGGGAAGGCCTAAGAAATGTCTCTGTTGCAAGCAGGCGTTTACTCTCGCAACCGCATGTCGCATCCCGGATAAAGGAGATGATAACCGACCTGCAAAGCGAAACGGAAACACTGGCAGTTAAACTACAAGTAGCCGAAACTTTAAGGGTTGTGATGGAAGAGACATCGACAGCGCAATTCATGGATAAGTTCGGAGTATCATTATCTCCCGCACCGCTCAGGGCTGTTTCGGTCAATGCCGCTAAAGCGTTGATGGATTTGTATCCGATCAAATATGCGCAGGAAGCCAAACTCCGGATAGAAGGCAGTGACGGTGGTGTGATATTTAATGTAATCGTACCCGAGACAAAACCTAAGGAAAAAGGCGATGAAGAATAAGATAAGCAGGAAAAGGGCGGAGCGTATTATCTATATTGTGATAATCGCAGGGCTTGTCCTGTTTGGAATATTCAAAGATTCGGAGTCGGCAGCTGCGCTTATCCGGGCAGTCAAAGAAGCATTTTCAATATTATTCGAAACTATATGACCCAATTCAAGGAATTTGTACTGGCTAACTTTAAAACGATAGTTGCCATTCTCTCATTTGCTGTAACCATGTATATACAGCATGTAAACAACACAGCGCAGGTTGCGGAACTGAAACTCAAATGTTCTACGCTGGAACTGAAAATTGAAGATCAGTATGAACGGATCGATGCCATTAAGTTGGATAAAGCTGTCTTTGAAGCGACAATGACACAGTTTACATCCATTCAGACCGATTTACGGGAAATGAGGACCGATATAAAAGAGCTGCTAAAGAATAAACGATAACAAAAAGTATAATCCTTACTGGAATGATGAAGAGGAATTGTAAAATACGGGTAATGCCTTCGGAAGAATTGGCTGAACTAAGGTTATTCGCTTTAGTTGGAAAAACAGGGACAATAATCGAAGATTTGTCTTTTGACGGACGAAAAAATAAAGGTTATATGGTATTATTTCCTGAATCGTTCCTGAATGAAAATATCTGGTATATACCCATCGAATCAATCAAATATGAAGAGTAAACTAATATCTATTATGCTTTTAGCCGTACTTTTATTGGGTACGGCTGTTTTTGTTTTATACCGTCAGTATAAACAATTACTGCAGGAACGGGATAAGTACAAGTCTAACACAACGGCTCTGTTGTCAGATATCAAACGGATGCAGGTGGATTCCACAACTACGGCTATTGATGTGAAGCAACTCCGGCTGACGTTGGATGAATACAAACAATACCGGGCGGAGGATGCTGAGAAGATAAAAAAGCTGGGTGTAAAGCTGAAAGATTTACAGGCAGTAGCCAAACATAGGGTCGAAGTGAATGCTCCAATACAAGCCGGATTAAAAGATTCAGTAATAATCAGAGATACACTTGTCATCTCTGTTAAGACTTTAGCTGTTCAAACACCTCATATCCAAATTAACGGTGTCATCGAAAATGATAGTCTACACGGAAGTATTCATTTACCCGTCAATCTTCATCAGGCAGTATGGGTTGAGCCAAAACATAAGTTCCTCTGGTGGCGGTGGGGCGTTAAAGCGATTCATCAGACCATTTCAAACGATAATCCGTATGTGGAAATTAAATATTCGGAAATGATTAAATTGGAGAAGTAATTCTTCTTTGTATTTTATTAATCTATAATAGCTCTCAATTTTAAGGTTATCCCGAACATCAAAAAACATAGCACTGACACAACCCATGCGAACGGATTATGTATCATGTAGTATAATGACAGAATACCAAAAATTAAGAGGAAAATACTGATGGTCATTAACGGAGTGATTAAGAATCTATATCGTTCAAAGCGGTTTAATAGAAAGAATATTAATAAACCGCACAGAATAAGGGAGGTTCCTGTTCCTAAACTGAAACAAATAACTACATCGGATTTTTCCAAAGATAGCCCTACCAAAATTTCTTGGATCAATGGCGTAAATGTGGCGATATCATGAATTATTCCCATAATCAATAATCCGGCCGCAATCCACTTGCCGAATGAAATCCAACTATTCACATGCTTCATTTTATTCATACCGATAATTCATATTCCATGCAAAGGTAAGAAAGGATTGTTAATTGAAGGGAAAACCAAAAGACTTTTCAGAATACATATTTTAAATAAACATCAGTATCCCTCATTTGCCTATTCTTTGATATAACTCAAATATATATCAAAAATGGAATTACTTCTTAAGCGAAAATTCAAGGGAGAAACTTATACTATCGGAGACTTATACGTTGATGGTGTTTTTTTCTGCAACACAATCGAAGATAAAGTCAGAAACCTTCCTTTTACTTGTCCCAACACATCTAAATGGCAATCATGTAAATGCAAGGAGAAAGTATATGCCCAAACAGCTATTTCGGCAGGCATCTACAAAATTACTCTGGAGAAAAGCCAGAAATTTAAAAGGACACTTCCTCTGTTACACAATGTTCCGCATTTTCTCGGGATTCTGATACATGCCGGAAATACCGAGCGCGACAGTGCCGGATGTATTATTGTGGGTAGGAACACAGTTAAAGGAAAAGTTCTTCAGTCTAAAGACACATTAGAGGCTTTGATGAAGATACTAGAAAAGGAGAAAAACATTTCAATAGAGATTGTATAATGGCCGTCAACAAACTCAAGCCGCCTAAATCCCTTAAAATTGACTTTAAACCTTCGGCAAAGCAATATGAATTGTGGAAATTGCTCCAACCTGATTATTGTCCTCACTGCGGTGGCCATATAGAACAGGTTCTAATCGGATATGATGTCAATAGTAATCCTCAATACAAACCCCAATGCCTGAAATGCCTTACGTTTAATTTACCTCAATTGATACTGGGCGGGGGTTCCGCAGGTGGGGGTAAGAGTTTTCTGGGTAGTGTATGGCTGGTTAGTAGCTGCATGCGTTTCGAAAACATCCGTGCGGTAATAGCACGTAAGACATTGAAATCGCTGAAGGAATCGACATGGAATACTATAAAAGCTCTTCTGAAAGATTGGGGATTGAAGGAAGATGTAAACTATAAAACAAACAATCTGGAGGGTACGCTCACATTCTGGAACGATTCGGTCATCATTATGAAAGAAATGGCGGA
This sequence comes from Dysgonomonas sp. 520, assembly GCF_010501095.1. Taxonomy (GTDB): domain Bacteria; phylum Bacteroidota; class Bacteroidia; order Bacteroidales; family Dysgonomonadaceae; genus QVMP01. The sequence continues at coordinate 127,800 of NZ_QVMP01000013.1, read as the reverse complement.
TATTCCAAGCGACCCCAACTTTGAACGGTTCGGTTCTTCGGAATATACAATTGCCTTCGTGGATGAGGTTTCTGAAATATCTGAAAAGGCTATTGAAGTGTTGTTCTCCCGTCTTCGTTGGCGGATACATGAGACGTTTAAGACATCTCGAATGCTGATGACTACCAATCCGACAATGAACTGGGTTCGCAGCCGTTTTGTACAGGATGAGAATGGAGAAAAAGTTATTCCCAGAGAAGGAGAAGCATACGTACCTTTCTCTGTATTCGATAATCCGAACATCGCTTTCAGGCAAACTTACGAAGCAGCTTTGAATAAAATCCGTGACCAAGCAACAAAAGAACGGCTGCTCTATGGTAACTGGGATTTTGTTGAAATAAACAACATGGCCATCTACAACAAGTTTGATGGGGCAAAACATCTGGTTACAGGATTGAAGGAACAACGGTTCGATCCATCCAAACCACTTATCACAGCATGGGATTTTAACGTAGCACCGCAAATGTCCATCTTGACAGCCCAAATTGATTATGATAATAAGAAGATTTATGTACTGGAAGAAATATTGGGCAAACCGGAGAACAAGGAAAACAATACACCTGCGCTATCCCGTAAAATAAAAAATAAACTCTACCGGGATAAGCATATAGGCGGAGTTGATGTAACCGGAGACCCATCAGGTTTGCAACGTTCAACGACTAATGAAGATGGAGTAAATAACTATACTATCATCTTGGATACGTTGGGTGGAGGGATTCTCCGACCGAAACTGAAGTTATTAAAGAAACAGCCACCACAGGTTACCCGATGTGATTTTGTCAACGAATTATTTTCCGGATATAACGGTTGGGAAATACGGATTGATATCCGGTGCCGAAAACTGACTGAAGATTTGATCTTCCAACTTAAGAACAATGACGGGACTAAGAACAAGCAAAAGGTGACTGATCCCAAAACCGGAGTTAAGTATGAAAAGTACGGACATTTATCGGATTGTTTGGATTACTTGTTGTGCTACTATTTGCGTGACAGTTGGTATAAGTTTAAGAATGGTGGGGACAATAACACATCTGTTTTAACCACTGCAATTATTAACGAAGGGTTTAGCTATTAAAGTTATGTATAGACGATTTTTAAATAACAGCGATTATCTGGGAGTGATTTCCAAAGAATCACTCGAACAAATGACACGAGGGAACGAAGATAGATTCATTCAGGCAGAGGAATCTGCGGAAATGAGTATCATTGAACATCTAAGCGAGAATTACGAAATTGAAAAGGAATTGAATAAGGGGAAATATATCGCAGGATATAACCGTGCCATAACTTATCCGGTTGGAGTCCATATTTATTTTGAAGATAAAATTCATGAGGTAATTCGTCCGATAAGTGGCTTCAAAGCTCCTGCCGATGTAGACTACTGGGAAGAACTTGTTGATATCAATATCGACCAAAATACTGTTCCGCATTATTCCCAGTTCCAAACTTATTATAAGGATGAGGTTACTTCTTATAATGGGGTATTGTATAAATGCCTTGTTGAAAATGGTTTTAAATTCGACAATATACGGATACCAATGGTAAACGGATGGCTGGAGGCTGAATACGAAGAATGGCAGCCGGTGGATTATGTGTTATGGGACATTGTGCTTTTTGACGGGGATTTTTATACGCTGTTGTCATTGGATGATTTCGATAACAATATCAGCCCACTTGATTCAGTTAATTGGGGTGCAATAGCCAACTATGATCCGGATCATAACGAATATGAATTGTCTGAACACGAATATGTGGTCTACAATGGAAAAGTGTTTCATCCGGAAATCGATGTGAATGCCGATATTCCGGAAGTAGGGAAGAACCTTACCTTAAATGATTGCCGGAACTACAACTTGAAAAAACACATGGTGCGATTAGCTGTATATGAATTGACAAAACTCATCGCCCCCAATAACGTAAGTGTTGTCAGGGTAAAAGATTATGAGGATTCCATGAAATGGCTCTCGGATGCAGCCAGATTAAAGCTAAACCCGCAAATTCCTCGTAAACTGGCGGAAGATAAAAAGGAAGTCATGGACTGGCAACTTGCCACATTTCAGACGGACTATGACCCGTATAAGAATCCGTGGTTGACCTGATTATAGCTCTTCTTCTTTGTTCTCTATTTTACAAATAACGGTCTTGTTTGAGTATTGAATTTCAAGATATGGGCTATCTTGAGTCAGTTCGTCAAGCAAGCCGTTTCTTTTCATTTCATCAAGTATGGATTGTGTCAGCTCGTCTTTCTTCTGATTTGTTTGTTCGTTAGTGTTAGCAATCATTTTTATTTGAGTTATAATTTACAAAAAGCGCGGAGCATTATATCCAATTAAGTATCCAAGGCCGACCAAAGCCCACACACTCTAATAAGATAAATGTCCACGCCTATTGTGAACATCTAACTTATATTCTCCAGAGTGTGTATCTTAAAATTGGTCGTTTCGGATACTCTCGAATTATAAGCTAAACGCTAATTCTTCTCTAATATGTAATACAAAAATAGATATTTACCTATGATTTTGCATTATATCCTGGTTATTTTTCAATCTAATAGCTTATCTGATGGCTAATTTTGCTTTTGTTTAAGTCAGGATTTTATTTTTTAAATTTATCTTTGTTCCGAAATTAATTAAATAACGAATATTACGATGAAAGAATTAGTAGACAATTTAACCCAATTATTTGCAGACTTTTCTAAAGATGCAGCATTACAAGTAGAAAACGGAAACAAAGCAGCTGGTACCCGCGCCAGAAAAACGTCTTTGGCAATCGAAAAAGCCCTTAAGCAATTTCGAAAAGATTCGATTGACGCAAGTAAGTAAAATTGAATTTGAAGAAAAAAGGGATCAAGTGTTCTCACCTGATCCCGTTGATAACTAATATCTTTGATTTGCATCTCTTACAACATGAAGAATAGCACTTGCATCACCAGTTATATCAGTAACTTGCTTTTTAGCCCATTCTAATATTTCATTTTTTGAAAATACTAGCTTATTTCCATATTTTCCATAAGGTATTTTATTTAAAGAAGTTAGTTTATATATCTGAGCTTTTGATGTTGGAAAACCATTTTCCTTCAAAAAAGATAAAGTGTCGTCTAAAGATAAATTTTCTGGAATTTCTTTTTTACTTTCCTTTGGGTAATGATTTTTGATAACATCTTCTATAATACAACGTAATTCATCTGGGGTGGTTACAATAATTCTTTCCATTAATCTTTCGCAAATTATATAAAATCTATTACTTTCAACTCATACTATATAAGAAATAGAACCATAATAAAATAAATGTTTATAAACTCTATCTTTCGTTTTTATTTTAGTTCTAAATTTTTAGAATTGGGTTAGCATTTTTGCATTCTTTTCTCGTTCTTTTCTTTCAAATGAAGCCAAATAGCTTTCCGTTGTTGTCAAGTTTGAATGTCCTAAAGATTCTGAAATATATGATATGTTAGCTCCGCTTCTTTTTAATACAGTCGCATATGAATGGCGGGCTGTATATGTTGTGACATTTCCAATACCAAGTTTATTCCCTATATCTTTAGTTTTTGTATTCATTCTTTTTATAAATAACTGTACTTCATATTTATGCACTTCAGGATTTTCAGAATAATTTAACAATAAATTAAAAATATAATTGCTTTTATGAGGCAGATTTCCCCACTTTTTGATAATGGCCTCCATTTCCGGAGTTATTATGGCTCGAATATGCTTTATATTTTTGGTTGTCCTCTTTGTCTTTTCTCTAATAAAGTAGATCTCCCCATCTATAATATTTTTGAATTTCAATTTAACCAAATCAGCTGCATTGATTCCATTACACAAGTAAATAAAAAACCACAAATCTCTATAAAATTCAGTTTCTTTTTCATTGTCATCATAGTTAACAAACTTGTTTATTTGTTCTAATGTTAGGGCTTTCTTTATAGATTCACCTGTTTTTATTTCGTATTTATCTCTACCAAATGGATAACTTTGTTTATTTATCAGATTATCTCTTATTGCCATATTTATAATGGTTCTGAGCCCTCTCATTCGCATCCCAACAGTTGCATATTGCATTCCACCCTTTAACAGGAAATTTTCATATTTTTTTAACCAATCCACAGTAATACTTGTGAATGCAACTGATTCTCCTGCAAACCTTTCCAAACTGACAAGCGCATTCTGATAAAAAATCATAGTTCCAATCTGACCATCTTTTCTTAATAACTCCATTTTTATTTTAAAAGTTTGGTTAACTGTTTCACCAGAAGTTCTTCCTAGTCTCATATTTAGCAAATCAAAAGAAAAACCATCCTCTGCCCATAGTTGTTCTACAATTCGCGAAACGAAATCGAAACTGCTCTTTACAGCATTACGAACCTGAACTAAAGATGCAATTCGTGTATCGGATAATTTATTCCAATCCTCTTCACATAACTCTTTTCCAGTACTATAGTATTTTTGTGTTTTTAGATAACAAACTTGTATCTTGATGGAGTATAGTCCGCTTTTTCGTTTGAATCTCTTATCTAATACGGCTTTTATCGTAACTCTATTATAATTTATTTTATACATATTGACTTCATTAAAATTCGACTCTTCTTGGAACTTCATTAAAGAGTAGAAGGATTAATAGTAATTGGTTTGATAGAAGAATAATTGATATTAATTATTTCAGAATAGTTAGTATATGCTTATCAATGTTTTATAAACTTAAAGACAGCCAGAATATCTAGTACAAATTTTAATTTTCGAAATAAGAATGATTATCTTTGCAGGCTGAAAGTTTACGAAATTGATGACTAAAATATCAACTTGTATTAGGAAAAATGGGTAGGGAAATATAGAATTGAGGTAGCTTTTCGTCCTTAATCTCTTGCATATAATTTGCATACAACTCAGCCAAAACCCTATTTATAGGTAGAATGTATTTTTCCATAAATCTTATATAAGTTGCTGCAAAACAAGAATATAAACAAATGGATATAAATAAAGAAAACTCAGAAAAAGACGATATCTCAGTCTTTAAATCCACGACTGAAAAAGAAAACAAAAAACTTTTCATCGAAACGTATGGCTGCCAGATGAATGTGGCAGACAGCGAAGTGGTGGCCTCTGTTATGGAAATGGTCGACTATTCTGTTACAGACAATCTTGACGACGCCGACGCCGTTTTTCTGAACACTTGTTCTATCAGAGACAATGCCGAACAGCGGGTTATTCAACGCCTCGAGTATTTAAACGCAATAAAGCGGAAAAAGAAAAGGGATATGATTATCGGCGTATTAGGTTGTATGGCAGAACGCGTGAAGGATGAGTTGATCGAAAAGCATCATGTCGATTTAGTTGTCGGTCCCGATGCCTACTTAGACTTGCCCAGTTTAATCGGCGCTGTCGAAAACGGAGAAAAAGCCATCAACGTGAAACTGTCGAAAACAGAAACCTACAAAGACGTGATCCCCCTGAAAATAGGAGGAAATCACCTCACCGGGTTCATCTCCATCATGCGGGGATGCGATAAAGTTTGCAGTTATTGCATCGTGCCTTATACCAGAGGCAGGGAACGTAGCCGTGAACCTCAAAGCATATTGAACGAACTAAACGATCTCCGTAAAAAGAACTTTAAAGAAGTAACACTGCTCGGACAAAATGTAAATTCTTACAAATACAGCAATGAGGACGGCTCGGTAATTGATTTTCCTCAACTCTTGAGCATGGTTGCCGAAGCTGCGCCCGACATGCGTATACGTTTCACGACATCCTACCCTACCGACATGACCGACGAAACATTGGAGGTGATAGCTAAATATGATAATTTGTGTAAATTTATCCATCTGCCCGTACAGTCGGGAAGCAGTAAAATGCTAGAAGTGATGAAACGCAGATACAATCGGGAAGAATATCTGGATCGTATTGCTGCAATAAAACGAATTATTCCGGGATGTGGAATATCGACCGACATTATGTGTGGTTACCATTCCGAAACGGAAGAAGATCATCAGGAAACCTTGTCCCTGATGCGGGAAGTAGTATTCGATTCGGCTTTCATGTTCAAATACTCGGAACGCCCCGGAACCTTTGCTGCCAAAAGGCTGAAAGACGATATTTCGGAAGAGATCAAAATAAAACGCCTACAAGAAATAATAGACCTGCAAAACCAACTATCCGAACAGAGCAACGCAAACGATGTGGGTAAAACATTCGAGGTGCTTGTCGAAGGATTCTCGAAGCGGTCGAAAGAACAGCTGTTTGGACGTTCGTCACAAAATAAGGTCATCATTTTCGATAAAGATGACTATAAAGTGGGTCAACTGGTGAAGGTAAAGGTTACAGGCCATACTTCCGCAACACTATTCGGCGAAGCTGTTAAATAATGTAACGAAATGTACCGTTGCTTGAACATCTTTAACATAAAAATGTTATATTTGAGTAGTCTAAATCCAGTTTATTAACTCTTAAATATCAAAAAGAATATGGGAAAAGCAAGTACAAACATACTATTTCTGGCCGTAGGTGCAGCAATAGGAGCAGCCGTTACTTACATAGCAACATCCGACCATAGAGACGAATGGCTTCATGAAGCAGGTAAATTGGTGCGAAAAATTAAAGATGGATTCGTAGACGACGAAGAAGAATTGGAAGACCTGATAGAAGATGAAGAATAAACAAGAAGAAAATATCAACCTGTTTGGCTTATACGAAAGAATTAAAGCAGACCTTCACGGGTATTTGCAGAATAAGCTGAAATGGCTGAAACTATCGACATACGAAAAGTTAGCCTTAGCTTTCGGACATTTAGGCTTCTTCATCATTTTAGGAGTATTTGCCCTCAGTATATTTTTTCTGGGAGTCATTGCCTTTGGCTTATTTCTCGGAGAATGCTTGGGAAGTTATGCTGCCGGATTTGGAGTTATGGCTCTGGTTGTCGTCATATTGCTGATAGTAACAATGATAGTAGGAAAATCGCTCCGAAAATCATTGGCTAATCTGATGGTTAAAATCATACATAAAGTAGAATCGAATGAAGACTAAAGTATCAGCCCTCGACCAGTTAAGAAAAGAAAAGGAAGAACTTGAAGCCTCTCTCGTTCATCAAGAAGAAAGATTGGCGAAAGAAATGAAATATATAAGTCACAATTGGGGTTCGTTACTGTTGAAGTCGATATTTCCATTCGGTTCGGGTAGCAGTAACAGCAAGAAAAAAGACTCCTCACCTATTTCAGGCATAATGCGATTTTCGAACGATATACTTCCAATTGCATGGGGTATCGCCCAACCTTTTTTGATCGGAATCCTAACCAAGAAAGTAAAAAACATGTTCTTCGGTAAAAAGAAATAAAGAACTTTCGAATATTAATGCCAATCAGTAGTTGAAAACGTTCAATTGCATTAGTCATTTCTCGTGACTCGGCATAGCCTAAGTAAACTTGGCTATGCTATCGCTACTTAAAACGTTGGTTTTACTCAACGAATCTACGGGTGGAGTAGAAATAACATTCGACGGAATGTAATGTAGTCAACACCCACCCCTACAATCAGATAGGGTATTGTTGTAGGGGCAGGCTTCTAGTCTGCCCAAAAGTAGGGGCGTAAAATCTTACGCCCTCATGTCAATAATATCGGGCGAAATATTTTTCGCCCCTACTGAAAAGATATTGTAGAATAAAAACTAACACTTTTCAACTACTGATTCACATAACTAACATAACTAACATAACTAACAGAAATATATGATACACTGTTGTGTCAATTAACTAAGTTTTTCACAGTGTCAATTTGACCCTCGTGAGAAAACAATTTTTACCCCTCGGAGCGATCGTATAATATTAATATTGTGATCTAACCCAAAAACTAATAAAACTAAATTTTATTACATGAAAAAACTTACTTTACTTTTGTCTTTCCTGCTTATTTGCGTCTGGCAGATGAAAGCGGAAAATCAGGTGGCTTCCGTTACATGGCCTCTTGTAAATGATACTAAAGATACTCCGTCTTACAGTGGGCAACTGGAAAATGCCGAAATGAAACTCAAAGGCTTGGAGGTATATAGCTATGGTGGTGCTGATGCCACTGTTGTGATAATGCTCGAAGGTGGAGGTTCTACGGTTTGGCATACGGCAGAAAAAGAAGATTGCTATGTGGAATTTTCCGTTACTCCCAAAGCCGGAAATAAGTTTACAGCAAAAGAGATATCTGCGTATATTGCAGGTAAAGGAGGTAGCCATTTGAGAGCTGCTTTCTATTATTCAACCGATCCTACATTTACTACTAAAACTCAAATTGACTTTAAAAAAGAAACGAGTTTGGCTCAGGTTTATGAAACTAACGGGCAGTTACAGGAAACTCTCGATGTTGAGCTGGAAGCTGGCGAAAAGGTTTATTTTCGTATTTATCCGTATTACAGAGATGGAAGTACAACAGGGAAATACATGTGTCTGAAAGATATTAAGATTTCCGGAGAAACCGAAGCTACCGAAGTGGCTGCATCTGTTACGTGGCCTTTTATATCCGATCTGAAACCCGTTGTTAGCGGAGCTTTGTTGGCGCAGGATATGTCTTATAGTACCAACACAAGACAATATGGATGGGATGCGCGTGTTATTCTTCCTGATGGAACAGATAAGGTTGCTAATGGTACGTTCTGTACAAATACAAATGATTGTGCATGGACTGCATCAACTAATATTATTGATGATGTTTACGTTCAGTATGCTGTTTCACCTAAAGTTGGTGCTACTTTAACAGTAACCAATTTATCTCTTTTGATTTCAGCAGCTGCGGGTACTAATAATATGGTTGCTGCTGTATATGCTTCTAAAGATGCTAATTTTGCTACAAAAACGGAATTGAAAGCGGCTACGGACTTGGTTAATGAAAAGTTGCAGCAATGGGATATAGCATTGGCTACACCGGAAGTTGTAGCAACAGGCGAAACGTATTATGTACGTATATATCCTTACCATAAATCTGATGCTACCAATAAATTGGTAGGTGTGCGTAATGTAACCATTTCGGGAACTTTGCTCGGAGCAACAGCCGATCCGGCAGAGGTGAGCACAGTTTCGGCAGCTACTTATATTTCTACAACAACGGCTCTTGCGGGAGGAACCGTAACAAACGACGGCGGAGCAACAGTTACCGCGCGTGGTATGGTTTGGGGAACGTCTGCCAATCCAACAATTGACAATTCTAAATCGGTTGATGGCGATGGCTCCGGAATTTTTGAATCAACATTGTCGGGACTGACAGCAGGTACTAAATATTATACCCGTGCTTATGCAACAAACAAAGCGGGAACGTCTTACGGAAATGAAATTTCATTTACCACTTTAGCCGTATTGGAGGTTCCTACGGTTGCAACAAAAACATCGTCAAATGTTCGCAATATGTCAGTGGAAGTGTCGGGCGATGTTACGGCATGGGGTGGTACGGATGTTACGGAAAGAGGCCTTGTTTGGGGCACGGAAACTAATCCTACCATCGAAACAAATAAAGTTGAGGTAGGCAGCGGCTTGGGTACATTCAAAGGATATATCGGAGAATTGACTCCCGAAACAAAATATTATATTCGTGCTTATGCTGTCAACAGTACCGGTGTGGCTTACGGAAATGAAATTTCAGTGACTACGAAAGCAACAGACCCTGATGTAACAAAAATTATAAGTCAAGATGGCTCAGGCGATTATACAACCGTGCAGGCAGCATTTGATGCCGTTCCTTCAAATTATACAGGACGATGGATCATTAAAATTAAACCGGGCACATATACCGAACGTCCTACACTGGCTTCGGGCAAAGTGAATGTGTATCTGGTTGGTGAAGATGCCGAAACTACTATCATTACAAATAATATTTCTGCAGGAGATATAAATCCATCAACAGGTTTGGGATGGGGAACGAGCGGTTGCCAGACAATGGCTATTGATGCCGACGATTTCATGGCAGTTAATATTACAATCGAGAATACTTTTGTGAACTCGAAAGCCAATGAAGCTATCAATAAGAACACTCAGGCTGTGGCGTTAAGGACACGCGGCGATCGCCAGAGTTTTTATAACTGTAAAATAAAAGGTTATCAGGATACATATTACGCATGGGGTGGCGTTGGTAGAGTTTACTTCAAAGAGTGTTATATAGAAGGTAACGTCGATTTCATTTTCGGTACGCAAACGGTTGTTTTCGACCAGTGTACAACTTATGTAAACCGTGACGAAAGCGTTCTGACTGCACCTTCTACTGCAGCTTCTTCTAAATTTGGTATGGTATTCTTGGATTGTGACTTGACAGCTCCGTCTACTTCTTATGTCGATTTTAATGGCAAGACATTCAAGACATTCTTCTATGGACGTCCTTGGCAAAATAATCCGAAGTCGGCATTTATTCGTTGCAATGTTCCTGCCACTCTGAATGAAAAAGGATGGTCTACTATGAACGGTGGTTTAAATCCTGTATTTGTTGAATATGGTTGTACGGGAGATGGTGCAGCAGCCGACCGTTTGGCGAAACGTGCGAACGAAGGTAAGGTGATTACGGCGCAAGAGGCAGAAGTATTTACGGTTTCAAATATCTTCAAAAAAACGACAGATCCGGCATTTACAGCTGACTGGATGCCGAAAGAAGCTCCCGATTCAGATTTGAATACTTCTATCACTAATGATAAGGTAGACGGGAAAACTTTTGCTTCTTATTGTACACCAAATCCGATAGTTGATTCATTTTCCATAAATTATACTTTGGATAGTGATTCGGATGTGAATATAAACCTGTATACAATCGACGGAAAATTGGTAAGCAAGCTGACGGAAGGAAAACAAAGTGCAGGCACTCATTCTTTGCAATGCAATGGTGCATCGTTAGCATCTGGTGTTTATTTTTATTCTATCAGTACTAATGCCGGAGCCGAAACTCAAAGAATTATAAAAAATTGAGCAGAGTAAGATAATAATGAAAACGGGGTTGCAAACTAATTTGCAACCCCGTTTTTGTTTATTTGTTATGTAAATCTTATCTTTCATTATCTAAATGCACCACGGGTTACTCATTTATATATGTATAAATGGTTGTAGATAAATTGTTGTTGCTACTGCCCATATAAATCGAACTATTGTCATATATTTTATTGTCTTTGTAAAGATATGCATAATAATAGTAACTATCATCTATAAGCGGTAATTCAGAAAATATCACTTTAGCTTCGGTGTTTAGTTTGCCAACAAGAATGGCTTCGCTTTCCAATGAACTGATATTAGAAACTCTGTTCTTTGTCAACGCAATTGAGAAGTTTTCCGGATTTTTATTAATTCCCGATACATTTACAGTGAGAGTTCTTGTTATGAATGAAATATCTAATGTGTTGTTCGAAATATAAAAGTTTTTGTAATCGTATACGTTGTTGTCTTTTATAAGAAAAACCCTATAACCTTTTTCCTTCAAAATTTCTGAAATCGTTGCCTTTCCGTTATCATCTAATTTTGCAGAAAATAAAGTGTTTGACTTTATATATTCAATGCTCATATCGGAATAGGTATGAGCTACAATAGCTACATCATAATCACTAAATTTAGCAACCTCTCCTTCGAGAGTAATGTTTAATGTTCCGATGTTAAACAATAAAGGTATATCCAAATCTTTTTTTGTCATAGAAAAGTATGATGAAGAGGCATATATATCATCACCTTTATAGATATATACTTTGTATGAATTATCTGCCGGAACATCAGATATTTGTACTTTACCATCTTTGTCTAGGTTGGTAGTAAATTGTGCGTATCTTTTTATTTCATCAACATAGCGGATTGAATAGTTGTAAGAAACTACCGCTACGGTATATTTTGTGAAATCAGCTACAGGCACTCCTTCTGTGGTAGCGATTATATTTATGTTGCCAACATTACTGAAGGGGCTATATTCAACAACCTTTTTGTCTTTAGCAAAGGTTTGAAAAACAGAAGACACTTGATATGTTACCCCATCTTTCTTGGCACGGACAATACACTTATATGTACCTTGTAATATCTTATCCAATTTGCAGATGCCTGTGTTGTCGGTTGTTTCGTTTAATATAATAGTTTGTGTTCGCACATCCGTTAATATAACATCGGCATTCTCCAGAGGTTTTTTGTCTTTGTCAACAACTTTTATTTCAAGTGAGCTTATTTCGTTGATAGTGATAGTGAGTTCGTCGTTGTCTTCGCAAGAAAAAAGAGTGAACACAAAGAGTACTAATGATGAAAATATTAAATTTCTCATAATTTGGGGGATGTGGATAGAGGTTAATTAATGTTTAAATGTTTGCTTTTTTTGCAAATATAAGGGAATTATTTTCATATCACTTGCTGTCTGTAAACAAAAATAGCAGCAAACCTTTCTCTGTTGCTGCTATCTGGATTTTCTAGAATAAAAGTGTTGGTTTAAATTGTACCTTTTTTACTGCCGCGTCTCTTGCAGAGACTTGTCTTCTCAACTTTTTGGTGTCAAAAAGTTGCAAAAAACAGTGCTTCGTGACTCGCCGACCTGACAAAGCGATTCGTTGACTAAACTAAATAAACTCGCTACGCTCAGACAGATATTTAGTTTTGCGCCAACTTTATCGGTCAGGTCACCCGGCTGCGTCACTAATGCACGTCACGCTTACGCCCAATTTTAAAAACGTGACATTTGGCTGATTGACGGGGTACCCACACAGCGCAGATAAGCGACCAGAACAAAAAGCTGTTTGAGCATTACCAGACCACTCTGATTTTGACAGACTTTTGGTGCGAGTTATTTTTTGTTCCGCTTATAAGCTGTTTGTGGGTCGGCAAGAAGCCTTAGTCACAGAAAGCCTTTTTGATTCCTTTTGCGGCTTGGGGCAATTAACAATCGAGGAGCGAAGGCGACTCAAAAGGGATGCAAGGAATCTTTGATTGCGCGCAGGGTATTATGTAAAATAATTGAACATTTTCGTTATAACAAACTCAACTACCGATTGGCATTAGTTATCTTTTATTTTCTAAATTGCACTACGGGTATGATATACGTGGAAATGGAATAAAAGATAAATTTTGAGAAAGGCCTGATAAAAGACTAACAAAATTTATGTCTATAAGACAGAATAATTTATCTTTGCAACTTATTTACAACTTCAAAAAACATATTGTTTATTATGAAAAGAGATACCGCTATTTTTGACATCATTGAAAGAGAGTATCAACGTCAGTTGAAAGGAATCGAACTGATCGCTTCCGAAAACTTTGTCAGCCCACAAGTTATGGAGGCTATGGGCTCGTGTCTTACCAATAAATATGCAGAAGGCTACCCTGGTAAACGTTATTATGGAGGTTGTGAAATTGTAGACCTGAGCGAACAACTGGCAATAGACCGTTTGAAGGAATTGTTCGGGGCAGAATGGGCAAACGTTCAGCCACACTCGGGCGCACAAGCAAACGCCGCCGTATTTCTGGCATGTTTGCAGGCCGGCGACAAATTTTTAGGATTGAATCTTTCGCATGGCGGTCACCTTTCGCATGGTTCGCCTGTCAATTTCTCAGGACTAATGTTTCAGGCTTTGGAATATAATGTTCAGGAAATAACAGAAGAAGTTGATTATGAGCAAATGGAATTGGTGGCAATGCGCGAAAAACCGAAATTGATTATAGCAGGAGCTTCTGCCTATTCTCGTGAGTGGGATTACGCTCGCATCCGTCAGATAGCTGATGCCATCGGCGCCATCTTCATGGTAGATATGGCTCACCCTGCCGGTTTGATTGCTGCCGGTTTATTGAAAAATCCGCTATCGTATGCTCATATCGTAACCACAACCACTCATAAAACACTTCGTGGACCTCGTGGTGGAGCTATTCTTCTTGGTAAGGATTTTGAAAATCCTTGGGGAAAGAAAACTCCGAAAGGCGAAATCAGAATGATGTCTTCCCTACTCGATTCGGCTGTATTCCCCGGAATGCAAGGCGGTCCGCTAGAACATGTTATCGCAGCCAAAGCCGTATCGTTTGCCGAAGCACTAGACCCTTCATATAAAGTATATCAAACACAAGTAAAGACCAATGCGGCTGTTATGGCTCAGGCATTTAAGGATAAAGGATACAAAGTAGTATCGGGAGGAACAGACAACCACCTTATACTTGTAGACCTTAGACAAAAATTCCCCGAATTGACAGGAAAAGCTGCCGAAAAGGCTCTTGTGGAAGCAGATATTACAACCAACAAAAACATGGTTCCTTTCGATAGCCGCAGTCCGTTCCTGACTTCAGGATTACGCTTCGGAACACCTGCCATCACAACGCGTGGAGCTAAAGAGCCAATGATGGGCGAAATAGTAGAAATGGTTGACACCGTTCTTTCTAACTATCAGGATGAGAGCACAATCAAGGCCGTTAGAGAGAAAGTAAACCAAATGATGAAAGATTATCCGTTGTTTGCTTGGTAAATAATATTTCACTAAACTAACTTATAATGAGAGGAAATCAACCCATTCTCCTTTCGAGAGTGGGTTGTAGGGGCAGGCTTCTAGTCTGCCCGAAAGTCCGAATATCAGAGGGTGAAAGATTTTTCACCCCTACAAATATGATTTGTATAATTCAAACCAACAATTTCAACTACCGATCTACATCAATTACATCAAAAAAAATTGTCTAAAAAAATAAACTAACACCATTCAAGTGCTATTTACTTTCAGACAACTTTTTTGAACAAAACTATGGCAAAAAACAGAAAAAAATCGAAGAAAAACCGCAAAACAAAGATATTTTTAGGAATATTAACCGCAATATTTGCCATTTTTCTGACATTTTTCTACGGTAAGAATCTTCTTCCTGCATACCACAAAAATCTGGACGGACTGAACGCCGCATCCTTAAAAACAGCCTTACACAAACGAATAAGAAGCCATAAGACACTCGATTTCAGCGACAACACGTCGGCACGTTACTGGTGGGATAACTATTTCGTGAAAACCGACTGGCATCCGGATGGATACTTCTGGGATATGTATTCCGACAACAAGCATGAAACCTATATTGGCGGAGACTTGCAAAACCGTGAACACTGCATGCCTCGCAGTTGGTGGGGCACAAAAGACAAATATTCTTCGTTCGATGCCAATGGCGACCTTCACAACCTTTTCCCGTCCGACTACAAGGCTAATTCGGCTAAAGCTAATTTTCCTTTGGGCGAAGTCGGTATCGCCAAATTCGACAACAACTCGTCGAAGGTTGGGCAGAACACATATCCAAATGGATATAAAGGAATGGTTTTCGAGCCATCCGACGAATATAAAGGAGATTTTGCACGTATATATTTCTACATGATCACCTGTTATGAAGATTACGCCTGGCATTGGCGTAACGATGCAACAAAGTCGATGTTGAGCAACGAAAGATACCCGGGTTTGCAACTCTGGGCACAAGATATGTTGCTGAAATGGCACAGGCAAGACCCTGTGAGCGAAAAAGAAAGGCGAAGAAACTCGGAAGTATTTAAAATTCAACACAATAGAAACCCTTTCGTAGATGAACCTGAGTTAGTTGAATATATCTGGGGCAACAAAAAACACTTGGCATACAATCTGCCCGAAAGTGAAAAAGAAGAAATAAATTATACCTACACAAAAGACGAAGTGGCATATTATCTCTCTCAGGCAAAGGAGAAAATAGGTATTCTGATCTCCAGATTTGCTAAATGAATAATTCCATTTTTATACAAAATGTAAAGCGCAGTTTACAGAATGATTTTTATTGTTTAAAAAGCCTAAAAATATGCTTTTTGAGAATGATTTTTACTATAAGATTATTAGTTAAAAAGAGATTTTTTATATATTTTTGTGCGTCTAAAACGGAACAATAAATATCAGCACATTGTTCTATACGGGTAGAAGATTGAAAATAAATAATTCACAATATTTTTAACCAATTAAAAATTACAAAAATGATTAAAGTAGGTATTAACGGTTTCGGACGTATCGGACGTTTAGTTTTCCGTGCAGCACAAGGTAGAAAAGACATCCAAATTGTAGGTATCAACGACCTTATCGACGTTGAATACATGGCATATATGCTTAAATATGATACTGTTCACGGCAGATTTGACGGAACAGTTGAAGTAAAAGACGGCAAACTTGTTGTAAACGGAAACGCTATCCGTGTAACTGCCGAAAAAAATCCTGCTGATTTGAAATGGAACGAAGTTGGTGCTGAATATATCGCAGAATCAACTGGTCTTTTCCTTGAAAAATCAAAAGCTCAAGGTCACATCGACGCCGGTGCAAAATACGTAGTTATGTCTGGTCCTTCAAAAGACGACACTCGTATGTTCGTTTGCGGAGTAAACCACAACACATACCAAAAAGGTGAGCAATTTGTTTCTAACGCATCTTGTACTACAAACTGTTTGGCTCCTATCGCTAAAGTATTGAACGACAAATTCGGTATCTTGGAAGCATTGATGACTACAGTTCACGCTACAACTGCAACTCAAAAAACAGTTGACGGTCCTTCAGCTAAAGACTGGAGAGGCGGACGTGCAGCAGCAGGAAACATCATTCCTTCTTCTACAGGTGCAGCAAAAGCAGTAGGTAAAGTAATTCCTGAATTGAACGGTAAACTTACAGGTATGTCAATGCGTGTTCCTACTCTTGACGTTTCTGTTGTTGACTTGACTGCTCGTCTTGCTAAAGAAACTTCTTACGAAGATATCTGTAAAGCTATGAAAGAAGCATCAGAAGGCGAATTGAAAGGTGTTCTTGGATATACTGAAGATGCAGTAGTTTCTTCTGACTTCATCGGCGATCCACGTACTTCTATCTTCGATGCTAAAGCCGGTATCCAATTGAGCCCAACATTCGTAAAAGTTGTTAGCTGGTATGACAACGAGTGGGGATTCTCAACTAAAATGTTGGATCTTATCGCTCACATGGCTAAAGTTAACGCATAATAATAAATCCATATTTATGCAGAAAGCGGGAGTCTACGACTTCCGCTTTCTTATTTTAAGAAGTTTGAAGATTTGTTTTGTCTGAGAAATTGCTTTCCTTTGTTATGGTCATATTAATCTTATAAATATAATCTGTTGATGAAATACATATACGCAATCATTTTCTTGCTCCTTCCCATACCAGGCAATTCACAAAATACTTCAGAAGAAGAATTAAAGCAAATCAGAATCAAATATATAAAACAAGCACAAGCAGATTTGCAAAACAAAAAATACAATGATCTTATAAAGAATAGTTCTGCTTTCATCTCCAAATATCCCGAAATACCCAATGCATACCATTATAGTGCAATTGTCTTTTACTACCTGGATCAATTTCAAAATTCAATAGATAATTTTACAAAAGTATTGGAAATTAATCCCAAGTCAGGCGTAACTCACGCAAACCGGGGAGGAGTTTATGCAACTCTAGGATACGACAGTCTTGCTCTTGCTGATTTCAAGGAGGCTTTATCCTTTAATAGCAAAAATAGCACCGCATATAATAACAGATCCACAGTATATATAAACAACCAACAATTTGATAATGCATTAGATGATTTGAGAAATGCAATAATCGGGAATAAACCTGAAGTAGACAACTTTAATAATATGGCTAGTGTATATTGGTATAAAAAAGACCTGGACAGTGCATTATATTTCACAAATAGGGCATTGGATATAGATGCTCAGTATATTTATTGTTTAGATATGAAGGTTGATATTTTATATAAAAAAGGAGAACAGACCGAATTATTCAATACTTGCAGAAAATTGATCGACGTGGCAACAAATAATATAGAAAATTCCATTTATTTGAATTTCAGTTATAGATCCCGTGGAAAGGCATACGAAATATTAGGAAATAAAGAAAAAGCAGAAGAAGATTATTTAAAAGCTTCGCAACTTCTTACAAAGTTGATTGCTCAATTTCCTAAATCATATATATTTTTATATAACAGAGGTAATATGTATATGAAATTAGGAAAAATAGAAAAAGCAAATGACGACTATTTCAGAGCAAAAGAGATAAATCCGCATTATTCCGAATTTCTATTAAAATAAAATAATATGGAATCAATCAGACAGATATACAAAATAGGCTACGGGCCATCCAGCAGTCACACAATGGGACCAAGAAATGCTGCCCGGATATTTAAAGAAAGAAATCCGGATGCAACATCGTTTCAGGTAGAACTTTATGGAAGCCTCGCCGCAACAGGTGTAGGTCACATGACTGATGTTGCCATTGAGCAAGAATTTTCGCCCAAAACAGTAAAAATAGTTTGGAAACCCGAAATCGAACTGCCTTTTCATCCAAACGGAATGATCTTCCATGCACTGGATGAAAACAACCAGACCCTAAACAGTTGGACAATATACAGCATCGGAGGAGGAAACCTAGCCGATGAAAATACAAAATCTACATCCACCCAAATTTATGATAAATCTACCATGTCCGAAATATTGGAATGGTGTCAACAAACAGGAAAAACATTCTGGGAATACGTTATAGACAACGAAGGAGTGGAAATTTTCGACTACCTGAAAGAGGTGTGGAACGTGATGAAGGCCGCCATAGAAAAAGGCCTTGAGGAAGAAGGCATTTTGCCCGGAGGATTAGGATTGCAGAGAAAAGCATCATCATATTATGTGAAAGGCAAAGGCTATCAAGGCTCGATGCGAAGCCGTGCGCTCGTATTTTCTTATGCCCTAGCCACATCGGAAGAAAACGCGGCAGGAGGCAAGATAGTCACCGCCCCCACATGTGGTTCGTGCGGAACATTGCCCGCCGTCCTCTACCATCTTCACAACAGTACCCACGCATTCAGCGAAACAAAAATAATACGTGCCCTTGCCACAGCCGGATTAATTGGAAACATCGTAAAGACAAACGCCTCCATATCAGGAGCAGAAGTCGGGTGTCAGGGCGAAATAGGCGTTGCCTGTGCCATGGCATCCGCCGCCGGAAATCAATTGTTCGGAGGTTCTCCCGCCCAGATCGAATATGCCGCCGAAATGGGATTGGAACACCACTTGGGATTGACGTGCGATCCTGTTTGCGGATTGGTTCAAGTGCCTTGCATCGAGCGCAATGCCTTTGCTGCCGTCAGAGCTTTAGACTCATGCTCATTTGCCATGCTTTCGGACGGAAAACACTTGGTTAGTTTCGACAAAGTAGTGCAAACAATGCAGCAAACCGGTCACGATTTGCCAAGCCTATACAGAGAAACATCCAGCGGCGGACTAGCACTCTACATGAAAAAGAAAAATTAACAAGTTCAAATATGAAAGACAAACTAATAATCATCACTTTATCTCTGCTTTTGTGGGGATGCAACCAACCGCAAAATACAACTGCACAAAACACGGAAAACAATAACGATAAAACCTATGCCATAGCGTTTTATAATCTGGAAAACCTATTCGACACAGAACGTGACACGAGCATAAACGATAGCGAATACACTCCCCAATCGGCAAAGCAATGGGATAAAGAAAAATACAACAAGAAATTGGATAATCTTTCTTACGTAATCAGTTTGCTGGGGAAAGATAAATGCGCCGAAGGAGCAGCGATAGTAGGAGTTGCCGAAGTAGAAAACAAGAAAGTTTTGCAAGACCTGGCCAATCACTCCAACATCGCCACCATCAATTATCAGATTGTACACTACGACTCACCCGACCCTCGAGGTATTGACGTGGGTTTCTTATACAATCCCAAGCTATTCAAGGTGATATCTTCCGAACGGCACAAATTCTCGTATCCGTCAAACACCCGATACAATACGAGGGACATATTATTAGTGAACGGAACAATGAACGGCGAAGCCTTCCACATACTTGTCAATCACTGGCCTTCGAGGAGAGGTGAGAACAGCGAAGAACTCAGGATTCACGCCGCAAAACAGTGTAAAAGCATAAGCGATTCGATATACAGGACAAACAATAACGCCAAAATCATTATCATGGGCGACCTGAACGACAACCCCACCAACACCAGTTGCCGGACAATATTAAAAGCAAAACAACATCAAAAAGATGTGAAAAAAGGAGGTCTATATAATAC
The DNA here is from genome assembly GCF_010501095.1 of Dysgonomonas sp. 520. GTDB lineage: Bacteria > Bacteroidota > Bacteroidia > Bacteroidales > Dysgonomonadaceae > QVMP01. The sequence goes on along the minus strand of NZ_QVMP01000013.1, from coordinate 107,742 downwards.
AATGTGGAACTTATACGCCGAAGGATTGGGCAGCGCCCGTTACAGAAACACCTGGGACTTATTCGACCAGATTATCGTTTCCGAAAGTTTAACCGGCAACAAACAAGCAGGATTGAAATTTCAGGAAGCGGAAATATTCAATAAAGATTTCCTCTTCCAACAAAGCGGGCAATATAAAGGGCATCCCCTGCGTACATTTTCAGGAAACACATTTTTAAATGGTTACAGTGATCACTTTCCCACTATAATTTACCTCAAATAGCAACAAAAAACACTTTTTTTACGTATTCCTATGAAATGTGAATAAAAAGTTATCTTTTTTTTTGGTTATTTAAAAAAAATATTGTCTTTTTGTACTTTAAATTCGAAAGAATAGAGAATACATAAAATTTACAAGCATATTTTATTAATCATTTCATAAAATTAAATCAAAATGAAAAAAATTTCAATGTTTCTTTTGGCTGCAGCAATGACTTTCTCATTCGTAGCTTGTGATGGTGGTAAGAAAACTGACGCTGCTCAAGGTGGTGATTCTGCTAAAACTGAAGCTCCTGCAACTGAAGGTACAACTGCTGCTTCTGATAACGCAATCGACAAATACATTTCTCTAGCTGAGCAAATGCTTCCTTTGATCGAAAAAGGTGACTTCACTTCTGCTGAATACACTAAATTGGCTGAAGAAGTAGCTAAACTTACTCCAGAACTAGCTAAAGTTGATCCTACAACTCTAACAGAAGAGCAACAAAAGAAATATACTGAGGTAGCTCAAAAAATGGCAGAAGCTGCTCAAAAAATGGCAGGTGCTGTTAAATAATTTGTAGCTAAACAAATTTAAAAAAGTAACTTACTTCATGTAGGTTACTTTTTTTGTTTTTATGAATTTCGTTAATTTTTTGTCAAAAAAAGAGTTTCTGAAACCATAACAGATAAAAATATTCTCTTTTTCTTGTTTATTAGAAAAAAATATTGTCTTTTTGCATTTAATTTCCGTGAATGGATTAACTTTGCATGGAATAAGCATATTTATTAATCATTTTATAAATTTTAGGAAAAATGAAAAAGATTTCAATGTTACTTGTTTTAGCTGCTGCTTCATTCTCTTTCGTAGCATGTGATGGTGGTAAAAAAACTGACGCTACTCAAGGTGGTGATTCTGCTGCAACTTCAGCTACTACTCCTGAAGTAGAAGCTCCTGCAACTGAAGAAACTGCTGCTGACGCTGACGCTGCTAAAGAAGAAGCTCCTGCAACTGAAGAAGCTCCTGCTGCTGACGCTGCTAAAGAAGAAGCTCCAAAAGCTGAATAAGTAACTCAGCCTTTAAAATTTATAAAAGTAACCTACATAATAGGTTACTTTTTTCGTTTATACTCCACCACCCATTTTTTTTCTTTAAAGTTTCGCAATCTTCGCATCTTTACAGTTCTCCAAATTTAAGACCTATTCGCATTATTCACATAGCTTTATTATCTTTGTCATCACAATAAAAAGAACATTACAAAAAAGTGATTTATCCCGATAATTTTGAACAAAAGATAGGATTTGATAAAATCCGACAATATATAGCGGAAAAATGTCTCAGCAGTCTCGGTGTCGAAAAAACCGAAGATATGAGTTTTTCGTCCAATTACGATCACATACAGAGACAACTACATCAGACAGAAGAATTTATCCGCATAATACAAGAGGAAGAAGATTTCCCGATTGGCAATTTTTTTGATGTGCGACAGGCATTAAAAAACATCCGGATTGAAGGAACCTGGCTGGACGAAGTGGTTCTTTTCGACCTTCGCCGATCTCTTCAAACGATAAAAGACATAGTTAGCTTTCTAAGAAAAGAGGAAGAAGAAAATTCGCCATACCCATACTTGCAGGAATTGGCGGGAGATGTCGTTATATTTCCTCAATTGCTAACAAAAATTGACAACATTCTGGACAAATTCGGCCGCATAAAAGACAATGCTTCACCCGAATTGAACAAAATAAGAAAGGAAATAGCCCAAACCACAAACAGCATATCCAAAAGCCTGAACGCCATACTCCGATCTGCACAATCGGAAGGCTTGGTAGACAAAGACGTCGCCCCAACCATGAGAGACGGACGATTGGTAATACCCGTTGCCCCGGCATTTAAACGGAAGTTGAAAGGCATCGTACACGACGAATCGGCCTCCGGAAAAACGGTCTTCATTGAACCGGCGGAAGTGGTTGAAGCGAATAACAAAATCAGAGAGTTGGAAAACGATGAACGGAGGGAAATAGTGAAAATCCTTATTTCTTTCACCGACACGGTTCGCCCCGTGGCTCCCGATATCATCGAGTCATACGAGTTTCTGGCTTGGATAGATTTCATTCGGTCGAAAGCTCGTTTTTCTCTGGATATCAATGCAATAAAACCACCGATGGAAGACAAACAACAAATCGGCTGGAACAGAGCAAAACACCCCCTACTCTATTTATCGCATAAACGGCAAAATAAACCTATTGTTCCCCTTGACATCTGGTTGGACGATGAAAACCGAATCCTTATAATATCGGGACCAAATGCAGGTGGTAAGTCCGTATGCCTCAAAACAGTAGGACTTTTACAATATATGATACAATGCGGTTTGCCGATACCTCTGGACGAAAGTTCGAAAGTGGGAATTTTCGATAATATCTTCATTGATATCGGAGACGAACAATCCATAGAAAACGACTTGAGTACTTACAGTTCACACCTTACAAATATGAAATTTTTTGTACGTAACTGTAACGCCAAGAGCATTTTACTGATTGACGAATTTGGAGGAGGAACGGAACCCCAGATTGGTGGCGCAATAGCAGAATCTCTATTAAAAAGGTTCAACGAAAGAGGTGCTTTCGGGGTCATTACCACCCACTATCAGAACTTGAAGCATTTTGCGAATGAAAATAAAGGCGTTGTAAACGGGGCGATGCTTTACGACAGGCATCAGATGCAACCATTATTCACCTTGTCGATAGGCAATCCGGGCAGCTCATTCGCCATCGAAATTGCCCGTAAAATAGGACTTCCGGAAGATGTTATCGCCGATGCCTCCGAAATAGTTGGCAGCGATTACATCAATATGGACAAGTATCTCCAAGATATTGTCAGAGATAAACGATATTGGGAGCAAAAACGCCAGAATATCCGCCAAAAAGAAAAACGATTGGAAGAGGTTGCCTCTACCTACGAGTCCGACCTTCTGGATGTGGAAAAACAACGCAAAGAAATTATCCGTAAAGCCAAAGCCGACGCCGAAAACATTCTATCAGAAGCTAATGCCAAGATAGAGAACACAATAAGAACGATAAAGGAAGCTCAGGCCGAGAAAGAAAAAACAAAAGAAGCCCGGCTGTCTCTATCCCAATTCAAAGAAAATCTTTCGAGCGAGAATAACGAAACCGACGATAAAATAAGCCGTAAAATACAGAAACTCAAGGAAAGGGAAAAGAAGAAGAAACAAAAAGAAAAACCTTCGTCCGAAAAAATTTCTGAAACCATATCGATTGGTGACAACGTTCGCCTGAAAGGGCAAACATCTGTTGGACAGATAATTGAAATACAAGGAAAGAATGCTGTTATTGCATTCGGAATGATAAGATCGACATCCAAACTGGATGCTCTGGAAAAAGTTAGTAAAAATCAGATAAAGCGGGAACACCAGAAATCGACATTCGTAAGCAGCCAAACAAGCGACCAGATGTCTGAAAAGAAACTCAATTTTAAACAAGAAATTGATGTTCGTGGCATGCGCGGAGACGAAGCCCTGCAAGCTGTCATGTACTTCATAGACGACTCGATACAGGTTGGAGCTTCACGCGTACGCATCCTTCACGGGACGGGTACGGGGGCATTGCGTCAAATCATCAGGGATTATCTGAAGACGGTTCTCGGTGTCAGAAAATTTCAAGACGAACATGTTCAATTGGGAGGCGCAGGCATAACAGTGGTAGATTTGGAATAAATTGCCTACATTTGAGTTTGTCATGCTGAATGAAACGAAGCATCTAAAAACAAATTTGTTATGAAAAGAGTTTTTCTGCTGACCGCCATTCTCTTTATGTGTATCTATACATACACACAAGAGATTCATGTACATGCCAATTGCATGCGCAAATCCGTCAAGTCAAGGAATGCGCACATAGCTGAGAAAACGCCTCCAACCGATTTCGACATAACAAAATATGTACTGAAAATAAACGCTAACCCATTGTCGGACAGCTTTTCGGGAACTTCTACCGTTCTGCTCACAGCACTTGACGATATTGATAAAATAACCCTTGATGCGCAAGAAAACCTCGACATAGGCGCAATCTATTATTTTGACCAACCCCTGACTACTTCTTTCAGGGAAGGACAAAAACTCATTATCAATCTACCGACAACAATTAAGAAAGGAGAAAAAGGAGAAGTTTCCGTTTCTTTTTCGGGAAAAGAAAGCGACTCCGAAGCATATAACATAAAGTTTCACAACGGCATACCCAATGCGTATACAAAAGCTGAACCCTCAGCTTCGTCCGGTTGGTGGGTTTGCCGAGACAATTTGAGCGATAAAGCAGACGAAATAGAAATACATATCACCCACCCATCCGAATTTAAAGCCGCTGCAAACGGAAAACTGATCTCGGAAACAGTAAACAACGATGGCACTACCACCACATTATGGCAACATCAATACCCCATAACACCCTATCTGGTAGGAATATCAGTCACAAATTATGAGGTATACACCAACTACGCTACGATAGGTGACACCGAAATGCCGATAATAAACTATGTTTACCCCGAAAGTCTTGAATCTGCCAAAGCAACACTCGACAATGTTCCGACTGTCATTCAACTGTTTAACAACCTGTTTGGAGATTACCCTTACAAAAATGAAAAATATGGACATGCTCAATGGTTGTGGAGCGGAGGTATGGAGCATGCGACAATCAGTTTTATGAAAAATTTCAGTCAAGGACTCATCAATCACGAGCTGATGCACCAATGGTTTGGCGATAAGGTGACCTGCGCCACATGGAACGATATTTGGCTGAATGAGGGTTTTGCAACTTACGGCGAAGGTTTGTTTTACGAACATTTGCTGGGCGAAGAAGATTTCACCGATTGGAAGGGACGCAGCATAAACGGAATAATCGGCAATTGCAAAGAAGGTTCGGTATATAACCCGATGCCCGAAGACGAGGATAGGACATTCGACAGCAACCTATCCTACACGAAAGCTTCGATGGTTGTTCACATGCTCAGAAAAAAGCTGGGCGATGAAGCATTTTATTCCGGCATAAAGAATTATCTGAACTCACCCGAACTTGCGTACGGATTTGCAACAACAGAAGACCTGAAAACGTGCCTGCAAAATTCATCAGGTGCCGATCTCGACGAGTTTTTCAACGACTGGGTTTATGGCGAAGGCTACCCGTTGTTCGACATCCAAGTGAACCAGCAATTATCGGGTAAAACTGTCGTAAAAATAAATCAAAAGACAACACACAACTCCGTTGATTTTTTTGAAACGCCATTCAGCATCCAATTTTTCGGCTCAAATAGCGAAACCATAACAAAACATTTTGACCTGACTGAAAACAACCAGAGCTTCGAAACCGATATACCTTTCACCATAAAAGAGATCAAATTCAACCCTACGCATGACATAATTGCCTCTATCGAAGCCATACACATAGGCAATATAAATCTTACGGGTTATAACGAATTGTCCGTCTATCCTAACCCCGCAAGAGACTATATCAACCTCACCGCATCCTCGCCCATCGAAAGCGCCTCGATATACGACCTGTCGGGCAAACTATTAATCTCGACATCAAGCATCAACAATATCAGCACGAGCCTGAACATCGTGCCGTTACCGCAAGGAAGCTATATATTAAAAGTCAGAATGGCAAACAACAACAATATAGCCTTTAAAGTATTGAAATTATAAAATAAAACAGTTTCATATTTCCGAGTAAGTTAACATTTTAGTACTTTTGTAATGCTTTGCCAATCTGATTGACAGAATAGCTAAGCATACTCTAACTAATTAATCAATATAAAAAGTTTTATTTATTTATGAAACCAACTTTATTTGTTCTCGCAGCAGGAATGGGAAGCCGCTACGGAGGCCTTAAACAATTGGACGGTCTGGGTCCAAATGGTGAAACCATTATGGATTATTCCATTTATGATGCTATTGAAAGTGGATTCGGCAAACTTGTGTTTGTTATCCGTAAAACATTTGAAAAAGACTTTCTTGAGAAAATCGCATCCAAATATGTGAACCATATAGAAGTTGAAATCGTATTTCAAGAACTGACCGACCTGCCCGAAGGCTTTACCGTACACCCCGAACGTGTTAAACCTTGGGGAACGAATCATGCCGTACTTATGGGAAAAGACGTTATCAATGAGCCATTTGCAGTTATCAATGCCGACGACTTCTACGGACGTGACGCATTTCAGAAGCTAGCAGACTTTCTTAAAGGATTGGAAGGCAGCAAAAACCATTATTGCATGGTTGGATACCGCTTGCAGAACACTCTTTCGGAAAGTGGTGCGGTTGCTCGTGGTGTTTGTGAAACAGACGACAACGATTTCTTGAAAAGCGTTGTTGAACGCACTCACATCGAACGTAAAGATGGTGTTATACAATACAAAGATGCCGAAAACTATTGGTTCGAATTGCCCGAAAACGCACCTGTTTCGATGAATATGTGGGGATTCACTCCCGACTATTTCAAATATTCGGAAGAATACTTCATCAAGTTCCTCGAACTAAACCAAGATAACCTGAAAGCAGAATATTTCATTCCTCTTATGGTCGATCATCTAATTGCTAACAAAACAGCTGACGTTAAGGTCCTTGATACTTCTGCCAAATGGTTTGGCGTGACTTATGCCGAAGATCGTGACTCTGTTGTAGCTAAACTTCAGGCACTTGTTGACGAAGGGGCATACCCTACTCCTCTTTGGAAGTAAAATATAAAAAGTAGTCCAACGAATTCAACTGCGAATTTTAGTACGACAAACCTCAAATAAAAAAAAGGAAGAACAGCACCCTGTTCTTCCTTTTTTAATGGTTGAGAGATAAATTATACAACTCCCTGAGCCATGATCGCTTTTGCAACTTTCATGAAACCTGCAATGTTAGCACCTTTCACGTAGTTAACATATCCATCCGGTTCAGTTCCGTATTTCACGCAGTTTTCGTGGATATTTGCCATAATCCACTTCAATTTGCTGTCAACTTCTTCTTCCGACCAGCTCAAGCGTTCTGAGTTTTGAGTCATTTCAAGACCGGAAACCGATACTCCTCCTGCGTTTGCTGCTTTTCCGGGAGCATAAAGAATTTTTGCTTTCTGGAATGTTTCTATTGCTTCAGGAGTTGATGGCATGTTTGCACCTTCCGAAACGGCAATAATGCCATTTGCTACTAGTTTTTGAGCATCCTCTCCGTTCAATTCATTCTGGGTTGCGGATGGTAGTGCTATATCGCCTTTCTCGCCCCAAGGACGGGCATTAGGTACATATTTGCAGCCGTATTCTTCGGCATATTCTTTTATACGTCCTCTGTAAAGTTCTTTCAACTCTTTCACGTATTCCAATTTTTCTTTTGTTATTCCGTCAGGATCGTAGATGTATCCGTCAGAATCGGAAAGAGTTACAGGTATAGCACCTAGTTCTATCAACTTTTCGCAAGTGTATTGGGCAACGTTTCCTGAACCTGATACAAGGCATTTTTTACCTTTGATGTCGATGTTTTTAGTTTTCAACATTTCAAGTAAGAAATATACATTTCCATAACCTGTTGCTTCGGGACGGATAAGTGATCCTCCGAAAGAGATACCTTTACCGGTAAATGTTCCTGTAAATTCTTTCGCTAGTTTTTTATACATTCCGAACATATAACCAACTTCACGCCCACCTACGCCGATGTCTCCTGCCGGAACGTCTGTGTCAGGACCAATATGCTTCCACAATTCTAAAAGGAATGCTTGGCAGAAGCGCATGATTTCGTTGTTTGATTTTCCTTTTGGGTTGAAGTCCGAACCTCCTTTACCGCCACCCATAGGTAGTGTGGTGAGTGAGTTTTTGAATGTTTGCTCAAAGGCAAGGAATTTCAAAATAGACGGATTCAATGAAGCATGGAAACGAAGTCCTCCTTTGTATGGGCCAATCGCGTTACAATGTTGTACCCTGTATCCCATGTTGGTGTGAACTTTTCCACTATCGTCTGTCCATGTCACACGGAAAGAAAATATACGATCCGGAATACATAGTCTTTCGATCAGGTTGGCTTTGTCGAATTCAGGATGTTGATTGTAAACCTCTTCGATCGATTCTAATACTTCGTGCACTGCCTGATGATATTCAGGTTCATTTGGAAATCTACGTTTCAGATTTGCTAATACTTCTTCAGTCTTCATAGATGGTTCGATAAATTAAAAATATGATGATTTGATAAATTATAAACAGGGTTTTCCTGATTGGAGTTACAAATGTAATTAAAAAATTGACATTTTGATTGTTTTTAAATCTTTTTTTTAATTTATTATCAGAAAAATGAAAAAAAAATATCAATAATTCGCATAAAAGCAGGAAAGCAAATCCTTTTATTAGAGAGATTGTGGCAAAAAAAGAGTCGGAAGTAATTCCCGACTCTTTTCATAATAAGTTGAAGATAGATTATTTAATCATAATCAAAGTAGCTCTACTTCCTGTTTGAACGATGTATGTGCCTCTCGGTAATTCGAACGAATCGTTTCCGGTAGCATTTACATTCGTGTATAAGTTACCATTCAGTGTATATATTTGAACTATGCCGCTAAAACCTTTAACGTAAACTGTATTTTCAGCAGCATAAACGCTTTGTCCGTCATTGTTTGGATTATCAATACCACTATCGGTATTTGGTACGGCTATTGTTGCAGCTGGTGTTGCTCCGGCATAAGCGATGAACATTGTGGCAGGTGCTATTTTTGTATCACCGTTAGCTTTAATAAATTCTGTTCCATTAAAGATATAATAGACTCCTTCGTTAGGCGATGCCGGAATAACAGGTGCTAGAGAACTTAGGGCTTTAGACACCAAGGAATTATTAGCTAAAACAGTATATCCGGATATAACTTCTTGTTGTCCTAATGCGATTCTTGAATTATTTGGCGAAATCAAATCGAGAGAAGTAGCATCCGTGTTTGATTTTAACTTCATGATCATAGCATCGGCAGGAGCACTAAGTTCTTTTTGTTTTGCGTCATTATCGTAAGTGTACCAATAAGCGTCAGCATCCACTCTTGTTCCATCTGCTTTCACCGCTTTCACAATTGGTGTATAAGGCAATCCTACAACATTCCATGCGGAGCCGTCGATAGTTTTGTTGTAAGTTATTGTACCTGCTATTGTTACGGTTCCGTTAGAACTAATTTCCGCTCCGTTGGTCAGTGTAAGGTTTCCATCAACATTCTGTCCTAATGTTATTTTATTGATGGGGACATCGACAAAATCTGTGGTGTTCATTTCATGTGCTATGGCATAGCAATTGCTCTTTAGTCCATCGGTAACGTACAAATATATCCACTTGCCATCCAGCAGAATATCTACTTTGGATGAGGCGTCTGCTTTTTCGTATGTTAAAACATCCGATCCTGATATTTCTTCAAGTGAATAGTGAAACACATCCGGGTCGAAAGTTTCCTCTGATACGGATACACCATTCAGCTTTATATCATTTAGGCGAAGTCCATCTACTACAACTTTTCCTGTGAATTTGACAGGAATATCAATAGATGCAGCATGAACATCAATGGTTACATTGGCTATGTTGTCTTTTATAGTTCCACTTGCCTTTACCTCTGCGTCACCTATAGCGAGAGAGAGGTTTACCTTTTCACTTTCAAATTGATATTCTCCGTTCGATTCGGAAACAGGAATGTTTTCAACAGCAATATCACCCAATGGCAGTCCTCCAAAATCGAAGTCTTTCAACAACAATCCTATTTCATCTCCACCATTCTCGGTTATTAACAATTGATTGGGAAATGTTATTACTTCACCATTTTGTTCGGCTAGGTCAACTTGCAGAGAGCCGGCATAAATTCCTGCTATTTCAGACAAACTGTTGGTTGTAGATACATTTTTTATTGAATGTGTATATCCTTTGCCCAGTGCATTTGCCGACAGGCCAAAGCTACACAAACAGATTAATGACAAAGTCATTATTTTTGATGTAAATTTTTTATTCATATATGGTTAGGTTAAAATTTAATTTCTCAAAGAGTTAAGTACACAATCGTTGTTATTTTTTTTGACCGGAGTTGGGTCACAATCTTTTTTGCTATTTCATTACAAAAGTACGGAAATTTGTGATAAAAAATATTTATTGATTCAATTTGTGTCAAATTAGTAGTCGGAATATTTATTGATTAACATTTTGAACTGAATTTTATCAAAAATTCAAAAATATTCACTTGATGTGTAAAATTATATAAGATTAGTTTCTGATTTTTGTGAAATATTAAAAATGTTTCGATTTGCTTTTTTGTCTTAAAAAGTTTATGATTTATATTTGTACCCTGCGGATAGTAGAAAAAATTAAATAAAATGAATCAGTAGTTAACAAAAACGTTCTTTTATTCTGCCCGAAAAATTGTCATGCTGAGCAACGCGAAGCATCTGTAAAACAGATCCTTCTTTTCGTTCAGAAACAACATTCGAGGAGCGAAGGCGACTCAATGACAAAATGAAAAACTTTGCGGTTTTTTATGTCTTTGCGGTTTGCTTAATGTAAAAAAACATTTTTGTTATAGTAAATCCAAATATTGATTCGCATAAAATATGAAGAAGGTATTGTTTTGTTAGGTAAAGTCGGTTACTATTCTTTGTTCGTAATTTTAACAACTAATTATAATTTATTGAAAATGAGAAAACTATTTACTCTGGTATTATTGTCTGGAATGATGTGCTTAGGGGGGATTGATGCCCAAAATATACGGGGCGATTTTGATTTTCCTTGGGTAGAAGACATAAAAGGTAATGGAGCTATTCCCGGAAAATTTTTGAGGCCGGGGACGCAGCCTGTCGGCTGGGAAGCCTCGAATGTGAATCAGAAAGTATTCTTGGAGAAAAAAGAAACTCTCGTAACACAGGATGCTAATAGACTGGGTGGAGATGGCTTTTCCGTTAAAATGGAAAATAAATTTGTAGGTATACCAAACGTTGCGGGTTCTAATGCACCTGCATACATAAGTTTGGGTACTCCATGGGTATTTGCAGTAATGGATATTCCTTCTTGTGACGGGGGAACTGTGGGTGGAGTTCAATATACACAACGTCCCGACTCTTTGGTGGGTTATTACAAAAGAACTATCGGTTCGGAAGGTGCTGAAAATGCCCTCCTGTTGGCTTATATGTGGAAGGGAACTCCTAAGTCTACTGTAAGAACCAATCCGGGAGGAGGACTTTCGTCTGAAGAAACGGCGGTGGTTGAAGATCAAGACCTTTGTATTTTGGGTAAGAAAACGCCCGATAGCGGAAATGCCGAGCTGATTGGTAAGGCTGAATATAATATTGAAGGTGTATTGGCAGACTGGACTCGGATTTCGCTTCCTGTTGAATATAAAAGTGATGAAACTCCTGAAAAAATGAATATCATTTTATCATCTGCAAACTATTGGGATCGAAGTGTTATAAAAAATGGAAATACCTTATGGGCAGATGATGTACATTATGTATATAATGCGAAACTGAAATCATTAACCTTGGCAGGTGAAGCGTTGAAAGGTTTTAATGAGGATATTTTCGAATATCAATTGTCTTATGCCGATAGAGACAAGGAATTGGTTGCGACGGCTTATGGAAGCACAGATTTTACGAATGTGCAAATTGAAAATGAATCGGAGGTTGCAGGGGTAAGCCTTGTTAAAAAGATTACGGTTACATGTTCTAACACATCGGGGCAAAGTACTTATGTTTATAAGATAATATTTAAAGGAGAAAAAGTGGCAATAGCTTTGCCTGCCGAAGCTCCAACTTTTGCATATGGTGATGAAATCACAGATTTTGGATTTACTTCAAATAGCACCGAACCATTTATCTACGAATCGATGAATGACAGAGTTATATCGGTTGACGCAGTAAGTGGGAAGCTGAAAATAAACGGAATTGGTACATCAACAATCATAGCAAAACAAGCCGATACGGAAGGTTTTTCTTTGGCTGTTTCGGAGCCTTTAACTGTTACGGTAAACAAGGCTACGGTTAAGGTTTCGTTGGCAGACGGAGCATGGGTTGAACGTGGTGTTACTGTATCAGCATCTAACAAAACAAATGGAAAGTGTGATTATGCTCTTGTATTTGATGGCTTTAAGAATGGAGAAACCTCAGATGTGCTCACTAAGGCTGTCTCTGTAACAGCTGCGGCTAGTAAAACTGCGGAAGTTGTTGGAGAAACAAGACCTGCTACTTTGTCGGCAGCTCAAGCTAAAAACTATACATTTACATATCTGCCCGATCAGAAATTTAAAATTACAAAAACAACATTGGATGTATATGTTACTTACAATAAGGTAAAATTTGATTCGAATTCCACCGATGTAAAATATCATAAAGTTGGTGTTCCTGCAGGTCATGTGCCGGGCGAATTTACGCTTTCATATTCTAATATGAAGTACTCGGAAAAAGGGGAGGATATTATAGGTACTAATTTACCTATAGTTTCGTGTGCGATAGTTGAAAATGCACCCGAAGGTTCCGAGTTTCCTGTCACCATGACTTTCCCTGTGACTGAGTTTGAAAACTACAAACTAAATAGCAAGCTGCCGGATGATGCTGCAGTGGTGGTGAAAAAACAAATTACTTTAGATTATGAGCCTGTTGTAGGAAAAAAATATGGTGATGCTGCATTTCCGTTGAATGTGGTGGCTAAAGTTTTGGACGGGGAGCCGGAAATAAAAGTGCAATATACAACACAGTCAACTGCGGTTGCTTCTGTTAATTCCTCTACGGGCGAAGTTACGATAAAGAAACCCGGCGAAGGCAAAATAAAAGCCTATACTCAAGAAACGGCTACCTATTTTGCGGGAGAAGCTATTGTTCTGTTCGAGGTGGGTAAAGCGCCATTGACAGTAAATTATAAAAATGTGTCTCGTGAATATGGAGAGGCAAATCCGGAACTTGTTTTTGATTCTTATGAAGGCTTTGTTGGTTCTGACCAAGAAAGTGTGGTGAAAACCGCCCCAACCGTATCTTGCCAAGCTGTTGCTACATCCAATGTTGGTGAATACGACATTGTTGTTGCAGGCGGTGAAGCAGATAATTACGAGTTTGTAGGTAAAGGTAAACTGACCGTTACAAAAGCACCATTGACAGTCACTGCACAAGATGCTGCACGTAAAGAAAAGGAAGATAATCCGGTATTCAGCTTGTCGTATACAGGGTTTAAGAATGGTGAGAATGAAGATACCAAAGATTTGTTCGTTTCTAAGCCGGAAGCAAGGACGACTGCCTTAATAGATTCTCCGTCAGGTGATTATGACATACTGGTTGTTGGAGGAGAAGCAGTTAATTACAATATTGTTCCGGTAAAAGGAAAACTAACTGTTGAGCCTCTGAGCGGTATCGGTCTGGATTCTGCAGAAGAAATAACAGTATATTCAAAAGAAGGAGTAATCTTTATAGAAGGCAACAGTTCTCTTGAAAATGTGTATATCTACGATATGCAAGGTTCTCTGGTTGGACAATACAATGATGAATATGTTGAGATTTCAGGATTGAACAGGGGCGACTTATATATCGTGAGGGTTGGTTCTGTTGTGGCTAAGATTCTTTTGAAATAACGGAACTTATTATATTGTTAAAACAGGGCGTGTCAAAAATTCTTGACACGCCCTGTTTTTAGTTTGAGAATATTTAGACATATAATGAAGTGCACAAAAAAGTAAAGGGATTTTCAATTGAAAATCCCTTTACTAATATTTATCAACAATAAGATTTATTCTTATTTCTTTGTTTGCTGCATACGTTTTGCGTAACGGTTCATGAACTTGTCAACACGTCCTGCTGTATCCACTAGTTTTTGTTTACCTGTATAGAATGGGTGAGACGAACTAGTGATTTCAAGTTTTACAAGTGGATAAGTTACACCATCTATTTCGATTGTATCTTTTGCGTTGATGGTTGAACGAGAAATAAACATATCATCGTTAGACATGTCTTTGAAAACCACTTGACGGTAATTTTCCGGATGAATTCCTTTTTTCATTGCTTTATTTATATCTTTATAGTTATTTCAATCCAATTTTCGGTTTGCAAAGTTAAACCATTTTTTGATAATATAAAATAGCTTGCCTAAAAAAACTGTAAAACTTTTTTATTACTTATGTCAATCAGTAGTTGAAAAGTGTTGGTTTAAATTGTACAATATCTTTTCAGTAGGGGCGAATTGAAAATCGGCAGAGAGAAGCGGAGCCAAAAATATTTCGCCCGATATTATTGACATGAGGGCGTAAGATTTTACGCCCCTACTTTTGGTAACTTGTAGCTGAATTGGATATTTATCAGGATAAAAAAATTATTACCTTTGCTTGTCTTTTTATTTTTCTGATTATATGTTGAAATCTTTATATATAAAAAATTATGCTCTGATTGATAGTCTGGAGATTGATTTTAATTCGGGTTTTTCGGTTATTACGGGTGAAACCGGGGCGGGAAAGTCGATTATTTTGGGTGCCTTGTCTCTCATATTGGGGCAGCGAGCCGATGTGAAATCGATAAAACAAGGCGAAGACAAGTGCATAATAGAGGGAATGTTTGATGTTTCGGCATACGATCTGAAATCGTTTTGCGAAGAAAGAGGCATTGAGTATGACCCTGATTCTTATATCTTTCGGCGGGAAATATTGTCGAGCGGAAAATCGCGTGCTTTTTTGAATGATAGTCCCGTTTCTCTGACTGACATGAAGGAACTTGGTAGCCAGTTGATAGATATTCACTCCCAGCATCAAAACTTAATGCTAGGCGACAGCCGGTTTCAAATGCAAGTTGTCGATCTGATGGCAGGCACAAATAATTTGCTGAAAGAATATCAACAGGCATATAAACTGTATAAAGATTCAGAAAAATCGCTGCGGGATTTGGAAGATGTGGCAAAGAAAAATAAGGCCGACGAAGACTATTTCCGTTACCAATACTCAGCATTGTCGGATGTGAAGTTGATAGATGGCGAGCAAGATGATCTGGAACAGGAATTGGCAACACTAAATCATGCGGAAGATATAAAAGCGGCATTATTTAAGGTATACACCTTGCTGTCGGATGATGATCGGGGAATTGTATCGTCACTGAAAGACAGTATGAATACGATTCAAACGTTGCAAGGTATATATTCTAAATCGGACGAAATATCTCAGCGGATAGAGTCGGCCTATGTAGACCTGCGTGACCTTAGCACCGAAATGGAACGGTTTGCAGAAGATGTGGAGTTCAACCCCGAACGATTGGCTTTTGTGAACGAACGCCTCGACCAAATCTATTCCCTCCAGCAAAAACACAGGGTTACGTCTATTGCCGATTTGCTCGGTATTCAGAAAGATTTGGAAGAAAGGCTTGAAAATATAGATTCTTATGATCAGCAAATAGAAGAACTGAGAAGTGAAGTTGAGAAGAAATACGAAAAAATGCTTGCTTTGGCAGAGCAATTGTCCGGTAAACGCCGGGCTGTAACAAATAGTTTCGAGAAGGAACTTGCAGATCGGGTGGCATATCTGGGTATGCCCAACATTCGCTTCCAGTGCGATGTTGTTACCGAAGCACATCCCAATATATATGGAATGGACAGTGTTGTGTTTCGGTTTTCGGCAAATAAGAACGTACCCTTGCAGCCTATTGCCAATGTTGCCTCGGGTGGAGAAATATCGCGGGTAATGCTTTGCCTGAAAGCCATGATTGCCGGTATAACCGCTTTGCCGACTATCATTTTCGATGAAATAGATACCGGCGTATCGGGCGAAGTGGCCGATAAGATGGGGCAGATTATGCAGGAATTTGGAGATAAGATGCAGGTGATAGCTATCACGCACTTGCCCCAGATTGCCGCCAGAGGTAAAGCTCACTATTTTGTGTATAAGTCGGACACGGAAGACCGTACAACAACAAATTTGCGTCTGCTTTCGGATGATGAGCGAATACGTGAATTGGCTCAGATGCTTAGCGGCTCGCAAATAACGGAGGCGGCTATCGAGAATGCGAAAGTGATGCTTGGAAAGGCATAACAACTTATTCTCTTATAGTATTTTATACGCCTCTTTAGATTTTGAATAAAACGAAAAATGTATGATCGGTGTATTCTTTTTGAAATTTTTTCCATTACTGATACTTATTGATATATACATATTTCTTGTTTTCATAAGAAAACTGACAAGAAATGTGCTTCTTCGTGTACTTTGGTTTTTGCCGTCTTTTCTATTTTATGAAGGAGTTTATAAAATAATATTCAGGGTACAGGATTATCATATATTGTTGTCTTTCATCATAATATCAGTGATAGCAGCAAAGCTCGTATTTGTACTGATTTCTTTTTGGGATTTCCCTCTGGGTTATTTTATTAAACGAAAAATTCGTATTTTCACTATATTGGGATTGGTGGCTTGCTTCATCATTTTTTTTGTTACCATTTACGGAAGTGTAGTAGGACAAACGAAGTTTGTTGTGAAAGAAGTAGAATTTGCTTCGTCAAGATTGCCGCAATCTTTTGATGGTTATAAAGTTGTTCAAGTATCTGATCTTCATATCGGAACGTGGAGTGACCGCAAAGGCGAAATAGAAAAAGTAATAGATATAGTTAATCAGCAAAAAGCAGATGTAATTGTATTAACAGGCGATTTGGTGAATGTAGAAACCAAAGAACTAGAGGGATTCGAGGATATACTATCTCGATTGAAGGCTCCGGACGGTGTTTTCTCAGTTCTGGGAAACCATGATTATGGCGATTTCAGAGAATGGCCATCGGAGAAAGCCAAGCAGCAAAACCTGATAGACTTGTGCGCTGCTCAGAAAGAGATGGGATGGGAAATGTTGAATAACGCACACACATATCTTGTCAGGCAAAACGATTCGATAGCTTTGATCGGAACTGAAAATTTCGGGTATTTCGGATATCCTCAGTTTGCCGATATAAACAAGGCAATGCAAGGTATCTCATCTGATAAGTTTACATTGTTGTTGACACACGACCCCACATTTTGGCGGTATTATGCTTTGCACAGAGGCGTTGACCTGACTTTGGCAGGGCATACTCATGGAAACCAGTTTTCTATCGGCAATTTATCCTTAGCATCAATCACTTACCCTGAATGGAGCGGCTTGTATGTGGAGGGGACTCAAGGTATATATGTAAATGTAGGGATAGCTAGTGTTTTATTGCCTTTTCGTTTTGGTGCATGGCCCGAAATAACGGTAATGACACTGAGAAAGAAGGATAGCTGATGGTTAATGAAACTTTTGATGCGTTTGCCTTAGATTAAAATGAGAAATAATTGTAGCAAAATCAAAAATGTATTATTTTTGATTTAGAAACCGTCTAGACTTTTTCGTTTTATTCAATTTTGTCATCCTGAGAGTATCGAAGGATCTGTTTTTTNNNNTCAACATGACAAAAACTCAAAAATTAAGTATAATTTAAAAAGTCTAGATGACTTCTTAGTAAAACAACATAAACACATAAAAAATGGTATTTAGATTCCTACTATTATCAGACGAGGTAGACGATTTCAGAAGAGAAATTCAAATAGACGCAGACGGCAGCTTTCTTGATCTGCATAAAGCAATTACACAATCGGTTGGATACAAAGACGGTGAAATGACTTCTTTCTTCATTTGCAACGACGATTGGGAGAAAGAAAGAGAAATCACTCTTTTCGAAATGGATACCACATCGGAAGAAGACTCCTTTGTGATGGATGGCAGCCGTTTAGGCGATTTCCTTGAAGATGAAAAGCAAAAACTGATGTATGTTTTCGACTACATGACAGAGCGTGCTTTTTTCATGGAACTAAGAGAAATAATAACAGGCAAAAATATGGACGAAGCCGTATGCACCAAATCAATCGGCGATGCTCCGGCTCAGTTTGTCGATTTCGAATCGTTCGAAAACAGTGCGCAATCGTTCGAAAGCGGTGAAAATTTCTATGGAGACGAAAGTTACGACCTCGACGAACTTGATGCTGACGGTTTCGACGGGCTCGACAACATTATTTCGGGAGAAGACGAAGGCTTTTAAATGAAAAAACTCATTGTTCTTTTGGGCCCTACGGCTGTGGGTAAGACAGATCTCAGTTTCAAAATAGCTGAACATTACAAAAGTCCCATTATTTCTGCCGACTCACGACAATTATATAAAGGGTTGGAAACAGGGACGGCAGCGCCTACACAAGAACAATTGATGCGTATAAAGCATTATTTCATTGGCACTTTAAATGTCACAGACTATTATAGTGCCAGTGAATATGAAACCGACGCTCTCTCGGTGATAAACGAACTTCATGCCACGCACAACACCCTTGTTCTGACCGGAGGTTCGATGATGTATATAGATGCTATTTGCAAAGGTATCGACGAAATTCCTACAATCGACGAAACTTTGCGCCAAGAATTATACTCTCTTTACCAAGACGAAGGCTTAGAGCCAATAAGGCAGCAGCTCAAGATGCTCGATCCCGTAATCTACGATCAGGTAGACCTGAAAAACTATAAACGGGTCATCCATGCACTGGAAGTTTGCCTTATGACGGGTAAACCTTATTCCTCTTTCAGAACCAATAGTATAAAGGAACGGCCTTTCCGCATTATTAAAATCGGGCTTAACCGCAATCGGGAAGAACTCTACATGAGAATCAACACCCGCGTAGATCAGATGATGAACAATGGCTTGTTGGAAGAAGCCAAACAACAATTCGCCAACAAACATCTAAATTCCCTGAACACTGTTGGGTATAAGGAATTGTTCAAACATCTGGAGGGTGAGTGGGATTTGGATTTTGCCCTGGAGAAAATAAAACGAAACAGCCGTGTGTATGCCCGAAAACAGATAACATGGTTCAAAAGGGACGAAGATATACACTGGTTCAACCTGTCGGAACAATCGGAAGACGAAGTTTTAGATGAAATAATAAATATCACGGAAAAAATATGACGGATGTAGTAAAATGGGGAATCATTGGTGCGGGAGACGTTACCGAGACGAAAAGCGGTCCTGCCTTTTATAAAACGGAACATTCGTCGCTGATTGCCATCATGCGGCGCAACGAAGCCAAAGCCGAAGATTATGCCCGAAGGCACAATGTCTCGAAGTATTATACGAATGCCGACGAACTGATTAATGACCCGGAGATCAATGCCATCTACGTTGCCACTCCGCCAAGTTCGCATAAAGAATATGCCTTAAAAGCCTTACAGGCCGGCAAACCTGTTTATGTGGAGAAGCCAATGGCAATGAATTACCCGGAATGTAAGGAAATGATTGAGGCAGCAAAAAAAGCAGATCAAAAACTTTTCGTTGCTTATTACAGGCGGGGACTTCCTTATTTTCTGAAAGTTAAAGAACTTTTAGAAGAACAAAGCATCGGGGATATACTCAATGTCAGTGTAAAATTATTCAAGACTCCCCAACCCTCCGACCATCAAAAAGATACCCATACTTGGAGAATAGACAAAGCCATTGCAGGCGAGGGATATTTCTACGATCTGGCTCCCCACACATTAGATATTCTCGACTTTTTGCTCGGAGAAATAGAGGAAGCAAAAGGTTTCTCAACAAACAGAGGCAATCTGTATGAAGTGAAAGATACTCTCGCATGTATCCTGAAATTCAAATCGGGAGCAATAGGTGTTGGCGAATGGTGTTTTGTCACATCAAAAAACTCTGCCCGGGATTCTGTTATAATTACAGGAACCAAAGGCGAAATACGGTTCAGCACGTTCGCTTTCACGCCCATTCAATTGCAAACAAATACAATAAGTGAAACTTTCGACATCGCATCTCCTGAACATATACAACAGCCGCTCATACAAATAATTGTTGACGAACTGAGAGGCATTGGCAAATGCCCTTCGACAGGGGACAGCGGAGCCAGAACATCCATGATTATGGATATGATTCTGGGAAATGATCTAGACTTTTTAAATTATACTTAATTTTTGAGTTTTTGTCATGTTGAACGTAGTGAAACATCTAAAAAACAGATCCTTCGATACTCTCAGGATGACAAAATTGAATAAAACGAAAAAGTCTAGACGGTTTCTGGGAAATGATTGAACGAATTGAGCTAGAAAATGACTAATTTGTATTGAAAAAAGCTAAAATATAATTTTTCGGTTAACCAACTAAATGTTATATTTGTTTCTTGCTAAAAGAATATAACTAATTTTATCACGATCCTAATAATGGAAAATAAGGAATTACTGGAACAAGTCATAGGACGCGCGCAAACGTGGTTGTCAGGAAATTATGACGAAGAAACAAAGAGTGAAGTAAAACGCATGCTCGACAATGAAGACAAAACCGAGCTGATAGACGCATTTTACAGAGATTTAGAGTTTGGAACAGGCGGGCTGAGAGGCATTATGGGAGCCGGAACCAACCGTGTCAACAAATACACAATGGGTAGTGCCACGCAGGGGTTGTCGAACTATCTTTTACAAGAATTTTCTTCTCTCGATCAAATAAAAGTTGTGATTGGTTACGATTGCCGCAACAACAGTCAAAAATATGCCCAAATTGTGGCCGATATATTTTCAGCCAACGGAATCAAGGCTTATATGTTTAAGGAATTGAGGCCAACACCCGAAATTTCGTATGCCATACGCAAACTAGGATGCCAAAGCGGGGTTATGCTGACAGCATCTCACAATCCGAAAGAATATAACGGTTACAAAGCATACTGGAACGATGGGGCTCAGGTAATTCCTCCTCACGACAAGAATATCATTGCCGAAGTGAACCGCATCAAATCGGTTGATGATATTAAATTCAAAGCCAACCCTGCATTGATAGAAACAATTAGCGATTCGATGGACGATATGTTTATCGAGGAAGTTAAAACGATATTGCTATCTCCCGATTCCATCAAACGCAACCCTGATATAAAAATAGTATATACTCCGTTGCACGGAACAGGTTCTACCATAATACCCAGAGCCTTGAACGCATACGGTTTCGAACATGTGATTGCCGTACCCGAACAATACGTGCACGACGGAAATTTCCCTACCGTAGAATACCCTAACCCGGAAGAAGCGTCGGCAATGGCAATGGCCTTGAAAAAAGGAGAAGAAACAAATGCCGACCTTATTTTTGCAACCGACCCCGACGCCGACCGCTTTGGCGCAGGCATCCGCAACGATAAAGGCGAATTGATACTACTCAACGGCAATCAGACTATGATTATGTTGGTATATTACATTGTTACCCGCTGGAAAGAGCTTGGCAAGTTGACCGGAAAAGAATATACAGTCCGCACGATCGTAACAAGTGAATTGACTCAAAAAATATCAGAAAAGAACGGTGTGGAAATGTTTGAATGTTACACAGGATTCAAATGGATTGCATCCGTTATGCGTGAATTGGAAGGCAAACGCCAATATATTGGCGGCGGTGAAGAAAGCTACGGTTTCCTTGCCGAAGATTTTGTAAGAGATAAAGATTCTGTGTCTGCAGCAGCGCTGTTCGGAGAAATGGCAGCATGGTGCAAGGATAACGGACGTACGCTTTACGAAATGTTGCAGGATATTTATATTGAGTATGGTTTCTCGAAAGAAAAAGGTATTTCTGTGGTAAGAAAAGGACGCACAGGAGCCGAAGAAATTGAAAATATGATGAAAAACTTCCGCAACAATCCTCTTGCCGAGATTGCCGATTCGAAAGTTATCCTCATCAAGGATTTTGCAACTTTAAGGGCTCAGGACATACGTCTCAACGAAACATACACGTTGGAAATGCCTACAACATCAAATGTGTTGCAGTATTTTACCGAAGACGGAACGAAGGTGTCCATCCGTCCATCGGGTACGGAACCGAAAATCAAGTTCTACATTGAAGTGAAAGACAAACTGGATTCCAGAGAAAATTACGAAGCTATCAACGAAGCTACGGAAAAGAAAATAGAGCAAATCTGTAAAGATCTGGGAATCTAAACAATAACAAGGAGGCTACCTACAATTTCATGTTCAGGTAGCCTTTCTTCTTTTTTTGAAGGTAAACAGACTCTAAGGTTTTTAGTTTTTTTTGTTTATGAAAATAGTAAAAGGAGTATTCCTTATTTTGCTTTTCTATTTTGTAGGAGAGTGTGTCAGTTATCTGATACGAGGTTTCATTCCGGGCAGTATTCTCGGTATGGTTTTTCTGTTTTTATCTCTGCACTTCAAATTGGTGAACCCCGATAATGTGAGTAGTGTAGCCAATGTTTTCACAAAAAACATGGCTATATTTTTTATCCCTGCCGGAGCCGGATTGATGGCAAATTTTGGTTTGCTGAGCAAGTTTTGGATGTCAATCATCGTTATATGTTCGGTTAGCACGGCACTGGTTATAGCTGTGGTGGCTATTGTTGAGCAAAAGATGGAAAAGAAAAAGGAGGTGGAAGAATGAAAGAGCTATTAAGTTCGCAAGGTTTTATTTTGCTCCTCATCTTTGGCAGCTATTTGTTTGGTCAATGGGTTTTCAAGAAAACCAAGATCGGTATTCTTCATCCTTTGGTGATAGCAATCGGAATTATCATCCTTTTTCTGAAAGT
Organism: Dysgonomonas sp. 520; assembly: GCF_010501095.1. Lineage (GTDB taxonomy): Bacteria > Bacteroidota > Bacteroidia > Bacteroidales > Dysgonomonadaceae > QVMP01. Next base: position 84,960 of record NZ_QVMP01000013.1, on the reverse strand, counting down.
AAGCGGAATCAGTTACGAACGGTTCGAGACAGAGAGTCAGCCCGTTAGTTTTATGCTGGGTCCTTCGGTAGTAGCCTTGGGTTATATTCTTTATCAGCAGATAGAATATCTGAAAGGAAATGTAGTTCCCATCCTTACGTCAATCTTTGTTGGCAGTTTGGTCGGGATTGGAAGTGTAGTTCTTATCGCAAAATTTATGGGGGCCGATGATGTCCTGATCATGAGTTTAGAACCAAAATCGGTGACCACACCTATCGCAATGAGTATAGCGGAACAATCGGGCGGCATTCCGGCTTTGACAGCCATTATAGTCGTATTTTGTGGTATTCTGGGTGGAATAATCGGGCCCTACATATTGAAGATGTTAGGCATTAAAAGCCGCATTGCAAAAGGGTTGGCTATGGGAGCTTCGGCTCATGCCGTGGGTACAGCCAAAGCTATGGAAATGGGCGTGATTGAAGGAGCCTTGAGCGGATTGGCTATTGGTTTGATGGGAGTTATGACCGCTCTGCTCATCCCGTTTTTGCATCATGTTTTTTCATGATCCGTATTGTTTAGTAAACAGATACATAAAATTACTAAAAATCGTCTTTAAAGCCGGCTTTACAGCGTCGTGACTTTGTTTTTTTGCTAAATTTGTAACACCTAAAGAAACGAGTCGCATAAATAAGTTTAAATATATAATAATAAGCATTATAGGTGTCCTTGTAGGATTGATCGTAATGTTGTACGGAGCATTGAATATGTCGTCCGTTCAGAATTATATACGGGATATTGTTGTTCAAGAACTGAAAACGAAACTCCAAACCGACTTAGGAATAAGCGAAGTCCACATCCAACCTTTCAATACTGTGGAACTTAAAGGTGTATATCTTTTCGATAAATCGGGAAACAGGATATTGTTGGCAGAACGTCTTTTTGCCAATATTGATATTCCCAGTTTGTTTTATAAAGAGATTGTGGTTAACACGGTTCATTTATCTGATTTTGAGATAAATCTGAATAAGCAAACAAAAGATTCTCCCCTCAACATTCAATTTGTGATAGATGCTTTTAAGTCGGAAGACAAAGAGAGCAAACCTCTGTTTCGGTTGAAAAAAATAAATGGAATATCTATCACCGATGGAAGTTTTAATTATAATGTAAATGATGCTCCGCAGAAGTCGGGCGAGTTTGATGCAAACCATATCAGTATCAACGATTTTAATGCACATTTGGCAATAAAGGCGGTTGATCAGGATTCATTAAACATCAATGTGAAGTCGTTGAGCCTGAAAGAAAAAAGCGGCTTGATTGTTGACAACCTGATAGTCAGGGTTCTGAAAAGCGGGAACGATGTTTGGCTCAAAGGGTTCAAATTGGATTTGCCTAAATCGTTTTTGCAACTGGATAAGTTGATCGTAACATTGCCCGCCGGGGATAAAGGTATAGACATGCTTTCGGGTTCGGAACTTAGTTGTGAAATAGCTTCTTCTTACATTGTGCCAAGCGATATAGCTGCATTTGTTCCGCAGTTGTCTAATTTTAAAGAGCGATTGGTATTGCAAGCCTCTTTGGGCGGGCGGATTGACAGTCTGCAGTTAAATAATCTTACGTTAGATTATGGCGACAGGATGCATCTGTCTACAAATGCGTGGGTGAAAAATGTAAGGGATAAAGACCAGCTTTACTTGCGAGGTGTGGTTAGTGAGTTTAGAATAACCAAAGACGGGTTTGATGGTTTGCTGGATAATTTATTGAAAGACAAGAAGCAAATACCTAGCCAGTTAGGTAATCTTGGCGCGATTTCTTTTCATGGAAACATAGAAGGTTCTTTGAAAAATCTGTTGGCAAAGGGAAACTTGAATACAGCTTTGGGAGGTGTTGCGGCAGACCTGAATTTTGGTTTCAATCCCAGTGAATCAATTAATTCTTTTTTCATAGGCAATGTATCGACAGAGGATTTTAAACTAGGCAGCTTGCTTCAACAGCCAAACTTCGACCTGCTTTCGTTCAACTTGTCGTTGGATGTGAAGAAACCCGTGAAAGGCAATATCAATGGTTCGGTGTCGGGACTGATTGACAGGGTGGACTTTAAAGGATACTCATACAAGAATATAGAACTGGACGGAGATTATGATGGCTTGAAATATGATGGAAAGATACATGTGGATGGTGATTACGGATATTTCAGTGCCAATGGGCTTTTCGACCTGTCGAAAGAGGTTCCCGTTTTTGATTTTATAGCTCATGTCAGAAATGTAAAGTTGGATAAGTTGCATCTGGTTGATAAATTCAAGGATTCGTCGCTATCAGCCGTTGTCAGGGCAAACTTTGAGGGTAAGCACATTGACGATTTGCAGGGGCAGGTTTCCGTCGATTCTCTATCTTTCCTGAAAGAGGGCAAACGTTTCGATCTGGAGAGGTTGAGCGTTGAGGCTAAGGGCACGTCGCACGACAGGTTGCTCACCCTATCTTCCGACATCATCAATGGTGAAGTGAAGGGTAGCTATTCCTTTTCAGACCTGATACCCAACATAAAGAGAACTTTCAACTCGTATTTGCCGGCACTGGTAAACCTGAAGCCGGATGTGAGGAAAAGGCATGCCGGACATGCTCCCATGCAGAATAATTTTGATATGCACTTCACCATAGGTAACACCGAACAGCTGAGTGATATGTTCAATATTCCTGCCATTTTGTTTAAAGAAGCAACCATCAACGGCAGCTATGACAGTGAAAATGACAAATTTAATGTGCAGGCCGATTTGCCGTCGTGCAAAGTGGCGGGTATGGCTCTGGAGTCGACTACATTGAATGTAGACAACAATGTGGATGCCATACAGGTGGAGATTGCCACCACTACGTTTGGCAAGAATAATGTTAAAAACCAGATAAATATAGACATTTTGGCAGCTAATGATCTGGTTGATAGTAAGATCCGTTTTTCGAACGACAGTAAACAGAAGGCAGAAGGGACTATCGTTGCTGCAACGTCCTTTAACAGAGATAATTACACATCATCATTAGAAACCAATATTAATATCCGACCTAGCAATATATTGCTGAATGAGGTAGTGTGGAATTTCGACGAGTCGTTCGTTAAAATACGGGATGGGGCGGTGATTGTCGATAATTTCCTCTTGGCAAACTCAGACCAGTCGCAATTTATAAAGGCTGACGGGAGATACTCCGCCAAAAATCCTACCGATATATTATTACTGAATCTGCAACATATTGATTTAGAGTATGTATTTACCACATTAAATATCCCGGCTCTAGAGTTTGGAGGCTTTGCCACAGGGCAGATAGCTGCTTCGAGCATAGAGGGAAAACCTTATGCAAAAGCAGACCTGAAAGTCAAGGATATGAAATTCAACAATGCCGAACTTGGCGATTTGGAGCTATTCAGCGAGTTGGATAAAGAAACTATGCGTGTGGAACTGAAGGGTATTTTGTCGGGCGAAAACAGGAAAATAGCCAATATAGACGGCTATATCAACCCGTTGAAAAGTACGCTTTCGCTCAATTTTGATGCTAAAAAGATTAATATCGCTTTCCTGAATAAATATGCGTCTACCTTGTTCAACAATATTGGAGGGGTGGGAAGCGGACAGGTGAGGCTTTTCGGCGATTTCAAAAATGTAACGGTCGAAGGCAGGGCGTTTATAGAAGACGGAACTTTGGGAATCAATTTCCTGAACACTTCTTATTCGTTTACCGATAGTGTTTACATGAAATCCGACCTCATCTATTTCAACAATATAAAACTGAACGATTATCACGGAAATGCGGCTACTGTAAGCGGGAAAATCGTACACAACTATTTTGCCGATTTCTTGTATCATGTCGATCTTCAGGGAGATAACTTCATGTTGTTTAACGCAACTGAAAAGCAAAATCCTGTTTTTTACGGAAAAGTTTTCGGTTCGGGCTTGGGCAGCATCTACGGAGACGAGAGGGAAGTTAATATCAATGCACGGATAAAAACAAATAAGAACACACTGGTCAGAATGAATTTTATGGAAGAAACTGTAAACCAATATTCTTTCATAACATATAAAGACAATAATCCGGATAATGACACCATTCAGGTTGATAAACCGAAAAAATATGTGCCTCCCAGAATGAAGACACCCGACGGAGTGACGATGAATATGAATTTCTTTGTTGAAGCAACTCCCGATGCAACGGCTGAACTTATTATGGACCCTGTGGGTGGCGACGTGCTGAAAGGAAATGGTAGTGGTTCCATACAATTTAAATGGAGTTCAAACTCCGATCCTGAATTGTATGGCACGTACAATATACAATATGGTACATATAACTTTACGTTCCAGAAAATTCTTGAGCGTAAGTTCGTTATAGAATCCGGAAGCACGGTGTTTTTCAGGGGTGACCCCTTTGCGGCACTTCTGGATGTGACTGCCATATACAGGCTGAATGCAAACCTTGCCGATTTGGATCAGGGGTTGGCTACACGTACAGGGCAAAGCTCTGTTCCTGTGCAGTGTATACTGAATTTGAGCGGAGAGTTGCAGCATCCTGCCGTGAAGCTCGATTTGGCTTTGCCTAATGCCGATTCCGAGATACAGCGTCAGGTGAAAAACCTTGTGAGTTCGGAAGATATGATGAACAGGCAGATAGTTTACCTTCTTCTTCTATCCAAATTTTATACTCCCGATCATGGCAGGGTAGATAATAAAACCTCCGATTTGGCGTCGGTGGCATCGGCTACACTATCGTCGCAGTTGGGTAATATGTTGAGCCAGATTGACGACAGGTGGCAAGTAGGTGCAAATGTAAGGACAAACGATCAGGGATTCACCTCCACCGAAGTGGAACTCATGCTATCCAGCCGCTTGTTGAACAATAAGTTGCTGATAAACGGAAACTTCGGATACAGGGATTCGCAGGCGCAAACAACGGTTATCAGTGATGTGGATATCGAATACCTTATCGGAAACAGTAATACGTGGCGAATCAAGGCGTACAATCATTTCAACGATAAGTATTACTATTACAGCGATTTAGACAATACCCAGATTCAGGGTTTGGGAATTATGTATAAAAGGGATTTTGACCATTTGAGGGAAATTTTTGGAGTGAAAAATCGCATAACACCAATAGAGAATAAAAACGATTCGACAATAATAATACCTGATTCCACACAAATAGGAAGTACTTTAGCTCCATTTATCAGGATAAAGGAATAAAGACTTATGACACCATTGATGCAGGCTTTTGTTCTGGAGCATGAAAATGATGATTTGCAGAAACTTATACTTCAATCGGCACGATATCCCGATATAGATATTCCTTTTGCCGTTCAACAAATAAAAGGACGTCGTATTGCAAAGGAAAAGACTCCCTCGTGGTATGCAAATAAAGATATTGTATATCCGAAACACCTTTCGTTGGAGCAATCGTCTTCCGAGGCTACGGCATCATACAAGGCGAAACTTTTCGGGGGAGATTCTTTCGTAGACCTGACGGGTGGCATGGGGGTCGATTTTTCTTTTCTGGCACGTAACTACAAACATTCGGTTTATGTAGAATCCCAACCATATTTGTCTGATCTCACCCGAAAAAATCTCAATACATTAGGCATTGATGGTGTTACCGTTCTGAACGAGGATGGTGTGGCTTATCTGAATGAAATGGATCATGTGGATACTATTTACATTGATCCGGCAAGGCGAGACACGGAAGGTCGAAAAACGGTAAAAATAGAGGATTGTTCTCCGAATATTGCCGAAATTGATGATATTTTGAACCAAAAATCCGACATTATTGTCATAAAATTGTCGCCAATGCTCGATATTTCTCTGGCTTTGGAAAGTGTGACCAACGTATCGGATGTGTATGTCATCAGTCATAAAAATGAGTGTAAGGAGTTGTTGCTTGTGAAAAAGACAAACGCCTCGTTATCGGAGGTGATGTATCATTGTGTCAATATAAAAAATGATAACGGAACCGATGAATTTTCGTTTACAAAACAGGAAGAATTATCTGCGCATTGTGAGTATACATCACAGATCGGGCATTATCTGTACGAACCCAATGCTTCGGTCATGAAGGCGGGTGCATACAAAGTTGTGGCTGAAAGGTATGGGTTGAAAAAGTTTCATGCCAACAGCCATTTATATACATCCAGCAAATTGCATGAAGATTTTCCCGGAAGACGTTTTAAGGTAATGACGCCTTTCTCGTTGAACAAGAGGGAGATAAAAGAATATATCGGTGGATTGGATAAGGCTAATATTGCCATCCGTAATTTTCCGGTGAGCGTGGACGAACTTCGCAAAAGGCTGAAAATGAAAGATGGCGGCGAAGATTATATCTTTGCCACCACCTTGTATGATAGTTCAAAAGTTTTGATACTTTGTCGTAAAGCCTGAAATAATTTTTTAACACTCCAATGCTCCTGCCTTTTGGGCAGGTCGGGTGAGCGATGTATATTGTTAATAATCACCCTCCATCATAGAGTCTTTAAACCCAAGGAAATACAATATACCGTCAAGACCTACGGTCGAAAGCGATTGCTTGGCATTTGCCTTAACCTTAGGTTTCGCATGGAAAGCAATACCCAAGCCGGCTATCGAAAGCATCGGCAAATCGTTTGCGCCGTCGCCAACGGCAACCGTCTGCTTCAAATCCACTTTTTCCACTTGCGACAACAACCGCAACAATTCAGCTTTGCGTTTTCCGTCTACAATGTCGCCAACGTAGTTGCCCGTCAGCTTTCCGTTAACAATTTCCAGTTCGTTGGCATATACATAATCGAAGCCGTATTTGTCTTTCAAATAGTTTCCGAAATAGGTGAATCCCCCCGACAGGATGGCAATTTTGTAGCCGCTTTTTTTCAGTATTCTTATCAATCTCACCATTCCTTCGGTGATAGGCAGATTTTCGGCAATTTCTTTCATCACCGATTCGTCCAAGCCTTTTAGCAGGCTGACACGTTTTTTGAAACTTTCCGAAAAGTCGAGTTCGCCACGCATAGCAGCTTCCGTGATAGCCTTCACTTCGTCGCCCACTCCGGCACGTTCGGCAAGTTCGTCAATCACTTCCGTCTGGATAAGAGTCGAATCCATATCGAAACATATCAAACGGCGCATCCGTCGGTACATGCTTTCTTCCTGAAAGGCAATGTCGATACCATATTCAGAAGAAAGATCCATAAATTCTTTCTTCATTTCGGATGGTTCTTCTATGTTGCCTCTTATCGAAAACTCGATGCACGACCTGTTGGGGCGTGACTTCATTTCGATGGGAACTCGTCCTGTCAATCGTTTGATACCTTCTATATTTAGTTTTTTACTCAATATAATATCGGCTACTTTAGAAATTTGACCTGCCGACAATTGACGCCCTAAGACGGTGATAATGAATCGGTTTTTACCTTGCAGGTTTACCCATCCCGAATATTGTTCCCTACCTATGGGTGTGAAACGGATGATAACTCCCAGTTCTGTAGCTTTAAAAAGTAAATCTTTCAGAATATCGCCCGATTTTCCCGCTTTGGTTTCGAAGATAATAGCCAACGAAAGAGCATGATGCAAGTTTGCCTGCCCTATATCGAGTATGTTAGCTTCGTGTTTTGCCAGAATGCTTGTCAAGGCAGCCGTAACACCGGGTTTGTCTTCCCCCGATACGGCCACTGTGATTATCTCCATTTCTTCCATTGTATATCAATTTTTGTTCTTATCATTCGGGACAACCCTCACCGAGTCTATCCCATAATAGTTAGCATATATTTTATTCAGCCAATAGTTCGGATTGTCCGACAGGTCTTCGAATTGAAACCTGGGGGGCAATTTCAGAAGCTCATGAAACGAGATATCTTTGTTGCCCTGTTTTTTCTGACTTTCGATAAAAATTACACGTTCCTTCATTTTTTCGGAGATGTAACTGATGTTTTTGTATCTGTCAAAATAGAATATAATAGATGCTATTGCAAGCAAAATGACAAATATAGTATCGAAAAATCTGATCTTTTTCTCGCCAAAGTTAATATTTGTATATAAAATAGCAAAAGCAATTACCATTAAAGTCAATATGCCGAACAAAGCCCGAGGAGGAAAGATGAGCGAAGCTCCCATCGCCAGCCAAGCTATATGCGCTGATAATGCGAATAATAGGGACGACTGCAGGTGTTTTTTCTTGGTTTTCCCGTCAGGTGTTTTTTTGTAAAAAATAAATAGCAGTATGCAGTAAAAAAGCGTCAGAGGCAAAATGTATACGGCATATCTGAAGCCTATTTTGCCAATACGGTATGCGATATTCTCGATGAGCGATTTTTCATCAAAACCCATACTCGTGGCAATTTCTGCCGACCGGATGTAGTTGCCGGGAGCAAGCAGCATGAGTGCGCCTCCGATACATAATCCTATAAGACCTGAGATTGCCCATCCGGGAACGTTCAGGCTGTTTTTCTTGTAGAGGTATAGAAGGCAAGTAACGAAGAAAACTTGCGCAACGAACATATTTTCGTTCGTCCATCCGGCTACGATACCAAACAAAAAGTAGGAGCATATCAGCAAAATACTGTCAGATGTTTTATCAGTAACAAAATGAGTATGATAACGATAGAGGAACAACAACACGATAAGTATTCCCCATAGATAGTTTGCGCTGCCTGTCAGCCATAGCGCAACGTCGAAAAAGCCTTGAAACAGCACCCACAGAAGCAGGGAGACAATCACTAATAGTTTTACGTTTGTTTTTTTATCTCTATTGGCTATGCGGTATACCAAATAAACAAAAGTCACGTAAGCCAGAGTGTTCAGCAATTTGCTCAAAGGTTGGGGCAGCCAGATTAAGAATTGGGCGATGGTGTGAACAACGGAACGGCCTCCCCATTGAAAATAGTGGTTGTATTGCGAAATTATAATATCATGAAGACTGTCAACCCGTTGCAATGGTTCCGAGCCGTATATGAAGGCATAGCTCCAATCGTCGGCATAAACGGGATATAAGAGGTTGAGGGCATAGGTGAGCAAAAAGAGCAGGCAAAGGTAGCCAAACACAAGATAAGTCTGGCTTTTGGAGTGTGAAAGAATAGAATCCGTTTTACCAAAAGCTCTTTTTCCTTTCATTTTCAGATTTTCAATTCGTTTTAAACTGCCAGAAGTTTTTGTTCCGCCTGTTCAATGGTTTTGAAATCGAACTGATCTATAATTTGCTGTTTCAATAATTCTATGCGATCGTTGCAGAGGTTGCCGATGCTTCCCTCATGGGTGTGGTTCACTGCTCCCGAATGTTTAAACTTGCCCGATTCGATTTCCAATCCCACCTTTTTATAAGCATCCCTGAAAGGCATCCCTTCCAACACCAACTTGTTCACTTCTTCCACGCTGAAAACATATTGATATCGGTCGTCGTCCAAAATGTTTTCGTTGATAATAACCTCGTTCATCATTCTGGTCACCATCGACAGACAATCTTCCAACTCTTCGAAAGCGGGGATGAAAATTTCTTTAATTATTTGTAAATCACGAAAATATCCCGACGGCAGATTGTTTGCTATCAACGTAATTTCGGTAGGTAATGCTTGCAGTTTATTGCATTTTGCACGGGTCAATTCAAATACGTCAGGGTTTTTCTTGTGAGGCATAATGCTCGACCCTGTTGTGTATTCGTCGGACAATTTGATGAACCCGAAATTTTGACTGTTGAACAAACAGGCGTCAAATGCCAATTTCGATAATGTGGCGGCAACGCCAGCCATTGCGAAGCTAACGGTGCGTTCCATCTTGCCACGCCCCATTTGTGCGTAAACGACATTGTAGTTCATTGTGTCGAAACCCAAGAGATCGGTTGTCATTTGCCTGTTGAGAGGAAAGGACGAACCATATCCGGCTGCCGATCCAAGCGGATTGCGATTGCATATTTTGAATGCAGCCAGAAGTAACTGCAAATCGTCCACAAGGCTTTCGGCATAGGCTCCAAACCACAACCCGAATGACGAAGGCATTGCCACTTGCAAATGCGTATATCCGGGTATTAATATATTTTTATGTTTTTCGCTTTGGGCAATCAGTACATCTATAAGTGCGGATATCCGATTCACCAGATGTTCAATTTGCTCTCTCGTAAACAGTTTAAGATCAAGTAGAACCTGATCGTTTCGGGAACGTCCGCTATGTATCTTTTTACCTATGTCGCCCAGTTTACGGGTGAGCATCAGTTCCACTTGGGAGTGTACATCTTCGATGCCGTCTTCAATGACGAACCTACCGTCTTCAACCACCTGATATATATTCCGAAGTTCGGCAAGCAGTATTTTCAGTTCTTCACCGGTGAGTAACCCGATAGACTCAAGCATTGTGATGTGAGCCATAGAGCCTAGCACATCGTGCTTTGCGAGGTAAATATCCATTTCCCGGTCGCGTCCTACGGTGAAAGCCTCTACGGATTTATCTACTTGTACGTTTTTTTCCCAAAGTTTCATTTTAAATTATAGTTTGTCGTAAGGCAGGGCAGAAAGCATTTCGGCCATTTTGTTTAAACCCTCTTGCAAAGGCTTGGACACCATAGGCTTTAAAAACATATTCAGGTCGGCCTTTACGGTCAATTTCATTTTTGTGTCCTGCTCTTCCACTTGTTTCAGTTGTATCCACAAATTGAATGCGAAAGGAAGTTGCTCGGCTTCAAACTTTATCGTATTGTTGGATGTCCTGTCCACTATCAGGAAGCGGACTTTTCCCACAGGATCAACCGTTATGGTAACGGAATCTTTATCGCACGAAAAATCTTTCACCTTTTCCCACTTGTCGGCCGGAACCTTATCTTTCAATTGTTCCAATTTGCTCAGATCGGACAATACTTTATATATATCCGCATCGGTGTATGGGATAGTCTTTATGTCGCTCGTATATTCAGTCATGAAGATCGGTATTCAATAGATGATTTATTTCCAGTCGGCAGGAGATTTTCTCCATTCTTGCAGGGTTTCCAAATCATCCTTTGCGATGTAATCTATCCTGAGAGCTTCTTGTAGAATGGCGTCGTAGTTTGTCAAAGTGCGCAAATCAACGTTCGCTTTCTTGAAATGTTCTTCTGCAATAGGAAATCCGTAAGTAAATATTGCAACCATACCGATAGCTTCCGACCCGTCTTTGCGGATGGCTTCAACGGCTTTCAAACTGCTGCTTCCTGTCGACACAAGGTCTTCAACCACAACAACTTTGCTGCCCGGCTTCAAGTCTCCTTCAATCAGGTTTTCCAACCCGTGATCTTTGGGTGTGGAACGGATATATACGAAAGGTAAGCCTAACAGGTCGGCTACCAAAGCTCCCGGTGCAATTGCTCCGGTTGCAACTCCGGCAATGGCATCAACATCGGGGTATGCTTCAAGTATAACACTTGCCAACTCCAACTTGATAAATGTGCGTGTTGCAGGATATGACAATAACTTTCTGTTATCACAGTATATTGGTGATTTCCAACCAGATGCCCATGTAAATGGGTTGGATGGCTGAAGTTTTATTGCTTTAATACGTAATAGCTTTTCGGCTGTTAGAATTTCCAGAGTGTTCATAGTTTTCCTATATTATTGTGTATAAAAATAGTGTACAAATTCATATCTTAGAACGGATATTTTTCCGAATTATTTTTCTTGTGCAAAGATAATACAACAAACCCACAAATTTAGGATAAATGAGAATGATTTTACGAACAAAATTTTCCGATTATTAAAAAAAGAAGACTTATATTAAAATAATTCCGTATTTGAATTTATTTCTTTTCTTTTGTATACTGCATCAAATAAAGTGTTATTTGAATCATTTTTACCCGTCGTGCATCTAGGAGTTTGATATTAACTCATTTGTTATAAGATTCATATCGGTTTTGTCATTTTTGAACGAAGTGAAAAATCTGGTTGTTCCCGTCTTAGATCCTTCGTTGCGACGGAAACAACGTTCGAGGAGCGAAGGCGACTCAATGATAATGTAAATATGTATTATGTTTGTCGTCACATGGGATTTGTAATCCCAAGCTTGACTACTCTCCGGATTTAAAATCCGGAAAATAATAACTTCAGGGTTATAAACCCTGAAGAACAAGAGGAGCGAAGGCGACTCAATGATAATGTAAATATGTATTATGTTTGTCGTCACATGGGATTTGTAATCCCAAGCTTGACTACTCTCCGGATTTAAAATCCGGAAAATAATAACTTCAGGGTTATAAACCCTGAAGAACAAGAGGAGCGAAGGCGACTCAATGATAATGTAAATATGTATTATGTTTGTCGTCACATGGGATTTGTAATCCCATGCTTGACTACTCTCCGGATTTTAAATCCGGAAAATAACAACCTCTGGGTTATAAACCCAGAAGAACAAGAAGAGGAGAGGGAGCAAATCCCCTCTTTTGGAGCAGGATTGGGGAGGTGTTCAATTTTACGCCTTGTTTCGTGCCACGCTGAATTGAATAAACGAAGTCATCTAGACTTTTTAAATTATACTTAATTTTTGAGTTTTTGTCATGTTGAACGTAGTGAAACATCTAAAAAACAGATCCTTCGATACTCTCAGGATGACAAAATTGAATAAAACGAAAAAGTCTAGACGGTTTCAACGTCAAACTTTACAGGATATGCACAATAAGGATATCAAAATAACGTTATTTAATAAGATTTTTTAATCTTGTTTTAATTTTTAGTAACAATTTTCCGTATATCAGAAAATAATGAAGAGGACTTTTTTTTACACAATATTATCAACTTTAGTTTTTTTGTTTACCAATGCAGGCCTACTGGCGCAGACAAGTGCCGCAGAGCGTTATGCGCAGAATTCGGTATTGTCGGAAGGCAATTGGTATAAAATCAAAATAGAATCGGATGGGGTTTACAAACTGACGTATGACGACCTGAAAAAGATGGGTTTGTCAAACCCTGCCAATGTACAGATACATGGCTATGGAGGACAAGTGCTGGACGAAGATTTCCGAAATGGATATGTTGATGATCTTCCCAAAGTTTCGATTTGGATGAGCAATTCGCCCGCAAATTTCGGGGTTGGAGATTACATCTTGTTTTATGGTAAAGGAGATATTAAATGGACGTACGATGGCAACGGCGAATTTACTCATGCACAGCACCCATATTCGTCCGAATCGTTCTATTTTGTGACCGAAAACAGCTCGGGATCGAACATTGTGGAGTCGGTAGAATCACTGCCTATGGGTAGCAATATTGTAACAACCTTTAGAGATTATGCCCTGCACGAAAAAGAGCTGGTAAATGTCGATAAATCGGGACGATGCTTTCTCGGTGAAAATTTCAAGAGTCTTCCAACTCAGACGTTTAACTTTACGTTGAAGAACGTAACCGCCGATCCGGCCACAATAACTTATCGCTTTACAGCTAAGGCACAGGTCAATAATGCAAAACTAAATGTGAGTGTTAACGGGGGAACTACAAAGTCTGACGTTGTGCGTGTGGCAGAATCGGATCTTGTGGCCAGAATTGTAAATAGTTCAATATCTCAATCGGCCTTAACCGAAAACACAAGCGTGAAGGTAAACTACGAACAGGGTTCGGCTTCCGACGCCAATGTGTATCTGGACTATATCAGGATAAATTATACACGTAGCTTGAAGCCTACGGGGGCAGTGACTTTGTTTCGCAGCACGGTTTCCGACTCAAACTTGGGCTACAAAATATCTAATGCGACAACAAATATGCTGGTATTGGATGTGACGGACAACTTCGTAGTGAAAAAGGTGAATGCAACTTTGTCGGAAAGCGAGTTGTCGTTTGCAGCCTCCAACACCTCTATCCGTGAATATGCTTTGGTCGATTTGTCGGCAACCGACATTCCCAAACCTAGTATGGTAGGTAAAATAAATAATCAGGATCTTCATAGCCTGCCGCAAGCAGACATGGTAATCATTTCTCAACCGCTTCTGTACGAGCAAGCTAAACGGCTGGCATCGCTTCACGAAGACGAGTTGTCTGTAATCGTCATTTCGCCGGAAGACATATTTAATGAGTTTTCGTCGGGTAAACCTGACTTCTCTGCTTACAGGCGATTCGTGAAAATGTTTTACGACAGGGCACAAAGCGAAGAAGAAAAACCTAAATATGTACTTCTCTTTGGCGACGGAAGTTATGACAATAAGTTCATTACCAATCATTGGGAATCGAACGATAAAAGGGGCATGTTGTTAACTTATCAAACTGATAATACAAACAAATCATCTTTGACCGGAGCTTATACTACGGACGATTATATCGGTTTTTTGGACGATAGTGCAGAAACGTCATTAGGCTCAAATAAACTGAATGTAGGCGTAGGGCGCCTTCCTGTGAGAACGGTATCGGAGGCAAAATCGGTGGTGGATAAGATAGAGCGCTATATGGATAATAAGGAAAAAGGAATATGGCAAAACACCATCACCTTTGTGGCTGATGATGCAGTGGCAAAATATTCATATAGCACAGAAAGACAGCATATCGAATTTTCTGATAATTATGCCGAAACTTTGAAAAAAGAACATCCGTGGCTGGTGATAAACAAAATATATGAAGATGCCTTCGAGAGGGTTCAGACATCCAGTGGTTTCAGATATCCCGATGCTCAAAAAGCGATGCATGATAAGCTGGAACAAGGCACTTTGGTGTTGAACTACGTGGGGCATGGCTCGGAACGTGATTGGGCGCACGAGCAGTTTTTGACATACAGCATGGTTGAGGATATGACCAATAGTAAATATCCGCTTTGGATTACCGCAACGTGCGATTATAGCCGCTTCGATTCAAACTCTACATCGGGTGGCAAGACGGCATTGCTAAACACAAAAGGAGGAGCCATTGCCCTTTTCTCTACGGTGAGGGAAGTTGAGATATCGAAGAATAATACAATGAATACGGCAATCGTAAAACATTTGTTCGATTTCGAAAATGGAAAGCCTTTGAGGCTTGGCGATATTATGCAACGGGCAAAATGTGAGTCAACTTTAAGCAAGGATGAGAATAAATTGAAATTTCTATTGTTGGGCGATCCTGCGTTGAGGCTCAATGTACCCGACAATATCTATCAGGTTAAAGTGACCGATATCAACGGTTTGGATGCCTCCACCGAAGATATTAAGATTGCGGCATTGTCAGACAATAGAATCAAGGGGCAGATAGTTGATATGGAAGGCAACATTGTTCCCGATTTTAATGGAACATTAGAGTCCGTTGTTTTTGATAACGAACAAAAACTGAAAACAAGAGGACACGCAAAAGAAGGAGGTGTGGTTGAAGAAAATATTATACCATACAACGATTTTTCCAACATCATCTACATGGGGACTTCTCAGGTAACCAATGGTGAGTTCGAAATAAACTTTGTGGCACCTATGGATATCCTGTATACGGAAGGCTATGGCAAAATGAACTTTTATGCACATGACGAAACCAATGCAGCCAGTGCAAAAGGTTATTTCAACCAATACACAGTGAACGGTACGAACGAAGACTTGACAAGAGAAAACGTGTCTCCGGTTATCGAAAAATTATATTTGAACGATGAGTCGTTCAAGTCGGGAGGAAAAGTAAACCCGACTCCGCTATTCTATGCAAAAGTGTCGGACAATACAGGTATCAACCTGTCGAATGGTATTGGGCACAATATCTCATTGTTGTTGAATGACAAAACAGAGTACAACTTGTCTTCATATTTTGTGAATCAAGGAGCATCAGCAAGGGAGGGATATGTACAGTATCAGTTGCCCGAATTGTCGGAAGGCAAACATAAGCTTCAATTTAAAGTGTGGGATGTCTGGAATAATTCATCAACAGAGGTGATAGACTTTATAGTGGATAATAACTATAAACCAAGCATATACAGTTTCACACTGGGCGGAAACCCGGCAAAAGAAAAAGTACGGTTTATCTTTACTTCAAATATACCGGGTTCGAACGTGAAGGTGAAGTATAAGGTTTATTCGCTTAACGGTGCTGAGATGTGGTCGTATGAAGAAAATGCCGTGTCTAATTCAACATATTACGATTGGGATCTGACAACATCCGGCGGCATGCGGATGAAACCCGGAATATATATCTGCCGAATATTTGTAAGCGTTGACGGCGGAGCCGAAAGTAGCAAAGCGGCAAAACTTATCGTTTCTGATATGTATTGAATCATGACAGAATATGTATGAGGGATACCCGCCTCAAACAAAGTTAAATTTGGAGTTTATCACTATTAATTTTAATTCATCGTGTAAACGAAAGATAAATAAAATGAAAAATATTGTTATATTTGTCGTTTATGTGAATCAATAGTTGTAATTTGTTTATGTATTTTGTCGTTGAGTCACTTTCGTTCCTCAAACTGAAAATCGGCAAAGCAAAATGAAGCTAACAAGTTGATTCTGATTACATAAAAGCATAACGAGAAAGTTAACTGTATTAAGTTGGAATGAAGATCATTTGTGTCGAAAACTGTAATAAACTATACAATAAGGATAAAATAGCGGAAGAAGATAGAGAGCAAGCAACAGAAAGCAGCTGTTTTCCATCAATATGTTTTAAGCCCGATTCATCACTGTTATGTAATGGAAGGCCGTTCTACATACCTGATTTTTCGTCGAATATATGTTACAAAGCTAAACTTGTGGTGAAAATAAACCGTTTGGGAAAAAACATCGCCGAAAGGTTTGCTCACCGTTATTATGAAGAATTGACAATAGGACTGGATTTGGTTGCGAAAGACATAAAAGAAACATTAGAGTCGGACCGTTTACCGATAGATTTGTCTGTGGCATTTGATAATTCTGCCGTTATAGGAGATTTTATCTCAAAAGAAGAAATCAGGCAATATCCGGCAGGCTCTGTCAGTTTGGATATAAACGGAACCATTGTGCAAAGGATGGAAGCGGAAGAGATGCTTTCCGGCATAGATTACTTAATTTCGTTTATAAGCCAATATGTGACATTGAAAATAGGAGACTTGATTCTGGTGGGTGACGTATCTGCCGGAAATGATGAAATAAGCATAAACGATCACATCATAGGAACAATGGGAGATAGGAAACTGCTCGATTTCCGGATACTTTAAACTATTTTATTGAAATATTGAAATTATATAGATATATGTTTAAGAAAATACTACTAATCACAGTTCTTTTTGCAGTATGCAATTATGCTTCGGGACAAGGCATAAATGATGGCAGTAGGTATGCGGCAAACTCTGTATTGTCGAAAGGCAATTGGTATAAGGTGAAGATTTCGGAAACCGGAGTATACAAGCTGACTTACGAAGACCTTATCAAAATAGGACTCACCAATCCCAAAGATGTTCAGATATATGGTTATGGAGGTTGGACATTGGACGAAAATTTTCAGAACAAATATATTGACGACTTACCTAAAATTTCGATATGGATGAGTTCTTCCGATGCAGCTTCATTCGGTCCGGGCGATTATATATTATTTTATGCGAGGGGAACAATGAAGTGGACGTATAGTAATCAGAAAGGTGAGTTTGAACACAAGCAAAACCCTTATTCGTCCGATGCATATTATTTTATAACAGAAGATAACAGTGGAGCCAACCTTGTCAAAAATGCCGAATTATATACAGGAAATCCTTCCGTTACATTAACTAGCTTCGACGACTATGTTCTGCACGAAAAAGATTCGATAAGCATATCTCAATCGGGATATGAGCTTTATGGAGAAGATTTAAAAGCACGACGCAATTTTTCATTAAAATTTCCTTTGACAGGCATTGTTAGCGGAGCGCCGGCAAAAATCGGATATAACTTCATAGCCAGACCCTACAAAGATGGCTCAAAAATGGAGATAGCGGTCAACGGAACCCAGGTTAAGACCGAAGTAATCAACAAACTATCTGACTCTTATGCGTATGCCCAGAATGTGAATAGTGGAACCAAAGGAATAGTTACTACCGCCTTGACAGAAAACTCTACAATCGGCTTGAAGTATACGCCATCTACGAATGAAGATGAAGATAAACATGTTCATCTTAATTATATCAGAATAAATTATAAACGGACTTTGAAACCATACGGAGGTGTCGTTTTATTCAGAAGCAAAGATTTTTATCCTCAGGTTAGTTTTAATATATCCGAAGCAAATCCGAGTGTATTGGTTTTCGACGTAACGGACAACACTGTTGTGAAGAAAATGCAAACAAGCATATCCGGATCGGATATGTCTTTTGTTGCACCCAATACAACTATTCGGGAGTATGCCTTAGTGGATATGACGAAAGAAATACCAAAGCCTGAGATTCTGGGTAAAATAGAAAACCAGAACTTACATGCGCTACCACAAACAGATATGGTAATTATCGCACAGCCGAAATTGCAGGAACAGGCCGAGCGATTGGCTCGTTTGCATGAAAAAGATTCAGGATTGAAATGTACTGTTGTTTCACCCGAAAAAATATATAACGAGTTTTCGTCGGGAAATGCAGATGCAACAGCCTATCGTCGTTTTGTGAAAATGTTTTATGACAGGGCAGGTGACAACGACGACGAAAGACCAAAATACTTGCTGTTGTTTGGCGATGGAACCTACGACAACCGATTTGTGAGAGATGCATGGACGCAGGAAGATAAAGATGCCCTTTTGCTTACATATCAAACCGAGAGCAGCCTTCATCTTATATCGTCATATTTGGTTGAAGATTACTTTGGATTTATGGACGACAATTCGGGCACAGTGCTGAAAAATGCAAAACTGAATGTCGCCGTAGGACGGATTCCCGCAAGAACCCTAACTGAGGCGGAAGGAGTTGTCAACAAGATTGAGAGGTATATGAAAAATGAAGACAGAGGTATATGGCAGAATATGGTATCTTTTGCTGCCGACGATGCTGCCGGAAAAAACTCTGTAACAAGTGAGCGGGAACACATGGCTCAGTCGAACAATTATGCCGATACACTAAGATTGCATCATCCGGTGATGATAACAAATAAAATATATGAAGATATGTATGAGCGATTTTCGTTCAACGAAAGAACTAGAATTCCGGATGCGAGAAAAGAGTTTTATAAAAAAATAGATGAAGGAACCCTTATCTTGAGTTTTGTTGGGCATGGTTCTGAAATAGGATGGACTGACGGATTGTTGACATACAACGATGTAGTGAATCTGAATAATTCGAGACTGCCGGTATGGCTTACAGCAACCTGTACTTTTTGTTCTCTGGATTCGGATATCAGAACAGGAGGCGAAATGGCCTTGCTCAACCCGAACGGGGGAGCAATAGCATTGTTTTCTACCTCCCGGACAGTTTATTCGGTAGACAACAACCTGATGAATCTGGCCACTTATGAATATATCTTCAACAGGGAAAAAGGAAAAGCCCTCAGGTTGGGAGATATTATGAGATATGCTAAAACGGAAAATACTAAATATAAACTGAGTACGAATGAAAACAAACTGAGATTTATATTGGTGGGAGATCCTGCCTTGAGGCTTAATTTGCCTACCGATGATTATTCGGTGCAGGTTACGGAAATAAACGGCAAGAAGGTATCGGATGGCATTGTAAATATCAATTGTTTGGAAACCAATACGGTGAAGGGGCAAATTGTTGACCGGAATGGACAAAAGGCAACCGATTTCAATGGAATGTTGGAATCTATAGTTTTCGATAACGAACAAGACCTGAAAACAAGAGGAAACACTAAAGTAGACACCGGCAACAAGGATGCCATCTTAGATTACAAAGACTATGTGAATAAAATATATATGGGCAAAGACCAAATAGTGAATGGTGAATTTGAAATATCATTTACCAGCCCGGCTAATGTTTACACCACAGGAGGAAACGGAAAAATGAGTTTTTATGCATATAGTCCTGAAAAAGACATAGATATACATGGATATTTTAGAGGATATAAAATAGCTCAAGCTGAATCTTATACCAATCTGGAAGATGTTGCACCCGTGATATCGAATTTGTATCTGGATAAAGAAACTTTCCGTTCGGGCGATAAAGTCGGACACAGACCGGTCTTCTATGCCGAGGTTTCAGACCAAACAGCCATCAACCTGTCCAGTCAGGCAGGACAAGATATGTCTCTGTTGCTGGATAGCAATACAGAATACAGTTTGACCTCGTCATTTGTGCCAAAAGGTACGTCTCCTCACTCGGGGTATGTGAAATTCCAGATACCGGAATTGACAGAAGGTGAACATACGTTGAGGTTTAATGTTTACGATGTGTGGGGCAATCTGGCATCTCAATCGGTAAACTTTATCGTGAGGAAGGGAGGTTCCGGAACACATCATTTTTCTGTTTCCGATAATGTGGTGGATACAGAGTCTAAATTTGTGTTTACATCAGATTATACGGACGAAGAAATTTCGATCAGATACGAAGTGTATTCAGCCAACGGGGTGCTGCAATGGACACACGAAAAAAGTGCAACTGCCGACATGATGAAGCATTATACATACAATTGGGACTTGAAAGCGAATAATGGTTTGAGGCTTATGCCCGGTATATATACTTACAAGGCTATATTCAGTGTAGATGGAGTTGTCAGGAGCGAAAAATCAGAAAAATTAATAATTCACGGGCAATAAATCTTGTATCTTCGAGTTATTAATGACATACAACTATCTATTTTATTAAAAAAGGAGAATGGAAATATCTTTGAAAAAATTAATTATAAGCGGAGTTTTTGTTTTTTGCGGGTTAACAGTGTTGGCTGAGGACGACGAGAGAAATCCTGTTAATGCCGCCATGCCTTCTATGACCATAGCACCGGATGCCAGAGGTGGCGGTATGGGTGATATCGGAGCAGCCACTTTGCCGGATATATATTCGCAACATTGGAATCCTGCCAAATATGCGTTTCATACAAGCAAGGCGGGAGCGTCGTTGTCGTACACCCCTTGGTTGAGCAAACTTGTAGATGATATTGCCCTTGTTTATGCAACGGGATTCTATAAGTTTGGTTATGACGACAATCAGGCGATAAGTGCCTCGATCCGTTATTTCTCTATTGGTGATGTTGATATAAGAGATGGTAACGGAGACTTTGAATATAAAGTAGCACCATACGAGATGGCTTTCGACGTGGCATATTCACGTAAGTTGACAGAAACGTTTTCGGGTAGTGTGGCTTTACGCTTCTTGCGTGCCGATTATACAACTCGTCAGGCAAATGATGTTTCCACCGCAGGAAATGCGTGGGCGGCAGATATTTCAGGATACAACGAGTCTTATGTGATGCTCGGAAATGCGGAGTGTCTTCTGGGTTTAGGTTTCAATATATCCAATATTGGTTCTAAAATATCGAACGACGGTGGAGGAAACTATTACTTCTTGCCTGCAAATATGCGTCTTGGAGCATCTTTAACATATCCGTTGGATGACTACAACACATTGGCATTCAGCGCCGATATAAATAAGCTGCTTGTACCTACCTATCACGTGAAGGATGGGGAGAGCTCAACACAAGCTCAAGAAAGATATAGCGATATGAGTTCCATTTCGGGTATCTTTAAGTCTTTTGGCGATGCGCCGGGCGGATTTAAGGAAGAATTGAAAGAAATAAACTGGTCGCTAGGAGCAGAATATACGTACGATAACAAATTCTCGATAAGAGGAGGTTATAGTTACGAAAATCCACAAAAAGGTAATCGTCAATACTTTACTGCCGGAGCCGGTTTCAAGATGAGTGTTTTCCAACTGGATGCTGCTTATTTGATATCTACGGCTCAAAATAATCCGCTAGACCAGACAATTCGTTTCTCATTGTCGTTCGACATGGATGGTTTGAGAAGTTTGATGGGACGTTAAAATATTTAGATTATGCGTATCAGAGTTGGTTTTGGATATGATGTTCACCGTTTGGCCGACGACCGTGAGTTGTGGCTTGGTGGGGTTAAAATAGAACACGAAAAAGGTTTATTAGGACATTCCGATGCGGATGTCCTTCTTCATGCAATATGCGATGCTCTGTTGGGTGCAGCAAACCTGAGGGATATTGGCTTTCATTTTCCCGACAATGCGTCGGAATATAAAAATATCGACAGTAAAATCCTCTTGAAAAGGACACTAGAAGTAATTTCAGAAAAAGGATACAAGGTTGGGAATATTGATGCAACCATCTGTGCCGAAAGGCCGAAAATTAACCCTCATATACCGAAAATGCAGTCGGTGATAGCTGAAATACTGCAAATACCTGTTGACGATATATCCATAAAAGCAACGACATCCGAAAAAATGGGTTTCGTTGGTCGGGAAGAAGGTTATGCAGCCTATGCGGTCGCATTGATAGAGGGTTTGAAATAATGAGTTTAAACGTCCGCATTGAGCAAACAGCCGATGGCTCGGATACCTTGTATGTACCTCTCTTGAATGAGCACTATCATTCTGTAAATGGAGCCATACAAGAGTCGAAACATATATTTATACAAGCAGGGTTACAGAAAGTTGCCGGATTGAAGAAAGATATATCAATACTGGAGATTGGTTTCGGCACGGGACTGAATACTTTGTTGACTTTGTTGGAAGCAGAAAAAAGTGCTTTAAATATAGATTATACAACTCTCGAATACTACCCTTTGCCTATCGATGTTGTTGAAAAACTGAACTATACACAACAACTGCAACAGGATGTGAAGCAAGATTATCTGAATCTGCATACTGCCAAATGGAACAAGCCGGAAGATATCACTGCCTATTTTCGGTTAGAAAAAGTGGAAACGGATTTCAGTAGATTAGACTTTAATAAATCATCTAAAACATTTGATCTGATTTACTTTGATGCTTTTGCTCCTGAAAAGCAAGGCGAAATGTGGTCGCAAGAGATTTTCGATTATTTATATGCCTGTACAAATCCATCGGGAATACTTACTACTTATTGCGCTAAAGGAGTTGTCAGGAGAATGATGCAACAAGCCGGATATCTCGTGGAACGCTTGCCCGGACCTCCGGGAAAACGAGAGATGTTGAGAGCAATACGATAAAAAAATGCTTAAGTAATTTACTTAAGCATTTTTTCATATGAAGACGAAACAGTTAGTCTATATCCTCAATTTCAAAACTATTGTTTCACTTTAGTAACGAGCACCAACAACGTCCCAATCAATAATTTTCCACAATTCATTCAGATGGTCGGGTCTACGGTTCTGATAATCCAGATAATAAGCATGTTCCCAAACATCGAAGCCTAGTAGAGGCGTATATCCCTTAGTCACAGGGTTTCCTGCATTAGTTTCTTTCGTGATATAGAGTTTTCCACTCGAATCCTTAGCAAGCCATACCCAACCTGAGCCAAACAGGCCTACCCCCGATGCAACAAACTCTTTCTTGAAGTTCTCGAACGATCCCCATTCTTTGTTGATGGCTTCCGCCAATTTACCTTTAGGTTCGCCGCCACCTTTAGGACTGAACGACAAGAAATAAATATTGTGGTTCAATGTTTGTCCTGCATTATTGAAAATTGCGCCTTCGCTTTTCTTTACAATCGTTTCAAGATCAGCATTTTCAAACTCCGTACCCTGAATAAGGTTATTCAAGTTTGTAATATAAGTTTGAAGGTGCTTTCCATAGTGAAGTTCAATTGTTTGCTTACTGATAACTGGCGCCAACGCATCTGCTGCATAAGGCAATACTGGTAATTCAAATTTCATAGCTGTACTTTTTTTTATGTTGTTATTGTCATTATTCTTGTCATTGTTTATCCCGAATCCGTAAGTTGTACTTACAAAAGACAGCAGGATACAAATAAATAGCGTCTTCATGATTTACTGCTTTTAGTTTGTCAACATCAATAGAACAACGCTGAGCCGGATATTGTTTACACATTTCCTGAAAATGTTAATCGATATAATTTAACACACATCGACAATATAAATGCGGGGGTGGAGGATATTACTCAGCATGGCAAAACTTGATTCATCTATACTAAAAGAAGGACAATAACTGTCATCTTTATAGAATCGGCGTGCGATTTATTTTAAAATATTAAATAATTTAACTCCAAGCATTGAGTTGAAAAGAAAAAAGACTTAAATTTGCAGTCTCAAAAAAATATACATAGATGATAAATCGCGTTCTTATCCGTATTAGAGTAGTCCAAATATTGTACTCTGCACACTTGAGTGAAAACAAAGATCTGAAAAAAATAGAGTCGGAGCTTAGTTTTAGCCTTCAGAAGTCTTATGATCTTTATTTCTATTTATTACTACTATTGGTAGAAATAACAGAGGCCTACTCGAAAAAAGTAGAACAACGAAAAAGCAAACACCTTCCTTCCCTGGAAGACATGAATCCTAATACCCGTCTACTTGAAAACAAATTTATCTTACAGCTCAAGTCGAACAAAAGATTAATTGCGTTCTTGTTAGACCGTCCTATGTCGTGGGACGACAACTCGGTGTTTGTGAAAAAACTCTTGGAAAACATCCTCGAATCCGATACATATAAAGATTATATAGGAAACAAGGACAGAAGCTACGAAACCGACCGTGAATTCTGGCGAAAAATATTCAGACAATTCATAGAAAACAACGAAGAACTGGAAAGCATCTTAGAAGAAGAAAGCCTGTATTGGAACGACGACATCGACATCATCGAATCGTTTGTTTTGAAAACAATCAAACGGTTTGAAGAAGAAAAAGGTGAAGATCAAGAACTTCTCCCGATGTTTAAAGACGCTGAGGATAACGAATTTGCAGTCCGCCTACTGAGAGAATCGCTACTAAATTCGAAAGAATATAACGAGATGATTGCACAGTATGCCAAAAACTGGGAATCGGAACGTATTGCCCTGATGGATCAGCTGATTATGCAGATAGCCATCGCCGAAATAATGAACTTCCCAAATATACCTATCAGCGTGACACTCAACGAGTATATAAACATAGTGAAGGTATACAGCACTCAAAAAAGTGCGGCGTTTATCAACGGGATATTAGATTCTATTGTTTCGGATTTGAAAAAGGATCAGAAAATTGTTAAGAAATAAGAAAGTTTACATGAGAATACTTGTTTCTGTATGAGAATGATGCCAATCAAATAAAAACACTTAGTATCTTTGTAACCTAACCATAATTAATCAAAAAAATAAGAACATTATGATTTTAAACACAGTATTATTAGCAGCAGGTGGAGGAATGATGGAAACATTTCTGTTCATGGCAGCTCTTATCGCGATCATGTATTTTTTCATGATTCGTCCACAACAAAAAAAGCAAAAAGCCATAGAAAAAGCACGCCAGGCTCTGAAAGTTGGTGACAGAGTGGTAACTGCAGGTGGAATTCATGGAAAAATTAAGGATATAAAAGACACCACTTTTTTAATCGAAATATCGGATGGTGTAAGAATCAAAATAGAAAAAACATCGGTTCATCCTGCCGGAACTTCTACGGAAGATACGCCAACACCTCCCGACACGTCAAAAAACTAAGGTAAAACGGCAATAATTATGCTTGCCATAGAACCTATTTAAGCATTTATTGTTATATCTTTATAGAAATTTTCGACAGAAATGCGCGATATAAAAGAAGAAATAATAAAATGGGTCAGAACATCTTTTGCCAATATTACATGGAGAAAGGTTCTGACCTTTTCTTTCTTCATCCTGTTGGCTACGGGATTGTGGTTTCTTCAAATATATCGCCAACCATTTGAAACAACATTGCACGTTCCGGTAAAATACACCAACATCCCCGATAGCATTATCTTCGATCATGAACTGCCGGAAAGCGTTTCGATCAGGATAAAAGACGGCGGAGCCGAAATGTTCCGGTATTTCTTTTCGAAAAGGCACGACACGCTCTCGATAGATGTCGGGCAAATAATAAATTCTACCAAATCGAACGTATTGCAAGGGTTGTCGTTAGAGGAAATATTGAGAACAAAACTGTACTCTTCTTCCGAGATAAAAAGTTACAGCCCTTCAAGAATATCACTCGACCATGCTGCGCTCGTACACAAAAAAGTACCCGTGATATTTGATGGAGAAGTGGTTATAGAACCCGGATATCTGTTGGCCGGAGACATAAAGATGATACCCGACTCAATAACCATCTATGGTTCGGAAGCAACCCTCTCCGGTATAGAATACATCTATACAATGAACGATACGATAAAAGGAATAACCTCGCCTCAAACATTGAGCATAGACCTGATAAAAGGTAAAAATGTAAGGTTCAGCCCATCCAGCATCAAACTGGAAGTACCTGTCGACCAATACAATGAAAAAACGGTGACCGTTCCTATTGTCTGCACCAATCTTCCGACAGATTTGGATATCAAAATATTCCCATCCACGGCACATGTGTCATTTTTGGTTGGCCAGTCGAAATACAAGGACGTTTCCGATGCCGATTTTCTCATCGAACTCGACTACAACACTTTGAAAGATCTTAAAAATCCGATTGTACCTATCAGGCTCACATTGAGCCCGTCGTACATAGACAACGTCTCTATATCACCCTACGAAGTTGAATTTGTATTCGAAAAAAAAGTAACTGACAAATGATAAAATTGGGCATCACAGGAGGTATTGGTAGTGGAAAATCTACAATCACCGAGATTCTCAAACTCTTGGGTGTTCCTGTCTACATAGCCGACATAGAGAGCAAAAGATTAACAAACTCATCACCCATAATCAAAGAGAAGCTAATAAATCTCTTCGGCACAGATCTTTATCCGAATGGCAATCTTGACAAAAAGAAACTTGCATCCATCATTTTTTCAGACAAAGTCAAGTTGCAAACTGTTAACGAGATCATTCATCCCGAAGTAATAAAAGACTTTTACCTTTGGGCAGAACAGCAAAAAAAAGCACCTGTTGTTGCTCATGAAGCGGCAATCTTGTTTGAATCGGGATTCAATGAATTAATGGATAAAACTTTGACTGTTTTCGCACCTTTAGAAGACAGGATATGCCGAACGATGAAGCGGGACAATACCGGCAGGGAACATGTTTTGGAACGCATCAATAGTCAAATGAGTGATGACGAGAAAATTTCGCTTTCCGACTTTGTCATCTACAACGACGGCAGCCAATCGCTCATTGAGCAGGCACAAAGCATTTTACGCCAAATACAAAATTCGTAACCAGATTTTTTATAACCTATTATACTTTTTCATGTCAAGATTTTTATACAACAAAATATTCGAAGCCAATAAAGCATGGGTGGAGAAAATGAAAAAACAAAACCCGAATTATTTCAAAGATTTGGCTGAAGAACAAAATCCTGACTATCTTTACATCGGGTGCTCCGACAGCCGTGTGCATGCAAACGAGATAATGGGGTTGGCTCCGGGAAAGGTATTTGTTCATCGAAACATCGCAAATATGGTTATCAACACCGACCTGAACATACAATCGGTAATACACTATGCCATAGAATATTTGCAGGTAAAGTACATTATAGTTTGCGGGCATTACAACTGCGGTGGCGTATATGCCGCCATGAAAGCCGAAGACATGGGTATACTAAATCCCTGGCTCAGAAACATTCGGGATGTTTATCGGGTATACGAAGACGAACTGAACAACATCGAGGACGAAAAGGAAAGGTACAACCGATTGGTTGAGCTGAATATTTATGAACAATGCCTCAATGTGATAAAAACAGCGGAAGTGCAAAAATCTTACCTCCAAAACGGGTTTCCGAAGGTTGTTGGCTGGGTCTACGACCTGAATAAAGGATATATACACGATTTAGACATTAACTTTGAAGAAGAACTGAACAGAACAAGAAAGATATACAATTTATACCCCTCTAAATGAAGAAGTCACACTTATTTATGAAAAATACGCTGACATACATATTAATATTAATTTCATTATTGATAGCATTTGCTTTTTCCGGTTGCAAAAAACAAAAAAACGAGAAAGAAGCCAAAACTCTGTTTGTTTCTATCGAGC
The DNA here is from genome assembly GCF_010501095.1 of Dysgonomonas sp. 520. GTDB lineage: Bacteria > Bacteroidota > Bacteroidia > Bacteroidales > Dysgonomonadaceae > QVMP01. Next base: position 57,101 of record NZ_QVMP01000013.1, on the reverse strand, counting down.
CTCAGAAATTTTTTCTCGACAACATCGCAGGAGAATTGTTCAGTGTGAAAGCCATTATACCAAATGGTTCCAACCCCGAAGTGTACGACCCAACTCCATCTCAAATGCTGGAAATTGGAAAAAGCAGGCTTTACTTCAAAGTCGGACTTTTGGGTTTCGAGAATACAACCCTCAACAAAATATTGCAGAACAACAAAAACCTGAAAATCGTAAACAACTCCGAATTCATACCTCTTTCCGGAGAGCATCAACACGACGGTGATTGTTCGCATGGGCATGACGGACCCGATCCTCACGTTTGGAGTTCGCCCAATACTGCCCGAATGATGGCAGAAAGCATGTATAAAACCATGATAGCTGAAGATGCATCAAACAAACCGCACTACGATATTGCTTTCAAAAACCTTGAGAAAATATTTGCAGAAACAGACAGTGTCATAAGATATTATCTGGCGGATGCTCCTAGCTGTTCGTTCATAATTTATCATCCTGCACTCACTTATTTTGCAGAAGAATATGGCTTGAAGCAACACAGCATAGAGAGCAACGGAAAACAACCTACACCTTCCGATTTGAAACGGCTTGTAGACATAGCCAGATCGGAAAACATAAAGGTAGTCTTTGTTCAGGCTGAATTTGACAAGAAAAATGCCGAAACGATAGCGAAAGAAATTGGGGCAAAAGTAGTTTCCATCAATTTACTTTCCTACAATTGGGACGAAGAAATGATAAAAATAGCCAAAGCATTATCGGGCAAAAATGAATAAAATACTTGAAATAAATAATCTTTGCGTTGGATACAACAACAAGCCAAATGTTCTGAAAGATGTGAACCTTTCGGTATTCAACAACGATTTCCTTGGCATTATCGGACCAAACGGAGGAGGCAAGACTACTTTGCTGAAAGCCATTCTGGCGCTGATCAGTCCAAGCAAAGGGGAGATTATATTTTATAGTAAAGACAATCGTCCGACAAAAAATATCAACATAGGCTATCTGCCTCAAATAAACAAAATAGACAAACAATTTCCTATTTCCGTTTTCGATGTTATATTGTCAGGAGTCAGCAATCGCAATGGTTTCCTAAAAAAACGTGACAAGGGGGATAAAGAAAAGGTGGAAGCTATTGCTCAAAAAATGGGTGTAAACGAGCTATTGAACAGGGCGATAGGCGAACTATCGGGCGGACAGTTACAACGGACACTCTTGGGTAGGGCAATGGTCGACAACCCCGACATTCTCATTCTGGACGAACCAAACTCTTATGTAGACAAACGATTCGAAACCAATTTCTATCATTTGCTGGAAGAAATAAACGAATCGACGGCTATTATACTGGTTTCGCACGACATTGGCACAATTCTGCCTCTGGTGAAAAATGTTGCCTGCGTAAACGGCAACTTACACTACCATCAGGGCAGCAATATCAGCACAGAATGGCTAGCCGAAACGTTCAGCGAATGTCCCATAGAACTGGTCACACATGGCGATTTTCCCCACCGGGTATTGGACAAACACGCAGGATGCTCTTGCTGCGAAGATGATAGTACAAAACAAAACATATAGCAATTGTGTTTTACCTAAATAGAAATAAATAAAGGCAAAATAAAAATTTACAACTTTACAATAAACAAAAAAACATTTTATTACTATGAAGTACAGTGTTATAACATTAATCGTAGCCCTATCATTCATCTTGTCAGGATGTGGTAGCGTGCCCATCACAGGGCGTAAACAAATGTTGCTGGTTTCCGATCAGGAGGTGCTTACCCTGAGTTTGCAGCAATACGACGAATTCATTAAAACGGCTCCTTTATCTACCGATAAGGCAAACACGGCTCTGGTTGTGAAAGTAGGGAAAAACATAGCTGCCGCCGTAGAAACATATATGAGAGCCAACGGATACGAAAGCGAGTTGGCCAGCTACTCTTGGGAGTTTCATCTGGTGAAAAGCACGGATGTAAACGCTTTCTGTATGCCCGGAGGAAAAATTGTAGTGTATGAAGGAATTTTGCCCGTAACAAGAGACGAAACAGGATTGGCGGTAGTTTTGGGTCACGAGGTGGCACATGCTGTTGCTAAACACTCAAACGAGCGTATGAGTCAACAAGTTGCGGCTCAATATGGTGGCGCTGCGCTAGGAGCAGTACTCAGCGGAACATCATCAACCGTTCAAAATCTGGCCGGTGCAGTTTACGGATTAGGCGCAGAATATGGGGTAATGCTTCCATATTCACGAAAACAAGAGCTGGAAGCCGACAAACTCGGACTGATTTTCATGGCTATGGCCGGATACAACCCATCTTTTGCAAAAGGATTTTGGGAAAGGATGTCGCAGGCTTCGGGCGGAGGTGTTCCCGAATTTATGAGTACCCACCCATCCGACGCAACACGTATCAATCAGATAGACAAAGACTTGTCCGATGCCTTAAAATATTACAAAGGAGGCAATACTAAAACATCAAACTCGTCGGGTTCTAAAACTTCCGACAAGTGGTCGTTCTAATTTAATTGCATACTAGCAAACTTAAAGTGAATACGTTACAAGTTCATTCTTCCTTGAAACAAAATAGTGAAGAATGAGCTTGTAATTGTTAATATATCGGGGAATATATCCAATATACTTTTTATTCAGTTTTTAACAATTCACGATTACATTATAAGCATTTAGCATTATTTTTTTTTGTAATTTTGCGTCTTCTTATTGAATCGTAAAATACAAAATCGTGAACGAAACTAAATACATTTTTGTTACCGGCGGTGTTATTTCTTCTCTGGGAAAAGGAATTATAGCATCATCGCTCGGAAAGCTACTGCAAGCAAGAGGGTACAAAGTCACCATTCAAAAACTTGACCCATATCTCAATATCGACCCAGGCACGCTGAATCCTTACGAACACGGAGAATGTTATGTTACCGTAGACGGTCACGAAGCCGATTTAGATTTAGGGCATTACGAGCGTTTTCTGAACGAACCTACACATAAAGATAACAGCATAACAACCGGCCGTATCTATCAGTCGGTTATCGATAAAGAACGCCGGGGAGACTATCTCGGTAAAACCGTACAGGTGGTGCCACACATCACCGATGAAATCCGTCGGAACATAAAACTCCTCGGAGCAAAATATAAGTACGATTTTGTGATCACCGAAATAGGAGGTACGGTGGGAGACATCGAATCGCTTCCGTTCATCGAAAGTGTTCGCCAGCTAAGATGGGAGTTAGGCAAAAACTGCATGTGCATCCACCTTACATACGTGCCATACATAGCTGCGGCAAAAGAAGTTAAGACCAAACCAACACAACATTCAGTAAAACAACTTCAAGAATCGGGAGTACAACCCGATATGTTGGTGCTCCGCACAGAACATTTGCTGAACAAAGAAATACTGAAAAAAGTAGCACTGTTCTGCAACGTCGAGGCAGACGCCGTTATGCAGTCGGTAGATGTTTCAACCATATACGAAGTTCCTCTAAGAATGCAGGAACAAGGTATGGACGAGATTGTTCTCCGCAAACTAGGTATGCCCATCGGCGAAAAACCGACGCTGCAACCTTGGAGGGAATTTCTTGACAAAAAGAAAAACGCTACCGAAACAATAAAGATAGCATTGGTTGGCAAATATGTTGAACTGCAAGACGCATACAAATCTATCAACGAATCGTTGCTTCAAGCCGCAATATACAACAATCGAAAACTTGATCTCCACTTCATCCAATCGGAAAAACTGACAGAGGAAAATATCGAAAAAAATCTTTCCGGCATGGACGGCGTAGTCATTGCTCCCGGATTCGGACAGAGAGGGGTTGAAGGTAAATTCGTTGCCATCAAATATTTGAGGGAACACAACATACCCACATTCGGAATATGTTTGGGTATGCAATGTATGGTGATAGAATATGCCCGTAATGTGTTAGGATTGGAAGATGCCAATTCTACGGAAATGGACCTGAACACGCCACATAAGGTTATCGACCTGATGGAAGAACAAAAGAACATAACCAACATGGGAGGTTCAATGAGGCTTGGAGCATATAAATGTATTCTACAAAAAGGCTCGAAAACTTATCAGGCCTATGGTCAGAAAGAAATAGAAGAACGCCACCGTCACCGTTTCGAGTTCAACAACGACTATAAAAAGCAATTGGAAGATGCGGGAATGAAGTGTGTGGGAATAAATCCGGAAACAGACCTGGTAGAAGTGGTTGAGATCCCTACCCTATCGTGGTTTGTTGGAACGCAATATCATCCCGAATACAACAGTACTGTTTTGAAACCCAATCCTTTATTTATGAGTTTCATTAAAGCTGTTGTGGAAAATAAGCAAAATAGTAATTAAAATAAATAAGGAAAAGTAACAACAATTAATCAATGGATAAAAACACTATTGTAGGTTTCCTACTCATCATCGTACTCGTTATCGGGTTCTCGATGTATAGCAAAAAGGAAACCCAAGAAATGGATAAGGAGAGAAAGGAAGCTGCTCAAGATCAGGCTGAACAAGCCAACACAACCGAAAATCAGGCTGATTTCGCAACAGAACAAGCTAAAGCTCCGCAAGATAATCCTGTTGATAATTTCTTTGCTTCGCAAACAACTGCTGCAAGTCAAGTAAATGACACAACAGTTGTGGCTACTGCTACCGATTCCATAGCAAAACCCGAAATTGCCCCGGTTGTAACAGAACCCAAAGAGGAGATCGTATCTATCGAGAATGACAAAATAAAGGTAGATATATCTACAAAAGGAGGTCAATTGGTTAACGTTCAGCTAAAAGGATATTCCGACTTCAAGGGAGATTCCCTTGCTTTGTTTGGCAATGACGGATCAATGTCTTTCTTATTGGAAAACAAATCGGGAAAAACATTAAATACGGGAGAAGCCAACTTCACCCCCATAATGGACAAAAACGGCAACTCTCTGACAATGAGACTTACCGCAGGCGAAGGCAGTCATCTTGATTTTGTTTATAGCCTTTCACCCGAAAGTTACATGATAAAATTCGATGTATTGGCAGTAGGCATGAAAGACATCCTGAGCAGGGAAACTCAAAGCACTTTTATCCTTGATTGGAAATACAAACAAAAACGTAACGAAAAAAGTATAAAGAACGAACAGCGATATTCTTCCATTTACTGGAAACTGGAAGGGCAAGATGTTGATAACCTTAGCGAAAACTCCAGCAAAAAAGAAGAAATAAATAACCCGGTGAAATGGGTAGCGTTTAAAGACCAGTTTTTCGCAGCAGTTATTATCAGCGAAAACTCATTCCAGACCTCTGTACTTGATTCAAGAATACATGAAAAAGATTCAACATACTTGAAAACATATGAGGCCACCCTATATGCCCCCGTTAGTTTAGAAAACAATGGCGTACTGAAAACCGGTTATTCTATCTACGCAGGTCCTTTGCAGTATAACCTGCTGAAAAGCTACGATGATGGCATAGACAAAAAGGTAGACCAGTTGGATCTTGACAAATTGGTTCCACTCGGATGGACTCTTTTCCGTTGGGTAAACCAATATTTTGTATTGCCGTTGTTCTCCATCCTCAATTCAATTGGTCTAAGCATGGGGATAGTTATTCTTTTGTTGACTATCATTGTTAAGATAATTATTTCTCCGTTGACATACAAATCGTTCATGTCTTCGGCAAAAATGCGTGTATTACGACCTCAGATTGAAGAAATAAACAAAAAATATCCGAAGCAGGAACAAGCAATGGACAGGCAAAAAGCTACGATGAGCCTGTATAGTAAGGCCGGAGTCAGCCCTATGGCAGGATGCGTGCCCATGCTTTTGCAAATGCCTATACTTTTGGCACTGTTCTCATTCTTCCCTTCGGCGATAGAGTTGCGCCATCAAAGTTTCTTGTGGGCCGACGACCTTTCTTCGTACGACGCCATCATCACATGGAGTGCTAACATACCCCTTGTATCGTGGGCGTTAGGCAATCACCTCAGTCTTTTCTGTTTGCTGATGACCGTAACCAATATTGTATACACCAAATTCAATATGGATGCAACCAATACGGGGCAACAGCAAATGCCGGGAATGAAATGGATGATGTATTTTATGCCTGTAATCTTCTTGTTTGTTTTGAATGATTACCCATCAGGATTGTCATACTACTATTTCATATCAACCCTGATAACCATATTGCTCACCCTTATCTTCCGCTATTCGATAGATGAAGAAAAAGTTTTGGCAAAGCTGGAAGCCAACAAATTGAAACCGAAAAAGAAAAGTGGTTTTATGGCTCGACTGGAAGAAGCTCAACGCCTCCAACAACAGCAACAAAGGGCACAACAAAACAAAGGAAACAGAAAGAAAAAATAAGACCCGTTTTATAACACAAAGAGAAAAGACTATTAATGCATTTGATAGTCTTTTTTCTTTCTGATTTTTATCCTTTTAATAAAGTTTATATTGAAACCGTCTAGACTTTTTCGTTTTATTCAATTTTGTCATCCTGAGAGTATCGAAGGATCTGTTTTTTAGATGTTTCACTACGTTCAACATGACAAAAACTCAAAAATTAAGTATAATTTAAAAAGTCTAGATGACTTCATTGAATAATGTTCTAAATTCGACTTGTTTTTTGATTTTCAATTATTTAAAAATTCCCCTTTAAGGGAAACAACGTTCTAACGTATATTTGTATCTTTCTAATATCAAACCCAACAATATGCTTCAAAAAATAAAATTATACTTATTAGACAAATATCAAAAAGCAGATCAATTTCAGGCTGATAATAGAAAGTATATCTTTTTTGCTATTGTCATTCTTGCATTTCTATCTATATACCTCCTCAACTTTTTTCAACCACTGATAGGCGATGATTGGGAATACAGCTTTTTAAGACATACCCAAACACGGATATCTAGCCTGCACGATATATACATCACTCAATATAGTCATTATTTTGAATGGGGAGGACGCAGTTTGGCACATACAATATTGCAAATCTTATTGTTTATAGGCCAATCGTTGTATAAGATTCTGAATAGTGCCGTATATGTTGTCTACCTTCTGGCCATATATTACATAGCAAATACAGGTAAGATTAAATTCAACCTGCCTCTAATACTTTCAGTCATCCTACTTGTATGGTTTTACCAACCAGCTTTTCATGCTACAATAATATGGATTACAGGTAGTTGCAATTATCTATGGATGGCCACTATATCTCTGCTTTTTTTGTACCCATATTGTAAATATTATCTGACAAACAAGAAATCGGACAAATGGTGGAAAACAATATTCTTTTTTCTATTTGGCGTATGTGCCGGATGGAGTAATGAAAACACATCTGTAGCCTGCGTTTTTCTTTTATTCATTTTATTCTTGTTGATAAAAAAAGAGAAAAACGTAAAAATACCGCATTGGGCTATAAGCGGATTCATAGGTCTTTTAATTGGTTGCGCCTTTCTATTGTTGGCTCCCGGAAACGCCGTCAGACTAGAATCCACTTTAGAAAATCAGAACAGGGCAGAAATGCACTTTGTAGTACAACTTATATACGGTTTCGTCAGGGTTTCAAGAAGTTACATTCTATACGGTTTATCACTCTCTATTATTTATGGAGTTTTTTTAATACTCTATCACTACTTAACCCCGAAAAACAGATACACAAAAGCATTGAACCTATCGTTGCTTTTCTTCTTTTCCGCCATCTTTGCAATATTAAGTATGACGGTTTCGCCCGAAATACCATCCCGATCATACTTCACCATTATCACTTTCATGATAATAGCGGTTTGCATACTATTTGCGAATATAAATTTTCACGCAAAAATGTTCAAGGCTTTGAAACAATTTATCCTCATATTTGTCTCGGTTCTTTTTACATTCCAATATCTTCTCTCGGCCAATGACCTTTCCCTGATAAAAAAACTGTATAGAGAAAGGGAAATAAGTCTGACAGAACAGAAAAATCAAAACATGCGGGATGTTGTGTTAGATATGCCATTCCCCTACTTGAATACAAATTTCTATCAACTAGAAGATATGACCGCCGACACCACTTTCTGGATTAATAAATTTTATGCAAAATATCACGATATAAACTCTGTGGAAATCAAAACAAGTGATAAATAAAAAAAAGAGCATTACCTTTGTATCTTAGAAATTAAATTTGAATGATTGAACAAATTATAGTATTAGACAATGCCGATGCTGTTGTGTTTTTTGGTGTAAACAACAGCAATCTGCAATTATTAAAGACGCTTTATCCCAAACTGCGCATCATTGCACGAGGCAATATCATCAAAGTTATTGGGAATGCCGAAGAGATTCCCGCTTTCGAAGAAAAAATAAGGGAACTGGAACTCTTTTGCATAGATCATAATGTGCTGACCGAAGAAAACATTATAGATATAGTTAAAGGCAAGACTCCCAATGTTGTAAAGCAAGACAACCTGATAATATACGGGATGAGCGGCAAACCAATCTTTGCCCGTAACGACAATCAGCAAAAACTGGTTGAAGCCTTCAACAAAAACGACCTCATATTTGCCCTTGGACCTGCAGGAACAGGTAAGACTTATGTAGCCATAGCTCTTGCCGTGAAAGCATTGAAAAACAAAGAGGTGAAACGAATTATCCTTAGCCGTCCGGCAGTAGAAGCCGGAGAAAAGCTGGGTTTTCTGCCCGGAGACATGAAAGATAAAGTTGACCCCTATCTGCAACCTCTTTACGATGCCTTGGAAGATATGATCACCCCGGCAAAGCTGAAAGATTATATGGAAAATAAAATCGTTCAGATTGCCCCCTTGGCATTTATGCGTGGCCGTACATTGAGCGATGCTATTATCATTCTGGATGAAGCGCAAAATACAACAACTCATCAGATAAAGATGTTTATGACACGGTTGGGGATGAATGCCAAAATGATTGTAACAGGTGACGTTACCCAGATAGATTTACCGCCATCGCAAATGTCAGGTCTGAAACATGCTCTGAAAGTTTTAGACGGGGTTAGCGGAATAGGCAAAGTTGAATTCGGCAAAAAAGATATCGTCCGTCACAAACTTGTGCAACGCATAGTTGATGCTTACGAGAAAGACGACGAACGAAAACGAAAGGAACAATTAAAAAGTAAAAATCCTGAATAAAAACATTCAATATAAACTTAATGTCTATGAAAAAATTATTATTTCTTCTGATGTTCGCTTCTGCGGTCGCATTTGCCCAGAACAACAACCAAAGTATTTTTATCAAAGATCCTGCCTATATGGGACTCAACGGCAAGTTCAGCACTCTTCAGATAACTCATTACGATGGATCGAAAGGAACTAAAGCCAACCCATTCGGAAAAATATCCAGTGTAGAGGTATACACCTTCAACACAAACGGTAAATTACTGGAAAGACGCTCGTATCCTAATCAGTTGAAGAAAGTATTAATGGAAAGAGATACCTACAAGCGCGATAAAGACGGACGTGTAATGGAAATATATAAAGGATTCAATCTCAACGACAAGCACTATGCTTCCGAATCGACATGGCGTAGAATAAGCGTAAACGGCAACAAGGAAAAATGGCAACAAATAGGCGACGATTGGTGGGGCACAAGCTATAAGGATGTAGAATATTCCGATGGCAAGAAAATCATCAAAGAATACGTAATACAAAAGAAAAACGGTCAAGAGTCAAATCAGGCATACATCACTGAAACACTTAACGACCGCAATCAGGTGATACGTTCTCTGAAAAAAACATCATCCAAAACCGACCCTATCAATACAACCATCTGGACATACGATGAAAACGGGCAGTTGTTGAAAGAAGAATTGGAGCAATTGCATAAAGATGGAGCATCAAACAAAACCGAAACGGAGAGTTATACTGTCGACAAAGTTGACAACAAAAACAATCCGACCCAAATAACAGATAGCCAGGGGAGAAAAAGAGTCTACAAATATACCTACCAACAATAGTAGATGCAGGTGGCAAACATTTTTGTCACCTGTTATTTTTTTACCTGAATAAAAGCCGGTCTTAGCTTTTTGTTATTAAATTTGCATGAATTTATAAACAACAATAATTATTATATCGAATAAAGTGTTATTTGATATAATCAGGTATAAATAAACCACGTATCACATTATTCAATATAAATTTTAATATTCTTATCAGAATGAAAAATACTTTAGTGAAGACAGATTATAAGTTTGAAGGACAAACAAACGTATATCACGGAAAGGTGAGGGATGTCTATTCTATTGGCAGCGACCTTTTGATTATGATAGCAACAGACCGCATTTCGGCGTTTGATGTTGTGCTTCCTCAGGGAATACCATACAAAGGACAAGTTCTAAATCAAATAGCAGCTAAATTTTTAGATGCAACTGCCGATATCGTTCCCAATTGGAAACAAGCAACCCCCGACCCTATGGTAACCGTTGGTCTGAGATGTGAGCCATATAAGGTTGAGATGGTAATACGTGGCTATCTGACGGGTAGTGCATGGCGCGAATACAAAGCCGGAGCACGTACACTTTGCGGTATACCATTACCTGACGGGATGAAAGAAAACGAGAAGTTCCTCTCTCCTATCATTACGCCTACAACCAAAGCAGATGAAGGTCACGACGAAAACATCTCGAAAGAAGAGATCATAGCTCAAGGCCTTGTATCAAAAGAAGAGTACGAACAACTTGAAAAATACACCTATGCACTGTTTCAACGAGGTACGGAAATGGCTGCGCAGAAAGGCTTGATTCTTGTTGACACGAAATATGAATTCGGAAAAAAAGACGATAAAATTTACCTGATAGACGAAATACATACACCCGATTCTTCCCGTTACTTCTATGCAGACACGTACAAAGACTTATTTGAAAAAGGAGAAGAACAGCGTCAACTTTCGAAAGAGTTTGTTCGTAAATGGTTAATGGACAACGGATTTCAAGGAAAAGAAGGTCAAAACATTCCTGAAATGACCGAAGAATATTGCAACTCTGTATCGGACAGATACATTGAGCTTTACGAAAAAATTGTAGGCGAAAAATTTGAAAAAGCAGACGCCTCGGACGTAGCAGCAAGAATAGAAAAGAATGTTAAAGACTATTTGAAAAAATAAAATAATTGAATACTTTTACTTTCTGATTAAACCTTTTAATACATGCCAAATCTATACATAATATCAGGGTGCAATGGTGCAGGCAAAACGACTGCCTCATATACCATTTTGCCCGAAATGTTGGATTGCAAAGAGTTTATCAATGCCGACGAAATAGCCAGAGGACTTTCTCCCTTTCAACCGGAGAGAGCCTCTATTGACGCCGGACGCATAATGATAATGAGAATGGAAGAGATGTTGAGGCAAAAACAAGATTTTGCCATCGAAACAACCCTCGCAACCAAATCTTATGCATCGTTTATTAAAAAGGCGCAAAAATTAGGTTATTTCGTAACTTTGTTATACTTTTGGCTCAGTTCTCCGGAATTGGCTATTAAAAGAGTCGAAGACAGGGTCAGGACTGGCGGGCACAATGTGCCCAAAGAAGTGATCAGGCGGAGATATAAATCGGGAATTCAAAATTTGTTTTCTTTATACACTCCTATTTCAGATTATTGGATGGTAGTGAATAACTCTGAAAACCCCTTCAAAATTATTGTTGAAGGAAAAAAAGAAGAAGTGATAGAGGAACATGATAAAGAGATTTTTAACCAAATAAAAAACGTATGAATCGTAAGGAAATAGCTCTGCGTAATAAATTATTAGTAGGTCTTAACTTATCTTACACTCGATTAATCGAAAAGAAGCAAAAAGAAGATGGTAACCTTATCTTCTCCGAAAATGGGAAAATTGTAAAAGTGAAAGCACGCAAATTAAACGCTACTGGTGTTGAAGCACATAAAGCTTAAAAAACTCGTCAAGCAAACCTTTAGATGACGAACAAAGCCGAAAACGTTGTTCCCTACAATTCGTCTGAACGTAAAGGCGTTCAGGTAGAGCGTATGTTCGATTCGATAGCGGAAAACTACGACACTCTGAACCATACCCTCTCGATGGGTATTGACAAGGGATGGCGAAAAAAAAGCATTCTTTCGCTGCAAAGCAAAAAACCTGAAAAAATACTTGATATAGCCACCGGAACGGGAGATTTGGCTATACAGGCTTATGCGCTTCTTCAACCCGAAGAAATTGTAGCTATCGACATCTCCGAAGGAATGATGGAGGTGGGTAGAAAAAAAGTAGCTAAATTTGGTCTTTCCGACAAAATTACTTTCCAAAAACAAGATTGCATGGCTCTGGACATTCCGGACAATTCGTTCGATGCCGCAATGGTAGCTTTCGGAGTGCGGAATTTTGAAAACCTAAACAAAGGCTTGCAGGAAATACTTCGTGTATTGAAACCCGGCGGACAATTAATGATTCTGGAGCTTACAACTCCTCAATACTTCCCTTTAAAGCAAGGCTATTGGCTCTATTCAAAACTTTTCATCCCAACAATAGGGCGATTGATATCGAAAGACAGAACCGCATACAAATATCTCCCTGAGTCTATTCAGGCTTTCATACAGGGCAAAGAGATGGTGGATACACTCACAAAAAATGGTTTCCGAAACGCAAAACACAAAACTTATACTTTCGGCATCTGCACTATGTATCTGGGTGAAAAATGAGGATTTTTCCCCTACAACTTATCTATACAACCCTTTTTCAATAATAAAATCATATACATCAGTTGGCAGGAAAACCCTCATATCCTTTCCGTTAACTATATTCTCACGAATAAAGGTCGAGGATATTTCTACGATTGGAGAGTCAAGCGCCTCTACCCGATTGCGGAATTTAGGCATAATGGAAATACGGGAACCCAAACGGGGATAAACATATATTTTATAGTTTTCTACAATACTTTGATAATCTTTCCATTGGTCAAAAACGCTCCAATTATCGGCTCCGATCAACAAAGAAAACCGATGTTGAGGATACGCTTCTCGCAAAGCATCTAAAGTTTGGATGGTATAAGATGGCCTTGACAAATTGAACTCAAAATCACTGGCTTTCAGCTTATCATAACCCCGCAAAGCCATTTTTGCCATTTCGTATCTAAGCGACTCATTCAAAAGATCAATACTGTCTTTCAATGGATTATGAGGTGTTACGAGATACCAAACCTCGTCAATCTCAGTAAATTCCGTAACAAAATTTCCCAAGATAAGATGTCCTATATGTATAGGGTTGAACGACCCCGAAAATATTGCGATGTTCATCTCTTTAAAAATTCAGAAACAACTGATAAAGCCTCCGCCTTTGCCTGATCTAAGTTGTCATTCAGAATAACAACGTCAAATTGCGGAGCGAAAGTCATTTCATATTCAGCCTTTTCGATGCGTGCCTGAATAACCTCAGGCGAATCTGTTCCTCTGTTCACAAGGCGTCTTTCCAATTCTTCAATAGACGGGGGTTGGATAAATACGGAAAGAGCTTCGTCTCCGTAAAATGCTTTTATACCGCATCCTCCTACAACATCTACATCGAAAATAACGTTTCCTCCATTACTCACAATACGTTCTATCTCCGATTTCAAAGTTCCGTAGAAACGATCGGGATAAACTTCTTCATATTCAAGAAATTCCTCATTATCAATTCGTTCCCTGAATTCTTCCGGAGTAAGAAAATAATATTCAACCCCATCTTTCTCGCAGCCTCTGGGCAAACGGCTTGTTGCAGAAATAGAAAAATGAAGGTTTAAGTTTTGCTTCAATAAATAATTTACTACAGTTGACTTACCTGAACCCGATGGCGCAGAAAAAATGACAAGTTTTCCCATTTAATCTTATAAATGTATTAATTAATCGTTATTTTTTGTGCAAAAATAAGAAAATATAACCAAAAGAGTTCTGATGTTTTTCATATTATTCGATAATCAGAAAAAAAGGGTAACATTCAATATCGTCTCGAAAGTTACCCTTTATCATTTCATCAAATTATAAGGACAATTTATTTAAATAGCCCCTGTTTCTCGTAGCACATTATTTGTTTTCCTTACAGCAAGTGCTGATGCTTCAAATTTAGCCTTTTCGTCGGCTGTTAATTTCAGGTCTATGATTTTTTCCCAACCTTTACGGCCTAAAACAACAGGAACGCCTATGCAAATGTCTTCTTGTCCGTATTCGCCTTCCAACATAATGCTACATGGCATAACTCGTTTCTGATCGTGAAGAATAGATTCTACCACATAGGCTCCGGCCGCTCCGGGTGCATACCATGCCGAAGTTCCCAACAACCCTGTCAAAGTAGCGCCACCAACCATAGTATCGGCTGCAACTTTCTCTATTGTTTCTTGCGTCAACAGTTCCGACACCGGAATTCCTTTATAGTTAGCCAAGCGTGTTACCGGTATCATGGTAGTATCGCCATGTCCACCAATAACCATACCTTCCACCTCATTTGCATTTACTCCTAATGCTTCGCTCAGGTAGTACTTGAAACGTGAACTATCTAAAGCTCCACCCATACCGATGATACGGTGCTTTGGCAAGCCGGTTACTTTTGCAGTCAAGTATGTCATTGTATCCATCGGGTTGGAAATCATCACCAAAATAGCATCGGGAGAATATTTCAGGATGTTTTCAACCACAGATTTTACAATACCCGCATTTACACCGATCAACTCTTCACGAGTCATTCCCGGTTTACGGGGTATACCTGAAGTGACTACCACAACATCCGAATTTGCTGTTGCTGCATAATCATTTGTAACTCCTTTTATGCGTGAATCGAAACCTAACAATTGAATTGTCTGGTTCATATCCATCGCCTTTCCTTCCGATACGCCTTCTTTCACATCCAGCATTACCACTTCGTCTGCTATTTCCTTAAATGCAAGAACATTGGCACATGTTGCACCCACATTTCCTGCACCAACAACAGTTACTTTCGACATAATAGTTAATTTATTTAGTTTATAATTTAGTGACTACATTCAGTATACTCATATTCCCGAAAAGACTGATATAATGATCAAATTATCATTGATACAGCCTCCAATATCAGAGTAACAAAAGTAGGTGCTTATTCTTAAATAAAGAAAGTTTTAATTGTATAAATTCAATCTATTTATTAAAAAAATTGAAAGCCAAAAGGTGTTTTACGGCTTATCTGATAAAAAGGTTTTATATTTGTTCTTATATAAGTACACAATGTTAAACGAATTTGGGTAATGGAAGAGAAAAAAAACAATAAATTAAAATATGTTCTAATTGTTGCCATCATCTTGCTTTTGGCCGGATTGGGGGTTGCCGCGTACTTCATTCTCCAACAAAAGACACAACTGGAAGAGAATCAGGAAATAATTGAATTTTCGAGGCAACAGATCGAGGATGAGTATAAAAACCTTGATGCAGAATATGAAGAGCTGAAAATCGATATACGAAACGACTCTCTGCTTCATCAACTTGAAAATGAACAGACTAAGGTTCAACGATTGATGGAAGAGATAAAAAAACTTGAGGCAACCAAATCGTCCGATGCTAAAGAAATAAAAAGACTTAAGGATGAGTTAACTACACTTCGATCGGTACTGAGATCGTATGTTGCACAAATAGATTCCCTGAATAGAATCAATCAGCAACTGACACAGGAAAAACTTGAAATAACGAACAAATATCAGGAAACAAGCCGTGCACTGAATCAGGTATCGCAAGAAAAGTCGAACCTGTCGGAGAAAGTAACCCTTGCAGCCAAGTTGGATGCCACAAATATCTCGGTAAGAGCAACAAACGCAAAGGGAAAAGACCAGAAAAACATAAAGAAAATTGAGCAATTTGTTGTTTCATTCCTCATCACAAAAAACATTACCGCAGAACCGGGAGAAAGAAACATATATGTGAGAATTATGAAACCCGACGATAGTGTGTTGACCAAAAGTGCATCAAATACATTTGCTTACGAAAACAGACAGGTAAATTATTCGATGAAAAGACTGGTAGAATATACGGGTGAGGAAACCTCTGTTGTAATGTATTGGAAGGTTGAAGAATTTTTAATGCCCGGAACCTATCGTGTCGATATTTTTGCAGACGGTAACAGGATTGGTTCTTCAAGATTTACGCTTTCAGATTAAGATAAGTATAAAAAAAGGTTTGCGACCTAAATCCATATAACTATGATACTAAAAGCATTCAGATACAAAAGGCTTGAGGGTCAGCCTAAAGAGTGGTCGATTGAAGACCGGAACGATGATTTTGTTCAATTCGGAAATATCAATCTGATTGTAGGCAAAAACGCCGCCGGAAAGAGCCGAACTCTAGGGGTAATCAGAGAGATTGCCGAACTTCTGGCATTGGATAAAAAAATTGAAAAGATTCCTTTCAATGATAGTTTCTATCATTTGGTTTTTGATAACGACGGAGATAAAAACGAGTACATCCTGCATGTAAAGGACAGTGTTGTTATTGAGGAACAGATACTTATCAATAAAGAATGTAAATTCGACAGAAAAAAACGCAAAATATATTCGGAAGAAAAAAACGGATTTATAGATTTCGATGAAAATGACAACAAACTTGTCGTATCCAATCATACCAATCCCGAATTTCCCTACTTAGGCAGTTTTTACCTTTGGGGATATTCGCTGCAAAAAGCCAATTTCACCAATCAGGTCGAGAAAAAGAGACTGGCAAACAGCATGGACGAACTGGATAAAAATGTGGAACATACATTGCCCAATCGCAAAGATGTGCTGAACATGGTATATGCCGCAAAAAAAATGTATGGCAAGAATTTCGACCAGAAAATAATCGAAGACATGAAGTTTCTGGACTATCCTATCGACTCCATTGGCATTCAAGAGAGCACGAAAGGCATTGGAATTTATGTGAAAGAGCTTGATCTTGAGGAAAAAACAGGACAGTTGGAAATGTCGCAGGGAATGTTCAGGGCATTGACGTTTATCGTTCAACTAAATATGGCTCTACTCAACAATGTTTCTTTCTGCGTTTTGATTGACGATTTGGGCGAAGGATTGGATTTTGATCGTTCGAAGGGACTGATCGACCTGATTATAAAGAAATTGAAAGATTCGAAAATTCAGGTAATTTTCACCACCAACGATCGTTATATTATGAACGCCATTCCTCTTGAATATTGGTCTGTAATAGAGCGTAAGCCAAATAAAGCGATATTTTATAACTACTACAACTCGAAACAAAACTTTGACGATTTCAAGTATACCGGAATGAGTAACTTCGACTTTCTGGCATCTCAATTTTATATGAACGGATTTTCGATAGATCAGGAAGATTAAGATGAAAAAGATTGCAATATTTGTAGAAGGACAAACTGAGCAGATTTTCGTAACCAGCCTTGTGGAAGAGGCTCTGGGACGAGACAATGTGTCCATCATCCTGAAACGGTCGAGAGGTGGCTCCAGCGTGCCCAGATACGAAATTGCAAAAAAGAAAAACATCCCTCTGAACCCCAAATACACAGCTTTGATTTACGACTGCGGAGCCGACAACAGGGTAAAATCGGAAGTGATGGAAAATGTCGGTTCTCTTGCTAATTCGGGTTACAGCTACATTATCGGGATGCGTGACCTCTACCCCTTACCCACAGAAGATTTGCAACGGTTGGAGCATGGCTTGAAGTTTATTCCTAAGAAGTTCCATAAATATCACGAAGAAATAGACTTCATTGTTGTGGTTCAAGAAATTGAAACTTGGTTTCTTGCCGAATCAAACCACTTGCAAAAGGTAGATAAAAGGCTGACTAGTCATTTCATTAAACGTCATTTAGGCTTCGACCCTTATCACGAAAATGCAATGAAAAGGAAGCATCCGTCTCAGGATTTAGATAGAATATACCGCCTTGTTGGACGCAATTATTCGAAAAAATACTGGCAAGTTCAAAAACTGGTGCACAAACTCGATTTCAACAATCTGGAAAACAATGTCAGATACGATATTCCCGCCCTCAATCATTTGTTGTCGATTTTGGACAAAATGAGAATGTCGAAATAAAAAAAACCTGACTTACAAAAGATTAAGCCAGGATTTCCATTTCTCTTATATAATATCGTTAATATTCGGCAGGTAGTGAT
This sequence comes from Dysgonomonas sp. 520, assembly GCF_010501095.1. Taxonomy (GTDB): domain Bacteria; phylum Bacteroidota; class Bacteroidia; order Bacteroidales; family Dysgonomonadaceae; genus QVMP01. Next base: position 39,035 of record NZ_QVMP01000013.1, on the reverse strand, counting down.
TCCAGTTCCACTTTCGAGAACACAGGACCGTCTTTACAGACATATTTATTACCGACATTGCAACGCCCACACTTCCCTACCCCACACTTCATGCGGTTTTCGAGAGTTGTGTAGATATTCTCCGATTTAAAACCGAGCTTTTCAAGTACAGGAAAAGTAAACTTTATCATTACGGGAGGCCCGCAAACAATTGCAATCGTATTTTCGGGAGAAGGGTTCATTTTTTCCAATACGGAAGGAACAAAGCCAACCTCTCCTTTCCAGTCGGGAGTTTCGCCACCCGGGTCAACGGTTGTTACCAGTTTCACGTCAGGCATTTCGTCCCACTCTTTCAATTCGTGCTTATAAACCAGATCGGCAACCGATTTTGCACCATAAAGGATGCTAATATCCTTGAAATTTTCGCGTGTATCCAAGGCATTCCAAATCACGCAACGCATAGGAGGCAAGGCGATACCACCGGCTATGAATAGCAAGTTTTTTCCTTTCCATTCATCAATCGGAAACGTATTTCCATAAGGGCCTCTGAAACCCATCGTGTCTCCTTCTTCCAATTTAGCCAAAGCCGAAGTAACCCGCCCTGCTTCACGGAAAGTACATTCCACATAGCCTTTACGGGTTGGTGAGGAAGCTATACAAAAAGTACACTCCCCTTCGCCAAAAGCCGAGTATTCGGCAAATTGTCCTGCTTTGAAACTAAAATTTTTCTCGTCTTCTTCATCCTTAAATTTCAATCTCAGAGTTTTCACACCCGGAGCCTCTTGAGTTATTTTCTCAACAGTCATTAAATAAGGAAGATATATATTTTTTTCAGTCATCAGTTATCAGTTATCGGTTAACACTTATTTTTCTACATTTTCCAATTTACTAATTGAGCTAAGATGCTCCGCAATATTCATATCCACCGGACAAGCCCTTGAACAGCGTCCACAACCCGTACAGCCTCTTACCGAAAGGCGTTCGGGCATATACGAAAATTTGTGCAACAAACGTTGCCTCCATCTCTGGCTCTGCACTTCACGAGGATTGTGCCCCGATGTATGAACAGTAAACAGGGAGAATCCGCAAGAATCCCAACAGCGAAGCCGGCTTCCTTTACTGCCCTTATTGTCTTCCTGAATGTCGAAACAAGCACATGTAGGACAAACAAATGCACAAGCTCCACAGCCAAGACAACGAGCCGATTGCTGTTTCCAGACCTCGCTTTCGAACATATTGGATATTCGCTGTTGCAGTTCTTCCAAACCGAACTTTTGAGGAACGTTGGCTAAAAATTCTTCCTTGTTTACCTCCGGTGCTGCGTCAAATAGATTTTCATATTTAGATACGAGTTCCTTGCCCTTATCGGTTACCACTTCAACCAAATAACCGTCTTTAATCTTTGTAAGAAGAATATCGCTGCCCTCGGTATTTCCGGGACTTCCGTTCACTGACGTACAAAAACACGCCTCGTCGCACTGCGAACAGCTTAAGGCAATCAGCGTGGTACGTTTCATCCTTTCGTTGAAAGGCGTATCGGGTGTACCCCAATTGAAAATATTTGATAACGGGCGAAATCCGGCTGCATCACAAGGATGCAAACCAAAAACAACTGTTTCGGGAATCACGCTCGAATCGTAATCTTGCAGAGAAACATCCCCCTTATTCTTTGTGTAGGAAAATAGTTTTTCGGTGCGAGGAAATGCAATTGCTTTAGCCGATTGTGTTGTTTGAATATGCTCCATCGAAATTTCGCCGACCGATTTTATATGCTTAAAATCCGTCTTATCGCCCTTTGCCACAGGTGCATAAATATGTTTGCCCTCATCATTGAGTTTGCTCAACCACGTTTTTAATGAGTCTTGGGATATATATTTTCTTTCCATAACTTCTTACAATATAAAGTTTTCTTTGTCATCCGGTTTAAATGTAGAAAGCACATTTCCTTGCTCGTTCGATTCACCGAAATTAGCTGCAACTGTTTTCGTCATCATATGAGTCAGCAAATGAATCGGGATTCCGATAGGACAAGCCGCGCCACACGATCCACAGTCGGAACAACGCCCGGCCATGTGCATCACACGGTTTATTTGCCATTCCATATTGCCCTGCGTCGAAATCCAAGGCTGTATCCATTGCGGGCGATTCACCTCAATGATACATTTTGTACAATAACACATCGGGCAAGCTGCACGGCAAGCATAACATTTGAAGCATTTGGATAATTCGTCTGACCAAAACTGCCAACGTTCAGCCTGAGACATTTCAGACAATTCTTTCAACAATTCATCATCTTTTTGTTTCGATGGGGCTTTCGCTTCGCTCAAATATGTTCTTATTTCGTCCAATCCTTTAAACTCCAGAATAGAACCATCTTCTTTCATTCCTAAAACGATAAGAAGATCTTCTTTCAGTTGGTTTTCGTCGAACAATTGCGAAATACTTTTCAATGCAAAATAGGATGCAGAAATACCAACCCGTTTTCCTCCGACTAAATCTTTACGGGTAAGATAAACTGCCAGATTTCCTTGACACTTATCGTTAAACACAAGATTATCTGCATCTTGCGCCGAATAAGCAAAATATGGACGAGGGTTTCGTGTTCCTTCTTCGTAACCGATGAAAATGTCTATCAGGTCTTTTTCAAAAAGCTCTTTTACTTTACTGTTCAGTTCAGCCATGTTTCACCTCCTCTTCTTTATTTCGAGCCAATTCTTTCGTCAACTCTTCTTCGTTCGCTTCCAAAAAATTAGCCGCCCTACGATATTCCATGTAAGGACCCAGTTCCCGAATGTTCGTAACTGTCTTATTCACAATATCTGCCCATTTAGCTCCCTCGGCAGCCGATACCCACGAAAATTGAATACGATTGATATCAATTCCCATAAAATCGAGCAGACTTCGGAAGAGTATCCAACGGCGACGGGCATGGAAATTTCCTGATGTATAGTGACAGTCATTGGGATGGCAACCCGAAACGATGATACCATCCGCACCATTTGCAAATGCTTTCAGCAACAGCATAAAGTCGATACGCCCCGTACATGGGAAGCGTACAATCTTCACATTCGAAGCATATTTTATGCGGCTGGTTCCCGTCAGGTCGGCTCCGGCATACGTACACCAGTTGCACACGAAAGCTACTACTTTTGGTTCAAATTCGTTATTCATAAACCCCTCCAATCCTCCCCAAAAGGGAGGTTTTTATTTTGTTTTATATATAATAATTTCACTTTTTCCACTTAAACCAGAGATATAATCCCCTTCATTTGGAGATTTAAGGGGTGTTCAAAACAGCCAATACTTCGGCATACATTTGCTCGTTAGAGAAACCTTGAATGTCAATCGACTTAGATCGACAGAAGGAAACACAAGTTCCACAACCCTGACACAGTCCCGGATTCACTCTGGCAACTGTCTTTATCACTTCTCCGGCTCTGTTCTTCACCTCTTCCCGCTCAATTGCCTGATAAGGACATGCCGTCTGGCACATAAAACATCCTACACAAGTAGATACATCGTGCGAGGCTATCCTGTTTACCACAGCCACCAAAGGCTCGCGAGTCAGTTCGTCTTTCGAGAACAACCCAATCACTTTAGCCGCAGCACCGGAAGCCGTTGCCACCGTATCGGGAATATCTTTCGGAGCCTGACATGCACCACACAAATAGATACCTGCCGTATTTGTCTCTACCGGCTTCAATTTGGGATGAGCCTCCGCAAAGAATTTATATGGGTCGTACGATACGTGCATTTTTTGAGCTAATTCTTCTGCCCCGCAATTTGCAACACCCGCACTAGCAAGAACAACCATATCTGCTTCTATTTCAACAGGTTTTGCGCCCAACAACGTATCCACTCCTTTTACTATCAGTTTTCCGTCTTTCTCATAGATACGTGCAACACGTCCACGAACATAGTTTGCTCCGTCTTCTTCTATCGCACGACGAACAAACTCTTCATAGTTCTTTCCTCCTGCACGAATATCCATATAGAAAACTGTGGATTCTCCACCATGCACTTTATGTTGATAAAGCATAGCATGTTTGGCAGTATACATACAACATATTTTAGAACAATATGGAATACCTTTAGCCGGGTCACGAGAACCTGCACAAGCTATAAACACCACTTTCTGAGGCACTTTACCATCTGATGGACGGCGAATTTCGCCTAAGGTTGGTCCTGATGCAGATGCAAGCCTTTCGAACTGAAGACCTGTGATCACATCCTTAAACTGACCATATCCATATTCCGGGAAGAAATCAGGTTTCAGCACATTAAAGCCTGTTGCTAAAACAATTGCTCCGACATTTTCCGTTACAAATTCGTCCGGTTTGTCAAATTCAATTGCTCCCGTAGGACATACTTTTTCGCAAATCTTACATTTGCCGTTCTTATAATAGTTACAATTCTCTTTATCAATCACAGGCTTATTCGGAACAGCCTGAGGGAAAGGCGTATAGATAGCCGTACGCATACCCAATCCTTCGTTAAATTCACTGGGGATCTTCTTCTTCGGGCATTTGTTGTAACAAGCACCGCAACCCGTACATGCTTTAGGGTCAACGCTTTTCGCTTTCAGGCGGATTGTTGCCTTAAAGTTTCCGATGAAACCATCAAGGCTTTCCAATTCGGCATAGTTATAAAGTGTAATGTTCGGATGCTGAGCCACTTCCACCATTCGAGGCGTTAAGATACATTGAGAGCAGTCGAGTGTTGGGAATGTTTCGGATAGTTGAGACATGTGCCCTCCTATCGAAGCCTCTTTCTCAACCAGAATAACCTGATGACCGGCATTCGCAATATCCAAACTTGCCTGAATTCCGGCAATACCACCTCCAATAACCAATGCTTTCTTCGAAACGGGAACTTTTATCTCGTTCAAAGGCTTGTTCAGTTTGGTCTTTTCAACCAACATGCGAACAAGATCAATAGCTTTTTCGGTGGTTTGGTCATTTTTTTCGTGCACCCACGAACAATGCTCGCGCAGGTTTGTCATTTCGCACATAAAAGGATTCAATCCCGCTTCGGCACAAGCTTTTCTGAATGTTGGCTCGTGCATACGTGGCGAGCAGGCAGCTACCACAACCCCTGTCAAACCCTTTTCTTTTATTGCCTCTTTTATAATCGTCTGACCCGGATCGGAACACATATACTTATAGTCGAGACTCACTTCAACGCCTGTTAACTTGGCAGCCTCTTCCGCAACTTTCTTACAATCGACAGTCGCACTGATGTTCTCACCACAATGGCAAACAAATACTCCTATTTTTGACATATTCTTTCTCTGTTTAAAATATTAAGCGAACGTTGGTGCTACAAACAGTTTTTTCAAGCCTAAATCTTCTCTACTCACACCAACCGCCAAACCTATTGCCTGCGTTATATACATTGCAGGTATGTCTATCTTGGTTTTCAAATAACTATTAATATGAGGACGACGCATATCCAGATTCGACTGGCACATCGGGCAAGCTACAATAATAGCTTGCGCACCTCTGTCGTAAGCATCTTTTACTATTTTACCCGAAAGTTTGCCCACGATATCAGTCCGTGAAACAGAAAATCCTGCTCCGCAACACTCTGTCTTATAACCCCAATCCATCGAATCTGCCCCAATTTTTTTCATCAGAATATCCATCGACTGAGGGTCTTCCAAACGGTCAAATTTCAATACATCATGAGGACGGACAAGCAAACAACCATAATAGCATACCACTTTGTGATTGAATGGTTTAACAACTTTTCCCTCTATCTTACCAGCAATATACCTGTCGATAAACTGCATGACATTCAGAATCTCAAGATTTCCGCTAAGAGGCATTTCAAGAATTTCCTCTACTCTATTTTTCAGATCCTGATTCTCGTTCAATTCATGCTGAGTAACACTCAAACGATTGTAGCAGGCTGCGCATGGCACAACAATCTCCTTCAGACCATCTTTCTCTGCCAGTGCCAATACTCTGGCAGGCAGGGCTGTTGCCAATTCATGATTAAGATTGTGAGCGGCAGTTGCACCACAGCAATTCCAATCGGTAATTTCTACCAAATCAATATCGAAAGCCTTTGCTAAAGCCAATGTAGATTGGGCATATTCGGAAGAAGTTCCTTTCAGGGAACACCCCGGGTAGAATCCTATTTTCATTGTTCTATATTGTTAATCAATCGGTTCTAACAACCGACCTCGTTTTTTTAGTTGTAAGTAGTTGTAGGTCTGAGGCCTTTATTTATCTTCTTTTTTAGTTTTATCGAAGATCTCTTTTATTTGTTTCCGCCCCTCTATCCTTTCGGGTAGAATAGGTAGTTTGCCTTTCATAAACATACTTGGCGCAACATTCAAATCTTGCAGTAAATTAAACGTACGCATCTTATATCCTGCCACAAGACCGATCTCATACGAACGCCCCGTGAAACGGATAGGATCGAGAAATGATTTATGAAAAGAGACTATATTTTTTGCTTTCTTACTCACCATTTTCTTCTGTAAAGACTGTTCACGCATATAATCCATCAATCGAGGAATATCAATTTGCATGGGACAGCGAGTCACACAATTCTGACAAGTAATACACAACCATATAGACTCCGACTGTAATACACTTTTGTAGTTTTCGTCGTCGTTAGTTTGCAGCATACGCATTACCATACTAGGCGGATAATCCATCTCGTCAGTCACGGCACAACCTGCGGAACATTTTCCACACTGATAGCAACGATTGACATTTATCCCTGTATGCTCTTTAATTTCGGATATGTAGCCTTGTTTTTCCATATCTGAAGACAGTTTTGGTATTTTATTGATTTAGTTGATCTTATCTAGATATGCTATCTTTAAATATCAAAACATACACAAATTGAAATGTAGAGATAGCAATTCAGCACAAATATAGATAGTTTATCAGTAATAGTCAGCCTCTATAATATGTTTTAAAACATATTTATCAGTTTCAAGATTTTCGATTTTTCTAAAGATAATAAAATAATATGAGGTAGCTAATTATTTAATAATTAATTTTTTAAGATGAAACTTTTTTTAGGAATAGTTAAATAAAATATTTCCTCACAATCTGTAAATTGCTTTTTTTGATTGCAGAGGCGATTCTCTCAGGTCTGTAAAATAAAAGTAGGGACGCAAAATTTCACACCCCTACTTTCGATGATGTTCCAAAAGTAAGATTGCACTATCAAAGTGTTACTGATTTTTGTCATTAAGTCACCTTCGCTCCTCGAACGTTGTTTCTGAGTGCAACGAAGAATCTGTACTTTCTAAAAACAGATCCTTCACTTTGTTCAGGATGACAAAAAGACATTGAAATTTACTTTTGACACAGCCCCCCTACATTCTCAAATAAAATAAACCAACGATATCAACTACCTCTTGGCATCATATATATCTTTAGTCACTAATTCGTTAAATAGCTTGGCTAGTTTATCCGTAACAGCTTCTGCAATCATCTTTCCTTTTTCGGCAGTCGACTTATGAGGGTTACCTATTCCCGTATCGACCGAAACTTTTGACCAATTGCGAGGAATCCAGGCTACGCCCTCATTCAACGATTCTACGGCAAACGGTTTCCCTTCACCATTGCCTGCCAATTCCATTTTCACCAGTTCGGGATAATAATGCAACATGACGGATGTTTCCAATTCTCCCGCATGATCGTCTCTGAATTTCAGATATTTATTCTGCGGCTCTATCGTAAACCAATCGGAAACGGCTATCAGCATTTCAGGGTAATTGACATTCAAATCCCTTATCATCGGCTTAAAGCTATTCCCTCCATGCCCATTCACAATTATAAGAGTCTTTATACCCTGATAATTCAACGACTCCACAATATCGGAAAGTATATGTTTTTGTGTTTCGTAACGAGTATGCAAACAAAATGGAAGTTCACGCTGTCCCGGATTTTGCGATCCTAAAGGGATGGGAGGCAAAACCATTCCCAGAACATTGTATCTATCGTATGCTTTTCCGACCGAATCGACCGCAATAGCATGTGCAAGATAACAATCCGTAAGATAAGGCAAATGATAGTTGTGAGGTTCGGTAGCACCCCAGGGAAGCACTGCGTAAGAGTACGATTTATCTTTGATGTTGCCATACACCTCCCTTTGAAGATTTATGGCAATGTTTCTATCTAACATAATAATTTCTAAAGTTTTAATCTCAAATTTACACAATATATTTATATTAATAACCAGCACAATACAAAAAAAAGAATCCCGACCGATTCATAAAATCAGTCGGGATATCTTTCAGTAAATAAGTAAAGAGGTTATTCTACACCACCTCCAAGTGCTTTATATAAATCGACAGTAGACTGCAACTGTTGCAACTTATCAGAAACTCGTCCTAGCTGAGCTTGCAACAAAGATTGCTCGGCTGTGATAACTTCTATATAGTTGGCCTCTCCGGCTTTCAACAACAATTGGGTATATTCTACCGATTTTTCAAGAGATTCGACCTGCTTGTCACGGAACTCGTTTTTTCGCATCGATGTTTCGTAAGTATACATAATGTCCGATACCTCCTGACCTGCTGTAAGGACAGTTTTTTCGAATGTCAGTAATGCTATTTGCTGTTCAGCTTTCTGTATCTTCAAATTTGCTTTCAATTGATTTCCTGCAAATAAAGGTTGTGTTAAACCTCCGATCAAACTAGCTAAGATATTTTCAGGTTGGAAAAACTTAGATAAAGTATTTGATCCATAACCGATCATACCACTAGTAAGCTTAATAGATGGATATAAACTTGCTTGTGCTGCTACTGCCAACTCGAAAGCAGAACGCATACCCAGTTCGGCACTTTTTACATCAGGGCGACGGGCTAGCATTTGAACAGGCAGTCCAACTTTCAACTCTTGAGGTACAACCTGATCTGCCAACGAACCTCTTGTTATTGGTCCGGGTTTCCTTCCTAGCATTGTACTGATAGAATTTTCCAATTGTTTAATACTATTTTCCAAATCGGGGATACTTACCTCAGTGTTGTATAAAGTTGCTTTTGTTTGCTCAACTGCAGCTCCGTTTTGCATTCCGGCTTTCATCAATTCGTCCATGGTAGTAACCATTTCCCTCAACAAAACTATGGCTTCTTTCGATACTCTCAATTGTTCGTCCAACGAAAGCAATGTGTAATAAGATGTGGCAACACCCGAAATCAGATTGGTTTGCACCAGATTCCGGTATTCCTGACTCGACAAGAACTGCGCAAATGCAGCTTTCTTTTGCCGGCTCATTTTGCCCCACAAATCCAGTTCCCATGTAGTAACCAACCCTAAGCTATAAGCATTGCTATAATCCTTGAGCACATCTCCACTTCTACTATTTCTATTATGCTCTACTTGCGCACCTAAAGCTACGGTAGGGAAAAAAGCAGCTTTTGCTATACTCAAATTTGCTCCAGCTTGTTCGAGACGAGAGCCTGCAATTTTCAGGTCAAAGTTATTCTCCAAACATTCGTCTATCAATGCTTGCAACAAAGGGTCCTTGAAATATTCTCTCCAAGGAATGCTGGCAATCGTAGTTGTATCTGTCGGATTCATATCGCGATACATATTCTCAGTATCAACTTCCGGAGCCTTGTATGATTTTGTGATATTACAGGATTGAAGCCCTATTGAGAGTATAACTCCCAATAGAACATATCCTTTTATATTTTTACTACTCATAAGTTCTTATTTCTTATTTATAAACTCATCATTTGAGTTGATTAAACCTGATTTACTAATCTTATCTTGCAAAGATTGGAATATGATATACAATGACGGGATCACCAATACCCCAATCATGGTTCCGATAAACATACCACCAACTGCACTAATACCAATAGACCTGTTACCTATGGCTCCCGCACCCGATGCAAACATAAGAGGTAATAGTCCGGCAATAAATGCAAACGATGTCATCAAGATAGGACGAAGACGGGCTACAGCTCCGTTTACAGCGGCTTCTACAATACTCATACCCTGCTGACGACGTTGTATCGCATATTCTACAATCAAAATTGCATTCTTTGCCAAAAGACCAATCAACATGATCATAGAAATCTGTACATAAATATTGTTTACAATACCCTGCGATACACCGAATATCATTAAGAAAATGAATACTCCGGCCAAACCAACAGGCAATGAGAACAATACCGCCAATGGTATGATATAACTTTCGTACAAAGCACACAACAACAGATAGACGAAGATGATACAGATTCCGAAAATCAAGATAGTTTGACTTCCACTACCTGCCTCTTCACGGGTCATACCACCAAACTCGTAAGTATACCCATCAGGGAAGATTGTCTTATCCTGATACATTTCGTCTATAACCCTGAGAACGTCTCCCGTACTATAACCTTCCAGCATATTAGGAATGATAGTCACGTCCATTGACGAGTACATATTGAAACGGCTCAATGTTGGAGGCGCACTTATATCCGAAATGCGGATAAATTCAGTAATCGGAGCCATCTCTCCACTTGCGGTTTGAACAAATAATCCGTTCAGATCTTCCAGTTTACTTCTATACTCCGGTGCTGCTTGTACCATCACACGGAACTGCTTTCCATACAAGTTGAAGGTTGACACATACGAACTACCGACATATACCTGTATGGTATTCATCACCTGCGATAGTGTAAGTCCCGCAGCCTTAATTTTTGGTATATCCGCTTCTATTTCTTTTTGAGGGAAGCTTGGGTTGAAGTTGGTCATTGCCATCATAACTTCTTCTCTCTTACCTATTTTAGCTAAGAAATTCTGAGTTACGCCATAAAACTTGTTGATATCTCCACCCATACGGTCTTGCAACTGCATATCTACTCCGGCTCCCAATCCAAACCCTTGAAGCGTTGGTGTTGGGTTGAAGAAGAATGTCGCTTCTTTAATACCGCTTGTTTTCTCTTTCAACAGAGCAGCCACTTCATTGGTCGATAACTCACGATCGTTCCAAGGCTTCATCTTCACAATCAGAGTACCATACGAACTACCCATACCTGCCATGAAGTTTACCCCTGTAATATTAGTCACAGCTTGCACCCCGTCTATACTCTGAGCCAGCTTAACAACTTCTCCCACAATAGAGTCCGTTCTTTCGAGCGAAGCTCCCGCAGGAAGGGTTACGAAACCAATTACACCTCCACTATCTTCATTCGGAACAAATCCTGTTGGAAGAAACTTCATCAAACCAACAAATATAACCGAGGCCACAGCTATTATTGCAACCGTAATCCAACGATGTCCTTTTTTTCCTAAAAATTGCAATGAAGATTTGTATTTCTGCGTTGCACTATTAAACATTACGTTGAACGAATAATAGAAACGTTGCATGAAACTCTTCTTTTGATGCGATTCGTCGTGAGGTTTCAAGAACAATGCACAAAGAGCAGGACTCAAGGTCAAGGCGTTCACCGCCGAGATAAGAATCGAGATTGACAGTGTCAAACCAAACTGTTTAAAGAATATACCCGAAGTTCCTCCAATGAAGCTGACAGGAATAAATACGGCCGACATAACCAGCGTGATGGAAACAATTGCCGGGGCAATTTCCTTCATAGCTGTCATTGTAGCCACCTTCGGATCTTTCTCTCCTGCGTCCAACTGGGCATGGACAGCCTCGACGACGACTATGGCGTCGTCCACAACAATACCGATAGCCAGTACCAGCGCAAACAATGTCAACAGGTTTATAGAGAACCCAAACACCTGCAAGAAGAAGAAAGTTCCCACAATAGCAACAGGCACTGCAATGGCCGGAATAATTGTTGAACGGATGTCTTGCAAGAACACGAACACAACTATAAACACAAGCACAAAGGCTTCTAACAGTGTGTGGATAACTTTTTCAATAGATGCATCCAAGAACTCACTGGAGTCCATCATATAGTTAATTTCAACACCTTTAGGAAATTCCTTTTCTGCTGCAATCAGAACAGCTTTTACGTTATTAATAACTTCTTGGGCATTAGACCCCGCCGTTTGGCTAATAGCGATAAACACCGCCTCGTTCATATTGGTCTGAGAAACCACACTGTAGTTCAAAGAACCTAGTTCTACTTTGGCAACATCCTTCACCCGAAGTATTTGCCCGTCTTGAGAACGAACAATAATATTTCCGAACTGCTCGGCCGATTTCAGTTTTCCGGTATATCTCATCGTATACTGGAACGATTGATCGCTGTTTTGCCCCAATTCACCCGGTGCAGCCTCAATATTCTGATCTTGCAATGCTCCTACAACCTCTTGCGGCGATATTTTGTACGAAGCCATAGCATCCGGCTTCAACCACACACGCATAGAGTAGTCTCTTGCTCCGTAAACGGCAGCCTCACCCACACCATACACACGCTTAATCTGCGGCAAGATGTTGATGTTGGCATAGTTTTGTAGAAATTCCCCATCATAGTCTGGGTTATCTGTTGTCAGCGTCAACCCCAACAAAGTACTGTTTTGCTGTTTAGCCACAGTAACCCCCACTTGCGTCACTTCCGACGGAAGCAATGGAGTTGCACGGGCAACCAGATTTTGTACGTTTACGGCAGCAATATCCGGATTAACTCCTTGTTTAAAGTATATCCTTATAGATGCCTGACCATTACTGGCAGACGAGGTCATATATGTCATACCTTCCACACCATTGATCTGTTCTTCGAGAGGTATTACCACACTATTCATCACCACATCAGCGTTGGCTCCCGTATAATATGCTTGAACCTGTACCGTTGGCGGTGCAATATCGGGGTATTGTTCTACCGGCAAGGTTGCCAAACCGATTATACCTAACACCACGAAGATGATAGAAATAACGGTGGATAGTACAGGTCTTTCTATAAATGTTTTTAGCATTGTATTCTATATTTTATTTAATATAATTTTTCTATTTTTTCACTCTGATTTTCTTTCCGTCAGCCATAGTCACCATACCTTCCGAAACAATTCTGTCGCCGGCTTTCAGACCGTCAGTCACTACGTAGTTTTTCCCATCAGGAGTTGGCAACACACTGATTATTGTCTGCACGGCCATTGTATCGCCCTGAACTTTATAGGCCAGATATTTATCTTGCTGAGTTTTGGTTACACTCTGAGGAATAATAATAGCATTATCCATATATCTCGGAATTATTAGGTTTCCGCTGAATCCACTTCTCAACAAACCGCCTCTATTTGGAAATTCGGCTCTGAAATTCACCGAACCTGTTGCAGAATTTACCAATCCGGCAATTGTTTCGATTTTTCCTTTTTCTTCGTAAATTGTTCCATCTGCCAGTTTCAACGTTACAGCCGGCATATTTTTAATCTTTTCGGACTGAGTGCTACCATCCAAACTATTCAAAAGACTAACCAATTCTTTCTCATTTAAAGAAAAATATGCGAATACATTGCTTGTGTTAGCTACTGTTGTCAACACATTTCCATTGTTAACCAAACTACCCTGGCGATACGAAATAGTACCAACAACACCATCGACCGGACTTGTTACATTTGCCCACGAACGCGACGCTCTTGCATTGTCCAGTGAAGCCTGAGCCTGAGCTTTTGATGCTAAAGCGGTTTGATACGAGTCTTCTGCTGTTTGCAACTGAACGGAACTAACTATTCCTTTTTCTGCCAACGGACGAATCCTATCTACATTTGTTTTTGCAGTATTTACCTGAGCGTTAGCACTATTCACAGCAGCTTCGGCAGTTTTCACTGCTTGTTCCGTTGTTGGCGAATCTATTGTAAACAAAAGTTGTCCACGTCTAACCGCAGAACCTTCGTCCACAAATATTTGCTTGATAAAACCATCAACCCGTGGCCTGATCTCAATATCTTCCTGGCCTTTTATTGTAGCAGGATATACCGATTCTAACTGAGTGTTTTGTTCTTGCAAAACAATCGTTTCATATTCTTGCGGAGTATTGTCTTCTTCTCCAAACCCCATTTTACTTCCTCCACCGCACGATGCCAGTAATAAAACTGAAAGAAAGCTCACACTTAAAATTCTAAAATTCATACCCTTTACTTATTATTTTGATTAACTTAAAAATTTTTCAACTTGTTTATTGTATCCAATAATATTCTCAACTGAGTTCTTAGAGCTTCTTTATCTATATTTTGATAAACCAATTCTTGACCGGACTTCACTTTCTCTATTGCTTTCTCGAAAAGTTTATATCCTTCTTTGGTCAGTTCTATTGATCGAGCTCTGGTGTCCATCTCACTTTTTTTTCTTATTATCAACCTCTTTTTTTCCAAATTACGCAAAATTGTGGATGTTGTCATCGGGTCGATATTGGTTTCTTGTGATAAAAAAATCTGGGTGATTTCTTCTTCTTTTTTTTCAGACAAATGATATATTGCTCCTAATATTTCTATTTGTGAACTAGTGAGGCCAAATTCATCTAAAATTTTCTGACGGCCCCTTTGCCACACCTTAGTTATCTGCCAAATTAAATAACCTATTTCATTTTCAGTACTTTCGTGATTACAAATCTTCCTCATTAATAAATTATGTAAATAAAAAATGCCCACAAAAGTAATAAGTACTCTTATAATAAGTACACTTACAAATGTTTTAAACTGTTAAATTAACTTTTTTTATCATGCACAATCTCTGATTGGGCAACCTACTTTTTCATAAATTCTTTACTATATGTATACTTAGATACCTTATTCCTTGTAAGAAATTTAATACAAAAATATAAACTCTAAAATAGGTTGACAATAGTAAATAGACGAATAGCAGTTTTTTGTCGATAAAAAAGACCGATTCAGCAATTTTATTAAAATAGATTAACGAAATTTGTTCAAATGAAAGATAACTTAATGAATAATCATTCACATTTCTTAGTGGTAAAAACTATACCTTAACCAATTATATAACCATTTTTCTCTATAAAAGTTTTCCAAAAACCAAGATCATATCTATACCAGGCATGACAGCCAAATGGCAACCGACAATTATTCAGTTCGTAGCACAATGCAGGATTCATATCGAAGGAAAAGTTCAATGCTTTTTTATAACCCGGAATACGTATATTATGAAAATACCTGTTTACTTCGCAACCCCAGAAAACATCTTCGGCATACAGATAGTTTCCGTTCGAATTCCGGTATTGATCTATTCTTTTGTTCTTTTCAAACCTGCGAATTATTTCACAACATTTTTCAACCTTTCGCAAGGATAAGCCTCCATTTCCAACTTTATAAAATCCGATGGATATAGCATTGCTTTTGTTTGTATATCGCCGATACAATGCTTTGAGAGTATACCTTATTCTGTTTTTCAAGGTCCACCACGCCCGTCTGTCGTTGTGCAACCAAGGAGCTCCTACATAGTCATAACCTTTTTCAATCCATTCTTTCAATTCATCCCTGAAGACAAAACAATCTAATTGATAAATTAAAATATATTCCGAATCGAGAAAACGCTTATAAAAATCAAGGCTCAACATCAATTTATTGTACCCATCTATACCCTCGAAGTAAGAACTATCGAAATATTCAAACTCTATGACACAATTATTTGCCTCTGCAATAGATTGATAAGAAGATACATCCAGCTTTTCATTGCAAACCAATGTTACTTTATGTTCTCCAAGAATTCTTAAAGCCTGATTGAATGATATTTTTTCATATTCACTCAACTCAGCCTTGTATACGGGTATTACAATCGTTACTGGAGGCATATCCCCTACTCTATTTCTTAGTCTTTTATTTCAACTTTTATGTTCAATTCGTCCAGTTGCTCCTGATCTATAACGGATGGCGCATCAATCATAACATCACGGCCCGAATTATTTTTAGGGAAAGCAATGCAATCGCGAATTGAGTCCAAACCTGCAAATAACGAAACCAATCGGTCTAGTCCAAATGCCAATCCTGCATGAGGAGGTGCACCATATTTAAAGGCATTCAATAAAAATCCGAACTGAGCCTGCGCTTTTTCTTCGGTGAAACCTAGCACTTCAAACATTTTTCCCTGCAACTCGCTATTGTATATACGCACCGAGCCGCCACCAACTTCTACACCATTGATTACCATATCGTAAGCATTTGCCCTTACGGCTCCCGGATTTGAATCCAACAAAGCGATATCTTCTTCTTTAGGACTTGTAAATGGGTGATGTTTTGCAAAATACCTATCCAATTCTTCGTCTTTCTCCAATAGAGGGAAGTCCACAACCCAAAGGCAATTAAACACATCTTTGTTTCTCAATCCCAATTGTTCTCCAACTTCCAAACGCAATTCGCACAACTGTTTTTGGGCTTTCTCAGTTTCTCCGCAGATAATCAGAATTAAATCTCCCGGTTCTGCCTGACAGCGTTCTGCCCACTTCTTCAAATCTTCTTGATTATAGAATTTATCGACCGACGATTTCAGAGTACCATCCATTTCGCAACGAACATAAACCAAGCCTTTTGCCCCTATTTGCGGACGCTTAACAAAATCGGTAAGTCCGTCCAATTGCTTTCGGGTATATGATGCCGCACCTTTGGCACAAATTGCTCCTACATATTCTGAACTGTCAAATACAACAAAATCTTTTCCTGTTGTCAAATCTTTCAATTCAACAAACTTCATTTCGAAACGAGTATCAGGCTTGTCCGATCCATAATATTTCATAGCGTCGGCATAAGTTATGCGAGGAAAATCGGGGATATCAATGCCTTTAATCACTTTAAACAGATGCTTAGTCAAACCTTCAAATGTATTTATCACATCTTCTTGATTTACAAAAGACATTTCACAATCTATTTGAGTAAATTCAGGCTGACGGTCGGCTCTCAGGTCTTCATCCCTGAAACATTTCACAATTTGAAAATAACGATCAAATCCTGATACCATCAACAACTGCTTAAATAATTGCGGCGATTGCGGCAATGCATAAAATTCCCCCGGATTCATACGTGACGGTACAATAAAATCACGTGCACCTTCCGGTGTAGAGCCGATAAGAATAGGCGTCTCAACTTCCAGAAAATTTAATTTATCCAAATAACTGCGTGTTTCGAACGCTATTTTATGCCGCAACTCAAGATTGTTACGAACAGGCGTCCGACGCAAATCCAGATAACGGTATTTCATACGGATATCATCTCCACCGTCCGTATCATCTTCGATGGTGAAAGGTGGGAGTTCCGACTTATTCAATATAGTCAGTTTTTTTACTAATATTTCAATCTCGCCGGTTGGCAAATTATTGTTTTTACTAGAACGTTCTTGTACTAAGCCTGTAATCTGAATCACAAATTCACGTCCCAGCTTATTAGCCTCTTCGTATAGAGTTTCGTTTTCTTCCTTGTAAAAAGCCAACTGAGTAATACCATATCTATCTCGAAGATCTACAAATGTAATACCACCACCTAGTTTTCGTGATTTTTGCACCCACCCAGCAAGAGTTATTTCCTTATTAACATCTTTCAGTCTCAATTCTCCACAGTTATGATCTCTATACATAGTTTTACAATTTTAACAAACCCTATTATTCTTCTATTATTGAGACACAAAATTAAGGAAATTCTTTCTTGAAACGCTATTTTTGAGAAAAAATAGTAAAATTTATTTTGTGATTTAAAATTAAGTCTTACCTTTGCAACGCATTTGAGAAATCAAGCACGGGATGTAGCGCAGTCCGGTTAGCGCACCTGCTTTGGGAGCAGGGGGTCCCAGGTTCGAATCCTGGTATCCCGACGATAAAAGAAAGCAATCATTTGAATATCAGATGGTTGCTTTTTCTTTTCTCTGTATTCTTCTCTGTTATCCCTAATTTTGGTTATATTTATATGGATCAGCCCGAAAAGTTGTGGAGTTAGAAAAAAGAGAGTAGCTTTGCTTTATGGAAACAGGCTACGAACTATTATTACCCGATGGTATACTGACTTATTTTGAAGTAACCCATGCCGAACGCACCTCTACAGCTATCTTAATCTATTTGGATGAGAAGGATTTATCGGAAGAAGAGCGTAAAGGCAAACACCTTCAATCCAAAGGTTTTTACCCACCCGCATCGATACACGACTTTCCCCTTCGAGGGAAAAGTTTAATACTTCACGTCCGTCGCCGTCGCTGGCAGGATATGGACACTGGCAATCCGTATATGCGTGATTGGGAAGTAGTAGCAAAAGGCACTCGTCTAACCGAAGAGTTTGCCTCTTTTTTAAAAGGAACACCTGGATAATACTCCCGTTAGTTGTAGTACATTAGCTAAGTTTTATGGTTTAAACGCACAAAGACTGGAAGAGTGGTATCGTATCTATTTGTCTGGCTTTCTTGAATGGTCGGAGCGTGAACACGCAGACAAATGGCTGTTGTTTCCCGAGAATATAAGCCCTTACCTAAGTATAGATGAGACTTCTTTGAGTGATGATGAACTCTATACAATCATAACCAACAAAGAAGCTAAAGGTAGGAAAGGTTCTATTGTCTCCATAGTACGAGGAACAAAAGCTGAAGATGTTATTGAAGTCTTATTAAGGATTAAAGACAGATTACGGCATAAGGTAAAAGAAGTCACTTTGGATATGGCAGCCAATATGGGAGTAATCGTGACTCGTTGTTTTCCAAAAGCCTCGCAGGTAACAGACCGCTTCCATGTACAAAAGTTAGCCTGTGATGCTCTGCAGGATATGCGGATAGCTTTTCGTTGGAAAGCCATTGAACAGGAAAATAAAGAGATAGCCCTGGCCAAAGAGAATAAGGAATCGTATGTGCCATTGATCCTTGAAAATGGGGA
Source organism: Dysgonomonas sp. 520 (assembly GCF_010501095.1). Taxonomy (GTDB): domain Bacteria; phylum Bacteroidota; class Bacteroidia; order Bacteroidales; family Dysgonomonadaceae; genus QVMP01. The sequence continues at coordinate 20,335 of NZ_QVMP01000013.1, read as the reverse complement.
TACACATCGTCAACTTCTTATACGCAGTCGTTATTTATTGTTTAAAAATGAAGACAAATGGACTCCCCGACAGAGACAAAGAGCTGAAATACTATTTCACTATTATCCAACATTAGAAGTCGCCTATAAACTAACAATGCAACTAAAAAGTATCTATCATACCACCAAGGATAAAAAAGTAGCCCTCACCCGTTTAGCGCGCTGGTATAATGCCATTGAGGAGTCAGGCTTTGAGCATTTTGGAACGGTGATGCGCTCTGTGCAAGCACACTACAAAACCATATTAAACTTCTTTGATAGAAGAGCTACCAATGCTTCGGCTGAATCTTTTAATGCTAAAATTAAAGCCTTCAGAGCTACACTAAGAGGAGTAAACCATATTCCATACTTTTTATTTAGACTCAAAAATATTTATGCTTAACTCCACAACTTTTCGGGCTGATCCCTAATTTGCTTTTGTACAACGCTTTAACGTTGCACTCACCCCACCACAAAGCATAAAAAAACAGAACTTGTAATAAGCTCTGTTTTAATAAATTATCCAATTTTGCGGAGAGAGAGGGATTCTTTTTTATAAACAACATTCCCTGTATTGATGCAGTTTTTCTGCTATTCTTGGCTGTAATTATAGTAGTTGCATTCTTTTATTAGAATAATCAATAATTAAAACAACGCCATTTATATTATAAATTGATAATTGAAACTATTGTTTTTTAATCATTTAAAACAAATAGTTATGAATTTCAATGTTAATTTCAACGTTAGACCAACAAAAGTAAACAAAGCAGGTTTATCACCACTTGAATGTTCAATCAGTGTTGGAAAAGAAAGAAAATTAATTATTCTTCCAAGAAAAATTAAACCTGAAATGTGGAATCAAAAGTTCCAAATGGTAGAAGGTAATGATGCAGAAACAAATGAAATTAATCTTTTTATCCAAACATCTAGGACAAAGTTATTTGAATGCCAATCTAAATTGATGATGCGCAATATTCCTGTTACTGTCGAAACTGTGAAAGATTTGTTTACAGGTAAAATTAAAGATAAGAACACATCATTGGTGACATTATATCAAGAACATAATGATGAATATATGGAAATGCGTGGTAAGTCTATTACCTATGCTGCTTGGCAAAAACACAGTACCACACTAAAACACATCAAATCATTCTTAAAAGAAAAATACAATCGTGAGGATATTCAGCTAAACGAAATCAACAAATCATTTATTGAAAGTTGGTTCAACTATGTTAGAACTACATTAAACATAGGACACAACACAGCAGTAAACTATATGAAGAATTTGAAGAAGATTTGTTTAAGAGCGTGGAATGATGGTATAATTGATAAGAACCCATTTGCATCTATTAGGCTTTCACTTGAAAAAGTAGATGTTGATTTCTTAACTATGTCTGAGATTAAAAAAATATACAATAAAGACTGCCATTGTGATAGACTTAACCAAGTGAAGGACTTATTTATTTTCAGTTGCTTCACAGGATTAGCATACATTGATACTGCTGAATTTGATGTAGAAAAACACATCAAGATTGATGATAATGGTAATGAATGGATATATAAGAAAAGAGAAAAAACAGGTATATTATCGACAGTTCCTTTACTTCCTGTTGCTAAACAGATATTAGAAAAATATGAATATAAATTACCAATAGTTTCTAATGTTAAAACTAATGCTTATTTGAAAGAGATTGCTGATATATGTGGTATCAAGAAAAATCTGCACTTTCACGTTGCAAGACATTCATTTGCAACATCTGTCACATTAAACAATAAAGTTGCTCTTACATCAGTATCTAAAATGATGGGACACACCAACACTAAAATTACTCAGAGATACGCAAAAGTAATTGAAAGTACATTAGTTGGAGAAATGAATGATGTAGCAAATTTGATTAAAATGTAGGGAATTGAACCCTCAGAGAAAAGGGTTTTGAACCTGTAATTATTCAACCCTTTTTTTATAACTTTATCCCCAACAGAAAAAATAGAATTATGGAAAAGAAATTATGTTTTTGTAAAACTTGTGGTAAAGTATCTGTTGATACAAGAAAAAATAGTAAAACAGGTTCATTTACACCAATTGAAAGTGAAACAGAACTTATTACTGACAAAAATTTAGATGGTAGTATTTGTTATATTTGCCCACAATGTAAAGATGAGAATTTTACTATTATTAAAGATAGTAATGAATTAGTATCTGCACGAGCAAACTATATTACAAAAGAAGCCAAAAGAGTTAAATTTGAGGCTGAACAATCAAGATTAGCAAAAGAAATTACAGAAGATGAAACAAACCCCATCAATTTAACTAACAAAGGTAAATCTAAGAAAAAATCACCATTTAGTAAATAATGATATGGATAAAAAAGAATTGAAAAAATACATTCAGGTCAATAAGAAGTTGGCAAAGGATGCCTATAAGATGGCTGAAAAATTTATATATTGTAGGGAGGATGGTGGTTACGAAGAAACAGTAATTTTTGAAACAAAAAATCCTGAAATAAAATCACCAACAGCAGAGTTTTTACACGAAATAGGGAATTACCTATTCAATATTGGTGAGGAATGTAGAAACAATATAGAGACAGCAGAATATCTATTAAAAGAATTAGAACAACAAACTAAAAAATAGCAGATAGGGGCAACATTCATGTTGCCCTTTCTTTATCAATATCTAAAAATCTATATGATTAAAATTAAGATTGAAGATATTGAATATAATATACCAAATAGCTATTCTGATGTAAAACTAGCTGACTATGAAAAATGGTTTGGTACTGAAATTGAAAACAAAGAAGATGAAGTTGTATTTGTAAGTAAGGTATCAGGAATTGATGTAAATACACTTCAAAATTTACCATTGTCATTTTATAATGATTTGGTTGGAATTATTAGTTTCTCACTTAAAGACAGCATCAAGGAAGCTAAAAACAGCATTGAAATTGATGGAATAACATATACTATCAATAACGAAGAAGAACTAACATTAGCTGAATGGATAGATGTAGAAGAAAGTTTAAAATCAGATGAAGATAAGTTATCTAAAATATTAGCTGTTGTATGCAGACCTGTTGGTGAAACCTATGATACCAACAGATTAGCAGATAGGATTGAATTATTCAAGGGGTTAACTATGGATAAACTGTTTCCATTATTCAATTTTTTTTTGCTCTTAAAAGAAAGATACAATCAGATTATGAATCATTATTCAATGGTTCAGGAACTTCAAAACCAACTTCACCAACTTACAGAGATTTCTCAAAAAAATGGGGTTGGTACAAAGTGGTGGCACAACTTGCGAACAATGATATACAACAAATGGATAGGGTTTTTACATTGGGCGTTATCGAGGTGTTCAACTTCCTTTCGTTTCAAGTTGATAAACAAAATGCAGAAGAAGCTAATAAGAAATTCTTAGAACAATTAAGGACAAACAATAAATAGCAGTAGGGGCAACGTTCATGTTGCCCTTTTTTTATCAATATTATAAATATTAATATGATAGATATTATTGTAGATACATTCAAAGATGTATGTAGACAGCATAAACTTATTAAATCATTCCATTATAATCGCACCTATGAATTAGGTAGTGGCAATGATGCGCATCCCTTAATCTGGCTCGAAGACCCAATGTATATTTCAAATTTTGGGCAAGTGGGGCAAGGTTTAGAAATTAACCTTAACTTTTCTGTATTACTTATTCCACAACAAAATGGTATTACATTTCAGGAATGTCAGAACCTTGCATTTAGTACTGGATTAAATATTATTGAATATATCAAGAAAAATAGTTTGTTGGAGATTAAGCCAAATTGGACTGCATTAACCTTACAACGATATTACGATGATAATACATCAGGAGCAAGATTCTCACTAACTGTTGTACATCCCAATATTACTAACCTATGTTTATTAGATGAACATTTTGATACAGATAAAGAATTTGAGGTTAAAGAATTGATTAATGACTTTGATGTTACCCCTGCATCTAACTGTACAACTTTTGTAAATAAATTGCCTGATTTCAATTTACCAACTACTAGATGAATGCAAAAGTATCTAACATATTAAAAGCAATTCAAGCTGATGTTACTACATTGGCGCAATTGGTATTTGACAGTGATAGCATCAGTAATAATACCAAAGTTAATAAAAATACTCTAAAAGATAGCCAATTAGCAAAGGATGTAGAAGTTCGTGTCTTAGAAACAGGCAATCCCATTATTGAAGTATTGTTCAATCATTATATTGTTTATTTGGAATGGAATCGACCACCCAAACATAAGAAGAAACCACCCATATCAGTATTAAAAGATTGGGCTGTAAAAAATGGTATTCCAGATGATAATGAAACACTTTGGAAAATCAGTTATGCCATTTGGAGGGATGGACACCAAGCAAGACCAATCACAGCTACATTAATAAAAGAGGTTGAAGATAAGTTTGATAAAGAATATTTTGATATGATTTTTGAAGCACTGATTGATGATTTACTTAATTTCTTTACTGATTAATATAGATAGGGCGTTGTCATGGCAACGCCTTAGTTGTGTAAATATCAATACTAAAAACTAAAAATGGTAATTAATACAGATATAGCCACAATCATAGATAGTAATCAAATAACGCTTGTGAATAACCCATCATTCATTAGATTTATTGGTAAAAATGATGATAGTTCAGATATCCCAACTTTTGAAATGTCTGTCAACTTTATTAATGGTGATGGTTATTTTGTTATTCAGGAAGCAAATACAGAGATAAAACACACATTTAAAGGCACTAGAAATAAGAATCTGATACTGAATAATTCAGATATGTTCTATGTATCTGAAAATAACAGCATAACTGCTAACAATATTGCTGCTTGTCTGTTAAGAGATGGTTGGTTTAAAGCATCTTTTGATATTTCAACTGAAGGTAATAAAATTATGATGGTTGGAAAAATGAAAAATCCCAACTATTCATTCTCTATATCTGAGATTAATAACATTGGTTTGTCTTACAATACGCCTGATTACGTTATTACCAACAATAACAGCTTGTATAACAGCACCATTGAATTAGATGTTTATAACGCTGATACCAACAGGTTTATTACTACTGTTACCAAATCATTCATTGATGGTGAAGTGTGGTTCGATATCAACAATATAATGAATAGAACAATGGTTTCTTATCCCAACTTATTATTTAATACTAATAGATTAGTTGATAGTGGTTCTTCAATTTCTTATAATTATAAAAGTAAAAGGACAAAAGATTATGAAATAGAATATTTTTACACAAGTGGTAAAAAATATGTTGTTGATGGATTTAAACGAACATTGGAAGAAAATAACCTTGATGAATATATTTATAATCCCTTAGAAGATAATAAGGTTAACATATTAACCAACAACACCAACAGATATTATAATGTAGGTGAAGATATTACTGCAAATTTCATTTATAATGATTACCAACTGACAGATGATTTCAAAATTGGTTGTCTGATAAAATACTATGAAAATACAAGGTTGGTAAAGGAAGATATTATTGCAGTTGCTGATAATTACCATTTGGTGAATAGTATTTACATCACTGCTGACAAGATTGAATTAACAGAAGATACACAATATTTTGATGTGGTCTTTGTGAAGATACCAACAGCATCCACAACTGATTATTATGAAATTTCTACATCTGTAAGATATACTATATTGGATGTATGCAATACAACTAAGGGGTTCTTATTCCTGAATAAATTAGGTGGTTGGGATTGTTATTATTTCAATTCTGATTTTTCTAATGAGTTTAAAACAGATGCTACAACATCATTCAAGACTTTGCAACCTGAATATAAAGTATCTGACAGCTACCAAAAAGTTGAAAGAAAAGATGTGTCAGAAACCTTTATCATCAAGTCGATGGTAACAAAAGATATTGCTGAATGGTTGAAAGAACTGAGTACATCTAAATATGTATATTCAATTGATGATGAAAACAGATATGTAATTGTAAATGATTTTGATTTATCTGTTTCTGATAAAGATTTGTTTGAGGTTACGATGAAGTACACATTAGCAGATTCGTATAATACTAATATCAAATGAATTTAATTATATTTGATATTCATTTTAATTTAAAACAAGATGGAGATTTTTATTTCTATTATCTCAATTATTCTATCTATTGTAATTAGTATATTAATTATTTACATTTTAGATACATCTATTTTTTGGATAGGTTTATTTTTTAATGCCATAAGAGACAATGATGTTATTGATGAAAATATTGTAAAATTATTCAGTTTCAAATGGCAGATAATGAAAGAAGGATTTTATGGAATGTTAAAAAAGATGATAATACAGTGGTGTATATATATCTTACTTTTTATTCTTTCAACAATATATTTTTTTGGAGTAATAAAAGATTTTATTCTCAGTTTTTAACCACAATATATTATTAGCAGCACTTTCATGGTGCTGCTTTTTTTTATTAGAACCACTTCCTTTTTAACTTAATCTCAATTCCCATCAAAGGAAAATAATAAGTCTTATATTTAGTAAATGGTTTTTTCTTATATAACCAAATACTATAAAGAATAAGAAAAGGAATCCAACCCCACATAAGTAATATCAGTTAGAGATAAAGATTTATTATTAATATTCATTCCATTTAATGACAAGTTCATAAATTTCATTAATAATATTATTGGGTAAATTTTCATATTTAATTTCTTCTGTAGGTATATCTTCTGCATTATCAGTCATATCTTCACAGAATGGCGTTTTATATAAATAAATTTCGTCTTCACTAAAATATCTTATATATAGTTTTTTATATAAAATAGGTTTTGAATCAACATCAGCAGGTTCAAAATCACCATATTTTTCAATAACCTCTTTTATAAAATTTATTTTATCCATACCTATTATATTAGTTTGCCACCAAAGATAATATCAATATTTTAAAATTATAAATGGTTCAAATTGAATTTTATATAAATAATAAACTGATTGATGTTACAGATGCAGATAAGTTGGGTATTCGATTAAACAGGCAGATATTTAAACCTGCTGAATTTACCTCAAAAGACAGTCAAATGTCTTATACTATCACTATTCCAAATACAGTAACTAACAATAAAATATTCAATTATGCTAATGTTGAAGAAGTTAAAGACAAATTCAACATAGAGTATGATGCGAAAGTATATATTGATTTCATTTTGGTGTTCAATGGTAAATTTATGTTGAAAGAAATATCTGAAACTACATATAAAGGCAATTTGTATGTGCCTGTGTATAAGTCAGTAAAAGATATATTTGGTGACAGGACAATGAACGCACCCTCAAACATACCTGATAAAAACAAATGGTGGTTCAACTTCTATTATAACAATGCTGATGTTATTACAGAATGGAACTATGATGTTCAATTAGATATGGCTACTAACAATAAATCAAAAGATTGTATGTTTCCTTTTATTCTCTATGGACTGATGCCAAAAGTAACGAAAGACCCATCAAAACAGGTAAATGGTGAACAAGTGGGTGATTTCACAGATAAAGATTTGTATGATAGCTTCGTCAGAATGGGATTTGAGGATATACCTCCTGCAATGAATGTGATGAATACCATTCAAAAGATGTTTGAAGCTAATGATTTAAGTATTGAGGGTACAGCGTTTCAGGATGATAAATTAAAACACCTGTATATGTCTTATTCCAACCCATCTGATTATAACCAAGAATGGAACTATGGCAATCTATGTAATATAAATGTTAGTGGGAATTGGGAAACAATAAAAGATAAAAACAGATATATATCTTTATTCCCATCTACCCACAACTTACCAAAATACGAGAGGTTATTAACCAAAAATTCAATGAATGGTACACATTATTATGTAGTTGATTTGTTGGACTCTATCAATAGTACCATTACTTATACTGACAGTGGTTCAAATATTACTTACAATGAATGGCAGTATGAGCAAAATGATGACAGGTATATCAGAAAGAATTGTTTAATCACCATACCCAAAAGTGGATGGTACAAAGTAACCTTAAATTCTCAATTATATCTTTGTGATGGTGGTGAAAATCAAAATTGGACTGACCCCATAACCAAACAACGATATATACAAACAAGGACTGAAAGAAATAGTAAATGGAATAATTGGTTTGGTCAAAAAGAATATGAAATACAGGTATTAAGGGATTATGCAGAAAGTGATTTTGGGTTAGATAATCGTGGTATTGTTGGTTATTACTTTAAACCCAACTTACCACAAAACAATACATTCAATGGTAATTCAACAGATAATTACCCTAAATATTTTCCACAGAATCAAAAACCATTGATTGTTGACCCATCAGCAGATTCAAGATTCGTTTGTGGGTTACATTTTGGGAGAAGAAAGGGAAATGAAAATTACAATCCAAAAGTAACAGATGGTGCAACAACCTGTAATACAATGTATGTAAAAAGTGGTTGGAGTTGGGATAATACATTTTACCAAAAACAAAGAATATATAATCTGTATGACAATAACCATTGGGTTCACTTCTGGGGTGATATAGAAGCAGAATTAAGTGATGTAGAAGCAGATGATGATGTTGCAACCCTTGCTTGGAATAGTGGAGATGTGTATAAGAATAGATGTATTTTAAATGATATTTCTTTACCACAATCAATTGAAACTTATGATTTAAAAAGTGGTGGAGGTCAGGCATCCTGTATTATCTGGTTAGAAGAAGGTGAACATCTGACAGTTGCAGCAGTTGGTGAAAGTGGTGTATATCGCAGGGAAGGACACAGCGTTAAACGTGATTATGGTTGTTGGGTTGCTGACAATATTAATTTTTCTCTGTCAATAGAACCATTCAGGACTGACATTACCTATAATAAGCAATTATCGAATGGAGAACCATCATTAGATGACAATGGAAACCCTGTCACCCACAGTTGGAATGACAGCATTTTTACAGAAGATGGATTTTTAAAAGATAAAATCAACTTATTCAGTTTCTTACCCTCTGAAATTAAGGTAAATGATTTTATAGATAATATTTGTAAGGCTTTCAATCTTCGATTATCCCAACCAGAAAAGGGAAAATTCAGATTGGATGTGAAACAGGTAAAAGAATTGGGTAAGAATGGAGTTGTGGATTTTGAAAATAAATTCAATATTAAACAACGCACCAATGAACCATTGGGATTACCATCTGAAATTAATATCAAATTCTCTATCAATGAAGATGAAGAAGGATATGTCAGCACTAATGAAGATGGTGGTGGAACGTTTGTTACAGGTGCAGTTGATGGTTCTACAATTGAACAATCTTCAACATTCAGTTATTGTTGGTACAAGGATATTCGATTTACAAAACGAGATAACACAATTGCAATTGATGCAGTGCCAATTATATCTAAGCACGAAGTATGGGAGAATCCAACACCAGATGATTATAGCGAAATGCAGAAGAAATGGTACACAGATTTACCATTAAGGTTTTTTTATCCTGATGATGTTATTGGTATTGATGGTGATTATGATTTCAATAGTAGAATATTTAAAATTGGCTCTCAATACGCTAATCTAATGAGGGTTAAGAATGATTACGATATTACGATGAAGAATATCTTGGATTATAAGAATGTGGAACATAGTATTTTAAATAATTATTTTACCCTGATTACCACTAATGATACCAATTATACAACAATCGAAACCTATCTGACAGCAGAGGAATATGAATTATTGGATGGAAGAAACTTAATAAAGTTGAATAGTGATTTGTATTATGTATCAGAAATCAGTGGTTACGACCCACTAATGAAGCAAAAGACACAAATAAAACTTATTAGAAAAATATAAAAATCTTATTGTCAAATGGTAATACAAAGCAGAAGCATCATGTTTCTGCTTTTTTTATCCCCTATCACCAAATATCAATATCTAAAAAATGATATAATGGCTGATAAGAAAGTCTTTAAAATTGAGATAGATGGGGTTGAAAAATCATATAATGATGTAATAAAACTAAGTGAGGCATTAAATGCTATTAATAGTGTTAATGCTACTGTTGCTACAAGTAATGAACAAGTTGCAGCATCAAATAACACTGTTACCCAATCCCAACAAGAAGTAAGTAAGGCACAACAAGAATATGAGAGAATCCAACAACGTATTCAAGCATTGGAATCTGAATCTACACGTATTAATATTGAAGCCAACCAACAACTAAGGGACAGGCGAGCAGAAGTTACAGCCACTGTACAAGCCAATACAGCACAGGAGGGTAGTGTTCGCCAAATGGCAGCCCAATTGAAATTACTGAGGGCGCAATATGATAATCTGAGTAAGGCAGAAAGGGAAAATGCAGATGTTGGTGGTGCGTTATTGGCTCAAATACAAGAATTGGATGCAGCACACAAGGCAGCCAAAGAAGCAACAGGAAGACACCAAGAATCTGTTGGTGATTACACCATTGCAGGCAAGGCAATGAAACAGGAATTGGGCGAGATTGAAGAAAAACTTGCTGCTATGATATTGGCAGGGGAAGGTAATTCTGAGATGTTCCAAGAATTGGTACAACGTGCTGGGGAAATCAAACAAAGTATTAGTGATGCAGGTGCAAGCATTGATGAATTTGCTTCACATTCGCAAGGGTTGAATGATGTTATCAGTGTGGGTGAAACCCTTACTGCAACATTTGGAACTGCAACAGGTGTAATGAATATGTTTGGTGTTGCCAATGAGGATGTTGAAAAATCCATACAAAAAATGATGGGTGTAATGACAACCCTTCAATCATTACAGACATTACAGAATACACTTACAACCAAAGGAACATTAGTAAACACATTATATACTAAGGCATTAACTGCATTGGGGATTATTAAAAAAAGTAATACTACTGCAACAGTGGCTGAAACTGCTGCTGAAACAGCCAATACTGCATCAACCACTGCTAACACTGCTGCACAGGGAGCAAATGCAACTGCTACCATTGCTCAAACTGTTGCTACTAAGGCAGCCACCATTGCCACAACCTTATGGAATGCTGTTTTGGCAGCTAACCCATTGGTATTAATAGCTATGGCATTAGCAGGTGTTGTTGCTGCAATTATTGCATTTAGTGATGAAACTGATAATGCTACTGTTAGTACAAGAAATCTTAATTATGCCTTGAATGAAACCAAGTACATTTTATCTGAATTGGAATATCAATTAAATTTTCAAACTCGATTGATGGCAGCACAAGGTAAAAATCAACGTGATATTCTTCAATACACCATTGACAAGCGCAAAGAAGAAGTTGATTTAGCCAAAAAGGGATATGAAGATATGAAATCTGCATTTTCAAAGATGAATGCAGAAGAAAGAGAAGCCAATAAACAAGCCTTACAGGACAGTAAAGATATTTACCAATCACAAGAAAAAGCATATCAGGATTCATTAGATAATATGGTAATTTATGATGCACAACAAAAAACTGATGCAAAGAAAAAACGTGAACAAGATGGTAAACAGGCAGGGCAACAATACAAACAGAATTTAGAAAATTATAAAAAGACCTTAAAGTCTTATTTGGAAGAATCCAACAAAATGTGGTTGTTAAATGAGAATACAAGAATCAGTAATTTAAAAGATTCAGCTAATAATATGACTGCTGTCACCAAAGATGAATTAAAAGTTAGGAATCAGGCAATAAAAGATGCTTATAACCAAGAACTAACCTATGCTTCTACTTTGGCTGAAAATGAACAAAAGGTATTGAAAGAAAAATATGACGCTCTTATTGTTCAGGCAGAAAAATTAGGACAAGACACAACAGCCATCACAGAGGAATATAATAAGCAGAAAGACGAATTAGATACCAAATCATTTAATAACCAGAAGAAAATACTGAATGACAGGAACAAAGCAGTAAAAAAATCAAATGATGATTATTTAAAATCTGAAACTGACAGGATAAATAAACTAAGGGATGAACAAAATAAGGCAATTGATAATGAAACAAAACAGATTGAATATCAATTAAATACTATCAATAATTTAAAAGAAAATGCTGTTGCAAGAAGTGGTAAATTTAACCTGATTGATGTTGATGCTACTAAAAATAACCTTAAAGAAGTTGGTAATGAATTAAATAAATACCTGAAAACCTTAGATAGTAGTAAAAAACAAATTGAAAGGTACTATGATGCCCTTATTTCAACTTATGACAAAGACAGTCAGGAACATAAAGATGCTGTTGAAAACAAAAAACAGGCTCTGAACGATTTGGATAATAAGATAAAAACCACCAATAAAGATATTGCTGATAATACACAAGCTGCAACACAGGTGATTAATGATTATTGGGATGATTTATCTACAAAAATAGGTGAGAAAGTTCAGGTTATCAGTGATTCAGTTGGTTCAGTCTTTGAAACAATGTCAATGTTCTTCGATATGCAATTGGAAGAAGCCAATGCAAAATTGGATGAAGTAACTGAAAAATATGAAGCTGCTGTTGAATTGCAAGAAGAAAGTAATGAGAGGTTGAAAGCTCTGAATGAAGAAGCCAAAACAGCACAGGGAGGTCGTGCCTTAGTGGTGCAAGATGAAATTCAGCGTGAAATGGCTCTAAATAAAGAACTTGCAAATCAAGAAAAACAATTAGCTAAAGAAAAGGAAAAGAGAGAAAAAGAAGCTGCTAAAATCGAAAGGCAACAAAAGAAAACTGAAATGATGGGTAATATTGTTCAAGGAACTGCCAATACAGCATTAGCAGTTATTAATGCCTTAACTGTTTCTCCATTCCCATTAGGGTTAGCATTAGCATCTGTTGCTGGTGCAATGGGTGCAGCACAAGTGGGTATTATGTCAGCACAATTAAGCAAACTTGAAAAAGGTGGTCTTATCAATGGTAAACCACATTCACAAGGAGGTGCAAGAATTGAAGGTACTAACATAGAAGTTGAAGGAAATGAATATGTTGTAAATAAACGTACTACTATGAAAAATGTAGGTTTATTATCCTATATCAATTCACAAGACAGGGAATTAGGTGTTGGGGATTTTATTAACTATTACGATGATAATACAGGTAAGATTGTACCAACATCAGGGTTCAAACAAATGTATGAGGATGGAGGACAATTGGTTAATCTGAATAATATTGCAAGTACTAATAATAGTAATGAAGAAATATTATCAGCAATTAAAAATATTAATTTCAATCCAACTGTATCAGTAACAGATATAAACAGGGTAAATGACCAGATGGCAACAGTTAGGGATAGTGCAGGGTTTAGTTAACAAAAAGTTATTACCAAATGACAATAATATTTTTTTTAGATAGGGCGTTCACATGAACGCCTTTTTTTATGTTTTTCCTGTTATTTTTATTGTAATAAACTTGTATCGTAAACAAAAGTTTATTATCTTTGAAGTGTTGAAATAATAATTCTAAATGATATGGACAAAAAAGAAACAAAACAATTCCTACTCCATAGGCGAATGGAGTTAAAAGCAAAAATTGAAAGATTGAGGTATTTATCAGAAAATTCAAAACTGAATTTGGAAAATGAAATTAATAAACTATTAGATGCCATCAATACAATTGATAAAGCATTAGAAAAATTAGAGAAGTAAAAACAAAAGCACCTCGAAAGGGGTGCTTATAAGAATTTTAAAATATGAAATTATCAGATAAATTAAAAGAAGCCATACCCAACTTGAATAATAATGATTTTGAAGTATTTAAGAAAACAGTGGATGAATTATTAGCATTGGCGAGTAATGACAAAGAAAAAGATTTAATTGCTGAATTTATTGGTGATACTATTAATGCAGATACAGAACAATTAATATTGGAAGCTAAGACCTTATGTATGAAGGTTCAATTAGAAGAATTAAATGATATTGTTCCTTATTCTTACATCGCAAAACATTATTTTAATAAATCAAAATCTTGGTTATCCCAACGTGTTAATGGTTATGATGTGAATAGAAAAAAGGCTAAATTCACAAATGAAGAATTGAACACATTTGAATTAGCCTTACACGATATTAGCAAAAAATTAGGTTCAATTACTATTTAGTAATTATTATTTCAACACCAAAAACCTGTATTGAACCTGTATAGGTTTTTAAGCACCCTTTCATGGGTGCTTTTTTTATTCTCCTTTCTTTTTTATCATAATATCAATAGAATAAAATATTGATATGATAATAACTACAACTTCAAAAAGTGTGAAAATAGAAGATAGCAATATTGTATATACAGGTGGTTTATCTGCATTTACATATACATATTCTATACCAACTGATAGTGTAACATTCTACCAAAATAACAAACTGATTGCAACAGGCGTATTATCTGATACAACCATTAATGGAACTCAATTAACTGAAACCAACATTGATACAGAGTTAGAAAAGGTTTTTAAGACGCCATCAGGAGGTAGTGATGGCAAGGTAACTTTACCTAACAATATTAAATTTGGTTATGCTGAATGGGAGGAAGTTCCAAATAATTACGATACAAGTCAGATTACTAATATGACTCAAATATTTTATTATAATACTGCACTAACAACAATACCAATGTTGAATACGAGCAATGTAACCAATATGTATTATGCTTTTTATTATTGTTGGTCATTACCATCTATACCATTATTAGACACAAGCAATGTAACAAATATGGAAGCAACGTTTATTGGTTGTTCTGCACTAACAACAATACCATTAATAAACACAAGCAATGTAACGAACTTTTATAATACATTTTCAGGTTGTTCAGCATTAACATCTATACCTCAATTAGACACAAGTAAAGCTACATCAACAAGGGAAATGTTTAATAACTGTACATCTTTAACATCTATACCTCAATTAGACACATCAAATGTAATTGAAATGAGAAATATGTTTTTCAAGTGTACCAAATTAACTACTATTCCTGCTTTAAATGCAGGTGAAATATTAAATAAATCTGCTGTTGGTAATGTCTTTAACCAATGTGCAGCACTTACAGATTTTGGTGGATTACAAGGGATAAGGGTAAGTTATAGTTTATCATTCTCAAATAATCTGACTGTTGATTCTTTAATGAATTGTATTAATGGGTTAGCTGATTTAACAGGTTCAACAACAATGGTATTAACAATAGGCTCTACCAATTTAGCTAAATTGAGTGCTGAACAAATTGCAATAGCAACAGATAAAAATTGGACTTTGGCGTAATAAAAAGAAAATCAATAAAATATATGAAAACACAAACAGTAAAAACAATAAAAATAGTAGCAGATGAAGGATATATCTTCTGTAACCTTGATAAATCACAGGTATATGGAGATACTTTATATCTAGGCAAAAATGATTCTGCTGAAAACTACATTGAAATCACCATCGAAGAAGGTGAAGAAATAAAAGCAGAATTGGAAAAGCTAATTGATTAAATTAAATTAATTCAAATGGCTATAAGGGTTGCAGTGATTGTAACCCTTTTTTAATTACTACAATATCAATAGAGTAAATATAAACTATTGATATGACAAAAGATATTCCAATATATAAATGTGAAATTGAAGATTATGATGAAACAGGCATCTATGCAATCAGCTTTGTTGATTTTCCTGCTGTTGAGGTCGATTTTGTAGCTCTATCCAAACAGAAAAAAGAACAGAAACTACACCTAAATTCTGATAAACAGATTCTAACAGGTGTTGTACTCCAACCTGAACAACTGATATACAGATATGATGACAAGAATGGTGAATATTACATTACCTATTCTGCACCACAAATAGAAAAGATTGCACAAAAAATGATGAAAACAGGTGTTGCACTTCATAACACCACCCACCAACACGAAGCACCATTAACAGGCAATTATTTAGTTGAATTGTGGATTATCCAAGATTCTGATAATGATAAAGCCAACGCATTAGGATTTAAAGGATTACCCAAAGGAACATTGATGTGTAGTTATAAAATTTCAGATTCAAAATATTGGAATGAACAAATCAAAAGTGGCAATGTGAAAGGGTTTAGCCTAGAAGGAATGTTTTATCAGGAAAAATTAAGAAAAACAAAAAGTGATTTATCAATAAATCACAAGGTTATCAAAAATAAAAAGAAAAATAATAGTATTACTATGAATAAAAACACAAACAAAAATTTATTATCAAAAATAGGGCGTTTTTTCCTTGATATTGAAGATGTTGAAATTGCTGATGCTGCTGATGCAGGTGAAACAGTAAGAATATTTACATTAAAAGATGGTTCTGAAATAGCTGTTGATGAAGATGGTTATGCAACAATTGATGGAGAACAAGCACCATCAGGTGAACATATCTTATCTGATGATTCAATAATTGTAATTGATGAAGATGGGTACTTGGTGGAAACAAAAGAAACAGATGATGTTGCTGATGAATCAGAAGAAGCAGTTGCACCAACTGAATTAAAGAAATCGAAAAGAGTAAAACAGGAAGATGAATCTGTTGAAAATGAAACTTTTGAAATTGATATTGATGGCACAATGCACCCTGTAACTAAGGAAGTTGCAGATTATGTTGCTTCATTGTTAACTAAGATTGCAGAATTGGAATCTACTGTTGCAGATGATGCAGTTGAATTGAGAAAACTAAGAAAAACTACACCATCAACTAAACCTGCTAATGTAAGACAAGCAACAAAGAAAGTTGATTATACAAAAATGAGCAAGGCAGAAAAATTAGCATACCAATTATCTGCATTTCAGAAAAAATAAAAATTGGTTATCAATAACTTAAAGAAAAACACAAAGGGGTTGCAGGGATGTAACCCCAATAAAAGAATAAAAAGAAAAACACAAACAATACTATGGCAGTAGATATAACAAATACAACTTATCAACCTACTAGACAACCTGATTTTTTCACAAAATTGATGTTCAGCAATAAAACGTCTGAACACGTAAATATTATACCAAATGTGAAATACAAAACCTTGTTAAATACATCTGAAATTGAAGATGATGTATTGCAAGCTGATATGGGTAGCTGTGGATGGTCCCCTTCTGGTAATATTAAGTTCAGTGAGAGAGAATTAGAAGTTAAACCTTACATTATCAATTTTGAACAATGTTTAAAAGATTTTGAAAAATCTTGGTTGGGTGAGATAATGAAACCAGGCGCAAACTTGGATGAAATGCCATCAGAGGTAGAAGAACAGGTTATGTACTTATTATCCAATAAATTAAGCAAAGAAATTGAAAATAAAATATGGAATGGTACAGCATCAACATCTGAGATTGATGGATTTATAACATTGTTAGATAATGCAACTGACACAAACAAAGTAACAGGTGTGGCTTTAACCAAAGCTAATATCTTAGGTGAATTTGAAAAGATTTATTTGGCTCAAACAGATGATGTATTAGGTGCATCAGAAGATTCAGAATTGAAATTCTATGTATCAAAAAAAGCTGAAAAATTAATCAAATTGGCATTAGCAGATGTAAGCAACGCAAATATTGTTATCAACCAAAATTGGTTAAATACAGGTGATTCAATCTCTTATATGGGATATGAAATAATTGCTTTAACTGCAATCCCTGCTGATGTAATTGTATTCGCAAATTGGCACAATTTAGCTTATGGTACTGACTTGATTTCAGATAAAACTGAATTAAGAATAGGTATGTTCCCTGCACCAGAAGATGATAAATATTTCGTTAAAGGTAGATTGAAAATTGGTACACAAGTTGCCTTCCCTGATGAGGTTGTATTATACAAATAATCAGATAATTAATAAGAAAACTATAAGGGTGGATGAATAACCCACCCTTTTCAATAAATAAAAAGAAAAACACAAACAATACTATGGCAAAATGTCAAATAAATAGCTCTATAACAAAATCTTGTGATTATAATTTATCAGGTATTGCACGTTTGTATCTTACCAATTTCAATGAGAAATCGACATATACAACTGATGCTGATGGTTATATCACTGATATCACATTAGAGGCAACAGATAAATATTTCAAATTTGATTTTAACAACGAAACTGCATTCTTCCAAGATGATTTGGTAGTTAGTAATGGTAATAAATACAGACAAATTACAGTTCAGGCAGTTATCAGCAACAATGATATTGATATGTTATCACAGGTAACACCACTTGATTTAGGTAAATTCACAGTGGTATTGGTTGATAAAGCAGGTAAATGTAATTTAGTTGGTCGTATAAATGGAATCGAGGCGACAGCAAACAATTATAATAGTGGTTCTGCTGTTGGCGATGCGCAGGGATGGACTGTAACAATGGTTGGAGTAGAACCAGAAGTACATACCTTATTAATAGATGAAACAGTTGTTAGTTCATTAGTTTAAAAAAATTAATAATAGGATATAGAGGCACCATTAACATGGTGCTTTTTTTGTGTTAATACCTCAAATATCAATATTCTAAATATTTGATAATGAATAACTGCAATATTAACCAAGATATATTAAATAACTGTTTGGATTATCGTACAGGTGGGATATATAAAATTTATCTTCTTCCTTATGAAGATTTTCAGGCAGTCAGAACTTCAAAGGGTTCATTTAAACCAACAGCATTTAATCATAGTTTTGATAACCTAACTGAATACAGCACCATATTATCAACTTCAAAATTCTACCAATTAGAAGCTGATGAAACAGCCAATTTTAAACATACCTATTACAATCACTATTATACACAATCACTGACGACTAAGGTCAGAAGAATAGATAAGGAGTTGGATTTGTTGTTATCTAAAAATAAAAATAAAAAGTTCTTCGTCCTGTTTTTCCCAAATCTTCATAATAAATATTGGAAGGGCAAAGTCTTAACTTCTGATTTCTGCTTTACGATGGGTGATGAAAATGGCGCATCTGTATCTATTGAATTACTAATTGAGCAAGTAACAGGTGATAATGTATATAACATTACATTTTCTTCAAATAGCTATAAGCCATTATCAGTAATGGAAAATTACAGGATGAAGACATTAGATGATTATATTTTGAATATAAAATATATACCAACATTATTTGAATGTCAGGGATTTACAAATTACGAAGTTGCACAATATGCTTATTGTGTTACCAACGACAGCAATGAATATGCTGTTGATAAGGATGGTAGGTTATGTAGTGATAGTAATAATAAACAAGCTATACATATATATAATAATATCAATAATGATGTTGATGTAAGTAATTATGATATAGTGGGTTCATTTGATATAGATACTGCCTTTGATGGTCGTAAAGTAAGGAAGTATAACACAACTTGCTACAATAAATACAATTACCAACTTTATTTTACCAACGACCAAGAACAAAGGATTGTTGAAGAATTATTTAATTATGAAGGTGGTTCAAAATCTTATCCTATTACTGTATTGGGTGGAAATTATAAATATTCTGTTGTTTCAATCCCATCTTGGATAAGTTATACTATTGGTGCTGATGATACATTAACCATAAATGTAACCAACAACGAAGCAGAATCAATACGAAGTGGAACAATTATATTACAGCATAATGATAAGCCTGATTTACAGTTAACTATCAACATAACACAGGCAGAAAATGTTATCATTATCCCTGAATTTGATTATCTGGTGTTCAGATATTATTGGGGTGAAGGTGATGGCAGAGATTTAGATACATCAACTGTATTTATGAATACTAATATTGCATTACCTAATGATATTCAATTAGATAATTCTGCTGTTGGGTGGAATATGTCAGGTAATAGGAATCTTGATGTTGCTAGTTATTTGGTATGGGGTGGTGACAATACAGGTAGTGGTAATGAATGTACTTACATCAATATGAACACCTTAGTCACTCATTATGACAGCCTGCCTGATGTGGTTGAAGTAAATGTATATGCTAATTGGTTTGGTACTCGTTTAAATGGCAATTGTGCATTCTTCCTGAACGCTTATAAAGGTGGTGCAATGGTTCAGGATGGCTATAATTTTGAAAATGTAGGTGGTGATAATGTATTATTTGAAGCTGTTGGTGTGAGTATTACAACACAAGGTGGTGGTAATGCTACTGACTATCAGAATAATTATACCAAAATTGGTACTATTTTTTACAACAAGAAAACAAGAACTGCAACTTATGTGATTGATGCAGAAATAACAGCATAATGTATAATTGGATATAAAAAGCAGAAACATGAAATTTCTGCTTTTTTAATTTGTCATTCTGAACATAGTGAAGAATCTATTTTATTATCAATATATTAAAATTTGATATGGCTAAACAAGACACAATTGATATAATCAAG
>NZ_QVMP01000012.1 GCF_010501095.1 Dysgonomonas sp. 520 | reverse complement strand
GAGTGCTCGGAAACCTACCGCAGTAATGCGATAAGGCGCTGGGTGCTTAGCCTACTCAAAACTGTCCGCAAGTTCTTTGGAGAAGCTATCGTGGTAACGCAGGAAGTAGACGATATTATTTCGTCTCCGATTGTCAAGGAAGCGATTATCAATAATTCGGATTGTAAAATACTCTTAGACCAACGCAAGTATATGAACAAGTTTGATTCGATACAAGCCATGTTGGGATTGACCGAAAAAGAGAAATCGCAGATCCTTTCCATTAATATGTCCAACAATCCGAATCGGATATACAAAGAAGTCTGGATTGGCTTAGGAGGTATGCAATCTGCGGTTTATGCTACAGAAGTTTCATTGGAGGAATATTATACATATACCACCGAAGAAACTGAAAAACTCGAACTTTTCCGTTTAGCCGAAACGTTGGACGGAGATATCGAACTCGCTATAAAACAACTGGCAGCGAGTAAGCGAAAACGCTAAATAATCATTTTTTATTCATTAAAACAATATTCAATATGAGAACAAAAATCTTCATGTTGTGCGTGAGCCTTGTGCTTTTCACAACGAATATGAGTGCCCAATGGACGGTTTGGGACCCAAGTAATTTTACTCAAAGTATTGTCAATACAAGCAAACAGGTTGTAGAGACATCAAGTACTGCCAAAAATATGATAAACAACTTCAAAGAAGTTCAAAAAGTCTACAATCAGAGTAAAGAGTATTATGATGCTTTGAAAGCAGTTAACAATCTGGTAAAAGATGCTAAGAAGGTACAGAGAACCATCTTGATGGTCGGAGAGATATCGGATATTTATGTCCACTCCTTTCAGAAAATGATGTCCGACCCCAATTATTCCATAGAAGAACTCAATGCTATTGCCAACGGCTATGCCAAACTATTGGAACAAAGTAACGATGTGCTGAACGAATTGAAAGGAGTAGTTAATATCAGTACGTTGTCTCTCACTGATAAAGAAAGAATTGATGTCGTGAATAGTTCCTACGATGCCATGCTTAACTATCGCAATCTGGTACAGTACTATACCAATAAGAATATCGGTATATCCTATCTCAGAGCTAAGAAAAAAGGAGAAACGGCACGAGTGACAGCTTTGTATGGCAATCCGAATGAAAGATATTGGTAATCAATAAAACAGTCATCACTATGGATTTCAATCAATTTCACGAAACATTAAGGACACTCTATGACCAGATGATACCCCTGTGTGGCAATATGATTGGTGTTGCCAAAGGAATTGCGGGGTTAGGAGCTTTGTTCTATGTGGCTTATCGGGTTTGGCAATCCCTATCGAGAGCCGAGCCGATAGATGTCTATCCTTTACTCCGTCCGTTTGCTATCGGCTTGTGTATTATGTTCTTTCCGACTGTCGTTCTTGGAACAATTAACAGCATTATGAGTCCTGTTGTACAGGGAACACATGGGATGTTAGAGTCCGAAACATTCGATATGCAGAAATACGCAGAGCAAAAAGATAAGTTGGAGTATGAAGCTATGAGACGCAATCCTGAAACAGCCTATTTGGTGGACAACGCTGTTTTTGATGCTCAGATGGATGAGTTGGGTATAACCGATGCAGGGCAAATTGCAGGAATGTATATCGAAAGAGGTTTGTACAATGCAAAGAAAGCTATTCGGGAAGCATTCAGAGATATATTGGAACTTGTCTTTCAGGCAGCGGCATTAGTTATTGATGTGATCCGTACTTTCTTTTTGATTGTTCTTTCCATTCTCGGTCCATTGGCTTTTGCGATATCGGTCTGGGATGGTTTTCAATCTACGCTCACTCAATGGCTAACGAGGTACATTTCGGTGTATCTGTGGTTACCTGTTTCGGACTTGTTCAGTAGCATACTTGCCCGATTACAATCGTTGATGTTACAGGCTGACATCGAACGGATGCAGACTGACCCCAACTTCTCATTAGACAACTCCGATGCCATTTTCATCGTATTTATGATTATCGGCATCATCGGATATTTTACAATACCGACTGTTTCGGGATGGATTATTCAAGCAGGAGGTATGGGCAATATGGGTAAGAATATCAACAATACAGCGACTAAAGCAGGTGCTATGGTTGGTGGTGTAGGAGGTGCTGCTGCGGGAAATGTAGCAGGAAAATTGATGGGGCGATAACGCTTTTCTAACTAATAAATATAAAAATGGAATTCAAATCATTAAAAAATATCGAATCGAGCTTTAAGCAACTTCGCATATTCAGCATTGTGTTTCTCTGTTTGTGTGCTATTATCGCAGGCTACTCCGTTTGGAGTGCCTACGATTTTGCAGAAACACAACGTCAGAAAATCTATGTACTGGATAATGGCAAATCACTGATGCTTGCACTCTCTCAGGATTTATCCCAAAATCGTCCTGTGGAAGCCCGTGAACACGTCAGACGATTTCACGAATTGTTCTTTACCCTTTCGCCTGATAAATTGGCTATCGAAAGTAATATCCAAAGGGCATTATTACTGTCGGATAAATCTGCTTTCAATTATTACAAGGACCTATCAGAGAAAGGATATTATAACCGAATTATTTCAGGAAATATAAATCAGACTGCACAAGTAGATAGCATTTCCTGCAATCTGGATGTGTATCCGTATCAGATTATAACTTATGCACGGCAAATGATAATCCGGGAAAGTAATATTACCGAACGTAGCCTGATTACCACTTGTAAACTCTTGAACTCCGTCCGCTCCGATAATAATCCGCATGGATTTACTATCGAAGGTTTCGAGATACGGGAGAATAAGGATTTGAGAGTATTGGATCGATAAAGCCTGAACCAATGAGAGAACGAATTAAAGAACTCGGCTACTGGATTGAAGATAAACTGAAAGATCTCTGCGGAGAAATTACACCTGACAAACGGTTGACGGTAATTGTCATTATGCTTCTACTATTTACGATACTAAACCTCTATTTCACATTTACCGCAATCAGTAATTGGGGACGAGAACAAGAGCGTAAGGACCAGCTGAAGATAGAGCATATCAAACAATTAGAACTCAATAAGTCAAAACCGAGGGAGCTAAATTTTGACTTTCAGGATTCAATATCAAATGATTACGAACGATAAAATATTTGGATTATATGGCTGAAAAATTAAAAATAAGCGAAGAGTTAAAACAAAAGCTTAAAAAATATGCAATTTTCGTATTGATGGCAATTGTTTGTGCAGGATGTATTTGGCTAATCTTCTCCCCATCCGAGAAAGATAAGGCCAAAGAGCAGATAGGCATGGGTTTTAATGCTGATATACCTGAACCGAAGAAGGACGGTATTGTTGGCGACAAAATGAGTGCCTATGAACAAGAACAGATAGAGCAACGGCAGAAAGACCGAATGCAATCTCTACAAGGTTATGCCGATATGTTGGAAAACTCCAAAAGCCAAAGAGTTAGTATAGACTTGGGCGATGAACCACAAAAACGTAAAGTAGCTTCTGACGAGAAAGCTTCGATCAACAATTCAGTTTCTGCTTACAGGGATATCAATAAAACATTGGGAAACTTCTATGAAAAGCCCAAAGATGATCCCGAAAAAGAAGAGATGAAAAAGAAACTGGAGGAATTGGAATCTAAAATAAATGAAAAGGAGAATAAGCAAAGTGCTGTGGACGAACAGTTGGTATTAATGGAAAAATCCTACGAAATGGCTGCAAAGTATATGCCACAAGGGCAAAACCAGCCTTCCGAAAATGAAAGCCTGAGCAAAAGAATTGCGAAAGGATCTTCCAATAATGGGAAAACAATAATTACTCCGATTAAACAGGTTCGGGAACAAACAGTATCCGCTCTGCACCAACAATTCAGTAATGACGAGCTTTTTGTTCAGTACGATCAGGTTCGCAATTTTGGATTCAACACAATGGATGAGAAAGAGAGTATTACCGAAAAGAATACCATCTCGGCTATTGTTGATAATGACCAGACTATAGTTGACGGTCAAAGCGTTCGACTCCGACTGACCGAACCTTTAATGGCGGGCAGTACGATTATTCCGGAGAATACCATTATCACAGGTATGGCAAAGATTCAGGGGGAACGATTGGGTATTCTGATAGCCAGTATTGAGCATGACAAAACTATCCTTCCTGTGGAAATGACTGTTTTCGATTCGGATGGTCAGAAAGGAATCTATATTCCCGGCTCTTTAGAAATGGATGCCCTAAAAGAAATTGCCGCTAACATGGGACAGAGTGTAGGCACAAGTTTTAGTATTACCCAAAGTGCAGGACAGCAAATAGCTTCCGACTTGACTAAAGGTTTGATGCAAGGTACTTCTCAATATCTGACCAAGAAAATCAGACAAGTGAAAGTGAAGCTGAAATCGGGCTATAAACTAATGTTGATGCCTAAAGAGAATCAGTAAATGTGTAATTGATTAATATTCAAACTTAAAATACAAAATAAATGAAAATATATATAGCAATTTTTATGAGTATGATCGGAATACTTTCGATGAATGCTCAAAGTGAAAACGAGACTTCAAAGGTTCTTCAAGATGAGTTGCAGCAAGTCCTCAAGCCATCATCGGGAGATTACTATGAGGGGTTGAGTAAAAAAATAACCTTTGATAGAATGATTCCGCCTTACGGATTGGAAGTAACCTTTGACAAAACAGTACACCTTATTTTCCCATCCTCGATTAAATATGTGGACTTAGGTTCTAATAACATCGTTGCAGGCAAAGCAGGAACTTCTGAAAATGTGATCCGAATAAAAGCTGCGATTCGCAATTTTGAGACTGAGACTAATATGGCTGTCATTACTGAAGAAGGCAGTTATTATACTTTCAATATTAAGTATGCGGATGAACCAGAGAAACTGAATATCGAAATGAAAGATTTTATGCACGATGGTATAGCTACCAATCGTCCGAACAATGCACAGGAAATCTACCTGAAAGAATTGGGAAGTGAATCTCCTCGTTTAGTGCATCTTATCAATCGCTCTATCCATCAAAATAATGAGCAGTTCATCAAGCATATCGGTTCTAAACGATTTGGTATTCAATATCTACTCAAAGGAATCTATACCCACAATGGGCTTCTGTATTTACATACACAAATCAAAAATTCATCAAATATCCCTTTAGATATAGATTTTATCCGCATGAAGGTGGTAGACAAGAAAGTAACTAAGCGTACAACTATACAGGAAACAGTTATCTATCCTTTACGTGCCTATAATTTTATATCTACTGTTGGAGGAAGTAATACAGAACGAACCATATTTACCATTGATAAAATTACAATACCTGATGATAAGCAATTGGTCATAGAACTCTATGAGAAAAATGGTGGTCGCAACCAAACCTTTATTGTGACCAATGCCGATTTGCTGAGAGCTAAAGTAATTAATGAACTCAAAATCAAATAAGATGAGAAAGTTTATATCATTGCTAATGCTGTGCTTTACCCTGATAGGGCAAGCACAGGCTCAACGGTACTTACTGGGACAAAAGGGTTTACAGTTTACAGTCGGAGCTGTCGATGGCCTCAACTTAACAAATGGGGATAAACAGGCTTTTAGTTTTGGACTGGCTCTTTCAACTTATACTCAAAACCGTAATCGCTGGTTATTTGGAGCAGAATATCTGCAAAAAAAGCATAAGTATAAGGATATTCTTATTCCTGTATCTCAGATAACGGCTGAAGGCGGTTACTACCTGAACTTCTTATCGGATGCGAGTAAAACGGTTTTCTTTTCTGTCGGGGCTTCGGCAATGACCGGATATGAAACCGTGAACTGGGGTAAGGAATTGTTGTTTGACGGGGCAACCATTACCAGCAAACATAACTTCTTGTATGGTGGTGCTGTAACTTTTGAAATAGAAACTTACCTCTCGAATAGATTTGTACTTCTGCTGAATGTAAGGGAACGTATATTATTCGGTTCATCCATCAATAAGTTCCATACACAGATTGGGACAGGGATTAAGTTTATTATCAACTAAAAAAACAATATAGAAATGAGAAAACGTGCATCCTATATAATCTTTACGCTATTGCTGGCCGCAATAGCGTGTGCCTGTAGCGATAATCTTGATATTAAGCAAAGCTATGAATTTCAAGTTACTCACTTGCCTGTTCCGAAGAAACTGAAAGTGGGAGAGACTGCTGAAATTCGTTGTCAATTAGAACGTTCAGGAGAGTATGAAAATACAAAATACTATCTCCGATATTTTCAACCTGACGGCAAAGGTGAATTGAAATTGGATGATGGGACGGTGTTCTTGCCGAATGATACCTACGAACTCAAGAAAGAGATTTTTCGACTGTATTATACTTCTCAATCAGAAGATCAGCAAGTGATAGATATATATTTCTCGGATAATTTTGGGAACGAGTTTAAATTGTCATTTACTTTTTCCAATGATAACGCCGATAATCCATCTAAGGAATGAATTGGTTTATTGCATGGTTGGTATTTGAAGTGATAATGCTGGCTTGCCTCGCTTACAGCATTTATACTGCTCCGAGTGATGTGGAGTTGTGGGGAGAGGAGATAGAATAATTAAATAAGAAAGTCGGATAATTTTTTATTGTTCGACTTTCTTTTATCTTATCTTTGATAAATAACTAGTACTTAAACTATGACACCATCTGAAAAATATGTATCGGAACTTTGTAAAAAGTCTTTCCTTCCTTTTTGGAGTTACCCAAGTCCGCTAGGAAAGAATGGCAAAGAATTATGTGATGTATTAATCATTTGTGGAAATGACATCATAATTATTTCTATAAAAGACATACAAGTATCGGATCATTCAGATCATTCAGTGCAATATAATCGTTGGCATAGTAAAGCAATAGATGCATCTGTAAAACAGATATACGGAGCTGAAAGATTTTTAGAGAATATAAATGAGATTACACTCAATGATAGAGTAACTAAAATAAGATTACCTGAAAAAAAAGATCGAGCAATTTATCGAATTGCAGTTGCCTTCGGAAGTAAAAAAGATTTTCCACTGGATACTGGGGATTTTGGCAACGGATATGTTCACGTATTTGACGAAGATTCAACTTTTACTGTTATAAATGAACTAGATACATTTCCTGATTTTATAAACTATTTAAAAGCTAAAGAAGAATTTACCAAAGGGAAAATAGTAAGTGTTCCTAAAGAGATTGATTTTTTAGCTTTATATATCAGAACTTCTTTGGAATTCGACTATACTCCTGACACAATAATAATAGATGAGGGTTTATGGGATGAATATCTAAAATCCAATGAATATGCTGAATGGCAAAAAGATATACAGCCAAGTTATATCTGGGATGAAATAATAACAACTCTATATGATTTACATATTAAAGGGAAGAAAGATAAAGATAAACATTCTGAATTAGAAGCCGCAACTAGAGCTATAAATCTAGAACCGAGAATAAATAGAAGAGAACTAGGTATTGTTTTAGAAGATATGTTTAAGAGAAATATAAGGTCTAGAATGTTAAAAGAACAACCTTATACCAATCATACATATGTATTTCTTCGTGCTGATGAGAAAAATTGGGAATCGAAAGAGAATGAATTGCAACTAAGATGCATGATTGCTAAAAAAGAGAATCCAAATGTTTCTAAAATAATTGGTTTGACTTTTGGGACTGATAAGGATGGAAACGATATGTTTGATTTAGCTTATTTCGACTTGCCAGAACTAAATGAGGAAATGAAGCGTAGAATCGAAATCGTTCAAAAAGAATTTGGATATTTTACAAATTCGCAAATCAGTCGTAGTAAAGATATGAGATAAATAAAGTTGTCGAAAACTAGATATCTATCTATAAATACAGTATATACACATTGTCAATATAAGACAATGTGTTTTTATTTTTGGATAAGTTGTCCATAGAAAGGACAACTTCACACAAAAAATGGCGACAAACCTCATGTTTTTGTCCTTTTTTTCGGAGATTTTGTGGAGATTATTAGGCTGATAGGGTATTTATATTTCTTTTATAATTAGATAATTGCCTGTAAATATCTTTATAACAGCAAACTACATAATAAATTATTTACATGAAAATAAGTATTCTTTTTTGTCCTTTGACGATTGAAAATCATTTCTGACTTTCGCAGGGCGAGGCAGGGCTTTCGATTTCATTTTTTAATTGAATAGCTATGTCTAAGAACAAACAAAAGAGAAATCGTAAGTACAGGAATCGCAGTTCTCATAAAAAACACACTAAAGATTGGGCGGATTTAATATCCACTCTAATTAAATCTGCTTTGAAAGAATTGATTAAAGATGGAATAAAAGAAATAATAAAACTATTGCTGTTATTTATCCTATATATATTATTACAAATATTTATTTAATATCCTGTATTTTAGGTATAAATAGAAAACGGACTGAAAATTTCAATCCGTTCCTTTTATTGATATCCTCATTTTACTTTTTCACTTTCAAATACGTACCAACTATCCCGATAATTATCCCCAACCAAATTAAATGCTCCGCTTAATCCGCTATCTCGGGCAAATAGTTTGGCTTTCGGAATACTATCAAATTCGCCTAATAATTTGAATCCTAAATATAATCTGTACATATCTATCCATTTCAAAATAATTCCAACTGTATCACCTTTCTCCCTGTAACCGTATCAAATAAATCCTTAGCTTGTTTCAATACACGAGCAGTATATTTATCTTGATCTACCTTTCTGAGTTTATCCATTAGTTCCTGCAAAGCAGATATTAAGCAACTCTTTCTGTCATCAAAGATTTTACCCCATATGCCTAAGCCATAACCACCTCCACTAGTGTTACAAGAATAACTTACTCCATAAGACCATTTTCCATTGACACCTCTACCAATAGTGATATGATTGCTGACTGCCCATCCGTCCCGATGCGGAAACTCAAAATGTTCAATATCTAAAAACTGAGGCCTTTCCAACCATCCATATTCATTGAATTGAATATCCGCAAAGCCAAATAAAAGATGTTGATCGTATTCTCGTCTGTTCATCAAGAGTTGTCGGGCAGAATTACCAAAACTTTCATATTCAGCTATTATTTCGCTATCATTTCGCCATAAAGCCTTTAGATATTTAGCTGCATACGAACGCTCTCTTTTCATAAGGTGTAAATCCTGTATCTGAGCCAACTTTTCGTATTTATTGAGATTCTTATAATTGTTTTCCATGATTCTGGGGTTTTAGAAGATAAATAATAGGACAAGAGAAACTATTGCTGTCAGAAATAGGATAGAGAAGAGATGAAAGATAATTTTTACAGATAAACGAATGATACTAAATACACTACGAACAAGTATGTAGATTCCGATTACAGAGATAACCGAGATACCTACTTTGTAGGCGAACCATGTACCAACCATCAGTAAAGCTATTCTCAAACCAATTTTTATGTTAATTCCAGAGGTGAGGGAGCTTTCTTGTTTCTTTATTTCGTTTCTTATTTTCATGACCTTTTTTTTTGCGGCATCCTTTCGGAGTTAGGAGTTTCTTGTTTCGTAGGGCAACATAGGGTATTGTGCTTTTAGGATAGGCATATTTTTTCGAAATAAATACGCTCGCCCGATAGGGAAGGAGGAAGATTTGTTTTGAAAACCGCAGGCCCCGAATATGAATATCTAAAACACGATTATACCTTTGCTCTTCGAACAAGACTCCACAACTCTAAAGAATACCTTAGATTTGGGGAATGAGTGTAGATAAACGAAATGTGTATATTAAAATGGTTAGACAATTATATGCTATCACAGCATATTTACTGGAATATAGAATTTAAAGTATTTGAAAAAATATCTCTACATAAGCGAAATAAAAATCAAAGTATATTTTTATTTTCTGAATGTTAATGAATCCCTGTCTAACGACTCAAATAGATCATCATCCAGTTCAAGAAAAGGGTCATACCAGTCTGCTTTCTTTCTGGCCCAAGAAATCCACTTCTGAACGGCTTCGGTCATCATGTTCCTCTCAAGGATATTTCTCTCATACTCATTTATATAATCTCGAATGATTTTAGTTTTTTGAAAGCGATCAGCTAAGGTAAAGAGTTCTTTAAAATGTAGTAATTCCAATTCTTGGCTTTTCTTAAAGTCACGTTTAATACGTTCCTCTTCTTCCTGTATTTTATGCCGATAATCACGTTCTAATCTTAACTCATATTCTTCTTTCCCTTTAACTTCCATATAGGCAATGATATTTATCATTCTATCTTCAATTAGCAGATCATCTTTATCGATCCATTCTTTTTGATCAAAATTGAAATGCCCACAGCGGAAGCAAAGTTTTCCATTGAATACAAGCGTATTATCTGTACGGCCCCATTTGTTAGTTTCCTGTTTCCAATTAGATTTTTCAAGAATGCTAAAATTCAGATAATCTTCTTCGTTGTTATACAAAAATTTAGTTTTTTCATATTTAACTTCAATACCATGTCCTCTAATTCGGAGATTTTTAATCAAGGTATCTAAGAATAATAAAGATCGATTAATATTCGAGTCTGAAGTTTTTATTCTTAAGGTATCATTAGTATACATACTCCCTCTTCTCTGATAGTCTAAAATCAGTTTGTCTGGATTGTTAAATTTCTTCGGAATCTTAAATGTCAACCTTTTATCGTTTTGAACATTTTTCTCTTGTAATTTTAATTTTCCCTGAAAAGATATTTCAGGAATATTAATAGTATCTAAAGCATTAAAATCTATAAAAGGTAAATCTCCCTCATACTTTTCAATGAAGGAAATTCTTGTTACAGGTTTGTTGAGTTTTATATTAGTCCAGTAACCTTTGAGTGGTAATGGAATACACATTTTATCACAAAGTTTTTTTAGATTGGGATAACTGATATTAAACTTTTGAGACAAACCATATAGAGGTTCTGTCCAGATTAATTCATATAATTCTTTACGTGTGTATTTTGTCTTTAATTCATCCATAATATCAGATTATAAGTTTAATACAAATATAAAAAAAGCCTCTTACATCAAATTGTAAAATGCTCATTATAAAAGATAAATTCTGATAACTATTCTTCCTCATTTTGCACAAACCCGACTCTCTTTCGTGGTTTATCCTCCAATTCTTTGATACTGGCTAATTCCGTCAAAGCCTGATATACCTCATTGAATTGCATATTGGTTTCAATCATAAAACTTTCTAATTTACTGTTCAACTCTGCATATCCCAAAGCATATTTTCTTAGCGTAACAAAAGCCCTGATTATTGAAATATTTACCTGAATAGCCAAAGGACTGTTCAAAACACTGGATAATTGTGCTATACCTTGCTCTGTGAAAACAAAAGGCATATATCGTATTCCTCCCCAATTTGAGGTGCCAAAATTGCACCTCAACATTTCCCATTCATCAGTTGTCAACTCAAACATAAAATCGGAAGGAAATCTGTCGATATTACGTTTAACTGCTCTTTTCAGGTTTTTCGTTTCAACCTGATACAATTCAGCTAAATCAAAATCAAGCATGACACGTTCTCCTCTTATCTCAAATATTTTATTCTGTATTACTTGTAATTCCATTTCAATTCAAAGTTTTAAGTGAATGTTCTCTTGTGTAAGTATTGGATATGACAATAACCTCATGGCTTTTCTGCTCCTTACTATATTCCCGAAAAGCGTTCAATACCCATTCCCGAAAAGCTTTTGTATAAAGCGATTGAATACGAAAACTCAAAAAGATAATTATTTCAAGATTGTAATAAGTACGAATATATTCTTCTTTCTCATTTCGGGTATATCTATACTCCTTTGTAACATCACTTTCTCTCAATAAACCATCTTTGAATATGGCTTTTAGATGTTTACTGATTGTCGGGGAATATACCCCGAACAAATCAGCTATCTCGTTTACTGTCATCCAAACCGTACCATCAATTATTCTCACTTCAATAATGGGTTTATCAGTTTCTATATCTGTGAATTTTATATATCCTGTTTCCATAAAGCCTATTTATTAATGTATTTCCGTCTTTTATAGTTTTTCGCCAAGCTATCCATATCTGTACTAAGCTTCTGATCGACTATTTTAGCGTAGATTTGAGTAGTCCGAATGTCTGTATGCCCGAGCATTTTTGATACCGTTTCAATAGGTACTCCATTGGCGAGCGTAACGGTTGTTCCGAAAGTATGACGTGCTATATGACAGGTTATTAGCTTATCTATTCCGCAGATTATAGAGATTTCTTTGAGGTACTCATTCATCTTCTGATTAGAGCAAACAGGAAATAATTTGCCATTCTTTTGTTGTCCTCTATACTTCTCTATAATTGCTAATGGGATTTCGAGCAAACGGATATTAGATGGTACACTTGTCTTTTGGCGTTTAGTCATTACCCATTGATGTCCGTCAAAAGCAGTTTTGATATTATCTTCTGTTAGCTGTGCTACATCAATGTAACTAAGTCCGGTATAACACATAAAAATAAAGATGTCTTTAACTTGTCCTAATCTTTCGGTTAAGAACTCTTTTTTGTATATGATATCGAGTTCTTCTTGAGTAAGTATTTCCCGAACGACTTTGGTTGTGCGGAATTTAAAACTACCGAAAGGATTAATCTTTATATCTGCTCCTGTATCTTTGATATAATAGAAAACTGCTCTGAATCGTTGGATAAACTTCAAAGCAGTATTATTACTGCAATTATGGGTATTTCGAAGAAACAGAAAAAACTTCTCTACAAACACAGGTGTTAGTTCAAATACAGGAATATCCGAAAGATTATATTCTGCCTTTAAGAACTCTTGCAGACGAAGTTTGGTTAACTTATAACGATTAGCAGTTATTTGAGAAGTATCTTTGCCGATCTTCAAAACATAGAACTCATTATATTCGTCAAAGTGTTCCAACAGCATCTTTCTTCTATCAGAATCGACTCCGAGTATAATGTTCTTAATCTTTTCGGGCAGAACATAGCCGTACTCGCTCAGTTGCTTATGATATAATTCATTTGCTTTTGCACTGATAGCTTCCAACAAACGATTGGTCTTCATGGAGTCAGCACCCTTGCCAACCGCCTTTCCATTCTTAGTATCCCAAAGTTCAGGTTTGATTTGTAACTTGGAACTGAACTGCACTTGTTCTCCATTTACAGTAATTCTTACCATAATCGAAGAATTACCGGATTTGTTCACTTCATTCTTTCGGAGATAAAACAATACACGAAAGGTTGACTTCATAACATTCATAATAGATCATTTTTTAGTGTTCAAAACTAGAATTAATTGTTAGAAGTCAGGAAGACAAAGAACTGCCAATATTCGACAAATGAGATACTTATAATCTAAATCGTTACGGTTTTTGTCTTTCGTGAAATCCGTAACGATTCCGTAACGAATGACTGTCCGATATCGGCATTTTAATGACTGATTATGTCTAAAAGGGAGAATAAAAAAACTCCCTAAGAATCTATCTTAGAGAGTTTTGTCTTGTTTTGTCAGAAATAAGTCTTTGGTTTTCCGACCTTTAAGTGATCCAGAAGGGATTCGAACCCCTGACCCACAGCTTAGAAGGCTGTTGCTCTATCCAGCTGAGCTACTGGACCTCACCTTTGATTGCTTAAAAAGCGATGCAAAGATAATATATTTCCATCTAAATCCAAATTTAATTAAAAAAAGATTCGAAAAACAACTATATATTGTAATCTTCATTTTACAATAGTAGTTTATATTATTCCTTAGAGCTTTCACTTGCTAAAATAGTCGGAATAAATTCATCCTCTAATCAAATTTATCAAACTTAATTTCTTATATTTGTGTCGCTTTTTTCAAAAAGTTTTCAAGAATAGCATTTAATCTATACAAAATATATAATATTTTTAATTTCAATAAGTTATGATAACAATTGACAAATTTAACTTTGCTGGTAAAAAGGCTTTTGTAAGGGTTGACTTCAATGTTCCTCTAGATGCAAACTTTAATATTACAGATGACACACGTATACGTGCCGCTCTTCCTACCTTGAAAAAAATCTTAGCTGATGGAGGTAGCCTGATCATTGGATCACATCTCGGAAGACCAAAAGGCGTTGAAGATAAATACTCGTTGAAACACATCCTTGGTCATGTATCAAAACTTCTTGGAGTTGATGTTCAATTTGCCTCCGACTGTGCAAGTGACGAAGCTGCCATGAAGGCCGCAGCACTTCAACCCGGAGAAGCTCTTTTGCTAGAAAATCTTCGCTTCTATGCAGAAGAAGAAGGCAAACCTCGTGGCTTGGCAGATAACGCAACGGATGAAGAGAAAGCCGCTGCAAAGAAAGATATCAAGGCTAAACAAATCGAATTCACAAAGCAACTGGCTTCGTATGCAGATGTATATGTAAATGACGCTTTTGGTACAGCTCACCGTGCACACGCATCAACAGCTCTTATTGCCGATTATTTTGATGCAGAGCATAAAATGTTCGGCTACCTTATGCAAAAAGAAATTGACGCCGTTGACAAAATTATGCAAGATACAGCTCGTCCATTTACTGCTATCATTGGTGGATCGAAAGTATCTTCCAAAATCATAATCATCAAAAACCTTCTTACTAAGGTTGACAACCTGATCATTGGAGGCGGTATGGCATTCACTTTCGAAAAAGCAAATGGTGGAAAAATAGGAAGCTCGCTTTGCGAAGATGATATGCTAAACGAAGCAAAAGAAATTATGGCAATCGCAAAAGAAAAAAACGTAAAACTTGTTATTGCCAGCGACGCACGCATTGCAGATTCATTCAGCAACGACGCCAATGTTCAGATAGTGAAAGCAAATGAAATTCCTGATGGATGGTCAGGACTTGACATAGGTACAGAAGGAGAAAAAGAATTTGCGGAAGTAATCAAAGCTTCTAAAACAATCTTGTGGAATGGCCCGGTAGGTGTATTTGAGTTTGACAATTTCGCTCACGGATCTAAAGCTGTTGCCGATGCAATAGTTGATGCTACAAAACACGGCGCATTCTCTCTTATCGGTGGTGGCGACTCAGTTGCTTGTATAAACAAATTTGGTTATGCAAACGACGTATCATACGTTTCAACCGGAGGTGGAGCTTTACTTGAATTTATAGAAGGAAAAGTTTTACCGGGCATCAAAGCCATAAGAGGTTATTAATCTTTACAACCAAAAGATACAAAGAGGTTGTTCTTCGGAGCAACCTCTTTTCATTAAACCGGTTCTGCAAAACAGGGGTACGATATAAGATTAATATTATTTATCACCCTGATTATTATGAGGTTTAAACTTTCACCTATTTTACTTGTCAAATTAGCACTAACGATAGAATTACAAATTTAGATTGAATCAGATTATGGCAAATTGCGAAAAGTGCGAAGAATTACTTTCAATATTAAAAGAAATAAAGCGATTTATGGATAGTGATGACTATCTGGCTGAATTCGACGATCTTTATGATAAAATAGCAAATGCAATCGAACAGAATTAGCCGTTTGCATATTGGATAGCATTACAATGTTATCAACCAATCTAAGTACAAAAAACAGAAGCGTGCAATCTACTGATTTACACGCTTTTATTTTCCTCTGTGACTCTGGCGGGAATCGAACCCACATCAAAGGAACCGGAATCCTTCATTTTATCCATTAAACTACAGAGCCATTCTGATTTTTGGTTCACAAAAATACAAAATATTTTGATCTGGAAAGAGTTTATCCGAAATTAAGTAACAGAAAGTTCTTTCCGGCTTATAATTGGCATTAAAACACACATAAAACAGCCTGTAACCTTATCCGAAAAGCTGCCGGAAAGCCTCCTCAACTTTCCTCACTTGCACAATCTCAATCTTCACTTTTGAAGTAAACCCTTTCAAGTTGTTATGCGGAATGAGAATCTTTGAAAAACCAAGTTTCTCGGCTTCCAATATCCTTTGTTCTATACGATTTACGGGACGAATTTCGCCCGACAAACCAACTTCTCCCGCCATACACACATGACGCTCGATAGCAATATCCAAACTTGACGACAAAACAGCACTTATCACAGCCAAATCTATGGCAGGATCATTTACCTTAAGTCCTCCGGCAATATTCAAGAAAACATCTTTCTGAATCAATTTAAAGCCTGCCCGCTTTTCCAACACAGCCAAAAGCATATTCATTCGCCTGATATCGAACCCCGTAGCCGAACGCTGAGGCGTTCCGTAGGCAGCAGTGCTCACCAATGCCTGCGTCTCGATAAGAAAAGGGCGTACCCCTTCTATTGCCGCAGAAATAGACACTCCGCTCAATCCTTCATGATTTTGGGTAAGTAAAAGTTCCGAAGGATTGCTAACTTCCCTCAATCCACTTTGGCGCATTTCGTATATACCCAATTCGGCCGTACTTCCAAAACGATTTTTGATACTTCTCAGTATCCGGTACATGTAATGCTGATCTCCTTCAAACTGCAACACCGTGTCTACAATATGTTCCAAAACTTTAGGACCTGCAATGCTTCCCTCTTTATTTATATGACCTATGAGAATAGTCGGTGTACCCGATTCTTTTGCAAACTTCAAAATGGCTGCGGAACACTCCCGAACTTGCGATACGCTACCCGGAGAAGATTCTACCATATCCGAATATATTGTTTGTATTGAATCTATAATAACGATATCGGGGTTGACATTCTTGATATGTACAAAGATTTGCTCAAGATTGGTTTCACAAACGATGAAACAGTTCTGATTTTGCTGGCTGATTCTATCGGCTCTCAATTTCAATTGCTTTGCACTCTCCTCCCCCGATATGTAAAGAATATTGACATCCGGAAGTTTCAGAATAGTTTGCAAAACCAGCGTCGATTTTCCAATGCCGGGTTCGCCGCCTATCAGAACCAACGAACCGGGAACAAGTCCACCTCCCAAAACACGGTTAAACTCTTCATCCCGAAGATTTATCCTAAGCTCTTCGCTTGTTTCAACATCCTTCAATTGCAGTGGCTTCCGCTTTGAAGAATCCGAAGCCAGTCCTCCTGTTCGGGAAGGCTTGGAAGCACTCGTCTTCAACACCAACTCCTCTACGTAAGTATTCCACTCGCCACAGACAGGGCATTTTCCGAGCCACTTCGGCGAATCGTTGCCACAACTACTACAAACAAAAACCGATTTTGCTTTCGCCATTGTCTTATTTTATAATTTTTTCCTTATACACAGCCACGCCTGTCTCCACCAATACCTGATAAACTCCCTGTTGCCACGATTCTGTCGACATGGATAGAGTAGAAGCGCCGTCTCCCGACTGTTGAGTTACCAATCTGCCCGAAATATCGTATACCCAGACCTTACTGATTATATTTTTCGCATTAATATGCAGTTCTGTATTCACCGGATTGGGAAATATAACAACATTACTACTCTCTGCTTTCTCTGATGCAATACCACTGTCCTTATTCACTTCCAGACCCTCCAATACCAATATGCCTGTATCATCGGGGTCAAGATAAGTCTTCATCCGACGGTTCGACCCGGAATATTTATTCCAATGATAAGACATTTTACCATAAACATCCTCACCAAAAAGATTGCCACATTCTGAATTTCCTCCCGTCAGCGTGCCCACAACCAGTCCGTCTTGATTGAACAATGGTGAACCGGAAGACCCTCCGGCCGTAACGCTACGCCCATTAGCTGTTTTCGACCACAACACAGACCAATGTGCAAAAGATGCCGTGTATATCGTATCACTCATCCACACGCCACCGAAACCCGTCTGACCAACAGTTTCCTTATATGTCGACACGGTTTTCTGGTAGCCGCCGGGATGATGTATGCCGACACCGCTTGACGGAGCTATTTCCCTCGCATCCCATCCGTTATAATATACATTCCAATCAGAAGGAATTTCATTTTTCAACTTGAGCAACACACCATCCGAACCCTTATGCAACGGTATATCAACCAACAGTTCGGCTCCGACGAGAGTTCTCGTATTCGAACTTATTATATTTTCTATCGACGTACATCCATTTTTCTCTTTATAAAAATCGAACATCATGGTAGCAAAATTGGCAGTATCTTTTTCTACCCATATACAATGATCTGCCGTCATTATATAAGGGGTTTTATCTTTTCGTGCATTATTCACCAATACGCCCGAACAAACATAAGATGAACTTCCTATACGAATCTGCAAACCAACCACGCCTTTTTTCTGTTTCTGCCAATTGTCTCCCTCTTCGCAATTTATGTTCACCATACATGAAAGATCTTCCTTTGCCAGTTCGGCTTTCATATTGTACACATAACCCACCGACGATATTTTTATGCGGGGTGCTTCCTCCGATTGAGCCGAAGCCACATATTCGAGCGTAACTTCGTCCTGAAACAGTACGGGACTGCTGTATTCTCCTCCCGATGGATTCGTTTTTTCCGTGTATGCTCCCTCAACCTGCAACCTATCGGATGTGTAGATATATAGTTTTGCCCCTTGAG
The DNA here is from genome assembly GCF_010501095.1 of Dysgonomonas sp. 520. Classification (GTDB taxonomy): domain Bacteria; phylum Bacteroidota; class Bacteroidia; order Bacteroidales; family Dysgonomonadaceae; genus QVMP01. The sequence goes on along the minus strand of NZ_QVMP01000012.1, from coordinate 72,675 downwards.
GTATGTACATTTCATCGAACGACAAAATCAAACCGTTAGCATCCGGCGATTGAATTGTTTGTTGCCAGATTTGCTGACCATTAGACAATACCATCCACTCTCCCGTTCTATTTATATCAACATCTGCTGCAACATCCTCCGCTATCCGCAAAGGCATGCCCATCTTATTGGTCACAACATCTTCTTTCTTCAGGTCTTCTACTTTGAAGTGTTTTTCCAAAACCTGCACTTTCCTCATTAGCTTTGTTTTACCGACCGGCATATTGTTGAAGCTCGGAGGAACTCCCACCTCTATCCTTTGTGCCGACAGGTTGACACTAACAAACAACAGAGACACCAAAATGCCCGCAATTTGTAATATTTTCTTCGTACCCATCATATATTCAATGTTTTATATTGAGAAGTTCCGACAACAGAGACACATATTTCTCTATATCGTCTCTGCTAACCAACTCTTCAGCCTCAAGTGTATATTTGGCCTTAGAATAAAACGGTTCTCTTTTTCTCAAATTTTCTTTAATAAAATTGTATAGTTCTTCGTCTGTTTTGTTTTGTAAAAGGGGCCTCTTGTCTCGGCATGTCAGCAATCTGCTGTGTAACAGGTCTGTGCTGGCTTTCAGATACACAGTTTTTCCTTTCCGGTTCATTATATCAATATTGTCATAGAAACATGGTGCTCCCCCCCCTGTCGAGATAACAACATTTTCGAAGTCGCTAACCTCTTTCAACAGTTTGTTTTCTATCTTCCGGAATCCGTCTTCTCCATATTCTTCGAACAATTGAGTTACGGTTTTTTGGTATCTGGCTTGTATATATAAATCTAAATCAACAAATTCAAGGTTTAGTGCTTTTGCCAAACCTTTTCCCAAGGTTGTTTTACCAACCCCCATATATCCAATTAAAAAAATACGCTCCATAAGTGTTAACACAAATGTAATGAAAAACAAACAATTAAAATAAAGACTTAGTTAATCTTAACTATGCAAATGTATTCTATTTCCTTGTTTTTCCAATGCCCAACATCAAGCATATTCTTCTAAACACCTTGAATGTACATAAAAAAAACCTGTTCGATTTCACAAAATCAATGATATAACTATCCTTGTTCAGGTCGAATAATTTTTCATAATCGGGCAAATAGTTAGAAGGCATCAATTCCCTGATCACTTCGGCACGTTCCTTTTTAAGTATTGCACCATATTCTCCGCTTGTGCTGATACCAAACATCTCAAAATCAACCACAGGGATATTTCGAAACGAGGTTTTCTCATTGCCTAATATTGCCTTGAAAAAAAACTTCCAATCGGCTGTAATCTTCAACGTTTCATCATATTTACCATATTTATCAAACATATCTCGCCTGATGAATGTAGCCTGATGAAGCATTGTATTTTCATACATCCCAAACACGGTTAAGTCTTCCTCTCCCATATTTGTCCATATCTCGGTGCGGTTGCCATAGTTACAAATCTGGGTCCCACGGATAAACGGAACACTTTGCTCTTCCGCAAAAAAACGTTCCAAAACATCATCGGATGCATATGAATCACCCGCATTCAGGAAGTGTACATAATCGCCTGTTGCCTTATCCAATCCCTTATTCATGGCATTGTATATACCCTTATCGGGCTCACTAACCCAATAGGCTATCTTGTCATCATGCCTTTTCAGAAGATCGGCGCTGCCATCCGAAGAGCCTCCGTCAATAACAATATATTCATAGAGCCGATAGGTTTGCCGAAAAACACTTTCCATGGTTTTTTCCAAGCCCTCGCTATTGTTGAAAGATATGGTTATAATGGATATTTTATTCATTTACCTTGACTCTAATATTTTTTTGTAAATATCGACCGTAGATTGTGCGCTTTTCTGCCACGAATATTTTTTCAATTGTTCCGTACCCCGTCGGATATATTCTGTTTTCAGGGTTTCATCATTAAGCAAAGATATTACATTTGTGCGTAGCTGATTGGGCGATTTTGGTTGAAAATACAAAGCCGCGTCTCCCGCAACCTCCTTTGCGCAAGCAGTTTCGGCCAGTACGACAGGACACTTTGCCTGAAAAGCCTCCAAAACAGGTATGCCAAACCCTTCGTAATAAGACGGGTATATAAATGCTTCGGCTCTGTCATACACGGTATAAAGTTCGTTGTCCGAAACCGAAATATACTTAACCTTATCTGTTACCCCCAATTCGTTGAGGAAGTACCGTTCATCGTAATTAAATTCAGAACCAACGCACAGTAAAACTATATCGGGATACTGGTTGAATAGTGGAATGAGGGATGTTACCAGAAAATTAAAGTTCTTGTATCCCATTCTCCTGTCACCAACGTAGAGCAAGTAGCGCTGAGGCAAATCTATTTTTTCAACCTCACCCTCAATCAGCGACGAAGCATGGTGTGTTACCGATATTTTATCGGGATCTACATCAAAAACATTCACCAAATCCGTTTTCGTATTTTCCGACACAGCAATAATGTGGGTTGCCCGTTCCACCAGCTTCCGCTTTCGTTTTATAAACCCTACGCTATAAGTCAACTCCGGGTACAGTTCGAGAACCATATCATGCACGGTCAATACAAAAGGCTTGTTTTCAATTACATCAAGATAATAATCGTCAAAAAAAGTAGGATGGAAAATATCAAAGTTTCCTTCTTTTATTTTTTGTATGCTTTTTTGTTTATTTGCATCGTACCGTTTGTTATATTTTTGCGGAAAATAGCGTTCTATCTTCCCGGTCAGATAACCTTGACCTTTGAAACTATATTGAGGCAGAAACTTGTCTACCATTTGATAAACATACTGAAAAGGAATATCAGAATTTTTCAGATACTCATTAAAAGAATATTCAACCGATACATCAGCCTCTACATCTGTTGGCAAATGCTTGATTATTTCGGTAAAATAGCGGGAAACTCCCCCTACCCTCTGATACTGAAATATTTGATGATCGTATAATATTTTCATATATTATTTTCGGTTAGTCTGACACTCACATTTATTTTACCAGAGATCCGTACAATTCGACATAACGTTTTGTTATATCTTCTATCCGGAAATTGTCCAGAACTTTTTGTCTAGCAGCGTTTCCCAATTCATTTTCATCGTTATTTGATAAGCACCAGACAATTCCATCTTTCAAATCTCCTGTATTGTACGGTTTTGCCAAATAGCCGTTTTGCTTATGGTCTACCATATCCGAATTTCCTCCGATGTTGAATGCAACAACAGCAGTTGCACAGGACATGCTTTCCATTATCGTTGTCGACAGATTTTCTTGTTTAGACGGCAATATCGTAATATCGGCGGCCGAATAGGCTATCCGCATAAAAAACTCATTATCCACATAACCCAGATACGTTGCTTTATATTCTCCGTACAAATTGCCTCCGGATTCTACCCCCAAAATAAGCAGTTCTATTTCGTCCTGCCTATACGCTCCTGCCAGTTTCCTCAAGGCCTCGGTTAACAAAGCTCCGCCTTTTCGTTCGTCTTTGTTTATTGCAATGCCTCCAAACAAAATTACTTTCTTATCGGGATTTATGCCTAATGATTTTTTCGCCGACTTTTTATCAATCGGATAAAAATAGTCCGTATCAATGCCGTTGGGGATAACACTTACAGGAAAATTCTTTAATAAAACACTTTTTCGTGCATGGTCGGCCAACCAATTGCTGGGACAAACAATGTGAAAATTGATGTCCGAATATCTTTCTTTTTTCTGTTCAAAAGTTATATAGCTAAGGTCTTTTTGTATGGTTGCGCCCAATTGCGGACAAAATTGGCAATGAGACAGATACTTGTCACAATCTTCGAAATAAGTACAAATTCCGGTGAATGCAAAACAGTCATGCAATGTCCATACAACAGGCTTATCGAGATTCTTAAACTCTGTGAAATTCACAAAACTATCTCCTACCCAATGCAAATGAAGTATGTCGAAATTATATTTTTTCTCTACCTCCTCCAGGGTATTTTTTAGAAGCGAAACCTCTAGGTCTAAAACAACGGCATCCTTCAGTCCCGCGGCATATTTTTTCCACAACTTGCGCCTGTTCAGTTCCCCTCTCACCAGCTTTAACCTCTCTATGTATTGAAAAAGCCTGGATTTAGGTTTATGGAATTCTTCTATACGAACAGAGGTATTGTTGGCAGACCTTTTACTGTTTACTATAAATTTGTTGTCTACTCCCATTTTATCCAATTGTTCATGGATACGGCATGCAACCTTGGCCGCCCCCCCGAAACTATCTTTTGAACTAAGAGTAACTATTTTCATCTGTTTTTTTTCTTTATCAACCTGCTATACCTGTTTCTTACCAAACTGACAGGTATATAATACAAAAATATAGTTTTAAACGAAACCAGCACACACAATGTTCTCAAAACAACTCCTTTATCAAAAAATCTCCAGCTATTTGCCCATACCCGGGCCCAATATGAAAGAACATTCTTTGGTATTTTAATCTTAACATCAGACTCTATATATTTCAACACGGTTACACCTTCCGTAAAATCTAAGCCTAAACGTTTTGCCCTTGATGTCACTTTTTGAGAATGTTGCCTGAAATAGTTGAAGGCTTCCGAAAATTCCACTACTTTACCTTTCTCCGCTAATCTGACCCAAAAGAACCAATCGCCACAATATTTCATTTCCGAGATGTCGTCAAACCAAGCCGGATCGACACATTCTTTGCGAAACAATGCCATACTTGCATTATCTATCGCATTATAACAGAGCATCCGTTTTTTTATAAACTCTACTCCGTCATATCGTGTATATTGAAAATTGTAACTTTCCGATGGTAAAACATCGTTGTCGGACCATGCCCGTAACGATTGACAAAACGAAACGACAGTATCACCGTCAAAAGCCGAAAGGAGTTTCTCTATCATATAAGGTTCTGCCCAATCGTCGCTTTCGGCAATCCATATATAATCTCCTTTTGCCAACTCCAACCCCTTCTTCCATTGCTTGAAGGTAGAGCCCGAATTCACTTCATTATAAACGATATGGGTTACATGCGGATTGTTTCTGTATTCTTCTATAACATCCCTGCTATTATCCGACGATTTGTCATCCAATATTATTAATTCAAAATCCGTATAAGATTGATTCAAAATAGAATCAATCCGTCTTTTCAGATATTGAGCATGGTTATAGTTAGGCAGAATAACAGATATCATCATACATTCTTCACCAATTGTTTGAACTATTTGCCGTATTTTTATAATACAATTCTTCTTCTGTCATGTTGTTCGAGTCAACATACCATCCTTCGTGCTTTGCCGTAAAATTACCGGCTACCCTAATACCTGAAAAGAACTTCGAAATATGATCGAATCTGTAAAGGGGAGGATAAATAGCAAATGTTGTATCTAAATTGGCTAAATACAAGTCTTTACCAATCGGTTTTTCCCAATACTGTTTTTCCCAATCAAGCACTTTATCTTTCAGAGCATAAGACTCTGGTATATCACTGATATCTAATGCGAATCCAACTTTCACAACTTCATCATTCTCATTCAGAATATTCATTAGTTGACTAACATAATCAACCGGTAGCTTATCATTTGGCAAGATATCAGAATCTGTCACAATATAATAACCTTTTGTGTACCTCAACAATAAGTCATTATTTTTCCATAATACTAAATGTCCCCAATTTTTGTTCAACCTCTCAATAGTAACTTTATCCTTTATGTGTTCATAATATTCTAACAGAGGGGGATATGATGAATCATTATCTATAATAATAATATTTTGATGCTTTCTTTCAATTAAAAAAGTCACCAACTGTTTTAGGCCTTTAAGGCGATTGTAATTTATTATTATAACAGGAATAGAAAGGGGATTCTTTTTCTGTTTTCTCACCAATTTATTCAGGATATAAATTAATGGTTTTATTCTCTTTTTATGAATAAAGATTATCCAGTTCTGAATTGAAAATATTTTTTTGAAAAAAGAAATCATCTATTTACTTTAATATTAGTTTTTGGCTTTAATTAATTAGAGTCTGTTCAGAATTTTCTTAAATGACTTCTTTATAAATATTGAAACAAGTTCAATTTTATACCATATAGTAAACTTTCCTTTTAAAAGTTTCAACAAGTCATATCGGCCCAGATTTGAATACGATTTCAACAAATGTTTTCTTATAAATATATCAAATAACTGCTTATTAAAATCCTGTTGCAAATCATTTAAATATTTAATCTTCCACAGGGTAAAAATTGCCCGGTAAGCTTCTACCGATTCGAAAAGACGGCTTATTACAAAATAGTCTTCGGTAGTCAAGTTATCTTTCCAGTAAAATTTTGCATATTCAATCCTTACTTTACGAGTGGTTTCTCTTTGTTCAAACGCCTTACTAACGCTTATTTGTTCATTATGAATTCTATAATAGACAAGCACATCCTGCAAGTTAGCCATATTAAGATTTTTCATCGAAAATGAAGTCCACAAAGCATAATCTTCGGCAGAAATATATTCATCTTGAAAGAATAGATTATATTGTACGATATTGTTTCTTCTTATCATAACAGAAGGATGAGCAAATGTTGTTCCTTCCAGTAGATATATCTTTATAAGTTCCGTATTCTCAGGATGATGCACCTGTTTATTATTATCACTTCTCACATAACTTGTTCCCAATATTGAAACCTCATTGTTCTTCTCTAAAAAAAGAACCTGCTTTTCCAATCGTTCCGGCAGTGATATATCATCAGCATCCATTCGGGCTATATATTTTCCTGTTGCTACTCTTATAGCAATATTTGCCGAATAAATAAGCCCTCTATTTTTGTCATTCTTCAACAATTTAATACGATTGTCTGTGTATGACTCAATTATTTCAGACGTTTTGTCTGTAGAACCATCGTCAACTATAATAAACTCAAAGTTTTTATAGGTCTGATTAAGAATACTATCTATCGCTTCTTTCAGATATTTTTCTGCATTATATGCAGGCATAACAACAGAAACAAATGGAGATGATTCCATAAACTCTAAAAATTTATAATATACCAACTATCCGGTATAAAGTCATGAATATTATAGGAAACAACTTCATCATTAAACCACCTTGATGGCGCTATAGTTATTCCTTCTCTTTGCGACAACCATGCCCCCCACCAACTGAATGAACTATTTGCAATAATATGGTACTTACATGCTGTCATTAAGCATAAATCTTTCCAACTATCATCACCTTTATTCACATCTATGATAACACAATTCGGGACAAACTCGAAATGTGTCTTTATATATGCAGGGTCGTCCGAAAATATATAATAATCAATATCTTCCTTTTCTATCTTCTTTGATAACAAATCTATAGCCTGTTTGTAATATGCAACAGGAAGCACTCCGTGTTTATTTCCTATTTGAGAAGAACTTACATAGTCTCCTCTCCTCACATGGATGCTCACCGAATTGCTATTGGCTATTTTATCATATATAATTCTATTTTTTTCATCGTCAAAAGCTATAAATTCAAAATCTTTTAACAAATCCTTCCTTATATTTCTAAAGTACTTTTCTGATTGAAAATAACCATCCAGATAAATATTTCTATTATCGGGCAAATTCACATAATGATCATTCGTCTGTTTGATAGCTCTAATATTCAACAAGCGTCTAATAATCCTTATAAACAGATTAGTAGAAAGGAATATCGTTCTACAACTATTCGAAAGATGAGTTGCTCTTATATTTTTAAAAATATTCAATTCATATTTTCTGGCAGAAAAATGTTCTTCCGATTTATTATGTGTTTCAAGGAAAACCAAATCTAAATATACATTTTTATTTTTCTTCGTTTCCAACGCTCTCACTACAGCATACTGAAACATTTGGTTTCCCAACCCTCCCTGAAGTTTACTTATTTTCATCTGAGCTTTTTAAACCAAAAACAACCACATCCATAATTCTGCTGTGCCGCAGTATCCAAGTCTGCATTCCGTACAAACTCACTATCATCCTTAATCAAAGAGAACTCGATCAAATCAAACCCTTCAAACAATTCATTTACTACAAGATGTGGATCATATATACGATGTGCATTAAACATAACCTTAGGTATTCCTACCGGGAGCACTATTAACAAATTACCATTAATTGCACAAACTCTCTTCAGCTCATTAACAGCTATTATATCCCCTTTCGGATCAATTTTATCTCCATATCTGCCCAACCCGATATGCTCTATGGTATGCATACACGACAGTGATTCTATCGAATTATCTTCGAAATGCAGGTTCATTAAATCAGCTCTTCCATACGTTGCATTATCTAACTTTACTTCAGCAGGCCTGTAATCATAATATTCTACCGGAATAAAAGCAGAAAGCATGGATGAAAAGTATAATATGGATGAAATGTCGATATGTAGAGAAGGATTAATCTCTTTCACCACTCTGCACGCCCATGCCGGATGATAGAAATAATGAGCATCAAATGGTGTTGTTCCACTATTATCGTTTAAGCACGGAAATAAATCTTTCTCTTCTGCCCTGATATCATATTTGCTACCGAGCTCATTAAAAAGTTTAAATTGTTCTTGAAAAAGAACGTTTCGTGTATCGGGCTTAATAAATTTTGATTTTATTCTCGAAAACATAATTGTCAACCTTTACATACTTCAACATTAAACTGATTCATTAACAAGCCAGTAGTTCCATCTATCTTAATAAGGTTATCATTTGACGTTTTCGAAATCAGATCAATACTAAACTCTAAAGACGAATCATTATAAAACAAAGATTCGTTACCTTTAGATATACCTACTATCAATTTGAAGTTTCCTTTTTGAAGGAACAAACTGTCATTTTCAAACGAAATAGTATATGTCCCTTTCGGTAGGTTTTGTGGTTCGGACCATGTTGTTGAAATCGGTGTATCAAGGTTAGTATTTAGTCCTGTTGCAAAAACAACATTTTTCAGGTTACCCTCAGTAACTTCAAAATGAACGTTTATCTTCCACTTCTCTCCAATCATAAACGTATCTTTTATCTCGTTGTCATCACCGGTAAGATATATGGAATTTAATATTAAGTTGTCATCTATTTTTTTATTAAATTCAACTTGCATAATCTTCTTATTGTCAGAAACGTATATATTTAACACATCATTTATTTCTCCTTGACAATATATCGAACCATTTCTCAACAGAAGGCCTGTATTACAAAGTTTTTTTACAGCATCAAGATTGTGGCTCACAAAAAGAACCGTGCGGCCTCCACCTAGAGACACATCCTTCATTTTCCCGATAGCTTTTTTCTGAAATTCGGCATCGCCAACAGCCAACACTTCGTCCACAACTAATATTTCGGGTTCGAGATGTGCGGCAACGGCAAACCCCAAACGCACCATCATCCCCGACGAATATCGTTTGACGGGTGTATCTATATATTTCTCGACACCTGCAAAGTCTACTATTTCATCCAGTTTACTTTTTATTTCGTGGCGAGTCATCCCCATAATAGAGCCATTCATATATATGTTTTGCCGTCCGGTCATTTCAGGGTGAAAGCCGGTTCCGACCTCCAATAGCGATGCTATGCGCCCCTTGGCTTTTATTTCTCCTACGGTTGGCGAAGTAACTCGTGAAAGTATTTTCAGCAAGGTCGATTTTCCTGCACCATTTTTACCGATGATACCTAAAACCTCTCCCTGCTTTACGTCGAACGAGATATCCTTCAGTGCCCAAACATACTTACTATTAGCCTTCTGGCTCCGGTCGTTCACCTCTCCTATTTTTAGGTATGGGTCTTCTTTCCCTCTAACCAGATGCCACCACCTATTAATGTCGTGACTCAGTGTACCCGTTCCGATTGTTCCCAATCTATATTGTTTTGCTATATTCTCAAATTTTATCGCTATGTCTGACATGTTTTCTTTCTAATCTTTATTGATTCTTTCTTTGTAAAGACAAATGTGCTATCTTCTTCCAATCTTGCAAAGATACAACATTTTATGATACCTGTTTGCCTTAGCTTCGTTAGTTATAGTACTTTTTTACAAAAAATATTAATTTAGTATTTTATCCCAATATTTACCTAAATTAACACCACATTAAAAAACACTACCATAGCGATGATATTCCGTACTTATACTTTGTTCCTTTAAATAGTGAAGCAGTTCTATCCTCCCGTCAACAATAGGTTTATCTGCAACAATGTGCAAACCTAACTTAGCCGCCTCTTCATATACCGCCTCCGACAGGCTACCTGCGCAGCTTCTTATTCGTTCATAGTTTTTTATACAGCCTATAAAGTCAGGCTCTTTTTGAACAAAGACTTTCACTCCGGGCAAAACAATCGTAGATTGTTTTATATCTTCAACATCATCGTACATATCCGACATACTGATAGTTAAAGGTACGTTTGCTATCACCGAAGCTAAAATAACCAACAATATATCGCATATATCATCGTGAGGCTCTATACGGAATATACATTTTTGAAGAGGAAGATAACGCAATGTATTAGATTCTCCATAAATGTTGCTAACATCTTTCTCTTGCGCAAACACTTCGTCCCATGCCTTCTTATAACTGCTGAACGCATAATTCAGCCTTAACCGGCATTTCGAGTCTGCCAACAAATCGTTCAACGGAGGGTCTATGACAGGGGGATTTATGGCCGGAAGCAGATTTTCGGTAAACTTGACCAAAGAAGAAACGTAGTTAGGTCCTCCTGCTTTGACTCCGCCGCCAAAGGCTGAATGTTTCATCCCCCCAAATGGCTGACGCCTTACTATTGCCCCCGTAATGCCCCTGTTGATGTATAGGTTTCCCGCCTCAATCCGCTTTTTCCATATACATATCTCCTTTTCGTCTAAGGTTTGCAAACCTGATGTTAAACCATATTCGGTAGAATTGACAAACTCAATGCCTTCCCTCAGGTTTTCGATACACACCACAGCTAGCAATGGGGCAAACAATTCGGTACGGAATGTATAGCTACCGGGCTTGACACCCCATTTCACGCATGGTTTCAATATATATTTCTTTTCATCCAGAAATTCAGGCTCCACAAGCCACGACTCACCTTCTTCCAGATGACTTATCGCATGCAGCAGTTTTTCATTATTATTGTCAACCATTGGTCCCACAATATTTTCAGGGTTCCATGCACTGCCTGTCTGTATGCTGGTTACCGCATCCTTAAGTTTCGCTTTGAAAACAGGATCTTCATATACCTCTTTTGCGACAAGGAAAAGAGAACATGCCGAACATTTCTGACCGGCATTTCCAAAAGCGGAAGAAACCACATTCATTATGGCATGATCCTGATCGCCCCGTCCGGTCAATATTATCGCATTTTTCCCTCCTGTTTCGGCAGACAGATGGCATTTCGGATTATTTTTCAATAGGTTGAATGCTGTTTCTGTACCCCCCGTAAAAATTATATGTTTTATCACAGGATGTGATGTCAAACGATCCAAAGTACTTCTTTCTGCCGGACAAACAACTTGCAATGCGTCCTTCGCAACTCCGGCATCCCAAAAGCATTTTGCCAACTCCCAAGCTATCGGCAACGAAACTGTTGCAGGCTTCAATATCACCGTGTTTCCTGCAGACAAAGCGGCTGCTACGCCTCCAACAGGTATGGCAAGAGGAAAATTCCAGGGTGAAATGACCAATACAACCCCTTTGGGTGAATAAGATACATTTTGCAGATCGGAAAATCGCTTCATTGATATCGGATAGTAGCAACAAAAGTCAATACCTTCGGAGACTTCAACATCGGCTTCCGTAAAGGTTTTTCCTGTTATGGCAACCATACAGCCTATAAGGTCACCTCTTTTTGCACTAAGGTTTTCTGCAACCTGATGTAGAATTTTATTTCGCTTGTCCAGCGTAGTCTTTCTCCATCCCGACTTGTCTTCTTCGGCAATGGATAATATTTCAGCCACCTGGTCGGACGACGATAAGTTTGCCTCACACATACAAATCTTATCATCCCTATTTCGATCATAGTATTTCTTCTTATACTCTGTTTCTATCTCCTTATCTCCAATCTGAACGGGAACTATAAAATTCCGATCATTAAATTCCGTCTTCCATTTTTTCAATATTCCAAGTGCCCACTCCCTATTGACACTCAAATTAAGATCGGTGTCCGGTTCATTCCGGAAAACATCAATGCTTGTCTGACGATTGGGCAAAAGGTTTCTATTTTGCTTTCGGGAACTGCGTCCTATCATTTTATCTTTCAGTTCATAAGCCTGAACAAACTGATTCTCAAGAAAACCCCATTCTTTACTATTCAGCTTCAAATTGAACGAATACCTCAGAAAATTATCCTCCCCCGTATTCTCGTCCAAACGCCTGACCAAATATGATACTGCATTCAGAAAATGCTCTTTTTTCACAACCGGGGTATACAGAACAACTTGTTTTTTCAAAGATTGCATCACACGAGGCAGATGATTGGCCATCCCCTCCAACATTTCAAATGACACATAATCCCCCACCCCATTCCTCTTGGAAAGCAAATAGGCATAGCCTATCGTAAAAAAATTGTGTGAAGCCACACCTACGTGTAAAGCCTCTGCATTTTCAGGTTTCAGGGCAACATCCAACAAATGAAGATAGTTTGCATCAACCTCAACCTTGGTTTTCAGAATCGGTTTTTCCCACCCTCGGAGCGACGAAACAATTGTTTCCATCTGCAAATTAGCACCTTTCACCAAACGCATTTTCAGTGGAGCTCCACCTTCCGAATATCGTTGTTTTGCAAATTTGAGCAACTTTTCATGAAATATTCCGGCATCCGGCAAATATGCCTGAATAACTATTCCGGCTGTCAGGTTTCGAAACTGAGGCATACTCAACACAGTAATAAAAACATCCAGAGTCAACTCCACATCTTTATATTCTTCCATATCCAGATTAACAAACTTTGGGGTGGTTTTCCCCTCTTTATCCGTGTATGGAAAATCAATTGCCTGCTGATATATATTAGCCAGCCGCTTGCATAGTTCGGTCTTACTCTGGGCGTAATTCAAAGGATGAATTTGTGCGTAAATCCCCGAAATCTTTATCGAAATATAATTTATATCTTTCTCTTCAAGGGCTTGTAAATAATGACGATATCTATTATCTGCTTCTGCATTTCCCAGAACAACTTCGCCTAATAAGTTTACATTTTGCCCTATCCCCCTACCGCTTCTGTCGGCCAAATGCCGGGTTAGTTCGGGACGCTCTTCCGCTATGATTATCTTATTAGTCTCCTGCCGTAATCGGCTTCTGAATATCGGCATCGCTATTTTATGGAAGCGATAACCCACTGCCGCAAAAAGCGATAATTGTATGCGATCGAAAATATTGAAAAATTCAGGAACTCCGTATCTGTCGATCAATATCTTCATACGCTTTGCCAGTTTCCGGTCGTCCCGAATCTGAGACGATTCATCTAACATCTTAGATAATAAAATCTTAGAAGACGGAATACTTACCAACGACGCATATTTTTTTTGTTCTTTTTTTTCCTCTTTACTAAGCTCCTGCTCTGCTTTTATCAAAAAACTTTCCGTCCAATCAAGAACTTCTTTTGATGTTATATTCTCCATGACAAACTAATATCTGAGTAGTATAGATTTTTACGAAAGATACAACAAATGAATTAAAGTTCAATAAATAAAAAAAGATTTATACGCTTAATATTAATTGTGCCAACGAGTATTTGGATTGACTATAATAAAAATGTTGGTTTAAATTGTACAATATCTTTTCAGTAGGGGCGAATAAACATTCGCCCTGATATTCGTTGACTAAAAACCAACACTTTTCAACTACTTATTCGCATAATTTATATAAAAGCAAATTATAGGTCACATTCTCCACATCTTACACATTCTAAAGAAAATATCAATAATAATTACAGATATGCACAAAATACTGTCAATAAACGAATAATCACAAGTTTAATTAGCCCCAAATATTTAAATTGAAACTTTAAACATGTTAAATATATTAAATTGTTATTGTAATTCGATTTTTATATATACTTTTGAATGTTGTTTAAGTGTTGAAGATACACAACAAAACATTTTATCATAGAACTAAAAGTTATGAAAGGAGTCAACCGTGAGGTCCACTCCTTTTAGTTTTTTGGGGACAGAACACAACGAGAGGCATTTGTAAAGGATGCCTCTCGTTATTTTCCATACTTATAGAATCAATATGAATCTACAATTTCCACCAGATCATAGAGGTGCGATTGGCGCTATTCTGAAGAGAATATTGCAAAGTCCAGGGATATGAAGTATTTTCACTATGAGATAACTTAAAGGACACTTTCTCTCCGGCTTTTACGTCACACCCAACAACTATGGAATATGTATAGGCCGGAATCCAATTATTATTGCTGGCAAGACGTTTTTCCCCTCCATATATATCAATTTCTGCAATATCCACAATACTCCCATTGACCCATACCGTTAAATAGTAAGCAGCCAAATAATTAACAGGTATATCATTAATTTTACCATATAATCTAAAGCTGAAAGCGTAAGAGCCATCCTCCGGAATTTCAATATATCCCTCATCATTAAATTTGAGAAGGACCCCTCCAGACCCATCTGTACCTCCATCTGTGGTTGCTACATTTTCAACAAGGTTCAATAAATTCAGAGTTGATTTAGGGATCTCCGTCACCATCCTGATCCAGTTCACTCCATTCCAATAATATATACCCGGCGTTACTTGAGCGTTACTGGTTGTGTTATAAACCATCATTCCTGCCACGGCATTGGTTACGGGAGCTTTCACATTTGCAGCTGTCAATGCAACACGATTCAGCAATAAACCTTTGTTAGCATCGCTCAACTCCACTTGTGCAGAATTATTGAACGTAGTCCCTGCTCCGATTTTCGAGATACCGGATACATAAGAATTGCCCGTAACATGAAGTTTCTGTAAAGGATTGTTTGTTCCCACTCCTACATTACCACTGCTATTGACAATGACGTCGTCTGCCACATTCGTATTTCCGTTCGTGTTTTTTTGCGCATCGATGTGAAACACCCCTTGTGGCGACTCCGTGTTCACTCCAACCTGCCCATAAGCCTTGAAACCGATCAAAAGCATTGATAAGAATAATAAACTTTTTTTCATAATTTTTTAATGTTGTTTGTCGTGTTAGTTTTTCGTCTCCAGTTCGTTTTTTGCCTCTTCTCCAAAATCACTAATCACCTGATTATGTGCGACTAATACACTCTGTCACTTTAGCAGTGACAGAAAAACCCTTTTGACTATGTTACACCATTAATTATAAAGACATTAAGTTTTATGAGAAAAACAAATGTTAAACACCTTGTTAAACATGAGGTTGTTTCATTCGATAAAATCGGAAATACGGGTAAAGTAAATCGCTGATTACAAATATTTAAACAGAAACATGAGAATTGAAAAAATAAAATTTTTCGTTAAATATTCGTTAAACACACACTAATTCAATCACTTAAACAACAATAAAATATGAAAATTGAAAATAATAGAATCAAATCCGAAATTCGGTTTGTTGATCTGGAAAAAGGAAAACAATGGGATTGCAGACAAGAGAATTGCGGGATAATATTGGTAATTTCAGGAAGACTGAATATCTCCTTTTCGGACATTAAGGAAGAATCTATTTCCGCAAATAAGTTCTTCTTCCTGCCTGCAGGATATGGATGTATGATCAACGCTCTGGAAAAGTCTTCTTTCGTATCAATCGGCATTAACGACGAAGATTATCTTTACGATAATTTTAGAATGAAGGAGTTGAAAAACACAGAACAACAGGATTTTAGCTATCTATTTTTCAACGATGTAATGAACGGCTATATCCGTTCACTTCTTATTTACAAAGACAAGAACATAGATTACAATTTTCTGGCAGACATCAAGGCTAAAGAGCTGATTTGCATACTCAAAGCATCGTATATAGAGGAACAATTGAAAGGCTTTTTCAGCACATATCTCACAAACGACCTTTATTTCACAGAGCAGGTCAGGAAACTAACCAAAAGCGTCCGAAATGTCAGGGAACTAGCTGATCTGATGCATTATAGCTATTCCGGTTTCAACAAAAAATTCAGAAAAGTATTTGGTGTTTCTGCCTATTCATGGCTCAGGCAACGCAGAGCCAACACGGTTTTCCACGAAATATACCACACAGACAAGAGCCTGAAACAGATATCGACCGATAACAAATTCGCAACTCTTTCACATTTCAATGAGTTTTGCCACAAAATATTGGGTGCTTCACCCCGACAAATAAGAAACAAGAAACACAGGAAGCAAAACACGTAAGTTTAAGGAATATTACAGGAAGTGAGCGACGCGTATTTTGCCATAAATTTGCACTGAATAAAACCTCTGAAAAAAGAAAGCTCTGTCACTGCTAAAGTGACAGAGCTTTGATCATTATAAACAACCAAAGTACAAATATACGAAAATGATTTTATAAAAGATAAATTCTACCCGAATCTTTTAATCCGAGAAATTTCAAAGAAAGAAAAAGAGTGTAAAGTGAATAAGGCTCTCAACAAAAAACAATAAGGGACTGCTTCATCAGCAGCCCCTTATCATGCCTGTCAAAACACTTTTATCCGGAGATATTTGACAGGTCAGTCATTCTGACTAGACATACTCTATTTATATGCTGTGTGTGTTGATGACACAAAAATAATATATTATTTCAATATATCCACAGTATATTGTGTTAATAATACACCTTCATACCGTTTTTTTATGTAAAAAAAACAGTAAAAACCTTTTTAGCTCTTATCAAACAGGGATAATAAAGTATTATTTACGTATATACCAATCGTCTTTGTAACGTTTAAAATACTCGAAATTGCGTGGTGTGGAGGATGGTATTTTCGATTTTTTTATGAGGCAAGCAAATTCCGTTGTGAAAGGATTTATATAAAGAGTGTCATCCAGATCGACACTCACATAATACAATTTTGAATCCAAAAACTTCTGAACCAGTTTCACTATCATCTGATAGCCAATGTAGTCTTTCTGGCAAGTATCTATTACATCCGTATTGTTTATTCTTATTATCTTGGCATTTTCAACGTCTACCAGCACTATATATGGCTGACATTCTACATTTGCTTTTTTAACGTATATAAGTGAGGTTCCGGGTTCGTCTCCGCTCGCCCTATAATAAAGCGTATAACCCTTGAATTCTGAGATTACATTTTTTTGCTCTACAAATTCAATTATAGTATCAATTTTCTTTTGATTGCTACATGCGTAAAAAATGCAACATACAATCAAAGAAAAAAGAATCAACATATAGCATCGTATTGTCCTCATTTCTTTCTTTTAAGAAGCCTCCTACAATAAATAGAATAAAGTAATAGTGTCTTAACAAAATTCGAAGGTACTTTTTTTTAACAAAAGATGGAGGCTCCACCCTCAAATTTTAACAATAATTACAATCAAAACGTTATTACCTAGAAATTCCTTACATTTTCGACAACGACAAAACCGTATCTAAATACCAGTTCCAGAATTCTTTCCTGAGCTCTATACTTCCGGTAGCGTCGAAAGGGCTACCTCCTGAACAGGTCATTGAAGCATAATAATCAGGATTCCAACCTTCCCAGTCGAATACATCATCGTTTTCGCCACAATATTCGTCTATTTCGAGCATCATTCCGGCATCAAAAGCTATACTGTATGCCAATGAAACCACAGTCATTCCGGCTAATGCCGCCATTTTTTTCTCACCTTCCAAGAATCCAAATACCTGATCTTTCAACAAGTCGGCCAGTACAAAAAACGACGACTGTTCGCCAACATCAAAATACAAGAATTCGTTTATCGACGACATCATCAACAAAAGGCTTTCGTCTTTTCCGAAACCTTCTTCATAGATCGGAAGAACCTTTTTGGCACATTCGAAAAAGACCCTATTCACCGTCTTCACATCATTCAGCAAAGACAGCAGCCTAATCCTATGGCTTAAAGCCAAATGCCCATCGCGAGAAGCGTCTACAATATCTTTTAATATATTGATGTGATCATCTGTCAATATGCTACGCTCAACCCGAACCTCCTCTGCTTCCGGAGCAAGAGATTCTGGTTGACTTTGAGCTTTATTTTTTTTAAAAAGACCGAAAATAGCCATACCTACCCATAGTATTGTAATGTTCGTTATATCTATTCTGATCAGATAAAACTTCCCCAAACATCAATTACACCTACAATATTACGAAAAAGTTATGAAACATAGGCATATAACCATGAATATTACTTAGATTTTAAGCACTTCTATTGTATTATGGCATCCAAAACAATAAAAATGCTGCACCGTATAAATAAAAAAGCCGCCTCCCTTTTCGGAAACGGCTCTCTTTCTTATTTCGTCAGGAACAATTACAGCTTTCTTGCCCCATCTTTGATAATTACATCATAAACTTTAGGTTTGATACCAAACTTCTGCTCGTAATCGGTATTTGCACGCTTAATGAATTCATCATACAATTCGTTCTTCACAAGATTGATGGTACAACCACCAAATCCTCCACCCATCACGCGAGAGCCTGTTACGCCGCAACGACGAGCCAAATCATTCAAGAAGTCCAACTCATCGCAACTTACTTCATATTTACGGCTCAGTCCAATATGTGTTTCATACATTTTTTTACCTACAGTTTCGTAGTCTCCTTTTTCAAGGGCGGCACAAGCATCCAACAGGCGTTGAATTTCTTCAATAACAAACTCTGCACGTATATAATCTTCCGCACTCACTTCGTTTGCCACTTCCCTCAACATATCCAGATTTGCATCAC
This sequence comes from Dysgonomonas sp. 520, assembly GCF_010501095.1. Taxonomy (GTDB): domain Bacteria; phylum Bacteroidota; class Bacteroidia; order Bacteroidales; family Dysgonomonadaceae; genus QVMP01. Next base: position 53,870 of record NZ_QVMP01000012.1, on the reverse strand, counting down.
GAAGAAGCTCTACCTCAGGATGGCGTTTCTTTATTGCATGGGCAACAGCCTCGCACGACAAGCGGCGTTTGTTGTATGCTCCTTCTGCCAAATTGTGCGAAACACAAGTATTTACCAATACCAAACGATAACCTTCCGGATTGAATGGCACATACTGATACTCCAGCGAACGGCAATCTAAGCGAATCAATGAACCTTCTTTACCAAAGCAAGAAGCAAACTGATCCATGATACCACACATCACACCTACATAGTTATGCTCTGTGGCTTGTCCTATTTTTGCTATTTCAAACAAATCGAAACCTAATCCAAATTGGTCATTGATAGCAAAACCAAAACAGCTTTCCAATGCCGCAGAAGAAGACATACCTGCTCCGAGAGGCACATCACCTGCAAAAACAGTGTCAAATCCGGGGATTTTTGCTCCTCGTTTTATCATTTCGCGGCATACGCCAAATATATATTTTGCCCATTGCTTTGCAGGCAGGTCATTCTCTTCCAATCCAAATTCTGCCGATTCACCCAAATCTAAAGCATAAGCCCTCACTTTGTCGGTTCCATTTGGTTTTATTTCGCAATACATCGCTTTATCTATTGCTCCCGGCAATACAAATCCACCATTATAATCGGTATGCTCACCGATAAGATTGATACGTCCGGGCGAAGAATATACAACACCTTCAGTTCCGTAAAGCGATTTAAATTTGTCTCTGATTTGATTTAATTCCATGGTTAATTCAGTCTTTTTGTGATTAAAATTAGTTAGTTATATAATAAGTAGTTTTTATTTAGTCAAAAATTTATATATACACGTTTGTTTATAAACCTCTCCGGGATTTAAACGTGTTGACGGAAACTCCGGCTTATTGGGCGTATCCGGATATTTTTGAGTTTCGAGCGCTATTGCCGCACGACGGTTTATAGGCTTTCCATATTTTCCATTGAACGACCCGTCGAACCAGTTGCTCGCATAAAACTGAATACCCGGCTGGTCTGTCCACACTTCCATCACACGTCCCGACGAAGGTTCGTAGACAGATGCAGCAAATTCCACGCCATCTTTCATTTCTTTGTTTATCACCCAATTATGATCATATCCTGCACCAAACTTCAATTGTTCGTTGTCGTTATCTATTCTCTCTCCTATTCTATAAGATGTCAAGAAATCGAACGGAGTATCTTTAACCGACGCTATTTCTCCCGTTGGGATATTCACTTCATTGTAAGGCGTATATTTGTCGGCATTAATAGTCAACATATAGTCGAGTATATCCCCGTTACCCTCACCCTTAAGGTTGAAATAAGAATGGTGAGACAAATTAACATGCGTGGCCTTATCCGTTTCTGCTTCATAAGCAATTTTGAATTCATTATCCGGAGTCAAAGTATACACCATCTTATACTTTACCGTTCCGGGATAGCCTTCTTCTCCGTCGGGTGATGTGTACGAAAAATGAATCTCGTTTCCCGACACTTTGTCAACATCCCAAACCACACTATCAAGGCCTTTCAAACCTCCGTGCAAGCTATTGGTGGCATTATTTACGGGCAACGTATACTCAACATTGTCTATTGTGAATTTCCCATTTGCGATACGGTTGGCATAACGACCGACAACACATCCGAGAAATCTCTCGCCCGTATTGTTCAAGTAACGGTCTATATTTTCATAACCCACCACTATATCTTCATAGTTACCCGCCTTGTCCGGAACCCAAAGCGTAACAACCCGTCCGCCAAAATTGGTAACTTGCATTGTAATGCCATTTCCTGATTCGAGAGTATAAAGCGCAATCTTCTTACCATCTAAAGAGGCATCGAAAGCCTCGGCTTTTAGAAGTTCGATTTTATTATTTGCATTCATGTAGATTAGGTTTAGTTATTAATTTATCTTTGTAAGCTAGCAAAGATATTTAATAAATGCCGAAAACACGCTCTTTAGGAGATGCTTCAAGTCAAAAAAAAAGTTAATATAGAATACATCACAAGACAAGACATTTTTGCAGCAAAACCTATTCTACTGTATATAAAAACATTACCTTTATTTTCTTTTTTATTCACTTCAAAACATCATGAAGATTATTTTTGCAACGCACTGAAACTCAACCACAATTTCCATTCTGGAAAACTTTACGAAAAATAAAAACAAAACACACACTCATTATCAAACACTTATCAATAATTTAAGAAAACTTCACATTTTTATCAAGAACAAAGTCTATCTCAACTTGTTTCATCTTATATTAATTAATAGATTTGCAATCTCAAACAAGTTGAGCCAATCAACACGCTCAATTTACGCTTTTATCAAGAATCAATTTACAACAACAAAGTATTAAAAAACTTAACATTTTATAATAAACGTATGGGACAAATGGTTTACAGTTTTGATGAAGCATACGAAGCCTCATTAAAATATTTTGAAGGAGACGAACTCGCTGCCAAAGTTTGGGTAAACAAATATGCATTGAAAGATGCTGCGGGAAACATATATGAGCAATCTCCGGTTGATATGCACTGGCGTCTGGCAAATGAAATTGCCAGAATTGAAAAAAAATACGAAAACCCTCTTTCTGCTCAGGAGTTGTACGATTTGTTCGATCGGTTCAAATATATTGTTCCTCAGGGAAGCCCTATGACAGGAATTGGCAACAACCACCAAATAGCCTCTCTTTCAAACTGTTTCGTCATCGGAATGGATGGTCCTGCCGACTCATACGGAGCCATCATACACGTAGACGAAGAACAAGTGCAGTTGATGAAACGCCGGGGAGGTGTCGGTCACGATTTGTCCCACATTCGCCCTAAAGGTTCCCCGGTAAAAAACTCGGCGTTAACTTCCACAGGGTTAGTGCCCTTTATGGAAAGATATTCCAACTCGACCAGAGAAGTAGCTCAGGATGGTCGCCGTGGAGCTTTAATGTTAAGTGTATCGATAAAACACCCTGATGCAGAATCGTTTATTGATGCAAAAATGGAGCAGGGAAAAGTAACCGGAGCCAATGTTTCCGTGAAAATAGATGACGACTTCATGCGCTCTGTTGTTGATAAAACAATATATACACAACAATATCCTGTCAATTCGTCTAACCCTGTATTTGTGAAAGACATAAATGCAGAAGCCTTGTGGAAAAAGATTGTACACAACGCTTGGAGATCGGCAGAACCCGGAGTGTTATTTTGGGACACAATCATAAGGGAGTCTGTGCCCGATTGCTATGCCGACCTTGGCTTCAGAACCGTTTCTACAAATCCATGCGGCGAAATTCCACTATGTCCCTACGACAGTTGCCGATTGTTAGCCATCAATCTATATTCGTATGTGGTTAATCCATTCAAAGAAGATGCGTATTTCGATTTCGACTTGTTCAAAAAACACGTAGAACTGGCTCAACGCATTATGGACGACATCATTGACCTGGAATCTGAAAAGATTGACAGCATTCTCGACAAAATAAATTCCGATCCCGAACTTGAAGAAGTGAAAGCCGTGGAAAGACATTTGTGGGAAAAAATTCGCACAAAAACACTTCAAGGACGCCGTACAGGTGTGGGAATCACAGCCGAAGGCGATATGATTGCAGCTATGGGGTTACGATACGGAACAGAAGAAGCAACAGCCTTTGCCGAAGAAGTGCAACGCACGTTGGCTTTGGCAGCCTACCGCTCATCTGTCAACATGGCAAAAGAACGTGGCCCTTTCCAGATATACGATTCAGAAAAAGAGAAAAACAACCCGTTCATCAACCGTCTGGCATCTGCCGAGCCTGATCTATACACCGACATGGTGAAATATGGACGACGCAACATTGCCTGCCTTACAATCGCCCCAACAGGAACAACCAGCCTGATGACACAGTCGACCTCAGGTATCGAACCCGTATTTATGCCGGTTTATAAACGTCGTCGCAAAGTAAACCCTAACGACGTTCAGGTAAAAGTGGATTTTGTTGACGAAAACGGAGACTCTTGGGAAGAATATATCGTATTCCATCACAAATTTGTAACATGGATGGAAGCGAAAGGATACCCTACGGCAAAAAAATATACCAACGAAGAAATTGACAACATGGTTGCCGAATCGCCATATTATAAGGCTACTTCGAACGATGTAGACTGGCTTCAAAAGGTGAAAATGCAAGGCCGTATGCAGAAGTGGGTAGACCACTCTATCAGTGTAACCGTAAATCTCCCTGCTGATGCGTCGGAAGAACTTGTAAACACCTTGTATATAGAAGCTTGGAAAAGCGGATGTAAAGGTTGTACAATATACAGGGACGGATCTCGTGCCGGAGTACTAATTGCCGCGACAGACAACAATAAAGAGAAAAAGGAAGAAGAATGTGGTGAATGCTACGAACGCCCGGCGATAGTACAACGCCGTCCGAAAGAGTTGGAAGCCGACGTTATACGTTTCCAAAACAACAAGGACAAATGGATCGCATTTATAGGACTTCTTGATGGCAGACCTTACGAAATATTCACCGGTATCGCCGACGACGAAGAAGGTTTGCTACTTCCTAAGAATGTAAATCAAGGACTGATTATCAAACGAGTAGAAGAAAGTGGCGAGAAGAGCTATGACTTCCAATTCAAAAATAAACGTGGATATAAAACAACGATAGAAGGACTGGACAGTAAATTCAACCCTGAATTCTGGAACTATGCAAAGTTGATTTCAGGAGTATTGCGTTACGGTATGCCTATCGACCAAGTTATCAAACTCGTACAAGGTCTTGACCTTGACAGTGAGAAAATTAACACTTGGAAAAACGGTGTTGAGCGTGCCTTGAAAAAATATCTGCCAAACGGTTCGGAAGTGAAGGGTCAGAAATGCCCGGTTTGCGAACAAGAAACATTAATATACCAAGAAGGCTGCTTGAAGTGTACCAATTGTGGAGCCTCTAAATGTGGTTGATAATAAGACAAATATAGCACAGATACAAATCGGGGAGTACTCTTGATGAATACTCCCCGATTTATTTATATAATTATGATAAACAATTAAGCCTCTTCGCTTTGAGTAGCTTCGTACGCTTTCAACAGTTTATCCTGAACATCAGATGGTACAAGTTCATAACTCGAAAACTTCATAGTGAACGAAGCACGACCTCCGGTCAATGAACTCAACGTAATGGAATAATTAGACAACTCTTTCAACGGAACTTTAGCTTTCAATATTTCTATATCTTTATCGCTTTCCATCCCCAGAATCATACCTCTGCGGTTCTGCAAGTCGCTCATAACATCACCCATCTTGTCTGCGGGCACAAATACCGTCACATCATAAATAGGCTCAAGAATCTTCGGATTTGCCTCCTTAAATGCCGTACTGAAAGCATTACGCCCGGCAAGCATAAATGAGATTTCGTTTGAGTCAACAGGGTGCATCTTTCCGTCGTACACAATCACACGCACATCACGGGCATAAGATCCGGTCAGCGGACCTTGTTCCAATCGTGCCATAATCCCTTTCAATATAGCAGGCAAGAAACGGGCATCAATAGAACCTCCAACAATACTATTTACGAAGACCAACTTGCCACCCCAATCGAGGTCGTAAGTCTGCACATCACGAGATTGTATTTTAAATTCCTGTCCGTTAAACTTATACGTTTCGGGCAATGGCATACCTTCCGTGTAAGGCTCAACAATCATGTGCACCTCTCCAAATTGCCCGGCTCCACCCGATTGCTTTTTATGACGATAATCGGCTCGGGCAGCCTTCGTGATAGTCTCACGATAAGGGATTTTAGGTTCGGAAAATACGATAGGAATTTTATCGTTGTTTTCCAATCTCCACTTCAAAGTCTTCAAGTGAAACTCTCCCTGTCCGGAAACAATCAGCTGCTTCAATTCCTTCGAATTTTCTATCAACCAAGTCGGGTCTTCACCATGCATACGCAGAAGAGCCTCGTTCATTTTTTCAGTATCTTTCTCATTCTCAGCCTTAATAGCACGACGATACTTAGGGTCGGGATATTGTATAAAGTTAAACTTATTGTCCGCACCCTTTCCATTCAGGGTATTACCCGTGCGCACATCTTTCAGTTTCACAGTTGCCCCGATGTCTCCCGCAGCAAGCTCTTCCACCTTTGTCCGATGTTGCCCTGCTACTGAAAACATCTGCCCCATACGCTCTTTCGAACCCCTGTCGGCATTCAACAGGTCATCTCCCTCTTTCACCTTTCCGCTCATCACCTTAAAGTAAGAAACTTCTCCTACGTGCGGCTCAACCGTCGTTTTAAAGAAAAACAAGCTAGTAGCTGCACCGCTATCGGGTTTCACCTCCACACCATCGGTATTTATGGGAGCAGGCATATCGGCAACATAAGGAACCACATTTCCTAAAAATTCGAGTGTACGGCGCACACACATATCTTTTTCGGCAGAAACACAGAACACAGGATAAATATCACGATTGACCAATCCGAAACGGATTCCCATACGCATTTCATCCTGAGAAAGGGTTCCTTGCTCAAAGAATTTTTCCATCAAAGCCTCATCGTTTTCGGCAGCAGCCTCCACCAATCTTTGATGCAACTCTTCGGCCTTTTCTTTTTCTTCTGCTGGTATATCGAGTACTTCAGGAACTCCGCCTTCGGGTTTCCATTTGTACATTTTATTCGTAAGAACATCAACAACGGCATTAAATCCTTCACCGACATTGACTGGATATTGTACTAGCACAGCCTTGTCGCCATATTTGGCTTTAAGCTGCGATACAACGTTGTCGAAATCAGCTTTTGCATGATCTAACTGATTAACGACAAAAATCACCGGTTTTTCTATCTTTTTTATATATCTCAACTGATTGAGAGTAGCCACCTCAAGTCCGTATTGTGCATTCAGCACCATCAGTGCGGTATCTGTTACATTCAACGAAGTTACAACATTACCGATAAAATCGTCGGAGCCGGGACAGTCAATAAAATTCAACTTGCGATCATTCCACTCAACAGAAAAAATACTGGAAAAAACCGAATATCCGTATTCTTTCTCTACCGGAAAATAATCACTTACAGTGTTGCCTGCATTGACCGATCCACGGCGTTGTATGACTCCGGCTTCGAAAAGCATTGCTTCGGCGAGAGTGGTTTTGCCGGCTCCCGAACTACCAAGAATAGCTATATTCCTGATCTGATTAGTTTGGTACATTTTCATGGCTTAAAGTTTTTAAGAATTAATACACCATTTATTATTTGTGTCTCAAATGTTTACGATCATAAAAAGATACATTTTCGACACACTTTTTCAAATTTAGGAAATAGTTTTCTTTTTATACAATCTTTCGAATATGTTATTTAGCTATAATTTGTTAAAATAAAGTATTTTAAAATTAAGCGGTCAGATATGCTCTTCAATTGAATGAAAAAATATAATTTTATGCTCCGTTTTTTTAATTCTATTGAAATGATAAGAAAAATCCTACCTCTATTCGTTTTATTTGCTTTTTCAGCCATCGTTTACCCTCAACAATCCGACAACAACAATACGGACTACAAATCGGGGCTATACGACAAAAAGGGAAAGTTGATTCTTCCTTGTCAATACGAAGACGCCGAACTGCTGCCCAACAAATTGTTCAGGGTGAAAATGAATGGTAAATGGGGGCTTATCGACAGCAAAAACAACCCTCTTTTGCCTTGTCAGTACGAGATTGTCCGCTATTACACGCACAACCTGATAGTTGTGGGCAATGACGACCGCAACCGTGTGATCGACATCAATACAAAAAAAGAGATAATTCCACCCGTATACGAATACATAGGAAGCGTTTCGCATGGTTTTTCCGTGGTATGCAAAAATAAAAAATGGGGAACCATAAACATCACAGGGCAGGAAATTCTACCTTGCGAATACGGCTATATCGAAACATTCCGAAACGGATATTCTTTAGCAATGGACACAGCCAACTACAAGTGGGGAATAATAAATTACGAAGGAAAAGTGATCGTTCCTTTCAAATATACAGAAATAAGGGACATGGAAGATTTGAATATCTCGATTGTGAAAATGGGTTCATTAGCCGGAATGGTGCGCCCTTCGGACGGAAAAGAGATAGTTCCTTGCGAATTCAACGAATTGTACCCGCCCGAAAACGATCTTATCAGAGCCATTAAGCATGGCAAATGGGGTGCATACCACATCACGGGGCAAGAAATAATTCCATTTAAATATAACTATATTGACAATTTCAAAGAAGATTATGCCCGTTCCATGATTAACCAGAAATGGGGTGTATTGAGTAAAAACGGAAGTGAAGTACTCCCTTTCAATTACAGCTATATTTCCGGTGTTAGCGACGGTATGGCAATCGCCCGTAAAGACAAAAGTTCCAACTGGGGAGCCATAGATATAAAAACAAAAAATGAAACCGTTCCTTTCGAATACCTGAAAATCGAGCCATTCAAAAAAGGTTACACCGTGGCTCGTGATGGTGGTTTCTGGGGGGCTATAAACAGAGACGGCAAGAAAATCTCACAGTTCATCTACAGTCAGATGAATGCTTTTTCGAAAGACGGATTGGCGCTTGCACTCAAAGATTCGGTATGCGGAGCAATAAACCATAAAGGCAAGGAGGTTGTACCTTTTATATATCAGACAATCCACCCTTATTCAAACAAAGCTGCGGTGGCCAAAATTAACGACAAATACGTTGTCATCAACACCAAAGGAAAGATTATCAGTAAAGAATATGACCGAATGGAAACTCCCACATCGAGCGACATAAGAAAAATAGATTTTGTAAACAACATAGTTGTTGCTTTCAAGGATGGAAAAAAAGGCATTGTGAACAACAAGGGTAAAGAAATTGTGCCCTGCATTTACGATGATATAAAAATAAACGAAAACGGCACTTATTCCGTAAAACAGGCTTTATTATCTCAATAAAAAGTCACTTTGTCATATTTCAGCACATAAAAAGCATAAAAAACAGCAATTTTTAGTAACATTTTCACAGAAAAAAGGAGTATATTTGGAAGATAAACCAAAGATACCGTATGATACTGAATATCAGAAATGAAACATCGCAACTAAAAACGGTTGTATTAGGGCAGCCATACTCCAATGGAAAACAGCCAAAACTGGAACAAACCTACGATGCAAAATCATATGAAAGTGTGCTAAACGGCACATACCCCGTGGAGGAAGATATTGCAAACGAAATGTCTTGCCTCGAAAAAGTGCTGTTGAAACATAATGTGGAGGTTCTTCGCCCCCTGATTCTACCCAATAGCAATCAGGTATTTGCACGGGACGTAGCATTTGTTATTGACGATAAAATAATCACGTCAAATATTATTCCCGACCGTGCCGACGAACAGGAGGCTTATGCTCCGATATACAGCAAAATTGCTTTCAACAAAATATATAACCTTCCTGAAAAGGTGCACGTTGAAGGTGGCGATATCATTTTACACAACGATATCATTTTCATGGGAGTTTATACCGACTCCGACTACCCCAGCTACAAAACGGCACGCACCAATAAATATGCCATTGACTTTTTGAGGGAGCTTTTTCCTGACAAAGACTTCATACCACTCGAACTTGCCAAACACGATACCGACCCAAGAAAAGGCATTCTTCATCTCGATTGCACCTTTATGCCCATAGGAGACGGAAAAGCTGTAATTTACAGAGACGGCTTTCTAAATCCCCGGGATGCGGACTTTCTTACCGATTTCTTCGGCGCAGAAAATATTTTCAGGATCACGCGTGAAGAAATGTATTATATGAACTCGAACATATTTTCCATTTCCCCCGAAATTGTTGTTAGTGAACAAAACTTCACACGCCTGAACCAACACCTCCGAAACGAATGGGGACTTACGGTCGAAACCATTCCATATCACGAGATATCTAAGATGGGAGGTTTGCTCCGCTGCTCCACCCTGCCGCTCGTAAGAGAATGATTTGTTGTTAATATTGAGCAAGTTATAATTTACAATTATTAAATTTGCCAAAAGAACCTTTTAAATATAATTATCGTGAAGAAAAATATTTTTTTATCTCTTGTTTTAGTCTTTACGTGTTCTGTTTTCGGACAAACCAACGAAAAAAAAGCATACGAAACAGAAACCTATACTAAACGAATGTCCGAATTCAGAAAGAACCCACTAAAAACAGGTCAGATCGTTTTTATGGGGAACAGCCTGACCCAAGGTGGAAAATGGAGCGAATATTTTCCGAAACAAAAACCTGCAAACAGAGGCATCAGCGGAGATAATACGGAAGGAATGCTTGCCCGGTTAGACGAAATTGTCAAGGCTCAACCCGAAAAATTATTCTTTCTGGGCGGAGTGAATGATATTTCTCAAAACGTCCCGAACGACACGATAATAAAGAATATAAGAACGATTATACGACGGACAAAAAAAGAGTCTCCGGGCACAATCATCTATATACAAAGCCCTCTGCCCATCAACAATTCATTTGAAAGATATAAAAGATTGACAAACAAAGAAAACGTGATAGACAATCTGAATAAAAAATTGAAAAAATTGTGTAAAAAAGAAAAAGTCAACTTCATATACATCCACCCTGCATTCTTGATAAAAAAGCAAACACTCGATGCCAAATACACAACCGACGGACTACATCTCAATAAAGAAGGATATTCTGTTTGGGCTAAAGAATTGAGCAAATATATCGAATAATGCTTCAAAAACAAGCTATTTTTTACTGAAAAAGAAAAATTTATGGAAAAAAGTAACTATCTTAGCGTATCTTTTTTGAGGTACGAGGGGTAAATCATTATTTTTTTTTATTGACTGAGAATTAAAGAAATAATTGGACGAATGAAATTAATAGCAGAAAGTGGATCAACCAAAACCGAATGGTGTATTATTGAGGGAAACTCAATCATAGATCATGCTTTTACTGATGGTATAAACCCATTTTTTCAGACCAGAAGAGAAATCAGCCGTTGCATACGATTGCAGCTATCCGAGAAGTTTTTTTCACGTAAACTGGAAGAAATATACTTCTACGGTGCAGGGTGTACTTCAGAAGAAAAGAAGGTCATTGTTAAAACTTCACTTATAGCACAATTCAGGACTCCAACACAGATCAACAGCGACTTGCTTGCTGCTGCAAGGTCATTGTTCGGACAAGACGAAGGCATAGCCTGTATTCTCGGAACCGGTTCCAACTCTTGCTTCTACGACGGAAATGATATTGTTAAGAATGTAAAATCGCTCGGTTACATACTTGGAGACGAAGGTAGCGGGGCCGTTCTTGGCAAAATGTTTATAAGCGATTGCTTGAAAGACCTTGCCCCCAAACATATTACACAGGCATTTTACGAACTTTACCGCATATCTGTGGACGACGTTCTCGATTTGGTTTATAACAAACCTTTCCCCAACAGGTTTTTGTCAACACTATCGTTCTTCCTATCAGAACACATTGAGAATGAATATGTCTACGAACTTATATATAAAAATATAAAGAGATTTTTCAAACGTAACGTTCTTCAATACGATTACCAGAACTATCCGGTATCGTTCATTGGTTCGGTTGCCCACAACTACTCGGACATTTTACTCCAAGTGTCTAAAGAATATGACATTGAGATAAAACAGATTGTTGAATCTCCAATGCCGGGACTGGTAAAATATCATACTTTGAAACTGCCGTTTACCATTTAATTTCCTCTTAAGAAAATTGTCTCTTCCAATTCGGAAAACGGGATGATCGTTTTTATGTTTCTGTCTGTGGGTGTCCACGACCGAATGATGGTATCAACCTCTATGTCAAGATTTTGTATGGCATCGTAAATAATCAGTTCCTTTTCGCTTGCCTTTTTTAAGAAACCATCTTTACTCATTTCAATAAGTTTTGGCTCAAACAATAGCTTGTCATCAGGGAAATAAAAAACGGTGAAATCATCCTCAATACCATCATACAGATTACCAATACGATACATTTGCATCGTATATTCGCCATCCGTAACCGTCTTAGTATCACTGATTATCTCAATATCCAATCTTTTAGGCTGCATGTGTAAGCTATCAACCTGAAAAGGCTTTCTATTACGAACCAAATAAGTTATAGAATCAAAGTTCTCCATTAAGGTCAATATTGTTGCGCCTTTATGAACAAAAGGTCTTATTCCTCTCAAATTCTCGGGATGATAATGGCTGAACGCAAAATATTTGACAGGTTTTTCCTGCGATATTTTTTTAGCTTCACCGATTAGTTTCTCTCCGTTTTCGCTGGTTATGGGCGATTCCAGAATTGCAAAATAATCTTTAAACTCAACAATCAACGAATTGATGCCTTCGGGGTAGAAACTCACAATGTGAATGTGATCACTCAATTTTTCAGTTTTCACGTATGGCTCCGCTATGCCTTTCTTCTTTTTCCGGGCACTCACTTCCGAAACAAACAAGAGGCTCAAAACCAAAGATATATAGAATACAAACTTTATTCTTTTCATGTCTATTAAACGTAAATGATGAAATTGTGTCTGTTTTGTAGTAGGAATAGTTAATGCAAAGATAAAACTTTGCAACAATAACACAATATGAAAAAACTAAGAGAAAGCGGTTCGAAAGTTTTTCCTGTAATCGACCGGGGTTATTTGCAAATATTTCATGAAAACCTTTCGCATATTATCCACCGATCCCAAACCACACAACACGGCAATTTCCTTAAAGGATAACTGAGTATCTACCAGATACCTGCATGCACTTTCAACCCGCATCTTATCCACATATTTTGCCGGAGTTATGCCTGTTTCCCTTAGAAAAACACGGGCAAAATTGCGTGGACTCATGGATGCTTTTTCAGCCAGATTTTCGACAGTCAAGTTTCCTTGCAAATTATCAACAATCCAATTTTCAATATCTTGAATAGGCTTATAATCAGTATTTTGATGAATTAAAACAGAGCTGTATTGAGACTGATTTCCGGGACGTTTCAAGTATAAAACCATCTGCCTGGCTACATCCATAGCCAACGATCGCCCAGAATCTTCTTCAACTAACGCCAAAGCTAAATCCATACCCGAAGAAATCCCGGCAGATGTGTATATATTACCATCTTTTACGAAAATGGGATCTTTCTTCACTTTAATTAATGGATAATCCTGAGCCAACCTGTCACATAATTCCCAATGCGTTGTAGCGTTTCTTCCCTCTAAGATACCTGCTTCAGCCAAGAAGAAAGTTCCTGTACAGACCGAACAAATACGCTCTACTTTAAGTGATTGTTCCCGAATCCAATTCAGAATTTTTTTACCTAATCTGTAATCACTCTGCATACGATTAGGAACTCCGGGAATAAACAAGGTATCAATCTCATAATCTATATCTTGAATATTCTCATCGCAATCAAACACTACTCCCGAAGCTGTCTTTATCCTTTTATTTTTTATAACCGATATAGTATGTATTTTATAGTAGAAACTCCCTTTTCTATTTAATGATTCCACACAATCGTTTGCCTGATAAAAAACCTCCAAAGGACCAGTTATATCCAATAATGTAGCATCGGATATTACGAGGAATGCAATATGTCTAATTTCAGTCGCCATTATCAACCAATTAACTTATCATACAAATATACTATTTTTTGGCAGGATTGGACGTATTTATGTCATTATAGACAAATGCTTTATAGCTTATTTTTGTATTATTATTTACAATAAAATAAAATTGAAACAAAATGGCTTTAAAAATAATGACAGCTGAAGAAGCTGCTTCTTTAATAAAAGATAATGATAATGTTGGTTTTAGCGGATTCACACATGCCGGATGCCCAAAAGTTGTACCCGTAGCATTGGCAAAAAGGGCTGAAGAAGAACATGCTAAAGGAAATTCTTTCAAGATAGGAATGTTCACGGGTGCATCCACAGGCGATAGCATTGATGGAGCATTGGCCAGAGCGCACGCTATAAAATTCCGCACACCCTATCAGACCAATAAAGATTTGAGAAATGCCATCAACTCGGATGAAGTTAAATATTTCGATCTTCACCTATCCACTCTGGCGCAAGACCTGCGTTATGGCTTTTACGGGCCTGTAGATGTGGCCATTATTGAAGCATCGGATGTTACGGAAGATGGTGAAATTGTTCCAACATGCGGTGTGGGTATCAGTCCGACCATTGCCCGACTCGCCAAAATTGTAATCGTGGAATTAAATAGCTGGCATCCAAAAGAACTGAGAGGCATGCACGATTTAGTTGAACTGCCAGACCCTCCTCATCGGGAAGCAATTGGTATCTATTCCGTTCGTGACCGGATTGGGAAAGACCACATAAAAATAGACCCTGAAAAAATAGTCGTAGTAAATACAAATATGCCAAATGAGGGTAACGGATTTTCTCCCGTAGATGAAATAACTTCACTAATAGGCAAAAATGTTGTCAAATTTTTCGTCGAGGAAATGAAAGCAGGACGAATGCCCGAAACATTCCTTCCCATACAATCGGGTGTGGGAAACATCGCTAATGCGGTCTTAAAGGAGTTGGGAGACAGCAAGGAAATACCTGATATGGAGGTTTATACCGAGGTGATACAAGACGCAATAATAGATTTGATGGAGAAAGGACGGATAAAATTTGCCAGCGGTGGAACTTTAACAGTCAGTAACCCGGTTATAGAAAGAATTTATAAAAACCTCAACTTCTTCAAAGAAAGGATTATATTCCGCACGGCGGAAATATCCAACAATCCCGAAGTTGCCCGCCGCTTAGGAATTATAGCTATGAATACGGCTATTGAAACCGATATTTTCGGTAATATCAATTCCACACATGTTATGGGAAGCAAAATAATGAACGGAATTGGCGGGTCCGGCGATTTTGCCCGCAGTTCTTATTTGTCTATTTTCTTGACACCTTCTACGGCTAAATCGGGAAAAATCAGTGCCTTTGTCCCTATGGTTTCGCACCTCGACCATAGTGAACATTCGGTGAAAGTTATAATCTCTGAATATGGAGTAGCCGACCTTAGAGGAAAATCGCCAAAAGACAGGGCTGAATGTATCATCAAAAATTGTGCCCATCCTGATTATCGACCGCTCCTGAGAAAATATCTGCAAAGTGGAGAAAAAGGTCAAACTCCGGTGAATCTGTACAATGCCTTTGCCTTTCACAAGGCTTTTATGGAAACAGGGAATATGAGAGATGCACAGATGTAAAAAACATTTCATCACCTGACAACACAATTTCGTACAGCCAGCGCAGCATTTCATAAAACAGAAAGAAAAGGGTAATAATTATCTGGCAGAAAGACATATATTTGTAATAGAAAACAAGCAACCTAAGGAAGTTGTAATTAGAGAATATATTATCAAATATTATCTATTACTTAAATATGTCGAAGTATCTGGTATTAACAAATAGCAACGAAGTGGTCAGGGTTTCACCCGAACGGATTGTATTCATCTTGTCGGATGGCAACTATTCTACCATGACCCTTGAAAATAAGGACGAACATCTGTTTTCGTTCAATCTGGCTTCGTTCGAAAAAATTATTGAGCAACAGTTAGGTACAGATGCACAGACATTCATCCGCTTGGGAAAAAGCCTTATCATCAACGGTAGGTATATTTATTACGTAAATGTGTCGAAACAGCAGATTGTGCTTTCCGACAGTAGTTTTTCCAACAAATTTACGCTTTCGGCATCGAAAGATGCCTTGAAAGCTCTGAAAACAGTTTTGGAGGACAGTATAAAGAGTAGGAGGATTGGTATATGAGCTCAAAAAACAACAAAGATAATGAAGTGTATATTCTTGGCTCCGATATTGAGGAGAACAAGAAAAAGTCCACAACAAAACTCAAATGGATCATCATTTTTTGCATTTGCCTGATTGTAGCCATTGCCGGGATAATTATCCTTCTTTCTGATAAGGAGCAGGCTCCTGAATATTATTTCGAACCGGAAATATCGGAACAACAAAGCGTAACTATCACAACCAGCAACACGGAAAGCAGTGAAAACCAAAGTTATACAAGCGCAACAACAGACACCATCAACGATGTTCCATTGAACATTTTCGTCACACACAATGCCATGATGTCTCTAACCGTAGGAATGCCCGACAGATCGGATTCGACTATCATCTTTGCAGCCATGGCGGCAGATATACGCAAAGACAATCAAGAAATTGTGGGAGACTTTGTTCTTTCCGGAAATCAAATAACGAAAGGTGTTGCCAAAAAAGGATTTTGCGCCATCATCAACAATACCATCTCAATAGGTGTAGGAGAAGACACTCCGCTATTGCAGCAAGCGATAGAAAACAAAGGGTTCTTTTTCAGACAATACCCACTTGTTCTGAATGGGGAACTGATAGAAAACAGACCTAAAAATAAATCTATCCGGCGAGCTCTTGCCATGCGCAACGAACAGATAATCATGATAGAAAGTCAGAATACCGAATCTTTCCACGATTTTACGCAGGCGTTGATAGATATAGGCGTATCGGATGCCATCTATCTGGTAGGAGGCGACGCATACGGATGGTATCGGGATAAAGAGCAAACCCGAAATGAATTCGGAAAAGAATTAACCGAAATACCCCAGAATATATCTTACATAGTCTGGCGAACACAATAAAATAAATCAGTCAAATATTCAATTTTATTAAACCCGAGTATAACAATCGCATCGGACAGGGGATTGTATGTCCGTAAGGGTTCTTTTAAAATGTGACATTTGCACCCGTCAGGCGAAACGGCATCTGCTTCGCATCAATAATAAACAAACATAAACTCTAGTTATGAGAAAAATAAACATTCTGCTATTCGTAGCGGCAGTAACAGTCGTATTTGCACATTGCACCGATAACGTTGAAAATGTGATTCCTGATCCCGAAGATAATATCATTCCCGATACGGTAGCCACTCACATTACCAAAGAGAAACAAAACACTGATAATCAAGCAAAGAAGTGCATCTATTTAACAATAGACGATGCTCCGCTCAATGGTAGTGTATACATAGACAGTGTGGTGACGGCAGAGGAAATAAAAACGAATATTTTTCTGGTTGGCAATCCGATAGATTGTAGTGGAAAATTCCGCAGATATCATGAAATACTACAAAAGAACTCACATATCGAAATTTACAACCACAGCTATTCTCATGCAAACAACAGATACTCTGATTATTATAAAAATCCGAAACAAGTACTGGAAGATTTCAACAAAAATCAATCTGATTTCGGCATATCTCACAAAATAGCCCGACTACCCGGACGCAATTTGTGGCAATTAGGAGAAAGAAAGAAAAATTGCAACCAGACCGGCTCTACATCGGCCGAACTAATATCTAACGATGGGTATCAAATATTTGGCTGGGATGTGGAATGGAATTACGATGCAAAAGATTACACCCCGAAACAAGGTATAGACGAGCTGATTGCCGAGATTAATAAACTATACGAATCTTCCCGAACATTTACTGCCAATCATGTGGTATTGTTGATGCACGATCAGATGTTTGCAAAGGTAGATGCCAAGAATAATCTGGCCGAACTGATTATCAAACTTAAAGAAAATGGCTACACCTTTGAGCATCTCAGTTCATATCCGGAAGAGATACCTAATTAACAAACTTGTCATTCTGAGTGAAACGAAAAATCTTTTTTAAATATTAAAAATCAAGGCAAACAGATTCTTCACTTCGTTCAGAATGACAAAAAACTTATAAAACCCTCCAATACAATTACAACTGCTTTACTCTCTCCAAAGCCTGTTTCAACATATTCTCGTTGCAACACAGCGAGATACGTACATAACGTTTACCTTTATCACCGAATATGAATCCCGGAGTTATAAAAACATTGGCATTATAAAGCACCTTGTCAGCCAATTCTCCACTGTCTGCATAACTATCAGGAATTTTTCCCCAAAGGAACATTCCCACCTGATTCTTGTCGAAAGAGCAACCTAATGTATCCATAATCGCCTCGGCATACTGACGGCGTGATGCGTAAATCTCGTTCATCTCATCATGCCACTCTTTAGGAGTGTTCAATGCAGCAACAGCAGCCATCTGCATCGGCTTGAATTGTCCACTGTCAATATTGCTTTTCACCTTGAGAACCCATTGCACAAACTGCGCATTCGATGCCAACATCGCCATACGCCAACCGGGCATATTGTGAGATTTACTCATCGAATTCAGTTCTATACAAATATCTTTGGCTCCCCTAATTTGCAAGATACTCAAACGAGAATCGTTCAAAATAAAACTATATGGATTATCATTTACAATTACAATACCATGTTTCTTCCCAAAAGCAACCAGTTTTTCGAACAGTTGAGTGGTAGCATTTGCACCCGTCGGCATATTCGGATAATTAACCCACATCAATTTAACACCGGATAAATCCATCTTTTCCAACGCTTCAAAATCGGGTTGCCAGCCATTGTTTTCGTCCAAATCATAAGTATGAATTTTTGCCTGAACCAAATTACTGACAGATGAATATGTCGGATAGCCCGGATTCGGCACAAGCACCCCATCCCCCGGATTCAGAAACGCCATGGAGATATGCAAGATACCCTCTTTCGATCCGATTAACGGCTGAATTTCCGTAACGGGATTCAGCTCCACATCGTACCATTTTTTGTACCAGTCGGCAAATGCTTTACGCAGTTCGGGGATGCCCACATAAGGCTGATAGCCATGCGCATCGGACGTATTTGCCCATCGGCTCAGTTCGTCTATCGTATTTCTTGATGGCGGCAGATCGGGACTTCCCACACCAAGACTTATCACATTTTTTCCGGCAGCATTCATTTCCGCCACCTCTTTCAATTTTTTAGAGAAATAATATTCCTCCACAGAATTCAACCTGTCGGCAGGTATAATCTTTTTCATATCTATTTTTTATTATCTTTTTCTTAAATAATACTTTGTTCACCTTCGGGATATTCACCCAGAATATGCAATTCACTGATCAACGGGCGAATAGCATCTACTGACTGCCTGTAACGTTCAAAATCAGCGTACTTCACATCCACATAAAACTGATACTCCCATTCGCGTCCGATTATTGGTAAAGACTGAATTTTAGTAAGGTTTATTCCATAAAAAGAAAATACGGACAAAACCTTCGACAAACTTCCTTCTGTGTGGGGAAGTGTGAACACCAAAGAGGCTTTATTCACAACATCTCCATTTATGATTTCCTCTACCATCCACCGGGCCGAAACGATAAGAAAACGTGTAAAATTATGCTTATTGGTTTCGATTCCACTTGCCAGAATTTCCAGTCCATATATCTCAGCAGCCTTGCTACTGCAGATGGCTGCCACGCCTTGCATTTTTTTCTCAGCTATATCTTTCGCCGCCAAAGCCGTATCTTCATGTTCCACTATTTTTATGTTCGGCAACGAATCCAGAAAGTTGCCACACTGCATCAAAGCTATCGGGTGCGACATCACCTCTTTTATATCATGAACACTTTGACCGGGTAAGGCGGCAAAACAATGAGATATCCGCTGCTTAAACTCTCCGGCAATGGGCAATTTATATTCTTTTTGCAACTCGTAGTTTTGGAGCAGGCTTCCCGCAATTGTATTTTCAATAGCCATAATTCCGATAATGGTAGGGTCTTTTTTTATTGCCTTAAAAATATCGCGAAATGTATTACACTCAACCAATTCTAACTCTTCCTTGAAAAAATTTTCTGCGGCAATACCGTGATAGGCTCCTAAAACTCCTTGAATAGCTACTTTCCTTTTCATAATTGTTGATTCAAAAAAAAATCCCGTCGATCTTCGACAGGATTTCATATATTATTGATTTTAACTTTTCACACTCTCAATTCTTTACATACAAAACCCTGTTCTACTTTGGCTAAAGTAAAAGCTAAAAAAGTATGCAAAGAAAAATTGATTCATAGTTGTCACTATTTTATTTTCGATTGTGCAAATGTAGTTATTTTTTGATAATCACAAACTTTTTGACAGGAATTTTATATTTCAATCACAAATTTATTTTTGTTCCCGTATTTTTTCCTAATTCCGACGCTTTGGTTATTATCACTTCCTTCACTCCGAACTCTAACGATTTGAAGGCATTTTCCAGTTTTGGAATCATACCTCCCTGCACTATTTTCTCACTCAACAGATGTTCAAAATCTGTTTTCGTGATAACAGGAATAACGCTATCATCATCATTTTCATCAGCAAGAACCCCTTTTTTCTCGAAACAATATACCAGGCTCACATCAAAGTGTTTTGCCAATCCCTGAGCCGTTTCCGCAGCCATAGTGTCGGCGTTCGTGTTCAGCATGTTCCCTTTTCCGTCGTGAGTAAGGGGAGCTACAACAGGCACTATTCCCTGCTCAATCAGGGAGCTCAGCACCGAAGCATCCACTTCTTTCACATCTCCCACAAAGCCGTAGTCAATTTCTTTCACAGGTCGTTTTTCGGAACGCAGAATATTCAAATCCGCCCCGGTAAGCCCCAGAGCATTGATACCCAACGCCTGAAGTTTGGCCACTATGTTTTTATTGACCAATCCGCCATAAACCATTGTCACAACTTTCAGTGTTTCTTCGTCCGTAATGCGTCGGCCATCTACCATCTTACTTTCAATACCTAATTGCTCGGCAAGTTTGGTTGCCGACCTGCCCCCGCCATGCACAAGCACTTTATAACCCTCGATGTGCGAAAAATCAAGAAGCAGTTGTTTCAACGAATCGGCCTCTTCAACAATTTTTCCGCCAACTTTTATTAATGTCAGTTTTTTCATATTTTTTCTAATCTGGATGCAAAAGTACAAAAAAGCGAAAAGAGATCTTTTCACAAAGACCTCTTTTCTTCATAGGAAAATCAAAAAGTAATAATCAAAATGTAATTCTAAACACTAATCATTCTAAATCTAAACTGGTAGTAGTGTCCCAAAATGACTTCGTGTCAGAAGTATCTACATTAGTTTTCGTATAATTTCTTTCATAAATTTTTTCTTCACCTTTTTCTTCTTGCACATGGATAACAAAACCAATTGATTCCGCTTCCGGGTATCTGGCTATGTAAGGGCGTATATCAAATGCCCCCAATCCTATGCCATCTTTATATTGTTCGTCTTCATATGCGTTGTGTCTCAGTTCTAAGTGTATCTTTCCGTCGTCGTCATATTCCCTCAATTTATTTTCAACAAGGTTGACAAAATGAGTTTTATGATTATATCTAAACGCAAACCTAAAGTTCAGGTAATCATCACCAAACCATACCGATTTGACTTGAATAGGATCGTACCCTAAAGAATCGCTTTGTGTGTCTGTATTAATTATTGATACATCCTTTGTCAGAATATTTGATATGTAATTTATCTTAATTGCATGATCATAATCCTCATACGAATCAGACAAAAGAGTGTAATCTATGTAAACACGCTGATTTGCTTTCGGTGTATAATTTATATTCAACGGAGCCACAGGAATCAACGTTGTTTTATCATCAAGAATCAGATAAAACGATTTTGAATCACCTATCGGACTTACTGTTGCCAAGTCAATATAAAAATCATCGAGCGAATAGTCGTCATCGTCACAAGAACTGAACATTAGGATAGTCATAAATAACATGACTCCTAAAATAAAACTACTCTTAGTTTTTTTCATCACCACAAACCTCCCTTTTTTCTTTTAAGACTCTTTACACTATTAAAGATGCTTTGTTTCGTGAAACGTTGCGTACATTTTTCAAATTTAAGTTTTTTTTACAATTGAAAAAATTCACAAAACACTAATTTTCAGGATAATAACTAAAAATTATATGCAAAACCGATTCCCAATATTTCTTTAAACTGAACTCTGGCTCCGTGCGATACGTTGTGTTTATCAACATATTTCACATCATCGTCATATTTTAGAGTCGTATTCAAATTTGCATTCAAATATTTATTGATCTTCATGTTGATAAGTACGTTCCACTCCACATCTACATTGCCAAAAGACTTATCGTATGCAGTAAAGAAACTTACGTCTGTTATCAGTTTAACGTTCTCCATTATATCTTTCTGAGCTTTACCTTTAAGATAAGCACCCAACTCTGCCTTGAATTTGTCTCCGGGATCAACACCAAAAGCACCCACATTAGACAATGAGTCATCCGTTACGAAAGTCAACTTGCCTGCGATTGGCGAAAAATATGCCGAATAGTTATCATTTGGCTTATACTCAATCCCTAACGATATATTGGAATAACCGGGCGCCATAAATTTTGAGATATAATTGTCTTTATTCGGATAGTTATACCCATAATAAAACTGCGACTTGAAATCAGCCATAGCCGAATAATACCATTTATCGTTAATTTTATATCCCAATTGAGTAGTAAAATCTATTTTATCGGCTGTTTTCTGAACTCCTTGCGACTCCAGATGTGTAAGTCCATATTCAAGTATCAAAGCATTTGTCCACAGCCATTTATCTTTTTTATACTCTAAACTCCCATTTAGATAGGCATTGCCGGCATAAGAATTTTCACCACCTGCCGACCAGTTGGTTAACGACGTTTGAGATAAATTAACGCCCGTACTACCTTTTAATTTCCAAGGACTTACAGGTTTTATATCTGTTGGCTCTACTTCTTGAGAAAAGACAAAAACAGTTGATAACAAAAATGGAATAAGTAATGCTAATTTGTTCATATTTTACAATTATTTAATTTTGTTCATTATTTTATTCAGCACAACATTTTTTGTCCGATAATTACTCATTATCAGACAAATAAAACAAAACACATATTTACAATAACATAAATAGTGAAAGTTTGCGTTATACAAAATTATAAAATTTGAACTTTCAACCCAAGAGATAGGTGTAAATAATCGTTTGGCTTCAGATAGCTATTACAAAATGCACTGATCAGATATAACTCGTTTGTTCCTATTTCATAAAAAAATGTCACAGACTTTCGGGTACGTCTTTTATCAACAGGAAAGTGATATGTAAACCTTTGTCCCAAAGCCATATTGAAACGTATTTTAGTGGAAAAGGAATAATAACCGTTAGGATATTTATCCGGAGCGGATGCCCAATAGTCGCCATCCAGAACCGAATTGGCATACAAAGAGCAAGACAAAGGGTCCATCGAAAAATCTTTTCCGAGTTTCACATTCCAAGGAATAAAGTTTTGTTTCAGGGTAAATGTTGCCCGAACTTTTTCGTCGCTATATCTGGGGATAAAACCAAACAAAACATCAGTTTCCCATTGCTTATTTTTCCCGTAGTTCCATCCTCCGCCCAACGAAAGAAAGCCCATTCCTCCGGCAAACTGCACCTTTGTATATTTAGGGATCAATTTGCTCCACCGGGTCTGATAGTTATACATTCGCCTTTCATACTCACTCTGTGCATTTGCCTGAGTAACAAACGATAGGCACAAAACCACCGTAAGCAAGAATACCCTGATTTTAGAATTCCACCACTTCATACTCATATTCGTCGTTAGGTTTAATCGTAAAAAGAAGATATTTTCTCTTGGCTATATTGGCCGTTCCATAATATATTATGCCATCGCCAAACAAATCGTCTATCTTTATATGATGATCGTGTGCATTCAGGCAGAATTGCAACCCTTTGAAAAAATTTATATAATGTTGGAATACACGGGCAACATTGTCGTTAAATTCCATAGAATATGGACGGACGTGCATAGCCACAACCGTTTTTTCGTGTCCTTCCAGTTCTTCATTTATTTGCTCTTCTATAAATTTGAAATCGGGAACAGGCCGTGAATAATCATACTCAAGCGCATTTGTGTTGAGACAAACAAACTTCACATTTCCTGCCAGAAAGGAGAAATTTTCCGCTCCAAATATTTTCCGGTAAATAGTTTCTCCATTTGCCAGACAATCGTGATTGCCCAACAGAGCCACATACGGAACTTTCAATTTGTTCATAATATCACGCATCCAGATGAATTCGTTAGTCAAACCAAAATCAGATATATCGCCACCATGAATAGCAAAGTCAATATCATCTCTTTTATTCAGTGCCTTAACAAAATCTTCCGTTTCGTCGTACCATCGCTGAGTATCGCCAAAAAAGGCAAACCGAATAGTTTCCTTTCCCTTACATGCTTCTTCTATACGTGCAATATTTTTTGCATTAACATTCCGTTCTCCACTAATTTTACCATCGTAAGGATGATACTCAAAGGCGTCGCATCCCGAAAGAAAAATAGTAGAGCATGTAACAAAGAATAAAGTTATACGCTTTCTCATATCATTTTTATTATTTTGGCAAAAATAGAACTTTATTGTTTAAATAGTGAAAGAAAAATATGGTTGACAGCCATATTCTTTCATTCTTTATCGAATATTAAATATCTTCGC
Source organism: Dysgonomonas sp. 520 (assembly GCF_010501095.1). Lineage (GTDB taxonomy): Bacteria > Bacteroidota > Bacteroidia > Bacteroidales > Dysgonomonadaceae > QVMP01. The sequence goes on along the minus strand of NZ_QVMP01000012.1, from coordinate 29,549 downwards.
ATTCCTTTTTGATTTTTTTGATTTTCCACAGTTATACATATTTCACTATCTTTGCAGTTCATAAAACTTAACAAAAACGAAATAACAAACAAAATATAGAATATGTCGGACGATAAAAAGATCATTTTCTCGATGATTGGGGTAAATAAAATATATCCCCCACAAAAACAAGTACTGAAAAACATTTATCTATCTTTCTTCTACGGAGCTAAAATTGGCATTATCGGTCTTAACGGATCGGGTAAGTCTTCTTTATTGAAAATCATTGCCGGTATTGATAAGGAATATCAGGGCGAAATTGTTTCCGACAAGGGGTATAGCGTTGGTTATCTGGAACAAGATCCTAAGCTCGACCCTACCAAAACTGTGAAGGAAGTGGTTCAGGAAGGTGTACAGCCAATCATTGATCTACTTACCGAATATGAAGAAATAAACGAAAAATTCGGACTTCCCGAATATTACGAGGATGCCGACAAAATGGATGCCCTTTTTGCAAGGCAAGCCGAACTTCAAGATAAAATTGACGCTACCGACGCATGGAATCTGGACAATAAGCTGGAACGTGCTATGGATGCCCTGCGTTGTCCGCCCGAAGACGAGTTGACAGAACACCTGTCGGGAGGTGAAAAACGCCGTGTGGCTCTTTGCCGCCTGCTATTGCAACAACCCGACGTTTTGTTGCTGGATGAGCCTACCAACCACTTGGATGCCGAATCAATTGACTGGCTCGAACAACATTTGCAACAATATGCCGGAACGGTTATCTGTATCACCCACGACCGCTATTTCCTTGACCACGTAGCGGGTTGGATTCTTGAGTTGGATCGTGGCGAAGGCATTCCCTGGAAAGGAAACTATACTTCTTGGCTGGAACAAAAAACCAAGCGTATGGAACAGGAAGAAAAGCAAGCAAGCAAACGCCGCAAAACACTTGAACGGGAATTGGATTGGGTGCGAATGGCTCCGAAAGCACGTCAGGCAAAAGGTAAGGCTCGTTTGAACGAATACGAGAAACTGTTGAACGCCGACCAAAAGGAAAGAGAAGAAAAACTGGAAATATTTATTCCGAATGGTCCACGCCTCGGAAACAAAGTTATAGAAGCGCATGATGTGGCAAAAGCCTTTGGTGATAAGTTGCTGTTCGACAATCTCAACTTCTCGCTACCGCCTAACGGCATAGTTGGCATTATCGGACCTAACGGGGCAGGTAAAACAACACTGTTCCGCCTCATTCAAGGAATGGAAACCCCAGACAAAGGCACATTTGAAGTGGGAGAAACCGTAAAAACTGCTTATGTAGACCAAGCACACGAGTCTATGGATCCGAACAAATCGGTGTATCAGGTAGTATCGGAAGGCACTGAGTTTGTACGGGTTGGAGGTAAAGAGATCAATGCCCGGGCATATCTTTCACGCTTCAATTTTACGGGAGCCGATCAGGAAAAGCTTTGCGGAGTGCTTTCCGGTGGTGAGCGTAACCGTCTGCATCTGGCCTTAACACTGAAAGCCGAAGCCAATGTTTTGCTTCTGGACGAACCTACCAACGACATAGATGTGAACACATTACGTGCATTGGAAGAAGGTTTGGAGAACTTTGCAGGCTGTGCCGTTGTTATATCTCACGACCGCTGGTTCCTCGACAGGATATGTACGCACATATTGGCATTCGAAGGAAATTCGGAGGTCTTTTATTTCGAAGGATCATACAGCGAATATGAAGAAAATAAGAAAGCACGAATGGGCAATGTAGAGCCTAAACGTGTACGTTATCGCAAACTTACTAACTAAACAGAACTTCAAAAATAACATCTTGAAAGCCTAGGATAACTAAATATCTTAGGCTTTGGCAAGTAAACATTTTTGTTCGTAAATAAAACCCAATGTCTGTAAAGTCAAATAAATCATATATAAAGAAGCTGATTGCAGCCATCAGTTTATTGCTTGTTATTCAATCATATTCTTTTTCTCAAACAACAACTGTTCAGGGAGTTGTTAAAGATTCAATAACAGGCAATATTATTGAATTTGCAATTGTCAGGTTCGACGACTCGGCGGTTGGAAATATATCGGACGAAAAAGGTAAATTCAAAATAAGTAACAATAGCAAAAAGAATCAGGTGGTGGTTTCACTCATGGGTTACAAAACATGGACGAAAACTGTCCCTATTGGGAAAACCACAACTCTGGAAGTTTTGTTACAACCATCGGAGTATCAACTGGATGAAGTAGTTATAAGACCGGGAAAGGAAAAATATTCGAAGAAAAACAATCCGGCCGTAGAGCTCATTAAAAAAGTAATTGAGAACAAAGAGAGGAACAACATTCGCAATCAGGACTACTATCAGACTGATGAATATGACAGGCTGATCTTTGCATTCAACAAAGTAGACACTGCCAAGGTAAAGGAAAAGTTGGCTAAATATACTATGCAGTCGCGTATAGACAACAAAACTATTTTACCATTTTCTACGAGGGAAACCCTATCCACATTCTATTACAGAAAAAAGCCTGAATCTACGAAAAGAATCGTTACTGCCCACGAACTGAACGGAATAGACGAGGCCATGAACGTGGAGGCGATTGATGCGGTTACTAAGGAAATGTTTAAAGACATAAACATTACGGACAACAAAATAAACCTGCTTCTCAGAGACTTCGTCGGTCCTTTGAGTTCAAGTCAGGCTGTCGATTTTTATAAATGGTATATCATTGATACCGTGACAATAGAACAGGAAAGATACATCAATCTGGGATTTCTTCCGTTCAACACCCGCGATATCGGTTTCACCGGCAACATTTATGTATCGAACGACTCTTCCTATGCCGTAAAAAGAGTTACGATGGATGTTCCCAACAAATCGAACGTAAACTTTGTGGACGCCATGGTGGTGGAACAAGATTTTGAAGAACTGTCGCCAAATTTGTGGATACCAAAAACACTTACCATGTCGGTAGATTTGACAATGGCAAATGCCATAAAATTATATGTGGAAAAGGTGAAAAACTACAATAATTTTGTCTTCAACCAACCGGTTGATGTTGTCTTCGTAAATCCGGCTCCCGTTCTTTACGTATCGGGATACAATAAACAAAGTAGGGAATATTGGGAAGAGAACAGGCCTCAGTCCTTAAACACTGACTATAAGGTAGATTTGATGATGGACGAACTTATGTCGAACAAATATTTCAAGCTTTTCCTTGGGGCCGTAAAAATTATATCAAGCAGTTCGGTTCCATTGTCAAGCGATGAAGAAAAGAATAAATTTGAAGTAGGTAAGACCCTCAGCCTATTCAGTTTCAACGGATTGGAGGGTGCCCGATTCAGGCTGACAGGAAACACCACGCCCAATTTTCACAAGCATCTATTCTTGTACGGATATGGCGCCTACGGAACAAAAGACAAAAAATTCAAATACTACGGAGAAGCAACATGGGCATTCGGGAACAGGGAAAAAAACAAGGATGAGTTTCCGATGACAAATCTGGTGGTAGGTCACAAATACGATGCAAACCCTTTAGGTTTGAGATTCTTGCAATCGGAACGTGACGATATTTTCATGTCCGGAAAGAACCAGTTGAAAGAAAACGCAACATATTCACGTACAACTCAGGTTGAATTTAAACACGAAACATATAAGAACTTCTCGTTCGACATTTTTGCTCGTACTCAGAAAGAAAAGCCTGCCGGAAACTTAACATTCCGTCTTATCGACGACAATGGCAATATGTTTTTCAAACCAAATCTTATCTCTACCGAAGTAGGGCTCAGTCTTCGTTATGCACCCAACGAAAAATTCTTCCAACAGAGACGTGCCAGAAGGAAGATTCCGCACGAAGGCGTCGTATACAGCCTTTCGTATACCGCCGGATTGAAAAACGTATTCGGCAGCGACTATAATTATCACAAACTGATGGCATCCATAACAAAAGATTTCTGGATGTCGCCTTACGGAAAGCTGCAAATAAACGTAATAGGTGAAAAAATATGGGGAGATGCACCCTTTCCCATTCTTTTGACAGCCAGTGCCAATAAATCATTTACTATACAAAAACATTCATTCAGTTTGGTAAATACCCTTGAGTTTTTGAACGATCAGCAGATAACATGGAACGTTACCTACAATATGGATGGTTGGTTATTGAACAGAATACCGTTGCTCAATATGCTAAAACTTCGGGAAGTTTTTGGATTAAGAGGAATTTGGGGTTCATTATCCGACAGAAATAATCCCGAACACAACAACAAAATGTTAGTCTTTCCCAACAATTCTTTTAAAATGAAAAAAGACCCGTATATGGAGGCTAGTGTAGGTCTGGAAAATATTCTCGGCTTTTTCAGGTTGGATTACGTTTGGAGACTGAACTACCTCAATCATCCCAACATAGACAAATCGGCAATCCGTTTAGGCTTCGAGATGTCCTTCTGAAAAAACAGTGAGATTCCGGCATTTTTTTTGTAAATCACTATAAATAGTAATTGCAACACTCATTAAACTTATGTACTTTTGCAACGAGTTTTTTAGTAAACCAGATTGTTGTAAGGTCACAGACCTTTTATATTGCTTTGGTAGGTAAAAAACACCTCAGCAAGGTTATAATTTTAGAGATATATCATCAAATTCTATCAATTACTTATACTGATAAAAAAATGGAATCATACAAAGATTTTAAAGGAACCAAGTGGAAAGAAAACATTGACGTAAACAACTTTATTCTGGAAAACTACACAGAATACACAGGCGATGAAAGCTTTCTACAAGGTCCGACAGAAGCCACTACTCAATTATGGAACAAACTTAGCGAAATGTTTGTAGAGGAAAAGAAAAAAGGTATTTACGATGCCGAAACCCGTATTCCCTCTCAGATAGACGCTTATGGTGCAGGATATATTGATAAAAATTTAGAGAAAATTGTTGGTGTACAAACCGACAAACCATTGAAACGCGCTATTTTTCCTAACGGAGGACTAAGAATGGTTCAGCAAAGTTTGGAAGAATATGGCTACAAACTGGACGAAACAACTGCCGAAATATTCACTAAATACAGAAGAACTCATAACGAAGGAGTTTTTTCCGCATACACAGACAGTATCCGCCGTGCCAGAAGCAACGGTTTACTTACCGGGCTTCCCGACGCTTACGGACGTGGACGCATAATCGGCGACTATCGCCGTGTTGCCCTTTATGGAATAGACCGCCTGATTGCCGAAAGGGAAAAACGCTTCAAAGAATGCGACCCTATCGTTATGACTGACGAGCTGATCCGTCTTCGTGAAGAATTAAATTCTCAGATTCTGGCATTGAAAGCATTGAAACGTATGGCTGCGGCTTATGGTTTCGATATTTCACATCCTGCAAAAACTGCGCAAGAAGCTATTCAGTGGACGTATTTCGGATATTTGGGTGCAATCAAAGATCAGAACGGTGCAGCAATGAGTCTTGGACGTGTAACAACTTTCCTTGACATTTACATTGAACGTGATTTGCAAGCCGGCTTGATTACGGAGCAAGATGCGCAGGAATTTATCGACCACTTTGTTATGAAATTGCGCATCGTGCGTTTCCTTCGTACCAACGAGTATAACGAATTGTTTTCGGGCGATCCTGTATGGGTTACCGAATCTTTGGGCGGTATGACCAACAAAGGAAAATCTTTGGTTACGAAGAACAGCTTCCGTATGTTGCACACGCTTTACAATATTGAGCCTGCTCCGGAACCAAACCTTACTGTTCTTTGGAGTGAACGCTTACCCGAAAACTGGAAAAAATATTGTGCAAAAGTATCTATTGATACATCTTCTTTGCAGTTTGAAAATGACGACATTATGCGTCCGCAATTGGGCGACGACTACGGAATCGCTTGTTGTGTTTCGCCTATGCGTATCGGTCATCAGATGCAATTTTTCGGAGCCAGAGCAAACCTGCCTAAAGCATTGCTTTACACCATCAATGGTGGTAAGGATGAAAAAACAAAAGCTCAGGTATTGCCAAAGCACTGGGTAGAAAAAGTGTCGGGTGAGTATCTTGATTTTGACGAGGTTTGGGCTAAATTTGACAGAACACTCGACTGGCTTTCAGAAACTTATGTAAAAGCATTGAATATCATTCACTATATGCACGATAAATATTCGTACGAAGCCTTGGAAATGGCTTTGCATGATGTGGATATTGTTCGTACACAAGCATTCGGAATATCCGGTTTGTCTATCATTGCCGACTCTTTCGCAGCCATTAAATATGGTAAAGTACGCATAATCAGGGATGAAGATGGCGATGCGGTAGATTATGAATTGGAGGGTGAATACGTACCTTTCGGAAATAATGACAGCCGCACAGACCAAATTGCAGTGGAGATTGTAGAAAAATTCATGAACAAGATACGTAAACGCAAGATGTATAAAGATGCAATCCCAACACAATCGGTATTGACAATTACATCGAATGTGGTTTATGGAAAGAAAACAGGTAATACCCCCGACGGACGTCGTGGCGGAACGCCTTTTGCTCCGGGAGCTAACCCAATGCACGGTAGAGATACCAAGGGAGCTGTCGCGTCTCTTTCATCTGTTGCTAAACTTCCGTTCGAACATGCCAATGACGGTATTTCGTACACGTTTGCTATAACTCCCGACACATTGGGTAAAAGCATGGACGAAAAAGCAACCAACTTGTCGGGACTGCTCGACGGATACTTCCACAATACAGGTCACCACTTGAATGTGAACGTATTCAACAGAGATTTGCTTGTAGATGCAATGGAACATCCGGAGAAATATCCTCAACTCACAATCCGTGTATCGGGATATGCCGTAAACTTCGTAAAATTGACCAAGGAACAGCAATTGGATGTTATCAACAGGACAATCACGACAACTTTCTAAGAAAAGTAGCCGAGTAAATGATTAATATTCAAGCAGAAAAGAACTTTCATTTCTTTTCTGCTTGTTTGTAACAGAGTATCAGAAATGAAAGGTTATATACATTCTTTCGAATCTTTCGGAACAAAGGACGGTCCGGGCATACGCTTTGTTATTTTCATGCAGGGTTGCCCGTTGCGATGCCTTTACTGTCACAATCCTGATACATGGAAAAAGGATGATGCTCAATATACTTTGACTGCGCAAGAGGCGTTTGACGAAATAGAGAAAGTAAAATCCTTTGTCCGTGGTGGAGTTACCGTATCGGGAGGTGAACCCATGCTTCAAGCTGATTTCGTATTGGAATTATTCAGATTGTGTAAGGCTGATAATATCCACACGGCAATAGATACATCCGGCTTCTTGCTGAACGACAAGATAAAAGAGCTTCTCAACTACACCGATCTCGTTCTTCTTGATGTGAAACACATCGACCCGTCAAAATATAAAGACCTGACAGCAGTCCCCCTTGAACCGACCCTTAAGTTTCTTAGCTTTCTTTCCGAAATAAAGAAACCTGTCTGGCTGCGTTATGTTCTCGTACCCAACTTCACTGATGACGAAACAGACCTACATAACTGGGCAAAACATGTTTCTCAATATACAAATATAGAGAGGGTAGACATTCTTCCTTTTCATCAGATGGGAATACATAAATGGCAGCAAATGGGATTAAATTACAAATTACAGGATGTAAAATCGCCTTCACCCGAAATCGTAAAAAAAGCAGAGCAGATATTTGAAGAATATAATCTTCCTGTTTCTAAATAAAAAATAACCCGTGGTGCATTTAGGACTTTGATATAAACTCATTTATTATAAGATTCATATCGGTTTTGTCATTTTGAACGAAGTGTAAAATCTATGTGTTTACAATCCAGATCCTTCGTTTTATTCAGAAACAACGTTCGAGGAGCAAAGGCGACTCAATGGCAATATAAATATGTATTATATTTCAGTCTGTTATCTTTCATTATCTAGATGCACCACGGGTAAGATTTTACGCCTCAGCGAACAGTCATTTACAATTTCCAATATATCAATGATGTGCGTGCCGCATTAATCTGCCCCGGAAGAGATTGCAACTTAAAGGAGATGGGTTCTGTATAGGCCGGATTATAACTTGGATCTAATAGATGACACCATCTGAAAGTTATTACATCTCCCCTACTTGCCGTACATCCCATTGTCACAGAATAAGTACTTGAACCATAATGCAACAACCCGTTTGCCGGATTCATTGATATGTTGATTTCAGCAACATCCACCACTTCATCTATATTTTTAGTAGGATTATACCTCATCACATTTATATAGAATACGCCATAAGACAACGGATACGAAACAAGATTCACCGGAACTAACATAGCTCCATAAAGACGAAAAGAAAAAGCATACGAACCATCTTCTTCCACTGCTATTTCGTACCTGTTCCGTTTGACATTAAAGTCTCCAAAAGGCAGAAGAATTCCATTTTCTGTTGCATCATATCTTGCATGAACCGACATAACATCCATCATCAAATCGAGTGTATGAACAGTAGATATCGGGGCTGCGGGTATATCGGTTAAAAGATGCAACCACCTCACTCCATCCCACACATATTGTCCAGCATCAATGCCGTTGCCTCCAATATGATAAACATTCATCCCTTTATGAGCTGCTTTTTGTACATTTGTTCCTCCTCCTGATATAAACGGTTCCAGACTTTCCACATTCACCAATCTCACTCGTGATAATAACAACCCTCCTTTTTGCGAAGTAATTCCGCCCTGAGCAGGATTGGAGTCAACCTGAGTTTGAATGTTAACTATTGCTGCATTGGGCGAACTTATGTCAGATCCAATGGTTACCTGCGCCGACACAGAACATTGCATGGCCTGTAAAGTCAAGAAAACTACAATGGCCTTAAGAAATTTCACTTGTTTATACATCATCATTTTTTTTCTTTGTTTTGTAAGTCAATTTTTAATATTAATTAAAGTTATTTAAGTCAACCCAAACACTAATCCTTATGCTTTTATAAATCATTTTTTCAAGATATAAATTTTAACACTTTTCTCTATACTCTTATTTATCAACAATTTACAACAGCTCAATTTTCCGTCACTTTATGAGTGACGGAGGGGTACTTTTTAGCATATTATATATTTGAAAATAAACCTATTACATACACACCTAAAGCAGTTGACAAACATTTTGTTAAACATGTGGTCTTCATCATCAACAAAATGGAAAACATAATCAAAGTAAATGATTGAAAACAAAGGATTAAACTAGACCAAGCTGGTATTCAGACCGGAATTTTTCGTTAAATATTAGTTAAACATGCACAAATTCAAATACTTAAACAACAACAAAATATGAAACTTGAAAATAAAGACATGAGTTCGAACATTCTGTTCGTTGACCTGGAAAAAGGTAGTAACTGGAGTACCAAACAAGATAATTGCAGGATAATATTAATCATTTCGGGAAGACTAAATATCTCTTTTTCGGATGTTCAGAAAAACTATGTTTCAGCCAACAAATTATTCTTCCTGCCTGCCGGATATAGATGTATGATTAACACCCTGGAGAGTTCTTCTTTCATCTTAATTGACATCAACGATGAAAATTACCTCTATGATAATTTCAGGATGACGGAATTCAAAAACGCTGAACAGCAGATAGTTAACTATCTCCCTTTTAATAATGTAATGAACGGATATATTCATTCTCTCCTTATTTACAAAAATAAGAATATAGATTACAATTTTCTGGCTGACATTAAAGCTAAAGAGTTGATTTGCATACTCAAAGCATCGTATACAAAGAAAGAATTGAACGAACTTTTTAGTACATACTTAACCAACGACCTATACTTTACAGAACAAGTAAGAAAATTGTCTCAAGACATCAGAAATGTAATAGAACTAGCTGATCAAATGCATTATAGCTATTCCGGATTCAACAAAAAATTCAGAAAAGTATTCGGTGTTTCAGCCTATTCGTGGCTCAGGAAACGCAGAGCGAATACGGTTTACCACGAAATATACCATACGGACAAAAGCCTGAAACAGATATCAACCGATAATAAATTCGCAACTCTGTCTCATTTCAATGAATTTTGTCACAAAGTATTGGGTGATTCGCCTCGACAAATCAGGTACAAAAGACACAAGAAGCAAAATATATAATTTTAAGGCTTATTACAGGAAGTAGACAACACATATTTTGCCATAAATTTGCACTGAGCAAATCCTCTTAAAAAAAGAAAGCTCTGTCACTCATAAAGTGACAGAGCTTTTATCATTATTCATAACGAAAGTACAAAGATATACAAATTTATTGGAAAAGGAATAATGAAGATTGCAAAATTTTATCTCTTGTCCTTCATCCTGAACTGCATCACAGTTTCTTTATCCCAAACATTTTCAAGCAGAACGGTTTTACGTGTAACTTTCTCATTCTTACGTCCCCAATCCTGATAAACATCAATGTAAGCCTTTGCTTTCGATGCTGTTTTGGTTCTGTTTCCACTATAATATTTGAGCATCACTTTATAATCTCCTTCCGGAGCCTTTTTCAGAATATACATTTCGGGACCGTAACCATCTGTCACATCAATGCTCAAACGTCCGCCGATCTCAGTTTTGCTGTGAGCATAATAGCACTCTTCGCCTGTTGGTTCAAGCACATGCAGGTCAATATCTGTGTTGTCGATATTCCAATTAACCATTATAACCAAATCTGCCTCTTCAAACAAAAGGTCTTCGTCATCCAATATTTTTTCAACCTCAGCCTTAAATTTATTCAGAAATTTACGGGTATGAGGCGAAATTGTCACATTCTTATTAGCCAACAGTTTATTCATATATTTGTAGCACCTAAGGGCAGCCACTTCCTCAAAACTACCATAATCGCTGTCCCAATCCGAATTTAAACAGATATAATAATATATCAGAGCCATATCTATATTGTTTATCGTATTGGCCAAAGCATCCGCCGCAGTCAGATAAGATATCGCCTCGCCTTGCCGCCATTCTATTATACGCCTCATCATATAATATGCCTGATCTCCCATCCCCCAATCGGTCACAACCATAGCTATATCTCTCACCGCCTGAACGTCGGAAGCATTCTTTTCCACCACAGAACTAAGTAGTTTCAGGGCATCGGCTTTGCCATAAGTCTTTTTGCGATTTTTGGACAATTTATACATCCTGTCGAAACGAATATCGTCACTGTTAAGTATTTCTTTTTCATCCGAATCCTGCTGGTCTGACAGGTAAACATAATATTGCAGAGGTTTCAGCCAAACTTTAAATATCTCTTCCGGCAATCCGTTCACATATTCTGTAAACTCATCCTTTGGCCTGAAATCTATTACAGAATTCTCATTACTTAAACCTTTCATCCATGCAAGGAAATCGGCTTTGCTGTTGCCCAGCGATAATGCAGCTTCTTGTTCCTCCAATTTGGCTATGATTGTATGTATTTCATTATCATCAACAAAATTTTCGGCATCATCCATATCTATTGCTCCATAATCTTCGTACTCAAAGCTTCTGTCTAACATAAGGAAAGATGTGTACTGCCCCGGAATCTGATAATATGTAGAATAGTTGATCGCCGCATCTTCTGCCTTATATCCATAGTTATCAAGATACGACATGGCTATTTGCCCATACACACGAGAAGCCAAAGGTGATTCTATTTTTTCGGCAGCATCAAATGCAATCTCCTTGCGTTGAGTGCCATTGTTCACTTTTATGAGAATTTTCCCCGTAGGCTCTCCCCGTCCGGTGAATAGCAACTTCTGACCGTTATACAACTGTGTGGGATTGCCCGATATAAGAAAATCTTTAACACCTTCAACCTTAATATCTTCAACCTTCCAAGGCTTGTAGCGGAACGACTTAGCCGTCAACTCAGCTTCTTCTTCACCTGTTACAGTGAAGGAATAGCCTCCCGTTTCCCGGCTGAGAAAATCGAGCACGCCCATATTTGTGCCCGAAAGTCCTGTTTTATAGGTATGTATCCTATCTCCTTTGTTCACAAGATATTTGAATGTGTGTTTATTTGTTTCACCCCAGTTGCAGTCGGCGTCACTCATCAAGAATATATGTTTCGAGGCGTTCTTCTTCAACCACGACGGACTAGCACCTTCTTTCAGAGCAGTATAAATATCCGTTGCACCTTCCAATGACAGCGTATTGGCATACTCCAGAAACTTCTGCACATTGTAGTAATTGTTACTTTCATAGAATTTAGAATACCAACGATTTTCGATATTGAAGCTAAGAACCGCAAAACGCTTGATTATATCCCTGTTTTTTTCAAGGATTTCCTCAATCAGCTTCAGCCAGACATTAAATTTATCAGGATTGGAACTTAACGAAACATCTAACAGAAAAACCGCGTCTTTAGGCAAGTTGTCCTGAACTTCTTCGGGTAATTCAACCCTGTAAGCCGAAGCAAAATAATCATTATTATCACCCGAATCAACAGAACTGTCTTGTATCAGCACGACAGGAGCCGTAGTATTGTAACTGATGGTTATCTCCTTCTCTTGAGGATTTGTCACCGAATAATATTTGCGTGTACCGTCATTTTCTATCAGGTCGCCATCCGCATTGTGCGTTGTTTCCTTCAAATTTGGAGAGACATCGACAGGCATACTTGGCGAGTTATACACATGCATATCCAGACGAACATCTTTCTCGGCCTTAGGAATCGACAATATGTGCTCCCTGAAATCCAGAGCCTCGGTCATATCCACATCATATCCAATCACAATTTGATGCAAGGTATTATTAGCCATCGGGAAAACCCTGCAACTGAACATATCTGCCCCGCCCCATTCCATCAAAGCAGGGTCGATATTGGCAGACAAAATGTCTTCGTATGCTTTTGCGGCTTTTTGTTTCGAGACAATGCGTGCGGCTTTCACCCGCTCCCAATCGCGACTCGAATCTTCGACATCTCTGAATGATAGCTCAAAATCGTCGAAATCGTATTTGGTGAATTGCACCTTTTTAGACATAATGTTGTTGTTAGCATCTGTTTCTTCATTATATTCTGTTTCGCCAAAAGCAAAACAAAAAGGAGTTGCTCCTGTTGGCAGTTTCAATTTGAATACACCCTCCAAATTGTCTTTCTTATCGTTGAAGAAAAAGCAATCCATCAATACCCTCACCCGAAAACCATCTACCTGAACGGCCATCTGAACAGATTCGAGCGGAATAAAGTCATCATCACCCACTTGCAACCTGATAGAGTTGTCCGTGATGCCCGATCGTTTCCATGTTGTGGCTTTGTCTTTACCTTTTTTTCTCATCTCCTGAACTGATATGGAAGATACCGAGCCCATAACACTTCGCTTCTGCTGCACGCCATATCCCACAACCACCACTTCGTCTAGCGTCATTTCTTCTTCATCCAGAACGATGTCCATTTTAGGCTGAATTGGAAGTTCTTTCGATTTATAGCCTATGTATGAGAATACCACCGTGCGACCCGTAAAAGTTGACGGGACGTCGAGAGTAAAATTTCCGTCGATATCCGTACATGTACCCGTCGTAGTACCTTTCAGGGTCACAGAAACCCCAATCAACTCATCTCCATATTTGTCTTTGACCGACCCCTTTATTCTGGTTGTTTGTGAAAATGCAAGAAGAGATAACATTAAAGAAATAAAAAGTAGTGTAGCTTTTCTCATAGTTTTGTTGCTAAGTTTGTTTCGATTGATAAAAATAAACAATATTTATATAAATTATGAGTATTGATGCCGAAAAAATCCATAAACATATATCAGAAAGTTTTTTATACCTTTGAATATCATATAGAACAAAACAACTTCAAATGAAACACAAAATTTCAACACTATGTTTACTCCTGATCGTAACTGTATCAGGACTGACATTCACTCAATGCAAAAGAAATGAACAAGCAAAAATCGACGAATTTGTAGAGCTGATGAACAAAGATTGCCCTGTCAGCTTCAATCAATCTACAACATTGGTTAATGTTGAATCTCTACCTGAGAAAAGAGTCAAATTCAATATGACAATGACAGCCATAAATCAGGTAGCGGCTGATGTAGCCGCAAATATGCTGGACAAGCTCGTCCGCCCCATGATGATACAAGCGCTAAACAACTCTCCTGAGATGAAAGAACTTACCGCTTTAGGTGTTACATTCATCTTTTCCGTTAAATCGGCAGATAACAAAACGTCCAACGAAATTATAATTACACCCGATCAATATAACAATCCAACAGAAACCCTTGAAAACATAGACCCTACTGCTTCGATAGAAGACAATGCGGAAGGACTATTGCAAGCCTCTGTCGATGCGCTAAAAAGCCAATTACCGATGACTGAGCCCAACACAGGTATCGTCATACTGGAATGTTATGCCGAAGGAAAAACAATGGCTACCGTAGCCGAATTGCCCGAAGCCATAATAAATGGCATATCGCAAGAAGACTTTAAAAGAAATACTCAAGCAGGAGTGAAGCAAATGGTGAAATCTAATCCGGGCATGAAGGCCCTGATCGACAATAATATTGGAATAAAATATATTTACAAGAAAAAAGACGGAAGCCTATTCGCTGAAATAGAATTGACAAAAGATAGTTTGTAATCGTTTCATATTCCCCCCTCGCTTAAATCCTGTCACGAACGAGTTCGAGGCGGGATTTTTATTTTCAGTTAAACAATGCGCACCATCGGTTGTTATATAATCAATGATTAAAAAAAATTAAACTGGAAAAATTATGAAATCGAGAGTATACACATTATTATTTTCTATTTTCCTACTGGCAACTGCTTGTGGCAACACAGGCCGTAACAAAGTAGATGGTACTGACGCGCAAGCAGCGGCAACGGGTGAAGGCCAAGTATTGGTAGTAGATACCACAGCGTCCGTCATTCGTTGGACAGGGTTCAAACCGGGAGGAAGCCACTCCGGAATTATAAAAATAAGCGAGGGAACATTAACCGTGAATGGAGAAGAAGCAACAGCTGGTTCTTTCACCATCGACATGAACAGCATTGTGAATGAAGACCTGACAGACGCTAAAATGAATAAAATGCTTGTCGACCACCTGAAAAGTGAAGATTTTTTTGAAGTGGCAAAATATCCGCAAAGCAAGTTTACGATTACCAAAATTGAAAAATCGGCAACGCCATCCGATTCGGTAAACTATACGATCAGTGGAAACCTTAAGATGAAGGATGTTGAAAAAAATATTTCGTTCGGTGCAAAGATTAACAAAGAGGGTGAGATATACAAAGCCGTATCGGTTCCTTTTTCTATCGACCGCACTCAATGGAATGTTAAATATGGTTCTAAGTCATTGTTCTCGGAACTGAAAGATAATTTTATCAACGACGATATAGAATTACAAATTACGATCGAGGCAAAAGCCTTACAATAAGTTTTTCGTTTACAAATTTCAATGGAAAACGGCTTTGGATGATTATACCGGAGCCGTTGTTAATAAACAAAAAGAAAGGATCAGAAAAAATGAGAACTGTTTTATATAAAGCAAACACTCGTGGTCATGCCAATCATGGTTGGCTCGATACACACCACACCTTTAGCTTTGCCAATTACTACGATCCTGACAGGATTAATTTCGGGGCATTGCGTGTAGTTAACGACGATATAGTGGAAGGAGGCAAAGGCTTTGGCACGCATCCTCACGACAATATGGAAATAGTATCCATACCCCTTAAAGGTGGCTTGAAGCATGGCGACAGCATGGGAAACGGAGGCATCATACACGAAGGAGAAGTGCAGGTGATGAGTGCCGGCACAGGTGTCCTCCACAGTGAGTTTAATGCTTATCATGACAAACCTGTCAACTTTTTCCAGATCTGGGTATTTCCGAACAAAAATGATGTGAAGCCCAGATACGAACAGAAGAAAATGGATTTTCCGGAACATAGGAATAAGCTATCTGAAATAGTAACACCAACCCCCACCGATCATTCTTTGTGGATACATCAGAATGCGTGGTTCAACATCGGAATGTTCGACAAGAATGTAAGTATCGACTACGCTCTGAAAGACAAAGGCAACGGTGTATTTGTGATGGTGATAGAGGGTAAGTTTAATGTTTCGGGCACAGAGTTGGATAAACGTGATGCCATCGGTATTTGGGAAACAGACTCCATAAACCTCAAGGCTCTGTCTGACGATGCTCAGATATTGTTGATAGAAGTTCCTATGGAATTTTAAACAATCGACTCGGTTATTGACTCAATTATATTTTCCTGAAGAAGTTCTGTTTATATAGTTAGACAGGGCTTCTTCTTTTTCATTTATTACACCCGTAGTGCATTTAGAAAATAAAAGATAACTAGCTGAAAAATAATATATATTTGCATTGTCATCCTGAGTAAAACGAAGGATCTGGATTGAAATACACAGATTTTTCACTTCGTTCAAAATGACAAAGCGGATATAAATCTTATAATAAATGAGTTAACATCAAACTCTTAAATGCACTACGGGTTTATTGCACAAAATAGTATCAAATACCGATATAATTTGTTAACTTTGAAACATAACCTTTATTGGGAGATTGAATATTAACCCGGCAAATATCTCTTGATTATGAAAAAGTTAACTTTCCTTTTATTTTCTGTTTTCTCGTTTTTGGTTCCTTGTGCCCAAACCCAATTGCCATATAAAACATTGGCTGCACTGAACTACGACACCACGGCTTTTGTTGTCTACAATTTCATGGATAGAGCCGACCTGTATAAGGGTAAAACTCTGGAGGATATATCTAACGACTTGCAAATGCCGATAAAAGATGTTGACTACAATATCAATTCCGAAACAGGCAATATACAAGGCATGTATCTTTATGTATATAGCAGAAGACATCTGGCTCGACTAATCAGCAACAATTCCGATTACAGTATCATCTACGTCCTTTTCAGCAACGAAATGAAATGGAATGATGATATTATGAAATCGAAAAGAAAAAAACGAGAATGGAACAAAAACACATTCGAATATTATAAAAACGGCACTATCAAGGATGTAAAGGTCTTAATCCCTAAAAGCAGTAGATATTACGAAAAATATAAAGACTTAGAAAAAAACCTGCTACCCCTTTATGAAATAAGTGGCGATACGATCTATTACAATATAAACAGATTCAGATAATCAATGCGGAGCAAAATTTGATTTTATATAATCCAGAATCTCAAAATCTTTGTTCAGCACAGGTTTTCCTATTTCTTGCACCCTCAATTCTATCATAAGAGGTTGTTTCTTTGCGACACATTTGTTCAAAAAAGATTCTATTTCCATCAAATTCTCAGTCATAGGAGTAATAGCAATTTCATGTGCTGCATTTTCCACATTGTAAAAATAGTATGCAGATTTCATCTCATTCAATTGCCCGGCAATATACTTAGAGCCATAGAATCCCAAAGGCCCCATCTCTAACTTGTTGTAAGGTACATTGCTGTCAGCATCGCCATGAAACAACAGCATCGGAGCAGGTTTCGATTTCCAAGCCAATTCGCCCTGCATGCTGAATATTGCTCCGGCAAAAGAGATAATGCCTGCATAATTAAATCCATCGGGAAGAACATTCGACAATTCAGACGAATTACAGATATCATACTCAGCATGAAGAACGGCTACCGCACCCGCACTCGACCCACAGACCACAATTCTAGTCTGGTCTACATTCCAGTCGTGTGAGTTTTTTATCACATAATTAGTTGCATCGTACAAATCCTCAACCGACATAGATATAGCATTATTGAATAGACCGACAACCGACATCACATCTCCACCCTCATCAAATTTAGGATTTTTCAGTCCCAACCTATAATCAATGGAAACCACAACATAACCCAGATCGGTAAGGCTCTTAAAGTAAGGCACGTAACGGTCATCGTTCCTCGTCCCGGTCGAGAAACCTCCGCCAAACATAAAAATCACACAAGGTTTCTTATCTTTAGCTGAAGCTATTTCGTATTTATCCAACCTCAACGTATCACCGCCCTTTACCGCATAGACGAACGTTTGCTTTTCAGGCTGTTGAGCCGATACAGACAATATAAAAAGCAAAATGACAGTCAGTAGTATATTTCTTTTCATAATTTTTTTCTTATAGATAAATAATACTTCATTTGATGCTGGGGCAAGCTTCTGGTCTACCCGAATGGCAGGGGCATAAAATTTTTACGCCCGAAAAGAATTTGTCGTGTAAAAATAGTTAAATTTATTACACAATTTTAGTCTCTGTATAAAAAAACTAATCTATATTCGTACTCTATTTCTAAAATAAATACTGTTATGTCGAAAGAAAATAAGAAAAATATTGAAACAATCTGTGTTCAGGCAGGCTGGACACCCAAAAAAGGAGAACCCAGAGTATTGCCTATCTATCAGAGTACAACCTTCAAATACGAAACAAGCGAGCAAATGGGCAAACTTTTCGATCTGGAGGAAAGCGGGTATTTTTATACACGGCTACAAAACCCTACGAACGATGCCGTAGCAGACAAAATTACACAGCTCGAAGGCGGCGTTGCCGGCATGTTAACTTCATCGGGACAGGCGGCTTCTTTCTACGCACTGTTCAACATTTGCTCGGCCGGCGATCATTTTGTCAGTGCTTCAACTATCTACGGAGGAACTTACAATTTGTTTGCCGTAACGATGAAAAAATTAGGAATAGATGTAACCTTCATAGATCAGGATGCGTCGGAAGAAGAAATAAGCAAGGCCTTTCAGCCAAACACTAAAGCCTTGTTTGCCGAAACCATCTCCAATCCGGCAATGAATGTTCTTGACATTGAAAAGTTTGCTCGGATAGCACACAGTCACGGGGTTCCTCTGATTGTAGACAATACTTTCCCAACGCCTATCAATTGCCGTCCTTTCCAATGGGGGGCAGATATAATTATACACTCCACCACCAAATACATGGATGGACATGCAGCAGCAGTAGGAGGCGCAATTGTTGACAGTGGAAACTTCGACTGGGAAGCATACGCAGATAAATTTCCAGGATTGACGCAACCCGACGAGTCGTATCACGGACTGACTTACACCAAAGCCTTTGGAAAAGGTGCATACATAACCAAAGCTGTTGTTCAACTGATGCGTGACCTAGGTTCTGCCCAATCGCCACAAAACGCATTCCTGCTGAATCTCGGACTTGAAACTTTGCACCTACGTGTGCCCCGTCATTGCGAAAATGCTTTGAAAGTGGCACAATACCTGCAATCGCACCCCAAAGTGGCATGGGTGCATT
The DNA here is from genome assembly GCF_010501095.1 of Dysgonomonas sp. 520. Lineage (GTDB taxonomy): Bacteria > Bacteroidota > Bacteroidia > Bacteroidales > Dysgonomonadaceae > QVMP01. Next base: position 10,353 of record NZ_QVMP01000012.1, on the reverse strand, counting down.
ATCCTAAACTAGAGGATAATAAGTATTACGAATTGTCTGAGAAATATCTTCCGAATGGCGCTTGCGGTGTCATGACCTTCGGCATAAAAGGTGGTAGGGATGAATCGGTGCGTTTCATGGATAGCCTTAAGCTAGTGGCTATTGTTACGCACGTTGCCGATGCCCGCACCTGCGTTCTTCATCCTGCAAGCCATACTCACAGGCAGCTGAGCGACGAGCAGCTTATTTCTGCCGGAGTGGCTCCCGATCTTATCCGCCTTTCTGTTGGGATAGAGAATGTTAACGACATCATCAATGATATTGAACAAGCATTGGAAGATGTAAAATGAAACAAATAAGAAAACAGGTTGCACCCGTAAAAAATGCAACCTGTTTTTCGATCTACTTATCGGAATATAAACCGATCTGATTACCTTCACAATCTTCGAAAACGGAAAAATAACCTCTGTCGTCCGCCTCTATCTTTGTTTTGGGAATAACAATCCGTCCACCCACTTGCTCGATAAGAGAAGTTGTAGCCTCCATATCTACACAATTTAAACTTACAAGGACTCCTTTTCCCGATGGCTTGAAGTCCGGAGCCCAAGATATTGCTCCCGGCGATTTGCCATCTTCTTCGTCGGACGGGAAAAATGCCATTTTCTCCGTTTCGCACTCGAAAGAACTCATTTCGATATCAAATACCGTTTGATAAAATTTGATTGCCCTGCTGAAATTTTCGCAAGGAATTTCGAAAAATGCTACTAATCTTTTCATGTTTTTTCTTTTTTATGACTGTTTTTTACTGATAACACTACAAAAGTAGGAGGTATTAAGAGCAAAAACTTGTAAAAAACGGACACAAAGCAAGCACATACAACCCCTACCATTCGGGCAAACCAAAGGCTTACCCCTACAAAAACGCTTATTGTGACTTTGAAGAAGAATTTCTGAAAAAAAATCCGGATGCAAACATGTATGATGATTATTTTTCTAATATCTTTGCTGAAAATTATCAGAATATTGAGTTAACTTTTGATGGTGACTGATATTTTCTTAATTGAAAAAGGAGAATCAAACAACGAAAAATGAATACCATACAAATCCCTCTTAGCAAAAGGAGGATTATTTTATTGATAACACTATCTGTGCTGTTTGTTATTGTCAGTTTGTGGCTATTTTTAACTGCAGATCAGCAAACATATTATAATTCCATTTTTGTAAAAATCGCAGGAATAGTCGGAACCATATTTTTTGGTTTCACTACTGTTATATATATCACAAAGCTGTTTGATAAACAGGCGGGACTTATTATCGACGATATGGGAATTATCGACAACAGCAGCGTTTCCACTGTCGGACTGATTGAATGGAAAGATATAGAAACAATACGCCAGGTTAATATAATGTCAACAAAGATACTGCTCATTGATGTTTCTTTACCTGCAAAATATCTGAATCGTGTGAGCGGACTGAAACGCAAAACAATGGAAAGCAATATGGCTTTGTGCGGAACACCTCTTTCAATAACACCCAGAAACCTCAACTGCAAAAGCAATGAATTGGAAAAACTTCTTATCAGCGAATTAGAAAAACGTAAGAAAAAAGATTCTTGCCTATAAAACCAATTCTTCGAACAACAATCGGGTAGTCTTTTCCAGATCGTCCGAAAATCCGGGATGCGGACGAGATGTCTGTATGCACGAACTTTTCATGGCGGTCAACCATCTGAAACGCTCCGGCACATCCAAACGGGCAATCGCTCCTCCGTCTTCAACGCCCAGGCATATTTTCTCGAAAGCCTCCAAATTGGAGTAAACCTCATCCAAATCCGTATCAGGAGAAAACACCTTCAACTTTTCCTTATCAACCTCATACAGCATTTTGATAAATCCAACACGTTTAGAAAAAAGGATAAGTCCTACATTCATAAACTCTTCCCTCTCAACTTTGGGTACAAGGCGTACAACCGCATATTCATATAAATGTTTTCCTTGCATCTTGCGCTTCTTTTACAAAGTTACAGGAACTATCTCTTCTTGTTGTCAGAAATTTATAGTAGACTTCACGAATATCTTCCTTCGATTCTTCTTCATTATCCCAATTCAGCCAATCTTCGGGAATTGAATCTACAACCTCCCTGATTTTATCGTCCGTGAGCAGTTTTTTCAAATACTCGTCAGCCTTATCCATTTCATCGGCAAAGGGCAACAACACATGATCTTTGACCTGTGCAAACGGAGTTTGCGCATACCTCTCCCACCCTTGCCACGAGTGATGAAAATAGAGCGACGCTCCATGATCTATCAGCCACAATTCTTTATGCCACATCAGCATATTTGTGTTACGGATAGTGCGGTCTACATTGGTCAGAAAAGCATCCAGCCATACAATACGGGAAGCGGTTTCAGCATCAACACTCGTAACCACAGGATCGTAAGCGAATGCCCCGGACAAAAAATGCAGCCCCAGATTGAGTCCCCGGCTTGCCTGCAATAGGTCTTGAATTTCTTCGTCACCCTCCGTACGTCCAAAAGCCTCGTCCAGATTTATAAACACCAACTCAGGAACCCTGAATCCAAGCAGCGAAGCAACCAAACCTCCAACAAGTTCCGACACCAACATTTTTGTTCCGTGCCCGCCTCCTCTGAATTTCACGACATACTTGAACCCGTCGTCAGCATCAGCCAACGCAGGCAAAGAGCCTCCCTCGCGCAAAGGAGTAACATATCTTATAACATTAACAGTACGTAAGTTCATAATCTTTTCCTGAATGGAAAAGTAAAGATACAACAAAGATAATACATATTTATATTGTCATCCTGAGTAAAACGAAGGATCTGGATTGAAAACACACAGATTTTTCACTTCGTTCAAAATGACAAAACCGATACGAATCTTATAATAAATGAGTTTATATCAAAGTCCTAAATGCACCACGGGTCCTCAATGTATGTAGTAACGTATACCCATACTTAGTCGGATGCCTTGAAGGCCCTCCATCTCTTTATCGTCAAATTTTATTGTAGATTTATCTCCGTTTTCATTTTTTTTCATCTTGCTCAAGGCACCACCAATTCCGATGAGATTCAGACCTAATCCCCAGTTTTTATTGAATTTGTATTCTGTTCCCAGCGAATATTGTATCCCCACGGTTGCACCTGTATACTTTTCTTCATGTTCGGGAAAATCAAGATTCAATTTATAACCCAAATAACCAACACCAAAACTACCCTCAAGAATCCATTTCGGGTGCAAAGCAGATCTTATGGAAAATGCAGGTCCGGCAAAAGTTATGAGACTTTTGCCCTTGCCCTTCAACCCTCCTACCGAACCATCGGCCGTAGCCGAAAAGGCTGAATACATGAGTCCTAATCCCCAGAAATCGCAAAAATAATAGTTTACGGAAGCATCCCAAACGGGAGCATGCATCAATTTTTCACAAAAACTTCGTTGACTATGATCTATATCAGCTGCCAGCTCCGCCGTTCTCCAACCATAACCTGCACTTGCAGCCACCTTAAAACGGGGCAACTTCCTTTCGTTAGATTCGGTGTATCTTTTCGTTATATTATTCGTTGAATCCTGATCTAAACCCGACATGCCATCTATTGTCCTGAATATGACACCTTTCATCTCGTGACAACCATTTCCCCAAAGTTCCGGCTTATTATGTCTGCTTATAAATATTATGTCTCCTCCTATCTGGCGGGCTTCCTTTTTTATATAATCCAATACACTGACAGAATCGCAAAGCGTTGATACCCCTGCATCTTTTATATCTATCACCCCTAAAGATTCAATACCTGACGGTGGCATACTGCTCTTATCGAAAAATACTTCCACATCGGAATCTTCGTCAAGAGGCGAATATGTTTTTGTAATTGTTCTTCCAATATGGGGCGAACAAGCCGAAAAGGAAATAACAAAAAGAAAACAAAATAAGACGTTTATTTTAGTAGTTTTGAAAATTTCATGGTATAATTTTCGGTAATCGAATATCATTATTGTTCTGTGTTTTACATTTCCATTGCGAATATAGAACTAAATTGTGTTAAACACAGAGATAAAACTCAAAAAAAATAAAAAAAACAATGACTATCATCAGAATCGGAATGCTTGAAAGAATATCCTTCGCCTAAAAATTCCGAAAAATATATTAACAAAAAATACATTAAAAAAAGAAAGTATTGTTATTTATACTTACTTTGTTGATGGAACAGCCATAAAAATCGAGAGTATGAAATTGACAGATAAAATAATCGTAGAGAAATTAGCCGAAGTTGGAATTATTGTTTCCAGCATTGATGACCTTGTAAACACACGGATGAGATATCCTCAGGCAATACCCCTATTGGTAAACCTACTTAATTGCGATGACTATGAACACTTGGGAGTAAAAAAGGCTATAGCCAGATCCTTAACTGTAAAAGAAGCCAAAAGAATAGCCAATAAGCCACTATTAGAGGAATTTGAGAAAATGAAGTCTAAGGATTTGTCATATTGTTGGGTCATAGGTAATGCCTTTACTGTTATCATACAGGAAGATGATGTAGATCACATTTTAGAAATTGTGAAAGATAAACGGAATGATTATTCCCGACAAATGTTCATTCTGGCGTTGGCGAAGATAAAATCCAGGAAGTCAGACATTGAAGATGTACTCATCCCCCTATTGGGGGATAATAGTATCACAGGGCATATTATTACTACTTTAGGAAATCTGAAATCGGAGAAGGCAAAAAGTAAAATAGAACTTTTCCTTAACCATGAAAAACCTTATTATAGGAGGAATGCAAAAAATGCATTAACGAAAATAGAAAAAGAAAGGATGAAAAAGGAAGGATGAAAGTACCACTGTCGTTGCGTGGGATTTACAATCCCATGCTTGGCTACTATCCGGATTTAAAATCCGGAGAATAATAACTCCGAGGTTACAAACCCCAGAGAACGGGCAACCAACACTACCTGTATATAAAAACATAAAAAAATGAAAAATGCTATAAAAAAAGAATATTTATTAATGTTGATATTGCTTGGAGTTGTATTTCTTATTGTATTTGGGTCTATATACGATCGGCGAAGCATAAGACGAAATATACACAACGATCCAGCTTATGCCATTGCTACAATAGATAAATATAATAATCCTTCTGGTAATGCACAGAAAACAGGATCTAGTTTATTTATTTCATTTTATGATAATGAAAAATATATAAAAACAACATCAAAAGTTCCACTAAAAAAGAATGGAGAAGTAATTGTTCCAGGAAAGGATTATAAAGGAGAAAAATATATAGTAATTTATAACAGGGATGATTCCGATGAATGTATATTGCTATTCAATTATCCTATAAAAAATGAATTTGATTTTGATAGATATATGAAAGAATTTGAGAAGAATCCTCCTGTTTTGGAATGAGTTTTTGGAATTAATGCAGTCTGCTTAGTAGGAAATTTGAACCACTTCTGAAAATATAATATGCAATACAAGTTTTTTGAATAACCAGAAAATTTTAAGATTATGATAATAACAAATAAAAAAATAATTGTTGAGAAATTAGCCGAAGTTGGAATTATTGTTTCCAGCATTGATGACCTTGTAAACACACGAATGAGATATCCTCAGGCAATTCAGGTATTAGTAGATTTGCTAAATTATGATTATGAGCATTTAGGTATAAAAGAAGGAATTGTAAGGTCCTTAACTGTAAAAGAAGCTAAAAGAATAGCAAATATGCCATTATTGAACGAGTTTAAAAAAATGAAGTACAATCATTTATCTTATTGCTGGGCCATAGGTAATGCCTTTACTGTTATCATACAGGAAGATGATGTAGATCACATTTTAGAAATTGTGAAAGATAAACGGAATGATTATTCCCGACAAATGTTCATTCTGGCGTTGGCGAAGATAAAATCCAGGAAGTCAGACATTGAAGATGTACTCATCCCCCTATTGGGGGATAATAGTATCACAGGGCATATTATTACTACTTTAGGAAATCTGAAATCGGAGAAGGCAAAAAGTAAAATAGAACTTTTCCTTAACCATGAAAAACCTTATTATAGGAAGAATGCAAAAAATGCATTAACGAAAATAGAAAAAGAAAGAATGAAAAAGGAAAGATGAAAGTACCACTGTCGTCGCGTGGGATTTGCAATCCCATGCTTGGCTACTATCCGGATTTAAAATCCGGAAAATAAAAACTCCGGGGTTACAAACCCCAGAGAACAGGTATATTTCGCCCCTACTGAAAAGATATTATACAATTTAAACCAACCTATCTCAACTACTGATTGGCATTAACGAAAAAGCTGCACATCTATACAAAAAAAGATTATTAATATTGGCATTTTGATAATATTGCCGTAGCTTTGAATAAAATTTCAGAAAATAATGGGAAATCCACACTCTATAGACTCTATGATGAGTCGGAAATTTAAAGCTCACCCTTGGCACGGTATCAAACTAGGACCGGATGCTCCGGAGGTGGTTACAACATTTATCGAGATTGTACCTACCGACACAGTGAAGTACGAGGTTGACAAGGAAACCGGCTACCTGAAGATAGACCGTCCGCAAAAATACTCAAACATAATTCCCGCCTTGTACGGTTTTCTTCCGCAAACATATAGTGGAAAACGTGTTGCCGAATTGAGCAATGCCCGCCTGCAACGCCACGACATTGTTGGTGACAGTGACCCTATCGACATTTGCGTTTTGACAGAGAAAGACATCACTCACGGAGATATAATTGTGAAAGCCCGCCCGATAGGTGGTTTCCGCTTAATAGATCACGGGCAAGCCGACGACAAACTGATTGCAGTACTGGAAAACGACGCCATTTACGGCGGCTACCGAGACATCAGCGATGTGCCTTTCCTTGTGATTGAGCGTCTGAAACATTACTTCACCACGTATAAGGACATTCCCGGAGAAAATGAGCGCAAATGCCTTCTAACTCATGTGTATGACGTGGAAATAGCACGGGAAGTGATAACACGCTCAATTGAAGATTATAACGAAGAATTTGGGTTTACTCTCTAAAAATAAAAAGCAAGTTTTAATAAACTTGCTTTTTATTTTTTAAACTGTCTGTCCATCATCCGTTTATCATCTTTTTCTTTCAACGATTGACGCTTATCGTATTGCTTTTTACCTCGGGCAACAGCAATATTCAGTTTTGCCAATCCTTTGTCGGAAATGAACAATCGTGTGGGAACTATGGTGTATCCTGTTTCTTTCACCAGACGGTCTATTTTCTTCAATTCCTTTCTGTTAAGCAAAAGTTTCCGATCACGACGGGCATTATGATTATTGTACGAACCATAAAAATATTCGGAGATATTCATGTTCTTCACCCACAATTCGCCTTTCTCTAAAATGCAATAAGTATCTACAAGACTGGCTTTTCCTAAACGGATAGACTTGATTTCCGTACCCGTAAGCACTATTCCTGCAGTAAATGTATCGAGCAACTCGTAGTCGAAAGTTGCCCGCTTATTTTTTATATTTATGCTTGGTAGTTTCGTAACCATTATTCATTCAAAAGTTTATCCAGAAATTCGTCAAATTCCTTGTCCATACGCTCCATAAACTTGTTGTCTATTCTCACCAAAGAATCGTCTTCAACCAAAAGCAACTCTTCCAAGACAGAAAAGTCCTCATCTGCCAGATTGATGGAAAAAGGTGTATACACATTTAAAGTTTCAAATTTACCCTCATCATCCATCTCCGCAACAGCCTCTCTCAAATCACGGGCATAGACCGAACTTGTAATGTCGCTATCAACATCAGGATTTTCGACCCATTTGTATACAACATCTTTAGCTACACAATTTTCCTCATCGTCAAAGACTGACAATTCGCCACTTTCTCTATCTATAACAATGAAAACATCAGTAAGCGAACTACCGGCATAATCTGTTGTCAAATTATCCACAGCTTTACCGATAATATTCTTTATTACTTGCTTCTTATCTCTACTCATAGCTATTACAAGTTTTATTTATGGAATGCGAAGTTATGAAAAATACAAATGCAACGCCCTAGTAATCACTCTTTTTTTATTTAACAATTTATTTTGCAAATCGCACCTCCCATTCATTTCAAATTTAATAAAAAATCGCATAAACGCCTAAACAACAACACCAAACAAACACAATGTAGTAGTAATGTTGTGGTATTTATCCGGCAATGTTGAGTTTTTGAGAAACAAATTATTTTGACACCCCTGCACGCAATGCTAATTTTGAGCATCCATCCCCATCAAAAACTCAATATAAAAACAAATACAAAATAGCCATTATTAAAACCATGAAAAGATTACATTTTTTAACTTTAAGTATTCTAACCATACTGATTCCGATGCAAAACTTTGCGCAACAAAAAAGTTACAAGCGAGGAGTTTCGTATAACATCCCCTACGATCAGGATATCGCTGCCTTATCGGACGGAATATCTTGGTTCTACAATTGGGATTCAACCCCAAAAAACAGTACCAACAATGCCATTGAAGAAAACGGGATAGACTTCTTGCCTATGGCTTGGAACGGCGACTACAACGAAGCTGCAATCAGAAATTATTTAAAAACACACCCCAATGTAAAATACTTGCTTGGCTTCAACGAACCTAACTTTGTGAATCAGGCCAACATGACACCCAAACAAGCTGCCGCTAAATGGAAAGATCTGGAAAAAATAGCCGACAATTTCGGATTAAAGCTGGTGGGACCAGCTGTAAATTACAGTCCTGATGCACCATATTACGACCCGATAAACTATCTGGACGATTTTTTCAAAGAGTGTCCCAATTGCCGTGTAGACTACATTGCGGTTCACTGTTACATGCCATACCCATCTGCCCTGATGTGGTATATCGGCCGTTTCAAAAAATACGGAAAACCCATCTGGCTGACCGAGTTTTGCGCATGGGACAATTTCTGGGAAATTGAAGGTAATCCCGAAGAAAACCAACTGGAATATATGGTAAATGCCCTAAACTATCTCGAAAACGACAAGGATGTATATCGTTACGCTTGGTTTATTCCTAGAACCGACGAAAATGACAAGTGGCCTTTCATGCAACTGCTGGAAGATAACAAGCCGGGCAAATTAACCAAATTGGGAGAAGTATTTGTCAACATGTCGTCTCAAGACAAGTCGCACTATTTCAATGTGAGCAGCCAGATTCCTGCCGAACATTACACCTCAACAAATATTGCCGACATCCCCGACAGCGACCATTGGGAGTCGAGCATATTACTGGAGCCAACCAACGACCAATCGGGCAAACTGAACATCTGTGATTTCAGAGACAACAGATGGGTAGAATACAATATCAACGTTCCCGAAAATGCAGGAGATTGCAAGCTGCAACTCAGAGTTTCTTGTGAATCTGACGCTATTTGCAAAGTGTCAGTAGATGGGAACGAAAAGCCAGACCTCACAATCAAGTCGACCAATGAGTTCAGCAATTGGCAAACTCAGGAATATCCATTTAGCATCACCCCGGGGAAACATACTATCCGCCTGAAAATTACGTCGGGCAACATAAAACTGAACTGGCTGAACCTGCTTTCTCCAAACCATTCGTCTATCTCCAAGAACAAGATAGCAGACATATCAATCTATCCAAATCCGGCTACCGACATCCTGAACATTAGTGGAGAGCAAACTCCAACTCTCGTTACGGTTTACAATCCTCAAGGAAAAAAACTCATAAGTAAACCGAAGACCAAAGAACTAGACATAAACAACTTAGTATCCGGAATGTATTTCGTGAAAATTGACATTGAAGACGGCTCTAATAAAACCTTGTCTCTTCTGAAGAAATAATATAAATAACAATCTTTTACTACATTTTTTTAAGGATAACACCCTCGTGGAGTTATCCTTTTTTCATACCCACGTCACTTTTTAAGTAAAAAATACTTTATATTATTAAATTTTTAGATATATTTGCATAATATCCACTTTAAAAGACTTAATTATGAAGAGAAATGTTTTTATTATTTATTTTTTGTTAAGCTGCTTTAGCTTCCATTTCGCAAATGCTCAAAACCATCCGGGTGGTGTTATACCCGCTACAAAGGCTGAGTATGACAGTTATCCCAAAGTAGACGAAGGGTATTCTACCAAAGCAGCAAACTTCGATCCGGATGACGACAACATCGATCCAGGAGGCTCTCCCGGAGGCTCAGAAACATCAACTACACATTATCTAGTCAACCCTCTACCCATCCCCGGAGATCAGGGCAATATGGGTTCCTGTGTGGGTTGGGCCACTTCCGCTGCAGTATCTATTATGGCAAATTAGTACTGATGCGTTAAAAATTTGAATTAAATAAATCCAATTGCTCTTTGACATT
>NZ_QVMP01000011.1:66556-224520 GCF_010501095.1 Dysgonomonas sp. 520 | reverse complement strand
CCGATGGTTTCGTATTCGAACATCAACACATCCGAAGCCAGCTTATTAACCGCCGGAATGCCTTTTTGTATGTTGTCTATCTTTTGCTTGAAGGTAGAATATTTACTTGTCGAGAACTCATAAGCCAACAACACCTTGCCTATGTCGGTACGTGTTTGGGCGGAAGCCTGTTTTCCCTCTACACTGATGCTGCCGTCTTCCTTGTCATCCAACAACGATTGGTTTGAGGTAGCCTGTGTTTGAGCGCTTCCTGTTTTATTCAGCGACAGAATGTTAAGTTCATAATTTGTACTGTTTTGAGTAGCCGGCATGGTATATTCGATCCGTTTTTTTGCCTGATTGTAATTGATTGCTACCAGGTGTTCATTTCCTGAATTATCAACCAGTTGCAGCTTGTTTTCATACTCACTGGGGAAGAGGTAATTTTGTCCGTATTGTAATTGAATATATCCTTTGTCGGATTCACCTTTCAGGTAATATTTTTGATCGACAACAGGATATGAATAAACAATATTTCCCAAAGGTATATCTTGGGGGGCATCTGTTGTCCTGAAACTGATGGTTTTGCTTTCCACAGCTTCTTTTCCGGCTGTATAAACCGGAGTCCATTTGTTATTCTTATATTCTTCGAATACCACGTTTACCGTAGCCGTCAGGTCGGATAGGGGAGGTAACACTTCATGCGAATAGAAGGAGGCTACATCTTTTTCCGTATTCCATTTTATTTCTCCCACAATATTTTGACTACCGTCATGAATGAAGAAATCCTTTACTTTTATCTTGTACGTCTTCTCCCCGTCATCGTCCTGTACATCAAAAGGTTTTTCCACAGCCATATTAAATGTAGCCTGAGGTGCCGTGAACACGTTTACGTCATCCGATTTGTCTATGGGCGACAGGTCGTTTATCATCGCCATATCCAAAGGGCTTCCTCCCGGAATCACCAGTTCGCAGTCATCGCCTATCAGTATCTTGAAACGACAGTTGACTTTTATCAGGCCAAGTACTTTGGTATTGATGCCGATGTATGCCTTAAACGAACTGGGATTAGGTAGCTTAGCCTGCATCAGGGCAGCCACATCTGCCGTCAGTATGGGTACTTTAGCTTTGATAAACCACAGTTTAACTTTTACCCCCAATTCGCCCTGCATATAGGCATAGGCTTGCCCGTTGGCATACCAGCCGTCCATACCGATGGCTCCGCTACGCCCTTTGCATTGGGCATCGCCGTAGTCCTTCAACATAAAGTCGAAACCCAATCCTGCGGCATACCTCGCATAGAGGATAAGGAAAGTAAGATCACCTGTGTTAACACTCATGCTCGACCCAAAGGCGAAACCTTTACCGCCCTCTATCAGGTTCAGGTCTTTCATGTAGTCGATGTTCCCGTTTTTGTTGACAACACTTGCAACTTCCTTCGGCGGAGCCGGTGATGCGGGAATCTGAGTGCCGACCATCAGGTAAGATCCTGTTTCAATGTTGAGAAGTTTTCCGATACCCATTTTCAGGCCGATACGGTCTTCCGGTGTACCCATGTGTACATACCAATCCCGGGGATCGACATGGATTACAGCCCATCCTGCACGGTTGTTAGGACCTGCGCCTTTGAGAAAACCGCCTATTGCATTTACATACAGGTCGAAAGTAGCGTGAAATGCAGATTCTGAAAAATTATATTCAAGTCCCAATGCCGCCGTAAAATTGGCTTTGCCTATCCTGTCTCCATCCACATAGAGCTTGCCTGCATCATTGGGGTTATATTGTTTGGTCTTTTTCAAGGCTTCGAGGGTTCCTCCCGGAAGTTTGGCTACTGCTTTTTGTTCCAAGTCGATGATTTTCTGGTATTTTTCTCCGATTACACTTTCGATTTTATCCAGTCCGGGGATAGCCGACAAGAACTGCGTGTAGCCATAGAACCCGGCGTAGTCAAGTCCTCCCTTATCATTGAAAGCCAGTTCGAAACATGCTTCACCCTGTGCCACCTCGTCTTTGACAAAGTTGAATACTGTGGCTGCCTTGATTCCCAACGATGATTTTTCGTCCGGAACATAGGTCATGGAAGTTGCTGTCATTACCTGCCCTTTTGTCCCACGGTCTGCCCCTTGAGGTTTCATCTTATAGGCTATACCGCCTCCGAATCCCGTCAGGTTGATTCCGGGACCGATGGGGATTCCCACACCGGGAATTTTTGCAATTCCATCTACAAACCAGTATCGGAAATCCGTCTTCCCGAACATGCCGCGCATTTCTGCTTTCAATCCTTTCAATGGGCCTACACCTTTGCTGAACTCTGCCGAAATATCCCCTGCAAATCCATCCCCATAGACAGGATCATCGGTCATGATGTTCAACCCTCCTTTCAGGGTCAGCATTTCTGCAATAGTGGCTTCCAGATTGATACGGTTGACCTCTGTTTTTTCATATTTCCATCGGTGCAGCTTGCCTTCATCCATAGAACCTATAATTTCAACTTTGGTTCCGCCTTTAAAAGTGCCATCCATCAGGGTAATGTCTAGGTCTATGCCTAGAGCTGCTCGATTGCCTCTTGAGGTCAAGGCGATTTCCTTAATGGATACAGGGAAGTTCATCAGTTTGGCATCTCCCTTATAACCAAAGTATTCTGCACTGAAATAGGGTGCTTCTGTTTTCAGGTGGAGGCTTCTGAACTCAATGCCTTGAAAAGCCATCAACTGTTTTCCCGAACCGAGCGAATCTGTTGCGTTTTTACCTTGGTTGACTGCGATTTCAATTCCCATACGTCCGTGAAGCATGGCTTCGGGGCGGAATTTGCCGTCTGCCACCTTAAACTCGACATAAGAATTTGGGTCTAGTTCGGCTTTTCCCTGAAACAGGTCGAAAGAAACCTTGTCTACCGGACTGACACGCATAACGTACTTGTCGTCGGCGGATATGTATCCGTCGTATGCCAGTTGAGATACTTCGGATACAGGAAGTCCCAGTATTCCGCTGAACCGGGCTTCTTCCAATGTATTTGCCATCAGCCTCAAACTGAAATAATCGACCGAAAACGCCCAACCGCTGGCATTACCCTCGTTAAAAGACAACAAGTTTTCAGTACCAAAGTTTCCGGTTATACCGTTATCGTCTATTAACATATTTTGGGCAAAGAAACTTACACGCTTGTCTTCCCCTTTATTGAACTGAGGAGGAAGCGTAACCGACAGTTCCCTTACATAAACGCCTTTCCACCAGGCCTCATTTCCGGGGATCAGGTATTGCTCATACCCCTGAGGAAACACCAACGACTGGTCGTTCCTCGTATCACTGAAATCAAATACTGCATCCTGAATGTTCCACACAAAACCGCTTAAACCGTTTATTTCGAAGGACGGAAAGGTGATATTTGCCACAATGTCGCTCCAGTCGGACACTTGCGTACGGAATGCTCCTTTTACCTTTTCGCCTGACTTAACATTTCCATTTGCATCAATTGGAAGGCATAACTTCCTGGATAATTCTACTTCTGCCGAAACGCCCAACTCTTTAAATCCCTTACAGTCTATCGAAACGTATGTTAATCCATCGGTTTGACCTGTTTTTCCGTCATAATTACCCTTTAACCTCAGTATAACATTTTTTCCGCTAAAGGGTATTTCTATGTCACTCATAAGTGTTAATTGGGCGTCGCCGATAATGTCCCCGTCGTGAGACAGTTTGATGTTTTCTGCTCCGAACAGCAGTGCTTCTTCCCGATTGGGAACTTCCAGGCGAAGAAAGATACCCAGTGAAGTGTATTCGGGAAAAAACTCGGCGCTATGCACCGCCAGAGTAACACCCATGTTGTTGATCGTCTGACGAATACCCGAAGGAAGGATGTTCATGTCCACCCGGTTCAGATTGTCCGTATAGCTGTTTTGAGCATCCAATCGGGCAAAGCAAGCCTGTGCTTTTTTCTTGTTGGCTTCAATGTTTTCCTGAGAAAATATTAAAGAAGTATGAATTAGCAAAATAAATGCAAGCAGATTCCGCAAAAGATGCTTATGGGATTTTTGCATAGTATTTTAAATTATGAAATAAGTTTTGTATAAGTCTGTTATATTTGCAAATATAATGTTAATTTTAACAGTTGTGCTGTTATTTCATCGTAATTATTTAACACACTGAAATGTATGTTCTGTTATGTGTTGAATACTAAATATTTACGAGAGAAATAAAAAATGAGAAATGGATGTTTCGCAAATTCAAACTAGTATAAATCCCCAAAAAGCCCAATTCACTGGAATTGAGCTTCTGGTGTCCTACAAAATGCAATTGCATTATTTATCCAATCGAAAATCTTTCGAAGCCTTAAACGCCGGAGCCCGATGAGCCGGAACAATAACCTGTGTATTGGTATTGATATTACGAGCTTTCTTCTCCGCTTTATGCTTCACTACGAAATTCCCGAACCCCCGCAAATGAACATCCTCGTCATTTTAAGTTTATAAAACATTGATGAGTATATATTGATTATTCGGAAACAGCTAATTTTCGCAATCGTAAAACTGTAAGAGAATAAGCTGGAAGATGTATTTCTTTCAAGTTCTGTAAATCTATTACTGACTCAACAGGAAGTACATTTTTATCTTCCGGATTGCCCGATAGTACCGTTTTATATATTTCTTTTGTGGTCATTTTCAGGCTATCGGTATTTATAGCCGTTTTCACCTCAATCGGAAGTAGGTTTACGACTTTTATGATTACATCACCGGTTTCACTGTCACTCACAACCGAGCAGGCAACCCGCTTTGTTACAGCATCTCCTCTATTAGATAACAGCAAAGAAGTGGGTAAATATTCATCGCCGGAGTTTTGTCCGAATAGCCTCTGCACGTAATAGCCTACTGTTGGCTTGACCTCAGTATTATTAAAATAGATAAGATCAGGGTTCCATTGCGTATGACCTTCTTTTGCCAGCAAAGGGGCGTAAGATGTGAGACTCACCACGTCTCCATTTCTTTCTATATTTGTTAGGTGCAGAGCTTCGGAAAGGGCAGTCTCTATATTATTGTGCCTTCCCGGTACGTGTGCAGCATATTCGCCCAGATATACCTTTGGTTTATTGCGGTCGTAACGGTCATAATAGTCCTGATTGTGAATATACCATCCCGGAGAATTGTAATAATGCTCGTCAATGAGCGGTAGACCTATTTCTGTGGCTATGCGCCAGCCTTCCACATAGTCACTTCCTTCGTAGAAAGGTCCTGCAGTTCCAACAATTTTTATTTCGGGATATTTTTCCCTTATCGCATTACATATCATTACATACCTTTCTTCAAATACATCACCTATCAGGTCTTCGTTTCCGATGCCTATATATTTTAGGTCGAAAGGCTTTGGATGCCCCGCCTCTGCACGCATTTTTGCCCATTTGTTTTTCGAGGGATCACCGTTTGCCCACTCAATCAGATCAAGAATTTCTTGAACGTAATCTTGCATTTCATCCATAGGAATGCCGCCTTGCTGACCATGTCCACCAATACCGGAATTCTGACAGGGAACTCCTGCCGGAAGAATTGGTAGCGGTTCTGCTCCTATATCTTCGCAAAACTGAAAATATTCATAATAACCCAGTCCCATAGTTTGGTGATAACCCCAGATATTCCGTTGAGGTTTGCGTGTTTCTAACGAACCGATAGTGTTTTTCCATCGGTACATGTTATCAATTCCGTCGCCGTGAGCCACACATCCGCCGGGAAATCTTACAAATCGGGGCTTAATGTCGGCAAGGGTTTGCGCGAGGTCTTTTCTAAGTCCGTTTTTACGGTTCTTAAACGTTTCTCTTGGGAAAAGCGATATCATATCCAAACCTATCGTTCCTTCAGTTTGGGAAATGATCTCCAAACGGGCGTCTTTTACCGTTTCTTTCGAAACCAATTCTATTGAATATTTCTTCCATTCGGATGAAGTACCTTTAATTGTACCGGCTGCATATACCTCTCCATTTTTTCCCGATAGGCGTATTGATAAGGTTTTATTTTTTTTATCTATGTTTCTGGAAAAAACGGAAAAATCATATTTCTCACCTTTTTTCAAAGGAATCCCATCAAAGCCTTCATTAATCAGGCTGGCACCTGTTTTCTGAATATTAAGTACTGCGTAGTGTTTATTGTTTTCATGAACCGGATTTTCAGACTCTATTCTAAAAATTGCATTTTCTCCATTTAAATTCCACGATTTAGTATTGTTCCACAACTTGTCTTTTCCATCTTTATCGCCAGGTGTATATTCAAAGTCACGATTTTGGACCAGTTCGGCATATATACCTCCATCAGCAGCATAATTTATATCTTCGAAAAAGATACCGATAAGCATATCACTTATTGGTTTTGATTTCGAAGGGTTAATTGAAATAGTAGCTTCGAGGGGTTTCAGGTTCGCAAATCGTGTTGCATCTTCCGACATCATCTCATTGTTCAACCTTTTTTTGTACTCGGATAGTTGCCAAGTCTTAATCAAATGATCAATCTCTGCCCATGCTACTTTATGGAGTGTTCCTTTTAGCCTGTTTCCGTTAAGTGTTATTTCGGAGCGTTGGGTGACTCTCTCTGACTGAGCAATTGATTTGGCAGGAGTAAAATGTTTGAAATTTTTTGTTGTTGTGGCATAAAATCCCTTTCCGTTATCTTTGGTATTTTCCCACGAAATGGTGTATGTTTCTCCTGCTTTTATTATTTCCAGCCCTTTGATATTTCCATCTCCTATATAGGGATAAGACTGAGGTTTCCAGTCTGAAAGATTGTTTGATGTGGTGTATGCAAATGCATTTACATCATTATTTAATGTCCATAGGCAATGCCATTTTCCATCATTATCTCTCGTCAGGATGGGGGCATACATACGTTTTTGGCTTTCCCATCGTCCGAAGTCACTCTTTACGAACGGATATCCTTTTCCTATTTCAAGCCAGTTTTCTTTATCAAGGCTCCATGCAAAACGCAATCCGTTTTCTCCATATGCAAATATATAAGCAAAATCGGGCTCATTTGCATACATTTTCATTGAAGCGATTAAGACCAAAAATACAGATAAGATTAATCTTCGTCTCATATTTCATTCTGATTATTAGCTGTTCTTATTACTATATAACGAAGAGAATATCATCTGTATTCTCTTCGTTTTATGTAAGATAGATTATCCTTTTTTATTTTATTTCTAAAACAACAATTGATGCTGCCGGTAATTTCACATTCAATTTTCCCTTTGTAATTTTAGCACCTTTAAAATCGACCGGCTTCACTACATTCGGCTTCTCAAATGTATTGTGATCTGTAATTTTTTTAGAAGTCAGTATACGACCGCTCACCTGATTAATTTTTGTGTCCGATAAATCAATTTCCAGATTTCTCTCTTTTTCCAAATCTATATTTGCCATTGTCAGGCTAATAATATCATTTTTCTTTGAAGCGGAAATGTTTACCATATCAATTTGCCGTCCACGAATCTCTTTTTTATCGGCCTCGATGCTCAAAGGTAAATGAATTGCATCCTGATGTACTTTGTACATTTCAAAAACATGATAAGTCGGCTTTCGATTATAGTGAAAATGCTCAAAAATCATTCAGGAAATGGTTGGAAAAGAAATATAAAACCATTGATGCCTTAAACACAAGTTGGGGAAATGCTTTTTGGAGTCAGGCGTATAACGATTTTGAACAAATCCGTATCCCTAATCAAAAAGAATTGGTGCAACAAGCCAATCCGCATGCCATGTTGGACTTTAAACGCTTTACTGCCGACGAAGCAGCCGATTTTGTGCTGTGGCAACAGGATTTACTGAAAAAGTACATTCCTTCGAATTAATGGGTAACAACCAATTTGATGGTCGATTATTCGTCAGTTGACCCGTTGCGTTTCAAGAAAATGGATTTGGTAACTTATACCAAATATTTAGTTGCGGGTTTTGATATGGGCTATGGCGAACAAGGATTCCGTATGGGATCTTCTAATGGTATCGGTTTTGCTAACGATTGGTTCAGAAACATAAATGGAACAACAGGAGTGATGGAACTGCAACCGGGACAGGTAAACTGGGGATTGTATAACCCTCAAACCATGCCCGGAGTTGTTCGGATGTGGATTTATCATGTTTTTGCAGGCGATAACAAATTTGTTTGTAACTATCGTTTCCGTCAGCCGTTGTCGGGTGGTGAGCAATATCACTACGGAATTATGAAAACTGATGGTACAAGCGTTAGTACGTCGGGAGAAGAGTACATTCAGGCTGTGAAAGAAATAAAAGAATTGAGGAAATTGTACGATCCGAAAGCAAGTATACCCAAGGACTATGCTGCTCGAAAAACAGGTATTTTGTATAACCCCGACAACCGTTGGGAGATGGAATATCAACCTCAAACCAATCAATGGAGGTTTATGGGACATATTTATAAGTATTACCGTATACTTCAATCTTTTGTTGCGCCAGTCGATATAATTGACGAAACGCACGATTTCTCGGCTTATCCTGTTCTGATTGCTCCGGCTTATCAGTTATTAGATAAAGATTTGATTGCTCGTTGGAAAAAATATGTAGAAAACGGAGGTCACTTGGTTTTGACTTGCCGCACAGGGCAGAAAGACAGGGAAGCTCATCTATGGAAAGAAAAATTCGCAGAGCCTGTTTATGAATTGATAGGAGCGAAAGAATTATTTTTCGATGTTTTGCCCGAAACACGTATTGCCCATGTACGGATGCTTGGCTTTACTTATGACTGGAATAATTGGGCAGACGTAGTAGACCCGCTACCAAACACCGAAGTTTGGGGAGTTTATGATGACCAGTTCTACAAAGGGAAATCTGCCGTTACAAGAACTAAGCACGGAAAAGGGACTGTCACTTTTGTAGGTGCTGATACTGATAATAGTGCATTGGAAAAAGCAGCTATGACGGAGGTCTATAAACGAGCCGGAATTTCTGTCGAGAACTTGCCCAACGGAATTGTTAAAGTTTGGCGACATGGTTTTTGGATCGTCTTAAATTATTCTTCCGATAATTATGAAGCAGATATTCCTGCCGATGCTAAAATTATAATAGGGGAGAAGGTGCTGAAACCTGCTGGTGTAGTGGTATGGAGATAACATACAAGGTTTTAATGATTCCAATTTGGCATCAAAAACTTCAATTTGCTACATATTGACCTACTCAAAGACAAAATTTGACCCATACCGGTCTTTCTATCCTTGGTAAATTTGTGTTTTCGTTAATACAATATACCTTCCGGAACAGTTGAAAGTATTTTTAATTGAAAAAAATATGAAAAAAGTATTTGTATTATTGATCTCGTTTATGGTTCCTATACTTTCTTGTTATTGCCAAGAAGAAGGGAAATACCCTTTTGTAGTGGAAGATAACGGAACTGTTTATTTTACAGATACTATTCAGACTAGTTTGACAGGAGTAGAAATGCAGACTGTAATATCTGAATGGTTATCGAAAACTTATTTGCCCAAAAGAGGTATAATAAACTCTAACGACAGCACATTGGGTATTATTTCTTGTCGGGCAATAGATTATCTCGAAATAGAAAAGAGAAAATTAAGCCTTTTTGCTGTTTATATGCGCTATTCTTTAGTTTTTCAGTTGAAGGATAATCAGTGTGTGGTGCTGGTTCGCAATATAAGTTATTTAGACAAAGAAAATTTTGAAAAGGGGAATAATTCAAGTAACTATTATATATTCGGAGAGTCTGTGTTGATTGAAAAAAGTTACAAAGAGGCTTTCGTTAAAAATGCGTCAGAAAAAATAACTCGAAGTACGATGAGCAATGTTGAAAACTTGTTCGATGCAGTGCGGGATATTTTAGAATAGTCTAGGTATGAGCTTGTTTTTATCATAACTTAAGATAAGAACTATCTATAACGGATACATCAAATAAATTACTAACTCTATCATTTCAACTTTCTGAGGAGATGGCCTTTGCAGGAGGTCATCTCTTCGCTTAGGGGTTATATGTAGAACAAAAAACGGCAAGAAAATTTGAAAAGACAATTTATCCAAAAATTAAGTGTTCATCATGAACGAAAAAGAAAACACATCCCGTTCGTGGATTGATGTAGTTTGATTTAAAATAGAAAAATAAAAATATAAAAGAATATGAAAAAAAAATATTGGGAATTGCCCTCACTCTGTTAATGATTTCTTGTGCGGATAAGAATGCAAGTTTTGATGTAGATAAAAACCTCAAATACAGCCACGAGCAGATAAAAAAAACAATCAGCGAGATTGATTCGTCACAAATGCTTCCCCGTAATATTCTCAGCGATCAGAAGCATTGGAACATGGTTCCTGTGGAAATCAGTGAGTGGACAGCCGGTTTTTGGCCGGGTATACTTTGGTATGATTATGAGAACACGAAGGATGCTCATGTCTTGGATTATGCTACACATTATACCGACTTGCTACATCCTTTAACCAAATTGCCGGCTTACGATCATGACCTGGGATTTCAGATATTTTGTAGTTATGGTAACGCCTATCGTTTGACAGGAAATGAACAGTATAAGCAAATCATACTCAATGCAGCCGACACTTTGGCTACACTTTTCAATGATAAGGTGGGCACAATTCTTTCGTGGCCAAGGGAAGTAGAACCTCGCAACTGGCCTCACAATACCATCATGGATAATATGATGAATCTGGAAATGCTGTATTGGGCAGCTAAAAAAGGAGGTAATAAATCACTCGCAGACATTGCAACAAAACATGCCGAAACAACAATGAATCATCACTTCCGTGAAGATGGCGGAAATTATCATGTAGCAGTATACGATACCATAACAGGCGATTTCATCAAAGGTGTCACCCATCAGGGATATGCCGATTCTACTCTGTGGGCAAGGGGACAGGCATGGGCTATATATGGCTACACGGTAGTATATAGAGAACCCGGAGACAAAAAATTCCTGCGTTTTGCGGAGAAAGTTGCTGACCTTTATCTGTCAAGATTACCTGAAAAAGAGTATGTTCCTTTTTGGGATTTTGATGCGCCCAATATTCCGAATGAGCCGCATGATGCTTCGGCAGCAGCTATTGTAGCATCGGCACTATTAGAGTTGTCTCAATTGGAGGATAACACACAAAAAGCAGAAGAATACAAGCTAGCGTCCATTAATATGCTTACAGAACTGTCGTCTGACAAATACCAGAGCAGGGATAAGAATCCGGCCTTATTGCTTCATTCGGTAGGGCATTGGCCTAACAAGTCGGAAGTGGATGCTTCCATCAATTATGCCGATTATTACTATATCGAAGCCCTCACCCGGTGCAAGAAATTGCTGCAAGGACTTAAGGTGACGGAGAACTATAAAGATATTGAAAACTAATAATTAGCTCCTCTGTCCTGAAATGGAGTTGCCCGAAGAATGGAGCTATATCGCTTAATTGATTTTTATGTTCTACCTTTGTGTCGGGATGGATGATTTGATAGGAAATAAGAATCTGATAAGTTTAGAAAAAGGACGTTATCTCGACGTTGTTTCGTTGGAAAATGCGGATGATAATTATTGGGGTAATTATCAACGTTACGATTTCTATCAGGTGATGTGGCTGAAAGAAGCAAATAAAGATACTTCGTATTTGCTCGACTTCGAAGAGTATTGCCTGAAGGGAAACCAGGTTCTTATTATCTTTCCGGGGCAGATAGACCGAATGGATGTTGCCGGAAAGAAAGGCTATATTTATGCCATAGAAAACAACCTCTTTTTCGAGATCAACTTACGTCTTCAATCGGCTTTTCTTAACGGATAT
Source organism: Dysgonomonas sp. 520 (assembly GCF_010501095.1). Classification (GTDB taxonomy): domain Bacteria; phylum Bacteroidota; class Bacteroidia; order Bacteroidales; family Dysgonomonadaceae; genus QVMP01. Next base: position 212,774 of record NZ_QVMP01000011.1, on the reverse strand, counting down.
TATGGAAATGTCTTTCTTACGGTGGACGACAACACCTCGCAGATATTGGAAAACCTGACACAAATGATCGAAACCGAAATTGTCGGAGATAATCGTTTACCTCTTTTGCGAAGCTACATGGAGGCGTTTTTGTTTTATCTGGTTTCTCTCTTCGAGCAAACCGACTTGTACAAAAAGAGCGAGGATACGAAAGTAGGCGAACTGATGCGGTTGATTGATATATACTTCATTGATCATCGGGAAATGGACTTTTATGCCGACAAGATGAACCTTACCAGCAAAAAGATGAATATGATTTGTATAAAGGGAACGGGGAAAACCGTAAAGCAGCATATTCAGGAACGGGTTTTGCTGGAGGCAAAGAAAGAAATCAGATTAGGGAGAAAAAGCCTGAAAGAAATTGCCTTTGATCTGGGATTTAATGAAGCCGCCTATTTTAGCAGATTCTTTAAAAAACATACTTCATATTCGCCTCGTGAGTTTCGTTGTCTGAGGTGACTTTGTCCATGAAAAAGGCGTTTTTGTATAACTTTTGTCCTGAGATATAACCTACCTTTGCCCGAAAATTGAAAAAAATGAAAGGATTTACGTTTTCGCAATGGATGGTTATTATCATCTTATCGTTATTGACGGCGCTTGAGCCGCTAAGTATCGACCTCTACTTGCCCGGATTTATTTTGATATCAGAAACATTTTCAACAACCAATGCGGCAGTTCAGGTTTCACTATCTACATTTTTGGCAGGATTTGCCGTAGGACAATTGTTTTGGGGCCCGGTGTCGGACAGGTTTGGGCGAAAAATACCAACACTGGTTTCTTTAGCTATTTTTATTGTTGCCACTGTGGCTTGTCTATTTGTGACGAGTATAGAGCAGCTATGGGTAGCCCGTTTTATTCAGGCTCTTGGCGGCTGTGGAGGGGTGGTTATCTCCCGTGCGATAGTTACCGATTATTTCGACAAGACAAAAACACTAAAGATTTTCACAATATTGGCGTTGATTATGGGAATAGCACCTATTATGGCTCCTCTGATAGGGAATGTCGTATTGGGTTTTTCATCGTGGAGAGGTTTGTTTGGTACAATGCTGACGATGGGGGTGGTTATGATGTTCCTGACATTATTCTTCCTTCCCGAAACGCATAAATCGGTTCCGGCGAAGATAAAAAAGAATGTTTTTGCAACTTATTGGAGCATATTGAAAGTGCGCCAGTTTACCTTCTATGCCCTGATTGCAGGTTTGGCAAACGGAGCCTTGATGCTTTATGTTGGCAATGCTCCTTTTGTGATTATGGAACATGGCGGATTGTCGGGAGACGTATTCAGTATAGTTTTTGCTACTAATGCGGCGGGATTGATGATTAGTTCGTGGCTCACGGGTTATCTGCAACGTTATTTCTCAACCCGTAGAATAACACGCTATGCCATTATTTTTATGTTCGTTGCAAGTGTGATCTTGTTTCTTGTGATAAAGATGGATGCCGGTATCTATACTATTCTGGCTGTTTTGTTTTTCTATATCTTCCCGATCGGAGCCTTGTTTCCAACAACTACGGAATTGGCAATGACTCCGTTTGCAGATAACAGCGGATCGGCTTCCGCCTTGTTTGGCTCGATACAGTTGCTTGTCGCTTGCCTTTGCACGGTATGCGCCGGAGCTATTAGCGACGGGTCTATCCTTTCGGTAGGTTTATCGTTCCTGCTGTGCGGATTGCTAATGTTTAGCTTTGTCTTGAAAAGAAAAGAAGCGACGCAGCCGATTAGCTCAAATTTTTGAGGAGTCTTTCTGTTATAGCCTCACCTTTGCTTCGCCAATTCTCAATTAGATGAAACAAAGGTGAGTATTTATTCTTACAACTTATAGGCAAAGCCAAGCGTAAAATATAGGTTGTACATTTCAAAATCCATAGCTTTGAAATCTTTTTTGAACAAGGGAGTCAATCCCCAGTTTAAATTGGCAAATGCGTTGAATTTTTGATTGATTCTTCTTTCGGCTCCTAATAAAACCCCGAAGTCGAAAGATCTGATGTCGCTGCCAAAGTCGAAGGTCGCTTTACTGTCGCCTTCCAATGGGGTTATCATTCCGGTTGGGTCCGGAGCTCTTAAATAACCATCCCAAACTTTGCCCTTGAATGATGTGCTGAAAGCATAGGATGCGTATCCACCTCCACGCACATACCAATTGTCGGAAAGTTGATATCTGGCAAAAACAGGAACCGTTACGTAAGATAATTTAGCTCGTGTTTCGTTTTTACCCGAAAAATATCCGTTCAATATTTCGCCATCTTCTTCCAATCTTACCTCTATGTGCATATACTTAACCTTGTCTTTTGCACCCATGCCTTTATAATCGAGGGAGATGCCCGACCCGAAACTCCATTTCGGATCTACACTGTATAGTATACTATAACCAAACTGCGGAGTGAACTGAGGCCACCAACCTTCGATGGTTCTTACTTCACGGGGAATTGGAATCGGAAATGATGCTCCAACATTGAATCCGACTGTGATTCTATGTTCCAATTTCTCTTTGTCGAACCCGAATGAGGGTATACTGATTGAAAGAATTAATAGTATTATAATTTTTTTATATATTTTCATATTTCAAGATTTAGGATTTTTTTAGATAATATTTTATCCTTTTTTCAAAATGGTGCGAATTTCGTTATAATTTCCAGTTCGTCAACAATTAAAGTACTACCAACTGCTCCACGATAGTAGTCGCCTTCTCTACTGGATGCACATACAATTGCCAACTTATAGTCGAATTTGTTGTAGTCCGGTTCACGGTTGTAGACAAAAGGTAAAGAGAAATAAGTATAATTTTCTTTGGCACTTCTGTCGGTTAGTTCGGCTATTGCCACTGTTTTGGATGATGACAAGATATTTGTACCATCCAAAAACTCATCGGCTCCGTTTCCTTTGGTCACCTCATACAATACGGCATAGATAGAAAATTCGTCAATTTTTCCGGGAACAATCTGGTCGTCTTCGTTATAGAAAACATCGCCCGGTTTGTATTTATAGTATCCCCTGAACTCAACCGGCCTTCCCTTATCCTGAGTGTGAAATTGCCCAAACTTAGCCGATTTTACGAAATCGGCCATATTCAGGGAAAATTTACCTCTGAACAAAGAACCTGAGAATATAGGAATTAAATTCTTCCAATATACACCTCCTCTTTGGGTTTTCAGTTCGGCAGCATACTTTCCTTTATAAGCGTCGGTGGTGGGGTGGGTGGGATATTCGTCAACTGCCCCCACTTTGGCTATCGCAATACCTGAGTTTGCACTACTCCAGAAGTCGTCGGTCGGGGTTGGATATTTGAATATTTTGTTGCCACTGCCAATTTCATTTATATACCAATCCTCGAAACTATATTTGAGCACTACATTTGTGATTGACACCTTGTATGTTCTTTGCCATTGTTTGTTTTCCGAAGTTACGGTGTATTCAACCGCCTTAGAAAAATCTTGCGCAACACCCGATTCGGGCTGAATGGTAGCTCCTTCAAACACGGTGATGACAGGTGTCAGATTGGTTATATCAAGATCAGAATCGCTTATTTCAAGTTTTATAGTTCCTGTTTCCTGATTGAGATAGGGTTCTGCTTCTATTTCCATAAATTTGAAACTGGTGATGTCAGCTTCAAGGTTAAGCCCTTCTTCTTTTATACAAGATGATAGTGCGATAAAAGATAGAAAAAAGAGTAGAATTGAATTGGTTTTCATATTACTTGATTTTTATTTTTCTGTTGAAAAACATATTGCATCGACAATAAATTCTTACCTTTGTATCCGTTTTGAGAGACGGGATATCTTTTTTTGTTAAATTTTTTCACAAAGTAAAAAACAATTTGCAAAAGTACATTATAAGTTCGTTGAAAAGAATAATTAAGAATATAAAAAACAATAAAATTTAACTATCTAATTTATCTACAAAAAATGGCATTAAAATTTATGAGTGCAGATGAGGCTGCAAGCCTCATTAAAAATGGATATAACATAGGATTTAGCGGATTCACTCATGCCGGATGTCCTAAAGTTGTACCCGGAGCCATAGCCAGATTAGCTATTGCCGAACATGAGAAGGGAAATCCATTTAAAATTAACATTTTCACAGGTGCTTCAACAGGAGATAAACTTGACGGAGAACTGACAAGAGCCGACGCTATTGATTTTCGTGCTCCTTATCAGACCAACAAAAGTATGCGTGAGGCAATAAATAAAGAGCAGATCAGATTTTGCGATTTGCATCTTTCAACAATGGCACAAGACATCCGTTACGGATTCTACGGAAACATTGATGTAGCCATTATTGAAGCGTGCGATGTTACGGAAGATGGTGAAATTGTTCCTACATGTGCCGTAGGTATATCTCCAACGGTTTCTCGTTTAGCAAAAGTTGTTATTGTAGAGTTAAACAGATGGAACCCTAAAGAACTTAGAGGAATACATGATATTCCGGAACCATTAGATCCTCCATGTCGTAAAGATATACCAGTATATGAGGTTAAAGACCGTGTAGGGCGTGATTGCATTAAAGTAGATCCCGCTAAAATAGTTGTGGTTGAAACCAACGAACCGAACGAGGGAGGAAAATTCTCTCCGGTGGATGATGTTACGGCAAAAATTGGTAATAACGTTGCTAATTTCTTCATTAAAGAAATGGCAGAAGGCCGTATGCCGAAAACATTTTTGCCTGTTCAGTCGGGTGTAGGTAACATTGCTAATGCAGTGTTGGCGGCGATGGGAGACAGCAAGGAAATTCCCGATTTTGAAGTTTACACGGAAGTTATACAAGATGCCGTTATCGGTTTGATGGAGTCGGGTCGTGTAAAATTTGCAAGCGGGTGTTCATTAACTGTCAGCAACGAGTGCATCGAGCATATCTACAAGAACTTGTCTTTCTTTAAAGATAAAATAGTTTTGCGTCCGTCCGAATATTCCAATAATCCGGAAGTGGTGCGCCGTTTGGGAATCATTGCCATAAATACGGCGATAGAAGCCGATATATTCGGAAATATCAATTCGACACACATAATGGGAAGCAAAATGATGAATGGTATTGGCGGATCGGGCGATTTTACCCGTAGTGCCTATGTTTCTATCTTTGTTACGCCTTCAACGGCTAAAGACGGGAATATCAGTTCATTCGTACCTATGGTTTCTCACGAAGACCATAGCGAACACTCGGTTAAGATTATCGTGTCTGAGTATGGCGTTGCAGACCTAAGAGGTAAAGCTCCGAGGGAAAGAGCTAGAACGATTATTGAAAATTGTGCTCATCCAGATTACCGTCCTTTATTGATGGAATATCTCGATTCGTGCGAACCGGGGCATACACCTTTAAATTTGTATAGTGCATTTTCTTTCCATCAGGCATTTAAAGAAACCGGAAGCATGAAGAATGCGAAGATTGTGAAGAAGTAATTATTTCGATAAATATAAGAAGAAAGGTATTCGAAGTTTTTCGGATACCTTTTTTGCTTTCATATTAGAAATGTCTGGAAGAAGCATGTTGTATAAAATATTTTTTATACCTTTGTACACTGATAATGAGGAAGTGAAGGCCTCTGTCACTTGTAGAGTGACGGAGGTTCTTTTTTTATAGATATTGTTTAGTACTGTTTTTTCTTCTGATTTCGGACGGAGAACACCCCAGATTTTTGTGGCAAAATTCATTGAAATGAGACAAAGTGGCAAAGTTGTAATTTGTGCTTATCTCTTTCAAACTTTTATTCGTTTGACAAATATCCTGATACACCTGTTTTGCCCTCTGATCTCTCATCCAACTGTATGCCGATGTATTGAATACCCGCCTGAATCGTTTGTTAAATCCTGAATAGCTATAATTCATTCTTTCAGCCAGTTGACGTATTGATCGTACGTGCGAACTAAGCCTGCATACTTCTTCCGTAAAAAGTGAATCGTTGACAGAAAACATCTTGAAGAAATTTTGCAACTGCTCTTTTGAGTAGAAGTTTTTGAGGATATATCCAAATTCTTTTATTTTCAGTCCTTGCAGATAATCATCGTAGATACTCTTATCCTGATATTTTTTTATCGTGTCTATGTAGTTGTAAATTATCTGTTTAACAGGGAGTGTGATTGTGTTGCCCTCTTCCTGCTTCGTTGCTTCCACCGCAGTTATAGAAGATAGTATACTGCAAAGGTCCGATTCGTTTTTGAAGCGAATAAGAACTACTTCGGATTTTTCTTCAACTTTTATTTCTGCCTGTTCCAGAAATGGGTAAAACACCATGTTTGAAGATGTTACCTTCACCTTATCGTGAGTTGAAGAATTGGAATATATTTTTCCTTCCGTTACCAGAATTATTTTATTTTCTCCGGATTCCAAGGTCAATGCTTGACCTCTCTCAAGTTGTATAAAGTCTATTGAACTATCATTTTCATGTTTCATCTTTTTTTGTTGTTTAAGTATTGTATATTAGTTTGTTTAACGAATGTTTTACTAAAAAATCTCCACGCGTTGATTTCATTTTACACAAAAATCAAATTATCAGTATGTTGCGACTTACTTTCTATCCATTTTTTTTAAATGTTTTACAAGTGTTAAACTAAAAGTCTGTTTTGTAATTTTTTACTATTTGTAATTTGTTGATAATAAGTTTTATATGTGTGTTTATGCCTTGTTTCCGTCACTCTACAAGTGACAGATATTAATAACATAAGATTAAACAGATAAAAAATCACTTAATTAATGAATTATGGAAGTATTAAATCACAAACTTAAGAGCCTCTTTTTGGCTGCTATGCTATTTTCGGGAAGTGTGTATGCACAGGTAACAATCGGGTCGGATATAACTCCGCCAAAGGCGGCAATATTAAACTTGCAAAGCCAGACAGATAATCTTCCGGCAGAGGGAGGTGTAAACGCTAATGGCGGTGTTGTATTGCCTCGGGTGAAATTGTCGGAGATAAATAGTTTAAAACCATTTATCACAAGTGGTGGCACGGCTGCGGAAAAGGCTGCGCATAAAGGAATGAATGTGTATAACATTGGTGGCAATGGCATTGCTGCGGGGCAATATGTGTGGGATGGTGTAAGATGGTTGCAACTGCTTACCGGTATTCCTCCAACGCCTATAACTACATTTGGGCATTTGTATGCGAAAGAAACAATCATAAACTCTACATGGGGTGGAGCTTATAAGGATGGTCTAATTAAATGGTCTTCGAAAATGGATGCAAGTGATAGTGCTGATATTGCAATAAATGAAGATGGTAGCTATGTGTTCAATGTACGATTATTTGCCAAATTTTGTGATCCGGAGACTGGCGGAATATATGGGTTTAAAAATGAGATGAAATATTGGGGATATATTTCTCTTTACGTGAATGATGTTATGAAAGATGTTTCAATTGTTTATTGTTTAAATTCCCCCGCATCTAATTCTCCTGGTTGGGATAGTGGCTCTTCTCTGTCCATACCGTTAGCCGCTGAATGTAAAACAGGTGATAAAGTTGAACTTTATTGGAACAATCATCTTATTACAAAGGATGTAGAAAATCCAACAAAGTTGTTTGGGGTTGGTTTTGTTTCAAATCCGGGACAGAATATATCTGATATTGCTAACATGGTTTATTGGAAGCTATAATCTTTATGTCGATTATATGGGCACTGTTCATGAATTTGTGAAATGGACAGTGTCTAAAAAAGGAGGTGTGTCCCAAAAGTAAATTTCAATGTCTTCTTGTCATCCTGAACAAAGTGAAGGATCTGTTTTTAGAAAGTACAGATTCTTCGTTGCACTCAGAAACAACGTTCGAGGAGCGAAGGCGACTCAATGACAAAAATCAGTAACACTTTGATAGTGTAATCTTACTTTTGGCACACGCCCCTTCGTTTTTTCGTTTATGGTTTTATTCGTATTCGAATCTGCCAAATTCACTTTCAATGATTAATTCTTTCTTATCGGATGCTTCTACATGACCGATAATCTGAGCATCGATATTGAATTTTCTGGAAATGTCAATCACTTTTTGGGCATGCTCCTTAGGAAGATAGATTTCCATACGATGACCCATATTGAATACTTTGTACATCTCTTTCCAGTCGGTTCCCGATTGTTCTTGTATCAGTTTGAAAAGCGGAGGTAGTGGAAACATATTGTCTTTCACAATCTTTACTTTATCCACAAAGTGCAAAACTTTGGTTTGCGCTCCCCCCGAACAGTGTACCATGCCGTGTACCTCAGGACGCAGGGTATCCAATATTTCTTTAATTACCGGAGCATACGTTCTGGTAGGCGAAAGCACCAGTTTGCCTGCATCAATATCAAGACCTTCTATTTTGTCGGTAAGGTGCATTTTTCCCGAATAAATCAAATCTACGGGAATAGAGCTGTCGTAGCTTTCCGGATATTTTGTTGCCAAATAGTTTGCAAAAACATCGTGACGGGCAGATGTAAGTCCGTTACTACCCATGCCGCCGTTGTATTGACTTTCGTAGGTTGCCTGACCACTAGACGATAGTCCTACTATTACGTCTCCGGCTTGGATATTGTCGTTAGAGATCACGTCCGAGCGTTTCATGCGGCACACAACCGTACTGTCTACGATAATGGTGCGGATCAGGTCGCCAACATCGGCAGTTTCTCCACCTGTGGGATAAACGCTAATGCCGAGGCTTGTCAGTTCTTCGCAAAGCTCATTTGTTCCGTTGATGATTGCCGATATAACTTCTCCCGGGATCAGGTTTTTATTTCTCCCGATAGTGGATGATAAAAGGATGTTGTCGGTAGCTCCCACACATAGAAGGTCGTCAATATTCATTATCAGAGCATCTTGTGCAATACCTTTCCAAACGGAAATGTCGCCCGTTTCTTTCCAATACATGTAAGCTAACGACGATTTTGTTCCGGCTCCGTCCGCATGCATGATGTTGCAGTATTCGGGATCGTTGCCCAAGACATCGGGAATGATTTTGCAAAATGCTTTTGGAAAAATTCCCTTATCTATGTTTTTGATTGCATTATGAACGTCTTCTTTCGACGCCGATACACCTCGTTGATTATACCTTTGATCACTCATTGTTATTATTACTATATGTTAGCAATGTTTATTATACTGCAAAAGTAAGCATTTTTTTCGACTAATAATTCTAGTGGTTAGCTTGACTTATTTTTATATAAATATTTTTAGGCTTTGTCATGTTGAACGAAGTGAAACATCTGGAAAAACAGATCCTTCGTTTCACTCAGGATGACAAATATCTGCTCTTACAATTAAAACAAACCAAAGCCCTCAATAGATTTAAATATTAAGGGCTTTTACTTTATTTTATAAGTAGTTACGAGTTGCCTCGACAGCCGGTAGCTATGCAGGAACTTGCTCTTCCTTTATAATTTCCATTCCTTTCAAAATGGCTTGTTCGTTCATCGGCAAAAGTTTATGATGCCTTTCGGGAAGAGATTTCTTCAAACCTAGCATCACATGCTCCAAGTCAACCATCGGGCTAACTTTCAGCAAACCACCCAAAACGATCATATTGAACGCTTTTTGGTTTTGCATTTCAGTGGCTGCATCAACTGCGGCAACGGAATATACGTGAATATCTTTGCGTTGGGGCGGACGATGTATACCATTAGGGTCGTAGATAAGTATTCCTCCGGGTTTTACGGTCGGCTCAAATTTTTCCAGCGATGGTTGGTTAAGGATGATTGCGATATCAAACTCGTTCACAACCGGAGAACTGATCTCGTTGTCGCTCAGTATGACTGTGACATTGGCCGTACCTCCTCGTTGCTCAGGCCCATACGATGGAAACCAAGATACTTCTTTGTTTTCCATCAGTCCCGAATATGCAAGGATTTTACCCATCGACAAAACTCCTTGTCCTCCAAATCCTGCTATTATTATTTCTTGTATCATCTTAAATAATTGATAGTATTTAACGATATATTTTATTTATGTCCTTCGGACAGTTACGAGTAAATAAGCCGCATACACATCACGGAACTTGTCTACTTGCAACTCGTAACATTTAAAGGTCTGTGACTCTTAAATGTTTTTTAAATCACCGATAGGGTAGGCTTCAAACATGTTTTCCACCATCCAGTCGTTTGCTTGGGCAGGTGTCATTTTCCAGCCGGAACTGCATGTAGACACTATTTCTACAATAGAGGTTCCTTTGTTTTCCATAGAATTTTCGAAAGCCTTACGGATCATTTTTTTCGCTTTTTTCACGGCTGCGGCTGTATGCACGCTCTGACGTGTAGCCAGACAAACACCTTGAAGTTGAGCCAATAGATCAGTTATCTTTAAAGGATAACCGTTCTCGTAAACATCCCTGCCGTTAGGGGTTGTCGATGTTTTCATGTTCAACAATGTAGTAGGAGCCATCTGCCCTCCGGTCATACCATATATGGCATTATTGATAAATATAATGACTATATTTTCGCCACGATTGGCGGCATGAATTGTTTCCGCTGTTCCTATGGCAGCCAAGTCTCCGTCTCCCTGATAGGTGAATACCATTCTGTCAGGATTCAGCCTTTTCACGGCAGTTGCCAAAGCCGGCGCACGTCCGTGAGCAGCTTCTTGCCAGTCTATGTCCAGATAGTTGTATGCGAATACGGCACATCCAACGGGTGCTATTCCAATCGTTTTTTCACGCAGACCCATTTCGTCGATCACTTCAGCCACTAATTTATGAACCACCCCATGAGAACAACCGGGACAGTAGTGCATGTCGGCATCGTTCATCAGTTCGGGTTTGGCATATACCAAGTTGGCAGGATCTATAATATTATTTGTACTCATTTTTGTTTTCTAATTATAGTTTTTGATTCAATCAAGACCCGAATTAGAGGTCAAATTTTGATTTTAATGCTACCAATACTTCGCTCGGAGTAGGTACGATACCGCCTAAGCGGCCGAAATGTTCGACTTTTGTTTTACCTTCCACAGCAAGGCGAACATCTTCAATCATTTGTCCGGCATTCATTTCCACGGTGAGCATGCCCGCAACCTTGCTTGCATATTTACTGATAACTTCGGTAGGGAAAGGCCAAAGCGTGATGGGGCGTATAAGGCCTACTTTTATGCCGGCCTCACGAGCCAGTTCCATTGTTTTCTGGCAGATACGAGCCATAGAGCCAAATGCAACCAGTATATACTCGGCATCTTCGCAGTTTTTTTCTTCGAACAAAACAAATTCTTCTTCAATTTGCTTGTATTTTGCCTGGAACTTTTCGTTGTTGATTTCCATTTTATATGGATCGAGCTCCAAAGACGTGATAACGTTGGGTTTCTTGTTTGCAGGTTTACCCAGAGTTGCCCAAGGGCATTGCTCACGAATTTCGTCGTCGGTTCTTCTGCGTTTAAATTCGGGCAGAGTTACTTTTTCCATCATTTGCCCGATAACCCCATCAGTCAAGATTACGGCGGGATTATTGTATTTGAACGACATATCGAAGCCTAAAGCAACAAAGTCCACCATTTCCTGAACGGAAGCCGGTGCTAGTGTTATCAGTTTATAGTCTCCATGTCCGCCACCTTTCACAGTTTGAAAATAGTCGGCTTGCGATGGTTGTATTGTTCCCAGACCGGGACCTCCACGCATTACGTTTACGAGCAAACAAGGGAGTTCTGCTCCGGCAAGATAGGATATGCCTTCTTGCATCAAACTCATACCGGGACTGGATGATGATGTCATAACAGCCTTACCGCAGCCTGCACCACCATATACCATATTAATGGATGCCGTTTCACTTTCGGCCTGAAGCACTACCATACCTGTAGTTTTCCATGGTGTTTCGGCCATAAGGGTTTCCATAATTTCCGATTGTGGTGTAATCGGGTATCCGAAGTATCCATCTGCCCCATAGCGTATTGCGGCGTGAGCGATGGCTTCGTTTCCTTTCATCAAGAATATTTCTTCTGACATAATGATTATTGTGCTTTTGTTACTTTTTGCTTATAAACAGTTATACATGCGTCGGGGCACACATAGCCGCAATTGGCGCAGCCAATACATTCTTCGGGGTTTTTCATGTATGCGTAATGATAGCCCTTGTTGTTGACTTCTTTGGGTTGAAGTTCCAATACATCGCAGGGGCAAGCAACTACGCAAAGGTCGCAGCCTTTGCATCGTTCGATGTTAACCACAATGGTTCCTTTTACTTTTGCCATTCTTAATGTGATAGTTATTTTAGAGTTTAAATTAGTTTTGAGTTATAAGTCATAAGTTTCAATTTTTTTTTGTAGACCGTCTAACTGCTAATTGTTGACTGATTTTAAATTGTCACTACAAATTTATTTTTTTTATTTCAGAAAAGTGAAATTTTTCTCTATAAAGTTGTTAATACATGACAATTGTCTACTTTATTGCCCGATGAACAGGGCTTGAGATATGTATTTTCACTCGAAATGCAAAATATATCTGTATATTTGCCGTTATCTATTTTGAGTTGTCCGTTTTTTTCGGAAAAGTTTCAAAAATTTATTTATGCCAAAGAGATTTTATACAATCATATTTTTCTCGCTTCTTTGTTTGAGCAACGCCATTGCTCAGGTTGTAACTATATCGGGTACAATTACAGACTTCGACGGGAAGCCTATGGATGGAGTGGTGGTTGGCGTTCAGAATTCGTCCAATTCTACGTTTTCAAATTCGAAAGGACAATACGGCTTGCGCATAACTCCGTCCGATTCTATAAGGCTTGTTTTCAATTATATGGGATATTTGCCCTACGAAACAGTGCTGAATGGCGTAAAGGCTGACAGAAAACTGGACGTGATGATGCGGGAGCGGTCTTCCGATACGCAATTGGGTGAGGTTGTGGTAAAAGGAATTAGAAGCCAGACAGATATGGTCGATAAAATTGATGTCTCTACCTTAAAGGCTATAACCAGTCCGTCGGGAGGGGTTGAGTCTATCATAGCAACAGGGGCAGGCGTCAGCACCACAAACGAAATGAGTAGCCAATACTCCGTAAGGGGGGGGAGTTACGATGAAAATATTGTATATGTAAATGGTATCGAAATATATCGTCCTTTGCTTATCAGGGCAGGACAGCAGGAAGGGTTGAGTTTTCTTAACCCTGATATGGTGGGGTCTATCGGATTTTCGACGGGAGGATATGATGCCCATTACGGGGATAAAATGTCGTCGGTACTGGATATTACTTACCGGAAACCTGTTGGTTTTGAGGCTTCTGCCACGGCAAGTATGATGGGGGCGAGTGCCTATGTGGGAACGGGAATCAAGCGCTTTACCCAAATAACGGGAATCAGGTATAAGACAACAAAGATGCTTCTGGGAACACAGGATACGGATGCGGAATACGAACCGTCATTTCTTGACCTGCAAACATATATGACCTATGCTTTAAGTGGAAATTGGGAGGTGAGTTTCCTCGGAAACTATTCACGGAATCAGTATAAGTTTACGCCAAAAACGAGGGAAACCACATACGGAACGCTGGAGAACACGAAAAACTTTAAAGTTTGGTTTGATGGATGGGAAGATGATATATTTCTCACTTACTTCGGGGCAGCTTCGATAAAAGGTAAAATATCGGACAAATTGGAAGTCGGATTAACGGCATCTGCTTTTTCTTCCGACGAAAGGGAGCGTTACGATATTAATGGAGAATACCAATTGACAGATGACAATCTGAATGCCGGCGGAGGTCAGGGCGAAACCGGTACCCTTGTTGGTGTGGGTACTTATTTTGAGCATGCCCGCAACAATCTGAAAGTGAATGTGATGAATATCGGTCATACGGGTTCGCTCGATCTGACAAACCATAAAGTTAAATGGGGGTTCACCTTTCAGAAAGAAGATATAGACGATTTGATAAAAGAATTTGAATTGCGTGACTCGGCAGGCTATTCATTGCCTTATGATGGGAAAATTGTGAATGTTTTTTCGGGATTGATGTCAGATAATAAAACCAGTACTACCCGCACATCGGGTTATTTGATGGATACTTATCGGTTTAATGCCTTGAACGGGCGTGTCACCTTAACCGCAGGCGTAAGGGGAAGTTATTGGTCTTTCAATAAAGAATTTATATTTAGTCCCAGAGCATCAATTGCTTATGTGCCTTTGGAAGATAGTAGGTACACACTGCGTTTTGCGACAGGGGTGTATTATCAGGCGCCTTTCTATAAAGAATTTCAAAAAGTGGTGGAGGATGAAGACGGAAATTCCGTGATTGAACTCAACAAAGATATAAAATCGCAAAAGTCGGTTCATTTTGTTTTGGGTGGCGACTATAACTTCAAGGCGGCAGAACGTCCATTTAAATTTACGACGGAATTGTATTACAAGAAGTTATCGGATCTGATACCTTATACGGTCGACAATGTGAAAATCCGTTATGCAGGAAGAAATATGGCATCGGGTTATGCGATGGGCGTCGATATGAAACTGTTTGGTGAGTTTGTGAAAGGGACAGACAATTGGGTCAGTTTGTCGTTTATGAAGACCAACCAGAAGATTAACGGTACGAATGTACCCTTGCCAACCGATCAGCTTTACAATTTGTCCTTGTTCTTTCAAGACTACTTCATGGGTCACGACCGCTTGAAAGCGAATATACAAGGTCATTTATCTCAGGGATTGCCAACGCGTGCTCCACAGAAGAGTTACGACAGTGGATTTTTCAGAACTCCTGCCTATCGTCGTCTCGATATTGGTTTTTCGTGGCAACTTTTGGGCGAAAATTTCGATGTCCGTCACCGGAGTGCTTTTGCCGGAGCTTTCAAAAATGTGTGGATCGGACTTGATGTATTCAACCTTTTCGATATAAAAAATACCAATTCATATTATTGGGTTACAGATATTTTCAACCAGCAATACTCCGTGCCTAACTACTTGACGGGACGACAACTCAATTTCAGAATAATAGCCGATTTTTAGAGGATGAGGTGTCCATATTTTGGAATTTTTTATAACAAAAAGAGGAGAGGGTTAGGGGGGCTCTACTCGGAAGAAACTGTAACAAATTTGGAGAAGGTTTTGAAAAAGTAATTTTTTTAACTTTCTTTGCACATCCTCATATTTTAAATCTAACTTTATGAAAAAACTGCTATTCACTCTTTTTTGTGTTCTGTCTATCAGTAGTATATATTCACAAAACTATAGACAAGGCTATTATATCACCAACGAGAACGATACTGTTCGAGGTTTGATAGATTTCAGGTATGATGCGGCTAACGCTAAAGAATGTAGATTCAAAAAAACAGAAAATTCTGACATACAAACATTTTCACCGAAAGAAATTGCAGCATACAGATTTGTTGACGGATTTTTCTATGTGGCAAAAGACATAGATACCGAGAGCGGATCTAAAAAAGTATTTTTGCAATTTTTGGTACAAGGAACAATGAATTTATATTACTATGTAGATGATAAAAATTATTCCTTCTATTATTTCGAAAACGAAAAAGGTGAAGTTGTTTCAATAACAAAAGGTGATGATAAAATAAGGAACAGGCTTGTTGCCGAAGATAATAAATATAAAGGTATTCTAAAATATACATTTCGTGATTATCAATCTATTACAAAAAATATTGATAAGCTAAAGTTTGAGCAGAAAGAGATGGTTGGTATTGTAAAGAAATATCATAACGAAACCTGTTCCACCGGTGAAGACTGTATTGTTTTTTTAGAGAATAAGCCCAATAATAGTGGATTAAAGGTACAATTTTCGGTGTATGCAGGACTGTCATTTGCCAACTATAAGTTCCATTATCAGGATGGTTTGGGTGTTCATAAATCATCTTTAGACGACTATTCGCCCATGATTGGACTTCAAGCTGAGTTGTCTATGCCCAGGCTGATAAGACCGTTAAGTCTTCAGGTTGACTTCTCGGCTTTAGATTTCAGAAATAAGAAAAAAGTAAAGAATAGAAACAATCCGGATGTGCCAACGTCTTTAGACTACAAAGCTGTTGTTCTTACCGGAAGGCTCGGTCCAAAATACACCTTCTTTTACGACAAGCGATTCCGTCCTTCTGTTGGGGTCGGTATATTTTACTCTGGCCTCGTAAATAGTTCGTGCACAAGATCAACACAATATCTAAATAGTCCTGATCAACCCGTAATAGAAACTGAATACAAGCTACGAAACAAGATGTTCGGATTATATGGTTCTATTGGACTGGACTACATCGTTAAGAACAAATCCTATCTGTTTTTGCGATTTGTATATGAAAACTGCTCGTCTGAAGATAGGGCAACAAACCAAGGAAAAGACAAATTTAATACATCACATATTAAGGTTGGATATACATTTTAGGTGTTACTGAGTTTCACCTCATCCATTTCAATAACAAATATTCCTCTTTCGGACTGAAAACGTATTACGGAAATAACATCATTTGTGTCATAATCCTTCAAATGCTCTGTTATTTCCCTGATAGAAGCCGACTTTTTTTCCAGAAGAGAGGTTACTTTCCCGGCTATTTCTTCAAAATCATAGTTGGATAAGCCTTTCCGTTTCCTTTCTCTGCAAACGTCGCAATGTCCACAATCCTTTATATTTATCTCATCAAAATACGAGAGCAGTATTCGGCTGCGGCAAATATCCTGTCGGTCGACATAGTTCACCATACCTTTTATTCGCCTCTCGAAACGATCTTTGCGCACTTCGTAAACAGTTTGAGGGATGGAAAGATATTTTATGTCGATACGAGGCTGAGTATAAATAACAAAGGGTGTTTTCTTGTGCGGAATATAATCCAATATTCCTCTTTTAGATAAACCAATCAGGGTATCATATACCTGCTGCCTGTTCAAACCGGTTTTGATACTAAGCGTTCCTTCGTCAATATAAACATAGTCGGCGAACAAGCCTGTGTAAAGGCGCAGAATCATCTGTACCAGAGTGTCTTGACCGGGGTCGAAGTCGAATTTATACAATTCGTCGCGATAAACGCTAAACATCAGACGCGAACGATTGTCCGACTCGTCAGTATATTCAATATACCCGGACAGCTCCAATATTTTGAGGGCATTGTGAGCCTGAGTAACAGGTAGTTTATATACCGAACAAAAATGAAACAGATTGAAGTCGAAAACCATTTCACGTCCATACCCTTCCGCAACTTGAAAAAAATACGCCAATTGCTGATACACGGTTTTTATAAAATCCCTGTCGGGAAATTCATCCGACACTCGTTTTTTTAGCATCGATGTATCCCTCTTGTTGTACAAAAGAACAGCAAAAGCCCTTTGTTCGTCACGTCCTGCTCTGCCTGCTTCCTGATAATATTCTTCCAACGAATTGGGCAAATCGATATGAACAACCAAACGTACATCGGCTTTGTCAATGCCCATTCCGAAAGCATTTGTAGAAACAATTACACGACATTCGTCGTTTTTCCACGCATTTTGTTTGCGGGTTTTCTCATCGCTGCTCAATCCGGCATGGTAAAAATCGGCTGAAATGCCATTTTTTACCAAAACCTCGGCTATTTCCTTCGTTTTTTGCCGACTCCTTACATAAATTATAGAGGTTCCTTTTACCCTTTCAAGAATCCTGACAAGCTCGCTGATCTTGTCATCCGACTGTTTTACTATGTATGAAATATTTTTCCGCTCGAAACTTTTCCTGAAAACATTTTCCTTGCCAAATTTCAGGCTGTGCTGTATATCTTTCACCACTTCTTCGGTGGCTGTCGCGGTCAATGCCAATACAGGCACGTCAGGAAAAAAGTCTCGTACCTTGGCAATGTTCATATACGACGGACGGAAATCATAACCCCATTGCGATATACAATGCGATTCGTCTACCACCAGCATACAAATATTCATGTGCGATAATTTGTTCTGGAAAAGGTCGGTGCCCAACCTCTCGGGCGAAACGTAGAGAAATTTATAATCGCCCAGCACTGCGTTGTCCAACGTCACCAGTATTTCCTGATGCGTCATCCCCGAATATACGGCCAAAGCCTTGATTCCCCTTTGGCGAAGATTGTCTACCTGATCTTTCATCAGGGCAATGAGCGGGGTGACAACAAGACAAAGACCCTCCATTGCCATGACAGGCACCTGAAAGGTCAGAGATTTACCTCCACCGGTAGGCATCAGACCCAGCGTGTCTTTACCGTTATAAACCGAATGGATTATATTTTCCTGTAAGGGACGAAACGATGTATATCCCCAATAGTGTTTTAGAATTTTATGAAAGACATCCATCTTTTATGGAATCATTCTATAATTACCTGTTATTTATTTGTCATCGGGCGAACCAGGATTTTTATTCCCCGTCCATCCAACTCTTTAGTGATTTTATCCTCGTCAAATTCAGAAAAATGATATGGGTAAAGGTATCGGGGTGATATTCTCTTTGCCGCATCCACAAACATTTCGTCCGTCATTGTGTACGGAAAGTTCTTTGGCAGGAAAGCAATGTCGATCGTGCCTCTCAATCGGCTCATTTCCGCAATATTTTCCGTATTGCCGGCCACATACACCTTCAAGTTGCCAAAGGTCAGCACATAGCCGTTACCCCTGCCACGAGGATGATAAAATTCTCTGTCGGGACGTTTACTGATTATGTTATAGGCGGGAACAGCCTCTATTTCGATGTTGTCGAATAGGGTTGTATCGCCGTTTCCGAGCAATTCTCCATAACCTAGTATGTCAAAACAGGTTTTATTTACCACAAAGCGAGTAGGTGCCTTACGTATCTGCTCAATAGCCTCTTTGTCTAAATGGTCGGCATGTTCGTGCGTGAGGAGAATCAGGTCTGCTTTTTCCAACTTGGAATAATCAGCCACCTTGGAATAAGGGTCTACATAAATCACTTTTCCGTCAATCACAAATCTTAATGATCCATGTCCGATAAGGCTCACTTTCAAGTCTCCAAGCGATGTTTTATATATATCTTCCTCGATAGTCTCTGTGTTGGCTGCATTAACATTACCGCCTGCAAAAATCGAACTTATAAATAAAAACAAACTAAAAAAGACTTTATTCATAATCTTTGTTATTTATCAATCTGACCTCTATCTATATCTTTCACATACAGTTGCACATTTTTTTTACCCCGGTGAATATTCTCTTCCAACGTATAGCAAATATCAAAAGGTTGACCACCCTTCACCATATTGATGGCTTTCTTTTGCCTGAATGCAATGCCATGATAAGAGTGCGTTGACGTATTGTCTCTTACCTCCACTTTTATGTGCATCAAATCGCGGCCAACAAGCCTGCTTCCGCCGTTATCATTCACATTACAAGAGATAAATATAGGATTCAGGTTGTCGGGGCCAAATGGCGCAAACCTACTCAAATCTACTATAAACCTGTTGTCTATCTCGCCCAGTTTCAGTTTTGCATCGATAGATATCTGAGGTTTCATCATATCGGGAACCATCATTTCCACCGACAATTCCTCGAACCGGCGTTTAAATTCGGGCAAATTTTCTTCCCTCAACGATAATCCGGCAGCATAGGTGTGCCCTCCGAAATTTTCGAGCAAATTTTTACATTCTTCAATTGCCTTATAAATATCAAAGCCCATCACCGAACGTGCTGAGCCTGTTATTAAATCATTCGATTTGGTTAGGATAATGGTTGGTCTTAAATATTTTTCTGTCAGACGAGAGGCAACGATACCGATAACCCCTTTGTGCCAGTCTTCATTGTAAATCACAATACTGTTTTCATGCTCAATATCCACATGTTCTTCAATGTATGCGATAGCCTCGTCGGTGATTCGTTTGTCCAACTCGCGCCTGTCTTCATTGTATTGGTCTATATGACGGCTTTTTTCGTCTGCATCTTCCATCGTATTTGCCAACAACAGGTCTACGGCTTCCTTCCCGTTCATCATTCGTCCTGAGGCATTGATACGAGGCCCTATTTTGAAGACAATATCGCTCACCGTAATGTTGTGTCCGGCAAGTCCGCAGATATCGATAATGCCTTTCAATCCGATGCTCGGGCTGGAATTGAGCTGTCTCAGTCCAAAATGAGCTAATATGCGGTTTTCTCCGGTGATGGGAACAATATCGGAGGCTATACTCACAGCCACCAGGTCGAGCAGGTCGGTCAACTCCGAAAAGTCGATTTTGTTGTTCTGTGCAATGGCCTGCACCAACTTGAATCCGACTCCACATCCCGAAAGATGCTCGTAAGGGTAGGTTGAATCTGTACGTTTTGCATCAACAACCGCCACCGCATCGGGCAAGGTTTCATCGGGCATGTGATGATCGCATATAATAAAATCTATGCCTTTTTCCTTTGCATAGGCTACTTTTTCTATCGCCTTTATGCCGCAATCGAGTGCGATGATCAACTTTACGTTAGTCTCAGAGGCATAGTCGATACCTTGCGACGAGATTCCATACCCTTCGTCATACCTGTCGGGGATATAGTAATCCAGATTGGTTGTAAAACGTCTTAAGAACTTGAAAACAAGAGCTACAGCCGTTGTTCCGTCCACGTCATAATCTCCATAAACCAAAATACGTTCTTTTTGACCTAAAGCCTTTTCGATACGTTGAATTGCCTTGTCCATATCGGGCAATAGAAACGGATCGTGTAGATACTTCAAGCTTGGATAAAAGAACTTTTGCGCTTCTTCGACAGAAGCAATACCCCTTTGTATCAACAATCGACACAAAACAGGGCTGATACCTAACTGTTGGGCTAGCTTATCACATTTTTCTGTATCTTCTGGTTTTAAGGGTTCGTAGTTCCATTTGTAAATCATTATATATATTGTTTTTCTTTTCTTTCTCTCTCAGGAAGGAACATGGTGTCCTACACCATATTACAACAATATATGCCGCTTTTTAGTTTAATTTAGGGAGATTTTATCTACCTGACGTTTGCAACATAAATCTCGTAAAGATAATATTTATAAATGAAAGGGGGATATAGATAACTGCTTTTATTTGAAACAAAAAAAGTGAAAATAATTTAACATTCTGGACTGCAAGATGTAAGATAGAAGCAATATTGTTTAAATGAAAATTTAAGACTGAAAAGTGAAAAATAAGGACATTATAAGAACAGTAACTAGTTACTAGTTACTAGTTACCAGTTACCAGTTATCAGTTACCAGTTACTAGTTACCAGTTACCAGTTACTAGTTACCAGTTACCAGTTACTAGTTACCAGTTATCAGTTACCAGTTACTAGTTACCAGTTACTAGTTACCAACCTGGTATTTTCAAAACAGATCTTACGTTTCACTCAAAAACATCGTTCGAGGAAACGTATGTGAATCAATGTTATTTCTATTCTATCCGAAAAACATCGAATAAAATCCAACGTTTTTCAACTATTGACTCGTAAATTTTATCACATCTTTTCGCCTGCTTTCCGGTAATACTTTTAAGAGGGTAATCTTTCCGTTTTCCAGTTTGCACTCCACAGTTGTGTTGTAGGGTGCATGCAGCTTGAAATGTACATTCCACGATTTATCCCAGCATGGAAGCAACAGAATTTTCTTGCCATCGGTTTGGAGGAGCATTTCCTGCAATCCTATCATGCCGCTACCTCCCCAATTATGATCGGGAGTCCAGTCATATCCCGGTCCCCAAAATGTAGGGAAACGGGTGCTTGCACTTTCCAACTTCTTGATAAGAAGTTCTTTGCCTTCGTCAACCAGACCCAGGCGAGCTGCCCATATAACATCTTGTTTCCAGCCTATGTGACTGCGAAATTTTGTCACATCCTTGTCGTGCTTCCAAGTGTTCAGAGCAACGTCCAAATCGGGTTTTGACAGTCCATAAATACCCCAGGGGAAAACGGGGTACAGTTGAGGAGTTTCTACATTGTTCACCCGTTCCCACAGCCATGCCGGAGCAATCGTTCGGTGTCCGTCAATTTCCCTTGTGCGGATTTCAGGCAGACGGTTTAGAAACTCAGTGTAATATCTGTTTTTAGCGGTATCGGTTTGTATTTCGGTTGTTTCCAATAGTCTGGAACTGACTGTTTGCAGTGCCGCTACTGTGGATGCGGCATTGTATGCCATTTTATATGTCTCGCAGGCTGAACCGGGGTAGAGGACTAACTTTCCGTTTTCGTCAAAAGTTTTACGTCCCCGTTGTTTAGCAAGATATTGGTAATGTTCATCAAAAAATCGTAGTGTGCTTTCTATCAATGGCAGATATTTGGAAATATCTTTGCCTGTATATCTTTCATTTTCCAGAATCATGAAACAAAATTCGAGAGCAGTATCCCATTGATATTCAAGCCATGCGTTATATTCCATTCCCTTATCGAACGATTCGGGGCGTTTCCATCCGTATTCGCTGGGATTTGGCAGTCCGAAATTTTCTATCTGTTCGGTGAAGCATGCACCTCCATGCCCCCAATAGATTTTGCTGCGCAATTCGGCAGTAGGCAAGATGCGGTTGTAAAACTCGAACTGAGAAACCATCATATCCGTATCGCCACTTCTTAACATCGGAAAATAGACTAACCGTTGATTTTGAGCAGTGTGCGTGCCTCCTCCCCATTTGCGGAAATCGGGTGTGAAATTGAAGGTACTATCTACGTGTACAGGATCATAAGTAAATAATCCTCCGTTGAATTTTGTAGGATATTCTCCGTAGGCATTACAGCCTAGCATATAGCGGAATAGCTGATAGTTTCGGGCAATTTCAAAACCTTTACTGTTTTTGTTTTGAGGCTGAATATGTACGAAACTCCTGTCCCAAAATTCGTTCCACCAAGCGATGTTCTTTTTCAGATCCGATTGAACGGGTTTGTAAAGAGCCTCTTTCCATTCTTGCAGACCATTAGATTGAGCGGTATGTAATTGTATCTTGACGGAGTAATTTTTCTGAGGTTTTTCACTTTCCAGTTTCCAAGCCACAAAATCGGTGTTGGCATATATTCCCGAAGATGTGTTGGTGGCTTTCATGCCCTTCGCTTCTACGAATCCTCCGAAAGTGAGGTCTTGTAAAGGGTTGAATATTTGAGATTTAATGTCTTCCAATCCTTGTTGTGCGACGGTTGCATCAAAAACTGTTTCACCTGAGTTTCTGTGATAGAATAATATTCTATTTCCATCGAATGAGACTTCATCTTTCTTGGTTACCAAGTTTTTTGGAGCAGCCCATTTGTATGAATTTTGGTTGCTTTCGTTTTTTCTTAGAAATCTGTCTTCGTGTCGCCAGTTTTCGTAAAAAACTTCCGCTTTCAAGCTCTTGTTGTTGGCTATATCTACATTGATGACAGGGTTGAAAACATCTGCCCAGATGCGGACGTCGGAAGATATGTCTTTGTCTTTTCCTTTTATTACGATGTGTCCGTTTTCAAGTTTCAGTTCTTGACGAAAATATTCTCCATCGAAAGGGTTGGGAGTCAGTTTTATGCGTATTCGTCCCAATTTCAGGAGCGTGTTGTTTTCGTCAAAAGTCCCGCTTCGGGAGAAATAGAACAATATGTCTCCATCTTCCACCCAAACATTCATGCCTATATCACCGCCTCCGCAGGGCATGCTTTCGCCCGAATTCTTACTTTGGCTATTCCATACAATGTTGTAATCGGAAATGCTTTGAGCTGCAGCCTGTACAGTCAAAAGAAATATTAGCGATAATGATATTAAGATATTCCTATTCATCCCAATTGTCTGTTCTGAAAGAAGATAGAGGTAATCCTTCGGTACTGAATAAATCTGCTTTTACATAATCCTTGAATCCGTAACGCACGGCAACGGGTTGCGCAACCTTGTCCGAATACACTTCAACTTTGCTTCTCTTTATCTCTGCTTTTGCAGGATAAAAGACCTTGTCTTGGCCGGCTATCTCAAAATTCGTCAATTCTTCCCCGAATGACGTCAGCCACATCGGTGCATTGTCGAAAGAGAGGATTGCTTTGCCGTCTTCCACTGTCATTTCTTTATATATCGGACTTTCGTAGGCAAAGCCTGTCATGCCGTATGTTTTTGCCAGAGCCATCGTGGCAAGGCGTTCGCCTCCAATTTTTTTGTTTCGTGGGTGTATACATTTTTCTTCGCCAATATCCATAAGTGTCACCATGCCCGAATTAGGTATAGTTTGAGACGATTTTAATTGAGCTTCACGCAAGAAGGCGGCATTGTATTTTTTTCCATTCTCAGGCGGATTGTTGTAAGGCGCTATCTGGCAATAGAAAAATGGAAATTCGCCTTGATTCCATAGTTTGCGCCATTCGTCGACCATTGTCTGAAACAATTGGGGGTATTGTGCAGCCCTGTCGTAGTTCGATTCTCCCTGATACCAAATGCAGCCTTTTATTGTGTATCCGGCAATGGGACTGATCATTCCATTGAAAAGGGTAGTAGGGGTGCGGTTTTTCTCTTTTATGTCTTCTTCTGTTTCAGGTAGTTTCACTTCTCTGAATGAGGACAGCATTTCCGTGCTCATCCACGACTCTATCCACGAACCGCCCCAAGATGACAGGATCAACCCGACAGGAACATCCAGCATTTCGTTCAAAAGCCTGCCGTAATAGTAGCCTGTTGCACTAAATTCTTTCACCGATTCCGGACATGCTTCTTTCCATTCGCCGATAAAATCGTCGAGAGGTGTCAATGAAGATGACCGTTTGACCGTAATCAGGCGGATATTTTTATTCTTTGATTTCAATATAGCTTCATTGCTACCTGCAACCGGTTGATTTTTAAAACCTTTCATAGGCATTTCCATATTCGATTGTCCGGAACAGAGCCAGACTTCACCAATCAGGATGTTGTTGAATGTAAGCTTGTCTTTTCCGTCCGTTACGCTCATCGTATATGTGCTGTAACCCGCTGTTGGGGTGGATATTTTGGCAGTCCACTTGCCATTGTTGTCAGCTTTTACGGTATGCTTTTTGTCTGACCATGACGGGGCGATTGTTACTGTTTTTCCTTTATCTGCCCAACCCCAGAGTTTTACTTCCGTGTTTTGTTGAAGCATCATATTATCGCCAAATATTGCAGGCATTTTTAATTCGGCTTTAATTGAAAAAGTGAAAATAATCAATAGTAACGAAAGTGCTATTTTTTTCATGATTGTCTGTTTTTTTTATTCTTAAAATCCAAATGCTAATGCTCCTCCGTCTACACTGAAATCTTGCCCCGTGATATATGTTGCGGCGGGCGATGCCAGAAAACAGATTATTGGAGATAATTCTTCGGGGCGACCAAAGCGATGCAGAGGCATACGGTTCAGTATCTTCGATTTACGGTCTTCGTCCATCACTTGCTGGCTCATTTCGGATGGAAACCATCCGGGCGATACGGAATTGACCAGAATGTTGTCCCGACTCCATTCAATGGCTAATCCTCTGGTTATTCCCATTACGGCCGACTTGCTTGAACAATAGGGTGTTACTTCCGAAAAACCCAAATAAGAAGCCATAGATGATATATTGATTATCCGTCCGATATACTCAGATTTTTTCAGATATGGATAGGCATGTTTACAACAATTGAACACCGCCGTCACATTTACATCGTGTATCGAATTCCAATCTTCTTGTGGCATATCTTCAGCTCTCACGCGTTTGGTTATCCCTGCATTGTTTACAAGAATATCTATGCCGTGAGTTTTTCCGATTTCGTCGAAAACTTTTTTAATATCCTCTTCAATACTAACATTTAAAGTCTGAAATGTGATGTTAGACGGCAATTCACGGTCTATTTCTACTTTCACTTTTCCCGAACGGCTCAATGCGAATACTTTTGCCCCACATTCGGCAAGCATAATAGCCTGATTCAGACCTAGTCCACTGGATGCACCCGTAACAATGGCTGTCCGTCCTTTCAGAGAATATAGTTCTTCTATCTTATTCATATTATTTTAGTAGTTTTGTCATTCTGAGTGAAACGAAGAATCATTTTTACTGAATCACAGATTCTTCACTATGTTCAGAATGACAAACATTAAAAATTATATCTCGTTTAGAGCAGAATCTTTAAACATAAATCCCCATCCTGCTTTGTCGTGAGGCGTAGCCAATCCGTTTTCTATTTTGAGAGGAGAGTCAATCAACGGGTCAATCCAGTCGAACGACTCTGCTCCCGCGCCGTTTGGAATTGTGCAAAGCAGAGGAATATCATAATCTTTATAGTAATGAGGCAACACAGGAATGTTGAACGATTTAGCCAATGCCGCACTATCTCGCCACGCTTCCACACCGCCTAAACGCAAAATATCGGGTTGCCATATATCAAGAGCATTCCGCAAGGCAAGTTCACGTAAGGGCAGGGTAGAGTATTCCCTCTCGCCCATGGCAAGAGAAATTCCCGCCTGATTTCTTAACAATTGATATCCTTGAAAATCGCTGTGATCTATCGGTTCTTCAAACCAGTGAATACCCAATTCTTTGGCACTCTTTGCCAAAGCAAGGGCAGAGGCGACGTCCATTCCCTGATTGGCGTCCATCATGATGTTCACATCGTTTCCGACAGCTTCCCTCACAAGGCGGAGTCGTTCCAAGTCTTCTTTCCAATCGGGTTTGCCGACTTTTATTTTTACGGCTTTAAATCCTCTCGATTTGTAGTCGCTTACTTCTGCAATCAGTTCGTCTACGCTGTACGAAATCCAGCCGCCACTTCCATAAATAGGTATTTTGGTAGTGTAAGTACCCAGTACTTTCCAGATAGGCTGACCTAACGTTTTGCACCACGCATCCCACATCGCAATGTTGTAAGCTGCTTGTGCCCAACGGTTAATACCTTCTAGTCCGAAATATTCGTTGGCGTGGTTTATCCTGTCAAATACTTTTACGGTGTTGTTGACTTCTTCGCCCAAAACCATTTCGCCAACATCTTTCAATGCTCCTGCAATGGCCTGCGGACTGTATTGGAAACTAAGAAGATAAGATTCGCCTACAATGCCGCTCTTGAGTTGAAGCCGTAGTACGATGAACGAAATTTCGGTCAAAGTATGTGTTGCATCCGAGATATTTTTGTCTAAACGGCTTTTGGCCGTATAAATCGAATAATTTTTTATTGTATTCATAATTGTTTGTTTAGTTACAAGTTACAAGTTACAAGTTACGAGTTACGAGTATTTTTCACTTTTCGTTTTTCACTTACATCAATTTTTTACGATTTCAACTTTTCCGATAAGTCCGCTTTTTACGAGTTTTTTCTCTTTCATCCGGTGATATTTACCGTTTGTCCAGGTCTTTTTGCTGTCGTCTTTTTCAGCGCCAAAATCTTCATCACCCATAATGCGGTTTGCCCATGTATTGGTAACCTCAATTTCGATGGTGTTTTCACCGTCTTTCACGGCATTTGTTATATCAAGTTTATAAGGTTTAGTCCATAGTGTACCACACGATTTTCCATTGATTTTTACTTCGGCAAGATTGGCAATTTCATCCAGTTGGATGTAAAAATCAGTTCCTTTTTTTACCTCGATATTGAATGTGTTTTTATAAATGGCTGTGCCTGAGTAATATTTGATGCTATCATTATCATGCAGACTCCAATCTGTCAGAGAATTGAAAATAACCGCATCTTTAGGACCTCTCATTTCATTATCGAACTGAACTGTCCAAGGAGTATTAATTGTGATTGAAGTGGGTGCAGGTTTCAATTCGTCTTGACTCCACATTTCAATTTCCTTTTCAAAAACAACAAATACCGATTGATTGGCATCTAAAGTCAGGCTTATTTCCGTTTTGTTTCCGAGGCTTTGTGAATAGATATACTCCTTTATTTTTCCACTTACAGGGTCCCATATTTCAGCGGATTTTCCCGAAATTCTGAATGTGAACTTCAAATTTCTCAATTCATCTTTTTGGTTGGAAATAAAGTAAATATCAGCCTCATTGCCTTTGCGATGGGCAAATGCTATATCTTTTGCATAAGTTGATGCGTTTTTATCATATACAATCAAATCTCTTTCAACACCTAGTTTATCCAGATTTTCTTCTTTGTAAGGCAATTGATTGCCATACAGAATTATAGCCCCTTGACTTCTCAGTTCCTCTATTTTTTGTTTCACTTCGTTCGACATACACTCAGGATTTGGTTGCATCGGATGTTTGCCCGGAACAACCAAAACACTGTAACTCATGCCGTCAGGCAGTACGATGCACCCGTCTTTCACCTTTGCCAGATTGAGCAGTGCATCGGCATTGAAACTGTCGTAGTGATATCCTCTCAGGCAATTCACCCAATCTTCTGCACCTGTTATATTTGCAGAGTGATTCACTCCGACCGGCATAACTTTGGTCGGTTCGCCGACATTTGCCAGACGAGTTTTTTCCCATTCCAACTTTTCTTCACCGAAGAGTCCCGGCAAAAAAGGCACAAGCCTGTCAGGTAGCATCGAACGGCGTGGAAACTCTTCGCCCGTAAATACGGCAATGTCAATCACAGGCTTACCATATTGCAACAAAGCCTGACAACGTTGTGCATAATCTACCCAAGCCTTGCCCGATTTCCACCAAGTTTGATCACGTTGAAAATAAAGTCCTATACCATCCAAAGTCATTCCCGGCTTACGGTCGAGCCACGGATTCAGGGCATTTACATGATAGCTCAGGCGGTTGATGCCCAAAGCATATTGTCTGTCTTGCAAAGTTTTCAACATGGCAGGATGTTCGTCAAACATCAATCTTAGTTGAGTGAATGCTTCTGCCTGAATGATATTTTTCCCGTAGACGTGTGCTCCTGAAATTGCATCAAGAACATCATTCGGCTTGTCATGAGTCGGGCTTTGAAGCCAATACTCGTTCATCGGGATATCTACGTTTTTATAGTGCAACATGCCGTCGCTCATCATGGTAGGAGCAACACTCTCTGCGCTGAATTGGCATCCTTTGGCATGCGCTTCTTCCTCAAGAACGGCATAGAATTTATCGGCAACCAGTTCTGAGATTGTCTTGCGTACATCATATAATATCTGTTCCGATTTTTCAACGCTTTCTATCGGAATGCCTGCCATAACGGGCAAGTAATCGTAAATATCGTACCCTCTCCGGTTCTTAAATTCTTCCCTGAAAGTAATTGACCAATTTTGGCTTCCACATTCCCAACTGTCTATGTGAAAAACTTTCAGCACCCGTGATGCAATATCTTTTCCTGCCAGTTCATAAGCCTTTCCAAACCATGAATTGAATTGCAGTCGGATGGCTTCGGGGTTGAACTTGTCGCACTCCAATCCCGTACCGCCGCCGCCTGTGGCGTTAGTATGCCCTGTGGATGTATGCCCCATGCGGATTATCGTCCAATTCCCTCTGGGAGCCATCCAATTTAGCACTCCGTTGTCATCCATATATTTGGTCACATCTATCAGCTTTTTGGGGTCGATACATAATTTTTGAGGAATCTGCTCGATTGTTGTTCTCGGACTGATTCTCCACATAGAACCGTTCTTTCCTTCGTATTGGTGTATCCGAGCCTCGGAGGATAGCCAAATACCTTTTATTTTCAGGTTTTGTTTCCATTTGGCTGCATCCAGATCTTCGGCTCCCGGTTCAGTTCCCGATTTGTTGTAAAGAAAACGGAAATATTTGGCTGTTGTTGGAGGGATACTGCTTGTCATCCGTTGGTCTTCATTTTGCCATCCCTGACGGGGAGGTTCGATCTGTACTATTTTCCGAAAATTTGTGCCATCCTGACTGGCTTCTATTGTCAGGCGTTGACCCTGAAAACTTCTGGGGGGCATTTGCACCTGTATCGTGCGGCAAGTGAAAGGCTTTTCAAATTCGTATTGTATCCAGCAAGGATCTTCGCTACGGAATATTTCGTCGCTGTTTTTGTCGGCAAGAAATTGAGCGTCAATACCTAAACTGTTCGTTATTTTTGGTTTTACGTTTTCCGTTGATATTCCCTGTCCGTCGGGGGTGGGGTAAGCAAAAACCGCAATATCTTTATAATAGTATCGGTAACTTTCTGGCTTAGATAGTTCTTCTTTTATGGCTTTGCCTCCTTTTACGTTTGTTTGAGTCCATACTACTTTTTGCATCGACAATTCGGGTGTAATCCACGGACCTCCTGCAAGGGCAAAGCCGTCGCAAATGTGGAAGCCTATTTTTACTCCCACCCGGTCGGCTTCTTTGAAAGCAAAATCTACCATTTCCCACCAAAGCGGACTTAGTTGCTCCACAACAGGGGTCAGGAAAGGCTTTTCTGGTACTCCTCGTATGGTCATCAGGTATGCTCCGCCAATACCGGCTTCGCTCATGGCTTCCAAGTCGGCGGTGATGCCCTCTTTTGTTATAGCGCCGTGCATCCAGTACCATATCACCCACGATTTACTTTCTTCGGGTGGTGATTCCCATAGTTGCCGTAAATTTTGGCTATAACCTGATTGCATAGCCAGAATGAATAGTATAAATATGGAGAATATTTTTTTCATGATCATTATAGTTACAAGTTACTTCGCCTTTCAGGCAGTTACGAGTTACGAGTTGTCGAGCTGTAACTAGTAACTCGTCTACTAGTAACTGTTTTTACTTTGCTTTAAATTTCAGATAGATGCTTCCTTTTTGCAGGCCTGAAACCCATTTTGCCCATGATGACGGACCAACAAGATCGGTCGAATTTACTTTGTTACGAACGGCAGGAATTACTTTAAGCACAGAAATTCCGCTTTCGGGTATCGTGTAAAGCAATTTATCACGTCCGTCGCGAGGGGTATAGATGCCTAAATGGCTTTCGTCGTCGCCGTTGCTCAAATTGATAACGCCCTCTGTTGTGTTCAGATTCACCCATCGCCAGTTGTGGAAATAACCTTTAAATTCAGGGTACAGGAACGATTCGCCGGGGATGGGGTCGTTATAATCATTTTCCCAAATGCCGAAATTTGTTCCGTGTATACGGTTTTGCCATACACGGTAAGGTCCACCTCCCAACCATCGTTTCGATTTCACCTGATCTTCGGGATAATCGAACTTGATGCCAAAAAGTTCTACGGTTCCATCGTATTGATAAGCATAATCCAAGCGAATACTGCCATCCGATTTGATTACCCAATGCGCCTGACGCATATTTCCGAAATAATCGGCTGTTATCGTAATGCTGTCGGAAGATGTTTGATAATCAAAGTTTGTAAGTTTATTTTCTCCCGAAACATCGAGATAAACACGCTCTTTGCTGCGTGCTTCGGCATCATCATGATTATAGAACATATCCATAGATCGGTCGCCACGACGGGCAACAATGACACGAGGTCCGTTTCCGAACGAAATGTTTTTATTATTCTCTTTTACAGTCGACAATTCCCCCGATTCTTTATTGAAAGACAGTTCCGTAGAACCTGCTTTTACGATCAGCTTATCACCATCTTCTTTGGCTGATAAAGAAGTATTTTCTTTGACAAAAGGATAGAACTCGGCTGCTTTTTTCCATTGCCAATCCCATGTCCAAAGTGCTTCGCCTGATGGGTTGTAGGCAGTGACATACAAAGCATCTGCTTTTTTCCAGTCTGCAGGAAGATTGATTTTCAGTTCGCCTGCTGCATGAGGGGCAATATCAAGTTCTTTTATCTCGCCTGTTTTTACAATGGATTCTTTTTCAAGAGAGAAATTCTTTAAAGTCCACGTAAAACGACAATCTTTCAGGTTTGTGAAATCGTAACGATTTTCTACTTGCAATGTCCCGTCAAAATTGTCAGGCAACATGGTGTCTATTATCTGCACGGGCGACCATACTTGTTTCACCGTATAGAAACTTCCTTCTCTTTCGTGGTGAGGACCTACAATTCCGTCTGCCCCGTAATTTCCAACATTATCTATCCTGTTGTTTTGATCGGTACGAACCACACCTTCATCGGCAAACATCCAGATGAAACCACCGGCACAACGAGGGTGTTTACGCATCACTTCCCAATAGTCCCAAAGTCCTGCGCCTGCTCCACCGTCGTACAATGCGTGAAGGAATTCGGTAGGCATCCAGATTTCGGGTTTACGCATATACTCCTGACTTTCGCCGTAAGAGCGGTAGTGCATGGTTTCAAATCCTCCGAAGTTTTTTTGAGGATGAAGCAATGGACGTTTTTGCGGATCGAGCGGTGCAAATTCTTTATCAATTTCGTGATTATGACCGCCTTCGTTGCCATTTGCCCACCACGTTACGGATGGATGGTTTACGTCACGGGTCACCATTTCTTTTATCAGTTTTGCACCCACATTGCTGTCGTACATTCCGTGCCAGCCTGCGAGTTCAACCATTACGTACAATCCTAACTCGTCACAAGCATCCAGAAATTCAGGGTCGGAAGGGTAGTGCGACAGACGCACGGCGTTCATATTCATTTCCTTGATTAGTTTCACATCATCATAATTTGCCTGCTTGCTTAGCGTTCTTCCCGTTTCGGGGCGGAAGCTGTGACGATTAACACCTCTGACGGTAATTTTTTGCCCGTTCACATAAATGCCGTCGCTCGGCTTAACTTCAATGGTGCGGAACCCGAATCGTTCTTTTACTGTATGAAGAACCTTATCTCCATCCATTAAAGAAAATTTAACATAATACAGGTTTGGAGTTTCGGGTGTCCAATTTTTTATATTATCAAATTTTCCTCTTATTATTGCTTTATCAGAACCTCCGAGAATAGGTGTCTCGAGAGTTTTTCCGATTGTTTTCCCGTTGATGTCGGTCAATTCCGCTACTACTTTTGAGTTTGCTCCCATCGCAACACCCATAAATACATCTGCAAAGAAACTTCCGTCTGCATCTGCATCAATTGCAGTGCGGTCGATGAATTGAGCAGGAAGTGCTTCCACAAATACAGGGCGGAAGATTCCTCCGAAATTCCAATAATCGGCACGTCTTTCGGCAAGGTTTACACTAGGGTTTGATGATTCTTTGCTAACAGTTACTTCCAACACGTTTTCTTTGTCTCCGAAAAATATACGGTCGCTCACATCATTTTTGAAACGGTAGAATGCACCTTGGTGAGGATAACCGCAACGGCGACCATTGATTTGCGCTTCGTAATCGGTCATCACGCCATCGAAAACGATGCGCACCACACGTCCTTCCCATTCTTTAGGCAGTCTGAATTTATATTTATATTTTCCCTGCTCGTTGGCTATTCCGAGAGGATTGGCTTTGCCATAGAAAGGCATTCCGTATTGATACGTTCCAAATCCTTGCAGTTCCCAGCATGAAGGTACGGGAATGGTTGTCCATTTGCCGCTATTTCGCCCGTCGGTGCAGAAAAATTCCCAATCTACGGCATCATCAGATCCTTTGCCCGAAAGGTATTGTATGCCTGTTTCAACAGAGTTTGCTTGTGATTGCTTTTTCTTTTGTGCAAAAATATTTTGCGAAGCCGTAATTCCGCAAATAAGTAAAAAAATGAGTGCGCTTTTTTTCATTCTTATATATTTTCATTTATTTTTTTGATTGTCATTGAGTCGCCTTCGCTCCTCGAACGTTGTTTCTGAGTGAAACGAAGGATCTTTTTAGATGCTTCGCTCTGCTCAGCATGACAAAATATAGTAACAAAATTTCATTCTTCATTTCCTCTCAATGGTCTGATTTCAAAAGCTAAATTATAGGCTTTTTTCTCAATGGCATATTTTTTCAATACACCCGGTCCGCAACTGCTGTTACCCAACCCGAGCATAATGGCGTTGAGCGAAAGAACGACCTCTTTGCGAGGTTTCAACTGATAGGCATGCGTGGCAACATCCAGATCGTTTGCCGTGAAGTGAAGTGCCGAGCCGGACATATTGCCTTCGTAGCGTTGAATGGAAATACCTTTACCGTCTTTGTCTGTCAACTCTATCCACTCAATGCCTTCTTTGTTACCTGTTTCCTGCGGGTGAGGGTAGGGTACGTATTGATCTGTGACTGTGCTCGAATATATGCCTATCGGGCAACTTTCTTTCCTGTCGGAATAGTTTTCATGAGGTCCGTGCCCGTTCCATTTCATGTTTTCCAGATCGCCATTCAATGCCATAACCACCCCTAAACGAGGTAGTTCGGGTAAGTCGCCTTTGGGCGTGAAAGTATTATAAACATATACATCACCGTTACCATATATTTTCCAAACGGATTCGTGAACGAAATGCCCGTTTTTTGCATGGCTTTCTGCGATAGTTTTTATTTCAATTCGGGAATCATTCTCCTCAATTATTTCGACCGATTTCACAGTTCTCTTCAAACTATCCAAACCATGATTTTTCCAGTCTTTAGCCAACCAGTTTCCGAATCCTTTGTCATTATCAACAGGCGCCCGATAGCCTTGAAATACGAGCGGCGAAACAATCATTTCCCGACCGTCATATCTCAAAGAAGTGAGGCTTCCGATTTTTTTATCGAATGTTGCAGTGAAATTTTCACCACTAAGAGATATTTTATCATCCGATTTTGTTGTTCTTACAGGATATTGTTTTGTTATTTCAGGAGCAATAAAGGTTATTCCTGCGTTTATCTTTTCAAAAGCAATTTCGTGTCCTTTTTCTGCCCACAGAGTTTTTTCTTTCAGGTGAAAACTTACACGTAAATTGAAAATTGGCTTATTGTATGGAATTATGATTTCCTTTTTTTCTCCGGCAGCTATATCAAAATCCTTGATAATGCCGCTTTCAATGGTGTCTTCTTCATTGATAATCTTCCATCGCATTTCATATTCATTCAGGTTGATGTGGTGATTGCGATTGGTTACAGAAACAACGATTTGCTTTTTATCAGCATTTATAAGTTCCACCAACACAGGCTGGTAAATTTTCTTTACTTCCCGGTATTTAGGAGTGGTTTCTCTTTCGGCAAAAACAACACCATTGAAACAGAAAGCCTTTAGGTTGGGTTTGTCGCCAAAATCGCCACCATATGCCATGAAACGGGTTCCGTCTTCTGCTGTTTTGTACAATCCCTGATCTACCCAATCCCAGATGAATCCGCCCAACATCCGTTTGTTGGAATATATTTCGTCCCAATATTCCTTGAAATTCCCCATCGCATTTCCCATTGCGTGGGCATATTCACTGGTGAGGACAGGTCGGTTATCAACAGGGTTTTGAGCAATGCTGAGCAGACGCTCCCATCGGGCATTTTCGGCACGTTCCTTGTCTTCACCTTCAGCTATATTCGGGTTCAGGTATTCGTCTTGTGTGCGGGGATAGAATCGGCTTATTACATCCACCGTTTTAGGGTCGGTTGGCGTGCCCTGTGCCCCTTCGTAATGAATGAACCGTGTAGGATCAAAGTCTTTCAGCCAAGCAGATATTGCCGCAAAATTGGGTCCGTATCCTGCCTCATTTCCCATCGACCAACAGATGATGGATGGGTGATTCTTATCTCTTTCTGCCATGCGAACCGCTCTGTCTAAGAATGCGGCATGCCATGCCGGATCGCTCGCTAACTGTCCTCTCAATCCATGCTCTTCAATATCGGCTTCGTCCATCACATACAAGCCATATTCGTTGCAAAGCTCATACCACAGAGGGTTGTTCGGATAATGAGCCGTACGCACGGCGTTGATGTTGGCCTGCTTCATCAGAACGATGTCTTGTATCATGCGCTCTTTGCTGATGGTACGCCCTGTTGCGGGGTCGTGTTCGTGACGGTTCACACCTCTCAACCGTATCGGGTTACCGTTGATAAGTACTTGTCCGTCTTTTATTTCCACACTACGGAAACCAACCTGACAGCGAACCGTCTCTATTGTTTCGTTCCTGTCGTTTTTCAGGCTCAAAACAAGAGTGTATAAATTAGGCGTTTCAGCAGTCCACTTCAACGGGTTTGAAACATTTGCCTCTAGCCATGCAAACTTAGCAGGGCCACGCTGAGGCGTGCGGTCGTTCATCACAGAGGCTTTATGGTCTGCATTGAGTACGGGAAAAGCATCCTGTGTCAAGGCATCAGCAAAGACAGGTTTTCCCTGAGCGTCATACAATTGAGCCTGTATGTTCCAGTTTTCAAGTTTATTTCCGTTATATGATTTCAGTTCGGGTTTGATCTGCAAACTAGCATCTTTATAGTCTTTGTCTAAAACGGTACGTACCGCAAAATCCGAAATGCGGACATCGCTTGTAGAGTATAAAAAGACGTCACGATGTATTCCGCTTGTGCGCCACATGTCCTGATCTTCAAGGTAACTGCCATCACACCAGCGATAAACTTCCACAGCCAGTTGATTTTTTCCTTCTTTCACGTAATTGGTTATATCAAATTCGGAAGGTTCCATACTTCCTTGGCTGTAACCTATTTTTACGCCGTTTATCCAAACATAAAATGCACTTTGCACCCCAGCAAAGTGAATGAAGACACGGCGGTTGTGCCAATTTTTAGGTAAATGGAACGAATGGCGGTATGATCCCACAGGATTACGCTCCGTAAAAGAAGTGTAGTCGGCTTTGGGTTCGCCCATCACACGGGGAGGGTCTATTTTGAACGGATAACCTGCACTCACATAAATGGGTGTTCCATATCCCTGCATCTCCCAATTGGATGGCACAGGAATTGTTTTCCAGCTATTATCATTATAGTTGGTTTGATAAAAATCTTTCGGACGCTCATCAGGGTGTTTTACCCAGTTAAATTTCCAATTACCATTCAAAAGCATGTAATACGGCGAT
Source organism: Dysgonomonas sp. 520 (assembly GCF_010501095.1). Taxonomy (GTDB): domain Bacteria; phylum Bacteroidota; class Bacteroidia; order Bacteroidales; family Dysgonomonadaceae; genus QVMP01. Next base: position 176,317 of record NZ_QVMP01000011.1, on the reverse strand, counting down.
TTTTCTTTATCGCCTTTTATTGCCTGCTCAACGGTGGCAAAAGGAATGAAATCGGCACGAGCCTCTTCCCTGTTTATTTCCAATACGGAAATATTCTCCCAATCGGGTTTTTCGTACTGAGCAAAACCCGAAAGGAAAAATACCGTGAAAAACGAAACAAATAATATCCTTTTTTTCATTTTATACTGAGTAATTTTAATATGCAAAATTCCCATATCGGGCGGAATAGAACCCCACCCCTACAATATACTCATAACTTATTACTCATAACTTATTACTCATAACTTATTACTCATAACTTATTACTCATAACTCATAACTCGTAACTCGTAACTCATAACTCGTAACTCGTAACTACATCACTGCATATCTAAAGCATCGAGCCACAAACCGTTAAGGCTATCTCCGCTGATTACCACTTTGTAATGTCCCGCATTAATGTAAGCTCCTGTTGTGGTGCTTACCATTCGCCACTTTTCGGGTGCGCTGGAGAACTGTATTTTGTCTTCACGCATCACCCTGTCGTCCGAAGATAACACTTTAATGTTTGCAATGATAGGCTCTTTGCTCACATTCATATATTTGAAACGAAGGGCGTAAACACCGGCAAGTCCCGGAGAGATAGTCCAAGAGATAGAGTGTTCCCCGTCTTTTTCTATTTTTACCCCGTCCTTTTTGCGGTGATTTTCCACTTTATTCCATCCGCTACCTGTTGTTACGGCTTCTTCTGCTTCGTAGCAGATTTCGGGGCGGAGGTTTGGTTCTTCAATCCAATTGATAACGGGAACGGCAACCACACATTTGCTTCCTTTTATGTTTACAGTTTGATTTTTAGTGTAGGAAGTTTTCACGAACCCTGTGTCTTCTTTCACATAGATATCGGCGTTATCAGTTACGATGAAACTAATCTTTTTAGCTTTTTTGTCGGGCAAGATCCATTCCGCACCATAGAGGATAGGAGGCAGTTTATTAAACTCTTTCCCCGTATCGAGCCATGTTTTCGCAGTTCCTCCTTTTACATTGCTTATCAGTGAAGGAGAAGCAGATGCACTAGTAATATTCTTGTTTGTAGATGCTATGGCAATAGCCGAAATCACGGCTTGTCCTGCTGTTGTGTTGGGAAATGATATTTCGAGCATTCCATTTTTTGCATAGCCTTTCACCGTTTTTTTCAAAAGGCGGTCGTGTCCGGCTTCTTTGAAAATGTCCAGATTCTTAATGACTGTATCGCCGCTTACGGCAACATCGAAAATACGGTATCCTTCGCAGTCCATGCTTCTGTCGGTTCCCCACCAGGGTTCGATGAAATAAAGTTCTACCAGATATTCGCCATCGGCTAACGGGAATTGATATTTCAACATGTCACGACCATAACGGAATGTCTGGAAAAGTTCCCAGTCTTTTGTGCCTGCAATCGGATCTTTTGTACGGCGTTGAGAAGCCAGGAAATTCGGAAGGTTTCCGAATTGGTCAGTCCAGGACAATGAACCCCAATAATTTCCTTCTTTTTTATGAACATCGGCAGACCAAATGTTTCCGTTTTCGTCCGTATATTCACCACTACCACAGTTTACACGATAGATGTAGTTATAGCCATTTTCGGGGGCTGTTTGGTTTTTAACATCCTGATATAGTTTGTTAAAGTTGGGTGTGGATGGTTTAGGTAAATTATCCATCACAATGTAATCTTCGGCAACGGCTTTGCCGTCAACATAACCAACTGCATACAGAACGTTATATTGAACATTTACATTATTCCAGATAAAATGTGTACCTATTCCTTTTCGTTTTTGTTTTCCTAAAGAACGGGTTTTTACATCGTTGAAAAGTTCCACTTCGTCACAATTGGAAAATACACGTATTCCGTCCTTCATCCCTGCCTCTGTCCAACGGTTATTCCATGTATGCGAAACAAGGTAAACCATCGGAGCCTCTTCTTTCGATACATAATTTGAACGGTACATATAATATACATCCAGAGGTTCTTCCCAAGGAGTTACCAAACCTTTATAGTTAAAAGGTCCGATGCGGTCTATATCACGGAAACCTTCTTCGTTCTGAATACGTCCCGGATTATCGTGCGAACTGTATATCCACTGAAACTGCCCGCAGACTTTGTCTTTAGCTTGTTCAGCCAAACGGATTTTCATCTCCATCAACAAGTTCATGCGGTCTTCGCTCCATACCCCGTTTTGCTCAAATTCTCCTTCCGTATGACTGTCGATACTTCTCCAAGCACCGTATTCCCCGTTCAGAAGTTGTTCGGGTTTACTCAGTTCTTCGGCATATTTAGATGGGTTGCCACCATAAGTGCCCGACCAGTTTTGAACCACGTTCCAGTCTGTGCCTGTTCCGCCATTGCAAGTGGTAACAAGGCGTTGCGATGGTGAAGTCGGGTCCATTTCACGAATAATTTCGGTACATTCTTTTGCAAAATCTTCGGGCAATGTGCTTTCGTTTTGCAATCCCCAAAGAACAACGGAAGGACAAGAGCGTCTTTCTTTTATCCATTCACGCAGATTGTTTTTGAAGTTTTCCCTGAATTCGGGAGTATCATACCACACATGAGCCGAAAGTTGTGTCCAGAAAAGCATTCCCAACTTATCCCACATTTGCTGATAAACAAGATTGTGAGGTTGATGGGCATCTCGGAAAGCATTGAATCCAGCCGCTTTCATCTGGCTGATGCGTGAAAGAATCTGGTCTTCGCTGAAAGCATGGCTGTTTCCCAACATGTGTTCGTATTCGCAAACCCCGTTCAGAAAAACAGGCTTGCCGTTCAGATAGAAACGCTGGTCGCCATCGTTGCGATAGATTGGCCACGAAATCCAACGGAAACCGTAATCGGTTCTTTCTTCGTCTATCACCTTGCCGTTTTCCTTAACCATCGTAATCAGCTTGTATAGGTAAGGATTTTCCGTATCCCACAAATAAGGGTCGACAATATCTTTACTTTTCTGGCTTATGATTTTTGTTTCGTTGGGTTTTAACGTAACGCTATCGGTGATGCGTTCAACCTGAATACCATCTTTATTCACAAGTTTTTGTATGACTTCGATACGGCGTTCGTGCGAAGTGTAATTCTTTACCTCCGTATTTGTGTTCAGGGTAAAGATTTTCTCATTGCCGTTTCCTTTTTTCGGCTCGTGGTTCCACGCATGAACACCGAAAGGTTCTACCCGAACGTCATTGCTAACAACCAGAGTAACAGGACGGAAAATTCCCATAGGTTGGGAACCTTCCGAGAAACCCCACTCGGATGAACAGCCGCCACACACCCAAGGCAAATCTGCAATCATGGGCGGATGATCGGCCTGAACAGCCAACGTATTGGAGCGATCAAAATTTAGAACATCTGTTACATCCAGCGTAAATGTGGTGCGTCCACCAGCATGATAACCAACCTTTTTACCGTTGACATATACCGTCGCATATGAGCCAACACCTTCGAAATATAAAAAATATCTTTTGCCTTCGCCTTGTTTCTCTACGTTGAATTCTTTTCTGTACCAAGCGTGACCGTGCTTGTTACCGTGTTTCAAACGGCGAACGCCTTCGTATTTATCCCAATTGTGAGGAACACTCACTTGTTGCCAATCTTTATCGTTATAATTTACGGCTTCAAAACCTTTGTGAGCATCTTTATCCGTGTCATTTGCAGTTGTTTTCCAACCATTGTTCAAGGATATTTCTTTGCGGAAAGTATCTTTTTCAGGCTTTGGGAAACGTATCAGGCTTTTACCCAAGTCCTTTGAAGTGGCTACTGCAATTGCTCGCTGATCGTGTTCGTTAACAGCGCAATAGAAATGATAAACAACGCCGTTCCATTTCACGACATACGATTTGTGAGCAAAAAGGTTATCGTATTTTTCAGTAGGGATAATCAAATCATCGCCATCCCAATCCGTCCAGTTTATCAAGTCGTAAGAACAGGCGAACGTATTGAAAGCCTTATACGGACGGTCGGCACGGAATGCACTGAAATAGAACATCACATACACATCGCCAATTTTCTGAATGACTCCATCGCCCGTTATTCCCTCCTCGTGGTTTACGATAGGATTGCCCTCGTAACGTTTCCAGTTCACCATATCGTCCGAAAGGGCAATGCCGATGCGTTCGGCTTTCACATTGTTGGCAGGGTTGATTCCTCCTGCATTGTAGTACATGACGAAAGGATAACCCAGCGTTTTTTTCTTATCCCAAATGACCGATGATTTATATTGTGTGATATTTTCCCACCAACCTTTATCGGGGTCGATAGGAGACAGGCGTGGTTTGTCGAATGTTTTCCATTCGTGAGGTTTGGTAATATCGCCCTCGGTGTAGGCAATACCCTCTTCAAGGCGTCCTTGCTCATATCCTTTTCCCGTTCCTCCGAAGTAAGACATCCAGTATTTGTTGTCAAACTTCTGAGCTTGGTAATTTCCTCCCCATTCATAATCAATGAGGGCGATGTAGCCTGCCCGTTGGTTTTCGTCCCATCTACCACTGCCTATTTTAGGAAAAGAGAGTATTCTCCCTAGAGTATTCCAACGGAGCAAATCGTCGCTTTCGGCAAGCCATGTTTCATATCCGCGACCATCCTTTCCCGATTTTCCATTGTATACCAAATAAGACATATACCATTTTCCGTTTTTACGAAAAATGGTAGGACAGTCTATTTTGTGGAAGTTGTCGGCAGGCGAGACTACCAAGCCATATTTGTATGGCGTTTTTACTTCCTCGTATATTTTATTCATAACATCTTTCGGCACGGTTTTCTGCGCCGAAAGAGATGTTATTGCTATGATTAGGAATGTTAATGATGATAATATCTTTTTCATGGATTATTTCATTTAAAACACAAAGATCATGAAGTTCTTGTCATGCTGAGAGTAACGAAGCATCTAAGAAACAGATCCTTCGCGTTGCTCAGGATGACAAATTTTTTTACAACTAATAAAATAGCCAGTCTATTCTACTTGAAGCGTCATCGCCTCCAAATCCTGCATTGTGAGGCTGTATTTTCTGATTTGCATCAATAAATCCGAATATCATCAATGCACCTTTTCCTAAGTTTAAGGTATGTTGCCCTACACCAAAATTGTATGTGTGAATGTTTACAGACCCTCTGTCGGGAATATCCAAAGCATTCGCAATCTTAACATCGCCCTGCCCGTAAAGATTTGCGCTGGCATCTGTTTCAAGGGTCGGTGCTTTTGCATATTCCTTGCGCTCAGTGTTCAGGTAGCCAATCAGTAGGCTTACAGGCTGTTTCGCCTCAAAAGTGAGGGTTGTGCCTTCTTCATACTGCTTGTCTTGGCTGAAACGATAAGGCTTCATTAATTTCAATTCTTCCGAAAAACCGTTAATTATGAATTGTTTATCAGAGAATACTTTTTCACCTTTTTTGATAGCGTAAGTTGGTACTGTTACGTTCTCGAATTTAATGTCAATAGGTTTCAGAATTTCCTGAGTTTGACTTGCACTACCGTGTTCTTTCAAGAATTTGATGTTTTTCTTGAAGTTTGCCAACTCGGCTTCGTAATGAGGGAGCAATTCTTCCCATGTTTTATTCTTCCCGTCATCACCACCAATCGGGATACGGCGTTGAGCGGTTTGCATGCTGTTGGCATAAAGGTATGTATCTTTTGTCTGGTTTACGAGTTCTTTATAGTATTCCAAACTTTTCTCTAAGTGAGGTACGGCTTTGTCCAGATCAGCCATATCGTTAGAGTGTGTATAGCGAAGTACCAGCATCGCAGCTTCTACCTTTTCGGCAAAACAATTGGCATAAGCCTGATAGCAATACACATCATTTTTCAGGCGGTTAAATTCTTCTTTGTTTTTAGATACTTTTCCGGCTGCTTTGTCAATTGCTTCAACAGCCGCTTTTCCGTGTGCAACAGCTTCGGCTATCAGTTGAGGAGGAGTTTCGCCCTCATGAGGTTGTTTGTTCCATTCTTTAGTCATATATTCGATAAGCATTTCGCCTTCAGGTCCGCACGATTCGTGGAATCCGGGGTAAACTTTCCATTTAGCAGGATTGGTCAACTGGCTCATAAACATGCCCAGTAGAAGCGTTTGACGGTTTCCTTCCGTGATTCCGAATTTGCGAAGAAGTTTGGGTGCAATTTCGCCCGATTGCTCGTATGCTTCAAGAATATTGCGTCCTTCGTCGCCGCAACCATACATATTGCCAAGCAGATTTGACCAATATTTTATTTCGTCGTTTTTGTCACGGTTTACATTCCAAGCATAACGTGCCCATGCCTGATACCAAATCCAATCCCTGTCCATTTCTCTTAAACGAGGATCTGTTTTATCGGCTGTGTAGGGCCAATCCCAATAAGAAGCCTGAGGGTACAAGTGGAGGGCATTAGCGCCTTGTATATTGTGCATTGCTTTTACTGCTTTCTGAATGAAATCAGGTGATCCGTAACGGAACGGTTCCAGATTGGCTAGGATATGAATATTTGCAATGTGTATAGAACCTAAGCTGCTCAAATCCTGATGGGTTTTTGTCCACGAACCTTTAGGATTAGGTTCGTATGTTGTCAATGATTCTCCATTATATTTGTTCATGGTGTACAAATTTTTGTAGAGTGGGAGAGAAGCATCCATCACCATTTTGCAATCGGTATCGTGTGCCCTTACCACCACAGGAGGTTCGTCTGTTCTGCCAAGAGCCTTCAATCCGTCTTTCACACCCGGAATGATTGTTTCGGTAAACCAAACCACATCGTCTTCGTAAGTGTCCATTGCTTCTCCCAAACAAACCAATAGTCCTACATTCGGATATTTTTCTATAAATGCAGCAACAGATTTGCGGGTGTAATCTGAAACCAGAGGAGTGATAGGGCGGCTTCTGTCTTGTGTGGCAATGCCATGATGTTCGGCAAAAGGCTTTGATACCAGTATGTTGTAGAACATCTGGATGACCCAAATACCACGCTTATCGGCTTCTTCCGTGAGGAATGCAAACATCTCTTCATTCTTTTTGAATGTTTCGTCGTCCACTTCCACTGCGTAAGGATAATCTTCCAGTTTCACCAGGGAGGCAAAAGGGTGTCCATTCCACAGATAAAGAGAGTTCATCTTGTTTTCGACAAGCATATCCAGATATTCAACCCAAAGCTCTTTGTCATAAAACCAAGGGAAAGTTTCGGGTGTATACGGATATTCGTAAACCGTTCTGCCGGGAAGATAGTAAGGCTTTTGTACGCCGACGCAAGTACCACGAAGCACCATTTCAGGTTTGTCCGTAATGTTTAAGCCTGTTGGAAGTTTTCCTTCTTCTTTCACTATTCTCACCAGCTCCATACAGCCGTACAGCGAACCCGAAGCATCGTTTCCTGTTACAGAAATCGTGTTGTTTTCTGTTTTTATTGTGTAACCCTCTTTGGCAAGAGAATCTGTTTTATTCTCGGTTACAATAATGATCGATTCGTCCTTAGCATCATCATTTGTAGTTATCTCAACAATGTATTTGGCTTCTTCCAGAGTCGATTTTAGTTTTTCTACCCCGAAAGCAAGCCTGTTTGACGGATTTTTTTCGGTGATTATTGTCACTTTTTTGTCAGAAGAGCATGATAAAAAAAGGAAGATACTAAGAATCGAAAATAAAAATTTGTACTTCATTTTATTGATATCTAGTTAGTTAATTGAAGAGAGGAAAGCATTGTTTGAAAAATCTATCCTGTCCTGTTCTGTGCTGACAAAGGTATGTATTTTAACAAAGATAAAGAAATGCTCTAAATATGCTGTACAACATATTTAGAGCATTTTCGAAAGCTATTGTCATGCTGAGTGAAACGAAGCATCTGGTATTGGTTTGCAGATAACAGTTTTCAATCAACTCAATAAATCAATGACTTATACCTTATTTAGATCCTTCCCGTTGGTCAGGATGACAAGAATTATCTATAATTCTATTTTACAAACTTACCTGAAACGATAGAATTATTATATACCATCTTGTAGATGTAAACACCTCTTGAGTAGTTGGTTAACTCAATGTGGTTTACTCCTGCAAATGCGTCGTTATTACTAATTCTTTGTACACATTTTCCTTCCGCTGAATATATTTCTATTGTAACATTTCCGTCGGATGGAAGAACATAATGAAGCATACCATTGTCATAATAGATATTTACAGCGTTCTCTTGTTCGGCAAGCATTCCGGATTGACCGCCATCTTTGAATGTTACTTCCGAGAGGGCAGACCATGTAGACCCATTTTTGGCTCTTGCTTTGATGGTTCCTTTCCCAACAACTTGTAGAGGCGAATTGTATAATAATCCGCCCGAAGAAACGTCTCCGCTATTAGCAACTCTGGGGTCTGTACCGTCTATTGTGTAGTAGATGCTACCGCTTGTTGCAGATATTGTCAGGTCGATGGGTTCTGTTATCGAGCCACCTTTAGAACTGAAAACAGGTGCGTCGATAGGCGTAGTTAATCCCAATGCTTTTAGTTGGTTGTATACTATCTCAGTTCTTGCCGGGAAATAGTCGTTACAAAGGGCGTCTTTCATCGGAATCCAGTGATCGTTGCGGGTATATGTGATGCGAACATTGTCGCGGGTAAGAACTTTTTTGCGGTAATCTCCCCAACGAGCCGATTCGAGAATGATGGGCAGGTCTATTTCATCCGCAAGTTTCAGGTAGCGTTCTGCTGTTTTTTCGGGAGTTAAAACCCCATCATTCAGAAAATGTTTTTGAACCCTGTCCATGAACAATAATTTGAACTCGGCATTCTGAGATAAGCCTCCGTTTGTAGCGTCTTTTGAGGCACCAAATAGCATTTCACGTAAAGGCCCTTCAAAGTTGAGTATTTTATTGTTGTTTACATTGCTAAGGGCATTTTCTGCGTCCCAACTGAAATATTGAAAGCCTTTGCCCGGATTCACACGGTTACGTGCAGTGTACCAGTTGTTTTTTCCCCAATCATCATTGCCGATATAAAAATTGAGCAACATATAATCTATGAAGTTCTCCATGTTCAGCAGTTTCTGAGATATCAACTCATTGTAATTCTTGCTTTTGGCTAAACTCAACATCTGATTGTATGCAGTCAATTGTCCTTCAACCAGTCCGTCATCGTCAATCACGTCGTAGTCTTCTTCTTTACCGCCCATATATTCGGACGTAAACTGATTTCTGACCCTTTCGGAGATGTCGTATAACCCCCAATACAAGCCATTGATGAATAGATGTGCAAAGCGGTCGTGAACGGCATGGTGTCCCATTTCCGATTGTGTTTTTTTGGCAAACGGGTCAACCATATACTGAGCTCTGAGCCTTTGATCTGCATTGTCTCCAGAGCCTCCCGTAATCCAACTGAAATTGTATCCGGCTCTGAAAACTAAGTGTCCGAACTTGTCGTTGGCCGTATCGTCGTCAAATAGATCGTAATGCAGGTTGCCTGCTCCGTATATTTTTTTGAAATGTACTCTGAATGAGTGTTTTCCACTGTTGTATGGTCTTCTGCTGTTTCCACCATGAAGTCTTAATCCGCAATTTATCTGGAACTGTTTTCCTGTTTTGGGTTCGAAGTATTCAATTGATGTGGGACGTTCCCATCCATCGCCTAAAGTGCCACCTCCCAGATTTTTAGGGTTGCCGGATTTTCCTGTATAGATGTATATACCACCTGTTTCGGGATCTCTCGAGTCGGAGAAAATATACCCGGGGGTTGTAACTATCGACAAGGTTGGAATGGCAAGGAAAGCATCTTCGAGCAAGTCTTTATAGGCAGCATTATTGCAAATTTCAGGGTCCATTTCATAATCGGCAGGAGCTTTTTCACCTGCGGCATAACCTCCTGTTCCATAGGCAAGATGCCCCCATTTTGCAGGATATCCTGCAGGATTTGCAGGCTGCTTTACGATATCTTTTACAAAAAAGTAGGTGTTGGTTGTCACTGCACTCGAAACACCATCTTTTACACCGATAGCACTTAGCGGCGTAGTTGTAGTAATGTTAATGGGAGCTGTGTATAATGTACTGCTTTCGGTTGGCCTTGTTCCATCTGTTGTATAGTAGATTTTTGTATCAGGGTCGCCCACACTTAAAGTAACTGAGAATGCTTCGTCGAAATATCCTCTGGTTTTGCTGAAAACAGGCGCTAAGGCTTGTCCCGTAAAGGTGTTTTCTGCACCGGGGGTTGGGGTTGCGAATATGGTATGTTGACCCATGTAGTGCCCATAAGAAATATCTGTTTGTTGAGCAGGGTAGTATGGGGCATATTCATCCGATACTATTTGTCCGGGTTCGAGGATGGCAAGATATTCACCACCTCCCGATAACTTAAAATTGGTATGTAAATTGCTTCCGCTGTTAGACTTGTCTTTTTCGGAGGCAAAAATAACCAGATACCCACCCGCATTGATCGTAACGGACGGAAATGTCCACTTATCAAGTTTTGAAGCATTGTCGGTGATGGTCCAACCTTTCAGGTTTATGGCTTCGCTGCCGGGATTGTACAGTTCTATCCAATCGGAGTTGTCGCCGTCTTCGTCTTTCATCCCATTCGAGTTTAAGGCTAAAAACTCGTTTATGAGAATCTTCTTTGTCCCTTCTGCATAACCGGAAAGTGTTACGCAGCCCATCATAAATGCCAAGAAGCATTTAAAAAAGGAAAATCGGTAATTATTAAGCATGTCTTTTTGGTATTAGTGAATTTATAATTTCATTTTCACAACATATTCACCTGCATTTGAGGTGATTCTCAGTTTATATTTATTTTCCTCCAATTTTTCAATTTGTCCCATATTCGTTTGAGGTTCCGATTTGCTATCGAAATACAAATAACCTTCGCCTTCGGTTGCCAATACTTTTATCTGTTCAGCATCCATGTATACTTTAATATCGCCGTTCGGAGTTGGTACAGTGCTTTCCATCCATTTCAGATCACCCAGAACGGGGCGTATACTAAACTCTGCGTACCCTTGTTTCTCTGGTTTCACTCCTATGTAATATTTTCCAAGAAGATAAATAGGACTTGCTCCCCATGCGTGGCAAAGGCTTTTCCCGTAAGGGCGGCCATACATAGCTAGGTGTTCCGTGTCCTTTTCATTCGGATTATATTTTTCCCAGAATGAAGTTGCTCCGAGATCAAGCATACCACCCCAGTAGTCACGTATTTCTTTCAACACATGATTGTGTTCACCCAATGCGCACAGAGCTTCGAGTTCGTAGAAACGCATGTATGGAGTCGTAATTTTCAGGGCATCGGGGTTTAAGAGGACATTGTTTTTCACCGCATCTGTTTTTTCTGTATCCAGATAATTGAACAACACGGCAAACATGTTGGTGTAAGGGGTTACCTGTTCGCTCTTCACACCGTTTTCACGATTGTGGATGAATGCACCTTTATCTTTCGACCAGAATGTCGTGAACAGTTTTCCTTTCAGATCGGAAGCTAATGCCGAATATTTCTCTTTGTTTTCCGTGTCGTTCATTATGCCGGCACAAAGCGCCATCGTTTCGAGGCTGCGGCAGAAAAGCAATTGCTCGAAGCTAACTTCTCCGTTTTTGCTCATTTCAAAATCTGCCCAATCTATAAAGACCCAATCGCCTGCAAGACCCTCCATCATGCCGTCCGTATTGCGGCGAGAAAGGCAGTAGTCTATAAGACTTTGCATACGAGGATAAAATTGCTCAACAAACTTAGTGTCGCCTGTGTATTGCAGATAGTCGTAAATACCCATGAACCAATAGAATGTATAGTCCATGATTGTGTTTGTATGGCTTGTTACAGGGTCTTTACCCCTCAGGTTGAGCATTGTGCGTGTAACCGATGGCGAATCGAAAAACAGGTAATAGTTCATCAGATAGCTTTGATAAGCATCGCCGCTCCAAATCCAACGGTCACGCTTGATTCCGTCAATAAAAAACTCACGGGATGTAAGGTGCATGGTGTATGCCGAAATATCCCAAATCTTATTGATCAGCTCGTCACTGCATCTGAAACTTCCACGATAATCTAATGGCAGATATTCGTAGAGCATAGAAACTTCGTCGTAAGACAGTCCCGAATCTTTTTCGATATAAATGTAGCGATATGCCTTAGAATCGGGTAGGGTGAAATCTTCTGCTGTCGAATTATCAATGTCGAAATAGTCTAATGTTTCGCAATATTCCGTATCTAATGCTTCTTCGCTAGATTCTCCGTAGAATATTGATAATTTGCCTTTTCCCTTCAAATTATGAAACTTCACAAAACCGAACGTCTCTTTCCCGAAATCGACCAGAACACCATTATTTTTTTGCTCTGTTTTTACGGCTTGCATAGGAGTTGTAGACAATTTGAATTTAGATGGAGGAGTGTCGGGTGAATCGAAATTCCATGCTCCGGCATCCAGATAAACAGTTCCCGATGATGTGTCGGACGCTTTGCCCGATTCGTCAATCCATTCTTTGTCTTCGAAAGTTACTTTCCATGTTTCGTCCGAACCAAATGTTTTGCCTTTTACATAAATGGAGGGAACGTTAGCCTGATTGTGAACTTTAATGTTCAGGCTGTGTTTTCCTGCCGGGATTGTCATTTTGCTGTACGCAGGAAGAATTTTCCCGTCTAGTTTTATGTTGTATCTTCCTTCTACGTATATTTCAACTTCTTCGGCGGTTGGTAAATCCAATTTTGTGGAAAATTCAACGGCAACATAGTGGCTGTCCATCTTCCAGAAAGGAGGGAAAAATCCGCCTCGTTCGGTTCTGCGGTTTTGCATTTCGTTGCCCAACCATATTTCATAATCGCCCGGATACCAGATCCATGTCGGGGAATTAGATTTTTTCATCTGTAAATATTTTTATAACATTGTTGTTTTTCGAATCATTAGCATATTGGCACATTAGTTAATTGGCTAATTTGCTAAATATCATCTCCGTATCTTTCGTCTGTTATTTGCTGCAAGGTTTTGCCACGGGTTTTAGGTGTCCATATTGTTCCTATTATCAATGCAATGAGCAACAAACCGACCATCAGGTAAGCAGCCAGAGTAAACCCTTCGCCATCAGAGCCGTAGATGTTGACGAATGCCAATCCCCACAATGCCGAAGCACCTCTTACAATGAAAAACATGACTCCCTGTGCAGCAGCACGATATTTGGCAGGGAAGAGTTCCGATGCCCAAAGCGCGTAAAACGCCTGCACGCTCATTCCGCCCTGAATACCCCAAAGAATTGTGAAAACCCACAAAGCAAAATGATCTTTTATTCCCACAAAAATGAGAATCAACCATGCCACTATACCTATTCCCGTACCAAAGAAATAGAGCCAACGCTGATTAACTTTATCAACCAGCATAGAGAAGCCGAAGTAGGTTACGGCAACAATGATCAACCATTGTATGGCAGACAACATGTTGGCTTGCCCGTTCGACAGACCGCCTGCCGTTTCGTAAATATGAGGCTGGAAGAATCCCATCACGCTAGCCACGAAGTTCCATGTCAGGTAAATGCCGGCAAGGAAAATCATTGTGCGAACATTCACCTTGTTGGTAAACAGTTTTCCGAAAGAAGCGAAAACACTTGGCTGCTTTTCTTTACTTTCTGCCAGTTTAGCAGCCTCCCAGTCTTTCGATTCGTCAAGTTTGCGTTGAAATAGCCATGCAACAAATGCCACGATGAACAGCGAGCCGAAAATAATACGGCTACTGAATACATTGACTGCTGCAACGCTTGCATTGTCGCCCAAAAATATTGCTGCTATTTTTTCAACAAATCCGAACAACACTCCAGCCGATTCGCCATCTTTGCCGGGGGCAAGTAACATTCCAAGAATCAGAATGATGGCGGGGCCAACTCCCCATGCAAATTGCGAGATTCCGATGTTACGACCACGATTGCCAACTTCCGAATTTTCGGAAATATAAGTCCACGAGGCAGGAACACCCGCACCTACCGAAATACCTGTGATCAGGAATCCGAGCAACAACATCGGGAAACTCACCGTAAACATAATTATTGCCACACCTAGCATATACACAAGCATGTTGTAGGTATAGATAGTTTTCCGACCGTATTTGTCGGCCAAAAAACCGCCAATGATTGCTCCGATAGCCGCCCCGAAACAATTGGCACTGATGGCATTGAGCCAGCCAAGATTTCCTGCGGTAAGTCCCAGATAATTTTGCCAAAGCGTTAACCCGCTGGCTCCGGCTACAATTGCACCGGCATCCAGATAATTGGTGAGCGATACGATGATCGTACTTTTTAAACTTCCTTTTTTATGTTCCATGTATTTTATTTTTTTTTTGAGTTACGAGTTATAAGTTACGAGTTACTTCGTCCTTCGGACAGTTACAAGTTACGAGTTACAAGTTACGAGTAAACGAGTGGCTTGCGCATAAAAGAACTTATAACTCGTCTACTTATAACTTATGACTTATAACTTATAACTTATGACTTATAACTTATGACTTATAACTTATGACTTATAACTTATAACTTATAACTCGTAACTCGTAACTATCTTAATATCCACTTATAATTTTCGTTTATTCCTGCATTATTCTTGATCGAATCCGAAACCATAGGTCCATTGTTCAACCACTCGTTGCCCGGACCATTCGCATTTTGAAGGAACTTTTCTTCCGGACACCAATTGTCTTTCACGGTGAAAAATGAACTTCCTTCGTCCGTATACAGATAAAACCAATGGTGAGGATCGTGAACGTAAGACGGACTATATATATGATCTACAACGTTTTCCGTAATGGATGATTTAGACTGAACCGAAAGTGTATAAACCCCTGCCACATCATACATGTGTTTGGCATAGTGATGGATATAGTTTGCATGTACACGGTTGTTACGCATACAGTTAACTGTTTTTGTCCATCCCCAACCGAGACTGATACCTGAGTAAGATATTTCGCTGATTTCGTTATGTTCTATATTGATATCTTTTACAAATCCCGCACAAATGGCTACGCATCCCCAATCGTCGTTGGTCACGTCTGTGATGTAGTTGTTCGAAATAGTTTGATGAGAACATATTTCACGTTCGTCCGATGGATCGTAGGGTAGGTGGGTTTCCATCGCTATATCCGACATTTTGCCTATTTGCATTCCGTTTCCTGCAATATCACGGAATACGCAAGCGTTAACCGTATCATATCGTGTACCATACAGGAAATCTAATCCACATGAGCCTAAGTGTTCGAAACGACATTCTTCAAACTTCGTGAATTGTGCAGCCTGAACCATCACCGCCGCAGGAGGACGACCAATCCAGCCCTGATTTTCAATGCCTTTGTTGAAGTTTCCCGGTACGCCCGGAGGACGGAGCTTGTAGCCGTCAACAAGATACATCCCTGCTTGAAGCGGAACATGCCCTTTTTCGGACGGACGAGTCCATGTCGTATAATTGAAGCCAATACCTTTAAACTGAATATGTTTCACAGGGCGGTCAAGAGTTCCTGTTATTTCCACAAGAGTTTCCAATACAGGCACAATGGCTTCGGCTGTTTTCATATCTTCATCGTTGCGAGGCAGATAATATAATTTATTTGTTTTCGTGTCGTGATACCATTCACCCGGTTGGTCGAGCAATTCTATGGCATTTGTGAAATAGAAAGCCGAATTAAGTCCCTCTTTCACCATCGGCTGAGGCCAAGGGTGTTCAAATTGTATACGTGCTTCGGGATTGTGAAACTTAATGCCTGCCGAATCTCCCTGAACTATTATAGACTTGACCCTCAGATTGGCAATTGCCCACATCTGATGAATTACCAGTTCAAGGTTTTCGGCTTTGGTTAATCCTTTCACGGCAGAAGCAGGAATCCAGAGTATTTCGTTTTTCTTGTCGTTGCTTCTTATCCTGTCCATTTTTTCAAAATCGGATACATTTCTCGCTCTGACGGCTTTCTTTCCGTTTATCCACAA
This sequence comes from Dysgonomonas sp. 520, assembly GCF_010501095.1. Taxonomy (GTDB): domain Bacteria; phylum Bacteroidota; class Bacteroidia; order Bacteroidales; family Dysgonomonadaceae; genus QVMP01. The sequence goes on along the minus strand of NZ_QVMP01000011.1, from coordinate 160,444 downwards.
TTGGCGGAAAATAATCCTGTTTCCATTGAATGATGGAACATCGGCAGTCCAGAATTTGCCTTCCTTTTTCCAACCCGAAATTTGCATGCCTCCACTCAAAACAGGTCTTTCTCCCTTAACGGCTTCTATTATGGTAGGACTTGTTTCTGTTCCCGAATCTTCGGGGCGAATGAATACAGGTTCGTACAAATTGTAGACCCCTCCTTGCATGAGGATGCGGATAGGCTCGTCTTTTTCCACTTTCAGCAATCTGCGAAGTTCACGAGCTTCTCTTACGGCAGAGTGCAATGTTGCTTTAGGTTCCGATTTTGTACCCGAATTAGAATCATTGCCCTTTGGCGAAACGTATATTTCTGCCGAAAAGGAAAATGGAGCAAGGCTCAATATTAATGCTAATAAGTTAAGTCTTAATTTTCTCATTATCTTTTAGTTAATATTTTTCTGTAAATACATTCCGAATTGTTACAGATAACACAGCCATAGGCTTTTTTCTTAATATCCTCTCCAATGCCTATAATTCCGCTCACCGATTTGATGGGGTTCATCAGGCACGAATCTGTCAGGCATATATTTATCGGATTTTCTCCGATCAGGCTGAACAGCCTTCTTTGTCCCGATAATTCCCAATTGCAGTAACCGGGGCTGTAACGGTTGCTTATTCTTAAATTATTTATTTCGGATAAGATGGCTAAATCTTCCTGAATATTGTCCATTGCTTTTTCGACGGTCAATGAGCCGATGGCGTCAACCACAAAGGCCTCCAAATAGTCGCCATTGGCATTGTATCCGGTGGTGATTTTTGTGAAAATATCTCCTGCCGTACAAACAAAAAGTGCCAGGTGCGATGCTTTTTTCAGGTATCCGCAAATTTGTTTGCCTACTATTAAGTCTTTATTTTCAACTTTTATTATACCATCTTTCAACATCAGGGAATCAATGGGTTTGATGATATATCCTCCCGAAATATCTTGATAAGATTGTAGTTCGCAGAGTGTTTTTTTTATAATTATCCTGACAGGGTGATCCTCCTCACAACCCGATGATTGGAGAAATTCCAGGATACTGTCCACCGAAGGAGCAATATCTTGAAACGAGAATTTATATGTCAGAAAATGGTAAGGATACATATTTCCTATTGATTGTTAAATGCTTTTACTGTATCGAAAAATGCGTCGATGTTTTCTGTCGATACGTGAGGCGGCAAGTCGCAACCGCTTGATATGACAAAATTTTTATACCCTTTCGATATGTTCAGAAGTTCGTTGGTTGCCTTTGCTACTTCCTCTTTATCGGCTTGTTTGAAAATTCCGACAGGATCGAGATTGCCTGATACGACAATGTTTTCGGGACATACTCTCAATACTTCAGCCATATCTATTTTGTTGCCGAAATGCAGCGCATTAGCACCGCTTTGTATCATTGCGTCATTGCATTGACCTGTGTTTCCGCAATTGTGAAGAATGACAGCGAAAGTCTCATCCTGAACGGCATCAACTATCTGCTTTACATATTTGGTTGAGTATTCCATACAGTCTTCGTTCGACAGCAAGCCTGCTGCCGGTTCTGCCATGATGACTCCGGCCGTACCCGTTTGCTTCAATGCCTTGCAGTAGGAGATAAGAAAATCGGTACATTTCTGTAACAGGATGTTTATTGTATCGGGATCAATGTAAATTGCTACCATAATTTCCGACATGTCATACAATCGTCCTGCAAGCGAATAAGGACCAATACACCCCGAAAGGATGGGTTTGTTTTTTATGTTTTCAGCAGCCAGCTTGTTGGCTTTTATGTATTCGGGAATACGTCCTGCCGATAGGTTGGGTACGGCTAGAGCCTCTACCGACTCAAGGTCGGAAACCAATCTGCCAATCACGCTGGGAACCTCTTCGTCGGGCATATTTATCTTTGTGCCAAAGGCTTCTGCTTCCACGGTCAAATCCATGATTGCAGTTCCGGCAAAAGTGTCATACTTATCTACCAGATATTTGATGGCTTCGTAATGAATTTCACCGCTGCAAACGGCTTCCTTTACGATTTTGCCCAGAGCTTCAATACCGGGGTGAGTCATGATGGGAATTGCCAATCGTTTTTCAGACTCAAGTATTTCTTTAATAAAGTTCATTTCTAGTAATTTGTAGGGGTGCAAAATCTTGCACCCGAATGTCAATTATTATTGGGCGAAAGATTTTTCGCCCCTACTTTTTTATCTAATTAAAATAGAAACCGTCTAGACTTTTTCGTTTTATTCAATTTTGTCATCCTGAGAGTATCGAAGGATCTGTTTTTTAGATGTTTCACTACGTTCAACATGACAAAAACTCAAAAATTAAGTATAATTTAAAAAGTCTAGATGACTTCATATTAAGCAACAACCGAATCTAACCATTGAATACTCGCTTGCGGGTCTTTCCCGTATCCGTCTGCTCCGATTGAAGAAGCAAACTCTTGAGACAGCGGAGCACCGCCCACAATAACTTTTGTGGCAGGAGACATTTCTTTTATCGCCTTAATCACGGGTTCCATATTCACCATTGTGGTGGTCAGCAATGCCGAGATACCTACAATGGCATTCGGGTGTTGTTGCAGGGTTTCAACAAATTTCTCGGTTTTCACATCAATGCCAAGGTCTATCACCTCCCAGCCTGCGCCTTCAACCATCATGCCCACAAGGTTTTTGCCTATATCGTGCAAGTCTCCGAAAACAGTTCCAAGTATGAATGTGCCTTTACGTTTCACTTCTCCGCTTTTGAAAAAGGGTTTCAAGTGTTCCATTGCTGCATTCATTGCTTTTGCGGAAAGTAGCATCTGTGGTACAAATATTTTATTTTCCGTAAATTTCTGACCTACCTTGTTCATTGCAGGGATAAGTGCTTCATTCATAATGTCGGATGGTGTAATGCCACTGTCCAGAGCTTCTTTCGTGTATTCGTCTGCTCCGGGTTGCCCTTTCATTTGTGGAGGGAAATTGGCTGCCAGATTAATTTTTCCGAATTCGACACATTCGAATATTTTTTCTAAAATAGGATTCATATCTAATGGGTTTTAAGTTCTAAGTTACGAGTTACAAGTTATGAGTTTTCAATTTCCATTAAAAAATATGTACATGCCAATCATTACTACTACAAGTGCCGACCATGCTATTTTTACATTATTATTTATCTTGATAGGTTTATAATCGAGAGTTGAGGCTGATTCTGTTTTATCGAAAGATGAAAAAATGTAGATAAAGAGGGCAAGGGCAACAAATATGAAGAACGAAAGGTATAGGAAATGTAATCCTTTAAATATAAGTCCGGTATAGTAAAGTATGCCTGTGCCGATACTGAAAATAGTTCCTAAAGTCAATACCAGATTTATTGCTTTTGTTGATGTTTTTTTCCAGAATACGGCAAACAAGAAAGCTGCCGACATTGGCGGAGCAATGAAACTCAATACCGATTGAAATATATTGAAAAAGCTGAGTCCTTGAATAAAGGTAATGCTGATGGCTAAAAATACGGATACGATTGCCCCTATAAGAACAACGACCCTGCCGATGGTACGAATTTCACTTTTATCGGCTTTCGGCCTGAAATTTTTTACGTAAATATCCATCGTGAACACCGTGCTGAGTGAGTTCAGGGCAGATGCAATGGTGCTTATCAGGGCGGCAATCATTACTACAACAACCAAACCTATCAGTCCCGGAGGAAAAACATGTGTTACAAGTTGAAGATACGAGTCGGTAGAATTGCTTATGTTTGGTAACAAGATGAAACATAGTATACCCGGTAGAATGAACAGGGGAATATCAATGAGTTTCAGCCATCCGCAAAAGTTAGCTCCTAACTGCCCTTGTCTGAGGCTTTTCGCCCCCAATACCGATTGAACCATAGATTGGTCGGTACACCAAAACCATACACCCATAATAGGGTATCCGATCAAGATTGCAAGCCAGGGAAAATCTTTATTGTCAAGTGGTTGAAAAAGGTTCCAATAACTGGAGGGTGTTTCGGATATAATTTTTTCTATTCCTCCGATTTTATATATGGCCAGAATCACCAACAGCACTGAAACGCCAATCAGCAGAAGCATTTGATATACATTGGTATAGGCAATCGCTTTCAGTCCTCCCGCAATGGTGAAAGCGGCAGATACCGTCACTAAGATTGTAATGCACGCCCATAGTGGCAGATCGAGAATTTGCTCCATAAAAACACCTCCGGAAAAGAGTGTTAGTCCGAGCCAGGATATGAGTATGGTAAGTATTGTGTACCAGGCTATGTATTTGCGGGTGTTTTCGCCAAAACGCTTGCCCATATATTCGGGCAATGTCATCACTTTTGCACCCAGATAGCGAGGTGCAAAAACAAATGCCAACAAACAGATGAAAGGAAATGCGTACCAAGAAAAGTTACCTGCAACTATTCCGTTTTCGAATCCGCTGCTGGCATTGGCTATCAGCATGGAAGGACCTACGTTTGTCCCCCACATTGTTAGTCCGATAGCAAACCAGCCAAGAGATTTGTTTGCAAGAAAGAGGTCTTCGCCCTTTTTTTTATTGCTATGGCTTGCCCACCATGCCACTCCAATCAGAATGGCGATGTAGGATATTATTATTCCTAAATCTAAATTAGTAAGTTCTATAAGGTTTTTCATGGTGTATGTCTGAGTTACGAGTTACAAGTTACAAGTTACGAGTTACAAGTTATGAGTTACAAGTTATGAGTTACAAGTTACGAGTTACAAGTTATGAGTTACAAGTTACGAGTTACAAGTTACGAGTTACAAGTTACAAGTTATGAGTTCTAAGTTCTAAGTTTTAAGTTCTAAGTTTTAAGTTGTTGACTGCTAACTGCGAATCATCTGTATGATTCTATTATTTTTAAGGCTTCGTCAATTTCGTGTTCCGATTTAAAATCCATTTGTATGTTCAACCCCTGATTACCAACATTGTCGAGAAGAGGTTTCAATTCGTCCAGAGTTACCCAATTTGCCATAATGGATTTTCCTCCTGCAAGAATTTTTTTGTAAAGGTCATACCATTGAGGGTCACCTCCTTGCGGCTGTCCTACACCCGGAGTCCATTGCACGGCATTCAGCTTTTCAAGTTCTAGTATAGCATCCAAGTGGCGTATAGCGTCTACACCATCGAGGTGATAAAGCGTATAATCTATCTTTTCGGTTTGCTCTCGCAGAAATGGTTGAGCAAATGTTCTGAAATCATCTTCTGAAATCATAATGGAGATATCGCATTGCAACTTAGAAACCTTACCCGGTCCCCAGATAGAGAAGTAACAGAAAGCCATTTCTCCGTCCACATTGATAATGTCGTATATCTGGTCGAATGCTTTAAAGTAAGCATCGTTTACAGCTTGCAATTGTTGCAGTGTGGTTTCGGGGTCTATCATTGTATCTATCAATACCGAATCGGAACCTTTGAGGCTTGCAAGAGTATCCAGTCCTTCAATCAGATCGGGGCAACCTATCAGATAGTTGCCTTGTGCTTTTTCTTTGCACTTGCGGAGCAAATCGAGATGAAGTTGCCACCACTTATTGTTTTCGTCGAAAACTATATTTCCATCAAAATTTTCCGGTTCTCTAATCCAGATGGTATCCTTGTCACGACCTTCCAACTCTGCCCCCAAGATTGCGCCTAACGAACCCGGACCAAGTTGTGTATTGGCAACCGGAAGAATGTCGGCCTTGTACGAATAGCGAGACATCTTATAGTTCAGATAATCGGAACGCCAATCGGGGTCGAACCAAAACTGACTAATATCTTTTGCCTGTGGTGGTTCTGGTATGTCTGTGTAAGGCTCACCTTCTTTGTCGAGGTGTTCCCACATTGTCAGTACGATGCCTTTCCCATTCCACCAATCTATGTAATGTTTCTTCGATTCTCCGAAATTATATTTCCATGTTTTCATTTATATTGCTGTTATTCAGGTGTTTGTGTGTTTTTATTAACGGTTTTTAACCAAGATGTCTGTTTTTATTACCATTTTGATTTTTCCTTTAATATTTTTTAATCTTATCGAAAGAATAATCTTGATCAAAAGTTACTCTTACTACTTTCTCCATATCCATATCGTCCGTACTATCCACATTGAAAGGATATACAGGAATCTCAGCACCGTATTTTACAAACACAGGCATTTCTTCCAAAGGAACTACAACGTCTTTCAGCCATTGGTTTCCTTCAAAAACTTCTCCTGTGAAGAAGTTTATCCATTTGCCTTCGGGCAGATAGATATCCCGTCTGTTCTCCGGGTTCATAACAGGAGCCACAAGCATATCAGACCCAAAATAGTATTGGTCGTCAATATGACGGACAGTCTTATCTTGGGTGTGGTGCATCCACATTGCTCGGAGCACAGGATAGCCTGTATGAGTGGCTTTTTCGCTTTGCTCCAAGATGTATGGTATAAGCCGGTAGCGAAGATTCCACCAGTCTTTGATGACGCTAGCAATCTGAGGATAGTGCCAAGGTTCACGTTTGTGCGAACCATGATAGCGGATATGAGATGAGAATACCCCGAACTGAGTCCAGCGTACATAAATGTCGTCGGGAATGATGGAGTTCATAAAGTTAGGGACACTGTGGAATCCCGGAACATCGTGACTCCAGAATCCAAACCCTGAAAGTCCGAAATGCAACCCGCCTTTCAACGATCCTGCCAATCCATCCCACGAACAAGCCGAATCGCCACCCCAATGCAAGGGATAGCGTTGTGCTCCTGCCCATGCCGAGCGTGCCCAGATAATGCCGTCGCCCGTCACCTCTTTGGTTATTTCGTATGCGGCTTTCTGATAGAGCAGGGGATAGATGTTGTGCAGTTTATCAGGACTCATAGAGTGATACTCTGCATCGAGGTGAATGTCCTCGCCAAAATCGGCTTTGATGCAGACAACACCCATATCCAACAGGTTTTTCAGCAGTCCTTTATACCACTCGGTTGCCTTGTCGTAAGTGAAATCTATTGTGCCTGCATAATCCTGCACACTGAAATTGGATGCCCCTTGTATTTTCTTTTCACTTTTGCTGATGTAGTTATTTTCTGAGGCTTCCTTGTATTGTTCGGCTGTGTAGGCGATGTAAGGCAATTGCCACAGGCTGACTTTGTAACCGTTGTCCCTCAAATTACGGATGAATTTTTCGGGATCGGGGAAACGCTCCTTGTTGAATTTCCATTCGCAGAGCCAATCGGTCTCGAACCAACCTGTATCGAGATGAATTACATCGCAGGGATACTTTTCTTTTCTCATGCGATCGCAGATTTCATTCACCTCGTCTGCCGAGAAGTAGGTCATGCGGCTCATCCATACACCGAAGCTCCACAATGGAGGCATGGACGGAAAACCTGTCAATTGCCGATAACCGAAAAGTATTTCTTCGGGAGTATCACCACCAATCAGGAATGTGTCCAGAACAGTATCTTCTACCATCACTTGCGCCGAGCGTGTAGAGTGGTCGGCAAGTGAAAATTTGGCAAAAGATGTGGTATGCAAAAACAGTCCGTACATTTCGGTTGAAATATAGAACGGTATATTTTTATATGTGCGGCGATTGTTTACACCTTGTCCGTCCTGATTGCGCATTTGAAGGGTTTTACCCGATAAGTCCATTTTAGCGAAGCGTTCGCCTGTTCCCATAAAACACTCGTCAGGATTGGCATGAACGGAAAATGTAGCCCTGTTTGCTTTTCCGTCTTTTTCAACATAAGCCAGTGCAAAAGCATCGTGGCGTGCCGGAGAAAACATATCGTAAGCCGAGAGCCTTACTTCTTTTTTGCCGTCAGCATAGAAACGGATATCAATTGTTTCTTGTGGTGCAGGTTGCAAATCGCTCCACCAGTCGGTTTCAGGTTGACGGAAGTCTACAACGGCTTTTTTGTTGCCTTGGCTGTCTTTTATCAGCCACTCGTTTTCTGTTTTTTCGAAAGTCAAAGGAGTTACCTTCAACGATTCTGCCATTTCAAGCATTTCGGACGTTTCGCTGATCTGCCCGTCGAAAACAACAGAAACCCTGAGTATCTTTTCTCCGTAGGCTCTTAGCCTTAATTGATAACTCTTTCGAGGGGCGGAATTGTCAGGAGTTATTTCGTTCGAGTTGTTTTGTTTCTGAAAAGGAATGGTGATGAAAATATCACCGCTCTTTTCTTCTATATGAGTAGGGGGGCAAGCTCTCCAAAGCCTGTCTCCACCGTTTAAATCTGTATCGAAATCAAGAAAATCAAATAACTGATAATTTGTTTGTCTCATTAATGTCTATTCTAAGTTTTATGTTTTGTCATTGAGTCGCCTTCGCTCCTCGAACGTTGTTTCTGAGTGTAACGAAGGATCTGTTTGTCGAATAAAAGATTCTTCACTTTGTTCAGAATGACAACTATTTAAAGTTTGTTTATTTTATGTTATCAAAAACCACCCATGTGTTTCCGTCCGAACCTTCTATGCCTTCCTGATATTTTGCCATGATGGCATTCCATTCGTCTACACGGGGATTATCCTCTGTGGTTTTCGGGTTCAGGTCGTCCAGATTTTCCCCTTTCGGAATGCTTATGATTAACATCAGTTGCCTGCTGTTTCTGAACATCAAAAGCTGTTGAAAATCGGCTTTGCAAAATCCGTTGGCCACTTCCGGAAATTTCTCGGATTGGGTTGCATGGTAATCCATATATTCTTTCTGCATTGTTGTGTCGCTTACCAGATTGGCAGTCATGATAGTATGGCTCCATTCCGATGCAGTTTCTTTATTGTCGCAGTTTGCACGGTCGAAAATATAATAAGGACTATCATAATATTTGATCTCGGCATCGGGATAAGCCTCAGAAACTTGCTTTTGCAGATTCTTATTATCCTCCGTTTTGCTATATATTATCAAGTGATTTTTCCATTGATAAATGGAAGTTGTATCTATCCCGTTGGCTATACAAACCTCTTTCAGCTTTACGGAAGAAAGCGTATCCGTACCGGCAATAATTTCCAGAATGGAAGGATATTCGGTATTCGCTTCATCTTGTGTTGCGGTCTGTTTTACAGGATTTGAACAGGTTGCAAAAAACAAGACGGATATTACAGATAAAATATATAAGTTATTGATTTTCATGATTTAGTTTTTAATATAATTATTTTCCTAGGCAGGACAGAGCCCAGTCCCTACAATTTTGGTTATTTTACTTACCAAAGTCATAAAAAGGTCTGTGACCTTGGAATACTGACTTTAAATATTTTACATTAGCACCATAATTTTTTTTCACGTTATGAACATCTTTCACATCGCGAGAACGTTCAACCACAAGCCAACCGCTCCAACCCATTTTGTCGAGGGTTTTCTTTACTTCAGTCATATTGATAGCAGGATCGTTTTCGAGCCAAAAACCGTCCGTATTACTTGCATGAATCTGTATGATGCGGTCTTTACCCAAGGTTTTCAAGGCTTTCACTACATCCTCATTCCGTTTGATAACGGATGAAAAGTTCACATAACTTTTTATGGAGGGTGAGTTTATCTTGTCTATCAATTTCGCTTCTTCTTTGGTTGGCAGATTGGTTTCTATACCAATCACAACCCCTGCGGCTTCTGCTTTTTTAGCCACAACTTTCAGTCTTTCAAGCACTATCGGATAAAGTTCGGGTTCTTTTACCAAATCGCTTTGGTTACCCATCGGCAAGAAAGCAACTTTTACGCCTAAGGCTTTCATCGTGGCGATACATTCGTCAATCAGTTGTTCGTAATTATCACGTTTTGCGAAAGACTGCCCGTAGAAAGCCGACATCGCAATAGAACTAAACTCTATGCCCAAGCGGTTACATTCAGAAATGAATAATTCTTGGAAATGTTTTTCTGTAAATTTATTGTCAAAAGAAACTCGTTTGCCTAGTCCACCCATATCAAGTTCCAAACCATCTGCACTAAGTTCTTTGGCTAGTTCCATTGCGCCTACTTTCTGGCGTTTCAGCATCATCCAATCGCAAGCCGAAACTTTGTAGCGTTGGTTGTTAACGACCTGAATTTCTTTCGTTTCCATCAACGAAGGCCATTGCATATTTTCTATCTTAGATAATATCAGTTTGTTCGGGTCAATTACAGCATGTTTAATCCCTTTTCTGCGCCAAGTGTAAACAATATGCACCAATCCGTCTTTACTCTGAATAACAGACGGGTAGGAGTATTGGCTGATAGGAGAATCTTCAATAATTGTGGCTGCGTACCAAGTTTTTCCATCATCCGATATGGCTACGTTTAAAGGAGTGCGGAAACCTTTGCCGTTTTTCAAACTATCGTTGGGTAATACGTGGTTATAAACCAACAATTGACGACCATCCTGCAGCGTTACGGCATCCGTACCCGAATTGGTACTAGGCAGAGACGATTTTGTCATGGGCGACCACGTTTTACCATTGTCTGACGACCACGATTCGGCTAATGCACGTTCTTTGGTGCGGCATAATATCTGCAGTTTGCCATCTTTATGGAAAAGAACGGATGGTTGTATCGTGTGCAGCTCCTTGCCTTCGTTGATAGGACCTGTTTTCTTCCAGCTTTTGCCAAAATCTTTTGTTGTTTCGAAGTGTACTTTCCATCCGTCACCTTCGGTACTTGAAGGGCAAAGCAATGTGCCGTCTTTCAACAGAACAGGTTTGTTTTTGACAGGACCTAAGAAGTTTTCGGGCAGGTCACGAGGCTCAGACCATGTAACGCCACCGTCGTTCGATGTTATCATTTTTCCCACCCATCCGGCTACGTTCGGACCTACTTTGTAGTATAGTTGCAATTCGCCGTTCGGAACCTGATAAAGTACAGGATTCCATGTCGCATAGCGGAGTGTGTCGTTTACAATGCCGTTTGCTACGTTTTGTCCTGCCGTCCATTTTCCGTCTATGAAGCGGCTCACCCAGATGCAAACATCAGGATTACGTTCCTTTGTTCCTCCAAACCAAGAGGCAACAAGATGACCTTCTTTAGATTCAACGATTGTGGATGCGTGGCTTTCGGGGTATGAAGCGTTTTTGTTGATAAATTTATCGGAAATAATTCCTTCTTTCCAACGGTTAGCTGCTTCTCCGTATTTGCACATAAAAGTATATTCGCCTGAACCGATCTCAAGGTTTACACGTCCTTCTTCTTTGCGTACATATTTCAATCCTTCCACCTGATTTACAGGCTTTCCGTTTTCGGTAATGTCTTCTGCATTTTCGGCAGGAAGCAATATATTCGCTCTCGTGTTGGCAGGGATAGTTATTTTCCAAGTGAAAGTGTTATTGTCGGTGTCTAGTTTCCAGTCACTCTTTACCCATCCGTATGGAGTTTTATGAGTAGCTTTTGCAAAGGTCAAATCTTCCGTCGGATTTGCTTTCATCCACAACCGTTTGAATCCCGGATAGGTTTTGTGGCTCTTGATTCCGGTAAGGTCTTCATACATCCACGAAACCAAGTCGCCCAAAAGCATCACATGATTATGCGAATTCATTTTCGGACTGGCAGTGTCTCCGTTCCATAGTTCCCAAATGGTAGTCGCACCCTGCTCAATCATATATCCCCAACCGGGATAATCTTTCTGTGTGGCAATGGTGTATGCCACATCGGCACGACCTCTTCTTGTAAGTTCGCGCATCAGCCATTGAGTACCGATAACCCCTGTGCTGATATGCAGTTTTTCGTTGCGTACAATGCGGTCTATCATATTCCGGAAAACACGTTCGTCATTTTCCCTGTCCACCATGTTGAAAGCTAAAGGCAACAAGTTTGCCGTAACCGTATGATTGCTATATTGTCCCGTTTCGGCATTATAGAATTTCTTATTAAAGCCTTTGCGTATATTTTCGGCTAAAGCGGCGTACTCTTCCACATCTTCTTTATGCCCGGCTATTACAGCAAATTTTTGAAGCATTTGTAACAATCGGTAACTGTATGCAGTGGCTATTAGTTCCCCGTCTGTTTTTCGGTTGGGGTCTTGCGAGTGTATCATTTCTTTTTCTTCGGGTGGAACGCACCAATCGCCGTATTTATCCTTTGTCATGATATAATCGGAGGTCATATAATTGTCCTTCATGTGGAAGAACCATTTTTTCATGTACGGATAATGCTTGATGATAGGCTCTGTGTTTCCGTATTGCTGCAGCAACATTTCGGCAACAAACAAATAAGTTCCCGGCCATGTCATATTATCACTGTAATAGATCATATAATAGGGTGGAACAATATCCGAAATCTTCCCTTCTTCGGTTTGAGAATCCCTCATGTCGTCCATCCATTTGGCATAAAGCCTTTCGTTGTCGTACACGAAACTTTCGCCGAAACAGCCTATTGTATGGTCGCCCAACCAAGGTTGCCTTTCGTCACGTTGCGGGCAATCGAGAGGAATACCTTTATAATTTCCCTGAATGCCCCAATAGGCATTTTTGTGTATCTGGTTTAGTAAAGCGTTGGAAGTTTCGAAAGTGCTTGTAGTTTCAATTCCGTCATACACCACCTTACCTGTAAAATCGTTGATAGTAGGCGTTCCGGGATAACCCGTTACTTCCATATAACGGAATCCGTGCGTAACGAAGCGAGGCTCCCACGTTTCGGTTCCTTCGCCTTTCATCGTGTAAATATCGGTTTGTTTTGCACTGCGAAGGTTGATAGTCCGCAAATGTCCGTCTTTTTCCAGCGTTTCGGCAAAACGTAAAGTAATTTTATCTCCTTTTTTGCCTTTAGCAGTCAGTTGCACCCAACCTGTCATATTCTGCCCCATATCTACAATGAAAGTATCAGGTGTCAAGGCTGTTATTTTTATAGGCTTGACGGTGTTCATCACTTTCATATTGTCGTTCATCTGGGCAGACATTTTGCCCTTAGGTGCTTCCACCAATTCGGCTTTCATCCATTTGCGGTCGTTATAACCTGTGATATTCCACTGTCCCAGTTCTTTGGTGGCATCGTATTCTTCACCGTCAAAGTCGTTATTGGAACGGATCGGACCGTCTGTTGTGACTTTCCAAGTGTTGTCACTTATGATAGTTTGCGTTGTTCCGTCGGTATATTCGATTTCCAATTGAAACCGCATTTTCGGATAACCGAATGTCTTTATTTTATGTGGCTTAAAGTTCTGACGCATATTGTAGAAACGCCCGTTGCCAAGAATTGTCCCGATAGCATTTTTACCCGATTGAATATGCGATGTTACATCAAAAGTATTGTATCTGAACGATTCATTGTAATCGGTTGGGGTGGGGGCAAGAACCTGATCTCCTATCTTTTGCCCATTTATGTACAATTCATATAATCCCAGTCCTGATATATAAACTTTGGCTGACTTGACCGTCTTTCTGTTATCAAACTCTTTACGTAAATAACGAGCCGAGAGCCTTGCATGCTGTGTTTCGCTATCCCACGGGAAAACTTTATCCAATCCGATCCATTTTGCCGACCAATCGGAATTGCTTAATAATCCCACGCCGAACTTTGCAACAGGGCTCCATATCGTTTCACCTTTATTCGTGGTTACTTTTACTTTCCAATAAACCTGGCTTCTGCTTTGCAACGAGGTTCCGGCATAACGTATATAGACCGATTGACTGCTTTTTATTTCGCCCGAATCCCACAAGTCGGCGTTGTTTTTGTCTAGCTTCTCCTGGGTTGAAGCAGCCAGAATTTGATACGATTTTTGCTCAACATTGCGCTCTGTCGAATTGATTATCCAGCTTAATCGTGGAGTGGTTGTATCTATACCTTCAGGGTTTATCAGCATTTCGCAGCGGAGGCCTGTTACTTCTGCCGAAAATAAGGAGAAAGTAACAACTAAAGCTATGAATAACGATATGGCTTTTTTCATGATTGATGTTTTATGCTAAATTACTCAGGATGACAATACTTGTAACTCGTAACTCGTAACTGTTTAAAGATTATCTTCTACATACGAAACTTTAGAATCGGTGATGATAAGCACCCAATCATTTCCCGAGCCATAGCCCGAGTCGTGAATGAATGTGTGCTTGCCATTGTCAAATTCGCCTATGTAAGTTGTCTCTCCATTTGCAGGACTGTACCACCATGCTTTCTTCTTTGCGCCCGATATTTTAGTCATATCTATTTCCGTCAGGCGGTTGGTATAATTATACACAAGAATGTAGTCGTTGCCTCTGGTGGCAATTACACGTTCATACTGAACTCCGTTCGTATTTGAGATAACCGATTGGTCGGGAATCCTTTCAAAAAAGGGAAAAGCCAGCATCAGCTTTTTCACGTATTTCATTTGTTGGCAACCTTCGTCATGTATTGCGTCCCACCAGGGTTGTTTACCTGCAAATGAAGCCTGATAGCCCGGACGCAACATCTGCATAGTTGAATTATGCCCGTATGTGTGTCCGAACGAACCTGCAAAAACAGACCAATAGGCATAGCGACGCACATCAGCCGCCTGCCAACGGCGTTCGTCAGCATCGTGCAGTCCGTGCGGGATATCTTCGTAAGACGGCTCACCGTCCAGAATCGGTTTCAGGGGCGAAGCTGCAAGTCCACGCTCTACGAAACGCCAGTTGTCTTCTTCCGTGTTTTCTTCGATAGGATAGTCCCCGTCACCTTTACGCTGTCCGTAACGGCGGTGTCCCGATTGGAACATATTGAAATCTAACCAATCCTCGTTATTGAACCAAGTAACGGAACTTGTCCGTCCTCGTGGGTGGAAAGTCATTAAATGGTCAGAATCTATACCTCTGATTGTCTTTGCCAAGGTTTGCCAGACGTCCGTTTCCACATCTCCACGAATGTCTCCGCCGATGAGCCAAATAATGTTCGGGTATTTTTTGTAGCGTTCGGCTAAGAATTTTCCGTATTTTCTGGCATCTTCTACCGACATCTGTTTCTGCTGCACCGGAGTACCCCAAACACAAACAATGCCTATATAGATTCCTCTGCGTTGTGCCCTTTCTACAATATAATCGACATGTTGCCAGTAGTTATATACTCCTGCTTTGTCAATGTTTTTGAAATCGAAACCATTTGGCAGTGCCCAACTTCCATAAACATTCATTGAGGGAATGTTGTGCAATACAGATATCTGAAGCACGTTGTATCCGTTCTTTCCGGTTTCTGCCATAAAGTAATCCACCTCGTCACGATTGGAACGGGAAGGCAAAAGCCAAGCGGTTTCGCCCAGCCAAAAGAATGGTTTTCCGTTTTCGTGTTGAAGGAAGCGTTTGTTATCGCTGACTTTCAGTTTGCCATTGTCCCAAGGCATTTCATTTTTCTTGGATGCGCCTTGAGCATTTAACGTGTTTGATATCAAACATAGAGTGAGTAATAAAAAACTCAGTTTAAGGGTCTTCATATTTATTATAGTTACGAGTTATGAGTAAACACCCCCTCCTAACCACCCCCAAAAGGAGGAGGAATTTTGAGAATGTAATATTCTTAACTTTTAATTTTTCGTTTTTAATTATTTTCGTTTTTTTCGTGTCCTATTGCTGCCCAAATCATCGGAGCAACCGATTTCGGATCGTTTACGATTACAGGTTCGCTGATATAATATTCGAAAGAACCGTCACGGTAACGAGGCGATCCGCCTAATCCTGCAACAGCGCAACATTTGGTAATGGTGTAAGTACCGTTCTCTTCCAACTGAGTAAATTCTTTGATCAATCCTTCAAAGCCTTTATCGGCAGGAGATTTGAATTCTTCGGCATTGATATATCCTTTATTCATGGCATTGTATAAGAACGCAACGAACATTGCCGAACCTGACGATTCCAAGTAGTTACCTTCTTTATCGCCCATGTTGGTAACTTGATACCATACGCTCGATTTTTCGTCTTGCCATTTTACAATTCCTTTTGCAATTTTGTCTATGATATTGATGATATCTTGTCTTCCACTATGATTTTCGGGTAGATAGTCAAGCACGTCAACAAGTGCCATGGCATACCAGCCGATGCTTCTCGACCAGAAGTTAGGTGACAGTCCTGTTTGGGGATCAGCCCATTTTTGCTCACGACTTTCGTCCCAACCATGATAGAATAATCCTGCTTCGGGGTTGTACGTGTATTTGTCTATCAGTTTGATTTGGTTTACCACATCGTCAAACATTTCAGGCTTGTTGAACTCTTTTGCATACTGAGCCAAGAACGGAGATGCCATGTAGATGCCATCCAACCACATCTGATGAGGATATATCTTTTTGTGCCAGAAGCCGCCTTCCTGGGTGCGTGGGTGTATTGCCATTTGTGCAATTAGCGTATCTATTGCAATTTTATATCGTTCATCTTTTGTGTCGTCATACAGGCGGAAAAGTATCTTACCCGGATTGATATTGTCGATATTAAACTTGTCCATATTATAAGTCTTAATCTGCCCTTCGTGTGTGATAAGGCTATCGGCATAACCTTTGGCATAGTTGTAATATACACTGTCTTGTGTGTGGTCGAACATATCTTGCATGGCTTTTGCCACACATCCATGAGTGTATCCCCAACGGGGCGATTTTGCTTTCTCAATCATCCATGCCTCAGGAAATCGGGTCATTTCAGATTGAGCGAATTTTACAGACCAATTGTCTTCTCCGGTTGGATTTTGCTTTAGTTTTGGGTCGCAAGAACTCATAAATAACAGAGCTGACAGACAACCAAGTATTGATATTTTGATGAAATTCTTTTTCATTTTTTCCTTATTTAATATTGAAACTGTATGATTTTCCTTTTACTGTGTTCAAATCGTATAAATGTGTAGTCTTATCTAAACCTGAATCCGCAACTTTTATAGTTGCTTTGTCCGAAACCAATGGCGTTTTGATTTGAGGGATGGCAAAAAGCGGATTCGGATTTTCTCCTTTAGCTTTTTTTATGCCATTGTCTTTTAATGCTGTTGCTGTTCTGATTCGGCAATTGCCTCCATTCAAGGAAGTAACAGTCAGTTTAGAGAGTTTGCCATCTTTCCATTCTATGTCAAAAACAAATCCGCCACGCGAAACGAGTCCTTTTATGCTGCCGTTTTTCCAAACAGATGGTAGAGCAGGCAAAACATATACAAATCCGTCATGACTTTGCAAAAACATTTCGGCTATACCTGTCGTACAACCAAAGTTACCGTCAATCTGAAATGGTGGATGAGCATCGAACATATTGCTGTATGTTCCGCCTTTTTTCTTTTCGTTGGTCACCAAATCCAGTTGATTGGTCAGGAGTTTGTAGGCGTGATCTCCATCCAGAAGCCTTGCCCACAGGCAAACTTTCCAACCCATCGACCAGCCTGTTGAGGGGTCGCCTCTGTAAATCAGCGAGTTTTTCGCAGCTTCGCACAATTCGGGTGTGCGGAATGGCGATATTTGGTTGCTCGGAAATAGACCATATAGGTGTGATACATGGCGGTGTTTATCTTCGGGAGAATCCCAGTCGTGGAGCCATTCTTGCAATTGATTATGTTGTCCTATCTGCATGGGAGGCAGTTTCTCTCTTTTTGTGCGGAGGGTGTCGCAAAATTCCTTATCGATGCCTAATACTTCGGATGCCGTGATCACATTAGAGAATAAGTCGAATACCAATTGGTTATCAATTGTTGTGCCTGCTGTTATGGTTGCTTTATTACCACTTCCGGCATGCGTATTTTCCGGAGAATTGGAAGGGGAAACGACCAGCCATTTATGAGTAGGTTCTTCGATCAGAAAATCGTTGAAAAACATTGCAGCATCACGAATTACAGGATAGATAGATTTCAAATATTCTTTATCTCCTGTTTGCAGATATCTGTACCAAAGATGCTGGCTTACCCATGCTCCGCCTGTGGGCCACATTCCCGAAGCGGCTCTGTCTACAGGTCCTGTAATGCGCCAGATATCCGTATTGTGATGCAAAACCCATCCACGGCAGTTATACATCAGTTGAGCTGTATGTGTGCCTGTTTCCGCAACTTCTCGAACCATTTGAAACATAGGTTCGTGCATCTCGCTCAGATTTGTTATTTCGGCAGGCCAATAGTTCATTTCTACATTGATGTTGCATGTATATTTACTGTCCCACGACGGCAAATAGCGGTCGTTCCAAATGCCTTGAAGATTGGCGGGTTGTGTGTTTGGCTGCGAACTGCAAATGAGCAAATAACGCCCGAATTGAAAATACATGGCAGCCAATTCGGGGTCGTATGATGTTGCAAATTCTTTGATCCGTGTGTCTGTCGGTTTGTCGGATGCTTCTGTTTTACCCAAGTCGATAGACATTCTGTCCATATATTGACGGAAAAATGCGATATGCTCTTTTCTTGCCGTATCATAATCTTTCCCGAAAGCCTTGTTCATGTATGCTTTGCATTTGGCAGTCTTATCTCCCGAAATATCCTTATAATTGACAAAATTGGTGGCAATGGCTATATATAAAATAGCTTCGTCGGCATTCTCAATTGAAATGATATCATCTGATACAGTGTATGTTCCTCCCGTTACTTTCGGTTTTACCCGTGTTTCCAGCTGAACTTTTCCGCTTTGTTTCTCGTGTGCGGGAGTGATAGCTGTAAACACCAACTCTTCGTCTTCGATATATCGTGACGGCTTTTCCTGTGGAGAAGTAAGGAACACATTACAAGTTATACTTTTAGGTTTATCGGCTGTTAATCTCACAATTATAGCCTGATCGGTGAATGATGTGAACACTTCACGCTTGTATGTCACACCATCTACTTTGTAGCTTACACTTGCCGTTGCGTTACTGATATCCAGATCACGATAATATTCAGAATATTTGTTATGGTTGGGAAACGAAATAAACAAATCGCCCATAGTCTGATAAGGCATACCATGATTTTTAGGCGACATTATTTTTGCAGTGGCAAGGTTTTCTGCTTCTACGTATTTCCCTTCAAAAACCAATTGGCGTACTTTCTCAAGCACACCATCTTCCAACTTATGGGCATTGCTATTGGGCGAGCCTGCCCAGATGGTTTCTTCATTCAGTTGAAGGTGTTCCACGGCAGGAGTCCCAAACACCATTGCCCCCAGACGTCCGTTGCCTAACGGTAAGGCCTGATTCCAATCGAGGGCGGGTTTGTCATACCACAACTTCATGTTGTTTTGCGCTGTCAATTGCAAAGCAAAACAAAACAATGAAATAAATAGTAGTGTCTTTTTTGTCATGGTTATATATCTGTTTTATTCCATTATTCCTACATCTTTCAGCACTTTCAATAGTGCCTCTTTGCCTTTTATGGCATTAGCCGGCAGATTCTCTCCATTTTTGCCAAAAGCATACATTTGATATTCTTCTTCAACGGTTACTTTCGATTCATCAAATTCTCCGTTCTTGTCAAGAAGATTGCTTGTGTTCAGATCGAAATGCTTTGCTACAAACTTATACATTGCCTTACGCTTCGAAAAGTTGTAGTCGTGTCCTTCCGTCGGAAAATGTACATTCTCAATCTGATCTTGTGCATTATAGAATCCGTATGTCCTTTTCAGGAAAGGAAATTCCAATTTAGGAACGGCACTTGTCCAATCTTTTCCGTCGGACAAAACCAATTGAGGCTTAGGCGCAAACATAGCTGTTATCTCCGTATTGTTTGTTCTGTTTCCGCAAAGGTGTGCCGTCATGCCGCTTTCGCACGGACATCCGCCCACAAAATAAGAGGACAACATCACAACGGGTATACTCAACGTGATGCGGTCGTCTATTGCCGAGATCATCATAGTCATGCTGCCACCGCCCGAACCGCCTGTTATCCCTACACGGGTTGCATCTGCTTCTTTCAGTGATAGCAGATAATCAAGAATGCGTAAAGTATTCAACGACTGAATGGTATTTGCTGCACTCAGGCGATGCAATGTGCCGTCAAATTGCAGGAGGCTTTCTCCCCAAGCAAAAATGTCCCAACTTGCCGATACGATTCCCATGCGGGCTTGCATGGCACAACGTTTTTGCTGGTCTTCACGATAACGCCCTTGCCCGAAGTGCCCGTTCGGATTCAGCATAACGGGGCATTTTCCTTTTATTTTTGCAGGTTTGTATATTGATCCTGCCACATAAATGCCCGGAAGGGTTTCTATGGCAAAGTTTTCGACCGTATAGCCGTCGTATTTTCTTTTCGGGGTAAGGATTATTTTAGAATCCGGCTTGGCAGGGAGTGGAGAAAGTTTTAATGCTTTTGGCAAACATTCTTTTATTTCGGCTTTACGCTTCTCCCAGCTTGTTTTGTCTGAATAAAGTGTTTCCAGATAATCGAGGAATTTTTTGCCTTCCTGTTCGTTTGTTCGGGCATACTCAAACTCCTTTATTTTATATTTGCCATTATCCATCACAAATTTGTAATCGAATGGGGCAAGTACGGCGTTCAATGATTCTTCTGCACTCCACGGCTTAATGCGCCAATCGGCATATTTGAGCATTTTTCCGTCAATCAGTTTCTTGTCGTATTTGATTTTTATACCAAACTGCTGTTCAATTTTCATCAAAACATCAATCAACGGGCGAACATACGCGCTGTCTGCCGTTTGTGTATTTTGTGCATATCCAAACACAAATACACAACAGAACGCAATGGAGAGAAGTATCTTTTTCATTTTTCTATAATTTTTGCCGATTTGTTCAAGTTACTGCCTTTTTCGATAGAAGTGGATAATCTTCCGAAATAATTATTTGTCAAGATGATATTATCAGTTTTTTGTCCATCCAGTTTAATGAAAGATTGGCTTCCTTTTTCGGGGAAACATCCTTGAACGAACATGTTGTTTACATCTGAAACCTCCAGTACGGGTTTGTTAGCCAGTGGTTTAGAGATGTACACATTGTTGATGCGAATATTTTCCGACTCACTGATTTTGTATGCCGCTCCAATTTCTGTGCTGACACGCACATTTTCCAGAGTTATGTCTTTAGCTTTGTTGATTTCAAAACCTGTTTTAGCTTCAATATTTATGTCAGAGAACGAAATGTTTGAAATGGGAGCTTCTTCGATGCCTAAAACCGTACAAGCTATATTTACGTCCGAACCTGTCAGTCCTGAGATATGAATATTCCTGAAAACAGGAGTGCGTTCCGAAAAATCTTCGGCGGGAACATTGGAGTAGAATAAGTTGAGGGTAATGGCTTCCTTCGGAATGTTTTTCATTACAATATTGCTCACCCTGATTTCTTCGACAATACCTCCCCGTCCTCGTGTCGATTTCAGGCGTATTCCTCTGTCCGTTCCATCAAACACACAGTTCGAAATGGTTACTTTGCGAACATCTCCCGACATTTCGCTGCCGATAACCACACCGCCGTGTCCGGCTTGCATCACGCAATTTGTAATCGTTATGTTTTCGCAAGGCGTTGCATATTCACGGCCTTGCAGGTCACGACCTGATTTCAATGTAATGCAATCATCGCCAACGGTTATATTGCAGTCGGAAATGATTACATTTTTACACGACGAAGGGTTGATTCCATCCGTATTTGGGGCATCGGGATTGTTGATTGTTACACCGATGACACTGACATTTTCGCAAAATTCGGGGTTTATAGTCCAGAAAGGAGAATTGACGACCGTAACGCCTTCTATTCTGAAATTTTTACATTTGTATGGCTGCATCAATGGCGGGCGAAAAAATCTTTTTCCTAGTGTACGCTTCCAATCCGATTGTTCTTCTATTCTAAAACCGGAGTTTTCTTTCGACCACATTTCCTGATATCCCTGAAGTTCTTTCCTGAAGTTTTCATCTTTATGAGCTCCTTCGATAGTGAAAGTTCCATACCACCACTTTTTGCCGTTTCCGTCAATGGTTCCTTCTCCCTTTATGGTGATATTTTCTTGCTCATAAGCATAAATCATCGGGCAAAAACTTTTCATAACAACACCCTCGTAACGCATTTCTACGAAAGGAGTGTATTCGGAAAGGTCGTCCGAAAACTTGATTGTAGCTCCTGCTTCCAAGTCAAGAGTAATATTGCTTTTCAATACGATAGGGCCTGTCAGATAAATGCCTGCCGGAAAAAAGAGAGTTCCGCCACCATCGGTTGAAAGTTTTTCTATCGCATTTTTTATAATGGCAGTGTTTGAGGTTTTTCCGTCCGGATTTCCTCCAACAGATTTCAGGTTAATTACCTCGGCAAAAGCAAATAAACCATGACAAAGAAGAATGCTTAATAGAAGATATTTTTTCATCAAATGTTTAGAGTTTATATTGAATAAGTAATTGTTTTTTAGTATTATACAAATCATACACGTAGGGGTGAAAAATCTTTCACCCAGATATTCGGGCGTAAGATTTTACGCTCCTACTTTCGGGCAGACCAGAGGCCTGCCCCTACAAACCACCCCCAAAAGGTGGAGTTTATTCCCTCTCTTTTGGAGAGGGTTAGGGAGAGGTGTTACTTTAAAAATTTATCTAAATGTTCAACAACAGCTTTTACTTTTTCCTTTTCAGGATTTTTAAATAAATTGAATGGTTGAGCAAGATGGTCGCTGCAAATACCTTTCAACGAAAGTGCTGTTTTTATTCCTTTGATGTAGCTTGATCCGAATTTTCCGATTCCGAACAATTCGTTACTGATGCAAATCATTTTGTTTTGCAGTTCAATTGTTTTATCAACATCCTTATTTGCCGCCGCATTGTAAAGGTCTACAAATATTCTGGGATAAACGTTTGCACCACCCGAAACGCCACCGTGAGCACCAAGTAAAGCAACAGAAGACATCATTTCTTCCGGACCAACATATAACCCGAATTCAGGTTGGTCTTTAAACATATTCAGCAACTTGCAAAAATATACTCCATTTGCCGAGCTGTCTTTAAGTCCCACAATGTTAGGGTGTTTTGCTAAAACTTCTACCGTTCCCAATTCTATCATCGTTTTGGTATGCGATGGCATGTTATATAAATAGAGTGGGAGAGGGCTTTCATTAGCCAGAAACTCGTAATATTCAATTAGTTCGGGTTGACCCAAAGCAAAATAGTAAGGAGGAGCGCAAACAACTGCACTAGCACCATGTTCTGCTGCAATTTTTGCCAGCTTAATGCTTTCATAGACAGACGTATCTGTAATTCCCACCAACACAGGAACACGACCCTTGGCACAAGCACAGGTTTTGACAACAAGTTCTGTCTTTATTTTCATGCTCAAGTGTTGAGCCTCTCCCGTTGTTCCGAGAACGAAAATTCCACTTACACCACCTTCAATCAGGTGTTCTACAAGGTTTTCTACACCTTTTTCGTCAAGAGTATCGGTGTCAAGAAGAGGCGTAATCATTGGAGGAATAATTCCTCTGGGTGTTTTATATGTGTTCATATTTTTATATTATTTGTTTGATTTAGTTATGCGTTAAAGGTTTAGTTATCATCTGTTTTGTCAATTACTTTTGGTTTTAGAACAACCAGGTTAAGCACAATGGCAATGGCTACCACAATGGTCAGCATAGCAAAGTCTTGCCCCAAGTTTCCTGCATCTATCGATTTTCCGAGGAAACTGGTTATTACTGCTCCGGCAGATATTCCGGCAAGGTTCATTAATCCGTATCCTGTTGCACGATAGCGAGGCGAAACGAATTGACACAAGATAGGCATGCTGTTTACATCAAACATTCCGAATCCCAAACCAAAGCATAATGCCCCTGAGACTATCATCGGCAGATTGTTTCCGAATCCGAGCAGAAATAGGGCAGGAATGGTTAATCCCAAGCCGATGACTCCCGTAAAAATTCGTCCCCGAAGGTTTTTCTGAACCCATTTGTCTGACATAACTCCTCCGATAAGCACCCCAACAAGCGATGCCATAGCTATGGTTATGGTTGCCATTGGTCCGGCGTGTTCCATGTCTATGCCTAAACTGTTCGAGAACAGGGTAGGTAGCCAGTTTTTCGTTGCCCAACCCGGAAGGCTCGGCGCAGAAAAATAGAACAAAATGACCCAGAACGAAATGTTTGTGAACAATACGGTCAAGGCTTTTCCCATCGACGAAAGTTCCATTTTGAAGGACTTCTTCTCACTTTTGTCAATAACATAGGTTTTCTTTTCACGTAAGAACAGGATTAAGACTACGCAATACACTATACCAATCAAACCGAAAGTATGGAAGGTTGCCTGCCAAGTGAATGCTCCGGCAACAACTGCCCCAAAACCACCAAAAGCCTGACCCAGATAAACACCTGTGGTATGAAACCCGACAGCCAGAGAACGTGTCTTACCTTGATGATAATCTGCAATTAATGACAACCCGGCAGGGATATAAAATGCTTCGCTGATCCCCATCACGGCACGTAGTGCATATAGTTCGTTGAACGAGTCGGCATATCCCATGAGCATTGTTACGGCAGACCATGTGAATAAACTTCCTACAATTAGCCATTTTCTGTTCAATCTGTCTGCTATTAATCCCGATATAGGACTCATAAGTGCATATATCCAGAGGAAAATAGCCATTAATCGACCGAAATTTGCAGCAGATACCAACTCCGATACATCTTCCATCATGAAAGGTCGCATCGTGGATAGCATTTGGCGATCCATGTAGTTGAGCAATGCTACAAACCATAGCATTGCCACTACCAACCAAGGATAAGATTTCTTTTCGCTTAAGGTGCTCATAGTAAATTGTTTACTCGTAACTATTTATATAATGGCCCGTATGTTGCGCATGCACGATAGTCAGAACCTTCAATATCCGATCCATAAGCAGCCCAAGCCGACGGACGGAATATCTTATCTTCGTCCACATTGTGCATACATACAGGTATTGAAAGCATTGAAGCCAGAGAAATAAGGTCTGCGCCGATGTGCCCGAAACTTATAGCACCATGATTTGCTCCCCAATAATTCATTACTGAGTATACATCTTTAAAGTGTCCCTTTCCTGTGAGGCGAGGCACAAAGAATGTGCTAGGCCATGTTTTATCGGTGCGTTGATCTATTGCGTTGAAAACTTCTTCGGGGAATGTAGCTGTCACACCCTCTGCTATTTGAAGAACTGGTCCAAGACCTTTCACCAGATTCAGGCGGCACATTGTAACGGGCATTCCTGCTTTCGACAAGAACTTGGAGGAATAGCCTCCTCCCCTGAAATATTCTAATGACGCAGGGCACCATTTAGTTGCTCCCAGCATTTTTTCTACTTCTTGCTCTGTAATATCCCAGAAAGGCTTCATCACCGGATTGCCGTCTTTGTCGGATTGTTGACCTGTTCCATCCAGAGTGCAAGCTCCCGAATTGATTAGGTGTATCGCTCCTTGTGAGAGTATGCCGTCAGGTTTCCAGCCTGTGACACGTTCAATGGACTCAGGACTCCAATATGTTCTAACGTCTGCAAATATCTGAGATCTGTTTGTCAATAATTTGCTGAATAGCATGCTGATACCATTCAAATGGTCGTCTTCTGTGGCAAAGGTGAAAGGCTCACGTATCCCGTTCCAGTCGAACGATGAGTTCAGAATAGCTTCAGAGAAGTCTCCGTTTGGCATGAAGTCGGTCCATTGTCTTTGTCCTTGAAATCCTCCGGCAATAGCATTGTGCCCCATTGCCTCTTCCTTCCAGTCCATACCATCCAATACGGGATTTCCGATCATCAGGTCACGCATGATAAGAGTCATTTTCACCACAAACTCCCAGTCTTTATCCTTTTGCTCACGCGATTTTACTAAGTGTGCAGGATTATGATCTTGAGCTTCGTTAACGGCACAATTTTTCTTCGTCCATTCCAAAGCCTTTTTATATTCTTCTTTGTCGTAAATCTCTAATTGAATACGGCGCAATATTTCAGAGCAATCAACAAATTCGGCACGCATACCCAGATATTCCTGTAAAAATTCGGGGTTGACAATTGAACCAGCAATACCCATCGAAACACTGCCGATTGCCAGATAAGACTTTCCTCTCATTATGGCAACAGCCAATCCGGCTTTAGCAAAACGAAGAAGTTTTTCCTGAACATCTTCGGGGATGCTCATGTCGCCAAGGTCTTGTACGTCACGACCATATATGCCAAATGTAGGCAGTCCTTTTTGAGTATGTGCAGCCAGGGCAGCAGCCAGATAAACAGCTCCCGGACGTTCCGTTCCGTTGAATCCCCAAATAGCTTTCGGGATGAGCGGGTCCATATCAATGGTTTCGGAGCCGTAGCACCAACATGGAGTAACGGACAAGGTTAGTCCGACGTTGTTATTCTTGAATTTTTCGACGCAATTTGCAGCTTCCTTCACACCTCCGATACAAGTGTCGGCGATGATACATTCTACCGGTTCACCATTCGGGTAACGAAGATTTTCGGAATAGAATTTGGCTACATTTTTTGCCATATTCATAGTTGTTTCTTCCAGAGATTCCCTGATTCCCTTTCTCCGTCCGTCAATAATAGGGCGGATTCCTATTTTGGGATATTCATTCTTTTTCATAAGCGTGTGTGTTATATTTTTATAAAAGGTCTGTGACCTTATTTTTTATCAGTGTTTTTTTCTCCGAATTCGGTTTGTTGAAGTTCAACTTCGTTCAGCATTTTTTGCTTTTCTTCCTCTGTCATTTGTCTTTGATAGGAACTGCCAAAAGCAACTGTTTGATTTATTTGTGGTTTTTCCAAATACACTAAAGGATATTTTGACGATGTGCTTTCAAACTCGATAGATGCCGGTGTTGGGGCATGTTCTCCTTCAAACAAAACTCTGGCATTGACCTTTATTTTGCCTGCTTTTAAGGTAGATCTGACCAAAACAGGAGCAGACCCGAACTCTACGGCACGGGGATTTGCGCCTATCCGGTCATTCCCTATTATTTCGCCCTCACCCTCAATCGAGAAAAGGATGTTCTCCTTTGCATATCTTCTTACATTTCCCTCGTCGTCGGTAACTTCACATATCACAGGGATAAAGTCGGAGCCGTTTGCCTCTAACTTCTGACCTGCATTATCAATAGATAATCTCAACTTTGTTGATCTTCTTGAAGGCATTTTCTTTGTGCTACATACAACTTTGCCATCAATCAGTCCTTCGGCAACGAAAGAAACTTTTTGCCATTGCTTCTCCACATACGGATATTTGCGCATATCGTTGAAGTAGTATACATTATTGAAAGTTACAGGAGGATTAGGCATGCCATATTTTTCTCGTGGCACTTTCTGGATAAGTGTATCGGTTTCGTATGCAATCAGGCGAACTTCATCGCAATTGGTGAAAACCGTAACATCAGGACCGGAGAATGGAGATATCTCGTGAGCAATGAATACCATAGGCCCTGTTTCAGCCAATGGATGTTTCAGCTTTGCATCAACCTGACTTTTAAACATATAGTAAGAATATTTCGGCTGACGGAAAGCATCCATCACTCCACCCCAATAAGGGTCTGGGTGATAACCTCTTTGATGATCGAACGGATGCCATTGCGCTCCGCCGATGAATTGACGGCTTTCCGGATACATTTCGTCGTATGCTTTTGCCAGTTGCAGTGCTTGAACAAGGAGAGGCACTTCGCCCCAACTTCTTGAAGCACGGTTGTTTGTGTTGTGTGCATACCAATCGTCTACATTCTCCGCAAATTCACGGGTGAAGATACATTGTTTGAAGTTGCCCACATCTTTTGGCCATCCGTAAACTACTTCGAAGTTTTCGGCTACACCTGCCGAATGGTGGTCTGCAACACAAAATGATCCGGGATATTCTTCATGAGTAATTTGTTGCGCTTTGAGAGTAAAATCGAGCGGAAAACGGGTTTCGTTCAAAATCGGTTCCCACATCAGAACAGAAGGGTGATTCCTATCCCGACGAATCATATTGCGAATATCATCGTACACATATTCTGCAAATTGAGGGTCTTTGTTCCAATATTGCCATCCCGGAGTTGCTACTATGACAAACATCCCAAGTTCGTCGCAAGCATCCATAAACGAAGGATCTTGCGGATAATGAGCTACACGGATGATGCGATAACCTCCATCACGCAACTTCTTTGCGTCTTTCCAGTGCTGACTGTTAGGCATGGCATTGCCCACATACGCAAAGTCTTGGTGGCGATTCCCTCCAATCAATTTGTCGGCAGGTTCTCCGTTCAGCCAGAAACCGTCAACACCTCTGAACTCCGTTTTTCTTATTCCTATGCGAGTAATACCTCCATCCAGCGGCGCTCCATTTTTTGAAACAACTTTTGTTTCTACTTTATACAAATGAGGAGCGTCAGGATACCAGAGGTTAGGGTTATCTAAGGTCGTTTTTTGAATAATTTGTTTCGACTCATTAACTTTCAATTGAACGTTGTTTTTTAAAGTCTTTATAGTCTTACCTGTTTGGTCGGTTATCTTGTTCTCTATCGTGATAGATTGTGTTGTGTTAGACGAATTCTTAACATCTGTCGAAATGCTTAAATCAGCTTTCTTTTTATTGATTTCGCCATATTGCACAAAGATTCCACCTCCGGCAGTTTTATTTTCTTTATTCGGGTCTGTCAAGTGAATTTTTGAAGTTGCGATCATCCACACATCACGATAGATGCCGCCGTGATAGGTGAAGTCGAGCGTAGCTTGCTTTTTTCCGGGAGGAAAGTCCCTGTTGTCCGAATTATCTACCAATACGGCAATCAGGCATTTGTCTCCGGCTTTCACTCCATGTTGAGTCAACTCTATGCTGAAAGGGAGGTAACCCCCGAGATGTTCCGCGACTTTTTCTCCATTCAGGTAGACAACAGATTTGCCCATTGCCGCTTCGAAATAGATGTTGATAAGTTTATCTTTAAGCGATTCATCCACAACAAAATGCTTCCGATACCATGCCGGTCCTTGGTAGTTTCGTCCGCCGCTAGCTTCGGCAGGCACTAGCTGAACAGTATGAGGTGTGGATACAACATCCCATCTTGAGTCGTCAAAATCCAATTTTTCAGCACCTTTTATATCACCTTTCATGAAACGCCAACCCACATTGAAATTGTATACTGTGCGGCCTGAGTTTTCTAAATTATAAAATCCGGCTACAGAGAATTCCGGTTGATAATTCGTGGCATTTATACAGTTATTGATAAAAAGAAAAAAAAATATTGATAGTATGTAAGTAAATAAACGTATCATATTATGATCCTATTTAAATAATGTATATATGTTTATAGTGAACCTCTACAAATTAATTTTGTAGGTATATAAGTTTGAATTTTATTTCTTGTTTTAATGTATTCGGCAGCCAGTTTACCCATTTGACGGAAATCGGTCGAAATCACGGTAATACCGTTTTCTATTACTTCCAACATTGGAGCATCGTTAAAAGTTATCAAGCCAACGTCTTCGCCCAACTTGTAGTTTAACGATCGGCAAAGTTTTACCATCTTTATCATATCGTTATGATTTGCAGTCAGGTAAACCGTTCCGGGAGTTATGTCCGAATATCCGAAGTCGGATTCGATGAACTTATATCTGAAGCCGTTGTCTTCACAAAACTGTATGAAATAGGGTATCGAACTGCTGGGATGTTCCGAGTCGGGTTTTATGATGAAATCTATTTCTTTATATTTTTTCAATTTGCTTAATCCCGAAGTAAGGCAGTCGTACAAAGTTGTATCAAAACCCTGGCAGACATACGAGAATTTGTCTTTCTTGAATTTCCCCAAGTCGACCAATAAAACCTTGCTATTGTCCAATCTGTCCAGAACATCGGAGTAGATGTCATTTGTCAGGTTTGTAATCAGATACAAATCGTAACGTCCGATGCTGTCCAATATCATGTGATTGAACGATCTTTTGTTGTAGTGATGAAAATACAGGTCGAGCTTGTAGTTCAAAGGAAGATTTGCAGTCAACTCCTTGTAAAAGTTATCTTTATACGGGCTGAATATATCGAGTAGGACGAATATATTGTTCACAGTGTTAGACACAAAATATCCTTTTGTGGGAGCAGATTCTATAATTCCTTTTTCCTTTAAATCCTGAAAAGCTTTATATACAGTATCCCGAGCCAACCCATGCTCAGAGCTGATTTTATTGATAGACGGGAGGGCGTCACCTTCCTTATATTCTCCACTCGAAATTGCTGTGCGAATAGCATCGGCCAATTGTCGAACTTTGCTTTTATTGGGGTCGAATTCTAATACCATAGTATTCTTAATAATAGTTATTTTATGTTTCAAGATATTACTTTTGTTGTACTGTCCTGTTCTATCCTGAAAGTACAAAGGAAGTTATTTTTTTTCTAAAAATGGTTTTTTTTAAAACATGTTCTTAAACATTTGATAAAGTTTTTTTGATTAAGTGTTTTTTTGATACTTTTGTTTTGTCAGGACAGCACAGGATAGTGTAGATTCAATTGTAAATCTTTCGTCCTTGCTTGTAGACACTAAAAGTTTAACCATAAAAACATAAATTATGAAAAGAAAATTTACTCAAATTTCTTCCTTTGTTGTTTTTCTGCTTGCTGTTTCAACTAGCGTAAATGCACAGTATCATGGTAACAGTGATTGGTCTGAAAAGCCTGATCATGCGTTGATTTATAGCACAAATTTTCAAGATTGGTATTATGAAGGAGCAACCAGATCGGCATCTGCGGATTGTGGCTCTGGTAGAATAGACAGAGACAATTACGATACTTTTGAAATGAAAGGAAATGTTGATGCTCAGCAAAACATGCCTAATGCTAAAATTACATTTTTTGCAGATTATTGTCAAATTCAGCCAACATGTGATACTCAAAGTGGTCAGCTTTATACTTCTAATCCTGGAGGTGTAGGTTCAGGCGATAACTTGGGTGCCTCTTGGAATAATGTTTCTGTGGGTTGTATGGCAATTTATGATAATTATGATGGAGACCGTCCTAATGAGGCTGGCGTTTCTGGAAATGGAGCAGGTAGTTTTGTTACATCAAAAATAGCAAAACTGGGAGCTATCCAGTATACAACATCTTCTTATGGAAAGTCTAGAGGTTTTCATTTAGAGATAGGTTATTTGCAAGAAGACAATAGTGTTAGATGGGATACTATAAGATACACGCCTAAAGGAGCTGCTTTAAGATATCCGGAAGATATGCAAACTGAAAATATGAACGAGTCGGGTAGAGGTATGGTTTGGCAAGAGAATTTCACTCCAGCTAGAACAAAAAATGTTTTTATCCGCATCAGACCAGTAACACACGAAAGACAAATTGTGAGATTGCATGATTTGAAAATTTATGGTGAGGCAGAAAATTCAGATGGCTCAGATGCTGTGAATCCTAATACGTTGCCTGTTTATAATGAAGGTAGTGGTATTGGAAATTCTTTAGCAGAAGGTGTGAAAATTATAGGAGGAAATGGCTTTTTTACAATTACAGAAGAAGCAGATGTGAATGTATATAATATGTCAGGAAACTCAGTGAAAACAATTACAGCTACAACAGATATAGATCTTTCAGATTTGGCGAACGGCGCTTATATTATAAAAGCGATTACAAAAAGTGGTGTTGTGACAAAACAAGTAATCAAATAAATATTTTAAAGAAAACTAAACATCTAAATACAAAAACACAACTATTATGAAAAAAACTTTATTAGCGTTTACCGCATTATTTGGTATCGCAGTTCTTGCTAATGCTCAGTTCAGGTTTTCAGATGGCGATGCCACAAAATTAGAAAGAGGAGTATCATTGACAACAGACCCGGTTACAGGAGATGTAACAGCTCTTGTTCATTTTAATACAAATAAAACATCAACAGTTGCATCTGGCTCAAGTAAGCAGACTATAAATGGTACCAGAGGTCAGTTGATTAATGTTTATAATGAAAATAGTGCTGTTACATGGCCAAAAGGAAATGAATCAAGATTGAACAATATCAATCAGAACAACAATGTGATAATGGCAGATAGCTTAGGCTGTTTTCTTGATTATTATACAGCTGTAGATAAGCCGGCAATGTCTGCTGACCATGGATTTTGGTATCCGGCAAATGTTTACTTCTTAAAAGATAAGACTTTAGCTGCAGGAGTAACCGATCGGACTACTTTAGCTGAGGCAGACAGGGTATTTGCAATATATCCGGGTATGTATAAGAAATATGGAGCAATGTTTGCTTTTGATCTTAGTGGATTGAGCCCAACTTCAGATATTGAGTTTGAAATGTATACATACGATGATGGCAATACTGGAAAAACGGCAACATACGATTTGTGGATTGGTATTGGAAATAATGCCGGTATTACGAGCAACAATATTGATACAACAAAGATGACAGTGGTGCGGAATGTATATACATCAGGAGAAGCTATGAAAACGGTAAAACTAGCAGAGGCTTTTGGCAAAAATATATCTGAACTTTCAAAGAACAAAGTATATTTTGCAATAACTACTAGTGGAACAGGAGAAGCTATGAATCCAATGAAATACGATCCTATAATTGCTTTTGATAATTTTAAAGTTACTTATTCTGCTCCAACTTGGCTAAATCCGGCTTCTACACTTTGGAATGAAAGAAGTGAATACAGAAATACAGATCCAATAGAAAATGTAGCTGTAAGTGCTGGTGAAAAAGCTGTATTCTATGTAGAGTTGGAAATGAAAAATCGTGTTGTAGATTTAACTGTTGATTTGGATAAATTAGAAGGTGCTAGTCCTGAAACAGCTATGCTTAGAGCTGTAGGAGCTCAAGCATGGGTAGATAATGCATGGGTAGATATTGCAGGTGTTAATGTTACACCGGCCACTCAGTCGGCTACAGATGGAACATGGAGTAAAGAAAGACTTACTATTCCAGCATCTACTAATGTACAAGAGAAGATCAGATTGGTATTGAACCATGAAGTAAAAGCTGCGGATATCAATGGAGCAACATTCGAAAACAGGTTTGAATTGAATAATGGAGTGCGCTTCTACTATGATGTGAATGCTAAACTAAATTTGGCCAGTTCTTCTTTAGTGA
This sequence comes from Dysgonomonas sp. 520, assembly GCF_010501095.1. Lineage (GTDB taxonomy): Bacteria > Bacteroidota > Bacteroidia > Bacteroidales > Dysgonomonadaceae > QVMP01. Next base: position 127,685 of record NZ_QVMP01000011.1, on the reverse strand, counting down.
GCGAATCGGTAGAAAATATATCAATATATTCGGCTGAAAGTAAAATTTTTGTAAAAAATGCTGCTAACAATGTTACTGTGTATTCTACAGACGGAAAAGCTGTGAGATCGGTATCTAAAGCAGCGGCTGCAAAAGGAATCTCTGTTGAATCTGGAGCATATATTGTATCAACGGGCAAAATGACCGAGAAAGTGATTGTGAAATAATTTAAAATGAACAATAAATCCTCTTACACAGTCTGGTGAGAGGATTTGTTGTTTTACAAACCAAAGAATACTATGAATAAAAAAATTCTTAAGTTTTTATCAGAAAGTATGAACGGATATAAAAAAATGTTTCTGGTTTGTACTTTTTCTGTTTTTTCTGTGAGCTCGTTGGTTGCAGAAACAACTGAAATGGCAACTACTGATATAATGACTCAGCAACAAGCAACAGTAGATATATCGGGAAGTGTTGTAGACAATAAAGGAGAAGCTATAATTGGTGCAACAATTGTTGTGAAAGGAAATGCAAAGATTGGTACTATAACAGACTTTGATGGAAACTTTTCGTTGGGTAATGTGCCATCAAATGCTGTTATCGTTGTTTCATATATTGGTTTCAACACTCAAGAAATAAATGTAAACGGTAAAACCAATTTCGATATTAGATTGAAAGAAAATTCTCAATTGTTAGATGAAGTAGTTATTGGTTATGGTGCCGTAAAAAGAGAAAATCTTTTAGGTGCTGTAAGTAATATAAAAGCTCAAGAAATTGAAGATATTCCGACAGTAAATTTATCCACAGCTCTTGAGGGTAAACTTGCCGGGGTAACAATTGGACAGGCTTCAGGTTCGCCATTGGCTTCTACATCTGTACGGATACGTATACCGGGAACATTTAATGGAACAGAATTTCCTCTCTTTGTAATTGATGGAGTTATATATGAAGATCAAAGCCAGTTTGATTTATTGGATCCTTCTGAAATAGAAAGTATTTCGGTGCTGAAAGACGGACAGGCGGCTGTTTATGGAGTGCGTTCGGCCGGTGGTGTTTTTGTTGTAAAAACAAAACGAGGAGAAAAGGGTAAATTAAAAGTAAACTATGCTGGTTCGTTTGGTGTATCTTCGGCTAAATCTATGCCTAAGATGATGAGTGGTTATCAACATGCTACTACATATAATGATTATATTTTGTCGAAATACAAATATAATAAGGAGGCATATTTAACACAAAAAGATGATAGAATATATTCTGACAGTGAACTGGAACTTATCAAAAGTCGAGATTACAATTGGTTGGACGAAGCATGGAAGACATCAATGCAAACTCGTCACTCTTTGAATTTGAGTGGAGGTTCGGACAGGGCAAGATACTTTGTTGGTGGATCTTATACCTGGCAAGATGGTAACTTTAAAAATTTAAGTGTAAACCAGTATTCAATACGTTCGAATGTTGAAATAGATATAAAGAAAAATTGGAAGTTGAATATGGGACTTTCTGCAAATGGAAAATCGACGAGTATACCATATAATAGGGGAGATAAAGAGCCTGAAAAGATGTCTCAAACATTTGCAACATTATTGCGTACTCCCAGATGGATGCCCTGGTCTATAAATGGTCTTCCTGTTGGACAAAATACGGTAGCCGTCAATCCTATATATTTGTTTAATGAAGCCGGATCTTATAAAAAAGGCAAGTCTGGAAATATTTCGGCTACAGTTGGTACAACATGGGATGTACCTTGGGTAAAAGGTTTGTCGTTGAATGCCAATGCAAACTATAATAGATCTAATGGATATGGTGTCACTTATGATAGAAAATATGAATTGTATACATTTAAATCAGATTCAGGTTCTTCATCTATAATTGGTGATAATCCGGTTGTAGACCCAGACAAGACTGCAGAAGTGACAAAGGGCAGTTATTCCAGCAATTCGTCATGGAGTGAATCATGGCAGGTAAATGCCAGTGCTAATTATGCAAGAAAATTTGGAGAGCATGATTTGAAAGCTATGCTTGTGTATGAAATAGCAGGAAACACAGGTCTGAATATATCTGGAAATATAGACGGGTATTCTTTAGCAATAGAAAGTACAGACGGTTTTAATATGGATGGAAGTTCTCATCCAACTTATTCATCTAAGCCTTCAACACCCGGACGTCGTATGTCTTATATTGGTCGTCTGAATTATGGATTTATGGATAAATATTTGCTAGAAGCTACTTTTCGTTATGAGGCTTCTACAAAATTTGCAAAAAAAGACAGATGGGGTTTCTTCCCATCCATTGGGGTGGGATGGCGTATTTCGGAAGAGCCGTTCTTTGCGAAGAATGTAAACCCGGATGTATTTGATAATCTGAAGATGAGATTCAATTGGGCAACGCTAGGTAATGATTATGGATCACCTCTATCATGGGTAACAACCTATGCAGCTTCTGGTACCAGTAGTCCGTATTTAGGAGGGTCTAATATTCTTGGGACAGTGGTTCCTAATAATCAGGGTTTACCCTATGCGGGTATTACTTGGGAAACGACATCGGCTTACAACGGAGGATTTGATATGCGTTTTCTGAAAAAACTGACAGTTTCTATAGATGGTTTCTATAGACACACAACAGATATCCTTCAAGTAAGAGGAAATTCATTATCTTATGTAACCGGAGTTAACAAAACATCAGGAGCTTCAACTAGTATGCCTAAAGAAAATTATGGTATTCAAAACTCATGGGGTGGTGAAATAGAGGTTGGATATAGTGGTGATATAAATAAAGATATGGGATATTCTGTAAAAGGAAATTTTGGATGGGCTACATCTAAAGTAATCCGTAAATATCAGAATCCCGAACTTAAAGGAACTTGGAAAGATGATGAAGGACGAATTGGAGGAGGAGAATCGGGGTATGTTTGTACAGGCATTTTGACCCAAGAAGATGTAGATCGTATTCTTGCCGAAAATCCTAATTATACGATTTTTGAAAAGGTTCCTGAAGCTGGTATGTTAAATTTTAAAGATGTAGGAGGTGAAAATTATTCTAATACACCGGATGGAAAAATTTCAACAGATGATGAGCGTATTATATCTAAATATGATACACCTCCGTTCCATTATGGATTTTCATTAGGCTTTAAATGGAAAGATCTAAGTGTTGATGGTACATTTAGCGGTTCATTCGGAAATGATGTATTCTATGATAAAGCTGTTTATGCAGAAGGTTCGGGTAGTCGTTCAGGATTTAAGTGGATTGACGAGAAAACCAGTCAATTAGCAATGTGGAAAAACTATTGGACTCCTGAAAATACGAATGCAAAATATGCCAGACTTTATAATGGTCATATGGATAAGAGGTCGACATTCTGGATGAAAGACGGTCATACGTTGAGAATGACAGCTTTGAATATCACATATAATATGCCGGCTAGTCTTTGTGCTAAAATAGGTGTGCCTGCATTACGTGTATATTTTTCAGGAACCAACTTATGGACTATCATTAACCCATACGAATATATGGAACCAAATTTATCAAGCTGGATGGACTATCCGATGATGCGTACATTTAATTTTGGTGTTAATCTAACCCTTTAATACAGAGTAGAAAATGAAAAAATATATTTTATTGTTAACAGTAGTTTTGTTTTCTTTTTCATCGTGTGATGATTTCTTCGATGTAAAAGACTCGTCTACAATAAACCCTGAAATATGGGATGATTATGCTTCTGCAACATATTTTGTGAATACCTTGTATGGAGAGATGGTCATAACTCAGAATTTTGCCGGAGGTTCTACTCCTTTTGGCTTGCATGCTGGTTATACAGAAGAAACTGTTGGATCTAATAAATATCTGAACGGAGAATATGAAGTTGGAGATAACATGGGAACATTTACTCCTGAAGCATACGGAAAAATCCGTAGGATAAATATGGTGATAGAGAATATGAATGGAAGTGCAATGTCTGAAGATAATCAGAACAAGATATTAGGGCAGGCATATTTTTTTAGAGCTTGGACACATTGGACTATAATTCAGGTTCACGGTGGTGTACCTTATGTTAAGAGAACTATAAATCCATACGTAGATGGAGGTGAGAAGATAGATCCTCCTCGCGACAAAACTTCAGATTGTATAAAATATCTTTGTGAAGATTTGGATGAAGCTATAAATAGACTTCCTGCAAAATGGGACACAGAAGATTATGCCAGAATAACACGAGCAGCAGCTGCTGCTTTGAAAGGGCGTATCCTTTTACATTATGCAAGTCCAATGTTTAATCCAAGCAACGATGTTTCGAGATGGAATGATGCGTATGAAGCTAATAAAAAAGCAAAAGAAATATGTGATGCTGATGGTTATGGATTCTATAAAGGTGAATTAAAGGGCATGTTTTTAGCAGAAGGAAAAAGTAATCCGGAGGCAATATTTGTAAAAGCTTATAATTCTTCATTAAGTAGTACCTATTATCACAGTTGGTGTAATTCTGTGAGACCATTTGTTGGAGGTATTGGAGGTGCTGATGGTGGAGGAACAACAGCGAATCCAACATGGAATTTAGTTAGTGCATTTCCAATGAGCAACGGTCTTGCCATAAACGAATCAGGATCGGGGTACAGTCAAGATCATTATTGGGTAAACAGAGATCCTCGGTTTTATGCAACAATTGGTTACAATGGCTGTGATTGGCCTATACCGGGAATGTCTGCAGGTGGACAGTCTTTGACAAAAATATGGACTTATGTAGAGAGTGATACTGAGGAAGTTAACTATACAAGAACAGGCTTTTACTGTCGAAAGATGACCGATGATAATATTGCTGCAACAGACTCAAAGATGTGTGGTACCGATTGGATGGAAATAAGATATACTGAAGTGATAATGAACTTAGCGGAGGCAGCAAATGAATTCGGAAAACAAGATGAAGCATTGGATTTGTTAGCTCAGGTAAGAGATCGCGCGGGTATTGTTAAAGGTAGTGGAAGTTATGGTTACGGGTTGAAGGATTCTTATTCAACATTAAATCTGAGAGAGCTTATTTTGAATGAACGCCTTATTGAGTTTGCTTTCGAAAATAAGAGATTTTGGGATATGAGACGTTGGTTGATGTATCGTAATGATTTAGGAAATACTCCGAAATTGAATGGTTCAAAAAGAAAAAGAATTGATACAATGATGCTTGATGATCGCAATTCAAATATTGAGAAACTAATAGCTATAAGAGGAACTCTGGATATTACAAAAAATCCATCTCAATCGGATAGTTGGTTCTTTTTCGATATATCGGACTACACTAATGATAGGTTATATCCAATAGATGTACCTGAAAAATATGACTTCATTGCCATACCTAAACAGATAATTGAGCGCTCTGCAAATATAAAGCAAACAAAAGGCTGGACGGCTGATGCGGATGTGTTTGATCCTTATGAATAATATCATATAGATAATTAAAATAGCTTTTAGAAGATTATCCATTAAATGATTGAGTGCATTTAATGGATATCTTCTAACTTTAAATAAACAGAAAAGTATGAAAAAGTTATATTCTTTATTGTGTTTTGTGTTTTCTTTTTTACTGTTTACTAGTATTATGAATGCACAAACTTTGGCATTTCCTTCGGCAAAAGGATATGGTAAATATGCGACAGGTGGTCGTGGAGGTGTAGTTGTTGCTGTAACAAATTTGAAGGATTATATTCCCGGTGTAGAAGATCCTATAGAAGGAAGTTTCCGGTGGGCATTTACTCAAGGAAAAGATTCAACAAAAAACAAATGGGGCACATGGGTTTATTCATGGAAACCTCTTACTGTTGTTTTTAAAGTAGGTGGTGTAATTGATCTTAAAGCAGATTTTTCTTTAAATCGTAGTAATGTTACTATTGCAGGACAAACAGCCTTAGGTGATGGTATTTGTTTTAAAAACTATACAATAAAATTGGGCGGAAATAGAAATGGTATTATTCGTTATCTTAGGTCTAGGCCAGGCGATGTTACAGGAGAAGAAACATCTGGCATGCGTTGGGAAAATGGAGGTAATTTTATTATTGATCACTGTTCGTTAAGTTGGGCTATTGAAGAAACAACACATTTTTCTAGTGCTGATAATTTTACCGTACAGTGGTGTATTGTAAGCGAAGGATTGTATAACTCGATTCATAAGAAAGGTCCTCGTGGTTATGGAACACAATGGGGAGGACAATATTCAACATATCATCATAACTTGTTAGCTCATCATCAATCACGTAGTCCAAGAATAAACGGAGCAAATAAGGATGATATTGAGTCTTTAGTTGACTTTAGAAATAATGTTAATTTCAACTGGGGATCTTCCGGCGCTTGTTATGGAGGAGAGTGGGAAGTTCCTGGAGGTAAAGGTTTTGCTCATACTAATTTTGTTAATAATTACTATCAAAAAGGACCAGGAACAGCAAGCTCTTTGTATTTTGCCTCTCCATCCTACCATCGGCAAAATGTTACTCCTGCCGGATACGGAAAATGGTATTTTGACGGAAATGTAATGGAAGGTGATTCAGAAAAAACAGCTGATAACTGGAAAGGTGTTAATACAGGAACTGTAGGAGGAAAAGACAACATATATTCTGCAATAGAATTTGTTCAATCAGATGGTATATTGGAAGATCATAGCTCTTATACAGAGACTGCAATAAATGCTTATGAATCTATTTTAGACAAAGCAGGAGCAATATACCCAAAACGTGATGGTCATGATGAACGGCTTATTCGAGAGATGAAAGGCGAAATACCTATTTTGCGTTCAGTTTATAACAAGGAAGACTTTACAAGTCCGGCAAGAGGTGTAAACTCAGGCATTATTGATACTCCATGGAATTTAAAACCGGCTAATGCCGGAGATGATTGGGATCCTTGGTATAGTTATTATACAACAGTTGATTATTCTCAAGCTCCTCAAGATTCAGACCATGATGGTATGCCGGACGAATGGGAACAGGCTAACGGTCTTGACCCGAATGACCCGGAAGATCGTAATTTGGTGACAGAGGAAGGATATACTGCACTGGAAGTTTATTTGTGTTCGTTGGTTGACGAAAAAATCGACCCGATTTTTAAATCATCGATAGAAGATATTAAAAATAACGTGGAGATTAAAATTTCAGTCAATAAAGATAAACTATCTGTTTTGTCAGACTCGTCTGTAAAAAATATTAAAATATTCGACACCGTAGGTCAACAAGTTGTAAATGCGATGAATACTGATTCTGTGGATATATCGAATCTTACAAATGGAATATACATTGTGGAGGCGATAGTGGCAAACAATCAAAAACAGATATTAAAATTCAACAAATACTAAATGAAACGTTTATTATTCATAATATCAGTACAAATGCTTGGGCTGGCAAATTTGTCGGCTCAGGTGTTTGACTACGTGGTAGCAAAAGACAATTCGGGCGATTTTCAGACTGTGCAAGAAGCCATAAACGCATGTCCTGATAATGAGCGAAAAGTGATTTTTGTTAAAGCAGGCAAATATGAGGAGAAAGTGATGATTGGTTCCCACTCAAAAGCATCAAATAAGTTGTTGTCTATAATTGGTGAAGATCCTGAAAAAGTAATTATAACTTGGGACGATTATAACAAAAAGACTATAATTTACGATGGAAAGCAAGTTACTTCGGGAACTCCTCAATCCGCAACATTCACTGTAAATGCAGTTGATTTTTATGCTGAAAACCTAACCATAGAAAATTCGTACTCAAAAGCGCAGGCTGTGGCTCTATATAATGTTGGAGACAGGCAAACTTTCAAAAATTGTAGGTTGATAGGATATCAGGATACGCATTATTTGAAGAAGACCAAGAGGTCTTATTTCTACGACTGCTACATCGAGGGTGGTACAGATTATATCTGTGCCGGAGGTACTGCCATCTTTGATAATTGTCAGTTGCATAGCGTGAGAAATGGATCTTATATAACTGCCCCTGAAGATATTTCGGCTATGGCTTTTGGTGATGATAAAGTATATTTCTATGGATTTATATTCAGAAATTGTTTATTAACAACGGAGGCCGGATATGAAGTGTTTCTGGGAAGACCTTGGCAAGGAAAATCGTCTTCTGTTTTTCTTTCTTGCAAAATGGACGGTGTGAAAAGCGCAGGTTGGTCTACATGGGATGGAAACAATCATTTAACGTCGTTCTTTGCAGAATATAATAGTACGGATCGTGATGGAAATCCGATAGATGTTGCAAATCGTGTAGAGTGGAGCCATCAACTAACAAAGCAAGAGGTAGATACATATTACACTAACGAAAAAATATATTCATTTACTACCGGAGATTATGATCCGTTCTCGCTGGTCAAATCGCCAAAGAATCCAACTAGCGTAACTCTTTCGTCGGGAACTCTATCCTGGACAGAAGTTGCCGGAGCTAAAGGATATATTGTTTATAAGAATGATCAAATAATAGGCTTGACAGAAGCTACATCGTTTGTTGTTGATTCGAACGACAAAGATGTTTTCACCATCAAAATTGTTGGCGCACACGGTAATTTAAGTAATAAAATAGCAGAAGGAGAGTATTCTTCAATCGCAAATAAAAACACATCTGAAAGAGCAATATATTTCAGAAACGGAACATTATTCGTACCCGAAAATAAAAAAACAGATCTCTATACTTTAACAGGAGCATTGATAAGTAGAACTTATGGCGAAACAGGGATTAATTTGTCAGAAACAAAAACAGGTGTTTGTATCGTTAGAGTTGAAATAGAGAATGGAAATATAATAACTGTAAAAGTAGTTCTCTAAGGAACGTTAATCAAAATATTGAGTAGATGAAAAAAAGATTTTTTAGTGTATGTGCAGTTGCGATAGCTTGTTCGCTTTCAGTATCTGTGTTTGCACAGTATCCAAAAGTATCGAAAGAAGATCAGGAGAAAGAAAAAGAATTGGTAGCTAAAGCAAAGGCAGACTCAGAAGCAGCTTTTCAGAAGGCTTTGCCTATTATAGAAAAAGAAGCTAAAGAAGGAAAACCGTATATTCCTTGGGCAGCTCGTCCTACCGATCTTCCACAAGCAGAGATTCCCGCATTTCCGGGTGCGCAAGGTGGTGGAGCCTATTCGTTTGGCGGACGAGGAGGTAAAGTTATTGTTGTGACAAGCCTCGAAGATAGTGGGCCGGGTACTTTACGCGAAGCCTGTGAACAAGGAGGTGCACGTATCGTAGTATTTAACGTAGCCGGTATTATAAAGCTAAAATCACCGCTAATTATTCGTGCTCCGTATATTACAATTGCCGGACAAACTGCTCCCGGAGACGGAATATGTGTTGCCGGAGAAACTTTGTGGGTGAATACTCACGATGTGGTTGTGCGTCACATGCGTTTTCGTCGTGGAGAAACTTGGGTAGGTCGTCGTGACGATTCTTTCGGGGGAAATCCTGTCGGGAATATTATGATAGACCACTGTTCAACCAGTTGGGGATTGGATGAAAATATCTCATTCTATCGCCACATGTTCAATCCGGGCGATGGCTCTAAAGAACTGAAACTGGGTACAGTGAACGTGACAATTCAGAATACGATATCTTCGCAAGCATTAGACACATACAATCATGCTTTTGGCAGTACCCTTGGTGGTGAGAATTGCACGTTTATGCGTAACCTTTGGGCTAATAATGCAGGACGCAATCCATCTATCGGATGGAATGGCGTGTTCAATTTTGTAAACAATGTTATTTACAACTGGGTACATCGCTCTGTGGATGGTGGAGACTATACGGCTCTTTATAACATTATTAATAATTATTATAAGCCGGGTCCGCTTACCCCAAAAAACACTCCTGTCGGACATAGAATATTGAAGCCGGAGTCGGGACGCAGTAAGTTGGGTTATTATGTGTTTGGGCGTGTATATGCCAACGGAAACATAATGGAAGGATATCCCGAAATAACAAAGGACAACTGGGCCGGAGGTATACAGGTTCAGGAACAACCAAATACTGACGGATATACCGAAAACATGAAGTGGAACAAGCCATTCCCTATACAAAATCCTTTCCCTATTATGCAAGCTCAAGAGGCTTACGATTTTGTAATGGATAATGTTGGAGCAACTTTCCCTAAACGAGACATTGTAGACCAACGTGTTATTGAGCAGGTGAAGACTGGCAAGGTATATTATGATAAAAAAGCCGACAAGACAGATTTTTATCAATTCGAACATCGTCGCCTGCCGAAAGATTCTTATAAATATGGAATCATTACAGATATTGCTCAGGTAGGTGGATATCCTGAATATAAAGGTAATCCATACAAAGACAGTGATGGTGATGGCATACCGGACGAATGGGAAAAGAAATACGGCTTGAATCCTAACGATCCGTCGGATGCAGTGAAGGATATGAACGGAGACGGATATACCAATATAGAGAAATATATTAACGGTATAGATCCGACAAAGAAAGTAGACTGGACAAAACCGGAGAACAATTATGACACTTTGGCAAAAAGAACTAGTTTATTGAAATAATCTTTTATATAGGATTGACGGCTTTTTTTATTCTTGCCGTCAATTCTTTTTTTTGAAATAAATCAGATAAAACAGAATTTTAAGGAGGCGTCCGAAAAGTAAGATTACACTATCAAAGTGTTACTTATCTTTGTTATTTTGAGTGTGACGAAGAATCTGGATTCTCAAAAAACAGATCCTTCTCTCTGTTCAGGATGTCAAAAAGACATAGGTGTTTGCTTTTTGGACACCTTCTAAGGTAAAAAAGAAACATATATTTTAATTTTTAAGGTTATGAAAGTCATTTTTTCTTTTCTTGCAATCAATTTTCTTTTTCTGTCATCTCTATTTGCACAAGATGATGCGGATTATATAAAGGTGCTGACAGGAAGAGCAGACAAGATTGTTAAGACATTAGGAATCGAAGATTCGGAAAAATATAAAAGAGTTACAACAGCTTTGGTTAATCAATATAAAGGTTTAGGTGAAGCAAATGATGCTTTAGAATCTGAAAAGAAAGTAACTAAAGAGTCGATTAAAGATAAAGCAGAGTTAGAAAATGCTATAAAAGCTTTAGAAAATAAAAGAGATGCAGAGCTTTACAATTTGCAATGTATATTTATTGGAAGCCTTTCTGCTGATTTAACAAATGAGCAGATTGACATGGTAAAAGATGGTATGACTTACGGTGTGCTGAAAGTAACTTATGAATCGTATCAAGATATGATCCCGACTTTGAAAGAAGACGAAAAAAGACAAATATACGCATGGCTGGTCGAAGCCCGTGAGCATGCAATGTCTGCGTCGTCGTCGAAAGATAAACACGGATGGTTTGGAAAATATAAAGGACGTATCAACAACTATTTATCCAAGCAAGGATATAATCTCCAGAAAGAGCGTGAAGCCTGGGGCGAACGTGTAAAAGCAAGAGGAGGAACGTTATAAGAGAGTCTGTTTAAAAATATAATGAGAGCCACTACAACTATGAATAGATTAATTTTTCTGCTATTGTTCAGCTTTTTTTTCTGTGGAAATATTTTTTCGCAGAAAAAAGTAAAACCACAGCCGCCACTTAGCTTTAATAAAGATGGAAAATTGGTTTATCTGCCTGATAGTTTAGGTAATAGGATTCCCGATTTTTCGTATGCGGGATATATGGCGGGAGAAAAACCTATCCCCAATATCGAAACAAAAACTGTTGTGCCTCTGGTAAATGGAGATGCTACAACGTTGATACAAGCGGCATTAGACTATGTTGGTTCATTAAAACCTGATGCAAATGGTTTTAGGGGAACTGTTCTTCTTCAAAAAGGAATGTATAAGGTTTCGGGTAGTTTGCTTATCCGTAATTCGGGAGTTGTTTTGCGGGGTAGTGGAGTAGGAGAGAATGGTACTCAGCTCATAGCCACAGGAAAAGACAGACGTACATTGATTCGTGTTTTGGGTGAAGATGATAGACAAACAGGTGATACACTGCACATATCCGACTCTTATGTTCCTGTAAATTCTTTCTCGGTTACTCTGTCAAATCATAGCTTAAAAATTGGCGATAAAGTTCTGGTTGTTCGTCCATCAACAAAAGAGTGGATTGATAAAGTTGGTACAGAACACTTTGGTGGAGGCATCACCTCGTTAGGGTGGAAGGTCGGAGGTCAAAATATAGTTTGGGACAGAACTGTTGTTTCTGCAAATGCAGGCAGTGTTTCTTTTGATGCTCCTTTAACTACGGCTTTAGACAAGGAATATGGTGGTGGCTATCTCGTTCCTTACTCGTGGCAAGGTCGTATCTCGAATGTTGGTGTGGAGAATATGACACTTCTTTCGGAATATGACGAAAAAAATCTGAAAGATGAAGCACATTCGTGGATGGGTGTTACGTTAGAAAATGTGTCTGATGCTTGGGTACGTAATATTACATTCAAGCATTTCGCAGGTTCGGCAGTCATGGTTTTGGAAACAGCCAAATGTGTAACAGTCGAGAATTGTAAATCGTTGCAACCTGTATCTGAAATTGGCGGGCAACGAAGATATACTTTCTTCACGATGGGGCAACAATGCCTTTTTCAAAGATTATATGCAGAAAGTGGTTATCATGATTTCGGGACAGGATTTTGTGCGCCCGGACCCAATGTTTTTCTGCAATGTCATTCCGAACTACCATATAGTTTTAGTGGAGCTATTGACAGTTGGGCTTCCGGTGTTTTATTTGATATTGTAAATGTTAATGGCAATGCGTTGAGCTACAAGAACAGGATGCAAGAGGCTCAAGGTGCGGGATGGACAGCCGCAAACAGTGTTTTTTGGCAATGTTCGGCATCACTGATTGAGAATTTCTCGCCACCAACAGCTCAAAATTGGGCGTTTGGTTCTTGGTCTGAATTTTCGGGCGATGATTATTGGAACGAAAGTAATAACCACATTAAACCTCGAAGCCTGTATTATCAGCAATTGAAAGAACGTTTAGGCGAAAAATACATAGATCATTCAAATTTGATGCCTACCGAAACAGAGGCTTCAAGTTCTCCTCCCGTATCGGTTGCGATGGAATTGACGAAGAAAGCCTATGTCCCTGCTTTAACGCTTACGGAATGGATTGATAAACTGTGCGATGAAACTAATATTCCAATAATATTCGATCAGTCACAGATATATAACGAGAAGAAGCAAGGTTTTCTGAAACAGATATATAAACCGACAGCAAAAACAGCTCCTTTGTCAATAGAAAACGGCTGGATTGTGAGAGGGACTGAGGTGCAGACAGGCTTCAAACAAGATATCCGATGGTGGAGCGGCTCTGTTCAACCGGCTTATCTGAAAAAGAATGCAACACCTCATTTAACACGTTTTGTTCCCGGTCGGACGGGAATGGGTTTAACGGATGATGTAGACTCCGTTGTGCAGATAATGAAGCGGAATAATTTTCTTGCAATTGACCATAATTACGGATTGTGGTACGACCGTCGTCGCGACGATCACGAACGTATCCGACGTATTAACGGCGAGGTTTGGCCTCCGTTCTACGAACAGCCTTTTGCCCGAAGCGGGGAGGGCACGGCTTATGATGGATTGAGCAAGTATGACTTGACTAAATACAACGATTGGTATTGGATGCGCCTTCGTCAATTTGCCGATTTGGCAGATCAAAACGATTTGGTGTTGATGCACCAAAATTATTTTCAACATAATATTATCGAGGCGGGAGCGCACTGGACTGATAGTCCTTGGCGTCCGGCAAATAATATCAACAATACGGGATTTCCTGAGCCTGCGCCTTATGCAGGAGACAAACGTATCTTTTTGGCAGAACAGTTTTACGATATAAATCATCCTGTAAGAAGGGAATTACACCGTAAATATATCCGTCAGTGCTTAGACAATTTCAAAGGAAACAATAGTGTAATTCAGTTTCTTAGCGAGGAATATACAGGGCCTCTTCACTTTGTGGAGTTTTGGCTCGATGTGATTGCCGAATGGAAAATGGAAACAGGCGAAAAGCCTATGATTGCCCTGAGTGCAACAAAGGATGTGCAAGATGCCATTCTGAATGATCCTGTCAGGTCAGAAATTGTTGATGTGATTGATATTAAATATTGGTTTCACAGGGAAGATGGTACAACATACGAACCAAAAGGAGGGCAAAATCTTGCTCCTCGTCAGCATGCCCGTTTAACCAAACCCGGTAAAGTGTCATTTGCTTCAATTTACAGAGCTGTAAGTGAATACAGAACAAAGTACCCCGAAAAGGCGGTCGCTTATTTTTCCAATCTTTATCCTCAGTTTGCATGGGCGTCATTTATGGCTGGTGGCTCTATGGCTTGCCTGCCTGAGATAAGTGATCGTAATTTTTTGAGTGCTGCATCTTCCATGAAACCAATTGAAAGTCAAAATACAGATAATCAATATGTGTTGGGGAATGTTGAAAAGGGATATATAATTTATACGATGAATGGTTCGGTTTCACTGGATATCGAAAGTAAATATAAATACGATGTGTTGTGGATAAATTCCAAAACAGGAAAAACAACAAAAGCGAAACAAGTGAAAGGCGGAGGAAAGATAGAACTGCAAAGACCTTCCGATCAGGTAAACGTTGCTTGGTTGGTACGTAAATATTAAATATAAAGAGACAATGAAAAAGATATTATTGCTATTGGTTACAGGAACATTTTTGTTTTCCTGCAATTCGAATAAAAAAGATAATGGAGAGGATGCTCCTGCCGAAAAAGAAGTGTACATGTTTACTTCTTTTCACGAGCCTGCAACTGACGGACTGCGTTTGCTGTACAGTTACGATGGCTATAAATGGGATAGTATTCCGGGAATATTTCTGAAGCCTGATGTCGGACGGGATAAACTGATGCGTGATCCTAGTATTGTGAAAGGAGCGGACAGTACATTTCATCTGGTGTGGACATGCAGTTGGAAAGGCGATCCGGCATTTGGTCATGCTTCATCTAAAGATTTGGTTAATTGGTCGGAGCAGCAATATGTACCGATAATGGCTTTTGATACTACAACTGTAAATGTTTGGGCTCCTGAGCTTTTCTATGAAGATGAGACAAAAGATTTTATTATAGTTTGGGCGTCTACTATTCCGTTCAAATTTGAAAAAGGGATAGAAGATGAGTATAACAATCACCGTCTATATTACACAAAAACAAAAGATTTCAAGGATTTTACGAAAGCTGAATTGTTGTACGATCCGGGTTACAGTTCCATTGATGCTGTGATTGTGAAGCGTGCCCTTTCCGATTACGTTTTGGTGTTTAAGGATAATACTCGCCCCGAACGGAATATGCATGCTGCATTCGGTAAATCGGCAACAGGTCCGTACGAAAATCCGACTGAAAAGTTTACGGCTAATTTTACGGAAGGCCCTTCTGTTGTGAAAGTCGGTGATGAATGGCTGATCTATTTCGATGCTTACGAAAAAAAATCGTATGATGCCGTTTCCACTAAAGATTTCAAAACATTTACGGATGTGAATGATAAAATATCTATACCCGAAGGTCATAAACACGGAACCATATTTAAAGCATCGGAAAGCGTGCTGAAAGGTTTATTATCAGCTAAGAAATAATTATGAAAAAAACGATAATATTATCATTCGTATCACTATTAAGCGTGTTGATTATTCAAGCTCAAAGTGGGATACACTACACAGGAAAAACATTGTCGAATGTTGATTATCATCACGGGCAATTAAGTCCTGCCGTAGGAACACATAACATACAAACATTGCGGGCAAGCCGTGAGCATCCCGAAAAAAGTGATGGCTTGGGTTGGACTTACAATCATGCCCCGATGTTGGCGTATTGGAACGGAACATTTTATCTCGAATACCTGAATGCACCTGTTGGAGAGCATATGCCTCCCGGACGCACCATGTTGCAGACATCTAAAGATGGTTACAATTGGTCGATGCCGGTAACAATTTTCCCTGAATACAAGGTGCCTGACGGATATACAAAACCGAACAGAGATGGCGTTGCAAAAGATTTGTATGCAATCACGCATCATCGGGTAGGTTTCTTCACATCATCGAAAGGACGGTTGTTGGCAATGACATATTATTGTGTTGCCCTTGATATGAAAGACGATCCGAATGATGGCAACGGCATTGGTCGTGTGGTACGTGAAATAAAGAAAGACGGTTCGTTCGGAGATGTGTATTTTATACGATACAGCCATGCTTTCAACGAAAAAAATACCGATTTCAAATTTTATAAGAAGAATAAAGATAAAGGATTTGTCGAGGCTTGCGAAGAGTTGCTGGCAAACCCGCTCTATATGATGCAGTGGGTTGAAGAAGCGGACAGGAATGACCCCATTATCCCTTTGAAAAAGCCTTACAAAGCATTCAGTTACTACCGCTTACCTGATGGGCGCATTGCTGCTCTTTGGAAACATGCCTTGACCGCAATCAGTGAAGATGGTGGCAAAACATGGCCTGAAAACGCATATCGTGCGCCCGGTTTCGTTAACAGTAATGCTAAAATATGGGGGCAAAGAACTTCTGACGGAAAATATGCTACGGTTTACAATCCGTCCGAATTCCGTTGGCCTTTGGCAGTATCGACCAGCGTAGACGGTCTGAATTATAACACACTCTATCTGGTTCATGGCGATATCACGCCGATGCGTTACGGGGGCAATTATAAATCGAGAGGGCCTCAGTATGTGAGAGGAATTCTGGATAATAACGGAACTCCTCCCGATGGTAATATGTGGGTGACTTACAGCATGAACAAGGAAGATATGTGGGTTGCTCGCATTCCTGTGCCTGTTACGGATAAGGCAATGAGCCATGCCGATGAAACATTCAACTCTATGCCCGAAGGTAAGGAGCTGGATATGTGGAACATTTATAGTCCGTTGTGGGCTCCTGTGAAGATTGAGAAAAGAGCGGATGGAAAACGTTGGCTTTCGCTGAAAGATTGGGATTTGTTCGATTATGCTAAGGCAGAAAGGGTTGTGCCTGAATCCAAGACATTGGAATCTTCTTTTTCTGTAATCTCGGCGCAGAATGATAGGGGTAATCTTCAAATCGAATTTCAGAATGTAAAAGGGGAAGCCTGCACACGCATCATCTTTGATAAAGATGGCATATTGAAATTGAAAACGGGGGCAAGATATAATACTTTAATGCCATACGAGGCAAACAAGGAATATAACATTTCGGTGTCCTTAGCTACCGAAACACGTAGCCTGACAATGAAAATAAATGATAAGGAAATCCCGACACGCTTATTCTTCAATCCTGTTGAATCAATATCGAGGGTTGTGTTCCGCACAGGCGATTTGCCTATCGAACCAACTCCGAATACTCCTGCCGACAGATTCACGGATATGGAAAATACGGGTAAAGATGAGCCTAGGACAGAATATTATATCTCTCATCTAAAGACCTCTAATCCGTCTGTTCAATCGGCTGTGCTGGATGTAAATGACTATAAACATTATGTCGATTATTTCAACACAATGGAGGATGAGAATATTGTTCAGGCAATTCCAAACTCGCAGTCGTGGGAATGGATGAAAACGAATATTCCTTTGTTTGAATGTCCTCAGGCAAATTTCGAAGAAATGTATTATTACAGATGGTGGTCGTTGCGTAAGCATATTAAAGAAACCCCGGTTGGTTATATAATGACTGAGTTTCTCGTAAACCGTTCTTATGCAGATCAGTACAATCTGATTGCCTGTGCATTGGGTCATCATACCTATGAAAGTCGCTGGTTGCGCGATCCGAAATACTTGAATCAGTATGTACATGTCTGGTTTAGAGGGAACGAAGGTCAGCCGATGAAGAAACTTCGCAATTTTAGCAGCTGGACGGCTAATGCACTTTACAATAAATATCTGGTGGATGGAGACAAAAACTATCTGTTGGATATGTTCCCCGATCTTGAAAAAGAGTATGCCCTTTGGGAGGGAGATCACCGCTTACCTAGTGGTTTGTATTGGCAAGGAGATGTTCAGGACGGAATGGAAGAAACCATAAGCGGTGGTCGTCGCAAACAATATGCCCGCCCGACTATCAATTCGTATATGTTTGGGAATGCTAAAGCTTTAGCGAGTATTGCCCGATTGAAAGGCGATAATGCAACTGCACAAAAGTATGAGGAGAAAGCCTCCGAAATAAAGAATCTTGTACAATCTCAACTTTGGAATCCTGATAGCGTATTCTTCGAAACACTGAGAAAACCGGGCGAGTTTGCCCTTGTTCGTGAGGCTATCGGTTACATCCCCTGGTATTTTAATTTGCCTGACGATAAGGCAGATTATGCAAAAGCATGGGCGCAGGTGATGGACGAAGGTGGTTTCCTTGCTCCTTATGGAATGACAACTGCCGAACGCCGCCACCCTGAATTTCGTAGTCATGGTTGTTGTAAATGTGAGTGGGATGGTGCTATCTGGCCTTTTGCTTCTTCGCAAACATTGACAGCTATGTCCAACCTGATAAACAACTACAAGCAAGATGTGGTGAACGACAGTGTTTATTTCCGTCACATGGAGTTATACGTCGAAAGCCAATACCACAGAGGAAGACCATATATAGGTGAATATCAAGATGAAGTGACAGGCTATTGGCTGAAAGGTGATCAGGAACGTAGCCGTTATTACAATCATTCAACTTTTGGCGATTTGATTATTTCAGGTCTTATCGGTCTGAAACCTCGACCTGATAATGTGTTGGAAGTGAGTCCGCTTGTTCCGCAAGGTAAATGGGATTGGTTCTGTTTGGATAATGTGCCGTATCACGGAAAAAACGTGACAATAGTTTGGGACAAAACAGGCGAGAAATATAAGAGAGGGAAAGGCTTTTATATTATGTTGGATGGAAAGACGGTAGCCAAATCCGACAAATTGGAAAGATTGACTTACGAAATGAAGAATTAAAAGTGAAAAGTGAAAAATTAAAAGTTAAGAATATTACATTCTCAAAATTCCTCCTCCTTTTGGGGGAGGTTAGGAGGGGGCGTTTACTTGTAACTCGTAACTTGTTTACTTGTCTACTACTAAAAAAAGCAATAGCAAGTATCTGCCTTCTATTATTTACAATATCAACATTTGCCCTTGATGTAAAAAAACTTACCTGTGAATTTCAGGAGGCACCATTGGCAATAAACACTCTGAATCCACGATTTGGCTGGCAGTTGGCATCTGAAGCGAATGGAGATAAACAAACAGCTTATCAGATTACGGTTAACCATAATGGCGTGAAAATCTGGGATTCGGGAAAAGTGAAATCAGACCAGAGCCAACTTGTAAATTATAAAGGTAAATCTTTACAAAAAGGACAGAGATACGTTTGGTCTGTAAAAGTGTGGGATGCTAAAGGAAAAACGACCGAAAGCAACTCTACTTATTTTCAAACAGAACCTGATTTAACAAAATCGAAAGCCAAATGGGTTGGAGCAATAACCAGAGAAGCATCTAATCTGCCTATCGGTAGACGCGATTTTCACGGTCCATCGTTCAAGAAACAGGCGAATAAAGATGTTTATGAAAAAGTAGATCAACTGGCATTGCGTAGCATTATGCTACGTAAGTCTTTCAATACAAACAAAGAGGTTGTAAGAGCTATTATTTATGTTTCGGGATTGGGTCATTACAATTTATCGGTCAATGGAGAGAAAGTAAGCAAAGATATTTTTACTCCTGTTTGGAGCGATTATGACAAGACCGTTTATTATAATACATATCAGGTTGATACTCTTTTGAATAAAGGTGAAAATATACTTGGTGTTACTCTCGGAAATGGTTTTTACAATGCTGTTGGCAATCGTTACCGTAAATTGTGGGTGACTTTCGGACCACCGACATTATTTCTTGAAATGTATGTGTATTATAAGGATGGAACAGAAGAAGTTATCGTTTCCGATACTTCATGGAAATATGATTTAAGCCCTATCACGTTTAACGATATATACGGTGGGGAAGACTATGATGCCCGTTTGGAGCAATCGGGTTGGGATAAATCAGGATTTGACGATTCGGCATGGAAACCAGTGGTTGAACAAGGTGCGCCCGAAGGTACACTGCGTTCGCAAGTTGTGACAAGTGTTCGCAGGATGAAAGAATACGGTGCAACATCCATGTCGAAGATTGATTCCAGCTATGTATTGGACATGGGGCAGAATCTTGCCGGATATCCGGAAATTAAGGTAATGGGTAAAAAAGGGCAGACGGTGAAACTTACGGTCGGCGAAATTTTGAATGAAGAAACAGGAAAAGTTTCACAAAAACAGTCGGGAAGTCCTCATACTTACTCATATACGCTGAAAGGTGACGGCGTGGAAACATGGCATCCCGAATTTACTTACTACGGGTTTCAATATATCCAGATTGACGGAGCAAATGTTCTTTCTATGCAAGATGCTGATAAGCCGTTGGTAGTGGATGTTAAATCGCATTTTATTCATAATTCAACACCCGAAAGAGGTCATTTCGAGTCGTCGAACGAGATATTTAACAAAGCGCATATTCTGATTAAAAATGCTGTGAAAAGTAATATGCAATCGGTGTTTACCGATTGTCCGCATCGTGAAAAATTGGGTTGGCTGGAAGAAACACATCTGAATGGTCCCGGATTATTATACAATTGGGATTTGACGCAGTTCTATCCGAAGATAATGCAGGATATGAAAGACGCTCAAAAACCGGGTGGATTGGTTCCGACCATAGTTCCCGAATATGTGGTTTTTGATGCAAGCCTGGATGTATTTCGCGATTCGCCGGAGTGGGGGATAGCTTCTATTATAGACCCTTGGTTGTATTACAAATTTTATGGCGATGACTCTTTATTGAGGGACTACTTTGATGTGATGACCGGATATGTAGATCACATGCTTTCGAGGTCGGATAATTACATCGCTTCTCACGGATTGGGCGACTGGTATGATTATGGCGAGCATCGTGCAGGTTTCTCAAAAAACAGTCCTGTTGAAGTGTCTGCAACGGCTCATCTTTACTATGGTGCGCACCTTGTTGCAGAAGCAGCTAAAATGCTGAGCAGAAAGGATTTCGAAAAAAAATACAGGGAAATAGCCGATAATACGAAGAAGGCTTTTAATGATAAATTCTTTGATAAGAATACAATGCAATATGGTAACGGAAGCCAGTTTTGTAACGCAGTTGCCATATTTATGGGGTTGGTTGACCCGAAAGATAAACAGGCTGTGATGGAAAACCTGAAAGCGGATATCCATAAGCATGGCGACAGGCTTACAACAGGCGATGTGGGCAACCGTTATCTTTTTCAGGCGTTGGCTCTGAATGGCGAAAATGAGTTGATGTATTTGATGCACAATCATACAGATGCTCCGGGGTATGGTTTCCAGATTAATTTCGGTGTGACCACTCTTTCCGAGCAATGGGACCCGAGGAAAGGTGCTTCGTGGAATCATTTTATGATGGGACAGATCGACGAATGGTTTTTCCGCACATTGGCAGGAATCGAGCCGATGGCATCAGGTTTTAAAGAATTCAAGATCGAGCCAAAACCCGTAGGCGATTTGGAATGGGTGAAGGCAGACCATGAAACCCTGTATGGAAAAATAACAGTGGATTGGAAAAAGAAAGACGGTTTTTTCAATCTGTCTGTTGATGTTCCTGCAAATACGAGAGCAACTGTTGTGTTGCCCGATGGCAAAAAGCAGGTTGTGGGTTCGGGTAAATACAATTTTGAGTGTAAAATGTAATTCATTAAAATACTGTTTTGTCATCCTGAACGAAGTGAAGGATCTGGATTTCGAATATTGAGATTCTTCGTTTTACTCAGAATGACAAATCGAATATAATCTAATATACATAAGAATGAAGATTAAAGGTTTTATTGCGGGTTTGTTAGTTTTAGGAACTGTCGTTCCTGCCTCGGCGCAGAAAGGATTGACCAATACAACGCAAAGTCCTTATGCAAAGATGCATAGCGTAGATTTAAGTAGTGTGCAATGGACAAAAGGTTTCTGGGCAGAACGGTTTGATGTCTGTAAAGATACTATGTTGCTCAATATGTGGCGGATATTCGACGATCCTGAGTTGAGCCATGCCTATCGTAACTTCGAAATTGCAGCAGGCTTGAAAGAAGGAGAACATAAAGACCCTCCATTTTTTGACGGTGATATGTATAAATGGCTCGAAGGGGTTGCTGCTGTTTATGCCATAACTAAAAATCCTGAGTTGGATAAATTGATGGATAAGTTTATAGAAACAATCCGTTTGGCGCAACGTGAAGACGGGTATATCCATACAGCTACAATTGTGGCAGATAAAAATAATCCGGGTGCAAAAAAAGGTTTTGAGGAGCGTCTTCATTTCGAAACGTACAACATGGGTCACCTGATGACTGCCGGTTGTGTTCATTATCGTGCTACGGGAAAGCGAAATTTATTGGATATTGCCATAAAAACAACCGATTTCTTATACAATTTCTATAAAACAGCAACCGTAGAATTGGCTCGCAGTGCCATTTGCCCGTCTCATTATATGGGAGTTGTGGAAATGTATCGTACAACCCGCGATCCCAAATACCTGGACCTTTCTAAAAGTTTGATTGATATTCGTGGTATGATGGAAAACGGAACCGATGATAATCAAGACCGCATACCTTTCCGTGATCAAAGAGTAGCTATGGGGCATGCCGTACGTGCAAATTACCTTTATGCAGGTGTTGCAGATGTTTATTTGGAAACAGGAGATCAATCTCTGTTAGAGTGCTTAAATCCGATCTGGCATGACGTGACTCACAGAAAGATGTATGTAACAGGAGGTTGCGGTGCTTTGTATGACGGAACATCGCCCGATGGAACGTTCTATACTCCCGATAGTATTCAGAAAGTGCATCAGTCTTACGGTCGTGCTTACCAATTGCCACAAGAAACGGCTCACAATGAGACTTGCGCAAATATTGGTAATATGCTTTGGAATTTCCGTATGCTTCAACTTTCGGGTGACCCAAAATATGCCGATATTATGGAGTTGACATATTACAACAGTATTCTTTCGGGCATCAGTCTCGATGGAAAGAAATTCCTGTATACTAATCCGTTAAGCCAAACGGCGGATTTTCCTTATTCGCTTCGTTGGGGTGATTTCCGTCAGGAGTATATCACATGTTTCTGCTGTCCTCCCAACACTGTTCGCACGATAGCGGAAGCTAACAGTTATGCTTATGCAACATCCGAAAAAGGCGTTTATTGCAATCTTTATGGAGGTAATACGCTGAACACTAAACTGGCAGACGGTTCTGAAATCAGCATTACTCAAGATACAGATTATCCTTGGGATGGAACAATCAAGCTGAAGATAGAAAAAGCTCCGAAGAAAGAATATTCCGTATTTATGCGTATTCCCGAATGGGCAGATAATGCGACTTATACTTTTGGTGGAAAGGAATTTAAAGCAACGGCAGGAACTTATGCCGAGGTGAAGAACAAGTGGAAAAAAGGAGACGAAATAGTATTGAATCTGCCGCTTCGTCCTCGTCTGATAGAGTCTAATCCGTTGGTTGAAGAATCTCGTAATCAGGTTGCTGTGATGTACGGACCAATGGTTTATTGTATGGAATCGGTAGATTTGCCAAAAGAAACCTCTGTATATGATGTGCTGATTCCTTCGTCAATAAACCTGAAACCCAGAGCAACAACAATAGATGGCAGCAAAGTTGTTCTGTTGGATGGAACGGCAAAGGTTGTAGATAAGAATGAGTGGGATGGTAAGCTTTACAGGGAGATTAAAACTCCGGCAAAAGACGTAAATGTATCTCTTGTTCCTTACTATGCCTGGGGCAATAGAGGAAACTATGATATGTCGGTTTGGTTGAGATTGGGAAATTGAAATTGACGTGACTATAAGAAAAAAATGGGGTTACTCAAAAAGTAACCCCTTTTTTGTGAGTTTAGAATAATTATTTTATAATTACTTTACTTGCATTTCCATCCACAGAAACAATGTAGATTCCGGAAGGAAGTTCAGTTGATATTTCTGCGCCTGCCGCAATTGTTGAATATACGGATACACCTTGCAGGTTAATTACATTTATTCTTTCATAGCCATTTAAGCCATTGATGTATAGTATGTTTTCTCTTGCATAGATGTTGATGGCATCTTTCACACCCTCACCAATTCCAGTAGAAGCAAGAACTGCCATAGGGGTTGTTTTGAATACATTATCACCTGTAAATTTAGGGAAAGCTGTTGTGGTCATCGAACACACTACTTTCTCAGTCTGAGGTTTCAGGAAGGTGAATTTACCATCAGCTTCGGTATAATCGTCGTTTACCACCAATGCAGTACCAGACTCCGTTGTCCAAGTATATGTTGTAGCAACAGGAGTAGCTAAAACACCTTTTACGTTATTCTGAGAAGAAAGGTCAAGCTCGGCATTTTCCTGAATACTTTCAGGAATTTCATAAGCTGCCTGAGGAGCATAATTGAATCGGGCACTTAACGATCCGGGTTGAGGAAGAGTTGCAATATTCAGATAGTTTTTTGAGCAGTTAAAGGTAAAAGATGTTTTTGCCGCAAAAGCATCTGTTCCAACTAACGAGGTTAGCAGGTTGCCACTAACATTCAATGTTCTCAATTTTGTCAACGAAGGCCATACAGAATCATCAAGTGTTGCTATCTTATTATTCTGTAGATACAAATCCCTTACAACAGTATTTTTGCTATAATCGATTGACGAGATATTATTATCCGAAACATTCAGATAATCTAATAAAGGACTATCTTCTACATTTATTGCTGTCAGATTGTTGCCAGAACAATTCAAATAAGTTAAAGCAGCATTGTCTTTCAACTTAAGCGTTGTTAAGTTTTTATTTTTTGTGTTATTGATCACTAATCTGGTTAAAGCAGTGTTATAGCTTAAGTCGAGTGTAGAAATAGATTGGCTAACACATGTCAATCTGGTCAGGTTTACAGCACCTGTTACGTCAAGCGCTGTTACAACTTCCGGAGTTTCAAGGTTGAAATCGCAATCAAAAGCTGTGATTCCTACTCCTTTAATCGTAATTTCTCCTGTTCCGGATGGTGTGCCAGTGGCTTCGAAAGTTTCAGATGCGGAAGAACCGTCTTTATCTACGGTGTAGTCGACGAATGTACCATTTCCCCAATCAATTGACACGACTGTAGGTATGGTTGAAACTCCAAGACCAAATGTCATCTCACTTGTTGCGGTGGAGGTGAGTTTAATCACATCTTGTGCCTTAGTTATTGTCGTCAGACTGATAAAGCCCAGACACAATAAGAATGTAAGTAATCGTTTTTTCATAATTTGAAATTTTTAATGAGTATATAGAGTATTATTTTATCAATATTTTATATGATTGTGGCGATTTGCTTTCTCTAAACAATCTTATAATGTAAACACCTTTCGAGAGAATACTGGTTGATATGTCGTAAGATGTACTTGCGTTTTTATTCTCATACAGCATATTTCCGTTGAGATTATACAATGAGATGTTTTGAATATCACCTTCACTACTTAAGATATTTATATGAGAGTCAGATATGGATATCTTTATTTCGTCAGCATCTGTTTGTCCAATTCCAGATAGGTCATATTCTATAGTTACGCTATCGGAGAGAGGAGTTTCTCCAAAATCTCCAACTGCTTTCACTGCATAAATATTTTCACCGTTTAATGGACTTTCGTCCGTGAACAATAGTTCTTGCGAAGAACCTATCTTCTCACCATTTCTATATATGTGATATCCTTTGACTATTGATGAACTAGGGGTAGGATAGATGGCAATATTATCGACATGCCACCAATACGAAAGTCCTTCGTTGTTGTCGTCATAAGCATGGAACGCTATTTTCATATTATCCGATTGATGTGCAGATAGGTCAACAACAATGCGTTCATATTTATTTGTTGTTGAACTTTGAGTTTTCAAATCATATACATTCTCCCAACTATTACCACCGTCTTTACTAACTTTTACATAATAAAAATTATGAGCGTTCGTTTTTCCGGGAGCGATAGAGTTTGAATAGAATATCAATGTAGATCCATTGGCAAAGGCAGGAGATATCAGCCATTCATCTTGATGACGGTCTTGCATTTCGGAGTTGAGTCGTGCCGAGAATTTTCCTTCGTAAGGCAGTTTGTATTTCTCACTCTCTTGCCATACCCAACCAACGTTGTTTTCAGTTTTGAATGTCCATAAGCCTTTATTCGCAATGTTTTCGAAGTCTTCAGTTAAAGTCGGAGTTCCCTCTAACGGCTTTTTCCAAGTCAGGGCTATTTTGTTGTCCGTTTCTTCAGCAGTCAGTCCGTGAGGTGGTTGAATGATGTCAGACTTTTGGAATATGTCAATTGTTGCAAATATAGCATTGTTTGATGTGCTTTCGATTATCAGTTTACCATCTCGAATAGCAGCTTGGTTGTTCCGGCTATTTGTGGTAACGGTTAATGTGGAGCTACCTGCATTTCCGCTGAGTGGAGAAACTTCCAGCCAATCTGGTTTCGATTTTACTTGCCAGTCTGTATTCACTGCTTCTATTTGGAAAGATGTGCTGCTACCTTGGTTTCCATTCAATGAAATAGTGGTTAATGACGGGTGTATCTGAGTGGAAAACGGCAACAAGTCGAAAGATATTGTTTCTCCGCAAGATGAAACATTGCTGATTGCAAACTGAGCCTCGCGCCCATCTGTATAAAATGGTTTCTCGCTGGCCGATCCTCCGAATGCGACACGTCCACTTTCCTGGCTAAAAGCTGCTTGTGAAATGTTTCCGTCGGAGGTTGTTGTACCATTTTTACGGAAAAGATATTGTTCGTCAAATTTGCTTATTCCATCGTAATTCTCATTGCCTGTGAAATTGGGGTTGATTCGATATACTAATAGTCCGGAAGATGGAATGCCACTCTCGAAAGGGCCATCTTTTTTGCGGTATTCCAAAACAAAATACTCGCTTGATCCTGTGGGTTTTATTTTGTATGCTATGTTTTCTTTTGAGTTCCCTCCAACAGGATTTAATGTGTATGTACCGGGAGTGGATATTTCGGGAATTTCGTCTATCCATTTGCAGTATTTATACTTGGTATAGGCACTCATTCCCTGTGGTGTCTGCAAATTGTCAGACATCAAGTCCCATGTTCCTATCGGGCTCAGGCCTTTCTGATTATGATATAAGTCTCGCGTACCCAAAGTATGCGACATCTCGTGACACAAAACTCCTGCATTGAGGGGAGTGGGAGAGAGGTTGCTCCAACCATTTCCGTCGGCAAATAAGAGGATATATTCATTCACTCTTTTCTCATGAATACTACCTTGTATTATATACAATGTAGACCTGTGAGGCCACATCATATATCTGTTGCTGATTTCTGAGTTCCCGCTGATGATGAGTGTGATGTTGTCAATCACCCCATCGTTATTTTTGTCAAGGTTTTCGGTGGATGGAATTATAGTTTCCATGTAATCTGTGATTTCTTTCACCAGATTCTGTTCTCTCGATAAAGCATCGGTAGCATTATTTTCGTCATAACCTTCCGGGTTGATACTGGTTTTATGCAAGTAATAATTTCTGGACTTTTGAGCTTTATACGAAACTATCGTCGTATTATTTGCAAGGGGATACATTACACTTTTCCATTTCAATTGTCCGTACGACGCTTGCCAGAAATAATTGTACACCGATGCAGAAGTGGTCTCCTCGTTATTAAACAATTGCTCGTAATGAGTTATTGTCTGATCAAAAATAGATTCATCTTCATCTGCAAAACGGACAAAGCATACAAGGTTTGCCAGTTCTCCTTTATTTTGCTGAGCCTGCGATGAGAAGACGAACGATGTTAAAATGACAAATAGTGTAATGTATCTCATGCAATTATATTTTTATTTAATTATTATTTTTTGAGTATATGCTTTTTCGCCGTTTGCAGCTTTAACTACATAAACTCCTTTTGCCAAGTTGCTTACATCCAAACTGTTTGCATAAACAGATTTTTCAGTAGCACCTTGCAGATTGTAAACAGATATGTTTGCCATTCCGTCTAAAGAAATAGTTTTTCCGTCGAACTTGAATGAACCATTTTCAACATTTCCGATGCCTGAATTTGGAGTTGAAGTCATTATCTTCATTCCGTGGATGAAAATATCATTCTTTGTAAGATTTTGATAATAAGCATACATCGTGGTGGCAGATTCATAATCAAAGTAAGGTTCGTTTCCACTGTTTAATTTATGCATATCGGTCCAAGTTTTTTGACCAGCTGACATTAGTGGTGCAAATACAGTAGAGTATTTTGCCGAAACTACTGTGTAGTCGGTAAATCTTTTATTTGCAGCTTCAGCTCCTAACAAACGTGCATATACTTTACTATCGGCAGAAAGCATAATGTTAAACGATGTACATGAAGGCATTTTTATAGCGAAACCACCGCCGTTAGCAGTCATTGAAGCCGAAGCGGGTGCTACTTTTATTGCTCCTGTTTTAGCATCAGTACCACCAAGGTCGCCCTCTGTTCCTGCACCAATAACTGTAGGAGAGGCTTCAGAATCGGCATAAGGATCAAAATCGGCACAAACTAACTGGATAAGTTTTCCCGATTCGTCATATTGCATATTCTCATTATCAGCCAGACCAATATATTTGTCAATTTTGGCTTGAGTATCGAACCATATCCAGCCATCAGCATCCACATCGGCAGGATCGAATAAATTATATTCTTGTGCATTGGAGTAACTTACAAATCCAAAACACATCATTGCAATGGTAAAAATCTTTTTTTTCATATTCAATCTTTTTTTAATGTTGTTAATAAATTTACTTATATCTTTTTTTAACCTTCTGTCCAGTCCGGATTTTGTTCTACACCATGATATTTCTTATCATCCCATGCTATTGGGTAATAATATTGCCTATCTTCAAAATATCTGACTCTTGATGGGAATCTGTTTATATTA
The DNA here is from genome assembly GCF_010501095.1 of Dysgonomonas sp. 520. GTDB lineage: Bacteria > Bacteroidota > Bacteroidia > Bacteroidales > Dysgonomonadaceae > QVMP01. The sequence continues at coordinate 98,796 of NZ_QVMP01000011.1, read as the reverse complement.
GATATGGTATAGGTGGTTGGTTTTCCTTCTTCTTTCACAATCTTCATTGCTTTCAGAGGATTAGTTTTACCGTTCATCTTATCAAAAGCAATATTGTAACGATAGAAGTCCCAATAAGTAGTTTCTTCGAAAGCCATTTCTACCCGACGTTCGTTCATAATAGCTTCCCATGTGATGCTCGTTAACTCGTGCATATGTGCCCGTCGGCGTATCCGGTTAACTTTCTCCAGTGCATCGCCTGTTCGTCCTTGTTTAAAGTCTATTTCGGCATAGTCGAGCAATACTTCTGCAAATCGCCAGATTATGTAATTCTGGCTACTGGCATAGGTTGGGTCGGAATTTATTTTTTCTCCTTCTTTGACAAATTTCCCCATATAATATCCTGTTTTTGTAACAGCAGCACTTTCAGACGCACCATACGGAGTTAGGTCTGCACCGGCTACTTCTTTGCCATCTACCTTTGTATAATGGATTTCCATTGTGTGATTATTATAAACACAGCCATCGTACAGAATATTGGCATAGAAACGATAGTCTCTGTTTTCATACGGATTGCTGGGATCGTAAGTTTTGCCTTCCTGCATTCCATATTCATCCACATGGTTTTGTGTGGGAGTGTATGCAGCGGTTGTTCCTCCATAATAAGAAGAAGAGGCTTCCCTGTCCAGTTTATGTCCGAATCCTGATGAATAATCGCCATTATCGGAATGTTGAACTTCCCAGATAGATTCGATAGAATTTTTTGTAAGAAAAATCTGCCTGTATCCTTCCTTAATCTGTTCTTGTGAATCACCATCTATTTGCACTAAATCATACGGAAGTTTCATCAATTCGTCATAAGCCTCTTTTGCACTAATAAGCATAGCTTCTGATCTATTATCAGGAAAACCTAAATAGTCTTTTTCCTGATTTTGGAAGTGGTCGCCTGCCACCCAAAAGTACGTTTTGGCTCTCAGCATAATTGCTGCGCCTTTGGTTGCCCGTCCTATATCTTCCGAACCATACGTATCGGGAAGATAAGATTCAGCCAGAATTGCCTCTTGTGTTATAAATTCCACCATTTCTTCGTAAGAAGCTCTTGGGTATTTCTGTGGGTTTTTTAGTGGGTCATACACTTCTTTCAATAAGATAGGCCCTCCGAATTGACGCAATAGCATATAGTAATAATATGCTCTGAAAAAGTGAGCTTCTCCCAGAATTCGATCTTTATGAGTCCCTTCAGGAATTTTTCCCTGATTCTCGAAAAGAAGATTTATAGATCTGATCTGCTCGTAATAAGTGGTCCAAAGAGAAAGCCCTTTTATCCTTATGTTTTTGGGGTCGCACTGCAATATACCTCCATAGGAAGTATTATACCAATCGCTCTTACTCACAGTTATCTGGTCGCCAAACCAAGGCAAAAACTCCCTGCTGATACCATGTAGTAAAGTATTGGTTGGCATGTATACGCTAAAACCGTTATTCATTTTCCTATACCAAGGCAAGACATATCCGTCCAACAGTTTTGGATCTTCCCAGATCATGTTTTCGGGTAGTTTATTAATGGGACTATCCCGAAAAAGATCATCACACGATGTAGTTGTCAATAAGCCTGCAAACAGGACGAATGTTGCGATATATTTTTTTATTTTCATAATGAAATTTCTTTTCTGTTATACCTTAAAAACCGATACTTAGACTAGCTCCATAGCTCCGTTGAATGGGATATCCTCGTTGCGATTCGGGGTCCATATCTTTTAGTGACGATATGGTAAATAAATTGCTTCCTTGCAAGGATATACTCAGGGAACTGAGACGCAGTTTTTTTACTATATGAGTGGGCATTGCATAACCGATAGATAGAGATTTGAGGCGCAAGAAGTCACATTCTCTTATCCACAGAGTCGATGCTTTCCGATTGTTATCGGTTGTGGGCGCAAATTTTATCCTGGGATATTTTGCATTTGGGTTATCTTCTGTCCATGTTTCCTCCAGATGATATTTTTGGAAACGTTGCAAGCTGTTGCTTTCGAGAGTATAGATATCATTGATATATTTTTTATATCCCGTAACACCATGAAACAGTGCATTCATAAAGAATCCTTTGTAATTAACACCCAATTTCAACCCAATTGATAAGTCGGGATAATTAGAGCTTTTCACGGCTATCTGATCTTTCTCATCTATAACCTTGTCTTCGTCCGGATTCTGGTTTTTGTATCTGATATCGCCCGGAGCCAGGGTTGTATTCCCTTTTCCGTCTTGGTCATAATCCAGATTTTCTATTTCTTCCCACGATTGGAACAGCCCTTCGGCTTCATATACCCAAGTCATAAAACGGCCTTTGCCTTTTCTTCTGAGATTTTCGAGTTGGTTAGATTCGTTCCCGTAATCCAGCCATTTATCCGTAAATTTGGATAAAGTCAGATCAATATTATATTTCACTTTATCTATGGCATTCTTGTGGCTAAATGTCAAGTCCCACCCCCAGACTTTCATTTTTCCAAAGTTCTGATATGGAAGCCTGCCTCCAATACCTGACGATGGCGGGTAATTGTAGGATGAAACCGGCTGTAACATATTAGTTTCATACCTCCAATAGTACTCATACGTTAATCCAAATCTATTATCCCAAAAACCAAGATCGGCAGCTATGTTATAATCTTCTCTTTTTGCCCATTGAGTTTCTATGTTGGGAAGTTCTTGCACGGCCATGATAATTCCCTGATTATACTTGCCCCCTATATTATAACCATCGTTGGAAGTAGCTATATACCCCATTAGATATGAATACTCATTTACTAACCCATCATCGCCGAGAAGCCCTGCTGATCCTCTGAATTTGATGTTTGAAATAGCGTCTTGTTTCCAATCTTTAAAGAATTTCTCATTCGATAATATCCAAGAAGCCGAGGCCGAAGGGAAGAATCCCCACCTATTGTCAGGGTGAAATTTAGTAGATCCATCCACCCTGAAATTAGCTTCGAAAAAATATCGGTAATCATATCCATAAGTAAAACGGCCTATTAACGAAGCTCTTTCAGTGTAAAATTCATCTCCGTTCAGTTTTCCGGAAATATTGGTTCCGATAATTTCAGGATATGAACTGGTCATGTTTTCATTTATTCCACTGAAATATCTGGACTTAGTTTCCTGATAGTTTGCAACCAACATGCCCGATACATTGTGTTTGGCTGCAAATGTGTTATTGTAATTGATACCGGCTTCCAGCAACCTGTTGTCAAGATTCTGATCTCTTTCAGTCAGTGTACCGGTTGCGTCGGGGTATATCGTTTTTTCATCCACACTTATTTCTCCTGTTTTCTCATCGTATGTGTAGAGGGCAACCGGATTCTTTTGCGTTTTGATTATGCTGTTATTGGTGTCAAAAGTTGCTCTTAGATATGTGGAAAGCCCTTTTATGCCCGAGAAATCATATTTAAGATTAGCTGATAAGGTGTTAAGGTTTCCTTTGTTTTTTGTGTATCCTCCCAACCCTTTTATTCCTATAAGAGGATTGGAACTGTTGATACTGGCCAGATGCCCGTCGGTGAACTGTAATGTCTGTGTTGGCCTGAAATTATATGCAGCATCTAAGGCTCCGGAAGTTGTATACTTATATTCAGATCGTGTACCCATCATGTCTACCGACAATGTCAACCCTTTCATCAATTTGGCATCCAACTTCATTGAATAATTGTACCTGTCTCGTCCTATCCCGCTATATAAACCCCGAGTGTTTACGTAACCTCCCGAAATATAGTATGTAATATCTTCTCCACCTCCTGTTGCCGAAAGGGTGTGGGTGGTTGAATAACCATAATCTTTCAGATAATCCATCAAATTATTGTCTCCATACACGTTCGGATTGGAATGAGTTTGGATCATTTCCAATTGTTCATCTGTATAAGGTGTATAAGTTGCATCAGGCGAATTTTCAACTGCTCTGTTAAAAAGCTTGGCAAATTCGTAAGCATTCAGAAATTCAGGGAGTTTAGTCGCTTTTTGCAGGTTGAACTGACCCCTGTAGTTTAATTTTACTTTTTTGTTGCCTTTCCCTCGTTTAGTTGTTACAAGTACAACTCCATTGGCAGCTCTGGCTCCATATACGGCGGAGGCAGCGGCATCTTTAAGGATGGAGATACTTTCTATGTCGTCCGGATTCAAGTCCGATAATCGGGTTTCGCTGTTGGAAGTATCTGTTCCGAAACGAGGTACACCATCAATCACGAGTAAAGGATCTTTTGATATTCCCCGGATGCTTATATTTGCCTCGCGTCCCGAACTTGGATCGCCACTCATTGACATGGCATTCATTCCTGCAACTTGTCCGGCAAGAGCCTGATCAATATTTGTGATAGGAACTTTCAGAAGGTCGTCACTATTTATAGTTTCGATAGAACTGGTAAGGGATGAACGCTTTTGTGTTCCGTAACCGATAACCACTATCTCATCCAGTTTCTGAGCGTCTTCTTTCAGTACGATATTGAGCTCCGTTTTTCCTGCTACTTTCACATTCTGAGATTGATATCCCATGTATGAAACCGTTAATATAAGATCGGGTTTGCTAGGAACGTCAGCTTTAAAAAGTCCGTCAATATCGGTAACAGCTATCATCTTGCCGTCCAGTAGCTTTATACTTGCTCCGATGATGGGTTCGCCTCGTGTATCAGAAATCTTCCCTTTTATTGAAACATTCTGTGCTACTAAACCCACCGAAAAGAGGAATAGTATGAAAGTGTATATCAATTTTTTCATTAGCAATATATTTTGTAATTGATGTAATTTATATGTTATAATTTAAAGATTATAACTTTCTCTTAATCTTTAAACAGTTTTTCGAGTTTAAGAATCTGATACTCATAGTAGTTCTTTGTTGTTGCATCAGAAACTGACGACCTTTTTTTCTTATATAGGTTCAATACATTCTTCAATTGACTGGTCATTAATGGATTTAATGACATTGCGGGCAATGTAGACAGTCCGAAGTTGATTCTCAGAAAAGAATGTCCGTCATGATCACTGTGCTCCAATGCCGAATGATTGCAAGGAAGTGTTGGTTCGTCCATCGCTAAGACGAATTCTTCGTAAGCTCCTAAAATAGAAGATGCTTTCTTTTCCGGTTGTTTTAATCCGCTTCCGTTTATCATATAAGTTATGGCAGAAGTTTGAAGATTGATATCTGCCGAACTTAATGCTTTATTGTTATGTGTCGGCTTAAATATTTCGGCAACAACATCGTTCACATATTCATTGAGAGAATAGTTGTTTTCAGGATCAATTTTTTCACTTTCGGTGATGCGATAGAGAACTCCGGTGTTGAACAATCCGCCAACTACTGCGTTTTGTAACTTATCGTTGGCATTCAGGTCTATACCGATTTTCATTGCCAGGTTAGGTGGAGTCAGCCAGTCGTTGTAGGTTCTTGCCTGATCAACAAGCCAGATTATAGCTCTTTTTTGTTCCTTCTTGTCAAAATATTTTTTCGCAGCATCGGCGTCGGAATCACCTTGTCTGATTTCTTTGAAGTTCACACCTCCTATGTATGGAAGTACGTGGCGGAGATGTCGTCCGTATTGACGGACAACCTGCTGGTATGTGCTTTCTACATTGTCGAAACGTTCACCTCTTTCCATCGTCCAGTCTTCCAGATTTTGCATCACGATTTTCAGGTTGCTGATAGCCAAATCGCCTGCTTTGATGTGATCATTACCTAAGTCTTCTGTTTGGTCGGTAGGGTCGATGGTTCCGAAAAATTGTTGTGCACCAAATTCATACATCGGGTCATTTTTCTTTTCTTCAATCCACGATGTAAGGATTGGTTTTTCATCTTCGGGAGTTTCTGCATTCGGGATTAGCCTGTATCCCCAATTGATAGCAAAAATATCGTAAACACCTAATATTGGCGGTGTTAGTTTTACTCCTTTTTCCATATCTCCGGGTTGAGCTATGAAGTTGTTACGTGCATAGTCCATTATACTTGGCGTTGTGCCATATTGTTGAGTAAAAGACGGACTGCGCAGTGAATCGACCGGATAAGAGTAACTTGCTCCCATATTGTGCATTAGCCCGATTGTATGCCCTATCTCGTGAGATGATACATAGCGCATCGATTCTTGCATTACATCATCGTCAAACACACTTTTGCGAACACGAGGATCGACAGAAGCTGTTTGAACAAATCGCCAGTTGTGTAGCAGCGATAAGATGTTGTGATACCAGATGACGTCTGCTGTAAGTATTTCTCCCGATCTGGGGTCTATGTGGCTTGGACCCATTGCATTAGCTGTGCGCGTGGTTGCATATTTTACACAACTGTACCGCATGTCGTCAGGATCGAAATCAGGGTCATTCTTCGGATAATCGACTGCCTTTATGGCGTTCTTGAATCCGGCAACTTCGAAAGCCATGTTCCAGTCTTCAATTCCTTGTTTTACTGCCACTCTCCATTTTTCGGGGAATGCGCTGTCTACATAGAAAACAATTGGTTTTACAGGTTCAACCAGTTCACCTCTGAAATATGCGTCTTTATCTTCGGGTTTGGGTTGCAAATTCCACTTATGAATAAAGGTGTATGGCACAACTTTATCTTGTTTGGTTGTATATAAACTTCTGTCGGAGCTGAAAAATCCAACCCGATTGTCTTGTAAGCGTTTGTTCATCAACGTATCGGGTAGAAGAATAATCGAGCGGTTCATAACCACAGTATAAGGCTCATTGAGTGGAGTAGTGGTGAATGTCAGCATACTGCGTATCTCAATGTTTTTTACAAATGTTTTTACTTCCTGCACGCTTGAGGCATCCGAAACAAATGTCCCTTTCAGGTTTGAAGAGCCTCCAAGTAGTTTGGCAAGAGGGCTGTCCGGCTTTATGGGACTGATACACTTCTCATTGTCACCAAAAAATGATGTGACATCAATAACAATGTTTTCTCCGTTTTCGGAAACAATAGGAAAACCTTTGATAACCGGATCGAAAAAGTTCTTTTCGAAAGAAGATTCTATTGAAGACCCTTTTTCTACTTCGCTGTCTGTTTGCACTTTATGCAGGTATACATTTTTCTGGTCTTTCGAAAAACGTATTACCATAGGCCGGGTAGCCATTTGACCTGCCACAAAATCGTGTGTATTGCTGGTTGATGCAATTCGGTTCGAAAGTAGATATGTATGTTCTAGAGCCGAATCGTTGAATTCGAGATATAGCTTATTTTCTTTCGAAAAATGAGTGGTAAATAGACCCTTCTTTGTTTTAGAGTCTTTTATTATATCCTCATATTTCTTTTTAGGAGTTGATGTACTATCATTTTTTGCTTTTTCAACAGCTTCTTCAACTAATTTTTTAAATGGATTTGAGGCATAGGAGTTGAATGAAAATGATAGTAATAACACAATACATAGAGAAACTTTTTTCATACACAAATTTCGTTTAGTTTTTGAGACAGATCACCTGCTTTTAAACTTCTATTTAAGATAAATAGTTAGCTTTTAATACAAAAGTAAGCTATTTTATTTTATGTTTTTCTTTCAATATTGTCGTTAACATTGTTAAAATCTTAAATATAGCAATAAAAAAACATTTGAAACATAAAAAAAAGTATTAGTTTTATGACAAATGTTAAAATATTACTTCCTGTTTCCTGTTATGGTTCTGGTCTTTATGTATTTGTTCTTTTTTTATTTAGAGAAAATAAATAAAAATTGTTAATTTGAGTCAGTGGTTGTTTTGTCTTGCTGATGATAGGAAGTATCTGAAGAACACATGACAGTTATCAGTAATTAGTTGACAATCTCGTATTCTAAAAACAGATCCTTCTCTTTGTTGAGAAATAGCGTTCGCCGAGGTGTAGATGAGGCAATGGCTAGTCTTTGGGCAGACTAGAAGCGGCGTAGAGCAATATTCCCAGTAATATGAAATACTTTATTTTCATGACTTTATTCATCTTTCAGATCCAACATCATTTCTATCCATTGCGGAATGAGTGTGCGTCTTTTTTCTAAGAATGTTTGGTAATCGTCTTCTGTCATTTCGTTTATTTTTGTCAAAAGAGGTTTCGCAATAACAGGAAAAACGGCCATTGATATAATGTTTATAAAAACCTGAAGAGGAAAATATGGATCTGGATTTTTAATTTTACTTCTTTCGTCCAATTGTTTATATAATGTGCTGTTGCGGATGAAATTTCTGTTAATGTTGCTCTTTTCAATGAATTTATCCGGATTTGATTGAATCTCCCGTAGAACAAATAGCGGGAGATGAGGGTTCCCTTTAATTAAGTCTACATAGTTATTAGTTATTAAGTATATTTTTTCTTCTATACTTGTATTAAGATCATCAGCGATTTCCATCATAAAGGCGAACATTTCATTCACGCTTTCTGCCATGATTATATCGAAAAGTTTTTCTTTACTGCGATAATAATAATTGAGTAAGGCTAAGTTAATACCTGCTTCTTCCGCTATTTCTCTCGATTTTGTTCCTTCATAACCTTTTTTCTGAAATAGTTTTCTGGCGGCTTCCTTTATTTTTTCTTCTGTTGATGAATCTTTTTCCATGATGTCTTTTTTTTGATAGAAGTCATCTAGACTTTTTAAATTATACTTAATTTTTGAGTTTTTGTCATGTTGAACGTAGTGAAACATCTAAAAAACAGATCCTTCGATACTCTCAGGATGACAAAATTGAATAAAACGAAAAAGTCTAGACGGTTTGATAGTTATTTATTTTCGATAAAAGTAATTTGAATATTTGATTTAAACAAGTGTTTAATTGTTAATTTTTAAACATCTGTTTAAATTGGTGTTTTATACTATTAAGGACAGGACATCACCCGGAAGCTATGGCTTCGAAGCGTGCCGATAAGGTGGTGCAGACAAATCGGAGATAGGATGGGAGAGGCTTTGGCTTCTGTCTGAAATTAAAAAAGCTAAGGTTTTTCGCTTAACGTGTCCCCGCCTACGCCCCCCATATACTCACACGCACAACAAAGCAAGAGATAATATTATAAAAAAGCTGACATCTGAAAGAAATGCCAGCTTTTTGCGAAAATAAATAATACCCAATACCTATTTAAATGATATTATATGTTATTTGAACGTTTTGGAAGTTGTAATGGAACCGTCTTCGTAAATATCTTGTTTGATATATACATTTGAAACAGATGGTTCGTTTACTTCTATTCCATTTAAATTATAATATCTGGTTGAAATAATTATACCTTTATCAGCAGCGCTTGAATCAATAGAGTTGGTTGCATTTGTTGTAAATGGATCTGATTCTACAGATTCGTCCGAATTGAAGTAATTATTGGTTTCGTTCAACGCTGTCACTGTATAAGTATACTGTGTTAGCTCTTCTAATCCGGTAATAGTTAAACTACTTGCATCTTGACCTTCCGTAGTTTCGTGTGTGCCAACTGGTGTAGAGCCTTGGTATACTGTTACTTTATAGTTTGTTGCATTTACAACAGGAGTCCAGTTTGCTGTGAAACCATCGGTTGTAATAGCTGTAGCTTCAGATATAGCAGGAGTTTCTACTAATCCAAGAACATCATTCCATGTTTGAGCAAAACGAAGTCCGCCTATTTTGGCTGCGAAATTTGATCTTTGACGTACTGTAATGCCTCTAATACTGTTAACGCCAGATGAAATTGTATACTCTAAAGGTGTTGAAGTTGGTTCTGTTGTATTTATTGCTGGTTCTACAAATAATTGTACTTTACCGTTAAACTCATATTTCAACACTAATAAATATGTTGTGTTTAATTGATATACATCTGTCGATTCTGCGGCAGTACCATTGCTTTCAAGCAATGCAAACTTAAAGCCTCCACCTGATTTTATAATACAAATTTTTGCTCTTTGAGTGTTTAAATAATAATTACCCTCTAGTGCAAGAAAGTCTGTGGGAGTGGATGCTCCTGCGTTTGAAAAATTAACTAAGAATGAAACATAATAAGTCGCATCTTTATAGGTATTATCACTAGTTAAAGAGTACCCTGTGGTACGACCTTCTCCACTGTTGAGCTTCAATAATTCAAAACTCAATTGATCTGTTTCAATATATCCAGGATAGCTAAGGATATCTGTAATTAAGGGACTATTCCCTGCTCTGTTGTCATTTTTTCCGGATGAGTTACTTTTCCCTGTAAGATTCCATTGAATCATGACCGGATTAGTTTCCTGATCATTTGTTGTAGATGTATATTCTCCTTTTTCTAAATTATCTCCAATAGAATAACCATCCAGAAAATCATTCTTTATTAATTGGGCATTAACTGCCGTCATACCTAAAAATAAAGTAAGACCTGTTAGTAAAATCTTTTTCATTGTAATATTTTTTTTATTTGTATTGATTTGTGTTTTATTTAACAATCTTGGATGTTTCGACAGAACCGTTTTCATATACATCTTTTTGGATATATATATTAGATGTAGCAGGTTCTAAAACCTCAATCCCTTTCATGTCAAAATATTTTGTTGAGATGATGTTGCCTTTATCCATATTGCCTTCGTTGATTGATGACTGTGTACCTTTTACTGCACCTCCCCAAGAATCGGCAAAACGGATACCTCCGATTTGTATTTTAGTTGTTGTGCGTTGTCTTACCGTTAAACCTCTTAGCACTGCTAATGACGTTGCTTTCACATCAGTAGCAATTGTAGGAGTTGCGGGGGCAGATGTTGCTGTAATGTCGGGATTTATAAATAGTTGTATACCGTTAGATCCGACAACACCTTTTGCGTCGAAATTGTATGCCAATACAAGAAGATATGTTTCTCCTTTGTTATATTCTGCTGATGTAGTCACTGCTGGTGAGCTGCTATCGTCAGCAAGACCAAAAACGAACTTAGTGGCGTCTTCTGCTGCATTCTTTACAAAAATTTTAGCTCTTTGATTATTAGCAGTATAGTTGCCGTCGAGCATGAAGAAGTCGGCACCTGCAGAAGAAGCAACTTCTTCAACATTCACCATCATAGCCACATAGTAAGTACCTTCTGTGTATTCACTGCTGTTAGTTAATGAATATATAGAGAAGCGTGAAGGTGAAACACTTTCAACTTTTTCAAATCTGGCTAGTTGTATAGCATTGCTTACACCCGATTCCACATATCCCGCATACGTCATAGGGGCTATTACCAGAGGGGAAGTACCTCCCTGATTGCCATCGCCTGTTTTTCCGGTTCTGTTCCATTGATTTGCTTTTATCGGATTTTCTTCTCCTTGTGTTGTTGATGTATATTCTCCTTTTTCAAGTTTTGCCCCGATATTAAGTCCTGTTGTAAAATCATTTTTTATAACTTGTGCATTAATGCTAAAGATAGATGCACAAAGGACGAATGTTGAAAGTAAAATTTTTTTCATAATCGTAATTCTTAAATTGTTAATAATTATATCAAAGGTGATTGCTTTTTATTTTATTGTCACTTTATAGATGTACAGAGCACTTGTGGTTGGGTTCGATATCCTTATCTGAGTGGCGTCTTCGTCTAAAGAAAAAGAATAGAATGCTTTTTGTTTAGTCAGTATGGTAGGCTCCCCAACTTCAACCCATTTGTTCAAAACCTTTTGCTCCACAGACATAGTCTTTCCTTCCGACCCTGTTGATGCTTCTATGATTACCTCTTTTGCATTTTCAAATTCGGGGAACTCGATATTTGACTTTGTAGATTTCTTATCCAGAATCACGCGAATTGTACCTTTTCCTTCTTTTTGGAAAAGTTGTGCATGATTGAATTTTACGTCTTTCACTATCGTGCTTGTAAATGATCCGGCTTCGGGACGCTCGGTTACAGGTTCTCCCCAGCTTTTATCGTTGAAGTTGTATACTGTTTTTTGTGCATACCCGGATAGGCCGAAAATAAATAGTGCACTGATGACGAATAATAACTTTTTCATGGTTTTATGATATTATTTTAAAATGAATTTACGGCTGGCTTCGTATTCTTTGTTGTTGATAATTAGTAAATAAACTCCTGCCGGTTGTTCTTGTAGAGGAATTGTTATATTATTCAATCCCGAATAAGAATAAGCCGAAAAAGATTTTATGATTGTTCCGTTCAGATTAGATATTTTTATAGTTGTATTGGCGTTGTTTTTATTGAAGAAATTGATACTTAGTGTTTTATTTATAACTTGACAGTCGATGACTTGAGACGAAGATTTGTTAGTATCGATACCGGAGGTAAATGTTAGTTCAAAATCAATTGCATGCGGACCTACGTGCTCAATACCTAATATGCCGTTAGAAATAGCCTCGTCGCTACGTTCATCTGCACCTATATCCTTGTTCCCTTTTCTGGGTTGTCCTTCAAAATCGAGTGTTGAATAATCCGAATTTAATGTTGCAGCATCGATGGCCGGGCTGTAACGGTCTAATTTATAGGTGTTGTAAGGTAATAAATTGTTGCAGTCTTCTCCCGGATTTTTGCAGTTCGTTTTTATAAGCCCGGGGTCTATCTGTTTTGCCTGAGCGTCATTTAAACTCGTGCCAATGCTGCCGTTTTCGGTTGCATACATTATATTATTGGAGAATGAAACACCTGCCAAAGACGAAGCATTGTGGACTTTAACTATCGGGTTCTCATTGTTGATGTATATATTGTTGGTTATCAGGCAATTTTTTGGTACTTTTCCGTATTTTCCTTCATTGTTGAAGCCGATTTCAATATCCGATTTGTTGTTGATGTACGTATTGAATGCAAAAACCACATTCTCGGGAATATTGTGAGAGCTCCAACTGGAAGACGGATTTGATACATCTCCATTTGTTATGGTGCAGGCTGCATCCCATTTTTCGCCTGTCAATCCTTCAAAATAGTTGTTGATAATTTTATGATCGATCCCGTATACACGAACTCCGCCACAACCGTTTCCGTCAACCTCTTTCGCATCTCCAAAGAAATAGTTTCCGTCTACCGTATTGCGAGAGCCTTGACGTAGACAAACAGTACCCAAACAACCCCTGAATGTATTGCCCCTTACCAGATTGTCGCACGATTTTATAGAAACCACTTCCGGGTCGCCGTCACAATTTTCGAACAGATTATATTCTATTGTGCAATATGCACTGGTAGGCGTTAGGTCTGTTACCCCAACGCGTATTGTTTCTTTTTCATTTGCAACCCTCGGAGTATTGTTTCTGAAATGGTTATGATCTATTACGTCATATTTAGAAATATCACCGGGGCTTGTTCCGTGAGCTCCATCTATTACAACCCATGCTCCTCCGTCGTATTTTCCGTCGAATAGATTATGATCTATTCTGTTGTGATGACTCCTGCAAACCGCATTGTCCCAGACATCGCCTATCGTTATCCACTTTGAGGTTTGTCCGTCAGACTCTTTCTTCATCCTGAATTCATTTTTGGTGATGCGGACATAGCTACACCCTTCCATCTTAAAAATGGTTGACAGAGCATCCAGATCGAAGATTAGTCCTTCGAAAGTTACATGGCTGATGTTGCGAAGTGTAAAATTGAGTTTACCCGTTAGTCTTGCTTGTCCTATATTTTTTGCCCTTATAATAATAGGTCGTGTTTCACATCCTGTTTGGGTAACAGTGAGCCCATTGCCGGAGTATGTTCCGTCTTCCAACTCTATAATATCGCCAGGATTCATTGCAGAAAGAGCATTTTTTAGTTCTGCATAAGTTTTCACATTGCGAACAGTTCCTTCTGCCGGAATTTCCGATACATCTGCGCCGATTGTCATATTCTTTGTCATCGTAAAAGTGGTGGGATATGAAGTCGCAGACAGGTCGCCGGTCCATTTGTTGAACCGATACTTACATAGATCGCTGATGGTTACACTAGCTGTAACTTTAGTTCCTTCTGTATATTTTCCGTCAACAGGTTCGGGCGAAATGCTGATCGTTGCATTCTGAGGTTGATTGATTGACAGTGTATATTGCTTTGTGTCTCCCGGATCTCCTCCTTGAAAATCGATGTCGGATATTGGGTTAGAACCGATGTATATATCATCAATTGCTACATCAAAGGTTCCGCTCGATTGAAGAAAACGGATCGAGTGGTAATCAATCGGTTCTTGCCTTACTTCCCTAAAGGGTAATGCGTCGGTGTATGCATTTCCGTTCAGCGCAAACTGGTATGTTTTGGTAGTGTTATTTTGTTTGAAAGATATCCGATTCCATTGTCCTAAGGTGTAGGTTGGTTTTATTGTTGATGATCCGCTGCTTCCGCTGTAGACTTTTATTTTACCATCGGCAGAGAATTCTATCATAAAGCTTCTACTGTCTTTCGAGCCAAGGTCGTAACCCGTGATGCTTAAAGCACCGGTGGAAATAGAATTTATTTTTATCCAAAAGTCTACATATACTTCTCCGGTTAATCCTGTTTCTGCTTTTGTATAAGCAATATGATCCATTTGAGCGCCCGAAGCCGATGTGTATTTTATTCCGTTAGTTTCTGTATGGCTATAAGATTGATCCTGAACAATTGTTGCGGATCCTTTGGTCACACTCCATTTGTTTTGTTTGTCTATATTGCCGGTTGAATAGTCTTCAAATGAGGTATTAAGCAGTATATCTTGCGCATTGCAAAATAGGCAAGGTAAGAGTATGATTGTTAATATGGTAAAAATGTTTTTCATTGGCACAATTGTCTGATTAGGGTGTAATAAATCAAAATTGTATTGTGTTTATCTGCTGCTAATCATTGTTTTACAAAGCAAACGATTTAAGCTAAAATTTCTTTGTAGAAATCAATCAGAATATTGTAAATTCCATTCAAATAGGAAGGAGCCTGTGCAATTGAAGAATCAATATAAGAAACAGGCAGGCCCCTGTTTCTTATATTGTTTGATAGGTAAACCTTTACGAGAAGAAGATCCCTCCGTTAATATCAACGTTTGTACCTGTGATATAGTCGGAATCGTCAGCAGCAAAGAATGCAACCAAGTCGGCAACGTCGTCGGCGTCACCTTCCCTGCGAAGAGGATAGACTGCTTTCATCTTTTCTCTGTTTTCGGGTGTGTTGAATCTGTCGTGGAACGATGTTGCAATAGTGCCCGGAGCAAGAGCATTCACGCGGATTCCTTTCGGACCTAATTCTTTAGCCATAGAGCGTGTAAATGTCATAACCGCCCCTTTCGATGTTGCATACAATGAAGCGCCTGCACCACCACCGTCTCTTGCGGCAAGCGAGGAGAAATTGATGATAGAACCACCGTCCGTCATGTAAGGAACAGCCTCGCGTGTACACAACCAGCAGCTTTTCATGTTTACGTCCATCAAGAAGTTGTACCAGTCTTCGTCTTGTTCCGTAATTGTTTTACGTCCAACAAGTCCGCCAACTACATTTACCAAGATGTCAAGTTTTCCGCCAAAAGCCTTCATGCCTTCGTCAAAAAGTCTTTTCACATCAGCAGCTTTTGTCATATCTCCTTGTACAATGATTGACTCGCCGCCGATTTCTTTTACCATTTTCTGAGTATCTTCCGCTTCTTCTATTTTGTCAAAATAGTTGATAACAACTTTAGCACCTTCCGAAGCCAATTTTACGGAGATAGCTCTTCCTAAGTCTCTTGCGCCACCCGTAACGATGGCAACTTTTCCTTTCAGTTTCATAATTTTTTTAATCTTAAATGTTCTATTTAATCTGTGTTATGAGTTACATCACCCTTCGGATAGTTGCACAGTAAACGAGTTGGCTGTAAGTTGTATAACTTAAAACTTATAACTCGTCTACTTGTAACTTGTAACTGAACTATTATTTTTTGTTTTCTATTTGTTCAATCTTCCCGATAGTCAAGAAGATAGATATTAATGACAGTGGAACCAATGCACCCAAAAGACCAAATAATAAAGGCCAGCTGGTTATGTATTTTGCAAATACCATTGCCAGAATGGTACCCAATACGGCTGCTGCGCCACCAATACCGGCTAATGATCCTACCGATTTTCCTGTGTGCAAGTCGCTAGCCAATGTCTGAATATTAGTCATTGTGAATTGGAATCCTGCAAGTACGAATGCCATCAACACAACAGCCATTACTGCGCTTTGTGCCATTACGGAAGCTATGATCGACGGAATGATTATAATACCACCTAATAGCATGGCTGCTTTTCTTGCATAATTGACACTCTTTCCTTTACGGATAAGATATCCGGAGAACCATCCGCCGGCAATACTTCCTACCATGGCTCCCACGTAAGGTATCCATGCCGAAAATGCTAATTCTTTAATGTTCAAATCAAATTGTGCTATCAAATACATTGGCAGATAGGTCACAAACATCCACCAGATCGGGTCAAGGAAGAAGCGGCCAAGTATTACCGAATAGTTTTTCTTATTTGACAACAATTCTCCCCACGATTTACCTTTATCGTTTGTGATTTTTGCTTCGGGTTGACCGCTAAGTATATAGTGTTTTTCTTCTTCCGTAATCCAAGGATGCTCTTTCGGCCCTTTCTTATTGATGATAAGCCAAGGTATCAACCACAATAAGCCTAATCCGCCGACAACAACAAACGTTACCTTCCAGCCTAAAGACATATAAAGCATCAGTATGATGATAGGGGCAAGGATTGATCCGATGGAAGCTGCTGCCCCGAAAAGACCTTGTGCAAAGGCACGTTCTTTTTGAGGGAACCATTCTGCATTGCTCTTAGTTGTTCCGGGCCAAGGTCCGGCTTCACCCAGTCCGAGCATCATACGGAATGCCGTGAGCGAGATTTTTCCTCTTGCCAAAGACGTTAGAGCGTCGGCAGTTCCCCAAAGCAATACGGAAACAACAAATCCTTTTCGTGTTCCAATCTTGTCATACAGTTTTCCTGAAAAAAGCTGGCTGATTCCGTAGGCAATCATGAAAAAAATGGTAATTGTGCCAAGTATGTCTTTAGCTTGCTTTTCTGTTTCTTCGGGTGATGCATGCTTGTCTACTATTCCAAGGTCGTATGCAATACCTTCTTTATTTACAACCGTTTTCCCTTCGTTTTTGAAAGATATATGAGCAGCATCCCGAATTATTTCTTTTCCGTTTTTAGCTACCAGTCTGTATGTTTTGTCAGCCGCTATATACTGAGCCTGATTTTCCCGGTTTTCAGTGTTTGTTATTTGGTCTACCAACTCATATTCGATGTTGGCAACCCACATATAATTGAGTGTTCCTCTGTCCAGATAGTTGATAATTGTAATCAACATTATCAGACCGATTACCCACCAACGTAAACCTTTGATTTTCATAATAACTTTTTGATATTAAGTTGTTTATCGTATTCTTTAGGTGAAATTTAGAGATAAAGTTGTCCTATACAAGCCTTACAAGGCCTGTTCAGATTTTTATTAAAAAAAAGATAGAGAGGGGTTAGATTTTAAATGGTTGCGTAGAAATCTTCTCTTATAGGACTAAAAACGTCAATCAGTATCCCGGCTTCAAGACAAACACATCCGTGCATGATGTTAGGCTCTGTATAAAAACCATCACCAGCCTGCAATATTTTTGTTTCGTCTCCGATTGTCATTTCAAATTTTCCCGATACAACGTAGGTTGTTTGAGCGTGGATATGAGCATGTTGTTGACCGATTGCGCCTTTCTCGAACATTACCTTAACCATCATTATACTGTTGTCATATCCTACAAACTGGCGTGTAATCCCTTTATCTGCGTCATATATTTTTTCGTCTGCTGCAATAAAAAACGGATTGCTTTTAACTTCTTCCATCATAATTGTTTCTTTTTATGTTACTTTACTTTTACGGAATATGCTCCATCTTTGATGGAAACCGTAACTGTTTTATTATCTTTTGTTTCTATGTTTATCTGTTTGTCTGCGTTGTGGTTGGCATAGCTAACGGATTTTATGTTAGAATAGGGCTGGATGGTATATTCTTCTCTCGGATTAAATTCGCCATGAGCCTCTATCACAGAAACGAAAGTTGCCTTGCTCCCATTATTTCTTATCATAAACGAAGGCTCGTTTCTCAAATTGAAATTTGGGTCATTTGCTCCAATCCTGTTAAAGAAATATCTGTTGTTATTGTTGTTTACTGTTGTAATGGAATAGAACCTATTTCCATTCAGGAATGTCATGTATACATTATTTCCCTCCATATTTTCCGCAGATTCGGCTTCTTTCCAAAGATATTGGTAACCATTCTTCGTGCCCAATTGGGTGCGTTGCGTTGTATGTGCTGTATACTTAATATCTGTTGACATGAGTTGCCCCATGTAGTAAAATGACAGGTCGTATTGATGATCGCTTTCAGAATCAACATCATATACATCTAATACCAGCGGTTTTGAAAAACCTTCGGGTTGAATCATCAATAAAGTTCTGTTCATTTCAACTCCCGAATATGCATTGGTTTCTATGGCTGAAACAGCTTTTATATCTTTTCCGTCGTAAAAACCCGTGATAGTGGGCGAATGTTTTTCTGCAATATTCAGTTTGCCTCCATAATTGGATGTTTCGTCCACCACAAGTGTGTTATGAGCGATGGTTTGTTTTGCCCAATCATCATTTTCAGGAAGATAATGACCGCCGTTTTTAGGTTCAATATTTAAGAAACGAGCCGCACCATAGTCTTGCAATATTTCTTTGCCATTGTCATAGTAAGAGATTGACAACTTGTCAAAGTGCCCGTGTCCCATACCTTGTGCCGTCGCCTTAAATACAAGTGCCGTTTGATCGGAAGAGTCTCCCATACGGAGGATTCCTATGCCACCTTCGTCGCCATTGGCTCCGTCGCGAATGAGGATTGTTTTTTGTCCGAATGGTTCTGATCTGTTTTCGGCTATTGCTTTTGCCACTTCTATTCCGGCATCGCCAAGTATTACTTGACCTTGTTCTTTTGCGATGGCAAGCAAGCTGTTGTCTTTTGTTTTATTATAGATAATATCTACCCCGTAAACGATTTCTATACTATGCCATGTTTTGTCTAAGGCATCATTTAGGTGGAAGAATTGCCCGTCTGTGTATGCCAGTTGCAAAGATGTATGAACGGCTTTCGATAGAATCTGGTTGCGATATTCAAATATTTTCAGTTCCGGCTGATTTTTCTCTATTGCCTGAGCAAAGACGATAAATGGCTGCAACGAATATCGTTGATAATAAGGTCCTTCTGTGAAATATCCGTCAGGAGAGAAAAGTTTGTTTATCTGCATCAAAAAGCCTGTTTTCTTGTCTTTTTCGGAGCCATAGAGAGATTTTTCCACCCAATCTTTGTTTCCTGTTACATAGCCTATCATACCCACTCCGGCAACAGCCCAAGTTCCGTGATTGTGTATCTTGTTGAATGTTTCGTAATTGTCTTCTGCAATGAACTTAACCATTGGAACAAAAAGATTTTTCTCGATATTTTCCCGTTCCTTTGCTGTCAGGTAATCATATACACAATCGTATGCCTGTGCCGTATGAACCAGCCAAACACACTCGTTCAATCCTTGCCAGAACAGTTTGCCTCTGTATTTCGATTTTTGAACAGGGTGCAATGGCAATGTAGGATACATTTTAGCATATTCATTCAACATGTTTTTTATGAAAAGTGCATATTTTTGGTCGCCATACAATTGATAAAGTACTCCTGCCTTATACATTTCATTGTAATTTTTCTTGTGGCGTTCGTGTGTATATCCACCTCCTGCGTCTTTAGGTGCAGGAACGTCGATTGGCGAGTTTACGATTAAATCTATTTCCGACTTTGCTGCACTTAGAGTTTTGTCGAACAATGGAACCTTTCCTGTTTCTCTCTTTATTTTTGCCACACCATCCTTGCTGAGAATCAGGCAGGGATGCTCGTTTGCAGCAAACAGCGATGCGGAAAAGAATGCCGCAATAACAGTTAGAATGAAGTATGTAAATGTTTTTTTCACTATACTCAATATTTGATTTGATTGTTTTCTTTAAAATTTTCGGGATGAATTTCAGCCTTTGCAAAATTCATAACGCCTTTCAAATGCTGTATCATCATCATTTCTGCCCCATCTGCATCCTGACTGCGGATATACTCGAACAAAAGATTATGCTCCATGCCTGCTATATTCTTGTTCTTGTCACAAATCCAGTATTTTCTGTAATTTGTCATGATATCAGGGGTGATGATCAGCATCATCGATTTCAATACTTGATTTTTAGAAGCCTGAGCTATTTGTCTATGAAAGTTCAAGTCTTCTTCCACTGCTGCATTTCCTTCTTTTATCTTCTTTTCGCAAATGAGCATGCTTTTTTCCAAAATTCGCAAATCGGCCTCTGTTCTTCTTTCGCAACATAGCCTGATCGCGTTCACTTCTAGTATTTGCCTTGTTTCAACCAAAGAGAAAAAATCGTAAGTCTCAATTTGCATCGCATCCGAAATCAGGTCTTCTAAAGCAGAAGTTTCTAGCGCAGCAACAAAAGTGCCCGATTGAGGCTGTGTTTTTAGAATTCCATAAAATTCCAGTTTTTTTATAGCTTCCCTTACAGGAGCTCTTCCTACTCCGAATTTTTCGGCAAGTTTTCTTTCCGACAATAGTTTGTCTCCGGGTTTCAGTTGCCCCGAACTAATCAGGTATTTAAGTTGACTTATTATTGAGTCAACGGGTTTCTCTGTGCTTTCCGACTTTATTTGTTTGTTATTGTCTAATGTGTCCATCTTTTATGTTTAGTTATTTTTAATTAAATCCTGAATTGGTTGACCATTTATATCCTTAAATGAGATAAAATTAAAAATAATATGTGAATTTAACAATCTGGTATACCAGTTTGGTTTTCCAAAAGTACAAGATGTTTTCATATAAAAAAATATATGTAGGGGTAATCTTTCTATGTTATAAAACATTTATATATTTAATGATTTGTATTTCAGTTAATTATGTGCTTATTTGTCTTTGTTGATGGTTTTTCGAATGTTAATGCAGTATTGATGTGTAATTATTTATTTTATATTTGTCAAACCAAATTGGTATACCAATTGATTCGGTGATTTTGAAAATTTGAGGTGTGCCATAGGGTCTTTGTTGTAGCGAAAGAATCAGGAGTTGCTAGAAGTATAAAAGAGCAAAGCCGGTTCTACTCCCGGTTTTGAACTATTCTTGCAAAAGTTTGATTGAATTTTACAAGTAAGGCTATTTATCTGTATATATCTTTGAAACGTACATAAAACACATATATCAATACTTTCTGAAAATATACCATGTATAAGAAATATAAAATTGATAAACTTAAATAACAAAGAACAACCAAATGAAAAACATTCTTATTATGAAGAATTTATTTTTTAGGGCTGGGCTCATCTTTTTGATTCTGGCATTGTCCGGGGGGAATATTCAAGCCCTGGCATCTCCTGCCGAAGCACAGCAGGCTAAGACTGTAAGTGGTACTGTTGTTGATAACGAAGGAATACCTTTAATTGGTGTTACGGTCAAAATTCAAGGAGCAACTATCGGTACCATAACAGATATAGATGGAAATTACTCCATTCAGGTAGAAGGCTCAAAAACTGTACTTCAGTTTTCTTTTATTGGGTTTGTACAACAAAATATACCTGTGGGCAACAACTCTGTTATTAACGTAACGATGAGTGAAGATTTGCAAAATCTGGAGGAACTGGTCGTTATCGGATATGGTGTGCAAAAGAAATCGCATCTGACGGGTTCTGTATCCAAACTTAAGGGTGAAGGTCTTTCAGACTTGCCCGTAACGCGAGTTGACCAAGCATTGCAGGGGAAAATAGCCGGTGTTACGATTCAGAATACGACAAGTGAAGCAGGGGTTGCCCCTCAGATACGTGTGCGTGGTATGGGATCGTTGAGCACAGATAGCGAACCTCTTGTAGTTGTTGATGGTATGCCGGTGGCAGATGGATTAGCTTTCGTAGAGGCTGCAGATATCGAATCGATAGAGGTGTTGAAGGATGCTGCATCGGCAGCTATTTATGGTTCACGCGGATCTAACGGGGTTATCATCATAACAACAAAAAATGGAACGATAGCGAAACCAAAGTATACGTTCAATATGTATCATGGAATAAAGCAAGCTTATAAGAAGCACGATAATATGAATTATTCCGATTATGTGAGATTGTTATATAACGAGGCCGGACTTCGTCAGGAAGACCCTAGTGTGGCAGAAGCCAACTGGAATAAAATAACGGAGCAAGAACGTGCAGAGTATGTTATAAACACTCAAATTTATGGTAACAATACGGATTGGCAAGACGAGGCTTTGCGCGATGCTGCCTATATGGGAAATTATCAGTTAAGCGTTTCGGGTGGTGTAAAGGAAATAAAATATTATATATCAGGAAACTATAATACAGACCAAGGTATGATGGAGCATAACGTATACGATAAGTTTAGTGTACGTGCAAAAATTGATGCTCAACTGAGTAAAAAATTGAAGGTTGGAGTAAACCTTAACCCTACTTACAGTAAAAGAGAAAGACCATCTAACAACTATACGGACTTCTATCGTTTCCGTTCGTGGCTGCCGGTAAAACACACTGCCGAAACAGCAGCTTATACAGGTCAGGCTATCGGCTCGTGGGCACATCCACGACACTTTAGCAACCTGACGTATAGAGGGGTAATGCCCGATGGGGAAGAATGGATATCTAATGGGCCTCTTGATCCGTGGTCGTCACAAAACAATAACCCGAAATCGATAATGGAAGGCGACACGCGCAAGAATTACCAATATCGTTTGATGACTAGTGGCTATTTGACTTATGAAATAATGAAAGGCCTGGAGTTTAAATCTTCCAACAGTATCTACTTGAATTATACAAAAGACAATACTTATCTGTCGGCGGGTGCAAAGAAAGAGGGCGAACCAAATCAGGCTACATTCAATTCGAGCATGTCGACAAGTTTCCTTACGGAAAACACACTGAATTATAATACTACAATTGCTCGCGATCATTCTATTCAAGGTTTATTGGGATTCACTTACCAGAAAGATAACTATGAATATACTTACATCAGTGGTTCTAATTTCCCGACAGACGAAATTCAGACTATAAATTATGCAGCTTTATCTAATGGCTCTACGTACAAATATGGAAAAGCATTAGTTTCTTATTTGGGACGTGTGAATTATGCATATAAAGATAAGTACTTGTTGTCGGCAAGTTTGCGTACCGATGGTAGCTCTCGTCTGGCAAAAGGAAATCGTTGGACGTGGTTCCCATCGGTTTCGGCAGGATGGCGTGTTGAAGAAGAAGGTTTTATGAAAGCCGTTCCTACAATCAGTTCTTTAAAACTGAGAGCTTCTTACGGGCTAACGGGTAATGATAATTTACCGATGAATAAATCGGCTATTGCATCAGGATCCAGCTATGCTTATTCCAATTCGTTTTTGGGTGCGCACTATCCATTAGGAACCAATAATATGGTGACTCCGGGTATTGCAGCCACAAGTTATGTTTTAGGAAATGACAATTTAGGTTGGGAACGTACCAAGGAATACAATACGGGTATCGACTTCGGTATATTGAAAAACCGCATTATGTTGAATCTCGAATATTATTATTCAATTACCGACAAGCTATTGTTCCTGCAAAATACTATGTCTTTCCCCGGCTATAACCAATATTGGAATAATGGAGGAAAGGTTCGCAACAGAGGGTTGGATATAGAATTGACAACAGTAAATATTACGAATAAAGATTTTGAATGGTCAACATCACTCAACTTCTCTACCAACAGCAACAAACTTATTTCTATCGGAGGTGCTCCATACGAGTATCGTTATGGCGAGCGTAACGAGGTTTATGCGGCAATTGTTGGTCAACCGGCAATTCAATTCTTCGGATACAAAACTGATGGCGTATGGCTTTCTGACGAGGAAATTGCGGCTGCTAAAGAACATACAACCTATAATGTGTCAACAGTTGCAGGAGGCTTGAAGGTTGTTGATACAAATGGCGATGGAGTTGTTAATGCAGACGACCGTGTTGTGACTGGTAATCCCTTCCCCGACTTTACATGGGGTATGACAAATACTTTCAGATATCGGAATATAGACTTTTCTTTCATGCTTCAAGGTGTTCAGGGCATAGATGTAATAAATGGTGACCACTACTACTCGGAAGTTGTTAAGTTGAATAAAGATTATGTGAAGAATCGTTGGGTATCTGCTATGTTTCCGGGTAATGGAAAGACTCCTTACTACACAAACGGTATAGAAAGAATGTTGACAGATTATGTTGTTGAAGATGCTTCTTATATAGCACTTCGGGATGTTCAGATAGGCTACAGATTGCCGGCAAAAGAAGCTAAGAAGCTTGGTTTGAGAGGTATCCGTTTCTATTCGGCTATGCAAAACTTACTTTATATCATGATGGGCGATTATAAAGGAATCAATCCCGAATCGAGGATAACATCAAACCCTTACAATTCTCCTATGGTTAGCGGATATCAACGTGGAGGTTATCCATTGCAGCGTACATTCACAGTAGGTATTGACATTACATTCTAAAAAAAATAAATAGCAATTTATCATGAAAAAAATAATATATTATATCAGTCTGATAGCGTTTATATCTTTTTACGCTTGCGATGAAACCCTTGATATAGATGCAGATTCTGAAATCCTTTCTCCTGATAAGAAACTGGAGACGATACAACAACTGCGTGCGGCTGTTATAGGATGTTACAACGGATTGCAAAAACCGATGGAAACAGAGTGGATGCTGACCGAACTGCGCAGTGACAATGCGGTTCAGGGAACGCCCACAAGTACAAATGCTCAGAACATAGAGTTCAATCAGTTGGACATGTTTTCCCTATTGCCAACTCACGCTAAGGTTTATGACTATTGGATGGATTCTTATGCAAACATAGGAAGAACCAATACGGTATTGAAATCTATCAGTCTTGCCACAAACGAGTCGGAAAGAAAGAATCTGGAAGCTCAGGCGCGTTTCATCCGTGCTCATCACTATTTCAATTTGGTCAGATTGTATGGTCCGTTGTTTATAATAACAGAAGATATTTCTCCGGACGAAGCTAAATTGAAAGACCGTTCGCCGGTTGAGGATGTTTACAAACAAATAATAGAAGATTTGACTTTTGCTGCTTCGGATGCTTTACCTGAAAAATGGGACGACGAAAATCTTGGACGGGTAAGTCAACTTGCAGCCAAAACATTATTGGCTAAGGTATATTTAACATTGGGGCAACTATCGGAAGCGAAAACCCTATTGTTGGACGTAAAAGGCAGTGGTAAACACAGACTGTTGCCATACAATGAAGTATTTGCAATAAATAGAGAAATGAACGACGAAATTATCTTTGCCGTTCGTTACAAGGCAAATGCAAATGGACTGGGTTCACCTTTTGCAAACAGGTTTGCTCCAACATCGAGCGGAAATGCTGTGGTTAATGGCGATGGTAGTGGATGGAACTTCCCCTCTTATGACTTTATGGAAAAAGCGTATGAGGCAAATGATGCCAGAAAAGACGTGACTGTGAGCACATTCGGAAATGCTACTTGGGTGAAAAACTATGTGAAGAAATATCTTTCTCCGGTATCTGTGACGTATGATGCCGAAAACGATTGGCCCATTCTACGCTATTCTGATGTGTTATTGATGCTTGCCGAGATCATCAACGAACAAGAGGGGCATGTAAATGCATTGCCGCTGATTAATGATGTGAGAAATGTTCATGGAAATTTACCTGCGTTAACCATGGTTACAAGTCAGGCCGAATGCCGTTTGGCTATTGAAAAGGAAAGACGTGTTGAGTTTGCTTTCGAAAATCATCGTTTCTTCGACTTGGTGCGTACGGGCAGAGCATTAGAGGTGCTGAACTATCAGATCTTCGATTCGGATAAAAACTTCTATGCAAGATATAAGGATATTGCACCAAAACCGACAGAAATAGTAAAGGAATGGCAATTGTTACTTCCGATTCCACAACGTGAAATCGATTCGAACAACAAGATTGTGATAACACAAAATTATGGTTACTAATTTTTTAAATGAGAAATAAGATGAAAAATATATCATATAAATTGGCGATATTTTTGTCGGTTATACTTTCGTTCACGTTGGTTGCTTGTGACGAAGACGGGCAAATCGATACATCAGACATAAGAGGAAGTGTTGTTGAACCTGCAATAACATCATTCGAGCCTCTTTCCGGAGCGCCCGGAACAGAAATAATGATTGCAGGAGTAAACTTTGCAACGGTAGATACCGTATACATCGGTGGCGAATTGGCTACTATAAAGAACCGTATATCGAACACAAAAATTCTGATCGAAGTCAGCCCGGAAGCTCGAAGTGGAAAAATACAGGTGAAGAATCCTAAGGGCATTGCAGAAAGTAGTAGCGATTTCACTGTTGAGGTTGTTGTCCCTACATTGGCAGGAGTCAGGCCATCGGTCGAAGGAAAGATGACTATCGGAGAAACTGTGATAATGAAAGGTACAGATCTAAAATCAGTGATGAATGTGTATGTAGGTGACGTTGCAGCCAAGATATCGTATGTGACTAATGATAGTTTAGGCTTCATTGTTCCTCAACTCACAGTTGGGGCTTCGGTTAAAGTCGCTATCGGGTATTTGGACGGCGCGTCGGAGGTTGTTGTCTCAGATACGGAAAATTTCGTTATCGCTAAACCTACCGCTGTTCCGGTTGTTTCGGAATTCCCCACTTCGGCAACAATAGGTGAAACTATAACTATTACAGGTACTAATATGGATTCAGGAACACGTATACTGTTGGGCGATGAGGCTATCAACTTCGAGTCTCAAACACCAACCGAAGTAACGTTTACTATCCCTACATCATATTATGCAGAGACAAAAGTGGATATGATATTGGTATACAACGAGACAGAGCAAATGACAGTTGTGTCTAACTTCGTAATCAATGTCCCTTCTATTTCCAACGAAGTAACTTTCTATCCCGGATTGGAGATACATGCACAAGATCCGGCTATGACCAACCAGTTCTTTAACGTTGAGAAAGGTATTTTCTATTCGGCTTGTGAATATGCAGCAAACAAAAATAATATAAGCTTCTTTATAACCTGGAGCGACTCTAATGGCACGTTCCAAATAAACAACCCAAGCAATAGCGCAAACCAAACATCTATGTTCATGTGTGGCGAAACGTTATTGCCGGGCGAAAAATTGCCGACAGTTTTGAAATTCAGGTTGATGAGGCCGACCAACAAGAACGAAGGCCCGTTCTATACTCAGGTCAAGAACAGAACATTGGGTAAGATAAGTCCGGAAATAATAAGTGAGGCGAAGATACAGAATGCAACACTCAATACTCCTCGATTCAACTATAACAATATAAATCCATCCAATCCATTCTCGGAAGGTGATGTGTTGATGTTCCAAAAATTCGATTCATCAGGAGCAACTGTGCAGAAAGTTGGATTCATAGAGATTGTTAAGGTGGATGTTCCGGACGATATTAAGAGACAGACTACAATGACGTTCAATTGCTGGTTCCAAAAAGATTAAAACAGAGCAGGTTTGTCCCAAAAGTAAAAAGGAATTTCTTTTGGGGCAAACATCTCTTTCAATTAAGAAAAACCATGAAAAAAATAATTTTTACAAGTATATTTCTTTGCTTACAGTTTTTTTTACTAAATGCTACTACATACAAGGTGGCTACTATGGTAGAATATAATGAAAAAGTGAAGATTCTTCAGCCCGGTGATTCTCTTGTCTTGTCGAAAGGTGTATGGAAAGACGCTCAGTTGGTTTTCTTCGGCGAAGGGACAGAGTCTCAGCCTATAACACTGACAGTGGAAGAGTATGGAAAGACAACTATGGAGGGCTTGTCCAACCTTCAGATGTATGGAAACTATCTGGTTGTAGACGGTTTGGTCTTTATCAATGGCAATACACCAACAAAGGAGGTCATAGATTTTAGAAGAGGTACTTCAAAAACTGCCAACCATTCCGTGTTGCGTAACTGCGTGATTGATAGATATAATAAAGCCGACCGTTCGGAACAAGATGCGTGGGTAAACCTCTGGGGGCGTCATAACACCGTAGAATATTGCTATTTTGGAGGGAAGACGAATCAGGGAGTAACACTTATTGTCTGGCCAAACGGAGAAGGGCATAATCAGAATTATCATAGAGTATACCGGAACTATTTTGCCGCTCGTCCTCGTTTAGGAGCTAATGGCGGAGAAACTATCCGCATCGGAACAAGCCATGTTTGTGAACAGAACTCGAATACGATAGTTGAAGGAAATTATTTCGAACATTGCAATGGCGAAACGGAGATCGTATCTATAAAGTCTTGTGAAAACAGAATCATAGATAATACCTTCTATGAGTGCGAAGGTAGCGTTGTGCTACGACATGGCAACAGGAACGAGGTTTCGGGCAATTATTTCATCGGAAATATGAAACCTAGCACAGGTGGAGTCCGTGTCATAAACGAAGGACATAAGATTTTCAACAACTATTTCTATGGGTTAAGAGGCAAAGATTTTCGTGGACCTTTGGTGATTATGAACGGAGTGCCAAACTCACCGGCAAATCGTTATCTTCAAGTGAAAAATGTAGAGATATCTTTCAATACATGGATCGACTGTGAACTGCCTTGGCAATTGTGTGTAGGTAGTGATGAGGAACGAACATTGCCACCGCAAGATGTCAAAATCTCAAATAATATTGTTTATTGTCCGACGGAGCCACTTCTGATAAAAGCATTTGATAAGATTGACGGAATACAATTTTTCGACAACCTTCTTTATAGCGAGAAAGGAAACGAAGTTGGAGATGGCTTTGCGCAGGGAGAAGCCCGACTTGGCAGAGGTGTAGCCGGAATGCCTCTGGTATTCTCAAAGCTGACTACAAAATCTGATATACCCTATGTGACAGCAGATATTGACGGACGCATACGTGGCACTCAGAAATGGCTGGGAGCTATCGAGATGAACGGAGCTCAAGCAACGAAAACACAGGCTGTTAAAACCAACTGTGGACCCGGTTGGTATGTTCCTGCTCCAACCGAATTGGCAGGTAAAATAGTGAAAATATCACCCGAATCGGACGCATTGTTAAAAGCTATACGTAAATCGAAGGCCGGGGATATTATAGAATTGGAAGAAGGAGAATATGTTAATTCGAGAAAGATGCTCATCCCTCATACATTGACAATCCGTGCTGCGGAGGGAGCGAAAAAAAGACCGGTAGTAAGGGTCGAGTCGGAAGGGTCTACTGTAATCGTATTTGAGATAGGTAGCGCGCTCACGTTCACCGTAGATGGCATTGCAATAGATGCCGGATTGAAACAAAAAGTACCGGCAAAGTATGCTTTTGCAACATCGAAAGAAAGTTCGGATGCATATAACATCTTCATCAACAATTGTGAAATATACGATTTCAAGCAAACAAATGGAGGGTGTATCTATAAAGCCTACAAAAACTCATTTGCCGAAACCCTGAAAGTGACCAATTCTATACTTAGAGATAGTTACAGAGGCTTTGCATTGAATGACGAGAAAGATGAGAAAGGCCTTTATAGTGCCGAATTTATAATCTTTGAAAACACTGTATTCCGAAATATAGATCAATGGGCCTTGGATTTCTTGCGAGGGGGCAATGATGAATCTACTTTAGGAGGCAATCTGTATATCAACCATTGTGTTTTTGACAATGTATACAGCAAAGAAAATCAAACGATGATACGTCAGTCGGGCTTGGTAACTATAGATATAGAGAATACTATTTTCTATAACTCTATGGCTAAATCGCCTATAAGACTGACAGGCCCATACAATAAGATAAGTTTCAGCAATGTATATGATGCCGGGAAAATTTCAGCATCAGGAGGTGCCAGGATAGGAGAGGGGATGATTTATTCCGATCCTAAATTCGAAAAGAAAACATTTTATCAGTTGAGCTCTAAATCACCACTCATAGGTAAGGCTAGTGATAGCAGTAATATTGGTTTGAAGTAAATTTGATTAATGAGGAAAGGGGAAATCTTTTTCTATGATTTCCCTTTCTTTTTCACTGTTACATCCTTAATCCATGAAGATAAAAGTTATACTATTATTTATATGCCTTTTTGCGGGAGTGAATCTTTCGGCACAGACAAGCCTTGTTCAGATAGATGAATCGGGGAGTTTGACCTATGCTTCAGACCCGGACGGATTCATTATACCCGATTTCAGTTATGCCGGGTACAGAGGTGGTGGTGTTGAAATTCCAACAATTCCGGTTGTAAAAGAAATTTCACCAATTGCAGGAGATAATACATCTCATATTCAAGCAGCAATTGACGAAGTGGGTAAGAGAACTCCGGATGCAAATGGATTTCGTGGAGCATTGCTGCTGAAAGCCGGAAAGTATGAAATGACAGGGACGTTGTATGTAAAATATGACGGGGTTGTTGTAAGAGGTGTTGGGAATGGAAAATCGGAGACAAACTCTACCATAATTTATGCAAAAGGTAATATGCCACATCAGCGGGATGTGGTTGTGGTGGGAAACACAATGCAGAATAGGTGGAATTCGAAGATTAGCGGAACCCAAAAAAATATAATGGACGATATTGTCCCTGTTGGAGCAACATCTTTCACCGTGTCAAGTGCAAGCCCTTATCAGGCAGGAGATTTGATCGCTATCTATCATCCATGTTCCGAAACTTGGTTAAAAGCCATTGATTATGGTGGAGTTCCTGCCCCGTCGACAGGTGAGGCTGATGAAAGGTGGTCGGAGAATCAGTTTCCGATAATTTATCATCGTTACATAAAAAAAATTGAAGGGAATAAAATTACGATTGATGCGCCGGTTTTTTATACGCTGAATAAATCGTTGTCTCAGTCTTATGTATATAAGTTCAACAAAACTACAATAATAAAAGAGGTGGGGATTGAAAATCTGCGCATAGACATAGAAAGCGCAGGAGGTGAAGATGAAAATCATGCTTGGCAGGCTGTCAGATTGAGAAGTGTAGAAAATGCGTGGGCAAAGAATGTTATAACTTCGGGATTTGGTCAGTCTGGATTTATAACAGACTGTGCTACACGTACAACTATCGAAGATTGTCAGGCTGTTGATCCTGTGTCTATAATAACGGGAGAAAGACGGTATAACTTTAATACATACGTAAACTCGCAACTCATACTTTTCAAAGATTGTTACGCAAATAACGGGCGGCACCATTATGTTTCTAACGGAACATCAAGCGCATCGGGTGTTGTTTTTCTGAATTGTATATCGGATGCTGTGAATTCTACAAATGAAGGGCATCGGCATTGGACGCAAGGGATGCTTTACGATGGGCATAAGGAAACCAACCTGAAACGAAGTTTCGTGTTGGGGTTGTATAACCGTGTTGATATGGGAACAGGTCACGGATGGGCTGCGGTTCATTCTGTGTTGTGGAACTGTGATATGACCGGTGCCGGTATTATCGGGTTACAGAAACCGCCAACAGCTCAGAACTATGCCATAGGATGTACTGCAAAAAGCATAACAGGAAAACCTGTGAACAATAGCAATTTCCCCGTTGGGTATGTTGAACTGCAGAATAAGCCTGTTTCGAAGATACCTTCGTTGTATGAGGCTCAATTAGAACATCGTCAAAAACAGATGTCAGGAATAGCAATTGAAACACAGAAAAGAAAACCATACACAGTTGATACTCTAAACAGCGGGAGTGTAAAATTATCATTCGGCGATGTTAATAATCCGATAAGCATACATGTTTTTGATATAGCCGGTCGTGCATGTGCGACATATAAAACGGATAAACAAGATTTTCTGTTGGATTTCACCTCGTCAGGAATTTACGTACTAAAAATACAAATTGATGGAGAAACGTATTCGGAAAAGATGATTCGTGTGAATCGGTAGTTATTTAAATTGTTGACAAGTTAAGAAACTAGTGCCTCGTATCTTGTTCCTTGTTTACTTGCATACAGATGCTTCGTGTTGCTCAGCAAGACAAAGCCCTAAAATGATTAATGCCAATCAGTAGTTGAGTTTATTATAACAAAAACGTTCTTTTATTTTATATAATACACTGCGCGGAATTAAAATTCCTTGCATTCCTTTTGACCAAAGCCTCAAAAGGAATCAAAAAGGCTTTCTGTGACTAAGGCTTCTTGCCGACCCACAAACAGCTTATAAGCTGAACAAAAAATAACTCGCACCAAAAGCCTGTTAAAATCAGAATGGTTCGACTATGCTCAAACAGCTTTTTGTTCTGGTCGCTTATTTGCGCTGTGTGGGTACCCCGTCAATTAGCCAAATGTGACGTTTACACCCGTCAGGCAGAACGGCATCTGCTTCGCAGGCGGGGACACGTTAAGCGAAACAAGGCGTAAAATTG
>NZ_QVMP01000011.1:0-66543 GCF_010501095.1 Dysgonomonas sp. 520 | reverse complement strand
GGTCGCCGAGAAGCTAAGCCTTGACTTTTTGGTTCGTTTTGTGTCAAGACAAAATGAACATTTCAAGTAGCGAGAGCAGAGCCAAGTTTACTTAGGCTATGCCGAGTCACGAGAAATGACTAATGTAATTGAACACTTTTCAACTACTGAATCAAATGATTAATTAACATAAGATATATCACATTATGAGAAAACTTTTTTTGTCCATATTATTAATTTCAACATATTGTATCACATGCTTTTCTCAGCAATTGGCCGGTACGGAAAGGCTTGAGTTTGCGAAGAAAAATATAAAAACGATACAGAATGGAGAAACCGTGTATAAATCACTTATCAGAAATGCCGAAAAGGAAATGACTAAGGAACTGATTCCTGTGACTGATAAGAAAATAATAGCGGTTAGTGGAGACAAGCATGATTATGTGAGTATGGGACCTTATTGGTGGCCCGACCCATCGAAGGTGGATGGTTTGCCTTACATAAGAAAAGACGGACAACGAAATCCGGAGATAAAGAATCTGGACAGATATAAGATCGATGCCCTGATTAAGAATATAAGAGCTCTGACTTATGCTTACTATTTTTCGGGAGAAGAAAAATATGCTCAAAAAGCGGTTTGGAATCTTCAGATGTTCTTTTTGGACAAAAAGACTAAGATGAACCCGAACATGAACTATGGACAGATGATTCCGGGACGCAACGAAGGGAAAGGTCGTGCCGAAGGCATCATCGACACATATAGCTTTGTAGAGATGGTAGACTGTATCAAAATACTTTCAACATCCAAATGGATGAAGAAAAAAGACTTTGAAGCTTTGCAGCAATGGTTTTCTGATTATTTGGATTGGTTGCTGACAAGTGAGATAGGGAAAGATGAACGCAGCGCGAAAAATAATCATGGCTTGGCTTACGATATTCAGGTAACTGCTTATGCTTTATTCACAAATCGTAAGGATGTGGCAAGAGAGTTTATCAATCAATTTGCCGAGAATCGCTTGTTCAAACAGATAGAACCCGATGGAAGCCAGCCTCTTGAGTTGGCCAGAACTATTGCTTTGCATTATTCTATATTCAACATAGAGCATGCAATGGATATGTGTGATTTGGCGAAAGCTGTAGGTGTAGATTTATATTCGGCAACATCTCCTGACGGACGTTCGATCGGTAAAGCTATAGATTTTATCCGTGTCTATCTGGGCAGACCTCAGAGTGAGTTCCCTTATCAGCAGATTAAAGAGTGGGATTTGAATCAGGACAAGTTGTGTTGGATGCTTCGTCGTTCCACTTTCTTCCAACCCAATCAGGAGTTTGACGAGCTCTTCGACCAATATTGTAAAACAAAAAACACAGACATGAAATGGTTATACTTTGCAAAATGACGAGGTATTATATCGAATAAGCCACATATCACACTATTCAATATAGACACTTTAATATAATAACATCCAGCCAAAATTAAACAATGAAAAAAACATTTTATTTATTCAGTTTCATTCTGCTTTTCTGTTTCTGCCAGCTAAGTGCAGCCGAGGACGTAGAATACCATTTTCGGGAAGGTTTTGCAAAATCAGTGCCCACCGGATGGGTAAGAAATTGTACAGGAACATCTTCTACTGTACGAAAAACCAATCCGGCAGAAGCTTTTGCCGGAGACAATGCAGCTAAGTTCGATGCTACATATAACGGAGCAGATAAGTATCTGGAAACTCCGGAATACTCTAATGCGGGAACATTGTCTTTCTATATCTCAAAAAATGCAGACAATACCTTAATGGACTTATCTGTGCTTAAAATTGTTGACGGAGTTAGTACCGTAATTAAATCTGTCGATGCTTTTGCGGCAGCAAAAAGAGATCCGAACAATCAGTATTATGAGTGGACAAAGGTGTCTATTGACGTGAACGAGACAGCAAAGGTGAAATTCCGCTTCTATGCAACCGTAAGGGATGGCAATTCGGCATGGTTTGCCATAGACGATATCGAACTGACAAAATTGAATGGAAATGTAGAACCGCCAAAAGAAGCATTAGACAAAATAATCACGGATTTTTCGGATCGAACGGTATGGGGAGATCCTTTGGCTAAAGCTCCATCTTCGGGAGAATACACTTCGTCCGGGACAAATGGTTTCAGCTTAGAGAATGCGGTCTTGGTATCGGGTTCTATGAGTTGTCCGTCAGGGGAAAAGCACGTCAACAGGATATATCTGGACAAATTGTCGAAAGGTGGAGCTTTCGTTCTTCCGGCAGTTAAAAATGTAGGAGAGATCGAAATCCACGCAAATGCAGGAACGGCAGGAAATGAATTCAAACTGGAAGAAGAATTGAACGGAAGTTGGTCTTTAATAGGTTCATACAAAGCAAAAAAAACACCTGACAGCATCCATGTCATACCTTTGAATAGAAATATTGAGACAAAATTGCGGGTTGCTAATAATTCGTCAGGAGCAGTTGTTATCTATAAAGTTGTAACACGAACACTGAAGGAAACGCAAGAGTTGAATATAACAGCAGCTAATCCGTCCGAGGGTAATACCTGCTACTATAATCTTACCAAAAGCATAGAATTGACATTCAACAAAGAAGTCGGTTTGGGAACAGGTAGTATAAGTTTGAACGATACGCAGATTCCTGTATCGGAATGTGTTATTGATGGAAAAACAGTCTCGGTACCGGTAGCCTTGGAAGGAACTCCATCAGGCAAGTCTTATGCAGTTGTGGTTCCTCAAGGAGCTTTTGTCGATAAATCGGATGCTAACAATAAGAGTAATGAAAAGGCTTTCACATTTCAGACTTACAAGACAGTATCGTATCCATCAAATTATAGCTCTCGGATAGATGTGTTGTACTCGACAGCAGATGTGAACCAGAACAGAATGGATATTTATTATCCAACCACATCGGAGAAACCTGTTCCTGTTGTGATTAATATTCACGGAGGTGGCTGGAATCATGGCGAGAAGGAATCTCAGACAGGATATAATGTATACTTCAACATGGGATTTGCTGTTGCCAACATAGAATATCGCATGACACCTCAGGCTTTGGCTCCGGCGGCAATTGAAGATGCCAGATGTGCGATGAAATATTTATTGGCGCATGCCTCAGAACTGAATATCGACCCAATGAAAATTGTTTTTCAAGGTGGTTCGGCTGGCGGCCACTTGGCTCTGACCGCAGGATATTTGCAAAATGATGAAAAGTTTGATACCGGTTGCAACCCTTACACAGGAGATTATAAAATCATAGCTGTGATTGATAAATATGGACCGTCGCATCTCGAAGAATTCATGTTCTATACATCTTTGGCTAATTGGTTGGGAGACAAAAAAGACGACAAAGAATTTGTAGAGTCAATATCTCCGGCATTGATGGTAAATGCAAATACGCCTCCAACTTACATCATTCATGGCGATGCCGACCCGACAGTGCCTTATAAGCAATCTGAAATATTAAGAGACTCCCTTCGGGCGAATAGTGTGAAGCATGTGTTCACAACTGTT
The DNA here is from genome assembly GCF_010501095.1 of Dysgonomonas sp. 520. Lineage (GTDB taxonomy): Bacteria > Bacteroidota > Bacteroidia > Bacteroidales > Dysgonomonadaceae > QVMP01. The sequence goes on along the minus strand of NZ_QVMP01000011.1, from coordinate 63,041 downwards.
CCCGACGGGCTTCATGGAGGTTTTCCTGCGGAATATAATACTCGAATGAATAGTGAGATAACAGTGTTTCTGACCGAAATACTGGAAGCCTATAATTCCATAGAACCAAATAGCGAAGAAAAAAAAATTTCGTTAGTGTTCAGAGATGATGTGTTAAGTGTAAACTGCGAAGATGATTGCGTAACCGAAATTTTTGATATTTTGGGGCGAAAACTGATTTCAAGCAAAGAAAAGCAAATAAATATTCCTCAATATATAACCGATGTTTTCGTAGCAAGGGTTACGGCAAATGAAAGTGTTTGTGTGAGGAAGATACTTAAGTAATTAATAATAATGAGAGTTCTTCCGTAGTAAATATCTATCTATGCGGAAGAACTTTTTTATCATGCCTATCATGAAAAAGACAATCTTCATACTATTTTTCATATTTTTTTGTTCGAATATATTTTCTGCCGAATATGTTTATAATTCGACACAAGTATCGGCACTGAAAAACAAGATTAATGGTAAATTGTCGGCCGGAGACATTGTTTATCTTGCCGATGGAACATACAATAATCTGCAACTCGTATTCACGGGTAAAGGTACGGAATCGAAGCCTATTGTGCTGAAAGCCAAAAATCCGGGTAAAGTTATCCTTACGGGTGGAATCAGCATAAAGATAAGCGGAACGTATCTTGTAGTAGATGGTTTGGTGCTGAAAGACGGCATGGCTGCAACGGGTAGCGATATTATCGAGTTCAGAACTTCGAGCACAGCATTCGCCTATAATTGCCGCCTTACAAATACTGTGATTGACAACTGTAACAATCCGGATGAAAGTTATAGGAACAATACCGAAAAATCGGAACGATGGGTAATGCTCTACGGCAAAAATAATAGAGTAGACCATTGTTATTTTACGAACAAGATAAATGGTGGTGTTTTGATGATGGTAAACATTAACTCATCAGATAGCCAAGAGAACAATCATCTGATTGATTATAATTTCTTTAGCAACAGACCTCGGTTCGATTTGGGAAACAATGCCGAAATCTTGCGATTTGGCGATTCCGGCACTTCACAGCTTTCGTGCAAGTCGATAGCAGAAAATAATATCTTTTATGCTTGCGATGGCGAAGTGGAGATTATCTCTTTAAAGAGTTGCGATAACATAGTTCGGAAGAATGTTTTTTATGAAAGTGCGGGAAGTGTAGTCTGTCGTCACGGACATCGTAATACAATAGAAAGTAATGCTTTCATAGGCAATGACAAGAAAAGTTGTGGTGGTGTACGCATTATTAATCAGGGACATAGGGTTTATAATAACTATTTTCAAGACATACAGGGCACAGGGAGCCGTTCGGCTTTGTGTGTGATGATGGGACTTTTTGAAATGCCGACATCTTCCACCGATTTGGGTAAAGAGCCTCTCAATACATATCATCGTGTGAAGGATGTAGAAATAGCATACAATACGTTCGTTAATTGTAAGAATATAGATTTAGGAACAGAAACATCCTACACTTATCCGTCTTCCAATCCATATTATCCGAATCAAAAAATATATGGAACTCTAAAGCCTGAGTGTACCATTGCCAATAACTTGATCTATGCACCAAGTTCGAGCTCCATCATTAATATGATAGATGATAGGGCATCCGATATCAGTTTCTCTGATAATATCTATAAGTTCAAAAAAACTATCAGTACAAACGGATTCACATCGCGGGAATTGAATTATACTGTTAGAACAGATGCCGGTAAAGGGATTTACACTCTGACCAATACGGATGCTAGTATATTGAACCCGCCAAATTCGGGAGTTATTGATTTTCCTTATGTTGTTAGTGACATTTCGGGTAATGCAAGAACAGGAATCAAAAATGTTGGAGCACAACAATTTGTGAATAAATCATCGTCTTTTTCAACAGCAAAACCTTCTCAGTGCGGGGTCGGTTGGTATCAAACGCAACAGACAGAAATGAGTGTGATAAATAGTAAAACGGATTTCTGGGAAGGAAACTCCGGTATCTTAAATGCAGGTGCCGAAAATTTGTTTCGAATAACGAATGAAGGTAATGTATATAAAATAACGTCGGATGTGGTGATATCCGACGTTTCAGTACTCAATGTTTCCGGTAAAACCCTATCGAAAGAAAAGGGCAATGATAAAAACTGTATTGTTGATTGTAGTAATTTGGTGTCAGGTGTTTATCTACTTCTTGTCAATTCTGAAAAAGGATTGGCAACAAGAAAAATCATTGTTAATTAAGCCAGATCAGCGGGTTTCTGATCGGCAAGTTTCGCTCTACTTCATCCACATCAGTTGCATGCGGTAGTGACTCCCACAAGTCGAAATAGTCTTTGTTCTTATAAGCATACGCCCCGAAAATCAATGCCGGTTGAGCCATTGGCCAATCGTTCCAATACATCACATCCTGAGGATATTTCCATGTCGACTTGTTCTTGATGTAAGGATACATAAAATCAATTCCTTTCTTTATATTCTGTCCCTTTGGGGTAGAATACTCCCAAAGATTATCGTCGTGTGTTGAAAGAATCTGGCAGATAGTTGTCATCGCATCCAGGTTGAAAAGAGCATATCCGTAAGGCTTTGTTCTGGCTAGTTCTTTGGGGAAGCTGCCGTCGTCGGCCATTTGATTAGGCAATAAGATGTTTTTGTAACGTGTTTTGCAAAAATCGAGAATCTCTTTGTTTTCTGTCAGTTTGGCAAAAGAAGCCACTTGCATAACCCAACAAGTGCCATGATTGTTTTGGGCATTCATCTCGTCTATTCCATTCGGATGGGTTTGCAACCAACGAAGATATTCCGAAAACCAGCCTTTTGCTTTTGTTAACTCCTCTTTATTCACACAATCAGCTTTTTGCATACGGATGATTCCTTGCGCTACCTCCATCAGATGAATGGTGTCGATAATACCTATCCCCCGGCCTTGCGTTATTCCCTTTATTGCTTGGGCATATAAGAGGTTCGGATTCATTTTGGTATCGGCATCCACAAACCAGGCATTAATGTGTTTGAATGCGTGTTGCACATAGCTTTCGTTGCCCGTAATAATATATGCCGAAGTCAATGCGCCTATTATTTTACTGAAACGTATCATTACCAACCGGTGTTCTACAAAATTTTCGGGATTTGTTTCACCATCCCGCCTGATGTATGGTCCGTTCGGGTTTGATGGATCGGGCCACCAATAATCTCCTTCGGAATAGAAATCGTGTAAGCCTCCTGCACTTCGTTCGCAACTGAAACCGGTTATAGTTATCGGTTCTTGCTGCATGGCCCATTCGGCATTCTGAATAATTACATTGTTCAGAACGGTCTTGGTTTTCTTATCCCAACCGGTTTGTGTATTACAATTTCCAAACAGAACAAGAGAAAAGGTGAATATTACGTAAATATATAACTTTTTCATAGTCATTTTATTGCAAGAAACACTGTGGTTAAATTGTCTGACTTTATGGAAATAATGTTTTTTCCATTGTTTTTCATTAGCTTTATTCCGGCTCTTCCGTTATATGCTTGTACTTTGCTCGAACCTGTCGATGTTCCTTGATTTACGACAAGTTTACCATTTCCAACAGAGTTGAAGTAGATGTAGTCTTTCGAGTCGAGAGAAACAACCCCATTTTCGTCAAACAGTTCGGCTTCTATCCATGCATATTCAGAAGTTTCTTCTATAACTGAAGCTCTTATGGAAGAGGCTTTTCCAAAATTTCTTGTTTCATAATCGAAACTTATTTCATCTTCAATTCTGACCCTCCCTTTTGTGCCGATCGCTTTTACTATATTTCGACCTTGTCTGAATTGTGATTCCCAGCGCAATCCGGCAGCAGGAAAATCCTGAGAGTTTCGTTTTTTAGTGCTGAGGCTTTCTCCGTTTAAGAATAATTCAACTTTGTCGCAATTCGAATAAACCTTTATCATTTTCAGGTCATCAGCCTTTCCCCAGCGGGTCTTCCAGTTGTGCCCGAAGATGTGAACCATCGGTTTGTCGGTCCAATATGATTGAAATACATAAAATGCTTCTTTCGGAGTAAAGTCTCGCTCAACAACACCTTTTTGGTTTACGTAAGGAACCGGGTTTTCAGGACGAACAGGTGTTGAAAAATCCTTGAAAGGCCAATAAGCTGCCCCTGTGAGCCAAGGCATTGTTTCCTGTTCTTTCAAGTGCCAGTCGATGAGATCGACAATGTACGATTCGCTCCAGTCTCCATCTTTCGATGCTCTTGCTGTTCCTCCATAAAGAGAGGCATCTCCGGCTCTTTCGTCAGCCCCTTTGCCTGTTTCTATCTTGTCAAGACCTATGTAGGGGTCTTCGGCATAACGCCGGGCGTGGTTGTCACCTCCCCACTCAACATGTAAGAAGTGATTTACTTTTTGCATCTCGTCGTACGAAACCCGTTTATAGTCGGTGTACATCCCTCTATACCATCCAGCCCAGATTGAGGGTGAATATACGTCGACAATGTCTTTACAGAAATTGCAACGACGGATGCAAGTTTTGCGTGTGCTGTCAAGTTTATGTGACAGGCCGTTCAGTTCTTTCATGAATGTCCGGATCTTTTCTTTATCGAATTCCGGAAAATCATTTGGCCAGTCGTTTTCATTGCCCAATCCCCATAAAATAACAGACGGGTGATTGCGGTGCTGAGTGATCATATTGGTAAGCATCCGTCTGGCTTGTTCTTTGTAGGTGTCGCCGCCAAGACCTCCGCGGCACCAGGGTATTTCTTCCCAAACCAATATGCCTAATTTGTCACATTGTTCCAATACTATTCGAGATTGCTGGTAATGCCCCAGACGAATGAAATTGACACCCATATCTTTCATCATCTTCATCTCGGTGATGATCTGCTTTTCGGTCATAGCTGCGGCAACTCCTGCATGATCTTCGTGACGATGCGTCCCTCTCAGCAAAAGGCGTTCGCCGTTCAAGAAGAAAGGGCCTTTTTGCTTGAACTCGAAATGGCGGAATCCGAACATTTCTTTGCAGGTCATATTTCCTGCCGAAGAAGATAAGCTTACTTCACAAGAATATAAATCAGGTTTATTGGTAGACCAAAGTACAGGCTTATTTATATTCAACGAAAGCAATTCGGATTTGTTGAAATTGTTTATTGTTAGACTTTCCTCTTTTATTGTTTTTCCTTCCGGATCAACTATTTTAATATTGACAGATGCCTGATCTTCGCTGCCGAAATTTGTGAAACCGGCCTTCAGTGTTAATTTCCCTTCTTTCCCTTTTGGGTCGACAGAAGCATCTATTTGAAGTTTATTGAACGAAAGAGCAGGAACATACACCAGGTTCAGATATCTGTAAATACCTCCATACAAGTTGAAGTCGGACAGATCGGAAGGGATCATTTCCGTATCACGCGTATTATCGCACCGGATACTTAGGGGAATTTTTCCTTCAAATCGTTTCGAATCTTCCGATTTAAGGAATCTTTCTACTGCTTCGGTAACATCGACCGTCCATTCGTCATAACCTCCAACGTGTGCGCCAACCTTCTCTGTATAAATGTAAACTTCTGTTTTCTGTCCGGCACCTTCGAAGTGTAGTAATGTGCGTCCTTGCCGGTATGGATTGTTAATATCCAGCAACTTTTTGTACCATCCCGGACCCTGATAATAATTGACATCAGGATCAACCGCATCTTCTGCATTGAAGCAGTGAGGCAAACTTACCTGAGTCCATAATGGAACACTCTCCGGATCTCCTACAATTGCGGGGCGAACAACTTCCCAGATGCTTCCCAAATCTTCTCTGAGAAACTCCCAGCCATCATTCAGCCTTTCCTTTTGCTGATAGTTGATCTGAGCAAGAGTGTTTAGTGTTATACCGAAAAATATACATAGCAACAGTGTATGTTTACTTTTCATTTTAAACTTTTCATTCTTCATTTCAGAAAATTTTACCCGTTTGTTCTAGTTTCTGTTTTCTCAACAATGCCTCCAGAAAATAGTAGTCGGCATATACCAATGGTTTGTCTATTTCAAAGCCAAGCATTTTCCCCCCTGTCGAATGCAATAACAAGAAACCATAATCGCCACCTTCTTTTGCCAGATAGTTTTCGGATAGATTTTCGAGGATAGTATCGGCCCATTTTTTATACTGCGCTCCGTTTTCTTCATCGTACATGCTCAATTCATACAAGGCAGATGCCGTACATGTGGCAGCAGAAACATCTCTAGGTTCGTTAGGTATTTCGGGTGCGTCATAGTCCCAATATGGAATCAGGTCGTCAGGGAGATTTTTATGTGTGAACACATAATCTACCACATGCTTAGCCTGTTCTAAAAACTCTGTTTTGCCTGTTTCCCTGTAACACATGGTGTAGCCATATATTGCCCAGGCTTGCCCACGCGACCAGGCCGACTCGTGGGAGAATCCCTGATGTGTATTTTTCTTTAAAACTTCGCCTGAGATTGTATCATAATCCACTACGTGATAGGAACTGTAATCTGCACGGAAATGATTTTTCATCGTAGTTTCGGCATGATTCACAGCAATGTTGTAAAATGCAGAATCCTTACTTTCTTTAAATGCCCAGAAAAGCAGTTCCAGATTCATCATATTATCTATGATGACGGGAGATTGCCATTTATCTTTGTTGTGATCCCACGAGCGGATAATTTTAGCATTGGGTTTGTAACGGGTGATAAGGGTGTATGCCGATTCCAGCAATATTTTTTTATAATTCTCGTCGTTTGTCAGGCGATAGCCATTCCCGAAGCTGCAATAAACCTTGAAGCCCATATCGTGAGTAACTCCGTTTGTCTTTTCCCGTTCAATCGGTGCAGTGTATTTTCGTGCCGCTTGTTCCCATTTGGGGTCTTTTGTGTATTCGTACATATACCAAAGTTCTCCGGGGAAAAATCCGCTTGTCCAGTCGCGCGACGGAACTAATATCAAATCGCCGTTGTCTTCAATAGACCGGGGCGAAACTAATGGACCGTGTCCTTTTTTTTCTCTTTTTTCTTTGCTTTCTTCCGATTCGTTAGCTATGCCCTTATCCACTTCCTGCATGGCAAATGTTAGCTGTTTGGCTGCAAAGCCGAAATCTTTTTCTACGAGGTTTTCATTTTCTTTTTGCTTGTTTTGACAAGATGCTGAAACAATGAAAAAGAGAATTGGTATCAGATAAATGATTTTCTTCATAACGGTATTGTAAGTTTTATAATTCAGACTTTTTCTACAGTTACAAAATTCGATAATAGAAGCTGTTTCTATTTTAGAAAATCAATCAAATGTTATCAAAAATAGCTCTAAGTCCATCCTGTGCATCAGATTTTCTATTGTTTCATCTGGTTGGCATATTCGGTAGGTGAAATTCCATAAAGAGCCTTGAAGCAGTTGGAAAAATAAGCATGGCTATTGAATCCGACAGCTACATAAACTTCCGATACAGGAAGTTTTGTTTCCTTCAAAATTTTGGCTGCCATCTCCAGACGGAAGTTTCGGATAAATTCGTTTGGCGATAAGTTTGTCAGAGCTTTAATTTTCCGGTATAGGTTAGCTTTACTCATTCCAATCTCTTTAGAGAAACTATCCAGATTGAGTTCAGGATTGGAAACATTATTTTCTATTGCTTTATAAAGTTTTTGTAGAAATTTATCATCGGCAGAAGTTGTTTCCACCCCGAGGGTTTCCAATGAAAAACGTTTCCCGTAAATATCTTTTAGCTTCTCTCTCGATTGGATGATATTTTTCACTCTGGCTATCAAAACAGAGGAATTGAAAGGTTTTGTAATATAATCGTCAGCACCTGTTTCGTATCCCAGCTTCATATCTTCGGGCATACTCTTGGCTGTGATCATAATAATAGGGATATGCCCTGTGCGGAGGTCTTTTTTGAGGATGGTTGCCATTTCCATCCCGTCCATTTTTGGCATCATTACATCCGAGATAATAAGGTCGGGCATAGAATTTATAGCCTTGTCAATAGCCTCGCTACCGTTGGATGCTTTGATAATATTATAATCTTCCTCGAGATGCGAAATGATATAATTTCTCACATCTGCATTATCTTCTACTACCAGAATGTTATGTGTCTTCTTTTTATCTGATTTTTTTTCATTCCCATCATTTTTTCTAATCTCTATTTCGTAAGGCGTGAGTTCTATATTTTCGCTTTCCATTATATCATCTCTGTCGAAAAGATTTTTGTCGATAGGCAAAACGCAAATAAACGATGAACCTTTACCCAATTCACTCTCGGCCCAAATGATGCCATGATGCATCTCAATGATCGATTTGCTAAGGCTTAATCCCAGACCCGTGCCCGAACTGGAGTGTTCGTTCTGAGCCACCTGATAGAAAGGCTGAAATATCCTTTCCAATTCGCTTTCGGCTATCCCTGTGCCGGAGTCTTCTATTTTCAGTGATATATATTTGATGTCTTCATTGTCGAACGCCTTTGATCTTTCTGGTATTTCTGCTCGCAACTCTGATAATGTGCTGGTTTTTAATTGAACCGACACTTTGCCTTTGTTAGGTACATTCTTGAAGGCATTGGACAAGAAGTTGAAATAGACTTTTTCCATCAGGTTCATATCGAACCAATATTCGATGGCGTTTTCCGAATGGTTGAACGTAAAATCTATTTGGCGCGATGCTGCAAGTTCTTTAAAGAAAACAACCATCTCTTCGGTGAAATCGACAAAGTTTCCCCTGCTGATTTTTAGCTTCATGGTTCCGCTTTCTTTTTTCTGAAAGTCCATCAGGTTGTTGACAATGCGAAGCATACGTTGGCTATTGCTATACATCAACCTATGATTTTCCTTGACTTTGGGTGTAAACTCTTCGTCGTTCCTTACCATGTCTTCAAGCGGACTGATAACCAGTGTTAAAGGGGTTCGCAGTTCGTGAGAGAAGTTGGTGAAGAGCTTATTCCTTTCACGATGAAACTCTTCTTGCGCTTTTGCTTCCGCTTGTTTCAGTTTTATATCGTTTTCCAATCGTTTTTTCTCATAAAAATACCTGAGAACGAAGCCTACAATACCGAGGAAAGCCAGTGCGTAAAGACAATATGCCCACCATGTCTTCCAGAATGGAGGCAGAACGGTTATTATGATTGATGCTCCCTCGTCGTTCCATAATCCGTCATTGTTGGATGCTCTCACCATGAACTTATACTTTCCTGCCGGAATATTGGTATAATAAGCTATGCGGCGTGTTCCTACATCGTTCCAATCTTCATCAAAGCCTTCCAGCTTGTAAGAATACTGGTTCTTGTTCGAAAATATATAGTTCAGAGCGCTGAATTCTATAGAAATATTGGTTTCGTTATACTTTAGGGTTATTTCTTTTTGTTCGTTCAGCTGATTAGACAATATGCTGTTTTTATCGTCGGATGGAACTATCTTTTGGTTGTTCACATAAAGATTTTCCAGAATAACAGGCGGTATGAACGGATTGACAGACATTATCCTGGGGTTGAATGTCATGAAGCCGTTGTTCCCGCTGAATACTATCAGGTTGTTTGATAAACGCAGACCGGCATGTGGCGTAAATTCATTTATTTTTATACCGCTCGAGTGTGTATAACTTTTAAATGTTTTTAGGTCTAAGTCGTAATCGGTTATTCCCGATATTGTGCTAATCCATAAATGGCGGTTGTTGTCTTCAACTATGGCACATACATTGTTGTCGAGTAATCCGTTTTTACTGTTGTAGGTGGTGAAAGTTTTCGTTCTCATATCCAATAGACATAGGCCGCCGCCAAACGTGCCTATCCATATTTGTCCCATACTATCTTTATAAATGTAACTTATATAGTTTTCGGGTATTTCTTTATTTGCGTTTTCGGAATGAGTGTGCCTGTATTTTTCTAATTCCTGATTGCTCAGATTGTAATAATATAAGCCGTCGTTTCGGGTTCCGATAAGATATACATCCTTTTCTATTTCACATACATATCTTATGTTCTGAAAATCGGTTTCCTTGTTTCCTTTCAACGGGAATTTATTTTTTACGTGTCCATCTTTCGATATAAATACTAGCCCGATTTGGTTGACTCCACCAATGATAAGTTCTCCGTTTTTGTTTTCGTTTATATAATATATGCCGTTTTCGCTGCCAAAATCATGAAACAAAGAAAACTTTTTTGATGTAGGGTCAAAACTGTAAATCGTGCCGACATTTGTTCCGCAGAGAATTTTTTTGCCATCCCAATACAAAGATTTTAAGATGTTACGGGCATAAGAATTTTCTTGCGTATTGTAAAGCTTATAATGACTGAACTTTTCTGTTTCCAGATTCATCTCCAATAGTCCACCACCTTCAGTGGCAATGTAAAGATATTTACCTATTTCTACCATTGGCCCTATTATTCCCATCAGGTCTTTTTGCTCCGAACCGGGGTCGTAGAATCTGAATTTCTGTCCGAACGGATTATAGTAATTTACACCTCCGGCATACGTGCCCACCCAAAGGGTTTGCGAGCGGTCGTAATAGATGCTCGAGATGGAATAATGACTTAAACTCCCATAGCTGGGATTGAATGTCTTGTATTGGCTTATTTCTCCGGATCCAGTATCTACAAGGTTCAGTCCGTTGAAAGTTCCTATCAATATATTCCCGTCGGGAGATTCTACTATGCTTCTTACATAATTGTTGTTTAGTCCATTATCATTATTGTATGTCTCGAAGTTCTTTTCATCTTTCTTCAATATTTTCACACCATCGTTCTGAGTCCCAATCCAAATCGTCTCTTTGTCGTCAACAAAAATAGCTCTTACGTGAGAATGATGGAGGGTGGCTGTATTGGCTAAAATATCGAATGTTTTTTCTTTTTCATCATACACCACAGTACCTCGATTGAAAGTTCCGAAGTATAGTTTTTCATTTCGTCCCGTTATCGCATTTATGCTGTTGTTTGTGAATATTTCGTCTTTGATGCGGGAGATTGTCTTGTTTTGGGTGTTGTATGTGTTTAGTCCGTTGTTGGTTCCTATCCAGAGAATATTGCTTTTCGAGTCGAAATAAATGCTAGATACTAAATTGCTGGTCAGCGAATTTTCATTGTCTGAGTTTAGAAAAAAACGCTCAAACTTACCTGTCGATACATCAAGTCTGTTTAATCCATTATTTGTGCCTATCCATAAGTTGCCCGAATTGTCTTCGGTCATACATAATATGTGATTGTCGCTTATTGAAGATTCGTTTTCCGGATCAATAACAAATACTTCGAACGTATAGCCATTATATTTATTCAACCCATTTCTTGTGCCAAACCACATATAGCCCTTACTGTCCTGAAAGATAGAAGTAACTGTTATCTGCGATAATCCATCTTGCTGAGAAAGATTTGAAAAATTATAAGATGGCTGTGCAAGTAAAATTAATGGTAGCAAACACAGTATAATGATAGAGGTAGATTTCTTCATCGTATATGACATATAGCATTTTTATTTGATCTGTTTCTTACTGCCGCATCTCTTGCTAAGCCTTGACCTATTGGTTCTTTATTGTGTCAAGACAAAAAGAGCGTTTTTGTTATACTAACCCCGTAGTGTATTTAGAAAACAAAAGATAACTAGCTGAAACATAGTGTATATATGCGTTGTTGTCATGAGCAAAACGAAGGATATGGATTGAAATACACAGATTTTTCACTTCGTTCAAAATAACAAAACGGATATAAATCTTATAACAAATGAGTTAACATCAAACTCTTAAATGCACTACGGGTAGAACTTTATTCGTTTTTCAGATTAATGTGCTGTTGCGGATGAAATTTCTATTAATGTTGCTCTTTGCTATAAATTTATCAGGATTTGATTGAATCGCTTGTAGAACAAATAGCGGGAGATGAGGGTTTCCTTTCATCAAGTCTACATAATTATTAGTTATTAAATATATTTTTTCTTCTGTTGATGAATCTTGTTGCATGATGTCTTTTTTTTGATAGTTATTTATTGTCGATAAAAATAATTTGAATATTTGATTTAAACAAGTGTCTAAAATGGTATTTTGTACTATATTTGATTGGTATTTTCTGAAAACCGATATTAAATATCATTTTTTTCAGTACTTTTGTAATTCAATAAGTGTACAACTAATGTTCACATTACAAATTCATGGGGCTGACCGGTTTTGACAGCGAGATGAAGTGGTTTGTAAGCATGCAGTGCGTAGTCGGCTGGCACTATAATCTCAGACGTCAAAATTTTAACTGGCAATAACAATTACGCTCTTGCTGCTTAATCGAAGTATAGTAGATCTAGCTTAATCCTTGCACAGGTGTAAGGACAGGACATCACCCGGAAGCTGTGGCTTCGAAGCGTGCCGATAAGGTGGTGCAGACAAATCGGAGATAGGATGGGAGAGGCTTTGGCTTCTGTCTGAAATTAAAAAGCTAAGGTTTGAGTTGGTGGCTTTGGTCTTGCTCATTCCCGACAATTAAAGCAAAGATAAGCATGTAGAAAGCAAATTAGTTCCTTGTTTGGACGAGGGTTCGAATCCCTCCAGCTCCACAAAAAAGAAATGAAAATTGATGCAGAATCCTGTGTCATGTCTAGAGTCGACCAGAGCTTATTGCGGTCATGATATTTGCCGGACTTCTTTCGCTGAGTAGTTCTTTTTTCATAAAGTCCATATAAGGAGCAATGTGATCGAAAAAACGATAATAACCGTTGCAAAGATAATTCAACCCTGACTGCCCGTCCGGTGTCAACGCAAATCTGTTTTTGGGACATTCGCCGTTACAAGCAAAAAGATATTGACATTGTCGGCATTGATTGGGTAAATCCTGAGACTTGGCAATTCCAAACTTTTGTTGTCGCTCACCATACATCATTTCCACAAGTGTATTGGTATAAATATTTCCCAACTTGTATTCTGGAAAAACATAGTGGTCGCAAGAATACACGTCGCCATTGAACTCCATTACGCCTGCATGTCCGCAATTTTTTGCCAAAGAGCAAACTCCGGGTTCTTCCCCGACCCAATTGGCTAAAGTCGAATCAAAAATTTGAATGAAGAATTCGCCGACATCATTCCTTACCCATTTGTCAAAAATTGTACAAAGAAAGTTTCCCCACTGCTCAGCCGAGACAGAAAAATCTGCTAATTCAATTTCGTTATGCTCTGACGGGGAAGCTAAATATCGTCCATCATCATCATGAGTAATCCTTTCTACAATAGGGGTGAACTGAATATAACGGCAATCCAACTCTTTAAAAAAACTATAAAATTCTAAAGGATGATCAGCATTATAATTATTCACAACAGCCATAGCATTCCATTCTACTTTGTGTTTCTTCAAAAGTTGTATTCCTTTCATAACTTGGAGAAAAGATGGTTTTCCTATCTTATTTTTCCTATATTCGTCATGAAATTTTTGAGGCCCGTCAATAGAAACACCTACCAGCCAGTTGTTTTCTTTGAAGAATCTGCACCATTCATCATTCAACAATATTCCGTTGGTCTGGATACAATTATCTATCGTTCTTCCTTTTGCATACTTCCTCTGTAAGCATACCACCTTTTGATAAAAAGATAAAGGCCGCATCAAAGCTTCTCCTCCATGCCATGTGAATAGTATCTGGGACATGGTTTGCGAATTGATATACTCATCAACGAAACATTCAAGCAACTCTTCACTCATTACATGCTTAGGTGTGTTTTTGTACATATCCGATTTTTCGAGATAATAACAATATTCACATGCCAGATTACATACCGCACCTATAGGTTTGGTCATTATATATAATGGTTTGGCAAAAGGAGTATATGTTGAACGTTTCATTTCATCCGGTTATTTTGCTGCATCGGGCAATTCGTCAATTAACTCATTAATGACATTACCTTTCGCCTTGATAAGAGTACTTCCTTTTATTTTGCTTTGCTGCGTATTGTATTCTATAGCATCACCTTCATTATTTTTAATCACCAAAGAAGCCGGCTTATTTTCATCCATTTCGGCTGCTATTTGCCAATCAGACAACTTTATCTTCCCTGATTTGTAATCGGGAGCAATCAGGCTTTCCGTTGTTCCGTCTTCTTTTATTTGAATAACGCTCAAGAAGCGTATGCCTTTCGATTTCTCAATTGTATTTACTTCGGCATGCCAATGTTTCGAATATTCATACGCACCTTTACCATTGCTGTCTCCTCCTCTGTTTTTCCAGTTGATGGCAGGTGAGAAAAATTCATTCGTAATTTCGGTTGTCAATTTTTTTGGAGTAAAAATATCAACTCTGCTTTCAGCCACCCGATTTTGTCCGAAGATGGTATTCTCTTTATCTCCCTTTGTCATCTGATTGTAGCTATGCAACAACCATGTCCATTTCACAGGGTTTTGAGCTTCAAGTTCATCGTATATGATGATTACGTTCGGGCGCAAAAATGCCATGTGCCTTCTGAACCGTTCGATGTGAGGATTTCCGAAGCCGTTCTTGAGCGTATAATCTACTTCGAATTGCTTCATTCGTTCGATCCAAAAATCAGAGGTCATGTCATCATAAGCATGGGTTGCATCGCCCAGCACGTAAGTCAAGTTGTCAGTATTTGCAAATCGAGCAATCCATCCGTATCCGTTTTCCCCTATTACCTGAGCCATACCGTCGGCTAAGATAGTGTTGTGTCCTCTGGTCCTGTAATGTTTAAGGGTATGTGTATCGGTAAAGTTGCTATAATGTCCCGAACCTCCGAACATCTGTTTTCCTCCCACATTGATACCGAAACCATTGTGAGCCGCGTGTGCATGTCCTGTTGCACCAAATGGAAGAGCCATAAAACTAACCATGACATCTTTAGATGTGTCGGTTACGTCATCGTGCATCAGGGCAAATCCTGCATCTCGGAATAATAGGCTTTGTGGAAGTTCTTTCGGTGAACGGGCTGTAACACTCGTTTTTTTCTTGTTGGTCATTAAGCGATAGAATGTAAAATTTGTTGATCTGAACAGATTTTCATCTTTTCCTTCGGTCAAAACATCCGCATACCAACGAGCATAAGGATCGTTCACTTCACGAGCCAACGCATCTGCCATACCCCAATAGTTTTTAGTAGGTTTCTTCATATTTTCGGCATTATCGCCAAAACCTGTTGCATATGAATCGGGAGGAAATGAATATATCAAGTATTTAGACAGATTTTTATAGTAAGGAATATCAAAGAAGTCGGTGCCCGTCAATCGTGTAAGCATGAAAGGCACATAGATGAAAGTCTCAAAATTGACTTGAAAATAGCTGTTCCCATCGTGCCAGCCTCCATCATCACCACTCAAAATAGGAAAACGGCAATTCCATATTTCATAACAATATGATAACCATTTATCCGCTTCGGGCAAATCGCCTAACATAGCAATGGAAGTCATAAAAAATCGACGGAAAGTATGTTGCCATACATGATTATCCATCGAGTGGGTTTCAAATTTATTTGCATAATGATTGAAAAAGTGATCACCACGTTGTTTTATAGCTTCCAATAATTGTTTTTTCTCATTTTCTGTCAAGAATTTGAACCCTGTATCAAAAGCAACAGCCATTGCCAGCATCGCCGAAGACGAATTAAAATCATCGTTTGTGGCCGAACCTTTAGGATTCATTTTGCTGATATGCAATGCTTGTTTGATAGCTGTGCGGGCATATTCTTCTTTTCCTGTCAGAAGATAAGCCATCGACAGGTCTTTGATAGGTTCTTTCACCTTATCGCCAAAGCCATGATACATAAAAACTTCCATCACTTTTTTCTCCGATTCGGTCAACCCCGTAGTATCTCTGGGGCGTGTTGGGGCTTCTTGTATCAAATCTGCCGTTAATTGCTTGTCTGCCCTTTTAATCAAAGCCAGAGCTTCTTTATTATTCTTATTCCTGCTTTGGAAAGCGGAAAGTTCAGATTCTGTAACATACAACCTGAAATGAGATTTTTGTTTACATATCCGAATGAATTCGTCGATAGTCGGTGTTTCAAATATGCGGCTGTTTTTTCCAATAACAAATGAAAATGTTTCCGACCAGGTTTCTGTTCCACCTTTAATGGTGCTGTATTGCCAATACCATTTCCCTGAAGGTAATTTTTTATGGTGAGAATATGCAGCCCATTCTATCGGTTGGCTTGTGATCGTACTCGATGTAGGAAATTTTTCCGATTGAGATAGTCTTACCCTGTATTTAACAGGCTTTTCGGCTGCAGGCCAAAGCATGGATGGCGAATTGGTTTTCACTTCAACACCATTTGCCGGTGTACTCCATTCTCTATATCTTGGATGAATGGCTCTTTTAGTAATTGACTTTTCGGCTTCCATTTGTGCTGCTATCGGTTGTGCAACAAATATCATCATTATGAAAGTCAACAAAAGGTTACGACTGTTTTTCATTACAGGTATTTTTTTAATTACTATCTTTTATTTGATATATTGTTCTGTCATGCTGAATATTAGTGAAGCATCTGTTCTCTTTAGAATATAGATTTTTCTATACTCTCAGAATGACAAGAAACTAAATACCAGACAATACCAACTGCCCGGCACCCATAGTTCCGGCTTTGTTGCCCAGTTTTGCGGCAACTATCTCTGTATTCTCGGCACAAGCAGAAAGCCAGTATTTTGAGGCATATTTTTTCACTTTTTCAATGTAAAAATCTCCCGATTCGGGCAAACCTCCACCAATGATGATACGCTGAGGACTGAATATATTGACAAATCCTGCTATACCATGTCCCAAAAGACGGCAATGTTCTTCCAATACTTCTACGGCAATGCTGTCATTTGCCTTGAATTTAGTAATAATATATTCACCATTTATTTCAGGAGTATTGTCAAGTAAAATATTTTTTTCTTTTGCTCGTTCGATGTATCGTTCGATAAGGGCAACCGTTGACGCATAAGCCTCCAAACAACCTACCGATCCGCACATACAGGGTTTTCCGTTCGCAATGAGTGGCGTGTGACCGA
Organism: Dysgonomonas sp. 520; assembly: GCF_010501095.1. GTDB lineage: Bacteria > Bacteroidota > Bacteroidia > Bacteroidales > Dysgonomonadaceae > QVMP01. The sequence goes on along the minus strand of NZ_QVMP01000011.1, from coordinate 46,130 downwards.
GTTCCGTTCCCCGGTTATCGAACCCGTTGAATAGCTTTCCGTCAATAACAACAGCACCACCAATGCCGGTACCTACCGTTATGAATACAATATTCTTATATCCGATTCCTGCCCCATAATAAGTTTCACCCAATCCCATCAGGTTGGCATCATTACCAATGGTTACAGGAAGATTAATTTCCTTTTCCAAAATGTCGGACAAAAATACGTTTTCCCATCCAACAATATTTTCTGCTCCTCCTATTATGATACGGTTACTGTCGTCCACAATTCCGGGAGTGCCGATACCGACACCTTGTATAGCCATGTCATTTTCTTCTGCAAATTGCTTGCAGATATTGATAGCAGTAATCAATTGCCCTATCACAGCCTGAGCAGAGACATTGGCACATGAAGGAAGTTTGCCCGTTAAGGCAAACTCTCCATTGTGACAGATTAGTGAGTATTTTATGGACGTTCCGCCCAAGTCAATACCAATTGCATATTTTATAATCATTCTATAGTTTAGTATTATTTTAAAAGACGAAAATGGAACACTGATGACTCTGAATTTACAGGATTTACATTTATTGCTTTTCTACCCATATCGGAGTACTCCATGCCCATTGCTGGTCGCGTTGACGTACTCTGACATAATAATAGTCGGTATCTTTTTCAGGTGTATTGTCAACAACGTATTCTTCCACAAGGAAAGCCGATTCGGGCATAGCACGGTTGAACAGGATGGATTCGCTTAACCATCCCACCATGAAATGAGCCTTAGAACCATTCAATAATTCCTCCAATGTATGTTCAAATTTTTCACCGTTAAATTCAGCCACTATTTTCGCATTCTTAGGCATAGTCAAATCCAGAACAACACCTTGCATTGCTGCTGTTGTTGTATTCGGGTTTTTGGTAGAATACATTTCCAGATCAACTTTTTTATCTGTTTTGCTCAGTATCTTGTTCACGTTTGTCTTAAACTCATCGTGACCGCCTTTCAGGTCTTTTTCTTGCGGAGAAGTGTAAGCAGCACCACGGAAACAAGGAATTGCATCGTTAATCTTACCATCGGTAATGGAAAGATTACCAAGCCACTTAACCGGCGATTCTTCTCTGTTCCACCCGAATTCGACCCTTATTTTACATCTAACCACATCACCCTCTGGCACAATAGGAGTAAGAGGTCCACTTATCCGTTTAAGTGTTTTTCCGTTTTTCACGATGTCCACATAATCAATGGAGCTTTGAGCATCAACATTTACATATATCTTGCGCTCTTTTCCTTTCACCACATCACCCATAATGGCATTGTTGAGACGGAAATCAATCAGAATTTTATCTCCCGTAGAACAATATACATGTCTGTTTTTCAATGCTTCCCAAATTGCTTCTCGAGTAAGTGAAGGTGCAAGCACGGCTACACGACCGTCGCCGAAACTTCCCGGATAGCCTGCATGTTGGTCTGTGGAACCGATAATGCCGAACTTATGTCCCTGATCCAACCCATATTGTATAGAGCCTTCCCAACGTCGAGGACCCATATCGTGCAGATAGTTGTAATCGCCTTGGTCTGATTCTGCCAATCCGTGACGGGAATACATTTCAACAAACGGGGTTTGATCTCCTTCTGTGAAGAAGTCCCAGTTATACCCTCTGAACCCCTCCTGATATCCCATGTGATGAGGAGTGATGAACGCCTTTTTTCCTTTCAATTGTTTTTTCAAATCTTCAACAGAACTACCTTCCAAAAGAGGCGCATCAAGATCATAATTCATTACAACATGGTCGCCATGCTGCATGCTGTGACACTCGTAACCAAGGAAAGTAAGGAATTCTCCTTCTTTATTGTATTCGTTGGTCATTTTCACATACTCGTCCCAACCTCCTTTGCGCAGCCGCTCAAAAGCTCCTACGTGATAGTCTATTACCCACTGCAAGCGAGGGTCGTTTCTTCCCGGAATATCCGGCCACATGGCATGAGGAGTTACAGATACGAAATCGAGTTGTCCTTTGGCTGCTTCGAAAGCACTGCGCATATCTCCGTGCCCGTATGTCAGGTTGCAATGATTGTGTAAATCGCCCCAATATACATTTAAACCTGTTGATTCGGGTTTATCGAATTTTTCGTTTTTATCTTGATTGCATGAGAACAGGGCAAAGGCGACACACGCCAATCCTATTCCTTTAAGAAAATATTTTTTATTCATAAAGTTTAATTGATTAGTTTAAAATTATTTTTCCTTTTTTCATCGTTAACTCTGATGATCAGCATACCGGCAGGTAGATTCGATTTTGATACTTTTACAGTTTCATAGTTATTGAAACCTGAGATTATTTTTTTTCCTGTCAGATCGAAAATATTGAAATCGAAACTTTCGTTATTTTCGGAGTTTATTAATAAATTACCGTCATATTCCCTGATAGAAAAGCCTTTTGTGTCCTGCTCTAAGTTGTCAATAGACGAACCCTCCAAAGCCAGTTTCACCCTGTATGTTTGTCCGTCATGACCAGCAGGATATACAAGTTTTGTCTTTTCTCCTTCTATGGTCACAGATATTCCGTCATCGCCACCTCTTTTTTCAAATTTTCCATTTAAAACCACCTCTAATTGCGATTTTTTTCCATACTGATCGGCAACGGAAGGCGAAACGTCATCTCCTCTTGAGGCACTGTCTCTGTTCATATCGGGATCGGAAAATGCTATATCGACGCTTCCGCTCGGATTTTCCTTCACCATGACCATCATAGGCTTATTTACGCTATATACCTGACGGATATTTACCGGATTCTCCACATTGAAAACAGATAGGGCAAGTGTTTGTGTTGCTGAATTGAATATGGCATGCGCCGTTGAGTTTTGTGACAAAATCTCTATCGGAAGATTATTTTTATAATCCGAAACCTGCTCATCTGTAGGCTTCATCAACCATGAGTATGTATATTGTTTATCGGAAACTACTTTCCCATGATCCAGATATGCCAGCATAGCCGTATTGTTTTTCTTGATAGTTGCATAACCGTCGTGAACGATGAAAACATTGCCGTAGTTGTCTTTGATTGTCGGATTTTTCACATCTGTCAAGTCGGTAGTGTATTCCGTATCATTGATGTAAACGGAGTTGAATCCTGTTTTCAGCGTATTCTGGAAAAGTGTGGTGTAAACAGGCGTAGTTGTACTGCGACTGTTTATATTACTGCCCATGCAATAAATTATATTATCGAAAACGAAGACCGATTTATTGGCATAAAAGCTGTTGTCTATGGCATTGTCGTGAAGCTGATTGGTAAACATAGCACAATTTCCATTCAGTGCGATCCCTCCCAAAAATGTCATATCGGACAAGTTGCGGTGTTTGCCGTTAGTCTTGTTGAAATCCAGATTTGTATACGACAAATATTTGCTTGTTGTTCCGGGAATATGATTCCAGTTCCAGTCGGGGTTGGATGGATTATAGCTGGAATTTTTATTTTCCAAGTCGGTAAACTCCAAATGCCCGTAACTTAAATAGCGACCATAAATATTTTCGGTTGTCGAACTTTCATAATCCCATATATATTTACTGAATCCTTTTGCAGTAATCATCCACGCCGGTTGTCGTGCAATCATTAATCCCGAATATGGCATGAAAAGAGTTCCACTCGGATTTTCCTCGGCTATACCGCTTAGTGCGTCGAACTCCAATAGCAATTCTATCTCTCCCAATGTATTCGACATGCAAATATCTGTTTGCACTTTCTTTATATAAGACAACATTGGTTCTTGTGTAGGTTTCCACAAACGTTTGAATGCAGATTGCAGTTCAGAGTCCGGGGTAGGGGTAGACAAGCCAAGATAGGCAAAAGCAGGAAGTAGTTGTTGTACAACAGTTTGTTGTTTGGGAAATCGTCCTGTAATAGCTCCCGGAACATTGAATTCTCCACTAAGGAAACGAAACGTCAACAGAGCTTGTTTCAGATCATTGTACACTTCTTCACCTAACGAATAAGGCGTATCGTGCAAAAGATAATATATCAAACACCCTGCATATAGAGCATCGGGATAATATGCGCTGTAATAAGGTCCATTGTGATGATAACCTGAGTAGTCAGGCTTCATAGTCCCTTTAAATCCGGGTGCTTTACCCAGAGCATTTTTCATATAAGATTGATAAGACAACAAAGCCGTATTTCGTTGCGCTTCATCTTTAATGGTCAATGCATAGAAAAGTTTCGGCATAGCCAATGTGCGCAGGTAGTCTGCCAACTCGCCCGGAGTAGAAGGCGTTGAATAGGCCGTTCCGAACATTGCAAACCAACTGATAGCATCCATCAAATGGCTGAAACGCTCGTCGCTCCCCAAGTTATTTTTCAATAAATATACAGAGTGATAAAATCCAGCACTACGTAACATCTCGAAACGAAGCGACCCCAATCCGCTTCCGTCTGCCCAACCCTGATTGTAATACCAATCGTATATATTTTGCATGGTTTCGAGGCTTGTCTCATTTCCTGTACGTCGATAGTCGTATGCTAGTTGGATAAGGTATGTTTCGTTTATGTTTCGGAATGTTGTAATATTGACTCCATCCACTTTTGTGCCATGATAACTTACCGGGAATAAGCCTGTACCTTTCACAGTACCGTCAGATTGTTTTGTGAGATTGAGATTGCCGATCTTGTTTTTGGCATTTTTGATATAAGTATTAAAACTTTGTTCACGTAGTTTGTATGCCTGATTAGACACATATTTTCCTGTTCCCAGATACCAATTATCGAGGCGTGTCTCTATTGTTGAAAATGCGGTTTTTTGTTCTGCTGATGGTTCAACAAGAGATGGAGCAGGTGTATTGCGTATATCAAGAAAACTGATGATGTTTGAATTGGTTTGTTTCAGATTGTACTGAAAATCTGAAATCCTTTCCCATGATACTTTGTTGGAGAATTCGAGGAAATCAATGTAAAAAGTCCCGTTTGAAGAAGATGGGGCATACACTTTCATTTTTTGCAGTGTTGCGGTCTTCTTATTGAAACCCATGTCGTATCTGAATATCGCCCACAAGCATCGCCATCCTTCAAAGTCAAGTTTGAAATTTATAGAGCATTTTTCTTCGTCGGCACTGTCGGTGAACGAAAATTTCAGGGATTTGTCCGATCTGGTCGAATTGTATATCCAAACGGTAATTCCTCCGTCGTCTATCTGGCTCGAAGCCGAGAGGTTTGCAGGATTATTAACCGTCAGTACACTGTTACTGTTCCAATTCCATACCAACGATTTGTCTCCCAGTTTCGATTTATAATCACTGACAGACAGGCTTCCGTTCGTAGCAGAAAATTCATCCGGAACAGTACCGTTTTCGAACGAATAGACGTTTTGTGCCAAACCATTGAGAAATGGAAGAACGGAAAACAAAAGTATGTAAATTATTCGTTTATTATTCATGGTATGTCTTTGTTTAAGTAGATTCGACACCCCCTCACGTCCTCCCCCAAAAAAGGAGAAGGACATTCAGAATAAGGTGTCAATATTTTTTAATTCACCCTGCAGTGAGGTGTTTATAGCTTGTATGCCAAATTGTAGGTTTTACCGCCAATTTTTACTTCAACATTCATCTTGCTCATATCAGTGGCAGAGCTTTTTATGGCAGCTTTCATTTTCGGAGCAGAAGTTCTGTCTGCAACAGGATAAATGACTGTCACATAACGTACATTCTGTCCCGCTTTTTTATCGACATTGAAAGCAAACGCAGGGCGTTCCTCTTTCTTTCTGTAGTCGGTAGACATCCAACCTTCTTCGTCTTTCATAGTCATGGTTTTTTCTCCAAAGCATTGAAGAATAATGTTGTTTTTGTCGCCGAAAGTTGTTGTGGCAGAGAAGTTCTTATGATTTATATCGGCTTTTCCTGCACATAATTGATAGTGTATGGCAACGTCGCCTGTTGCAGAACCGATTGCCTGATCTACAACAACAAAGAATTTATTATCGACAAAAAATACAGAACGGCGGTGTTTCAGATCTTTGTAACTCGGATTTTCAACGACAAGTATTTCAGCATTGTCTTTTTTCTCCCAAAGTAAACATTTAGTATCAGCTGTTTCAATGTTTTTGTTATCCAACGTCAGAGTATTGTGAACCATTGTTTGCCTGAACCAATCGCGTTGTTTGTTCACTTCTTCACTACCCGCATATACATAGCTTCCTGAATCTGTGAAGAAATCACGTCCTTTGATCCATAATTCGAATGTTCCGTTATCGGGCTGACAGTGCCAGAACCCGGGAGGGCCTGCTTTGAGGATCATAACCGTAGCATCGTTAGCCCATGAATTTCTGAAAGTGTAGAACCCTGATGTTTTGAATGCTTCAGTCAGGTTTTCAGGCAATTGTCCTTTTTTACCTTCCGTGGCAAAATATTTTATTTGTTCGTTATCGGGGAACACCTTCGACCAGTTTTTATAGTGCTTCACCATCTCCTCCTTTTTTGTAGCCTTTGCATCGCTGAAGCAAGGATTAGAATAATCGGGGAAACATATATTGAAATAGAAAACGATCATTTTTTCAACCGTATCCAGATATTTTTTAGGAAACTCGCTTCTGAAACCACCTACATCGGCAATCTGAATGGCTTTGTAGAAAATATTGATTGCAGCCAAATGATAGTGAGGATCGAGTTCGAATTGCCCGCCATCGCTATACACCTGAACATCTACTTCTTCGTTCAATACGCCTATACCGCTTTTTCTCCAGGTGGAGGCATCTTTAAGTTCTGGGAAAAATGCTCCTGCCGCAAGAACACGTTGAGCTTCGAACAACAAGTGGTTGCCCTGATCGGAATAGTTGGCAAGTATATGTTGCGCATGTTTGTGGTAGTTAACCAAAAACTGGCTCAAAAACTCAGGTGTAAAATGTGGCGATTTTACGAAATACAGGAATTGTCCTGTCTGATCTTGCAAACGGTGACTCACTTCCAACGGCCTCCATGCAAAGCGCATGTTTTCACGTTGGGCAGAGGTTGCAGTTTTTCTATCCAACAATGGATTTTTCTTGATCCAATCCATGTATTGAAATGCCCATTCTTTGGCATATTTTTCATCTTTCGACACCTGATAAGCTTTTCCCATCGGACCAAACCACTTATGGCGGTGCAATTGCCAGCGAAGCTCATTGTCTTGTACAGGCCAGTATGTCCAATCGATATCATCACCATAAAAGTATGATGGCTGATATCCTTTGTGCGAAAAGAATTTATGTTCAAGTGCTTCATCCGCCATTTTCTGGTCGCCTTTCGAAATCCTGACTCTGGTCAGGTCTATATCGGGATGCTTAACATCTTTCCTGCTACGGTAGTAGTTCAGCAACTCTTTCATTGCTTCTTTATCCTTACCTTCGCTGTGTAATGCTTTTACTTTTTCCAACCCTTTATAGTCCAGATTGACCAGATTTAAAGCCTCTTTGTTTAATTCCTGAGCATTCACTGTTCCCGAAACAAACAGGCAGAAGGCTATCAGTATATATTTTGTGATATTATTCATGGTATGATTTATATATCTTTTTTTTAACTAATTATTTAACTTATCTAGCTTTATTTTCAGCAACCAGTTTTTTAGTATCTATTCCTTTTATAGCGGCGTATCTTTTTATTGACTCAAGATAATAATAGTCGGCATAATTGAGGGGCGTATCAATTTCAGAATCTGCCGGCAGATGACCTACCGAGTGCATCAGGATGAAACCTTGATTTTCGCCAATCTTCGCCAGATATTTATCACTTGACAGGTTTTTAAGAATGGTTTCGGCATATTTGAAATATTCGTCGCCATTTTCAACCAATGTGCTTAGGTCTAACAATGCTGCACAGGTAACGGCCGCTGCCGAAGCGTCTCTCGGTGCATTGGGTATATCGGGTGCATTATAGTCCCAATAGGGTATAAGGTCTTCTGTCTTTACACTTTTCATGATGTAATCGGCAATTTTGATTGCGAAATCAAGATATCGCTTGTCTTTTGTTTCCTCAAAGCATTCAGTGTATCCATACAATCCCCAAGCCTGACCTCTTGCCCAAGACGAATTGTCGGAATATCCCTGAAATGTTCCTTTCGATTCCACCGCTCCTGTTACAGGCAGGTAACTGATTACATGATAGGATGAGTAATTATCCCTGAAATGGTTTTTCATCGTAGTATTTGCGTGCTGGATAGCAATATTTCTGAATTTTTCGTTCTTCGATATATCGCTGGCATAGAAAAGAAGTTTCAGGTTCATCATATTGTCTATGATTACGGGATAGCTCCAATCTCCGAAATCCCACGAACGAATTGCCTTGATGGTATCGTTGTAACGGCTAGCCAGACTTTCGGCACTTTCTATCAATACTTGCTTGATGCTATCGTTAGGACTTAGTCTTTCGGCATTTCCATAACTGCAAAATACCATGAAACCCAAGTCGTGCGTTCCTTTATAATCTTTCAGGTCGTGCAAAAGATTTGTGAATTTCGATGCTTGTGTTTCGAAGTATTTATCACCTGTCAGTTCGTATTCGTACCACAAACTGCCGGGGAAAAAACCGCTTGTCCAATCGTACAGATCTTCGAGTCTGCGCTCTCCGTTTTTTATGGATCTGGGGAATTTTGTCGAATCGGCAATTTCTTCTGATGTTAGTCGAAGTTGCGAACTGCTCACTTCAATGGCGTTAGCCAACCAATTATAATCTTCTTGTTGAGTTTTGTTGCAAGATGCAAAAAACGCATAGGAGATTAACAACGTAAAAATAAGGTTAGTTTTCATCTTATAGTTCTATTATGAGTTTATGAATTTTCATGGTGAATTAGAAACCATAACAAAAATATAATTTGACCAGATTTTACTTGTTCATGAATGTTGAAATGAATTGAAAATAGGCTTTCTCTACTTTTAATTTTGTTGAATAGAATAGCAACTTTGTTATTTTCTCAGGTTTTTAACATATTCTGTGGGCAAAAATCCGAAATATTTTTTAAAACTCGTTGCAAAATAGGATGGTGAATTGAACCCTACCATAGTGCTCACTTCCGAGATATTATAGCGTCCGTCTTTCAATAATTTGCATGCTTCGTTGAATCTTATTTTACGTATAAATTCGATTGTAGACTCTCCTGTGATAGCTTTCAGTTTCAAATGCAAATTAGATCGGCTCATTGCCATTTCACGGCTGAAATCGTCGGCAGAAAATTCTATATTATCCATGTTGTTTTTAACAATCTCGGTTGCTTTTCGTATCAGTTCTTCGTCCATTGCATTGAATGTGATTTTCTCGGGTTCAACATCGAACGAGTTTGAATAATGATCCAACATCCGCTTGCGTGAGCGTAAAATATTGTGGATTTTGGAAAGCAGTATGGCTATGGAGAAAGGTTTTGTAATGTAATCGTCTGCGCCAACTTCCAAGCCTTCCAGCTGATCTTCCGTATTTGCTTTTGCCGACAAGATGACGACAGGGATATGGCATGTCCTGATGTTTTGTTTTATGGCCTTGCATAATTTTATTCCACTCATTTCGGGAAGCATAACATCTGTCAGAACGAGGTCTACATCCTGATCTTTCAATACCTCAAGGGCAGGAAGCCCGTCTTCTTCAATAATAACATTATACTCTTTATTCAATTCGTTTTTCAGGTAATCCAATATTTCCACATTGTCTTCCACAACCAATATTGTGCCCTTTTTCACATCTTCGTTCAACTCATTGTTTCCGGCTATTTCATCATCGGATGATATAATATCTTCTGTAGTTTTAGGTTTTCTTTCCGCTTCTTCGTCTTTGCTATCGGCAAATTCATTTTCGGCATAAACGGACTTGTTTTGAGGTATGAAAATCCTGAAACAACTTCCTTTTCCTTCTTCACTATTCAGTTCCACCCTTCCGTGATGCATGTCCACAAGATGTTTTACCAGTGATAAACCTATGCCGCTACCTGTATGGTCAGGGCTGGTCTGATAGAAACGGTCGAATATTTTTTCCTGCAAATTGAAGGGAATACCTTTTCCTGTATCTTCCACTTCCAATACAATATCCTGACCCGATTTCTTTATCCTGACTGTGATTGTTCCCTGTTCCTTTGTGTACTTGAAAGCATTGGATAACAGGTTGTTTAATATTATCTCAATATACTGTGGCGAAAATAGGACTTTCCGGTCCGTAATTTCGGAATCGAAATAATAGTCTATTTTTTTTCTTTTAGCCAGACTTTCGTAAAGTATAAAATTATCGTATGCAAAATCGTTCAGGTTTTGTTCCACTACTTTCAATTCAAATACACCCAGTTCAGCCCTCCGGTAATCTATCAACTGATTGATTATGTGCATCAACTTATTTGTATTTTTCTTTATATATTGAAGCTGGCTTTGCATCCACTTGTCATTATTTCCTTTATTCATTATTTCTTCCAATGGAGACTGTATGAGTGTAAGCGGAGTTCTCAGTTCATGCGAAAGATTGATGAAGAAACGGGTTTTCATCTGGTTCAGTTCATCCTGACGTAACTTATCCAATTGTTCCATTTTCAATTCTTTTTTAAGCATCTTTCTGAACCAGACCGTACGGATAACGATGATAGAAATAGCTATAATTGCAACCGAAAACAACAATATAGCCCACCAGGTTCTCCACCATACAGGCAAAACTTTTATTTCCAGAGTCCTCACTTCTTTCGACCATATTCCGTCATTGTTGGCAGCTTTCACCAGCAGTGTGTAAGTGCCGTCACTGAGGTTGGTATACGTAACTATTCTGTTGTCGGTGGTGTATATCCAATCTTCATCAAAACCTTCTAGTTTGTATGCGAAAAGGTTGTGCTTGTTGGATACATAGTTAGACACAACAAACTCTAAGGAGAAAGAAGTCTGATTGGCCTTTAGAGTGATCATATCCGTCAGCGAAATAGCTTTATCCAAAATTCCTGTTTCGTCGTCGGGCATCACATCTTTATTGAACAGGAATAATTTGTCTATTGTTACTATCGGAGTATACGGATTGTCTACAAGTTTTTCGGGATGAAATACGGTGATGCCATTTATGCCGCCAAGATACATCAATCCGTCGTAAGTTTTGCAATATGAATATGAGTTGAACTGGTTGCTTTGTATGCCATCATTTTGGCTGTAGACACGAAATTCCTTGGAGTAAGGAGTAAAACACACCAATCCTTTGTTCGTGCTTAGCCATAAACGGTTCAGGCTATCGTCTAGTATTCCGTAAACCACATTGTTGGGCAACCCGTTTTTTGTGGTATAATGTTCTAATGTCCGGTCTTTTTCCGAATATATATACAAGCCGCTTCTTGTACCTATGCAGATTTCGCCTTTGTTGTTGTATGTGATACAATTTACAAATGCTGTTTTCAATAATTGGTTATTCTCTATAATATCTAGTTTTACAATCTGTTTGTTTGTAGGCGAATAAATAATCAATCCGTCTTCTTTTCCTATCCAAAGCCTGTTTTGAGAATCCTTGAAAATCTGGGTAATAAAAATATTATCCAACAAATCCGATTCGGCGACAAAAGAATTGTCTTTTGGGTAATACCTCATAACTCCTTTCAGTGTGCCTATCCAGAGAAAGTCCAGACCACTGTCTATTATGGAATAGATGTTGTTTCCGGTCAGCGAACTGTTGTTTGTATTGAAATGCTGAATCCGCCCTGTTTTTTTATTCAATACACTCAGTCCTCCTGCATGTGTGCCAATATATACCAAGCCATTGGCGTCGTCTACATATATTGCTTTAATATTGTTCGACTCTACTCCGTTATCGTAGTTCAGAGAATTCATATAATAAGTAAATTTCCCTGTTTTTGTATCGTAAAAATTCACTCCGTTGTCGTTGGTTCCTATCCATAAATTGTGATCGGCATCTTCTACAATGCAGCTAACTACATTGTCGTTCAGCGAATTTGTATTAGGAATCAGCTTCATGTGCATGAAGCGGTTGTTCAGCGAATGGTAATAGTTTAAGCCACCGAAATACGAACCGCACCACATGCCACCTTGGTTATCCTTGAAAATGGAACGGATTGAGTTTTGTGAAATTGAGCCTTCTTGCAGTGGTTTGTTTTTGTAACGGAAAAAGTTGTCTTCCCGTTTATTATAAATATTCAATCCATCGAATGTGCCTACCCAAAGCCGTCCACTGTTATCCAGAGCTAAAGAACGGATGAAGTCGGAGCAAATACTGTTCGGATCGGATTTGCTTGAACGATAGGTTTTAACCGTATTGTATTTGTCATTGATTAAAAATAGGCCTGAGCCTTCCGTTCCTACCCAGATTTTATCATCAGCTTCTTGTAGCATGGACTGGACAAATAACCCTTCGAGATGAGAGATAGAGCGGGTTACTTTTTTGCCTTTTTTGTTATAAATAATCAATCCGTTATTCAATCCTATCCAGATATCACCACTCAGATGAAGAAAAGCATTAGCCATGAATTGGTTATCTTCCATACCCGGAACAGGAATAAAGTTTTCTTTATCCGTATCAAATAAAATCAGTCCGTTGTTAGTACCCAGCAATAAGAGATTATTTTCTAGTTCTGTAATACTATTTACCTGCGATTTAGAAAATCCCTTTAGATTCTGAGTGTAATTTTTAAACGTCTCTTTCTCGAAATTATATCTTGACAAACCATTTCGTGTGCCTATCCAAAGCCTGTTTTGAGAATCAACAAACAATGTACGTACAATGTCGGACGCAATGCTGTTGGGGTTTTCGGGATCGAAACGGAAAACCGTGAAGTTATAACCGTTATATTTGCTCAGTCCGTCGTAGGTGGCAAACCATAAATTATTGGCATTATCCTGCACTATGTTAAAAACCGTACTTTGAGATAATCCATCATTGATAGAAATCTGTGAGAAATTTATATTATCAGGTGTATTTCCGAACAGGACACTTCGATATATGTAAAATAAAGATATAAATACACAGGAAAAGATGTATTTTTTCATATAGGTACAGGTAATAAAGATTCATTAGTTAACACAAAAATTATCTTGACTTTATACATTCAGGATGATAGAAATGAATAAAAAAAGAAAAGTCGAGACAACTTCATAAACAAATATAGAATATTCTTAATGCAGAAACAATAGAGTTTATGTTTTTAACAACACACTTTTACCTCCCTCTTGAAAGAAGAAGTTTATTATAGGTTGGCAGATATCACTCGCAACTAATTGCTATGGTAATGAAGCCTTTTCGCTACATTCGACCAAACAACTTTTATTGTCTAAATATGTATTATAATCCGTCTTTACATTGTTGGCACAGTATTTCATTGTTATAGTTTTATTTGCGTATTTGTGACTTCAGAAAATCTTTCATGGTCTTATCCAGCTCCTTTGCAACAGCCAGATAATCTGTTTCATTCACTACATTAGTTGTCTCGAGTGGATCAACATCATAGTCATACAATTCGCGGGCAAAAATATGATCGTTTTTTAAAGGCTGTGCACTTGTATAGTTATCTTTCATCCAACAAGTATACCTGTATCGTTTTGTGCGGATTGTGTAACCCATAACACCGTCATCACGAGGATATTGGCTTACTGCGAAACCTTTGAATTCTTTTTCAGGCTGCTTCATTAAGGGAACAAGGCTTTTTCCATCCAGATAATCGGGAATGGGAAGACTTGTCAAATCGACTAAAGTAGGGAAAACGTCCACAAATTCGGTAAGTGAAGTTGTATAACCTTTTTTCAATTCCGGTGCAGAAATAATAAGAGGCGAACGTGTAGCTTGTTCAAAGTTGGTCTGTTTGCACCAAAGATCGTGATCGCCAAAATGCCACCCATGATCTCCCCAAAGGATAATAATTGTATTGTCTGTCAACCCAAGAGAGTCTAATTGCTCTAACAGAATTCCGATTTGCGCATCCACAAAAGAAATAGCGGCATAGTAACCGTGTATCAGTTCTTTTTGTTTATGTAACGGTATCTTGGCTTCACGCTTATCAGTGAAACTTGTCCAGAGAGGTATGTCGGTATAGCTGCGCAACTCCCATGAGTTGTGATAGGCAAATTCGTATGTGTTTTTTGCATGTAGCTGAAAGGGTTCGATAGACATATCTTCCCTGTCATACATGTCCCAGTATTTTGTAGGAGCTACGAAAGGTAAGTGCGGGCGGGCAAAACCAACCCCTAAAAAGAAAGGTTTATTCCCTTTTGCCAGATCAGACATTATATCTTTTGCCTGCACAACCATAGCCCCATCCTTATAAGCGGCATCAGGAACATCAATATTTTCTGTTGATGGCTTGATACGCCTCACAACATATTTACGAGCTTCAACAGAGTCTAATTTGAGTTTTGCGGCTTCTGCCTCGTATTTTTCCACCAAACGTTTTGTTTCCGGGTCTTGAAAATAGTCAAGAGCTGGAGGTGTAAAACCTTCGGGATATCGGGTTATTTCATGAGCCGGAATAGTCCAGGATGGTTTATCTGCAAATGAGTCCACACACCTTGGGTCGTAGATTTTTCCTATACTTGTGGTTTCGTATCCTTGCGACGCAAGATACTGAGGAAGTGTTACAATATCAGGATTAATATCTCTCATTCGGGTCTTTAAATCCCACACTTGGGTATAATCCGGGCGTTTCCCCGTCATAATACTTGCACGAGTAGGGCCACTTACAGCCTGTTGGCAATGGTTACTAGCAAAGACAGTACCCCTATCGGCAAGCTTATCTATATTTGGTGTTTTTATCAGTTTATTTCCGTAACATCCTAATTCCGGTTTCAGGTCGTCGATGGCGATAAAAAGTATATTGTATTTTTGCTCTTGAGCAGATGTGTGACTTATTCCGGATATAGCGCACAATGCAACCGAACAATAATATATTTGTCTTTTTTTCATATTTCGATCTTATTTACTTTTATCCAATATTTCTAAAGCCTCGTAATCTTTATATTTTAATATTTGGTCTTTCAGTTTCTTTTTCAATTCAGTCACAATCCCTTTATATTCAGGATTGTTAATCAAATTGCACATTTCTTGCGGATCAGTTTTAAGATCGTATAATTCCCAATTGTCAACTCCTCCATAAAATTTTACAATTTTATACCTTTCGGTACGGATACCAAAATGAGGAAAGACATGATGAGGTTCGGGAAACTCATAGTAATGATAATATGAGGCATCGCGCCACTTGGTATTTATTTTAGGCTTCGCTAATAAAGGCAGAAAAGATTCGCCTTGTATTTCGTCAGGTATTTTTGCTCCTGCAATATCCAAAACGGTAGGTGCCCAATCTATATTTGAGATGAGATTATCGTTTCTTGTTCCGGCTTTTATAACATTCGGATAGCGGATGACAAACGGTGTTTTCAACGATTCTTCATAAATGAAACGCTTGTCGAACCAACCATGTTCTCCCATATAGAATCCCTGATCGGATGTATAGATGATAACAGTGTTGTCTGCTAAGTTATTTTCGTCCAGATAGTCCAATACCCTTCCTATATTTCTGTCCATAGAATTTGCAACTGCATAATAATCCTTCAAGTAGCGTTGAAATTTCCACTCAGTCAGTTCTTTTCCCGATAGGTTCTTGTCATCAAACTCTCTAGTTATTTTGTCTTCGTAGTAGTTTTGGAATATTTTTTTCTGTTCATCTGTGAAGCGGTTATAACTGGGGTGATTTACATAATCACCATGAACTTTAAGGTCACGCTTCAAGTCAAGAGTTTTTTCTATACTCATGTCTTGCTTCGAAGCTGCTTCACGACCTTCATAATTATCGTAGAAATTTTCAGGTAAAGGAAAGTTTATATCATCGTATGCTCCTAAATCCTGCAAATCGGGTAGCCACTGCCGATGGGTTGCCTTGTGTCCAATAACCAGAAAGAATGGTTTGGAAGATTCTCTTTTTTTGATCCAATCTAAAGACAAATCGGTGACAACATCAGACACATAACCATCAAACCTGACCGTATCATTGGGTTGGCAAATAAAATCCGGATTGTAATAGTGTCCTTGTCCGGGTAGTACACTCCAAAAATCTAAACCTCGTGGCAAACTTCCAAGGTGCATTTTTCCTATCCATGCGGTTTGGTATCCCGACTGCTTCAATACATCGGTAAAGAGAAGCTGATTCATATCGAAGTCGTCTTTTTCATTTTCCTTAAAACCATTCATGTGGCTATATTTTCCGGTCAACAAACATGCCCTGCTAGGGCCACTGATAGAATTTGCTACAAGATTGGTTGTCAATAACGCCCCTTCATTTGCAATACGGTCAATGTTTGGTGTTTGGGCAATTTTGTTACCATACGCTCCAATGGCTTGATATGCGTGGTCGTCGGAAAGTATGAAAATAATGTTGGGTTGTTTCTTTTCTGTGTTCTGGGTTTGAGCATTCATGTGCAGGAAAGATACAGATGCGCACCCAAATGCGATTGCCGT
The DNA here is from genome assembly GCF_010501095.1 of Dysgonomonas sp. 520. Classification (GTDB taxonomy): domain Bacteria; phylum Bacteroidota; class Bacteroidia; order Bacteroidales; family Dysgonomonadaceae; genus QVMP01. The sequence goes on along the minus strand of NZ_QVMP01000011.1, from coordinate 29,739 downwards.
TGCTTGAAGAGTTTTTTGCATGGTTGTAGGTGTGGTTTAAGTAAAACCCGACTAACTGCATCACAAATTAGCCGGGTTCAACAGTTTTGATTATTATGTTAAAGTCGTCTTGAATTTTTAGTTATAATTACTTTGATGCTTTGATTTGAGCATGGCAAAATAAGTAAAAACTAAAAGTTGTAAATTTACTTAATGATAAATTTAAGAGTCTTCGCTTTATTATCTGCGGTTACTTTAGCTACATAAATGCCTTTTGCCAATCCGGAAAGGTCTATTGAAGTTGAAGGGTTGCTAGCTGCTAAAACCTGAGAACCTGTAACATTGTAAACTTCAACTTTATTCACCTCGGCACCAACCATTAGCTCGTTGCCATTAACATATACATTAGCATCTAAAGTAGATTCTTCAATGATTGTACTCACTCCTTTTTCTATGGAGATGTTGTTCATTGATACAGTTTGGACTCTTTTTGTATAAACCCATTTTACATAACGTACATTTGAAGAGGGAGTAAAGTCATAAGAAGTAGCTGTATTTGTTATAGGTTTTTCACTATTAAACTGCATTTCACTTTTCCAGTTAATACCATCTTCCGAACTGAATACATCAAAGATACCCTCCCCATAAACACCATTAGCAGTCATTGTAAATGATACTTTTCCGGGAGCATCGGAGAAAGCAGTGATGAAAGCTGCGGATGTGTTAGCAAAACGTACTATTTTAGAATTGTTATCTGCCGGATCAAAAGCGGCTCCTGCCCAACCTACAGTATTTGCATCCCAACTGTTTGTCATGAATCCGGCTGAAAAAGTAAGATCGAGGGGCAATGTCGATGGTTTCAGTTTTCTGAAAGTAACATTCCATGTCCTGGTTACTCCTGTTGCTGTTATTTTCGTGATAATAGTTTGAGGTGATGAAAAATTGGTAGGGAGAGGACTGGTTACGATCTCGTCATTTGAGCCAACTGCACAGTCTAAAATAACATTAGTTACATCGAAATTTTCAGGAACTATAATGTCTAATTGTCCAGCTCCTGGTCTAGTTGAAAAGTCATTCAATATTTTCACTCCAGCATTATCGGTTGCATTAAATTTCGTGAAATTTTGAGCTGAAATACTCGAAGCCATTAAACAAACGGCAAAAAATGTAAATAATTTTTTCATAATCATTGTATATTAAAAAAGTTTATAAATTTTATTTTGGAGATACTATAATATTGTTCAGATTGACATTTTGTTTCTCACGAGTAACATATGTCCATTTCACAAAACGTACATCACTTTCGAGCTCGTTGGTGAAACTGTTGTCTGTTGAGAAAGGCGTTTTGCTGTCGTAAGTCACTATCGTGTTCCAGTTTTTACCATCAGGAGAAGCGCTTACTTCAAATTTTCCGTCAAATTCAGTTCCTTTTGCTCCAACAACCTTTAGGTCGTACGAAACGTCTTTTGCTTCACCATCGAAAGCAACCAAAAAACTAACATCCGAGTTGCCAAACCTTACTACTTGCGGCTTACCTTCGTCGGTGTTAAATGTCACCCATCCCTTGGTAGAGGAATTGTAAATAGAAGGATCATCGTTTGAGAAACTTATATCCAAGGGCAGCGTTGCAGGTTGTAATTTCTTCACCAGTATAGTCCAGTCTTTGCTTGTTGCATTCTTGCTGATCTCAACTTTTTGAGGAGAAGTGAAATTTTTGTCTATTTTATCTTCTAAACGACATGCACTAAGTAGTTTGTACTTGAATTTTACATTTTTCAGATCAACATCATTACCAACAATAACTTCTACTTTCGAAGGTCCTGTCTTTATGTTTTTTATGCTCGATTTGAACAACGAACCCTCCACATCGAAAGATGCGAATCCTTGAGCAAATGTATTTACCGAACATGCCATAGCTAATAGTGCCAATAAGCATATTTTTTTAGAGTGTTTCATATTTCTAAATTTTTGCGTTTTTATGTTATATCAGAAAGGGATGCCTCACGGCTTTGGAGGCATTCCCTATATTGTTTTTGTTAGTATCCGGGATTTTGAATTATTGTTCCTCCGGTTTCCCTTACATCGTAGTCAGGTATGGGATATAGCTCATGTACACCCGTTTTGAAGCGAATTGCAGCCGTGAATGTATAAGAGTTCATTTCTTTGTTTGCAATAGCATCATCAAATTTCTTTTTGGTGTCAGTCAATGTTTTGTTAAGCAATCCCCAACGAATCAAGTCCATGCGGCGATGACCTTCGAAACATAGTTCACGGGCACGTTCCTCAAACAGATAATTGAAGAAAGATTCTTTATCACCAAAGTCAGAAATTCTCAGATCGAAGGCTGCATCTGCTGTCAAATAATCTTTACCGAAGGCACGGCGACGCACTTGGTTAAGTGCTTCAATTGCTAGGTCATTCGGACCTCCATTCAATTCGTTTTCCACTTCGGCACGCATTAATAATACGTCGGCATAGCGAAGAATAACAGCGTTCAGATCTGTATTGTTATTATCTTTTATCTTTCCTGTATGCCAGTTGCGACGCCATTTACCCGGTGCCCAGTTGTAACTTTGCTTTCTGTTAATTTCTTTTACTACATCGTCTTTATTTATGCTGAAAGTAGCTATAGCAACGTCCCTTCTTAGGTCACCATTCGGATCAAATGTATCGTAGAAGAAATTTTGAGTTTTTATAAAAGAATTGGCACGTCCGTATGATGAAGCGGCATTTATTTCTGGTCCGTTATAAGTACCCACCGTACTGGATGTTCCTACTTGCCCGGTGAGCGAGAAGAATGATACTTCAAACATATTCTCGAACGGATCGTATTCCAATTCGCACATATTCCTGAAGACCCGCTCATAACTTTTAAGTAATCCGTGTTTATTTGCAGTGATTAATTCGTCCAATACTTTTTTAGCTTCTTGGTAATATTCTTTGTAGTTGTCAGGACGTTTCAATGTTCCTGAGCTTCCTGCGCCATATAGAGAATATCCACCACGGAACAAATATACTTTTGCCAACATTCCCATTGCGGCTCCTTTAGATATACGTTCTCCTGTTTGGGTCATTTCGTCTCTCCAAGGAAGATCAATAATGGCACTCTTCAGATCAGCAATTATGGTGTCATAGACAATTGCACGGTCGGTTTTTGGCACACGTACTTCGTCATATTTGTCTGCCGATTTTGTTCTCAAAGGAACATCTCCAAACAACTTAACCAAATCGAAATAGTATATTGCCCGTAAAGCTCTGGATTGTCCTACCAGATTTTTAAAAAATATGGTGTCTTTTTCATCCGTTATTTGAACCTTGTCCATGTTCTCCAGAATGAGATTCACACGATCTATACCGGTATAATAAGTAGCCCATGTGTCTTGTAGCCAAGAGTGTGTGCTGTATATGTTGTAATGCCCCAAATCTCTGGCAACATGACCTATATCAGAACCTTTTATGTGCGACAGGTCGGTGTCGGTGTCGTATACCATCCAATATTGTCCGTAAGTTGTTTGATTGCATAATCCTATATAGGCAGCATTTACAGCCATTTCAAGTCGCGATGTATTTTCAAAATAGTCATCTAACGGATAAAAATTATATCCTTCTTCATCCAGATCGCAACTTGTTACACTAAAAACAATGGAAGCGATAACGGATAGTCTCAATCCATTTTTCAGCAATTGCTTCATATATCTGTTATATATTGTTTTCATTATATTATTCTTTTTATAGTGTTAGATTTATACCAAAAACCATCGTGAAACTTCTTGGATATGCACCCCAGTCTACATTAGGGGTCAGTCCGCTGTTTGGTTTTACGTTTACCTCCGGATCAAATCCTGAATAATTGGATAGCGTCCATAGATTATATGTTGAAGCATAAACCCGAAGATTGCTCACATAAAATTTTCGCAATAGTTTTTTTGGAATGGAATATCCGAATGTAATGTTATCCAACCTCAAGAATGATCCGTCTTCAACATATCCCGAATGAAATACCATGTTGGCCGAACCTCTGATGGATGCAAATTGTTTGTCTTGGTTTATTCGAGCTAATTCAGCAGGATTACCAAATACATTACGTCCGTTTTCGTCAATGTATGTGAATCTGTCTAGTGACTGTTTCAATGAGTTACGTCCTCTGTTGCTCATTTTTGTATAATACATCTTGTTGGCGTTGTAAACATCACCACCTATGCGATAAGTGAAACCAATGGAAAGATCAAAGCTTTTGTATGTAAAATTATTGATGAATCCTCCGAACAAATCGGGTGTTGCATCTCCAATCACAGTTTTATCTTTTGCATTGATTATGCCTTTTTCACCATCAGACTGATCTACATCAACGAATTTCCAACTACCCGGTTGCAATGAATTTTTCTCCATGTTGTTGACATTATACTGGCCGGGATCGTAAGCTATACCATCTTTCAACTGATAACCAAATTTGCCGGGACTGTATTCTACATAATCAAAATCGTCTACAGTGTATATTCCTGCCGATTTGTAACCATACATCAACCCTACCGATTTGCCTACTCTTGTTATATAATCGTCAGCATTGAACTCGGATGTTTGTACCCAACCCGAACGTGTAGTGAAATAGCTGGCATCAGCAAGTTTCTTTACCTTATTTCTGTTGTGTGCAAGATTCAGGCTTGTAGTCCAACTGAAATCGCTAGTTGTAATGTTTACAGTATTTATAGCAAATTCAATACCTCTATTTTGTGTTTCACCGATATTTGCCATATACGACCCGATTCCTCCACTCGTTGAAAAAGGAACTTTTCTTTGCAGGAGCAGGTCAGTAGCATTGTTCTGATAAATATCTAAACTGGCTTGTATTCTTTGATCAAGGAATCCGAAATCCAGACCTATATTGGCTGTCGTATTAGTTTCCCACTTCAGATCAGGGTTTGCAAGTTTCTTTTGTGCATATCCGTTCACCATAGCATTGTTGAATGGTAATAGCGAAGAATGCATTGTAGCCAATGATAGATAACTTGATATGGCATCATTACCCGATGTTCCGTAGCTAGCTCGTAATTTAAGATCTGAGAAAATATTCAATTTATTGATGAAATCTTCTTCAACTGCACGCCAAGCGAGAGAAATGGCAGGGAAGTAACCCCAACGATTGTTTTTACCGAACTTGGTAGAACCATCGGTACGGAATGTAAAGGTTGCCAAATATTTTTCGTTATAGTTATAGTTGGCACGTGTAAAGAACGAGTATTTACGGTAATCTGTTCTACTATTAGATGGTATACCTATTTGAGTGGCAAGTCCCAAATCTTCCAATCCGAAATTATCCCCAGGAAATTGAGTATATGTATGTGTGCGGGTTCTAGGATCATTTATTGCTGTTTCCTGACCCACCAAGACATCTATTTTATGTAGTTTGTTTATTTTGGTATTCCATGTCAGAGTATTATTGTACTGAAGTGTATAATATTCATACTCATCACGTCTACCCCAAGGACCACCAGAGTTTATAGCTTGACGGCTACCTGAAGCATAAAACATATCATTGTCAGTTGTACGTGTACGCAAACCTATAGTACCTCTGTATCGTAAGTTTTTTAATATAGCATAAGTTAGTTCTCCGTTCAAAGACATCAGTTTATTACGTCTTTCTCTTTTTTCATTTTCTATGGAAATGAGTGGATTTTGCATTTGATTACCGTTTTCATCTTCCTGAACCGGATCATTTTGCATATTAAGCAAATAACTGTCATCCGAATGTTTCATATACATCGGACGATATTGAATGATATGTTGCATACGGCTAAATTGACCTGCATCATTCAGAGATCCCATTCCCCTAGTTACTTCATCTGTATACGAGACATTAGCCGAGAACCTCATTTTAGGATTCAGTTGATAAGAAAACTTACCACGTAGAGAGTTTCTGGTTAATCCACTGCCGGGCATGATACCATCTTCGTCCATATAGGCATACGATACGTTGTAAGTTGAGGTTTTGTTACCTCCTGATATACCTATTTTATGGCTTTGCGAAATGGGCGTGTTACCGTCAAATACTTCATCTTGCCAGTTTATACCTGGTCTGTTGGCATACACTTCATGAATTTGACCGTGCGCTAAATACATATTATCTAATACATTAGGATATGTAACTGCATCTCTGCCATCACCATAACGATTCAAGAATCCGTTTTTTTCCGATTCGTCACCTATCATGGCTCTTTCATATTCCAGATTGACAAAATCTTCCACATTCATCACGTCCATACGTTTAGTCAATTTCTTGAAACCAACATAACCATCGTATGTTATCACGGCTTTTCCTTCTTTAGCTGTTTTGGTTGAGATAAGGATAACCCCGTTTGCTCCGGCCGATCCGTATATGGCTGTTGCAGAAGCATCTTTCAGTACATCTATGCTTGCTATATCGCTTGGGTCGATACCCAAGAGTCCACTTTCGCTGATGAACCCGTCTATTACAAACAATGGGTCGTTGTTTTGGGTGATCGACATTCCTCCACGTACCCGTATCTCAATGGCTGCATCAGGCGAACCTTGCGACTGTGTTACCTGAACCCCTGCCACCTTACCGGCTAATGCTTGTCCGACATTGGTAACCGGGATTTTTCCGATTTCTTTACCTTTTACGGAAGATACAGAACCGGAAATATCGTTACGTTTCATTGTGCCATAACCAATAGCAACTACTTCATCTAATATCACACTGTTTGGACTTAAGGTTACATCAATAGTTGTTCGGTTATTTACCTTTACATCTTGAGATTCCATTCCTATGTATGAGAATACAAGTATGTCTTTAGAGGGGTCATTTATTGTTATTGTATATCTACCATCCATATCGGTAACAGTACCAACTGATGATTTTCCTTTAACAATAATGGTAGCACCAATGATCTCTATGCCTTCCTGATCTACGACTTTCCCCTCAATTCGGGTCTGAGCTTTTATGAAACCTGCCGACAATAAGAGTAGAGTTATCATAAGCAGGGATTTTCTTTTGACACATTTTTTTAACATGCTTCAATGGTATTAATATTAAGATTATTCAAAGAATTTACTACATAGGCAAAACTAGACAATATTATAAAAGGTCTTATTTAAATTTGTTTTTAGCTTTTGCTAGAATCTGTTTCAGAATATCAGAAATGTTGAATATTATTTCAATTTTATCTAAAAGCAGACTTATCGTCGGTTTAATATTGAAATTCAAGGTTTATAATTAATATTTTATAGAAGGAAGATGAATCTCGTTATGTCATTATGGATTCGAGATTAATTAGGGTAAGAAGTTAAACAAATTTAAAAGTTTTTGCTGAGTTGATTAAATACTATCCGATGAAGCAGTCTCTATTATAAAATAATATAGTATTTTTACATCCTGTTATCGAAAAGTTTAAAATATTATGCAAATAGTAAGATATCCAGACAGAAAAAATTGGAAAGAAACGTTGAAGCGCCCTGCTTTTGACACATCGTCATTGAATCAAACAGTTTCCGATATATTGAATAAGATTAGAGAAAGAGGCGATGAAGCTGTTATCGAATTTAGCCAAAAATTTGATAAAGTTGTATTGGATAATTTGCAAGTGTCGGATGCCGAAATATGCGAAGCCGAAAATTTAGTCCCCGATGAATTAAAAGAAGCTATCCGCACAGCTAAAAATAATATTGAGACATTTCATAACTCTCAAAAAGTAGAACTAAAAAAAATAGAAACTACCAAAGGTGTAGTTTGTTGGCAAAAATCTGTCGGAATAGAAAAGGTAGGGCTTTACATTCCGGGAGGAACAGCCCCTCTGTTTTCTACCGTTTTGATGCTTGCTGTTCCTGCTAAAATAGCCGGATGCAGAGAGATTGTTTTATGCACTCCTCCAAATAAGGAGGGAAAAGTAAATCCTGCTATTTTGTATGCAGCCAAAGTGGCGGGCGTGGATAGGATATATAAAATTGGTGGGATTCAAGCTATTGGGGCGATGGCATACGGAACAGAAACTGTAACGAAAGTGTATAAAATATTTGGTCCCGGAAATCAGTATGTGACAGCAGCTAAACAACTCGTAAGCCTGCGTGACGTGGCTATCGACATGCCTGCCGGACCATCCGAAGTGCAGGTGATTGCAGATGAAACGGCAAATCCGTCTTTCATTGCAGCCGACTTGCTGTCTCAGGCAGAACATGGAGCCGACAGCCAGGTGATATTAACAACAACTTCGGAAGATATTATAAATGAGGTTGTAAAAGAAATAGAGAAACAATTGCCATTGCTTCCTCGCAACGAGATGGCAAAGAAGGCTTTGGATAACAGTAAGTTGATCTTGCTGAAAGATGAACAGGAAATCATCGACATGACAAATGAATACGCACCCGAACACTTAATCATTGAAACTGCCGATTATATGAATATTGCCGAAAAAATAGTCAATGCAGGATCCGTTTTTTTAGGGCATTATACCCCCGAAAGTGCGGGTGATTATGCTTCGGGCACTAACCATACTTTGCCCACAAATGGCTATGCGAAAGCATATAGCGGAGTCAATCTGGATAGTTTTATCCGTAAAATTACTTTTCAGGAAATAAGTAAAGAGGGAATTCATAACTTGGGTGTTACCATTGAGATAATGGCAGAAACAGAACAATTAAATGCCCATAAGAATGCAGTTACTTTGAGACTGAAGGATTAAAAAAGTTTATTCAGAAATAAACAAATCGGTTCACTTAATGGTTTATAATTAAGGTCTAATCGATTAAAACTTTATTACGATGAAACGAATCTTATATTTTTTGTTCTTAGCCACTTTGATAACTTCTTGTAACAATAAGAATAAACAGGCATCTAACGAAACCTCCGACTCAAAACTATCATTTCACATTGTAGAGTTCGACGAAGAGTCTAAATTGGCAGGCAAACCGCAATCTACACTCAATGCTTCTATTCCTGTTGCTGGTGGCGATAGTATGGTCATTAGTAATATTAATTCTACCATTTTTCAATCAGTGAAATGGATAATAGCCGAAGACAGCGACAGTTCTGCAAACTATGATGAACTTTTCTCCGGATTTATTCGCAGTTATGAAGATTTTATAAAAGAATATTCCGATTCTCCCGGAGGATGGGAAGCAATCATAAAAGGAGCAGTTGAATACGACAGTCCTGAGCTTGTAAATATAAAACTGGATTCGTATACAATGACCGGAGGTGCTCACGGAAACAGCAACATGACCTCACTTTTGTTTGATCCGAAGACAGGTAATCAGCTATTTTTGAGCGATATAGTGAACGATACTTTGGCTTTGACTCGCATTGCCGAAGAAAAGTTCAGAAACAAATATAATATTCCGATTGGTAAGCCTATAAATTCGACGGGTTACATGTTCAATAACGATAAATTTGCCTTGCCTCAAAATATTTTCGTTACAAAAGAAGGCTTATTGCTTTATTATAATCCTTACGAAGCGGCTGCTTATGTTGAAGGACCAAAGGAAATAACTTTGCCATACGAAGAAATAAAAAATTACCTGGTTTTAAAATTCGAATAAACAGATATTCATGCTACTTGTTCAAGTATGACAAATATTGTTTAACCAGTGCTTCCTCTTTATTCAAACTTAATTGATTTTGCAGGCAATATGCGTGCAATCAGATAGGATGGACCTATCATCATCAGTAAGGATACAAGAAGTGTTCCTATATTGATGAGTAAAATGTAGATAATATTCAACTCGATAGGAACCTGTGAAACGTAGTATACGGAAGCATCCAACTTCAATATTCCGAAATATTTTTGAACGAGGCATATTGTCAATGCTATTACATATCCCCACAGCATACCTTTCAGTATGAGAAATGAAGAAACATAGAGGAATGTTTTTCTGATTGTTTTTCAGTGTGTTGATGAAACACCTTGTATTCGGGGTAGATATAATCCCGTCCGATAATTTCTGGATTGGGGTAGGCTATAACCCTAAAGTACATTCGGATATGAAAATACAGGATGGCAATAAATGGGGCGGCTGGAATGCCGGAGCCGGATTGAGGGTAAAAAGATTTAACATAGGTTTTACTTTAGCACAATTCCATCCCGATGCCACTTCCTATCACTTCAGTTTGGGGATTGATTTGTCTAAGTATTAAAGCGCAACCCCAGATTTCTACCTTTGTTTTCAATTGAAAATTATTTATTTTTGTCATGTTAAAATTAACATGAATAGCTTGCACTATGAAAAAAACAGGTTTCGTTTTATTAGTATTATTTCTTTCTCTGAGTGTCGGAAATTTATTCTCTCAAAGTTTAAAAAGTTATGTCGGCGAATGGGGTAATTTAGGCGGTACTGCAAAATATAAATATTATGAGAATGAGGACTATGAAAAGGTTATAACAGGCGCCTTCTCATTTTATAAGAATAATAAATATCTTGCTATAGACGAGAATATAAAAGGAAATTTTTCCGATGGATTGAAAAGTGGCAAATGGACTACCGTAAATAGACAAAGAGCTACTTCAGGCTTGATAACAAAGACTTATACCGGAACGTTTACGGATGGTAAGCGAAATGGAGAGTTCGCCTATACCATAGTTGCAAACAGAGGTAACTCTAAAACTGTTTTCAAATTCAGAAGTGATACATTAATAGCCATCAACTCTAAAAATCTGAATGGGAGCTTTGATGACAACGGGAACTTTATAGGAAAATGGATTTATGTAGACGAAGGTAATAAACGAGAACACATATTGGAGTTCGACAATAATATTATTCAAAAATACATTGAACGAAGACTAGGAAATCCTGAAATTATCTATAAGTATACGATTGATAAAACCAAGAAAATAACATCTGGAGTCAAGGTTGATCTGGAAGATAGATTAAGATATTTTAGAAATCTAGTTATTGGATTTATAAAAGGAGCAGAGCTGAGTTTAGATTTGATAAGTTATGGAAGTAACGAGCCAATTGTAATATCTCCCCAAATATCAGGCCATTAAGAACAAAAGAATACTAGAATAAAGTTTTACTTAATTACTGTAAAGAAATAATTAATTTGTTACAAAAAACGAACTTTGGTAGATCAAATTCTGTTTTTTAGTAATAACTTTGTCACATGAAAAAAATTACAATTGCTATTGATGGTTTCTCTTCGTGCGGAAAGAGTACTATGGCTAAAGATCTAGCTAAAAAAATTGATTATATTTATATTGATAGTGGAGCCATGTACAGGGCTGTTACGCTATTTTGTATTCAAAACGGATTGTTTGACGGAAATGTTCTGAATGAAGAAAAACTTAAAAAGCAAATTGCAGAAATTGAAATAATATTCAAACTAAACAAAGATACGAATAAACCCGAAACATATTTGAATGGCGTAAATGTTGAAGAACGAATACGCCAGATGGATGTTTCAAACAAAGTGAGTATAGTTAGCGCTGTGACGTTCGTAAGGGAAGCAATGGTACATCAACAACAGCAAATGGGTAAAGCTAAAGGCATTGTGATGGATGGCCGTGACATCGGTACGGTTGTTTTTCCTGATGCCGAACTGAAAATATTTGTTACAGCATCGCCTCAGATAAGGGCTGAAAGAAGACTGCTAGAGTTAAGAAATAAAGGTGATCAGCAAACTACATTCGAAGAAGTTTTCGAAAATCTGAAAGAACGAGATTATAAAGATCAGAACCGTGCGGAAGGTCCTCTACGTAAGGCGGATGACGCCTTAGAACTGGACAATTCTCACATAACTATTGAGCAGCAAATGCAATGGCTTCTGGATAAATTTAACCATGTTATAGACGATGAAAAATAACATCGAAATTGATCAAAAGTCAGGATTTTGTTTTGGCGTGGTCAATGCTATCAAAAAAGCAGAAGAAGAGTTGAAAAAAGGAGGAGTCCTTTATTGCTTAGGAGACATTGTTCATAACAATCTGGAGGTTGACCGTCTTGCCAAATTAGGCTTGAAGACTATCAATCATGAAGAGTTTGCAAAACTGAAAAACGTAAAAGTTCTTTTGCGTGCTCACGGCGAACCGCCATCAACTTACGAAATTGCCAAGGCTAACAATATAGAGATTATAGATGCCTCGTGTCCGGTTGTATTAAAATTGCAGAAGAAAATACATGATAAATATAATCAGGAAATCGGCAATAATACCCAGATTGTTATTTACGGCAAAGATGGGCATGCAGAAGTTATCGGACTGATAGGGCAAACCGACTCGAAGGCTATCGTGATAGAGAAGAAAGAAGATCTGGATAAACTGGATTATTCGAAAAATATCTGTTTGTTTTCGCAGACAACCAAGCCTTTGGATGGGTTTCAGGATATAATTGACGAGATTAAAAGTAGAATATCCCCGACTGCCAATTTCGAATATTTTGATACAATATGCCGTCAGGTATCGAACAGGATACCGAATATCAAAGAATTTGCACAGAAGCATGACTTGATATTCTTTGTTGCAGGCGAAAAAAGTTCGAACGGGAAAGTGCTCTTCGCAGAATGCCTGCAGTATAATCCCAATTCTTTTTTCGTATCTTCGCCGGCTGATATTGATCCTGAAGTTATCGGAGAAAATATATCAATAGGTATTTGTGGAGCCACATCAACGCCTAAATGGCAAATGGAGGAAATAGAGAAAACAATAAACAGACTGGTTGAACTTAAAAATTAATATATAGGGTTATTTAAAAAGTAGTTAAGGTAATATGGCAACAATTAGACGTATAGGGATTCTTACATCGGGTGGCGATGCCCCGGGAATGAATGCTGCTATCAGGGCAGTAACTCGTGCTGCTATTTTTAGCGGAATGGAGGTAAAAGGCATTATGAGAGGTTATAAGGGTCTTATTTCTGACGAAATAGAAACCTTTAACAGCAGCAGTGTCAGTAATATCATTCAACAAGGAGGTACTATCTTGAAAACTGCTCGCAGCAAGGAGTTCATGACACCCGAAGGCCGTCAGATAGCTTACGACACCCTTGTGAGGGAAGGTATTGACGCTCTTGTGGTGATTGGCGGTGATGGTTCGCTAACAGGTGCTAAACTTTTTGCTCAGGAATATAATTTCCCGATTGTCGGATTGCCGGGCACTATCGACAACGACTTGAGTGGCACTGATATGACTATTGGTTATGATACGGCTCTGAATACAATAATGGAAGCTGTGGACAAGATACGAGATACTGCCAGTTCGCACGAGCGGCTGTTTTTTATCGAAGTAATGGGGCGTGAATGTGGCTATTTAGCTATAAACGGAGCCATTGCAACAGGAGCCGAAGCTGCTATTATTCCTGAAATGGCATACGAAAAAGACCAGTTGGGTGAACTTATTTCGCAAGGATTCAGAAAAAGCAAAAACAGTAGCTTAGTATTGGTAACGGAAGGTGATATAACCGGAGGTGCTATGGCTATGGCTGAACGTATGAAGAATGAATATCCTCAGTACGATGTGCGTGTTTCTATTCTGGGACATGTTCAGAGGGGTGGTTCGCCATCTGCCAGCGATCGCATTCTAGCCAGTCGTATGGGAGCAGCTGCTGTTGATGCTCTGAACGAAGGTCAGCGGAATGTGATGATCGGTATAGAAAACGACAAGATCGTTTACGTTCCTTTTTCAAAAGCCATAAAAAAGAATAAGCCATTCAATGATGATTTAATGAATACATTGCGTATTCTTTCTATCTAAGTTTTTGATATAAATGGATATGAAAATGGGACTATTTTAATTGAAATAGTCCCATTTTTTTCTTAATATTAGATTAGTTATATCCGGTTATTTAGCTTTAAACAACCATCTTGTACCTACAAGAAATGTATGTGTGTCTACATTTCCTTTACTGCTGAAATTTCCTAAGAAATCGGTATTACCATAAGCGTATGCAGCATGAAAGCGTAAATCTTTAACCAGATTGTTGGTGAAAGGATAGAACTCTACAACTGCCTGAATACCTTTGGTTTCGTAAGCATTGTTGTCGAAATCCTTGTCGTGACGCTGATTCCATGTTCCCTTTACAAAAGGTTTCCATTTGCCAAAATCATATTTCAGATTCAATGATAGAGATTGGTCACGCACATATCTTGTGCCGAGGTCTGCAACTTCCACCACCGAACTGTAATCCATATTACGGTTGCCCAGATAATAATCCAACTCGGTAGTAAATTTGCCGATATTCAGCTGAGTACCTGCTGTCAGCCAGTTATAAAATTTCTTTTTACTATGTTGAAATGCTCCATATCCCCAACGTGTTTTCACCATTCCATCCAGAAGATTTCCTTCCCATAATACGTTCACAGCAAGAGCCTTATTTTTGTATTTCTCACTTGCAAATTGTGGCGCATCCGAGTTAACGACTTGCAGATTCATTGTTTGCCCTGCAAAACGATATGCGACATTAACTCCGGTCTTATAAGCATCCAAATCGTCGAATGCCATTGTCGGTTGATAAATATCGGCAGGATTGTAATCGTATTCGAACGTACCGAATTGTACGGATTGCTTACCCGCAGTGATTGTCCAATCTTTACCTATGTCGAAGGCTAACCATGCCTGGTCTGTTGCTCCCGAATAACCTTCACGAAGAGGTGTTTGCGGCTTGTTTAGACGATGGCGAACCCGATAACGGATTCCGGGTATAATTTCTCCCGCCAACCAAATCTTGAACGTTTGACCTTTGAAGGTGGCTTCGTCAAAATCTCCGTTCTTTATACTTGTTTGAAAATCAACACGGGTATCGAGCATTATGTTGAGCATCTTGTCGTCCCACAGCAATTTATCCAATATATTTTGGCTCTCTTTATGCTGCGCGAAAGCACTGATACTTAGAAACAAAGCTCCTAAAAGTATGTATATCTTTTTCATATCATTTTAAGTTAAATTGTAGGGTGGGGGATAACCCACCCCCGAAAACAAAATGTCAATATTCCGAAAACATTCGCTGTATCTCTTTGTAGTCATTGGTTTTAGTCAAAGCCAGCATCAACAACACACGTGATCTGTATGGGTTGATAAACCAAGATGCAGCAAAACCTAATTGATCGTCGTTCACTTCGTCCCATTGAGCAGTTGGTCCTGTCATGATTCTGGAAGATCGAACCACAGCTACACCATGTTGCTTTGTCGCTTTTTCCAATTCGTTTTGCATAACAGTTGTCATGTTTCCATTTCCAACGCCAGCCACAACAATTCCTTTTGCTCCGGCTTTCAAGGCAGCATCAACAAACAATGCCGTTGCGTTAGAATAACTAAGAATAATCTCCACACGAGGAAGTTTGGTAACATGGGTGATGTCAAATTCCGACTTGGATGTATGACGTTTTACCGATTCTCTCGTATAGATAGGTTTTCCATTGTAAACAATGCCTAAAGGTCCGTAGTTTGGATTCCGGAATGTTCCTACACTCAATGTGTTTGTTTTAGCCAAATCGTCTGCTCCCAGAATTTTATCATCCATAACCACCATTACGCCTTTTCCTGTCGAAAGAGGTGAAACGGCTGCAGCTACTGCATTGTAGATATTACGCGGGCCATCGGCACTAATGGCAGTTGACGGACGCATAGACCCTACCAAGATCACAGGCTTATTGCTTTTCACCGTCAGGTTCAGAAAATAAGCAGTTTCTTCCTGTGTATCAGTTCCGTGAGTAATAACGATACCATCGGCATCACCCTTCAGCAATTCATTTACTCTTTTACTTAGTTTCAGCCAAACTTCGTCGTTCATATCCTGACTACCGATATTCGCAACCTGTTCGGCCTTGATGTTTGCTATATCCTTGATTTCAGGAACTGCGCTCAACAACTGGTCTACGGTTATAGCTCCGGCTTTGTATCCTGCCGTTACTTCCGTTGCACCTTGTCCGGCAATAGTTCCGCCGGTTGCTAATATGTAAATTGTCGGCTTATTCTGACCAAATGCCGCAACTGACATGAATAGAGTAATCATCAACAGACCAAATACTCTTTGCATTTTACTTGTTTTCATAATGTGCATATTATTTGATTAATTTACTTTTTTGTACTTTTCCAAGCCTCTACGTAATCTTGCATGGTTTCGGCCAGTTCTTTACCTATCACACTATAATCCTGATCTTCCAGATTGGCAAGAGACACACGTACAGACCACTCAGGTCCGGCAAATCCGCCACCATTAAGTAAAACGATAGATGATTTTTCAGCTAATCGGAAAACAATATCCACGGGTTCGAAATTTTTTTCGAGGAACGCTACAAATTCCTTTCCGTAATTGTTCAATGCCCACTCGTGAATATCAATTTCGCAGTAATAAGCTGCCCTTTCAGGATCGGGTATCACAGGGATATTCAATCCTTGCCAAAGAAGATTGTATCGGTTGCGAAGAAGTTTAATAGACGCTTCTTTATATTTATCTTCAGTATCGAGCAATGCAAAAGCTGCAAAAAGCATCATCTGCATTTGTTGCGGAGTGGACAATCCGGCTGTGTGATTTAAAGCAACCTGACGACTATCGGCAACCAAACGGTCGATAAACTTCAATTTTTCGGGATGTAGTGTCAGGCTTTCATATAGTTTTGCCAACCTTTGCTTATCTTTTTCGGGAATTGCCGAAAGCATCCTGTCATATACATTATCCTCATACAGAGCAATAACGCCTAAACGCCAACCTGTTGCACCAAAATATTTTGAGAAGGAATAAACACACAACGTATTTTGTGGAAGCTCGTTCATCAAGGAGTTAAATCCGGGAACAAATGTGCCATACACATCGTCTGTCAGAATCATCAAATTGGGATTCAGATTTTTAATCACTTTTACAAGGTATTTTCTGCTCTTATCAGAAATTTCGACAGAAGTCGGATTGCTAGGATTTACAATAAAAAATGCCTTTATTGATTTATCACCCAACTTATCCAACTCTTCCTCAGGATATTGGAATGTAGAGTTTCCGTTTTCATCTTTAGCAACTCCGTTTACATAAGTTACTTTGAGCTGATATTTGGCAAGATCCGGAATTTCGAGATATGGGGTAAAAATAGGAACACCAAGAGCTATCCTGTCTCCTTTTTTCAATAAACAATTCTCAAATAACGAATCAAAGATATAACACATTGCCGCCGTACCGCCTTCAACCGCAAACAGGTCGTATCTACCGCTACGTAGAGGGTTTTTTGCACACATTTCCTGAATCAGATAATCATGTACAATAATTTCGGCATGTTTCAGCATTCTCACCGGACTTGGATATTGGTCGCCCACAATGCCTTCTGCCATTTCAAAAACCCAACTGTCAGCATCGAAATTATGTTTGTCAATACCATATTTATAAATGCCTTTCAAGAGATCAACTCCCGGAAGTTGCTTGTTTTTTTCAAGAAAATCTTCAAATCTTTTTGCTATTCCTTTTTTCTGGGGAATACCAGCCAAACCGACCGGGTAATCCATTGCCAACTTTGACTCCTGAACCCCGAACTGACCTAAAGTAAAGAACGCTTCACGAGGCACTGTTGCTGTCCAGTTTGGATTGCCACGACCTGCATTTAGCATTGTTTTTACAGGCTTTTTTTGTTGGTCGGATGCCAAGCTGATTAAGTTATCTTTCAATTCGAACGGACTTAGCTGCTCTAATTGTTGTTCACGTTTTCGTGATGTTTTTAATTTATCAATATCCATAACTTTTATTTTTTTTGTGAAAGATTTTATCTTGAATAAGATTTATACTTCTCGTTTTTAATTAATTATTTTAAATGTTGGTTTTTCTTCTCAACTTTTTGGTGTCAAAAAGTTGCAAAAAACAGTGCTTCGTGACTCGCCGACCTGACAAAGCGATTCGTTGACTAAACTAAATAAACTCGCTACGCTCAGACAGACATTTAGTTTTGCGCCAACTTTATCGGTCAGGTCACCCAGCTGCGTCACTAATGCACGTCACGCTTACGCCCAATTTTAAAAACGTGACATTTAGCTGATTGACGGGGTACCCACACAGCGCAAATAAGCGGTAGAAACAAAAAGCTGTTTGAGCATAGCCGAACCATTCTAGTTTTAACAGTCTTTTGGTGCGAGTTATTTTTTGTTCAGCTTATAAGCTGTATAGTGGGTCGGCAAGAAGCCTGAGTCACAGAAAGCCTTTTTGATTCCTTTTGCGGCTTAAGGCAAAAGGAATGCAAGCAATCTATATGATTGTGCGCAGAACAAACTAATGATAATGAATCAAATAACACTTTATTCGATATAATGTCTAATAATTTTTTACTCACTCATTAAGTAACAAACTTATAATTGGCTTTGATTTTTATATTTACCAAAGTAATAGGAGGACTGCGATCTAACTCATTAACAACACGATAACCACACCCCAAATGATAAGAAGGGTATTTCCTACGGCATAGGTTGTTGTGTATGACAACGCAGGCACTTTACTTTGAAGCGAATCTTCCAAAGCTCCGAGAGCTGCGGTTGTGGTTCGTGCTCCGGCACAAGCTCCAAGTGTGATAGCAGGCTGAAATTTAAATACATATCGTCCTAAAAGAATACCGATGAGCATAGGAATAAGGCTGGCGAAGATGCCGGCAATAAACAAGCTGACGCCTGCGGCTTTCAATCCGGCGATAAAATCCGGTCCCGCATTAATACCTACAACGGCTATAAATATGTTAAGACCAAGGTTGTTCATCAGCCAAATTGCAGGTTCGGGTACAGCTCCGAACGTTGGGCGGCGAGAACGTAACCAGCCGAAAATAATTCCCATGATGAGAACTCCACCACTGGCACTTAAACTTAATGGCACGTTTCCTGTGTGAAATGTCAATGACCCTAAAATTCCTCCTAGAAATATTCCTGCTCCTACATAGAGTAGATCTGTAATATTTGTGGGGCGTTCGGCAAATCCAAGGTATGCGGCAAAGCGGTCGACATCGGTTTTTCTGCCTTCTATTTCAACAATATCTCCACGTTGAAGTTTTACTTCTTTCAACAAAGGCAGAGTTGCTTTACCCCGATGTATCTTCCTGATTACGACGCCATGACGTTCTTTACTGGTTTTCAACGCCCGAAGAGTTTTACCTTCGGCTTTCTTGTTTGCTACAATTACCCTCAGAGCTTCTGATCTGAAATCGAGTAGCTCTATGTCTGCAACTTCAACGCCTATCAGATTTTCATCAGCCAGCAATGTGTCTAATGGTCCATTCAGTACAAGGTTGTCTCCTTTGTTTATTTTAGTATTTAAGTCAGGCTCAGAAATTATTTCACCTTTACTTGTGCGAATACGTTCTATAAAAACAGGCCAGTCTTTTACAACTAACATATCTTCAACTTCCTTCACCGTTCTCTCCTGACTGAAAAAATCGCTGGTTGCCTGTATTACCCTGAAAGTAGTTCCATCGTAGGCATCTTCTTCACTAGCGTCGCTTTCATTCAGAGAGCCGCCTAAGGTTGCTTCATATTCTTTCGTTTGCTTGATGATGTCTTTCCCCAACAATTTAGGGCCAATTGAAGCCAAAAACCAAGCAGTTCCGGCCGTACCGAAAATATAAGTCACGGCATAAGCTACGGGTATCTGATTAATGTATTGATGCTTCTCAGCATCGCCAATAGACAATTGATTAATTGTATCGGAAGCAACTCCAATCACTGCCGATATTGTGTTTGCTCCCGCAAGCAATCCGGCTGCGTTGCCTAAATCAAATCCCGCAATCAGGGCAGCAACCCACGATACCAGTAAACATGCCACACACACGATAGCAGCAAAAGCAATTTGAGGTAGTCCGTCTTTTTTCAATCCTTGAACAAACTGCGGACCAACGCTGTATCCGACAGCAAACAAGAAAATAAGAAAAAATGTTGATTTCACTGTCGGGGAAACAACAATGTCTAATTGCCCGATAACCACCCCCATCAACAAAACTCCGGTTACAGAGCCTAACCCAAAACCTTTTATTTTAATCTGCCCAACGGCAAATCCTAATGCAAGAGTGAGAAAGACTGCCAACTCCGGAGAGTCCTGCATAGTTTTTATTATCCATTCCATAAACTCAATGTATTTTTTTTATTACTTCAATCATAAATACAACAAGTCTCCGGTTATTTTGTTTGAAAAGGAAATGGAATAGATGTTTTTATGAGTAACGAAAACGGACAAAAAAAATAGGGAAGATGTTTTCACACCTTCCCCATTTTGAATATTTATTGTCTTAGATTTTATTCCACAGGAATGTCTTTGTTCACATTTTTAGATCCGATTGCAGCATAATACAGCAAATAAGCAAGACCAGCAAATATGATCCAATACGAAGTCATATATGTAGTTGCATCAGCTATCACATTTTGCAATAGTGGAAGGATTCCTCCACCTACAACCATCATCATGAAGATTCCGGATGCAGAAGCAACATATTTACCCAAACCTTCTACCGCAAGATTGAAGATTCCACCCCACATTACAGATGTGCAAAGACCACACAATACAAGGAATAATGCACTGATAGGCACCGAAACCATTGCTACGGAAGATCCTGTAAATGCAGGCATAGAAACTGTTGTTGTGATGGGCGAGAATATAGCAGCAACTACAAGTGCCAAAGCAACTGCAGATGCTACGGTAAGCATAATTTTACTGGAAACTTTTCCTCCGATAAATCCACCAACGAAACGACCGATAAGCATAAGGAACCAATATGTTCCTGTAACGAATCCGGCAATTGTAGCTCCTACATTCCCTGCTTTTGCATCTTCAAGGAAATAGTTCATAGTTCCCGGTATACCGATTTCAACTCCTACATATACGAAGATACCAATCGCACCTAAAACAAAGTGTTTGAAACTCCAAGCACTGAAACTGTCTTTTACCTTATTCACCACATCGGATGCTTTTTCAAGGTGTGGCTCCGGTATTTGAACCATTGATAGAATGATAAATGCAACTGCAAAAACACCCATTGCAATGAACAATACAGGGTTTACGTCAGAAATAGCTGTGTCTTTTGTTACTTTACCGATCAAAGCTCCAACCAACATCGGAGTGATTGTTCCTGCCAATGAATTGAAAGAACCTCCAATTTGTAGCAATTGGTTTCCCTTTCTGCCACCACCACCAAGAGTGTTAAGCATTGGGTTAACCACGGTATTCAACATACATACACAAAAACCGCAAACAAATGCTCCAAGCAAATAAACATAAAAATTGAGCGGAAGAGAGAATAAAAATTCACTGGTAGGTGCAATTCCTGACAGGAACTGGATTCCCACGCCAATAAATCCAACAGCTACGGCAATAAGCGCCGTTACTTTGTATCCTCTTTTACTTAACAATTTACCGGCAGGTATTCCCATGAAGAGATAGGCCGCAAAGTTCATCAAGTTACCCAACATTCCGATAGTATTGGAACCTGCAAACTGATTTTTCCAGATTACCCCAACAGGGGCAGCCAGATTAGTTACAAAAGAGATCATAGCAAAAAGCATGATCATCATCACAATTGGAACTGTGTAATTCTTGTTTTCAGTAGTACTCATAAAAAAAAATTAGTTAGTTTTTTTGATTATTATATAGATAAATTCGTAAATTATAGTGATATCATCGTAATATTTTCCTTTGAAATAGACTTTTGTATAATGAAAACGCAAAAATCATGTAAATTTATTATGTTGATTTAGGCTAGCCTAATAAATAATAGTGTTCTAAAACATATTTACAAATCTTGCAAAATTAAAAAATTCATACAACTCAGCTAAGTGACGATATTTCTGTTATTCGTCTTTCTTTTCACGGAAAAGTTTTAGTTTTGTAACGCGAAATAAATAATTTCCCTTTCTAAATTAATGTCAGCTACTCTAAAATATACAATAATTGCCACAGTAGGAATCGTAATACTGTTTTTCGCCAATCTTTTCTTCGGATCGGTTAATATTCCTATTGAATCTGTTTTTGAGATACTTATAGGAAAGAATGTTGAACGGCAGGCATGGGCACATATTGTTCTCGAATCTCGATTGCCTCAAGCATTTACAGCCTTATTCACAGGTGGAGCTATTGCCGTCTCCGGTCTGCTTTTGCAAACTTCGTTCCGAAACCCGCTTGCCGACCCCGGTATATTGGGTATCACATCAGGGGCTAGTTTGGGCGTGGCATTGATTGTACTTCTGCTGGGCGGTGCTGTTGGGGGAATTGCAGGATTAGATATATCCCAATCTTTATTTGTGGTGTTTGGGGCTTTTCTGGGCGCATTGATGATATTATCTGTTATTATTGGATTTGCATCTGTTGTGAAAAGCAACGTAATGTTGCTTATTATAGGTATCATGGTCGGGTATTTTACATCATCTATTATAACGTTGCTTCAATTTTTCAGCGATAGCGAAAGCCTCTTTTCATATACAATATGGGGCATGGGTAGTTTTGCCAGCGTATCGTCAGATCAGTTGCCGTTCTATTGCATCACAGTCTGCATTGGTTTGTTTTTATCCGTTTTGTTGATAAAACCTCTCAATGCTTTATTGCTGGGAGAGCGATATGCTGCAAATTTGGGTGTGAACGTAAAGCGTATAAGGCTGCTTCTTTTGCTGTGTGCAGGTTTGTTAACTGCCATAACAACAGCCTATTGCGGACCTATTTCCTTTATCGGGCTAGCTGTTCCGCACATAGTGAGGTTGATATTAGGAACATCAAACCATAAGAGTTTATTACCTTTAACCATTCTCACAGGTGCATGTGTGGCACTGTTATGCAATCTGCTGAGTGTTATCCCAAGTTTCGGAATAATTCCGCTTAATGCGATTACGCCCATATTTGGTGCGCCTGTCATTATTTATGTTATTATCAATCAGCGTAAAATTCAGTACTTTAACTAGAAAATATTATGAGAAATGTATTGTTAGTATCAATTCTGTTATGCAATCTTATTTTGCATGGAGCAATGTATGAGTTGGAAGGAACAATAGGTAAATACCCTATTTTTATGCAGTTAGAAACTTATGATGATGGAGATATACGGGGAACTTATTATTACAAATCATCTTTAAAAGATATTGTTGTCAGTGGCAGGCTGAAAGCCGGTGTTTACAAAATGACAGTAGAATCGGAATACGATAAAGTATCGGAAACATTCACGCTTCGCCGTAGTGGGAATAATTTTACGGGTACTTGGGTGAATGACAAGAAAAAGAGTTTGGCAGTCTCCTTAAAACCTTTAAATGCGGCTCCCTATAAAAGTTTGTATGATCATTTGCCAATAATGCAAAATATGAGAGAGGAAGATCCTTACAGTTATGTACGCATGAGTTTTGTTGCTTTGAAGCGAGATACTGTGGAGGTGAAAAATGGCAAGTCAATTGTTTGGTTCACCGAAAAGCATTGCGATATGCCGTTTTTCCGTTTAGGAAATGGTTTTAGCAAAGATCAATTATCGAAAGTAAATCCTTTGCTCGATGAAAAGCATCTCGATTTTATACTTGCACAACTGACTTGTGCTTCACCTTGGACATATAATGAGGGTTCGAGTGTGGGATACCGAACCTCAGTAGATTATTTATCAGACGATTTACTCGGTTTCGAAGTTTTTGCATCATATTATTGCGGGGGTGCGCATCCCGATTTTTACACTATGGGTTTTCTTGTCGATTTACACTCAGGAAGCGAATATAAGAAGGAAGATGTTTATGATATATCGACAGAGCAATTGCTCAAAGTGTTGCAAAGCGAACACCACTTTACCCCGCCAACCGATGACGATGATTATTGCGACTACACGGATTCTTCTATATGGGAATATCCAAGTTTTTCGTTCACCGAAGGAGGCGTGAGAGTGATACCATCTTTTTTCCGTGCGGCCAGATCATGTGAAGTTGATTTCTTTATCCCGTATTCAAAGCTGAACGCTTACAAGTTGAGTAGTTTTCCATATACCTTAAAATAGTTGATGGAACAAGAAGTGCTCATATCGTCCCAAAATCTGAGTATCGGGTATACACAGGGAAAAGAAAAGCAAGTGTTGTACAACAACCTTTCGTTCGATCTGTTTTCGGGCGAACTGACTTGTCTTATCGGAACAAACGGAGCCGGAAAATCTACATTATTCAGAACCATAGGTTCTTTGCAGATGCCGCTTTCGGGGAAAATATTAGTTAAAAACAAAGATGTTAGAGAATATTCGGAGCAAGAGTTATCTCAATTGATGGGATTGGTACTTACCGACCAAACATCTGTCGGAGGACTGAAAGTTAAAGAAGTGGTGTCACTTGGCCGTTACCCGTATACGGGTTTTTGGGGAAAACTTTCGAAGGAAGACAAACACATCGTGGCAAATGCAATGTCGGATGTAGGGATACAGTATAAGTCGAAAACATATATGGCCGAACTTTCCGACGGAGAGCGGCAAAAGGTGATGATTGCAAAGGCTTTAGCGCAAGAATGTCCTATCATTATTTTAGATGAGCCAACTGCCTTTCTGGACGTAACAAGCCGTATCGAGGTTATGGATTTGCTTCATCGGCTGGCGGTGGAAAAAAACAAGGCGGTGGTTATGTCGACTCACGATATTGAACTGGCATTGATGTTGGCTGATAAATTGTGGCTGTTGTCGAGAGAAAATGGCTTACACTGCGGAAATACGGAAGATATAATTCTTTCGGGGCAAATGTCCGAATTCTTCTCAAGCGATAATATCCTTTTCGAAAAACAGTCGGGGCGATTTAAGCCGTCATCGAAAAAAGGAAGAAACGTTCGTCTGACAGCTTCGGGCGATCTGCAGTATTGGGGTAGAAATATACTTGAACGTAAGGGATATACGATAGTTGAAGATAAAGAATCGGCGGCACTGAACGTGATAATAGAATCCGGAGAGCAAATTACAATAGAAACAGGAAATAATACAAAAACAGTGTCTTCATTTGGCGAATTGTCAGATTATCTGAAAGAACTACAATAAAAAGATTGATAATAGGCTAATTCTGCTTACTTTTGTGTTTCGGAGTTGAGTAATTGATAATATTCAAGATATATTTAATAGTTGAACTATGAACCTGCAAAAACTTGTACGAAAAAATATCCGGGAAATGAAGCCGTATTCTTCGGCACGAAACGAATTTAAGGGAGAAGCATCTGTTTATCTTGATGCAAATGAAAACCCTCTGAATTCGCCTTACAACCGCTATCCTGACCCATTGCAAATGAAACTAAAGGAAAAAATAGCCGGGCAGAAAGGTGTCGATCCATCCCGAATATTTCTGGGTAATGGCAGTGATGAGCCTATTGATCTGGTTTTTCGTGTTTTTTGCGAACCGGGTGTGGACAATGTTGTGGCAATTGACCCCACTTACGGAATGTATAAGGTTTGTGCAGACATCAATAATGTAGAGTATAGGAAAGTCTTATTGAATAAAGATTACACACTCGATTCGAGCCATTTGCTTGATGCCGTGGACGAAAATACAAAGCTGATTTTCTTATGTTCACCAAACAATCCGTCAGGGAATCTTCTTGATAAGGATGAAGTGAGGAAAATTATAACAACATTCAACGGAATTGTAGTGTTGGACGAAGCGTATATCGATTTTGCCGTAAATGAAAGTTGGTTGCCTGAATTGGATAAATATCTCAACCTGATTGTTTTGCAAACATTTTCAAAAGCATGGGGATTGGCAGCAATACGGTTGGGAATGGCTTTTGCTTCACCTGAAATAATCAGTTTTTTTAATAAAGTAAAATATCCGTACAATATCAATCAATTGACTCAGGAATATGTTCTGAATGAGCTGGATAGACAAGAAACAAAAAATGAATGGGTAGATTATATCATTCAACAAAGAGATTTTTTAGAAAAAGAATTGGCTGATATAGAATTGGTTGAACAAATAATACCTTCCGATGCAAATTTTATATTGATAAAGGTTTCCGATCCTGTTGAAATTTACAATTATCTGGTACAGAATGGAATAATTGTGAGGAACAGGCATCTGATTTCTCTTTGTGAGGGTTGTTTACGGATAACCATCGGAACGAAAGAAGAAAATGAAAAACTAATCGCAGCACTTAGATCGAAATGAAAAAGAAAGTACTCTTTATAGATAGGGATGGAACAATTATAGTAGAGCCTCCCGTTGATTTTCAGATAGATAGCCTTGAAAAATTGGAATTTGTTCCGAAGGTGATACGAAACCTCTATTTTATTCGTAAAAACCTTGATTTTGAATTTGTTATGGTTACAAATCAGGATGGATTGGGCACTACGTCTTTTCCTGAAGATACGTTTTGGCCTGCCCAGAATAAAATGCTAAAGACATTGGAGGGCGAGGGCGTCTATTTTGATGATATACTGATAGATAAAAGCTTTCAGGAAGAAAATCTGCCAACCCGCAAGCCCGGAACAGCAATGTTGACAAAGTATCTTTCCGAAGAATACGATATGCAGCAGTCTTTTGTTATCGGCGACAGATTGACGGATGTTGAGTTGGCTAAAAACTTGGGATGCAGAGCCATTCTCATGCAAGAAGATATTGAATTGCCTACCGAACTGAAAGGTGTATGTGCCTTACAAACAACCGATTGGGATATAATCAGTGAATTTTTATTTGCGGGAGAGCGAAAAGCTGAGATAAAGCGAAAAACAAAAGAAACCGATATTTATATAAGCCTGAATCTGGATGGAAAAGGTAATTGTGAGATTGAAACCGGATTAGGGTTCTTTGATCACATGCTCGAACAGATAGGTAAACACGCAGGCGTGGATTTGTCCATAAAAGTTAAAGGCGATCTGAATGTAGATGAGCATCACACGATAGAAGATACAGGTATTGCCTTAGGCGAAGCCTTAGCACTTGCTTTGGGCAACAAAAGGGGTATAGAAAGGTATGGTTTCTGTCTGCCGATGGACGATTGCCTTTGCTCTGTGGCTCTTGATTTTGGAGGTCGTCCGTGGTTGGTTTGGGATGCCGATTTTAAGCGTGAAAGGGTGGGGGACATGCCTACCGAAATGTTCCTGCATTTTTTCAAATCGGTGAGCGATTCGGCTAAAATGAACTTGAACGTAAAGGCAGAAGGAGAGAATGAACATCACAAAATAGAAGGTATCTTTAAGGCTTTTGCCCGTGCCCTGAAAATGGCAAAGAAAAGAGATATCTTCAATTATGAATTACCATCAACAAAAGGAAAGATTTTTTAAAAGTTTGTAATGTCTTTATGGTTAAATCGTTATGAATGGAAAATAATTTCATTTTTTCTTCGGTAAAGAAAGAGCAATAAGCAATATTAAGCCATAAGACGCATCACATAACGATTGTTTCAGATTTTCAAACTTTTACTTTGCTCGAGGTCAATAAGTTAGTAACTTTGTATTGCGATAAAGAAAATAGGTGCTTATATCGAAGTGCCTATTTTTTTGCCTTGAAGATGACACCAGTACCACTTTTTATTATCCCACTTATTTATGAAGTACAATACTTATGAAGAATTAAAGAAACTTGCAACCGAAGCATTAAAGAGAGAAAATTAGAACCTTAAACCAAATGCAAAGAACATTGGAATATGGTTAAAGAAGAACGGATATATCAAAGTCCGAAAATAGATTGACAATGAACGCCGATTTTATTACTACCAACTACGCAACAGATAAAAAATAATCACTAGATATACTCCCTCTAGAAGATAGTTGTATAAGAAAAGTTTAGGAAAACCTGCGTTCGACAATTTGTATAAAACCTGCTGATAATTCACTACCTTATTCTTCACTACCTATATCGGTAAAAACTATTCCTTCGGAATAATTTTTTCATTTGGTTTACTTCTTTAATAAATACCGATATATACTCCTTCTAGATGAAATATTAATCAGATTAAATGAAATAACAATATAAATTAATAGATATGAACTATATCGTAATTCCGAAAGATATAATCGGATATAAAAGTAATAGCAAACTATCAGATATTTATACTTATGCCTGTATGAGAAGCACTATAAATTACAAAAGTGGAATATCAAAGATAAATTAGAAAACCTTATCTGAAATATTTGATATACCCGAACGAACTTTGTGCGATTCAATAATGAGATTACATAATCAGAAATTAATCACGATTGAAAGAAAAAAATATAAGAATGAAAACTCTGAAACAATACGGAAAAATTATTATCATTTCAATTTGAATCCTGAAAATTACTTCTTCGTGTTGAATAATTTCTTAAAATCTAATTTAGAGAGAGAAATAAAAGGTTTCCTTTTAATATTGAAAGCAATCTGTTTTAATAATACAAATACATATTCTTCTACTAGGAGGATAAAAGGCGGTCTTAATAAATCTGAATTGTCAAGACTTATAGGTATGAATATAAAGACTATCGAAAAGTATTTGGATATATCGGAAAAGTTAGATGAAATTGAGATTATTGATAATCAAATAGTAATAAAAAATAATTGTTTTCCATTAAGAGTGAAAGAGCATGGAAGTAAATTAGAAAATAGAAAAACTGAAATTATAAATACTATTCAAGAAATATGTAATAAGTACAATGCGATTATGCCTCTAGTAAGTGGAGAGGTATTAGATAGAATATTGCTTTATTATCCTTTACTAGAAGATAGCATTGAAAGAACAAATGACAATAATCTTATAAAGCAATGTTCATTTAGATATATACTAAATGAGAGATTAAAAAAATCATTACCGAAACAGTTTAATACAGAATATATTTTAAAGGTGTTAAATATATCCAAACCAGAGAAAAAAGAGATTACAAACTACAAATTTATTTTAGACTAACCTTATCCTCAAAAATTACCCCTCCTCATAAGTAAAAAGTAAAGACTTATATATATAAACAACGGCTTAGATACATTTATGTCCCCTCCAACCATTGACTAAGGAAAAACAAATCTTTCACGCAAAAAATATTTAAGAATCGGTTTAGAAAAAAACTGAGGGAAATTTAGGCGTTTTTTGTTCTCTGAAAAAACACTCCTAAAGTCTTAATATATCATCCTTTTTTCTAGAATAAAAATATAAGATATAAACCTAAAAAATGAATCAATAAGAAGAATAATAAAATCAAAAAATCAAGCCGTATTATTACGCCTATGAAGTGAAAAATATAGAACTACACTCTGTCTTAGGAAATCGCCAAAATTCTATCAGAGGGAACGATAAACGCCTGCACTTTTTTAAGTGTGGGCTTTGTCGTTTTAAGTCAATTAATCGGAGTGGCATTTTAATAACGTTCGTTATTGTTATGCTACTTTTTACTAGTAAAAAAGGATATTATGAAATATGTTATTTATTACAGAGTTTCCACAAAGAAACAAGGTGCAAGCGGTCTAGGATTGGAAGCACAAAAGACCATAGTAGAAAACTATACAAAGAATAGTATTGTCATTGCAGAATTTACAGAAATAGAAACAGGAAAAAGCGCAAATAGACCACAATTAAACAAGGCTTTAGAATGCTGTAAAATAAATAATGCTACTCTACTAGTTGCAAAGTTAGATAGGCTTGCAAGGAACTTGAATTTTATTACTTCTTTACAAGCCTCAAATATTGACTTTGTTTGTTGTGATATGCCAACTGCAAACCGTTTGACAATTCATATAATTGCAGCCATAGCAGAAAACGAAGCGCAATTAATCAGCCAACGAACAAAACAGGCACTCACAGAGAAAAAGAAACAAGGCATAAAGTTAGGCAATCCAAAAAATAACGGTTTAACCCTAGAGAATATTTCAAAAGGTTGTGCGACTAGTGAGGGGCTGAGAACGAAGCGGGGCGGCATTTGGGTGAGTGGTAACACGTAATTA
>NZ_QVMP01000010.1 GCF_010501095.1 Dysgonomonas sp. 520 | reverse complement strand
AAAAAACTTTATTATTCTTATCAATGCTTTTGGTCGGTTTCAAGGCTTATGGGCAGGTAGGAGTGAACACGGAGTCGCCACAAGGGGTGTTTCACATTGATGCGCAAAAAAACACAAACGGAAATACGAATATTGCGGATGACATTGTGGTAAAAGCTAATGGTAATGTAGGTATCGGCACAAATGATCCTCAAACAAAAGTGGATATCCGCAGTACGACACAAGGCGGAGGATTTCGCTTACAGGATGGAACACAGGGAACAAACAGGACGCTGACAAGTGATGCTAACGGAAATGCTTCTTGGAAACCACAAGCAATACGTTCTATTGTACGGCCTAATCAGAATGTAGGTAATACTTTAAGCAATAAATATTCTAGTTTAGGTAAAGGTTTAAGTGCGGGAGCTACCGAATATGTAGGTGTAAGTATCACTTTGCCGGCAGGCACCTGGCAAATATCATATAATGCCACATTTACAATATCTAATCCGACACCGGCTTCTCTTTTATGGAGTTTAAGCAAATCGGGTACAACACTAAATGCTGCTAATACCGTTGGGCAAGTAATGAGTGGTTCTGTTCCGACAAATGGTTATCACTCCCCGGTGGCAGGAGTTTTTCTGGTTACTCATACAACAACTACAAATTATTATGTATGGGTAAAAAATCTTGGAGGAACAGCATTTTATACGGGAGAAGGTCAAATGTGGGCCTTACCAATCAATTAAACCTGAAATAAAAAATAGAAATATGAGATTAAAACTAGTACTTATTATAGCAATACTTTCTTCATATCTTAGCGTAGAGGCGCAGGTTGGTATAAAAACGGAAAATCCTTTAGGTGTATTCCATATTGATCCTTTAGAGAATACTTCCGTCGGAGGTGCGTCCGGAACTTCCGATGATGTAATAGTATTGAATAATGGCAGAGTTGGTTTAGGAATTTCGCCAACCGCAAATTTGCATGTAAATGGAGGCTTTCGTTTAGTTGATGGAACAGAAGGCGCTAATAAAATGTTAGTGTCAGATGCAAATGGAGGCGCTTCGTGGCAATACAAGACATTAGGACAAAGGGTTGGTCCTATATCTCTTGCCCCAATGCTCTCTAACCACGATATTGTTGGATCAACTTTCAGGTACACAGGAGCTTCTATAACATTACCTCCGGGAAACTGGCAAGTGAATCTCAATGCAACTTATCTCAATGAAAATACAACTTCTGTAGCACTTTGGTGGGATTTATGTCCATCTGCTACAACGCATAGTTATTTTGGGCGAGCTTTGAGTTATACAGCACCGCCATCTTCTCACGCACCTGTCTCAGCAGTATATTTTGTGTCACATACAGTAACTACAACCTATTATCTATGGGTTAGAGCCCAATATACTCTCGCCGTGCCAATGAAATATACAGGTGAAGGACGCATGTGGGCTATGCAAATACAATAAATATTACAACGGTTTAACGATAATTGATATATGAAATATAGATTAATATTCTTCTTGCATTGCGTGTTTATGACCATTGCATCAAATGCTCAAATAGGTGTTTATACAGAGAAACCTCAAGGTGTGTTTCACCTTGATACTAATAAGGATAATGATTCAGGAGCAGGAAGTTCGACAGACGATATTGTTATAACCAATAGTGGTTATGTAGGTATTGGAACCGTTACACCTAGTGCACGGTTGGATGTTAGAGGTACTCTCCGATTGCAGGATGGAACCCAAGCAAATGGAAAAGTTCTTGTGTGTGATGCCAGTGGTAATGCTTCGTGGGGAGCAGAACCGTATCCTCCAGTTGTATATCCAAATCAAAATGTAGCAACTCAGCTAAGTGCACGTCCGATAAGTAATATTATGTATTCCGTACCAAAGTATATGGGGATAAGTATTACTTTGCCGGCAGGCACCTGGCAGGTAACTTTTATTTGTACACATTTGAATCCCTCTACCAATACGCGAAGGTCTACAATATGGTGGGATTTAGCAAGAGGAGGTGGAGGAACTAGCCACAATCTAGATGGTGGACGCGTATTGAGTACTGCGGCCATACCTGGCGGCCATATGTCTACTACTGCAACCTATTTTGTATCACATAAAACGACCACAACCTATTATATTTGGGCAGGGAATAACTCAGGACAAAATAATACTTATTTTGGGCATGCTGCCATGTGGGCTATACCTGTTAGTTAACGAGAACTATTATATCAGTTTTACTGATTATTTCGATAAGCGTCAATTGCTTTTTGAGCCAAACCGTGCTTGAGAAGCAATTGATTTGCTTCATCGTAACTTACCGAGTTCATCTATAAGCATGCGGGTACCTCTGTCTAGCAACTTGGCGTTCGATAATTGCATATTCACCATCCTGTTACCTTTTACCCGTCCAAGTTTTATCATTGTTGCGGTGCTTATCATGTTCAGTATCATCTTTTGAGCAGTGCCCGATTTCATTCGGGAGCTACCTGTAACAAATTCAGGTCCAACTATTGTTTCGATTGCAATGTCAGCTTCTTTCGAGATCGGTGAGTTGGGATTGCTGGATATGGATGCCGTTAAAATTCCATTCTTGCGTGCTTCGTGCAAAGCCCCGATAACGTAAGGCGTTGTTCCTGATGCAGCTATACCTATAACAGTGTCTTTTTCGTTGATGTTGTGTTGTTTAAATTCTTCCCAATCGGAAGAAGGTTGTCCTCTGCTTTTTCTACCGGATTTCGCAATGTCTTATCTCCTCCCGCAATAAGTCCGATGACATGTGTAGGAGGCATTCCTAATGTCGGGGGAATTTCGCAATGCGTCAAGTCCCTCTTTTGGTGTTGGCAAATCGGGCTGCCCGATGTTCAAATGATAAACTTTCAGTCCTCTGGCTTTAGCCGAATCGGACAGAGGTGCTAACTTACGGATCGGAGAATTTGGCATCTCGATACCACGTTCAGATATTTCAGGCATATACTACTAAAAATTAAATTGGTGCAAACATACATAAAAATCTCCTATTTGATAAGATCAATTCCATTAAAAAAATAAATTAGCCAGACAATAAAGCAACCTGAATGACAATTTGATAATCGACTAAACTATTAATTGGTTTGAAGCTACAAAATTAAAAAAAATGAAACGGCTTGTATTGCCATAAAAAATATTTACGTATATTTGCACTCTTGTTACCTATAATGATAAAACATCTGTCACTTGGTAAGTGACGGAATCCATAAAAGATACAACTGCTTTTTTTTATATTTCCTTACTCTTTTCTATATATTTTGTTGTTGACGTCTTCTGCTCCTTATTTTCCGAGGAGAATCTCCTAATACTTTGTGGCAAAACTCATTAAAATGAGATAATGAAGTGAACTTGTTTTCTGCCGAAATCTGTTTCAAACTTTTGTTCGTATAGCAAATATCATGACATATCACATTGGTTTTCTGCTGTCTAAGCCATGAATAAGCAGACATTCCAAAAGTCTTCCTGAAACGTTTATTAAAACCCGAATAGCTATAATTCATCCTTTCGGCCAATTGGCGTACCGTCTTGATATAAGCCAAATGAGATCTAACCTGTTCCGAAAAACATAAGTTATTGGTTAAGTATGTTTTAAAGAAAAATTGCAACTCTTCTCTTGAGTAAAAATTCTTCATCACCAAAGACAGTTCCTTAATCTTTAAAATACTAAAATCGTCATCCACAGAGCCTTGCATTCCATACATTTGTAGCGAATATGCGTACGCATATATTCCCGCATTCATGGATAAAATAGATGTCTCATGTTGGCAAGCCATATCTCCGTAAGAATCAATAGGGTACAAGGAATCGAAGACTCCAAATCCATCCGTAACACTGATTGATATGATATCGCTTTTTTCTATTGGATCGATTTCGATCTTGTGTAGAACGGGAACAAACAACATCTTTCTCTCAATCATCTTTTTGGAATAAAGCAACGGAGAAGATATATTTACTTTTCCACAAACCACAAAAACGATCTTACTATCCTCCCAAAATAAATCCAGTTTTTCACCTTTTTCCAGAGAAATAAATTCTATCAATTGTCTTTTTTTTTCTTCTTCCATTTTATCATATAAGTATTTGTACAATAGCGTGTTTTACCAATGTTTATCCAAAATCAATATTAAATTAAATCACCACACATACTTAAATACTTATTAATCAGACATATAAAAAAATTTCTTTACCATATCTTTTTTCATGTGTAACACAAGTGTTTAACAAAAATGTGAAATAAACCAAAACACTTCTCTTGGTTGTCTTTAACCACCTGATTATAAACGTAATAAAAACGTTCATTTAACATCCGTCACTTACCAAGTGACAGATATACAAA
Organism: Dysgonomonas sp. 520; assembly: GCF_010501095.1. Classification (GTDB taxonomy): domain Bacteria; phylum Bacteroidota; class Bacteroidia; order Bacteroidales; family Dysgonomonadaceae; genus QVMP01. Next base: position 93,139 of record NZ_QVMP01000010.1, on the reverse strand, counting down.
ACATTAATACAAAGCGTTTTACAATATTCAACACAAAAGAATGAAACAAACAGAAACGAAAAATCAACACAAAAAACAACAAAAATTATGAGAAAAATTATTTTTATTTCGCTGATGATTTTTTCATCAACAATGCTCAAATCGCAAGTCGGAGTAAACACGGAAACGCCTCAGGCCACAATGCACGTAACTCCAACAAAAACAGACAATTCAACTCCCGAAGGCATAATCGCTCCTAACCTCACAAGGGCACAACTGATCGACAAAGACGCACAGTATACCTCAACACAAAGAGGCGCCGTTGTTTACGTAACAAGCATTACGGGAACAACAACTACGAAGACGGCAAATGTCACCTCAATAGGCTACTATTACTTCGATGGCTCCCTCTGGCAACCATTCTACAAGAATATGCCGACTACCGAACCTTGGTATGTTCAGGGAAGTACAACACAGGCAACGAGCAACACGCAGAACATCTTTCAGTCTGGCAATGTTGCTATCGGGTCGAATACTTCAAGCAGCTACAAATTTCAGGTGACGGGCACATCAAACATAACAGGCAACGCCCGCGTGGGAGGTAATTCTACGATTGTAGGGAATGAGTACGTGACCGGCAATGTGGGGGTAGGCACAACTTCGCCAACTACGAAAGTGCACATCAACACAGCTACAAATGGAAATGGCTTCCGCTTGGTAGACGGAACTCAGGCTGATGGCAGGGTATTAACATCTGACGCCAACGGAAATGCACGATGGAGGGAGAGTGGTATTCAGACCGTAAATGCTGTATGGAATAATGATCCAACATTTAGAGTTTCAAGCGATAGAACAGCTGATTATCTCAGCACAGGTTCTACACTCACACTCCCTCCGGGCAGATGGTTAGTAAATACAAGTCTCTTATTTGGTATTGTCGGAGGTATTTATAGCCCATGTACATATTGGATTAGAACCTCATTTACTGATGGTAAAATGACCGCTGGCTCAACTGCAACTATAACAACCGACTATGAGAGCCGTAATAATTTAATGTCCGGATATCTCCTTAAAGACACTAGATTTGCCTTAGTTTCAGGCTCAATGGTTTTAAACAACACAACAACTGCAAACAAAACATATACACTTATAGCTGGCAATTTTCTCACACAAACAACACCTATTATTGTCTCTGATTTCTGGCGCCTAGGGCAAGGAATTCACCTTGAAGACAACATTACAGCGATCAAAATACAAGATTAGAATATAAATACCCTATAAAACAGAAAAGCATCCTTGAAGAATCAAAGGATGCTTTTTCTTATGTAATTCTGAAACTTAGTCGATAAAGTCTACAGTTTCTTCGCCAATCATTTTGCGAAGTGTATTTTTCAACTTCACATATTGAATGAACAAGTCGTGCTCTGCAATTTTGCTAGGCTCGTGCATTGGGCTCTTGAAGTAGAACGACAACCAATCTTGTATGCCACTCATGCCTGCACGTTGTGCCAAGTCTGTAAACAAGACAAGGTCAAGGCAAAGAGGTGCTGCCAAAATTGAGTCTTTACACAAGAAGTCAACTTTCATCTGCATCTTGTAACCCAACCATCCGAACAAGTCGATATTATCCCATCCTTCTTTGTCATCCTTACGTGGTGGATAGTAGTTGATACGTACCTTATGGTATACATTACCATAAAGTTCAGGATAAAGATCCGGTTGAAGGATATTATCAATAACAGATAGTTTCGATTCCTCTTTTGTTTTGAATGATCCCGGATCGTCAAGAACTTCTCCGTCACGGTTTCCTAAGATATTGGTAGAGAACCATCCGCTAAGTCCTAACATACGAGTTTTGAACATTGGAGAAAGAACTGTCTTCAACATTGTTTGACCTGTTTTGAAGTCTTTTCCGCAAATAGGAACTTGTTTTTGAGCTGCCATCTCCCACATTGCAGGAATATCTACAGTCAGGTTTGGAGCTCCATTAATATAAGGAACACCCTCAGCCACAGCTGCATAAGCATACAAGTTAGAAGGAGCGATATCTTTATGATTTTCCTTCATACCTTTTTCGAAAGACGCAAGGTTTTTGTGAACTTCGCCTAGTGGAGTAAACACTTCTGTACTACCACACCAGATCATAACCACACGGTCGCATCCGTTGTCTTTTTTGAACTGACGGATATCTTCACGAACTTGTTCCATCAATTCCCATTTTGTAGGAGCCGATTTCACCCATGTTCCGTGCAAACGTTTCACAAAGTCCTGATCGAAAACCGCTTTCATTGGTTTGATTGTCGACAATTCGTCTTTAACTTTGTCCAGGTCTTCGTTTGTTAAAACTTCGGCGTGTTTTGCCGCCTTATAAACATCTTCTTCGAAAAGATCCCATCCTCCGAAAACAATGTCTTTCATATCTGCCAAAGGCACTGCATCTTTAATCTTCGGGAAACGGTTTTCCTCTCTCTTACCCAAACGCATTGTTGCCAATTGAGTAATAGAACCGACAGGAACACCTAAACCTTTACGGGCAATCAATGTACCCGCAATAAATGTTGAAGAAACTGCTCCTCCAACTCCAACAACAAGAACGCCCAGTTTACCTGTGGCTTCTTTTAATTGTACTTTTTCCATTTTTTGTTTTTTAATTTTTTTTAAAGTTCTACTGCAACCCGCAGTACTCATTAAATTTACATTTTACTCATTAACTCCTCTGTTAATAAGAAATAATGACGTAAAAACATATAATAAAGTGTATTCACTCACTATACTCTTTCTATTTTATTCTCCCAACCCGGGCTTTTCGGTTCTACAAACAACCTCCATTATTAGAAAAAGTAATGATTGACTCCACAATTATTACCAAAATCAGCGATAATAGACTTTCAGCCTATACTAAAAATAGATCTCAACTCCATGAAATCCGTTATTATAATGTCTGCCGTGGCATCCGGTTCGTCATCGCCCCACCCTTTGCCTTTCAGCCAGATGGTTTTGCAACCGTTTTTCGATGCCGGCACAATATCTTTTGTGTAAGAATCGCCAATAACCACAACTTCTTCGGCAGGTAACCCCAAGGCTTCAACCCCTAAAGCAAATATGGCAGGATCCGGTTTTCGAACACCAACAACAGCCGATTCTATAATCTGATTAAAATACTTCAACAGTCCAAAGTCTTCCAGAACAGCTTGCACATTGCCATAGAAATTAGACACCAAAACCATCGGATAGTTTTTGTGCAGAAATTCCAGTATACTTTTTTCCCTCAAAATCAGATTCCGAACAAAGTTATAACATTGGTTCGAAATAGCAAGGCTATATTCACTTGTTTTCAGACTCTCTGATAAAAATTTATTCTCGACCAGATAATTGACCTGCAGGTCTACTTTCTTTAAAAGCAATTCTTTGAAGTTATCTTCCGACCCAATTACGGGATGTGTGGCCAGATATCGTTCGGCATACACATAGGCTTCACGAAATTGCTCTTTCGACACCGGCACTCCGATTTCTTCGTATGCTTCCCACAAAACCTCTGCCCAATGTTTGCCATTGCTGTCGATGGTTCCGCCATAATCGAATATGATGCCTTTTATTGAATCAATGTTTATCATAAATTTCTTATTGAAACGCTTTTTCCATTTGAAGTTCTGCCGTAAAATCCTTGCAGATTTTTTCGTGTGCAGAAATCATATATATTAAAATCACATTCAAAACTGTCAGTTCAAATGCAAAATAAATCCAAGGCTCACTGATAAGCATCGAAATGAACAGGACTATCGCACGGATATTGAAAGACAATACATTTGTCCACTTCATCAAGGGTAAACTTTTTTCACGAAATGCTTTACGGAAGTCTTCCGGAGCAGTTTCCCCGTATTTGGCTTTCACCAGTGTAAACATCTTCTGAAAAGACGGGCTCCAATTCTCTTGCCCCCGGGTATAGCTTCTGTAAAAGAATGCCACCAACTTCGGAAAGAAGTCTTTACCCCAGGATAAGGAATCATATTTTTCTGTCAATTCTTGCGAATTGTCTAATTCACTACCCGATTTTCCTTTTAAGAAAAGCAAATGTATATTCCTGTAATAATCAGCCATAGAGGCTTGTTTTGAATGACAAATACCTGCAATGATTGCAAATACCCATATCCACCACCCCCATGTTGGCATCAAGCGAAAACATATTGCGATGTAAATAGCTCCGAACCACAAATCACCTGCCAATCCGTCGAGTATACGTCCGAGAGGTGAATAGTTTTTTGTCATACGAGCCAATTGCCCGTCGGCACTGTCATACGAATTTGCCCAAACCAAAAGCAATATACCCAGAAGCGTTATCCAGATATTGTTTTCGAAATAAAAACAGATACCAGACCCCACACCCAGAAAAATACTGGCTATTGTGACTGCATTGGGGGTAATTCCAAGTTTCTGAAACCACAAAGCCCACCTATATCCTATTGGCCGATAGAAGTATATGTCTATTGGTTCTTCCGTATCCGACGATTTTAGAGTTGATTCGAATGAGGGTATATTTTGTTCCATTTACCTAAATCTTATAAATTTATTTCCTTCCCTGCTGTTTCTTTTTCACCTGTATATCAATACATTCGGCTATTCTGGGTGCTGCATCTTCACGGCAAGGCGCAAAACTCGGCCAATCGTTAAAATCTATAATTTTGAACGAGCCGTCTTCTGCAACTACACAATCTCCTCCGTAAATTTTCACATTCAAAACCTCTCCGGCTTTGTCGCAAGCCGCTTTCAGGTCTTTTTCAGAGAATGTATATTTATGTGCTTCCCCATTGATTTTCTCCAACCCAAACTTACTATGATTCAGGTCGAATGGATAGAAGCTAAAGAAGAAATCGGTATCTGCCACACCATAGAACTTAACCAAATCGCCCACCAAATGTTCATTTATCACTGCATTGGGTATTCCTCGCCATGCAAATTCTTTCAAAATATATTTTGCTTCATTTACACTTCTCACGTATGTCACATCCTCGCGATGTATCGCATGAAAATCGCCTCGTTTAATCCAAAATGCAGAAGCGTTCATCGCTTCCAATTTTTCCGTAGGGTCTTCGTCCGTATTTATGATGATGCTACTGGGGTGTGGAATATTATTTTCAAGCAACAAGCTGGTCATCTTGCCTCGGGTACAATTATCAATCCCGAATGCCGAATTAACCACCAAGGCTCCGTCTTTTTCCGCTTTCTGAAGTTTCGAAATCGTGCGTTTATCACGCACCATATTGAAAATAAATTCTTCTTCTACATCGCACAATACAAATTCGGCTTCGGTATAATCATGTACCTCATACCCCATTTTTTTCAGACATTCCGACGTCATATTGAATATCATGCCATCGTTGCCAATATGATTGGGCGAATACTTTGTCTGACGCTTTATTCCTGCTATCTTAGTTTTTGACATTATACTATTTGTTTCCTAACCCTTTATTTTCTTATTTCAAGAATTCTTCTGCTTTCACAATATCTCCGGCATGATCTACATCCAGAATCTTGGAAAACGGATATGCTTTAAGTTTCAAGCCATCGGCAACCAATTGCCGTTGAAAATTTCGCATGCGGGATTGCCCCGAAACCAAACATTTTTCCAACGTATCAATCGCCTTAGGGGTCAACCCATATATGCCTCCGGAAATATATCTACAATCATCCGATTGATCTAAAAAGCCCTTTATCATCATATCTGTGTCAACATCCACGTATAATGGCTTTTCATCATCAATGTAGTCTGTCACGGCCATCATTCCGTCCAAATCTTTGTCGGCTGCAAAGTTATTAATATATTTTACAAAATCGGCTTCACGGAATATCGTATCAACCGTAGTGAGACAGAATTTTTCATTTCTTAAGAAATCCCTCAGCTCGAAAAAGCTATGCATCGAACTTGGAGTAGATTTCACTATGATATTGAGGGGAATATCTAACTTTATAGTTTTAACATATTCTTGCACCATCGTCATTTCTTCGTTCACTATAATGCTGATTGACGATGCCCGGTTGTTTGCAAAGATATCAATTAGCCGCCGAATCATCTCCAACCCGTTTATTTTCACTAAAGGTTTAGGTACCGAAACCCCTTCCTGTGCCAAACGGGAACCTTCTCCGGCTGCTATTATTGCGTAGTTCATTTATTTACTTTTGAATATTACAACTAAACTTCATTGTCATCCTTTGCCAGATTAAGAACCTCATTATCACCGCCCTTTTCGAAATATAATTTTCTCAAAGGATTGGCATGCGCTTCGTCATAAGCCGTACGGTTGCGGTATGTATCTATTGCCATATAGATGGCCTGACGGAACGAAACCTCCGAGGCTTCATTCTTTCCGGCAATGTCATACGCCGTTCCGTGTGCAGGTGATGTGCGGATTACAGGTAGTCCGGCCGTAAAATTAACCCCGTCTTCCATTGCCAAGGTCTTGAACGGAGCCAATCCCTGATCGTGATACATTGCCAGTATACCATCAAAGTCTTTAAAGTGACCCGAACCAAAAAATCCATCTGAAGCGTAGGGTCCAAAACATAATATTCCGGCCTCGTCTGCGTCTTTCAACGCTGGCTCTATTATTTCGTTTTCTTCACCTCCCAACAATCCGTTTTCTCCGGCATGAGGATTAAGCGAAAGAACAGCGATGCGTGGCTTTTCGATGTTGAAGTCTCGCTTCAATGTCAGATTGAATATTTTCAGTATATCTACAATTTTCTCTTTTGTAATGCTTTCCGGAACTTTCGACAACGGAATGTGCCCCGTAACCAGAGCCACTCTCAAATCATCTTTAGCCAAGATCATCAAAGATTTTTCATTTTCGTTTCCGAACTTCTTTTCCAGATATTCGGTGTGTCCGGAAAAATGAAAATCGTCTTGTTGAATGTTATCTTTGTTGATCGGGGCAGTTACCAGAACGTCAATGACGCCTTCGGTCAAATCGGCTGTTGCCCTTTCCAACGACGCAAGCGATGATTCTCCTGCAACTTTCGTAGATTTCCCCAACTCAACTTTCACATCATCGGGCACACAGTTAATCACATTGATCTTGTTTATAACCGCTTCTTTTGCCGACTGCACCTGATTGAACGAAACTGGTGGTAAATCTAAAGCCTTACGATGATAAGACGCCACTTTTGTAGAGCCATAAACCACCGGAATACAAAGCTCTGCCATACGCAAATCGGCAAATGTTTTCAGTATTACTTCGTAACCTATGCCGTTAATATCGCCGTGTGTTATTCCTACTTTTATCATTTTTTGATTTCTATATTCTAATTTTGACTAAAATAAACCTAAAAGGTTTAATTCTGTCTATTTATTTAATTTTTTTCGCCTTTCTCTGTCGACAACATGCCGCAAGCCGCCGCAATATCCTCTCCCCGTGAAGAGCGGATAGTACATGTAAAGCCTTTAGCTGTGAGAAAATCCCTGAAACGCACCATTGTTTCATTGTCCGATGTATGCAAATCTACATCAGGAATGGCATGAAACCGTATCAGGTTTATCCTGCAATCGAATCCTTTTAATATTTTCGCCAACTCCCGTGCATGCAACAGAGAGTCGTTAAAATCCTTGAACATAATATATTCGAAAGACAATCGCCGCTGATGCGACCAATCATACTTTCGTAACAATTCCAAGACTTCCGACAATGGATATGCTTTCTCTACGGGCATTATCGACTGCCGTTGCTCTGCCAAAGGACTATGCAAACTTATAGCCAGATGTGCATTGCTTTCGTCCAGAAAGCGTTCCAATTTTGGGGTAAGCCCCGTTGTTGACAATGTTATTCGTTTAGGACTCCAAGCCATGCCATAATCTGCGGTTATTATTTCGAGCGCTTTCGCCACCTGTTCGTAGTTGTCTAATGGCTCGCCCATACCCATAAAAACGACATTTGTCAGCTTGTCCGATTCTTCAACTGAATATATTTGATTCAAGATTTCGTTTGATGACAGGTTTCCGTTAAATCCCTGTTTTCCGGTCATACAAAACAGGCAGTTAAGTTTGCATCCTACCTGAGATGAGACACAAAGCGTTGCCCTGTCGTCTTCGGGAATCATCACCGACTCTACGTATTTTCCGGCATCTGTTCTGAACAGGTATTTCACTGTTCCGTCTTTCGACTTCTGATTTTCTGCAGGATTAGTCCTGCCTATATCGTATTTTTCTGATAATATATTTCTGTTAGCCTGTGAAATGTTTGTCATTTCATCAACCGACGAAACTTTTTTCTTATACACCCAATCTGCTATTTGTTTTGCTGCAAATTTGGGCAAACCACACCCGTTGGCGACCTCCTTGAGTTCGTCTAAAGTCATTCCTAACAAGTGTTTTTTTTCTGTCATTTTCTTTGATATAATCCTATTTCGGCTGTTTTTTCTCCACAAATAAATTGTATGCTATTCTGCCCCCAATTCATCGAATGGACTGTGTATTCGTTTGTGAACGAAAATTCGGATTCTTCTTCCGTTTCTTCCTTCATCTGTTTTGTGGCAACGATAGGCGTTATCCTGATTTCTTTTCCACTTATACTAAGCCCCACGCTATCATTCATGGAAACATACTTTGTATCAATATATTCGGAAACCAACACCTTATCTATATATGCCTTTGTCTTTGTCACTTGCGGGTGAGTACGATTTTTCAACCGTCCTTTTACGGTATAAGACACCAACGACTTGGATGTGAACAAGTTCAGGTTACTCTCCAATACCTTCACCTCCAGCGAATCGATCTGCAATAAGTTTTGATTACCGCACCATCCTATCTCCCTGATCATTTTGATCTGGTTTTTCGGCTTGCGGGGATCGTTCGACAACAATCCGCACGAAGTGAACAAAAGGCTAACTGCCACCAAACAGATGATGGCAGCAAGCCCTTTACTGGATATATTTTTACAAACGTTTTTGTATTTCTTCATGCTCTTTTTCAAAGCCAGGCTTGTTTAAAAGCGCAAACATATTTTTCTTGTATGCTTCCACTCCCGGCTGATCGAATGGGTTCACACCCAACATGTATCCGCTTATGCCACACGCTTTCTCGAAGAAATAGATCAGTTGTCCGATATATTCTTCCGATAATTCGGGGATTTCAATTTTTATATTCGGTACGCCACCGTCTACGTGAGCCAATTGTGTTCCCAGTTCGGCCATTTTGTTAACAAAATCCACACGTTTTCCTTTCAGGAAGTTTAATCCGTCAAGGTCTTCCTCGTCGAACGGAACTTCAACCTTATATGCCGGATTTGCAACCGAAAGAACTGTTTCGAAAATGGTGCGTTCGCCTTCTTGAATCCACTGCCCCATAGAGTGCAGGTCGGTTGTGAAATCTACCGCAGCATTAAAAATTCCTTTATTTTCTTTTCCTTCACTTTCGCCATAAAGCTGTTTCCACCATTCAGCAAAAAAGTGAAGTTTCGGATTGTAATTTGCAAGGATCTCTATTTTCTTTCCTTTACCATACAACTCGTTACGTGTTACCGCATATTGTTCTGCTATGTTGTTTTCGAAAGCAACATCCGGAGCTGTATTTTTCTCCATGAAAGCTGCACCCGCAACCAATTTCTTAATATTGAGTCCTGCAACAGCAATGGGCAGAAGTCCCACAGGAGTAAGCACCGAGAAACGACCTCCCACATTGTCGGGAATCACATACATTTTGTAGCCTTCTTTCTTGGCTAATGTGTGCAATGCTCCACGAGCAGCGTCCGTAACAGCTACGATACGAGACTTACTTTCTTCTTTGCCAACCGATTTTTCCAACTCACTTTTCAAAATGCGGAAAGCCAATGCTGGCTCTGTTGTTGTTCCCGATTTTGATATATTGATGATACCAAAAGACTTATCCTTCAGGTAATCTAACAGTTCGTATAAATAATCTTCTCCGATATTTTGCCCTGCATAAACAATTACAGGATTTTTACGGTCTTTTTGCAATAGGTCGAAAGAGTTGGATAATGATTCAATCACAGCTCTTGCCCCCAAATACGAACCTCCGATTCCAACAACTACCACAACCTCACACTTGCTGCGAAGCGAATTTGCTGTTGCCTGAATATCATTCAAATGAGCTTCTGTGATTGACGACGGCAGATTGAGCCATCCAAGAAAATCGTTACCTTTTCCGTCTCCTTTATGCAATGTTTCGTTGCACTTTTTCGCAATAGATGCCTTGCTGTCAATCTCTTGTTGACTTATAAACGAAAGCACTTTATTTACTTCCAGTTTAATTGTTTTTCCCATAACCTAGTTTAGTGTAATTGATTATTATAGTTGATTGAGTTAGTTTCATTTCAAAATTTCTTCCCTCAATGATTTTATCTCGGCTCTTGCCGGAGAATTTTCATACAGGATACGATACACGGTTTCCACGATAGGAATATCTACCCTGTAACATTCATTTATTTCCATTATACATTTGGTGCCGTAATAGCCTTCCGCTATCATTTCCATTTCTATCTGGGCAGCTTTTACCGAATATCCTTTGCCAACCATCGACCCGAACGTACGGTTACGGCTAAAACTGGAATATGCCGTAACGAGCAAATCGCCCATATAAGCAGAGTTAAGGATAGATCGTTGAGCTGGCTCAACTACCTGCATAAACCGCTCCATCTCTATAACGGCATTGGATACCAAAACCGCCTGAAAATTATCGCCATACTTCAATCCATGACAAACACCCGAGGCTATGGCATATACATTTTTGAGAACCGCAGCCAACTCTATTCCATCTACATCCGACGACACCGATGCCTTCACAAACCTGTTACTGAAAAGATTGGCTACTTCTGCCGCTTTTTCCAGATCTTTACACGCTATTGTGGGGTAAGTGAGACGTTCCATCGCTATCTCCTCGGCATGACAAGGCCCTCCAATAATGGCAACCCGATCTGCCGGAACACCGTAATGCTTTATCAGATAGTCGGTAACAAGCAGGTTCTCAGGTGGAACTATGCCTTTTATGGCCGAAATAATAAACTTGTCATTTATCGGAACGGAAAGTTTTTCCAGATGTGATTTCAAAAACGGTGACGGAACAGCAAATATAAGTGTATCCGAATCTTTAACAGTCTCATTTATATCCGAATAGAAAGTAATCCGGTCTATATTGAACGGCACATTCGTCAGATAAGACGGGTTGTGCCCTATCCTGAGGAAATCTTCAATCTGTTCCGGACGGCGCATGTACCAGTTGATATGCGTTTCTTGTGTCAATACAATTTTCGCAAGAGCCGTAGCCCATGTGCCTCCGCCAAATATAGCAATTCGTCCTAGTTGTCTCATAGATAAGTAATTCCGGTTAAACAATAGAGAGTTATTTATTCGCTTTTTCCAGCCAATTTTTCACCTCTTCTTCTTTCGGGCTTGTCAGATTCAACTTATGTTTTTTGTTCAGCTCGTTCAACTCCTGACGGAATTTATTCGGATTTGCATCCTTCAAATCGTCAACAGTCAGATAGCCTGCTTTCTGAATTACAGATACCCATTCTTCAGGAATACCCAACTCCTGATATTTTGCAACAGGGTCTTTTTTCGCTACTTTTTCGGGGCGCATAGACGGGAACAGCAATACTTCCTGAATGGTGGGCTGACCTGTCAACAACATAGTCAACCTATCCATACCAATGCCCATACCCGATGTTGGAGGCATACCATATTCCAATGCACGGAGAAAATCCTGATCGATAAACATGGCCTCATCATCTCCTTTTTCCGACAATTTCATCTGTTCTTCGAAACGCTCACGCTGGTCGATTGGGTCGTTCAACTCGGAATAAGCATTCGCAAGTTCTTTTCCGTTTACCATCAACTCGAAACGCTCGGTCAGTTCAGGATTATCACGATGACGCTTTGTCAGAGGCGACATTTCGATAGGATAATCTGTTATAAATGTCGGTTGAATGTATTTGCCTTCACATTTTTCACCGAATATTTCGTCAATAAGTTTTCCTTTGCCCATGGTTTCGTCCTGCTCCACTCCTATTTGTTTACAAACTTCGCGAAGCTGGTTTTCGTCCATATCTGCAATATCTATTCCCGTATGGTCTTTTATCGACTGAATCATTGTCACCCTTGGGTATGGAGCCTTGAAGTCGATAACGTTGTCTCCCATTTGCACTTTTGTTGTCCCCAGAACCTCCAATGCCACTCGCTCAAGCATTTGTTCGGTAAACTCCATCATCCAATTGTAGTCTTTGTATGCTACATAAATTTCCATAACCGTAAATTCGGGGTTATGGGTTCTGTCCATCCCTTCGTTACGGAAATTACGAGAAAATTCATAAACACCGTCAAAACCGCCTACAATCAATCGTTTCAGATACAGTTCATTTGCTATACGCAAATACATATCCATATCTAAAGTGTTATGATGGGTGATAAATGGGCGTGCTGCTGCTCCTCCCGGAATGCTTTGTAGTACAGGCGTATCCACTTCCAGATAACCTCTTTCGTTGAAAAAATTACGCATAGAGTTGAAGATTTTGGTACGCTTCACGAATACGTCTTTAACTCCCTCATTGACAACCAAGTCTACATAACGTTGACGATAGCGAAGTTCAGGATCGTTGAATCCGTCATAAACCACGCCTTCTTTCGTTTTCACCACGGGAAGCGGGCGCAACGATTTTGCCAACACGGTCATAGACTCGGCATGAATGGATATCTCTCCCATTTGGGTACGGAAAACATATCCCGTAAATCCGACAAAATCGCCTATATCCAGCAATTTTTTGAAAACCGTGTTATATAAATCTTTATTTTCTTCGGGACAAAGATCATCCCTCGATATGTATACCTGAATACGTCCTTCCGAATCTTGTAGTTCTACAAATGATGCCTTACCCATAATACGACGGCTCATAATACGTCCGGCTATCGAAACCTTGCGTTTAGGCTCTTCGTCGTCTTTAAAATTTTCCTTTATTTCTGTGGAATATGCATTTACTTCATACAATGCTGCGGGATATGGTTCTATTCCCAACTGACGCATTTCGTCAAGACTTTTTCTGCGAATAACTTCTTGTTCGCTCAATTCAAGTATACTCATTTATTTATTTATTTTTAATGGTCACTGACCTATTAATCCAGTTACTGGTTACAAGTTTATATAATACAACCGGTTCATTAACTCGTAATTGTCAGAAAGGCAAAGTAACACGCAGTTAAGAAATTATCATTAATACAACCTATTACTTTCTCTCCTACCTATATTTACAATTAATCACACAAAATTAGTGTATTTTGCGTGATTAACGATATATTTCCCGTATGTTTCCAAATTTTATTTTGGCTTCATCATTTCCATCTCCAATTTTTTGGCTGCCTGAATAGCTTTCGAATCGTTCGGATTTTTCTCATATTTAGACAAATCCGGAATGGTCAACATCGTTCCGACAAGCAAAGAATTCGGATTACTTATTTTAGCTTGGTTTTCTTTATAGATATACACCCAAAAATCCGTCTTCCCATAATATCTGGCTGACAAATCTCTCAAAGACTCGCCTTTTTTCAACGCAACAGTCTGAGCTTTACCCGATTTTTCGGATTTTGCTTCTGTCCGATTTTCTACATCAGGTGTTTTACCTGCCGATTGCTGACCTTTTCCTGACGCCACTCCTGTTGCAAGCGTATCTTTCTTCAGTGCAAGCACATCCTGAGCCTTATTTAATTGTATTTGAAGATTCGATGCTTTTGGCTGCCTAGCTTCCGGCTCTACAGCCTCCTTGTCTTTTTGAGCTGAAACGCTATCGTTCTGTGCTTGGGTAGATTGCGTCTGTCCGTCTTGTTTCAAAGTATTTTCGTTGCTTTTTACAGTATCTTTCACAACGGGAACAACTATATTAGCCGATTGAACTAAAGTATCTCCGTCTCTTTCCTTCGCCCGTTGCGTCAACGAATCTATCTGCCTGCTAGTCATCTGCATGGCAGAATTCAAATCAACCACATTTGCTTGATTTACATCTTCATTATCAGCATCCGGCGTATATTGTAATATTTTTTTTGATTGGTTGATGGATAAATACAACTGATAAAAACCATAACCCGCCACACCCAACAGAATAATTCCTAAAATGATGAACGGCAACATTTTCACTCGTCTCCGAATCTTTGAATCGTCTTCATACAATGCCTCATAATCAGGATATTCTTCATCTTCCGGCAGTGCATCATTAGATAGATTGCCTTCTTCTTCTCCTATATCTTCTACACTTTCATCCGAAGGAACTACAAAGGCATTCTCAATAGAGACATCACTATCCGACGACTTTGGAGTTTCCAATATATCGTCATCAAACAATGGCGGAGGGGTTTCAGCCTGATCTAGCGGTGGAGGCATTTCGCCAATGCCTTCTTCTATCTCCAATACATCATCGTTTTCTTCTTCCGGAATATCTTCCTCTTCTGACAAATTATAAAAGTCAATATCTTCGTCTTCGTCTTCGTCTTCATCCGCTACGTCCTCTTCTTCCAGCAATAATTCCTCATCATCTTCTATTGGAGGAGGAGACTGTTCGGACGAATCGTCTATCTCTACATTTTCCGTTGGCAGATTATCAACAGTTTCTTCTACCAAAGGTTCATCATTATCCACTTGTACAGGGGGTGCCTGATCTACACTTTCCTTTTCTTTTTTGTCCTCGTTTTTTTCCACAGGTGCAGTATTTGTGGTTGACGACAAAATGGAAGGTGATATATACGACATTACAGGAACCGTCAACGAAACACTATTGGCTGTATCCGACTCCTGATAAACATACGAATACACATATCCGCTTTGTGTTTGCTGAACCGGAGCTACCGGCTTTGGAGACTCTGTATCTACTGCTTCTTCAACAACAGTTTCTTCGTCAAAAGCTGTATTGTCTGCTATTTCTTCTTTTTCAATATCCGAATCCGCCGCTTCTTCAAAGTCTTCTTTTTTCTCTTCTTGAGATTGTTTTTGCGCCAACTGGTCTGACGATTCATCTTCTATCAACACAGACTCGAAAGATGCGAATGGCTTATTCACCAATTCTTTCAATGCTTTGTCCGGAACAAAAGACAAGCGGTAATGAGCCGGAATCTGAATTTTCCGTCCGGTATTAACATCAACGCTCTCCCTGCTGCTTATTAGTATAGGCTTGAATGTTCCGAGATCCTTTACTTTTACAATCTCATTTTCCAGAACACGGTCGTATATAATGGCAAAAAGCTCCCTGCAAAAAGATTCAGAATCTTTTTTCGATAGCTTCATCTTCTTGCCTAGCAAATTTATTATATCCTGAAGTGTTAGTTTCTCGTTATTCATCACCCGACATATTTTTTAATTTGTCTTTCACCGCCTGACTTGGTCTGAATGCAGGTACAATTTTGGGAGGAACCAAGAATCTTTGCTTCGACACAGGATGTACTGTTACTCGTTCCTGCATCTTTTTCACATCAAATGCCCCAAAACCCTGAACATTGATGGAATTACTATTTGCCAGATTTTGATTTATTATGGATACAGTTGCATCCAGAACATCTGAAGTTTTTCCTTGTGTCCAGCTCAATCGTTTTGCAAGCTCATTTATCAGTTCTTTATTTGTCATAAACAGATTTTTTGTTCTTAATCTTAACAAATATATCAACAGTACAGTTCTCCAAATAGCTCAAATGGTTGTGAACCAGTTATTTTAACTTTATAAAATTCACCAACATGAATTCTATCATCTTTTTTCACCAACACTTCCGGGTCAACCTCGGGCGAGTCAAACTCGGTTCTACCGACATAATACTCAGTTTCTTCCCGGTCTATTATGACTTCAAATATACAACCAATTTTCGATTCATTCAGTTCCGACGACAATTTTTCTTGCACTGCCATCAGTTCATCCATCCTGTTTTGCTTTTCTTCGTCTGAAATTTCGTCGTTATAATGCTTATAAGCATACGTTCCGTCTTCGTTAGAATATGGGAATGCTCCCATGCGTTCGAAACGTGTTTCTTTGACAAAGGTAATCAATTCTTTGAAATCTTGTTCACTTTCTCCGGGATGTCCGACCATTAAAGTTGTACGCAGGTGAATTCCGGGCACTTCTTTTCGTATCGTTTCTATCAAATCCAGCGTTTCCTGCTTCGATATATTCCGCCTCATTTTAGTCAGCACGTTGTCCGAAACATGCTGCAATGCGATATCCAGATACTTGCACACATTGTCTCGCTCACGCATCACCCGCAGCAAATCGAACGGAAATTTTGCAGGATAGGCATAATGCAGCCGTATCCACTTCACGCCCGGAACATCCGATATTCGCTCAACAAGTTCGGGCAACATCATTTTTTTATACCGGTCAAGCCCATAATAGGTAAGATCTTGAGCTATAACCTGAAATTCCTTCACGCCTTCCGCTACCAGATTTTCCACTTCGCCTACAATCTCTTCCATCGAACGAGATTGATATTTCCCCGTCATTACGGGAATAGAACAATACGAACACGTACGATTACAGCCTTCCGCTATTTTCAGATAAGCATAATGATTGGGCGTGGTAATTTCGCGGCAGAGAGCATAATCCTGCAAATAGGATTTACCCAAATCCTGCATCAACTCTTTCCAATTGAATTTACCGTAAAACTTGTCCACTTCCGGGATTTCGAGCTGCAATTCCTTCATATACCTCTCTGTCAGGCATCCCATAACAAAGAGTTTATTTATTTTCCTATCTTGTTTTGCTTGCGCAAAATTCAATATGGTATTGATAGATTCTTCCTTGGCATCGGCAATAAAGCCACAGGTGTTAACAACTACAATTTCACCTTCTATTTGTTCAGGGTCGTGACTAACCGTATAGCCACTTGCCAGAAGTTGCTTCATTAACAACTCAGAATCCACTAAATTTTTTGAACACCCCAGGGTGATTATATCAACTCTATTTTTCTTCATTCATTAAGGTCGCAAACCTACTTTACCATCTCGCTTTTGCGTGGATGTATGTTGCTTATTTTGATCAACAAACAACCTTAGCAGGTATAGCTCGAAAATGTTTTAATTTATTACTATTGACCGCTTGTTACTTTATTTCCCAAACAAAGAATCTACAAATTCTTTTCTGCGAAACACCTGCAAATCATCAATACCTTCTCCCAGGCCTATATATCTGACAGGTATTTTGAATTGATCTGAAATACCGATCACAACACCCCCTTTGGCTGTTCCGTCCAGTTTGGTTATTGCAAGGGCGCTCACATCTGTTGCTGCGGTGAATTGTTTGGCTTGCTCAAACGCATTCTGACCTGTTGAACCATCCAATACCAGAAGAACTTCGTGTGGCGAATCAGGAACGATCTTACTCATCACATTTTTTATTTTCGTCAGTTCGTTCATCAATCCTACTTTATTGTGCAAACGTCCGGCCGTATCAATTATAACAACATCTGCATCGTTCGCTTTTGCCGAACTAATCGTGTCGAATGCCACGGAAGCCGGGTCTGCTCCCATCTTTTGTTTCACAACGGGAACCCCTACTCGTTCGCCCCAGATTGTCAACTGCTCCACGGCAGCCGCCCTGAATGTATCGGCTGCTCCCAGATATACAGATTTCCCTGCTTTTTTAAATTGATTTGCCAATTTTCCTATCGTAGTAGTCTTCCCTACTCCATTAACGCCCACAACCATAATAACATACGGATGCTTGTCGGCCGGAACTGAGAAATCGTCTTCGTCTACCGAATTGTTTTCGGTCAGAAGATCTACAATTTCTTCCCGAAGCATTTCGCTCAACTCGTCTGCGCCCACGTACTTATCTTTGGCTACACGCTTTTCTATCCGTTGAATAATCTTCAAGGTTGTATCAACCCCAACGTCGGATGTCAGAAGCACTTCTTCCAATTCGTCAAGAAAATCATCATCTACTTTTGATTTCCCAACCACCATACGCGAAAGTTTGGAAAACATACTTTCCTTGGTTTTCTCCAAACCTTTATCCAGATTTTCTTTTTTTGACTTTGAGAAAAAATCGAATAATCCCATACCGAACCTTCCTTTTCTTGTTATTATCTGTTAATGAAGCGAATATATATATAAACCCGATACTGTCATAATAAAAAACCTCCTCTCAAGTGCATGAAAGGAGGTTTTTTTAATATTTTTAACTCTATAATTATTTAGAGAAATAATCCTTCACCGAATCATTAGGAATCATCTCTTCTTTGAAAGTATAAGCACCTGTCTTAGGAGATTTTTCCATTTTGATAACTTTCGTGTAGTTGCGACCGTCTTTTGAAGCCGGGTCACGATATCCTGCGACTGTTTTCTTTGCCATGAGTTATATCTTTTACTTTATTTCTTTATGAACAGTTACTTTCTTAAGAATTGGATTGTATTTCTTCAACTCAAGTCTTTCTGTTGTGTTTTTTCTGTTTTTTGTTGTGATATATCTCGATGTTCCGGGCATACCACTTTCTTTGTGTTCGGTACATTCCAAGATCACTTGGATTCTGTTACCTTTTGCTTTTTTTGCCATTTTCTGTTTCTCCTCCGATTTAAGCGTTTAAATACCCTTTTTCAGCAGCTTTCTTTATTGCTGCATCCAACCCGATTTTGTTAATTGTACGAAGTCCGGCCGCTGAAACGCTTAAACGAACCCAGCAATCCTCTTCTACCCAATAGAATTTTTTTGTAAACAGGTTGACATCAAATTTTCTTTTAGTCTTTCTATTCGAGTGAGAAACGTTGTTTCCAACCATCGCTTTCTTACCTGTTATTTGACAAATCTTAGACATTATCCTCTATATTTTTATTGTTTATTTTCTGGTTGTTATCCAAAACGGACTGCAAAAGTAAATTATTTTTTTATATATCACAAACATTTAACGGGTTAAATTTATTCTCTTTATCGAAATTTTCTTCAAAATTTATCGCACGGCTTTAGAAATGACGCCTTACAGCAAACAAGATGAGACGAGTTGTGGCACATCTTCACCTCCTTATTCTTTTTGTTAAATCACTTAAAGAATTTTCCGTCAAACTTCTTTCTAAATGGATTATCTTGTACCTTTGCACCACAAAAAAACAGTGATTTTGAATGACATGGGGCAATCATTCGCACGTTCAAGAATTTAAGGTTATTCCGAAAGCCCTCAACTACTTAAACTTAGAAATGCTATTATGGCAAAGGCAGCAAATATAGACGACTTAGCTAATAAGAAAATCAGCACATTATTGTGGCAGTATGCACTACCTGCAATCATTGGCACAATTGTTAATACTTTATACAACATCATCGACGGTGTTTTTATCGGGCATTGGGTGGGCAAAGAGGCATTGAGCGGACTTGGCGTCATACTCCCCATTATGAACCTTACTGCTGCAGTCGGGATGCTTGTGGGCGCAGGATCGGCTAGCCGTATATCAATCAGCTTGGGTTTGAAAGACCGTGACCGGGCGGAAAAAATTGCAGGGACTTCTTTCTTGCTGACGTTAATCCTCAGTGGGATAGTAATCGGACTACTTCTGATATTCCTGAAACCTGTATTAATGCTTGCCGGAGCCAGCGAAGTCACATATCCTTACGCAAGAGATTTCCTTGTAATATTTCTGCCCGGAAACTTATTCTTATCATTGTGCTTCAATTTCAACAATATGATGCGTGCATCCGGCTATCCTATGAAAGCCATGATAACAATGCTCATCAGTGTTGTTGCCAACATTATATTAGCACCTATCTTCATCCTTGTTTTCGACATGGGAATGAAGGGTGCTGCAACCGCCACTTTCTTGTCGATGGTTATCAGCTTTTTGTTTGTGATGCATCATTTCGTAAACAAAAACAGCTTCATCAGGCTTAGAAAAGAAAACATGAAACTTCGTGGCGATATTGTGAAATCGATCGTAACCATCGGACTTTCTCCTTTCTTTATGCAAATTGCGGCATCGATTGTTGTTGTATTTATAAATTACCAACTTCGCCAGTATGCAGGAACAGCCGGAGCAACCGGGGACGATGCCATTGCGGCATACTCAAATGCCAATCGATTGATCATGCTTGTTGTTATGATCGTTGTCGGGCTGACTCAAGGCATGCAGCCAATAGTCGGATATAATTATGGTGCAAAGAATTTCGAAAGGGTTAAGTCCGTATTATTCTACACGGTAAAGGTGGGCATTTGCATCACTACAATCGGATTCCTTTGCAGCTTTTTCATTCCCAAGGTATTTGTACAGGCTTTCAGTTCCGATCCGGAAATCACAAACCTGTCGGCTACTGCCTTAAGATACATTACACTCTCGTTTGTTGTTGTTGGCTTCCAGATTGTAACTTCAAACTTCTTCCAGTCAATAGGTATGGCTGCAAAAGCAATATTCCTGAGCCTTACACGTCAGGTATTATTCCTCATTCCGGCACTATTCATCATGCCCCGATTTTTAGGGCTTAACGGCGTATGGCTATCAATGCCTCTTGCCGATCTTCTAGCTACAATCACCACAGCAGTTATGATTACATGGCAGATAAAGAAATTCAAAAGCATGGAGAAAAATGGCATATGATATAAAAACAGACAAAAAAAAATAAGGATTCAAAAATTTGAATCCTTATTTTTTTTATTCCTCTATATTTTAATTAAGCTCCTTGCTTAAGAATTTTAGCCTCTTCAATATATCTTGCTGCATCGTAGGCATCTCTTGAGTTCATGTAGTTGTTCCGAATAAGAGTGAACAATTCGATCACTTTATCATAGTTTTTCAACTCGCGATAAGTCAACGCTGCCTTTTTGTAATAGATAGGACTATAAAGATCGTTATTTGCTTTTTTCGCAGCTGTTTCAAACAACTTCACAGCCTTTTCCAACTCTCCTTTATTCACATAGCAATCGCCAAGAACAACTTTCGCCTGATAAGTGAACAACTCGTCGCTTCCGCTGTAACTTTCCAGATACTCTATCGCACTGTCGTAGTTACCCATGTGCGCATGGCACATACCGGCATAAGCCTTTGCCAATTTTCCGGAAGTAGTGGAACCATACGTATTTGCGATTTCTTCAAATCCCACAAACTCATTGCCATCGCCATACAGCGCAAGAGAATCCTTACCTTGCTCAAAATACTGTTCGCCCCTGAACATCGCTGCCTGAGCTTCCAGATTTTTAGGTTGTAGGTACAAATATTTATATGCCATAAATAAGCATACAACCAAAACAACAGCACCAATTCCGATAAGTATTTGTTTCTGGTATTTTTCGATGAAATTCTCAGACTTAATAACAGCGTTATCAATCTTATTCCAATCTTGTTCTTCTCTAATTGCTTCTTGTTTTTTCTTCGATGGTGCCATCTTCTATTCTATAAAAATATTATGATTATTAGTACATTAAGGTTTCATACCTTTTCATTTACTCTTGCAAGCACAACAGCAGAAGGTATTTGCTATTCAAACATCCTAAATGCTAGTTATCACTTACCAAGCAGCCGCAAAAATAGTTGTTTTCTAAATACAAAAGAAACAATAACCTGTTTTTTTTATATTAAATCCTTTATTTTATGAAAAATATAATTCATTTCCTCATACTTTTTCAAGAAAGAAAATAACGATTAACTTTGCACTTTCTAAAAAATCTAACAAAACAAGGTCTGAAATATATGCAAAAACCATCTATCCCCAAAGGAACCAGAGACTTCTCTCCGGAAGAAATGTCGAAAAGGAACTACATATTCAACACAATCAGGGAAGTTTATAAACTATATGGTTTTCAACAAATTGAAACACCGGCAATGGAAAACCTGTCTACCCTAATGGGTAAATACGGAGAAGAAGGTGACAAACTTTTATTTAAGATACTGAATTCGGGCGATTTTCTCTCCAACTTTTCGCAAGAAGAGCTGCTGGAGAAAAACTCAAATAAATTTGCTCTCAAAGCATCTGAAAAGGGATTGAGGTATGACCTCACAGTTCCTTTTGCCAGATATGTGGTTATGCACCGAAACGAAATCACGTTTCCATTCAGGCGATATCAGATTCAACCGGTCTGGAGAGCCGACAGGCCTCAGAAAGGGCGTTATCGTGAATTTTTTCAATGCGATGCCGATGTTGTTGGCTCCGACTCATTGCTCAACGAGGTCGAGTTAATTCAAATCATCGACGAAGTATTTTCCCGATTCGGAATCAGGGTAGCGATAAAACTGAACAACAGGAAAATTCTGGCGGGTATAGCCGAAATATTGGGGCAGGCCGACAAAATAGTTGACATAACAGTTGCTATCGACAAGCTGGACAAGATAGGTTTGGAAAAAGTGAATGAAGAACTTATCGGAAAAGGAATTTCCGAATCTGCGATTAAACAGCTGGAACCTATAATATTGCTATCGGGCAGCAACAATGAAAAACTGCAAAAACTACAATCAATCCTTTCTCAATCGGAAATAGGATTGAAAGGAATTGAGGAGTTAAGCTATATAATTAATATTTGCGAATCGTTCGATTTACGTTCAACCCTGGAACTGGACCTCACTCTTGCACGGGGATTGAATTACTATACGGGAGCCATTATTGAAGTCAAGGCTTTGGACGTACAAATAGGAAGCATTACCGGCGGTGGACGCTACGACGACCTGACCGGAATTTTCGGGCTCAGCAACGTTTCGGGTGTGGGCATTTCTTTTGGCGCCGACCGTATTTTTGACGTTCTGAATCAACTTGACCTTTACCCGAAAGAGTCTATCGACAACACGGATATACTTTTTGCTAATTTAGGGGATAAAGAAATAGCCTACATCTTGCCTCTCGTATCTAAACTTCGCAAGAATGGCGTTAGGGTGGAGATTTACCCCGATTCTTCGAAACTGAAGAAACAAATGTCGTATGCCGACTCAAGGAATATTAGTCATGTTATCATTGCCGGCGAGGAAGAGATTGCAAGCAACGAACTGACTATAAAAAACATGACGACAGGAGAACAGTCAAAAATATCCTACACCGATCTGGAAACTAAAAAGGAGTGGTAACCCACTCCTTCGCTATATTTTATTTCCATTTATCCAAATCTTCTTTCCTACCCATATCCAAAACAGGCGGCACATACTTGTTCTTTTCGGCTATCTGTGTCAGGTATATATTTCTCAACCTGTTGGCCTCTGCCACCCCTTTGTCATCCAGCAACAGAAACGAATCTATCCGTGGAATATTTACAATTATCTCAGGATTTATATTCAACAGGTCGCTTATTTTATCTAAATCATTCGCCTGCAATATAAATGGCCAATAAATATCATCTCCATAAAAATGCTTTGCAATCTCATTGATTGTCACATTTTTATTGATCAAAACAATGGCTTTCAACTTCAAGGTATCACTGTTTTCCAACATAGTGAAACTCGAATCTCCTTCGTCGGAATCTACATACATCCCTGAATCTCCTCCGGAACGTACTACAAAGTCGTAAGATACTTTAACAAAAACAACAAATACAGCTAATCCCAGAATTCCCAGAATCAGCTTTATTGGTCCTTTCTTTTTTTTCTTCTTGGTCCTTTCTTCCTGCCCAAGGTGTCTTGATTTACTCATTAATTTAATCGTTATCAGAAAATAAATTGTGTCATAAAGTTATTTTTGTGAATTCTGATCAGATTTAGGTGAAATTATTTTAAGAGCCATTTCTTCCGCCAATTGAAGACTTTGCTCATTTTGCGGGTCAATAAGGCTTTGATCCATCTTTGGTATTTTTATAGTTGCATCCTTTGCCACATACGGCGGATCGTTTACTATGTCTCTGTTTTTTTCGTATATATACACCCAATAACCCTCGTGTCCATAATACTGATGCGAAATGCGCAGTAAATTTCCGTCAGATAAAGTTTGCACAACTCCTAAAAAATTGACTGTATCGTTATTTACAACCTCCTCAAAATATGAGTTACTAACCTTATCTGCGGCATTGTCACTACCTGAGAAAAACAAAAAATACACAGCCAACAACAAAGCCACAACAACAGTCAATACCGAAACCCTCTTCAAACGTGCTTTTCGCTTCTCCAAATTTGGATCATAGACTGTTTCAGCCTTTTCTTTTTCAGAGGTAACCTCCGTTTTTTCGGTTTCCGATTCGGATTTGGATTCTATTTCTGGGCTTTCATTATTGCCCGAATCATCGTTCAAAGCATCCGCAACAGATGCATCAACCACCGAAATCTTTTCCGATTCGCCCAAAGGTAGTTTAAATATATATGCCTGTGGGTTATTATCTGGTAAAAAAAGTATTTTTTTAGGTGTATTTAATCCTCCTTTAAATATTTTAAAAGTACCTAAATTGTCTATCCTAACCGTTGAAGATGCTAACAAAGCAGACTCGATACTCTGGAAGGCTATTTTTATAAACTCCTCCACTTTCGATTGGTTTATTCCTGTTTGCCCAGAAATAATCGAAGCCAACTCTGTTAAATTTACTTTTTTGCTCATTTCCCTCGATTTATGCGCTCACCCAATCTCACAACCGGTTTAAAACTTGTGTATGACGCATCCTTGCCTTTTCTTCTCTGAAAAGACCCGAAGTCGTCTATCTCCACCTCTGCTCCATCATCCAAACATTGATTTATTGAGTCTGTCAATGACCGTAACAATGAATAAATATCTAGTTCGGAAAGCATGAGGTTTGCAGACTTCAGACGCTCGACAATATCTCTAATATCCTCGTTTACCATAATTCAGCTCTAACCCGATTAACGACTGGACAAAAAGTCTATTTCCTTATCTACAAATGCGATATCTTCGCGCTGAAGGCGTTCAATGAGCGAATCTATAGTTTCGATAGTAGGCCCCATGAAGTTGAAATAGTATTCTTCATAAGTTTCATCCATTAATCCATCTTTGTCGTGAAGATTTTGAATACCAATCCTATAATTCATTGTTGCGTTCGACAAATCCTCTTTATATTGCTCCAATTGAGTTTTTAGTCTCTCTAATAATTCTTTTTGAAAAGAATAAGATGTCTTATTGGCCATTTTTTATATAATTTTGTTTTTAGAAATCAAGAGTATAAATAGTTTTGACAATAAAAAGTGTTCTTCGGCACAAAAATAAACAAAAAAGGTAAACTTACAACACCAAAACAATCAGAAAAGCATTGTTTTAGAACATACCGGCTAAAGATATCCGCCAAAGCATCCGGTCAGATATTATGATATGGTATGTTTTTCGATTCGCACAGTTCAACCAATCTAGCCTTAACATTCTTCAAATCAACATATTTAAGTGTAGACAGATCTATATCATATACTTTCTTTTCGGCACTGACTTTAATATTACTAATACCGATTCCCAACTCTTTCACTTCATCCCACATTATCACGGGAACGTGCTTCTGATCGGCAAAATTAGCGGATATTGTTGTCGAGTCGATAACCAGTATCGGTTTCGAATGCCATATAGTGAACGAAAGTATGAGTATTATCGCCAATACAATCATCACCAATCCGCAATAAAATTGCATCCCGTATTGACTTGCAAGAGCCTCTTTTATACTTACATAGAAACCTATTATCCCATAAAACACAGCAGTTCCCACCACAAAGTAACGAACCATCGCTCCACTTGCGTATCTTATCCTTATATCATTCATAATAAATTGCTATTTATCAGTTTAATCACAAAATCAATACAAAAATAAGCCTTATTGTCGATTTTTTAAGATTTTATTGCAAAATAATTCGATCAGACAACAATAAAGTTAACAATTATACAAATAAAAAGAGTTAAGTATTAGGATAATCAGAAAAAAAATTCATTATTTTGTGGTTCTGATTTTATGAAACCCGATATTTAATATAATTTTTGAAAAATATGAATGAGAATCTTGTGCCTGAGTTGAACAATGAGGAAATGAATACTTCTAATAATTCTGAACAGAACAATGAAGTAGCAAAAGAAATTGTGCAACCGGAAAATGCTACGGTAAATCAGCAAATTACTCCTACCTCTGAACTTGCAGAGGAAACTCCCGAAGAAAAAACGGAAGAAAATCAACCCGAAAAGGAGGCGGAAGCTACAATTACATTGCCCGAAACAAAAGATGGCATTGTTGAAGCTATGGAAAAACTGGTTGAGCAAAACGATGTTCCGCAGAGGGCAGACGTTGATGCGCTGAAACAGGCTTTCTATAAACTGAAATCGGCTGAAAACAACGCCAGAAAAGAGCAATTTGTTGCTGATGGCGGAAACGTAGAAGATTATGTTGCAGAACAAGATCCTCAAGAAGAACATTTCAAGGATTTATTGAACAAAATAAAAGACAAAAGAGCCAAAGCTCTTGAAGCGGAAGAAAAAATAAAAGCAGACAATCTGGCTAAAAAACTCCAGATTATCGATTCCATCAAAGCATTGACCGAAAGTTCGGACGACTTCAACAAGTTGTTCAAAGAATTCAAGGATTTGCAACAAAAATGGAACGAAATCAAGCTAGTACCTGCTAGTGAGGCAAACAACTTGTGGAAATCGTACCAAATATATTCCGAGAAGTTTTACGATTTAGTAAAAATAAACAACGAATTCAGGGATTACGATTTCAAGAAGAACATGGAACTTAAAACCCAGATATGCGAGTCGGTAGAAAAACTTCTGGAAGAATCGGACGTAGTTTCGGCATTCTATCAGTTGCAGAATTTCCACCAGCAATGGAGGGAAATTGGTCCTGTGGACAGAGAACACCGTGAAGAAGTTTGGGAAAGATTCAAGACAGCATCAACCGAAATAAACAAGAGATACCAGGCTCATTTCGAAACACTGAAAGAGCAGGAAGATACAAATCTGGCAGAAAAGACCGCCATTTGCGAAACACTGAAAGCGATTGATTATTCGCTGCTTACCTCGTTCAAAGAATGGGACGAAAAAAGCAAAGAAATAATAGCGCTTCAAGCCAAATGGAAAACAATCGGCTTTGTTCCCAGAAAAGTGAACACTCAAATTTTTGAGGAATACAGGGCATTATGCGATAAATTCTTTGAGAAAAAGGCTGAGTTTTTCAAATCACTAAAAGATGGCATGGAAGCCAATCTGGAAAAGAAAAAAGCTCTTTTGGAGAAAGCAATATCCCTCAAAGACAGCACAGACTGGGGTAAAACAACCGACGAAATGATAGCCATCCAAAGAGAATGGAAGACTATCGGAGCCGTTCCCCGTAAATTCTCGGATGCGATATGGAAAGAATTTGTTGCAGCTTGCGACTATTTCTTCGAACAAAAGAAAGCAGCCAACTCTTCGCAGAAAGAAAACGAAGTGAACAATCTGGCGAAGAAAAAAGAATTGATCGAAAAAATCAAGGCTATTGATGTAACTTCCGATGCAAAACAAGCCTCCGACGATCTGTATGCCGCTATTGAAGAATGGCGTCAGATAGGGTTTGTGCCTTTCAAAGAAAAAGACAAAATCTACAAGGAATACCAAACCGCTCTGGATGAACAGTTTGACAAACTGAAGATTGACAGATCGGAACGTAAGTTGCAGAACTTCAAATCGAACATTGACGACATTGCCGGTTCCGACAAGTCTCAAAATAAATTATATAAAGAAAGAGAGAAACTGATTTATCAGTTCAACAAGATAAAATCGGAACTGCAAACTTACGAGAATAACATCGGGTTCTTGTCTGTCTCTAAAAACAGCGGAGGGTTGCTTAAGGATATGAACAACAAGATTGAACACCTTAAGGATGAACTTGATCTGATCACGAAAAAAATTGAAACAATAGAGACTAGCATCAACGAACCAAACCAATAAGAAAAAAATGGCAACAGCATATCATAATCTTTCAGGATACGATCCTGAAACGGTACCCGATGGTTCCGAAATGAACATAGGTATTGTTGTTTCGGAATGGAACGGTGAGATTACAAATGCCCTGCTCGACGGGGCATACAAGACTCTTCTGAAACATGGTGTGAAAGAAGAAAATATAATGGTAGAATTTGTTCCGGGTAGTTTCGAATTGGTTTTTGGAGCGAAACAACTAGCCGACACTTACGAAGATTTGGATGCAATTATAGTATTAGGCTGTGTGGTGAGGGGAGATACTCCTCATTTCGACTATGTTTGTGGCGGAGTCACACAAGGCATTACGCAGCTGAACGTAGACGGGTTTATTCCGTTCATTTTCGGACTGTTAACCACCGACAACATGCAACAATCGCTTGATCGTGCCGGAGGCAAACATGGCAACAAAGGAGACGAAGCTGCAATTACTGCATTAAAAATGATAGATTTTTCTTTGCGGAATAAATAATATTACTATCTTTGCATCGCTTTTGTAAAGAGCATGGGCAGTTACCAAAGTGGCCAACTGGGGCTGACTGTAACTCAGCTGACTTACGTCTTCGGAGGTTCGAATCCTTCACTGCCCACCCAAAATGATAAAACTATTGCGGAAGTAGCTCAGTTGATAGAGCATCAGCCTTCCAAGCTGAGGGTCGCGGGTTTGAGCCCCGTCTTCCGCTCTGCAATGAAGAAGCGATTACATGATGTAGTCGCTTCTTTCTTATCTGAACACATTTTCACCGGACAATAAAGCAATGGCAGCCAGAGTACAAAATCTAACAGAAGGAAAAATTTTATCAGGACTGATAAAACTTGCCCTCCCTCTCATGGGCACAAGTTTTGTGCAGATGGCATACACACTCATGGCTATGATGTGGGTAGGACGATTGGGTGCCAGAAGTGAAGCCGCTATCGGCGCCATCGGGATGTTGCTTTGGCTATCCTCTACCCTAACCATCCTAACCATGATCGGGGCAGAGGTATCGGTAGGACAATCGATCGGAGGCAAAAGGCTGGACAGGGCAAGAAAGTTTGCCTCCCACGCCACAACTATCGCCGCCTTGATTGGAACAACATGGACTCTCATCCTTTTCTTCTGCGGAGGAGAAATATTATCATTTTTCAAATTGCCAAAAGACATAACACACGAGGCATTTGTTTTCCTGCGAATATTGGCTATTTGCCTTCCTTTCCAATTTCTATCATACACATTCGCCGGAATATACAATGGTGCGGGCAGAAGTTCTATTCCGTTTAAAATAAACATAACAGGACTGATTTTAAACATGATTCTCGATCCGATATTAATGTTTGTGATGGGGTTTGGATTTTATGGCGCTGCAATCGGCTCTGTTATATCGCAACTATGCGTGTTTGCGATGTTTACCTTTCTGCTCAAAACAAACAGGAATATATTAGGCAAATTCCCCTTCTTCATAAGACCGGATACCAAATACCTTAAACGCATATTTTTCCTGGGCACTCCTGTTTCCGTTATGAACTCGATCCATGCCTTCATCAATATGAATCTGGCCAGAGTTGCATCCATCTACGGAGGTCATATAGGCATGCTCACCCAAACAACCGGCGGACAAATAGAAGGCGTAACGTGGAACACATCGCAAGGTTTCTCTACTGCGCTCAGTGCCTATATGGCACAAAACTATGCCGCAAACAAGCCGGAACGAGGCAAAAAGGCATACCTTTATGCCATAAGAATAATGTTGATGCTGGGAGTTTTTGTCAGTATAATGTTCGTTCTGTTCGGGCATCAAATATTCGGACTGATAATTCCCGATCAGGAAGCCATGAAATCGGGGGCACAATACCTGTTTGTAATGGGGTTAGTCCAGATTTTCATGATGCTGGAGTTGACAACACAAGGAATGTTCAACGGGGTAGGCAGAACCATAGAACCCGCTATAATCAGTATAATATTCAACGCGTTAAGGATACCTCTGGCATATTACCTCGCATCTCGGTTCGGAATCATAGGAGTTTGGTGGGCGATAGCTATTTCCACGGTATGCAAAGGAATAATTTTGCCTCTATGGTTTATGGTAATTTATAATCGGATGACAAAGAAAAAAAGAAATATATGATGAAAAGAATAACCGTTTTCTGCGGTTCTAACAACGGGGCAGATCCGGAATACAAAGCTCAGGCTTATAAACTCGGACAAATATTAGCACAAAATTCCATCGAACTGGTTTATGGCGGTGCCTATGTTGGTTTGATGGGGGCTGTAGCCGATGGAGTGCTGGAATGGGGAGGCAATGTAATAGGAATCATCCCGTCATTCCTTCAAAAGAAGGAATTGGCTCACACCGGACTTTCCGAAATGATAATCGTTGACACAATGCACCAGCGCAAAGCGAAAATGGAAGAACTTTGCGATGGAATCATAGCCCTACCGGGTGGATTCGGCACATTGGACGAATTGTTCGAGATATTGACTTGGGCGCAATTGTCCTTGCACAATAAACCGACAGGAATACTCAACACCAACGGGTTTTACAATACTTTATTGAAATTTGTAGACGAAATGGTCGTTCAGAATTTTGTAAAGGGTGAATATCGGGATTTATTACTCGTAAACGAAAATCCGGACAACCTGATCAAGCAAATGAAATCTTATGTACCTCCACTAAATGATAAGTGGTTTGTTACTAATATGAATCAGTAATTGAAAAGTGTTCAATTGCATTAGTCATTTCTCGTGACTCGGCATAGCCTAAGTAAACTTGGCTCTGCTCTCGCTACTTGAAATGTTCATTTTGTCTTGACACAAAACGAACCAAAAAGTCAAGGCTTAGCTTCTCGGCGACCCGTTACAAGCTCACTGGCTAAATTGAAAGAACTCGCTTCGCTCAAACAGCTTTCAATTTTACGCCTTGTTTCGCTTAACGTGTCCCCGCCTGCGAAGCAAATGCCGTTCTGCCTAACGGGTGTAAACGTGACATTTGGCTGATTGACGGGGTACCCACACAGCGCAGATAAGCGACCAGAACAAAAAGCTGTTTGAGCATTACCAGACCACTCTGATTTTGACAGACTTTTGGTGCGAGTTATTTTTTGTTCCGCTTATAAGCTGTTTGTGGGTCGGCAAGAAGCCTGAGTCACAAAAAGCCTTTTTGATTCCTTTTGAGGATTTGGTCAAAAGGAATGCAAGCAATCTATCTGATTGCGCGCAGGATATTACATAGAATAAAAAAGAACATTTTTGTTATAATAAAGTCAACTACTGATTGGCATTACTAACTGATTTTGCTTTAATATGTTTTATAAACTATAAACAGTGTGTAAAATATATTTTCAGATAATGGAATAATGACTTATCTTTGATTGTAAGAAAATTCTATTTATTACTTAAAAATACAGGATATGGCACGGAATATAGGAGATAAGATACCTGAAATTTTAGGTGTAAATCAAGACGGAATAACAGTGAAAGCCAGCGACTATGCGGGCACAAAGTTTGTATTGTATTTCTATCCAAAAGACAGTACTCCCGGATGTACGGCCGAGGCATGCAGTTTTCGGGACAATTTTTACTATCTGAAGAAAGAAGGCTACGACATATTGGGTGTCAGTATCGACGACGAAAAGTCTCACAAAAAGTTCATCGAAAAACAAGAGTTGCCCTTTCCCCTGATTGCAGACACGGACAAAAGACTTGTCCAGGAATTCGGGTTATGGGCCGAAAAAACTCTGGCTGGCAAAAAATACATGGGCACATTACGCACAACTTTTTTGATAGATGAGAACGGAATCATCACCGATATCATAGGCCCGAAAGAAATAAAAACAAAAGACCACGCAGATCAGATATTAGATTTGCTTGCTGAAAAGAATAAAAGTAAACAACACAAATAAAAAATGGCAGAAGAAAAAAATCCGGCTCCAACAAATGAGAAGCTAAAGGCATTGCAGGCGGCAATGGATAAAATTGAAAAAAGTTATGGAAAAGGCTCCATCATGAAGATGGGAGACGAAAAAATAGAGGAAGTTCCCGTAATCCCTTCCGGGTCGATAGGATTGAATGCTGCACTTGGTGTTGGCGGTTATCCCAGAGGACGGGTTATTGAAATTTATGGACCTGAATCGTCCGGTAAAACAACATTGGCAATACATGCCATAGCCGAAGCACAAAAGGCAGGAGGTATTGCTGCATTTGTCGATGCAGAACATGCTTTCGACCGTTTTTATGCCGAGAAACTAGGAGTAGACATTGACAATTTATATATATCTCAACCTGACAGTGGAGAACAGGCTCTGGAAATTGCAGAGCAACTGATTCGCTCGTCGGCCATTGATATTGTGGTGATTGACTCTGTTGCCGCACTTACTCCGAAAGCAGAGCTTGAAGGCGACATGGGCGACTCAAAAATGGGATTACAAGCCCGTTTGATGTCGCAGGCATTGAGAAAACTTACCGCTGCCATAAACAAAACAAATACGACTTGTATCTTTATCAACCAGCTTCGCGACAAGATTGGCGTAATGTTTGGCAATCCTGAAACAACCACAGGAGGTAATGCTTTGAAATTTTACGCTTCGGTTCGACTTGACATTCGCCGCATAGGTCAAATAAAAGACGGGGAAGATGTTGCAGGAAGTTCTACCCGTGTGAAAGTGGTGAAGAACAAAGTAGCGCCTCCTTTCCGCAAGGCTGAGTTCGATATTATGTATGGCGAAGGTATTTCTCTTTCGGGCGAGATCATTGACCTTGGGGCAGAGTTAGGTGTCATCAAGAAAAGTGGTTCATGGTACAGCTACAACGACACCAAACTGGGACAAGGACGTGAAGCGGCAAAAGAAACCATAAAAGACAATCCCGAATTGGCGGAAGAACTTGAGAAACTAATTTTTGAGGCTCTGAAAAACAAAAAGTAATTGCTTCTGACAACAATAAAATAAATCCTTGAGAAACTCTTTTTCAAGGATTTATTTATTTTCATTCATCTTAGCAAGATCGGAAAAGTCATTCAATTCGGAGGTATATATTTTTGTATTGAGATAAAAAAATAAAACAAAATGGAACAAAAGATTTCGACACGGGAAGAATATCAGAAGAGGGTAAACATGATTGTTGAGTATATAAACTCACATCTTGACGAAGAACTTGACTTAGGAAGTCTTGCCGAAAAGTCGAACCTGTCTCAATGGCATTTTCACCGGATTATGAAAGCATTTCTTGGCGAATCGCTAGGCGCATTTATCATGCGGACAAGAGTCGAGACTGCAGCCCGACTGCTTCGCTACACCGATATGCCTATACAAGATATCGCTTACAAAATTGGGTATGATATGCCATCGTCGTTGTCTAAGGTATTCAAATTGTTTTATGGTGTCTCGCCTACGGAAATTAGAAACAATAAAAAATTTGTAATTATGAAGCCAATAAGATTGAATGAAGAACTAAACATCAAAAAGCCAAAAATTGTAGAACTCAACCCTAAAAAAGCGATTTATATTTCTTTGATTGGAGAATACAGCAGCCTGGATTTCGGCGGCACTTGGAGCCGATTGTGGCAATATGTGAAGGATAACAAACTATTTTCGGCTGGTATAGAGCATATCTGCATCTATCACAACGACCCTAAAATCACCGAGTCGGACAAACTTCGCACGGATATTTGTTTGGTTGTGCAGAAACCTGTTGAACCTAAAGGCGAGATTGGCGTGAAAGAAATTGAGGGAGGTAAGTACGCTGTGTTTTTGTATCAGGGTTCATACGATCATTTAAGCAGTGTTTATGACACAATTTACGAAAAATGGCTACCCGAAAGTGGCGAAAGGCTACGAGACACGGCTTGTTTCGAAAAATATGTGAACAATCCGGACAACACTGCCCCCGAAAAGCTGAAAACAGAGATATACATTCCAATAGAATGAAAAAAGATAGAGTCCTGCCAAAATGGTCAGGACTCTCCTGTTATCAGTTCAAAATAGAAATCACAGCCTGATCTTCGCTTGCCGCCTGATCATAGAACTGCTGCAATTGCTGAAAATACGTATATAAGTAGTCGAACGCTTCATCTCCTTCGTCTTCCCATATTTCAGGATAAATTTCTTTATCGGTCATATCTTCCGGATTAAAGACTTTATACAAATCGTCCTTATCCTTTTTCAGCAAAGCATTACTTATGCTTTTCACCTGATTTGGTGTAAGATAATGTGCAGGTCCGTAACCCAGATCCTGCTCCGGGTCTATCATCTGTCCGCTAAAAATAGCGCAATGCAATCCCGCCGAATTAGAGAAATCAATTTCCTCTACCCCTTTGCCTGTCAGCAAGTAAAGAATACCATCCCAAGCCTTATCAATATCCAACAAATAAGGGTCTTCATCTTCCCGCTCGTCGTCATATATTCTGTCTTCCAGCAGCGAACTATCTTTCAAATAAGAGTCTAGTTCTTCCTGACTAACTCTTAAAAAATTTGCGATCATGCTCATAACTCAAACGTATGTCTTTTATTAGTAGTTTTGTAACTTATCAACAAGCGCAAAGTAAAAGATTTTTTCCGAGTATGGAAATACACCGATATCATTATAACTTTAGTTTAGTTCTTTTAATAGAAGAATATCCATATATTTGCAGTATAAACTCTTAAAACAAATCGTATAGGAATAGAAAGAATTTAATTTAACATATTAAAAGAAAAGCGTTAGCTTTTATTCTTGCACCCTGAAACTTAGGAAATTTCAAAATGCAACAAGAGTAAGTAGTCGACGCTCACGTTGGCTTAAGTCGGCGTGGGCTTACTTGTTTGTTGCAAAGGTATCCTAAGACCTCAGGTGCAGATAAGGTTAAAGTCCCACGCTTTCGTCATTTTTATAACTGCCATATCGGGACTTGAGGCAACAAAACTTTTTTCTATGACAAAGTTTCTTTTTACTAAATCTTTACAAATCGCAGCATTACTCTTAATTGTTGTTTGTTTTAGCAGTTGCAGCGATGGCGTTAAAGATGTCCCGGATTACGCAAAAGGAGAATATAAACCTTATTTTGTGCCGTATGGGGATAATCAAACATCATTTTACGGAGAATTGGAAGGTGTTTCCAGACAGTTTAAAGTTAATGGGTTTACTTATAATGGCAGACCTTATCGAGGCCTGAACGTTCTTCTGGATGGACAGCCTGTAGGATTAATCTACACGAATGATATGTCTATCTTTTCGGGTGGTATTTCTATTGAACAATACGCAGGATCTTCTTATATAATAACTGCACTGATAGACAAAGATGAAAATGGCAATGCAACATCGAAAAACTTTTATTTTTTTGAAATAGAAAAATACGACGAAGCCGTGGAATATTTGAAAAATCTGAAAAAAGCTAAAAACCGAGAAAGCAAATATAAGGGCGAATTCCGCACATATAATTCTAAAATTGGAAAATCAGTTATTTATACCGGATTTCAAAATGCTGAAAGAAAAGATTTTGCCTCTTTATATCTTGAGTGTGGAGCAGTTGTACAACTTTTCGACAAGGAGGTTCTATACGAAGACTTGGTAGGAAAAAATATTGATTGCACTGTTATGATGGCAAGCAATGATGTTATGGACTTTACGATTACCGAATAACAATAAAACCTAAAGAATTTATATAATTATTAATCAATTAACATTTCATTTTATGAAAAAGACATTTTATTTTTTTACAAAAACTCTACTTGTTTTTAGCCTGTTATTTTTAACTAGTTGTGAGGATGATAAACTCAAAGGTAAAATTTCTTATCTGATCGCAAAACCGAATCACATCGTTAGTCGTCCGGATGGCATTGTTGTTGAATTTACAGATCATTTCAATGTAAATGTGAAATACAAAGATGCTAGTGGAAAAATAGTTACGGAAGAGGGTATTACACTTCCTTGGGAAAAGTCGTTTATTGCCGTAGCTCCATATAAAGCCGAAATAGAAATGAGTTTTTCGCTTAAAAATGATGTTGTTTTACCTAACGAACTTTGTGAACCGGGAAATCTGCTGAGAATGTTTATAGAGGCAGAAGGTGTACGTATGCGTCCCACAGAATCTAGCATTAATGAAAATGTTTCGTCGAACCCGATTTTATCCTACGACAGAAATATAAATTCAATTATCAGTAAGGGATATCGAAAATATACCTTTGATTTCACCAGAGAAAAACTGGATTGGTGGAAAAGAGGAGCAGGAGTACAATAAACACAAATCACCCCATGAATCAAAAACTCATGGGGTGATATTTATTTCTAAAAAACTACTCTTATTTATTCTTCTCGATATAATCCTCAACCACAGCTTTAGTTAATCCCATATTTGAGAAACCGCCATCGTGGAAAAGGTTTTGCATAGTAACCATGCGAGTGAGGTCGGAGAACATTACGATACAATAGTCTGCGCAAGACTCTGCACTAGCATTTCCGAGTGGAGACATTTTCTCTGCAAAATCGAAGAACGCATCCATTCCGCCAATACCTTGTCCGGCAGTGGTCAACGTTGGCGATTGAGAAATTGTATTCACACGTACTTTCTTGTCGCGACTATATACATAACCAAAGCTACGACCGATAGACTCCAGCAATGCCTTCGCATCAGCCATATCGTTATATCCGGTGAATGTGCGTTGTGCTGCTATGTGAGTAAGTGCCAAGATTGAACCGCCTTCTGCGATAGCATCCATTTTTTTCGCAACCTGCATCATTTTGTGGAAAGAAATAGCAGAGATATTCAATGTTTTGTCATAGAATCCGTAGTCAAGATCGTCATAATCACGACCTTTACGAACATTTGGCGACATACCGATCGAGTGAAGAACAAAATCAATTTTTCCTCCAAGCAACTCTTGTGATTTTTCAAATACTTGTGTCAATTCTTCCACGTTTGTTGCATCAGCGGCAATGATAGGAGCATTCAATTTTTCCGACAAACCGTTGATTTCTCCCATTCTCAATGCCATTGCCGTGTTCGAAAGTGTGATTTTAGCACCTTGTTCCACAGCTTTTTCCGCAACTTTCCATGCAATAGAGCTTGAGTTCAATGCTCCGAAAATGATACCTCTTTTTCCTTTTAATAAATTATGACTCATGGTCTTTATTTTTAATTAATAATTTGTATTACCTAATATTTTGGCACAAAAGTACGAAAAATGTGCAATTTCCATTCTTTTCCTATCAAAATATTTAAAAAACTATTTGCATCTGGGCAGCTATTGCATTACTATTTCTTGCTCCCCACTTATCATTATAGTCTGAATACGTGTAATTTAACTGAAACCTACAACCCGGATAGAAATAATAATTAACTGCCGCTGTATAATCTACCACCTCTGCATTTATATCTCTATTTCCATTCTGAAAATCTACTTTTCCCACAATGTTCAACTTATTTGGCATCAAATAGTATAAGGCTGTTCCGTAGATGGCTTCTTTTCTGATTCCTCCGTCATTTGCTTTTATATATTCGGCACGAGCATAAAACTTGTCTGTTTGATAATCGGAACTTATAAGCCAGCGATTCCGCACATGCTTTTTTTCCAAAACTTCTCCTGCTTTCACATAATTAGTCTGACCAAAATAGACACTGCTTCCGATCCTAAATTCTTTCATTGGTTTCAGATACAAAGCTCCCGAAAAGTCTTTGGTATCGTTACGTTCTTCCAATTTTATACCCGTACCTTGAAATATTCCGGCTGAATATTGAATCAGCTCATGTCCTGATTTCGGAAACAAATTTCCATGTACCTGAATACCAATATCTCGGCCTGTATTATTTTTCCCGTTTTGCAATTGCATCACATCGCCCCCCATGCCTATCAGATTTGAAACTGAACGGGTATTAAATATTGTTTCTATCTCTGTCAGCGACATCTGGTTTTCTAAAGAATATGGCACTTTCATCATACCGCCCTTCAGTTTGAACGCATCCGAAGGCGCCCATTCTCCATAAAATTCGTACAACATCGGATCTACAAACTCAGACAAAATAAAGTACCTGAAATTATTAAACTTACCTGTCATCGATATGAATATGGCACGAGGGTCTGCTTTATGCTTTGTTTCTGCCCGGTCATCGTACCGATACATCAACAACCCATATCCTCCAAACTTCATGTAAGGCGTATTAAATGCCTCTCTGATTTTTTCTGATTTTGAGATATTTGTCTCCGACCCTGTCTTTTCTTTCAACTCATCTGCTTCTACCTGTGTGAGCACATTTTTCTCTACCAGTTTCTTCAAGAGTTCATCATTTGAATTTTGAGCCGTAATGCTAAAACTCATCGCACAGATTAATCCTATCAGGATTGACAACTTTTTCATGTTTTGAAATATTATTTGTTTATCTATAGTTTTTTCCATCTACATATCCAAGTATCCAACAAATCGAGCAGCAAAAAAATAAGCAACCCCACCATCGACAGCATGAATATCCCGAAATACATCTGGATATAATCTATCCTATTCCACGAATCGTTGATATAAAAACCTAAGCCTTTGTCAGTGCCAAAAATTTCGGTAAAAAACAGTGCAGAAATTGCTATTCCCGACGATACTCGCAAAGAAGAAAAAACTTCCGGCAGAATAGCAGGCATTGTTATATGCCTCATCTGCTGCCATCTACTTGCTTTGATCGAGATCAGCACATCATAATCTTCTTTCGGGATATTCCGCACGGCATCACGTATCGAGATTGTCAATTGGAATACTATTATCAGGACTATTATCAGAATCTTAGAAGTTTCCCCGATTCCAAAAATTACCATTACGATAGGCAACAATGCCAATTTTGGAACAGGGTATGTGAAATAGATTAAAGGACTTAATATTTTATTTACCACCTTGTTACGCCCCATTACCAACCCTAAAACCAAGGCTATTGCCAACGAAATCAAAATACCCAGACATATACGCCTTAAACTGGCTAATGCGTGCTCTCCTATTCCATTATCCAGAGCATCAGCGTATGCCGCATACACATCCGGAGGTTTTGGCAATGCTTTCATCTGGAATATTTCGGCACAAATCCACCAAACCAGATTGAATAAGACAAAACCTAAAACAAGGAACCCGATGTAGCTGATTATTTTTTTACGTTTTTTTTCCAAAGTCGTTCAGATTAATTTTTCAAACGATTCTGTAACTTGATTGATAAACTGAAAACGTGTTTCTTTCGCCAGTTCTTTATCATTCGTTATATTTTCTACAATCTTACCCGACAACTTACTCATTATCAGAATATGCTGTCCTAAATTTACCGCCTCCTGAATGTTATGTGTGATAAACAAGGTGGTAACTTTGTATCTTGACCACAATTTGAGGAATAATTTTTGTGAAACCTGCGAAGTGAAAGCATCCAAAGCTGAAAATGGTTCATCCATCAACAGCAGGTCGGGTTGAAGAATAAATGCCCGTGCCAAAGCAACCCGCTGACGTTGCCCTCCACTCAATTCTTTGGGATAACGGTTCAGTATATCTTCTATCTCAAGAGAATGTAGAATATCTGATATTTCCTTTTCATTCTTCTCCCTATCCTTAAGTTTCAAGGGTAAATAAATGTTGTCCTTTACGTTTTTCCAATCTAAGAGTCCATAAAGTTGAGGAACATAACCAATAGACAGGTCCTCACCTGAGTTATAAATAATTCTGCCCGATTCGCCTTTCAATATCCCACACAATGCTTTCAACAGGGTAGATTTACCCGAACCCGAAGGACCTATCAGCGCATAAATCTCTCCACGGTTCATATCTAATGAAAAATCTTTCAGCACAGTTTTCTGTGCATATTTTACGGTGAGGTTCTGAATCGAGATCATCCTTAACTATTTTGGTTATTGAGCCAATATTTGGTTATCAATAAGCAAAGACTTATCAAAGTCCGGTTTCACAAGACCTCTGTCAACCAACCAATCTACAACCGACTGTATATCCTGATCCGACGGCATGACCGCTTTTGTATAAACCGGCATTTGCAAACGGGGCAAAATATCATCCGTAAAACCTAAGTCTTTCTTCAAAATGTCCGCATAATCGTTAACATTGTGAGCCAGAATATAATCCACCCCTTTATTGTATGCTTTATACATTTTCTTTATACTTTCGGCTTTATCCGTCAATGCCTCTTCTTTGAACATAATGCCAGTGATGGCAAATTTCAAACTATCGTTTGATACTAATATCTTACCTCCTTCGTTTTCGGCTTTCAACGCTATCGGATTGGGCAACCCTGTGGCATCAATCTTATTATTCACCAACATTTCGTAGCGAACGGGGATTTTGTTTATTTCTACTTTTTTTATGTCCTTTCCTGTCAAACCTACCGATTTCAAAGCCATATCCACGCAATAGTCGATCACTGTATTCTGAGATACTGCCACTTGTTTTCCTCGAAGGCCTGACAGGTCATTTATACCCGATTCTTTCGACGCCACGATGTAAAACGGAGCATCGCACTTCGACACAAGTTTCAGGGGAATACCGCCCGCCTTCTGCAATACGGCTCCGGTATAGTCAATCACCGTTCCGTCTATATTGCCACTCTGGAAAGCTGCGTCACGTTCGTTTGCCGAATAAAACTTCTCGATTTTCACATCAATACCTTCTTCTTTGAAGTATCCCTCACGTTCAGCTATGGCTAAAGGCAGATAATCCATCGAAGACATTACTCCGATCGAAACAGATTGAGATGTAGAATCTTTTGCCGTATTGTTTTTGCAAGACTGGACAAACAGTGCGCCCAATAGGAATATGAAAATTAATTTTCTCATCGAATAACCTTTTTTATTAAAATCAAACGCAAAAATATAAAATATTAAAGGAATACAGTCTCATTATGGTACAAGTTTGTAAAATAGCAATATATTATTATAAAAATGTGAAATTATGCCCATTATTTGAGATTGATTGGAGTGTTGGTTGTTCTGAACTTTGTCGGGGGGGGTGATTATTGTGCCTATTTGAATTTTACGAAAGAAATGTCGTCTTTTTAGTTATCGGTTGCGATCATCGCTTTGGACACAATCGGGGAGATGGAATGAATATTATTCCGAAACTACATTTGGAGAGAAAAAAGGAATCGTCAAGAAAAGAAAAAATCCGGCTTAAAAAACCGGATTTTCCTTGTTCAATATTTCAATCACATTTTCTTTGTCTCGCGCTATATTTTCTTTCAGTTCTTCCAGAGAATTGAACTTTTCATCCGGACGAATAAAATCGACGAACTCTACCGTCAGCCACTTATTATAAATATCCTCATCAAAATCGAAGATGTTGACCTCCAGACTTATCTGATTGCCATTCTGCAATGTAGGACGCCTTCCGATATAAAGCATTCCTTTGTATTGTTTATTTTCGATTTGTACATACACCGCATAAACACCAAAGGCAGGAATGACTTTAAAATCTTCCCATATTTGTATATTGGCTGTCGGAAAACCTATTGTCCGTCCAACCTTAAAGCCTTCTACAATTTTGCCCGATATAGTATACCTGTACGACAACAACTGAGCTGCCTTGCGAACATCTCCGTTACCCAATAATCTGCGGATTCGGGAAGAACTGACATGCTCTAAAGAACTATATTCCGTTGCCTGAACAACATCCATCCCAACTTCCTGTCCATATTTACGGTATTCGTCAAAACCATCTTCCCGATTGTGTCCAAAGCGATGATCGTAACCGATTACTAAAGTGTCTACATTCAACTGCTCTTTCAGCACTTTATGGATGAAATCCCTTGCCGAAAACAACGACATTTCTTTCGTAAAATCCAAACTGACACAATAGTCAACACCTGTCTTGGACAACCTGCTCAACTTTTCTTCATAGCCGCAAAGCAAAGCCGGCTGATAGTCGGATTGAAGAACCTGACGGGGATGAACGGGAAAAGTAACGACAGCAGACGACAATCCTTTCTCGTGTGCAATTTCCTTGATTTGCTCTATGAGGCAACGATGCCCGACATGAACTCCATCAAAAAAACCGATCGCTGCAACCAATGGCGTACGATTGGAGGTTTGACTAATATTGATAATTTCCACAAACTATTATTATTGATCCAGATCAAATATTTTTCTCAAGTCCTCATCCTGATTTGTCAAGCGAGACTGAAGCCCGAAGAAACGCCCCATATCTATATTTGCCTGACCATCGTCAAGAAACAATGTTTCGGACGGCTTGATGCCCGAATCTTGTATCACATATTCATATATCATTTTCTCAGGCTTTGCCGATCCCACTTGAAAAGAATAATAACATTTGTCGAAGAACGCTGTGATGGGTTCTCCTGTCGGCGAAAAATCTTTCGATTCGGCCCAACCCATAATCACAGGGTTGGTGTTGCTGATGAGATATACGTTATATTTTTTTCTCAGATCTTTCAGCAACTGAAACTTATACTCGGGTATTCCTGTCAAAAATGCCATCCACCCCGATGCAATATCTTCATCCGAAATATATTTTCCTGCAAGTTTCCGGACTTCGTTGTTGAATTCATCCAAAGAAATTTTGCCTTCTTCCAATGCCAGAAAAATTCCTTCCTGACGAAATTCGTTCAAATAGTCTTCGATGTTTTCCACACCGATTTCCTTAAACCGGTTAATCGCATTTTCTTTATTTATGCCGATGATTACACCACCAAAGTCAAAAAGGACATTCTTTATATTTTTCATACCCAGCTAATAGTTTGAATTCTCTTTGTTTTTTCCTACTCTCTCAAATATTACGGCTACGAAGATACTCATTATTTTTTCGAAGCCCGAAAAAAGGAGTCAGATTAATTTTTCCGTTTTTTTCCGAAAATGGACAAAACTGTCTGAAATCATTACTTATTCAGTCATTTTTTTGCAGAAGTCATCTAGACTTTTTAAATTATACTTAATTTTTGAGTTTTTGTCATGTTGAACGTAGTGAAACATCTAAAAAACAGATCCTTCGATACTCTCAGGATGACAAAATTGAATAAAACGAAAAAGTCTAGATGACTTCGCAGATAAAAAATCAATAATCCCGATAAATATCTCTTTTTTTATCTTTTTTTGCTCTAGCTTCACTACATTTGCAATCTATCTTAAAATCGTTGAGTATCATGTTAGTTAAAATATATCCGGACAATCCCAGTCAGAAAGAAATTGATAAAGTTGTAAATGTTCTGTACGACGGAGGACTTATTATTTACCCCACCGACACGGTATACGCCATGGGCTGTGATGCGCTGAACGTAAAGGCTGTGGAGCGAATATGCAAAATAAAAGGCATAAACCCCGATAAGAATAATTTGTCAATCATTTGCTACGACCTCAGCAACATCAGTGAATATGCCAAGGTCGACAATGCCACTTTCAAGCTGATGAAGAAGAACTTGCCGGGTCCTTTCACATTCATACTGAACACCACCTCCGAATTGCCTAAAATATACAAAAACAGAAAATCTGTGGGAATTCGTGTTCCCGACAACAATATTATAAGAGAGTTGGTAAACAGCTTAGGTTCACCTATCCTGACCACCTCGCTTAAAGACGACGATGAGGTGATAGAATATTCTACCGACCCCGAATTGATTTATGAAAAATATAAAGACTCTATCAATATTATTGTCGACGGGGGATATGGAGGGGTAGAAGCCTCCACGATAGTAGACTGCACGGGAGACGAACCTGTGATTGTAAGACAAGGAAAAGGCGAATTGATATTGTAAGTGTCATTTTAATGTTATACTTTTGTGAAAATGACAATATTTCATCGAATTTACAAAACAGCTTACATATTGACTTTTGCAATTCTTTGAAAATTCTCATAAAAAACAGACAAGGTTTCAGACCTTTTCATTGCTTTGGTAAGCAAAACAGCCTCAGCAAGTTATAGTATAGAAATCATCATTAAATCTTATCAGTTATTATAGATGAAGGTAATGAAGTTCGGCGGCACATCGCTTGGTTCCGCAAAAAACATTCTTAATGTAAAAAACATCGTTGAAAAAGAGTCCGGCCCGGTAGTGTTGGTCATATCGGCATTCGAGGGGATAACGGACAGGTTGCTTCATACCTCAGAACTTGCAGCAATAGGAAACCCGGGTTACAACGAAGAGTTTCAGTCTATTGTAAAATACCATCTTGACATAATTGAAGGACTAGGCTTAGACAAAAATTACGAGCTTGAAATAAAGATAGATGCCTTATTCGAAGAATTGGGAAATATCTTTAAAGGTGTATTTCTTATCAACGACCTGTCGCCACGCACATCCGACAAGATTGTCAGTTACGGCGAACGGCTGTCGAGCCTCATCGTCGGCGAAGTTTTCAACGATTTTTTATTGCTCGATTCCACACAACTAATTAAAACAGAAGCCTCTTTCGACAAACATATCCCCGATTTGGAACTATCGAGCAGATTAATAAAGTCTGCTTTCGAAAATTCGGAAGGTAAGGTGATTGCTCCCGGATTTATTTCGAGTTGCAAGCACAAAGATGAAATCACAAATCTGGGTCGTGGAGGGTCTGATTATACGGCTGCTATTTTTGCCTCAGCCTTAAACGCTGATGTTCTGGAACTATGGACAAACGTGGATGGCTTTATGACAGCCGACCCTCAAATCATAAATACGGCATACGTAATAGATTACCTGACATACACGGAGGCTACCGAATTGTGTAATTTTGGTGCCAAGATCATATATCCGCCAACAATTTTCCCGGTTTATCACAAAAATATACCGATCCATATAAAAAACACATTCAATCCGGATGCTCCGGGTACATATATTACGAAGGAAAAAAATCCGGACAGAAAAAAACGCTCGGTTATTTCCGGCATTTCTTCTATCGACGACACTTGCCTGCTCACTCTGCAAGGACTTGGCATGGTGGGTATAATCGGGGTTAACTATCGCATATTTAGGGCATTGGCAAACTGTGGCGTAAGTGTTTTTCTTGTATCACAGGCTTCTTCCGAAAACAGCACATCTATCGGGGTGCGCACTGCGGATGCAGATTTGGCCGTGAAGGCTTTGGAAGATGAGTTTGCTCACGATATTTCTCTGGGAAGCATCAACAGGGTGCTGCGGGAGCAAGATCTGGCCACGGTTTCCGTTGTTGGAGA
This sequence comes from Dysgonomonas sp. 520, assembly GCF_010501095.1. Taxonomy (GTDB): domain Bacteria; phylum Bacteroidota; class Bacteroidia; order Bacteroidales; family Dysgonomonadaceae; genus QVMP01. The sequence continues at coordinate 48,304 of NZ_QVMP01000010.1, read as the reverse complement.
AAACATGAAGTATACTCCCGGCATAGCGGGACGCTTGTTCTCTACACTAGGAAAAAGCGGCATCAGTGTGGTTGCTTGTGCGCAGGGAGCTTCGGAAGTGAATATTTCGTTTGTAATAAAGAAGCAACATTTGCGCAAGGCTCTTAACTCTTTGCACGACTCGTTCTTTTTGTCTCAATACAAGGTACTTAACCTGTTTATTGTGGGTATCGGTACTGTCGGGGGAAATTTGATAGAGCAAATAAGACAGCAACAGCCTAAGCTGATAGAACAATATGCACTGAAACTGAATGTAGTAGGAATTGCAAGAGGAAGAAAAGCCATATTTTGCAGAGAAGGCTTGAACCTTGAAAACTATAAAAACGACCTTGACGAAAAAGGGGTTCCCAGTTCGCCGGACAAATTGCTGCACAACATTCTGGATATGAATATCTTCAATGCTACTTTTGTTGACTGCACCGCCAACGAAAGCATAGCCGGACTGTATGAGGACTTGTTGTCTAAAAACATTTCTGTGGTCACGGCAAACAAGGTGGCAGCATCCTCCGCCTACGAAAATTATGCTAAACTGAAAGAGATTTCGAGGGAGAGAAATGTAAAATTCCTTTTCGAGACAAATGTTGGTGCGGGATTGCCTATTATAAATACAATGAACTCCTTGATAAATTCGGGAGATAAAATCATAAAATTGGAAGCAGTTCTTTCAGGAACATTAAACTTCATATTCAATACAATAAGCAAAGATATACCTTTCAGCCAAGCTATAATGATGGCAGAGAAAGCAGGTTTTGCAGAACCTGACCCACGTATCGACCTGAGCGGAACGGATGTAGTGCGCAAGTTGGTGATTCTTGTTCGTGAAGCGGGTTACGTAGTAAATCAGGAAGATGTGGAGAAACGTTTGTTCGTACCCCCAAAATATTTTGATGGAACATTAGAAGAGTTTTGGGCAACGATCAACGAATTGGATGAAGAATTTGAAACCCTGCGTCAAAAGCTGGAATCGGAAAATAAAAAATTGCGCTTTGTGGCAAAATATGAAGCCGGAAAATGCGAAGTCGGTTTGCAGGAAATTCCGTCTACACATCCTTTCTACGATTTGGAGGGCAGCAATAATATTATCCAGATAACGACAGAACGATACAACGAATATCCGATGATAATAAAAGGCTACGGAGCAGGAGCCAGTGTTACGGCGGCGGGCGTATTTGCCGATATTATCAGTATCGCTAATGTGAGATAATTCCCAGTTACGAGTGGGGAGGAGATACAAAACAAAAATTGTGGAAACCAAGTGTTTCGAAGATATTTGCACACAGAAAACACTGATACGACAGACGTAAAAAACTGTGTGCCATATTTTTAGTTTTTCATTCTTAATTTTTTAATTTAATGAAATATATAATAGTTTTAGGTGATGGCATGGCAGATGAGCCGATAAAAGCACTGGGAGGAAAAACCCCTTTGCAAGTGGCAAACAAGCCATACATAGATATGCTGGCTGCAAAAGGCAAGAACGGGATTTTGGACACCATTCCCGCCGGATTTAAGCCGGGAAGCGAGATTGCAAATCTTTCTGTTCTGGGCTATGATGTGCCCAAGGTTTTCGAAGGGCGTGGATCTCTCGAAGCCGCAAGCATGGATGTAGATATAGAACCGAATGAGATGGCTATGCGCTGCAACCTGATTTGTGTGGAAGACGGAAAAATAAAAAACCACTCGGCAGGACATATATCGAGCGAAGAAGCAAAAGAACTTATCTTGTTTTTGGATAAGGAACTGAATGACGGAAAGGCAAGCTTCTATCCGGGAGTTTCGTATCGTCATTTATTGAAACTGAAAGGCGGCAATAAAAACCTCGACTGCACAGCTCCGCACGATGTTCCGGGTACTCCGTTCAAAGATGTACTGATAAAAGCGACAACTCAGGATGCAGAAGAAACTGCTGCTTATTTGAACGACTTGATACTGAAATCTCAAGAACTGTTGAAAGATCATCCTGTCAACAAGAAACGTATTGCCGAGGGAAAAGACCCTGCCAATAGCATTTGGCCTTGGTCGCCCGGTTACAGGCCTCAAATGCAAAGTTTACAAGAACTTTTCGGAATAAAATCAGGCTCCGTTATTTCGGCCGTAGACTTGATTATGGGAATCGGAAAATATGCAGGACTGAAACTTATTCACGTAGAAGGTGCAACAGGGTTGTACGACACCAACTATGAAGGCAAAGCTCAAGCTGCCATTGATGCACTGAAAGAGGATAATTTTGTATATCTCCACATCGAAGCCAGCGACGAAGCCGGTCACGAGGGAGATTATGACCTGAAAATAAAGACAATAGAATATCTTGACAATCGTGTGGTGAAAACGATATACGAAACTGTAAAGGATTGGGACGAACCTGTAACGATTGCAATTTTGCCCGACCACCCCACCCCATGCGATCTGAAAACTCATACCAGCAAACCGGTACCTTTCATTATTTATCGCACAAACGACGAAGCAAACGCCGATAGCGTGCAAGTGTACGATGAGTTTGCCGCAGAAAAAGGTGCATACGGACTGATAAAAGGGCGTGAGTTTATGGAAACATTGTTCAGCAATAAATAAAAACTACAGATATGAAATATTACAGTACAAACAAACAAGCACCGGACGTTAGCCTTCAAGAAGCAGTAGTGAAAGGATTGGCGCCCGACAAAGGTCTTTACATGCCTGAAAAGATCAAACAATTGCCTCAAGATTTTTTCGACAAAATAGATACACTTAGTTTTCAGGAAATTGCTTATACGGTTGCTGACGCATTCTTCGGTGAAGATATTGAAGCCGATACGTTGAAACAGATTGTGTACGATACACTTAGTTTCGACACCCCTCTGGTTCATATAAACGACAACATATACAGCCTTGAACTTTATCATGGACCGACGCTGGCTTTCAAAGATGTAGGAGCGCGATTCATGGCTCGTTTGTTAGGCTATTTCATTAAGAAACAAGGACAAACGGACGTCAAGGTACTTGTTGCAACATCCGGAGACACAGGCAGTGCTGTTGCCAACGGATTTCTCGGTGTGAAAGGAATTCATGTTTATGTACTTTACCCGAAAGGAAAAGTAAGTGAAATTCAGGAATGTCAGTTTACAACATTGGGGCAAAACATTACAGCTCTGGAGATTGACGGAACATTCGACGATTGCCAGGCTCTTGTAAAAACCGCCTTTCTGGATAAAGAACTGAACGAGAAACTGAACCTGACATCGGCAAATTCTATCAATATAGCACGTTTTCTGCCTCAGGCATTTTACTACTTCCATGCTTATGCCCAACTGAAAAAACAAGGCAAAGCTAAGAATGTGGTATTTTGTGTTCCGAGCGGTAACTTCGGCAACCTGACTGCCGGACTGATTGCCAAACGCATGGGACTGCCTGTTGAACGTTTCATTGCTGCCAACAATGCCAACGATGTTTTCTTTGAATATCTGGAAACAGGAAAATACAATCCTCGTCCATCTGTACACACCTTGGCTAATGCTATGGACGTAGGCGATCCCAGCAATTTTGCACGGATATTGGATTTGTACAACCACTCGCATAAAGCTATAACAGAAGACATAGAAGGATATCGTTTTATGGATGAAGCCATAACAAACATAGTTGGTTACACTTACGATCGTACGGGTTATTTGCTCGACCCTCATGGAGCATGTGGGTATGCTGCCCTTGAAGACGGATTGAGGGACGATGAGGTTGGAATATTCCTCGAAACGGCTCACCCAACCAAATTCTTGGACACTGTGGAATCCATCGTTAAAAAGGAAATTGAAATTCCTCAGCCGTTGAAAGAATTTATGAAAGGCGAAAAGAAAAGCATCGGTTTGAGTAAGAATTTCGACGATTTCAAAGCTGAATTGTTGAAGTAAACATAAAGGAGGTGTCCCAAAAGTAAATTTTGGTATCTTTTTGTCATCCTGAACAGAGTGAAGGATCTGTTTTTAAGAATAGAGATTCTTCGTTACACTCAGAATGACAACGTTCGAGGAGCGAAGGCGACTCAATGACAAAGATGAGTAACACTTTGATAGTGTAATCTTACTTCTGGGACACCTCCTCTTACTTTTAAACATTACGCTTTTATTTCAACGCACTCAGAACTTCCGGCATCATCATCCAGATAGTGTTTTCCGTTTGAGCGGTATAAACGTTTCCGTCCACTTCAAACTTTTCGTCCGAAACAACAGCATTTTTTATTGCCGATTTAGCCAATGGGTGTGCAGCTATTTTTTTGCCATCCACAGCACCTACACTGTCGAACATCATTCCTGCCGCACAGTGCCCGATTAATATTTTACCTTTTTCCGAAAAAGATTTTATTAGCGACAACATATCCTGATTATATTGCTCTCCTGCATTTTCGCCAAATTTAGGGATAGCATCGCCACAGCCAAACACCAACGCATCGTATTCGTCCTCATGCCCCTTCAGGCTTGCAATCACATCATCTACAATAAGAGTTACACCCGAATTTGTTTTAATCTCTTTTGTGTCTGCCACCGCAAAGGTTTTATACGAAATGCCATTCTCGAAAAATGCTTCCAAATATTGGAACAAGCCAAATCCATTCACAGGGTTCACTGCCAAAACCGCTACTTTTTTTGCCATAATCTTAAATAATTTAATGTTTTACAATAGTTACTTTGAGTAAGTTTCTTATTTTTGTATAGCAAAAGTAGACATTCAACATCAACAAAACAAGAACGAACATAAAACTCAGGCACTTACAGTTTTGTAAGTATTGCTCATACACAACAGAATATGAAAGAAAAAAAAATTATAGAATTTCAAACATTAGAAAATTGTCCTGTTCGAAATGTCTTATGCAGGCTTGGCGACAAATGGTCGATACTCGTATTAATTATGCTTCGTGAGAAAGGCACCCTTCGTTTTAGTGATCTACATAAGAATATACGGGACATTTCGCAACGCATGCTGACCGTAACTCTAAAATCATTGGAGGCAGACGGTTTGGTTTCAAGGAAAGTATATGCGGAAGTTCCGCCACGCGTTGAATATACTCTGACCGAGACAGGAGAGGGACTGATACCTCACATACAGGCTCTTGTTGACTGGGCGGCGGAATATATGCCCCAAATAATGGAGAGCAGGAAAAGTTTTATTTGAACAGCAAAGTACGGAATCTAGCGAATAACAATCAGTGTATCTTTATTTCAACCGTTCTAAGGGTAATCAGCAAGAAACTGGTAATTACTTGCGCCAATCGGTAGCTGAGAAATGTTGGATTATTTTCGATATTTCGTAGGGGCGAATAAACATTCGCCCGTATATATTTTTCTTTTCGGGCGTAAAATTTTACGCCCCAACTTTCGGGCAAACTAGAAGCCTGCCCCTACAACGACTTGGCATTATTTATATTCTTTATGGCAAAGAAAAATATTTCCGAATACAATACTCAAAAACCGCTACTCCTCATTTATTCTTTTTGGGGACTTTATCCGCTTTTTACTCATAATTGTTTTTCGTTCAACTAATAAATCTTATTTTTGTTAAAATATAAAACAGGCTAAAATTGAAAATAAAACAATATAAATAATGAGAATCGGTAGTTGAATCCCCCTACCTACCCATCCTCCCCCTAAAGCAAGAAGGGGGTATTCCCTCTCTTTTGGAGAGGGTTAAGGAGAGGTATATTCAACTACCGATTGGCGTAAATTAATAAGGCTTTTAGCTGTATTAAAAAAAAATGACCGAAAAAATAAAAGAACTAAGAAAAACTATCCCAATTCCCATCTCTGAAGCCTCCCGGCTATTGACCGAAAATGATGGAGATATTGAAAAATGTATATATCTGTTCAAGGCAAAGTCAATAAAAGAAATTTGTTTAGTGACAAATTGCGATGAGGCGATGGCTATCCATCATTACGAAAAGGAAAAATATGATTTTAACAGAACTGTCTCAGCCGTTAAAGACGCTTTGTATGACATTAATTATAAGCCGATAGATGGGTTGACTCCCGACAAAATAAGAATCGCATTGGGATGGTTAAGCCTAATTAAAGAATACGATCTGGCATTCTCGCTCGACCACAAGCATTTAGACATTATAGTAGAAACTTTCGCCCTCATCCCTGAATTGAATGATGTTGCTGATAATGTCAGGAAAATAAAAAAAGCGAAGGATGTTGTTTTTGACGGTTACTCAGGCACAGACCCTTTAGATGAATTTGTGCGTAGGAATAAAAAATTGGAAGACAACCCTGATTTCCAACTATCATACAGCTTAATCAACCTAAGATTGACAGTGATTACTGAAATTCTGGTGAGACATTTAAGAAACCTAAGTAAATAAAAATATAATTGTTACATTATGCCGATCATTAATCTGAAAATAGCCAAAGGCCGTTCGGAAGAACAAAAACAAGAATTGGTGAAAGAAATAACCAATACGATGGTTAAGGTATTGAAAATAAAACCTGAATGGGTAAGCATCCTGATAGATGAGTATGACCACGAAAACTGGGCCTCGAACGGAACTTTACATTCCATTCAGTTTGGAAAAGATTGGGACGGAACTGTGGACGACTAAAACATTCCCCAAAAGCTAATTACGAAACAACCCCAAAAAGTCTTCATTTAACTTTTTGGGGTCATTTTATTATCGTCTACAAGAATTAAAACCTGTTTACAGTTTATACTCCTGCCAACTCTTGATTGGAATGTCGGCCTCTTTCATTTCGCAGAATGATTGAATGAATGCACTAGCCAAACGTGAATTGGTAATCAGAGGAATATTGTGATCAATTGCTCCTCGACGGATTTTATAACCATTGGTCAACTCGCGACGTGAATGATTTTTTGGAATATTTACGATCAAATCGAATTTATGATTTGCGATCATATCCATTACATTATTCTCTTTTTCTTCATCGGGCCAACTAACAACTGCTGCATTGACTCCATTTTCCGATAAAAATTGTTTTGTTCCTGCCGTAGCATATATTTCGTAATTGTTTTCTTGGAGCATTTTGCAAGCATCCAAAAGGTCGACCTTCGATTTGCTGTCGCCCGACGAAACCATTACGCTTTTCTTCGGAATACTGTATCCTACCGAAATCATGGCGGTCAGCAATGCTTCGCTGAAATCGTCTCCAATACATCCCACTTCTCCGGTAGACGACATGTCTACTCCTAGAACCGGGTCTGCATTGTGCAAACGGGAGAACGAGAACTGAGAGGCTTTTACCCCGATCCAGTCGATATCGAAATTTGCATTATCTGGTTTTTCGTACGATGCGTCAAGCATTATGCGTGTGGCTGTTTCTATGAAATTTCGTTTCAACACCTTAGACACGAATGGGAAACTACGTGATGCACGCAGGTTACACTCAATCACTTTCACGTAATTGTTTTTAGCTAAGAATTGAATATTGAACGGACCGCTTATGTTTAGTTCTTTTGCTATCTTACGACTTATTCGCTTGATGCGGCGGGCAGTTTCGAAGTAAATTTTTTGTGCAGGGAATACCAATGTGGCATCTCCGGAGTGAACTCCTGCAAACTCCACATGCTCAGAAATGGCATATTCTACAACTTCACCGTTTTGAGCCACAGCGTCAAATTCTATTTCCTTGGCATTTTGAAGGAATTGAGAAACCACAACAGGATATTCTTTCGATACTTTTGCTGCCAGCTTCAAGAATGTTTCCAATTCTTCGGTATTATAGCAGACATTCATTGCCGCCCCCGAAAGCACATAAGATGGACGCACAAGAACCGGATAACCTACTTTCTTTACAAAATCGTAGATTTCATCCATGCTCGAAAGCTCTTGCCAAGCCGGTTGGTCAATGTCTAACTGATCGAGCATACTCGAAAACTTATGACGGTTTTCGGCACGGTCGATAGATAGAGGTGATGTTCCCAAAATCGGGATATCCTGACGGTGAAGCCTGATTGCAAGGTTGTTAGGTATTTGTCCTCCTACCGAAACGATAACCCCTTTCGGCATTTCCAGATCAAGTACATCCAGAACACGTTCGAACGACAACTCGTCAAAATAGAGGCGGTCGCACATGTCATAATCCGTTGATACTGTTTCCGGATTGTAATTTATCATTATAGACTTATATCCCAGTTTACGTGCTGTTTGAACGGCGTTTACAGAACACCAGTCAAACTCTACGGAACTACCTATGCGATAGGCTCCCGAACCAAGTACAACAACCGATTTGTCGTTTTTGAAGTAAGCAACATCATGATCCGAACCATCATAAGTCATATACAAATAGTTTGTCAACTCTGGGTTTTCAGAAGCTATGGTGTTTATTCGCTTAACCGAAGGCAAAACATTCGCTTTTTTACGAGCCGAACGCACCTTCAAAGTTTCTTTTTCTACGTTTCCTTCAGGGTTTTCTACAAAACGGGCAATCTGGAAATCGGAGAATCCCAACCGTTTTGCTTGAAGCAATACATCTGCCGGAACTTCTTCCACCTTATTATATTGTTGCAATGTAATAGAGTAGTCGTGTATGTTTTTCAGTTTACCCAAAAACCACGGGTCAATCTTAGTCAGATCATGTATTCTCTCTATTGTATATCCTTCTTCAAAGGCTTTGGCAATAGCAAATACACGCAAGTCTGTTGGGTTTGAGAGTTCGTCATCAAGGTTGCCGAATTCAAGTTCATGGTTTCCAACAAATCCGTGCATTCCCTGCCCAATCATGCGAAGCCCTTTTTGAATGATCTCTTCAAAAGTTTTACCGATCGACATGATTTCTCCGACAGACTTCATACTAGAGCCTATCAAACGGGATACTCCTGCAAATTTGGTTAAATCCCAACGGGGAATTTTGCATATCAGATAGTCTAAGGATGGAGCAACATAGGCTGAATTTGGCGTGCCCATTTCGCCAATTTGGTCTAAGGTATATCCTAAGGCTAGTTTTGCAGCAACAAATGCCAAGGGATATCCCGTAGCTTTGGATGCCAGTGCCGACGAACGGCTCAAGCGGGCATTCACTTCAATAACACGGTAATCGTCAGTTTCGGAATTGAAAGCGTATTGAATATTACATTCTCCTACAATTCCGATGTGGCGTATGGCAGTTTTCGATATTTCCTGCAACATAGACAACTCTTTATCGTCGAGCGAGCAGGTTGGAGCCACAACTATACTTTCTCCGGTATGAATACCAAGCGGATCGAAGTTTTCCATGCTGGCAACAGTGAAGCAGTGGTCGTTTTTGTCTCGTATCACCTCAAACTCAATTTCTTTCCACCCCTTCAATGACTCCTCTACAAGAATTTGTTTCGAATAGGCAAAAGAACTCTCGCACAACGCTTTGAAATCTTCCAGATTGTCGCTTATTCCACTACCTAATCCACCCAAAGCGTATGCCGAACGCACCATTACCGGAAAACCGATTCTGTTTGCTGCCGCTATGGCGTCTTGCATTGTTTCTACCGCTTCGCTTACAGGTGTTTTTATATTTATTTCGTCCAGTTTCTTTACAAAAAGGTCACGGTCTTCGGTTGCCATAATGGCTTCGACAGATGTACCCAAAACTTCTACTCCGTATTTTTTCAGAGTGCCGTTCAAGTACATTTCCGTACCGCAGTTCAATGCGGTTTGTCCACCAAATGCAAGTAGTATGCCATCGGCTTGCTCCTTTTTTATAATTTCCTCAACAAAGTAGGGCGTTACAGGCAAAAAATAAACCTGATCGGCAATTCCTTCCGAAGTTTGGATGGTTGCTATATTCGGGTTTATCAGGATAGTGTAAATACCTTCCTCTTTCAAGGCTTTCAGAGCCTGCGATCCTGAATAGTCAAACTCTCCCGCTTGTCCGATCTTAAGCGCACCCGATCCAAGTACGATTACTTTTTTAATTTTCTTGTTAACTGACATAGATTTCTTGAAGTCGATTATTTATATAGTGTATTGTATTTTCTGAATTTCAGTAATTGTAAGCAACAGATAGTATTCGATGATATACTTTTAAAGATTAAATATCTTTTGCCGTTATACTTACAAAAACAACAAATAGGTCTGCGACCTTAAGAACATTTTTTTGCAAAAATACATGTAAAAAATAACATAATGAACATAATACCCTATCTTCTTTAATAAAAATGATAATTTTTGACCGGTAAAACTCCTTGAACAAAAAACATTTGCTAATGTTATCTAACAGATGGTGTTGTAATGAAGCCATTTTTTGCAGATTAATTTTTTATTAAAAGAAAAACAAAATGAAAAAGATTTTTAGTGTATTGTTTGTTGTGGGTTTGCTTTTCTCTGTTGCATCGTGTAACGACAAGACGAAAAAAGATGTCGAACAGGGTTATCAGGATGCGAAAGAGTCGGTAGAGGATGCTGCGGATAAGACAGCCGACAAAATCGATGAAGGAGTGGATAAAACAAAAGATGCCTGGAGCGAAACAGAGAAAAACGTGACGGAAAAAGTTGGCGCTGCTGCAGATTCTATCGGTAAGACTGTGGATAAAACTGCCGACAAAGCCAAAAGCGCATTGAACGATGCGAAAGAAGATGTGAAGGCCGGTGCGAAAGACGTAAAGGATGAAGTAAAAAAAGCATCGGAGGATGTGAAGAACAAACTGAAATAGTGTAAACATTAATCAATTGCGCCAATAATAACATGAAAAGGCTCCCAATTTCTTGAGAGCCTTTCTTCTATTGCTGAATATTGTAACAAAGAACTTTTATTAAAACGAACCATAACCAGATAAAGATGGCTGTTTGGTGATAGACGAAAATGGTGAAGACTTAAAAATGGGTATCAATACTAGGGCTGAGTCTATCAGAATGAGAGAAAAAAAGAACTCCTTATGTTACGAGACAACAATATTTTCTATTAACAATCTTTTTTGCAATATCTTAATCTTCATTAGCAAATTTAAATATTGTGAAATTTATATTCGTAATTAAATGTGAAAACTTGCCACGGCATTGTTACAATCTTCGCCTGCAAAAACGCAGATTGTTTCGATAATCGAAACAAGAGGGTTTCAGGTCGGTTCTGAACTTAAATAGCGAAAAATGTTTTTTGAGGCTGCCTAAAAGAACAAAAGAGCATGTTTTGAAAACACACTCTTTTTTCGTTGAAATTCGTTGAATATTCTGAAAAATAACAACGATGTTTATCTGAAAATTATATTTTTTACGACATACATCCCTACATGCTTGTTCAGATCGTCAATCATTTTCTCTTTGGCCATCGACAGCTCGGAGCGAAGAACGGATGATGTGAGATGCACATAAAGGATATTATTTTTCAGGTATACGTCCGATGTATACGAACTGATCGTTTTGCTGAAAATGATATGCCATCCGGAAATCACTTTACTTTCGGCCAGCTTTCTTTTGAAGAAAGGGTTTTCTTCGAAATACTGCCTGATGGCTTCACCTATACTTTCTGAATTTTTCTTTCTCATTGAGCATTGACTATTTCTTCGGATATACTTCCTTGTTCGGCTTTGAATACCTTATAATTACCATCTGTAACGGCCAGCAGGTCTGTCAGATGCTCCCTGTTGGTATCGGTGATAAATATCTGACCAAAATCGTCTCCCGACACAAGTTGTACAATTTGCTTTACTCTCGACGTATCGAGTTTATCGAAAATGTCGTCGAGCAACAATATCGGCTTAATGGGTTCGGAATGAGATAAATAATCAAACTGAGCCAATTTCAAGGCTATAAGGTATGTTTTATTTTGTCCTTGCGATCCTACTTTCTTTATCGGATAATCGCCCAGATACATTTCCAGATCGTCCCGATGAACACCAAAAGAAGTATACCCCAACATCCTGTCTTTTTCCCGCTTGTTTTTCAGAACAGTCATAAAGTCGTCCTGATTGAGTTGGGAACGATAAGACAACGAAACCACTTCATTAGACTGGCAAACATAATCGTAGAACCGCTGAAACAGAGGTGTCAACCGATTAATAAACTGCTGCCTTTTTTCAAAAATATGCAACCCTTCCTGAGCCAATTGCTCTTCCCACAAGCCGAAAAGAGTTTCGTCGGCTGCATGTTCCATACGCAGAAGGGCATTTCTTTGTTGCAGGCAGTTGTTGTATTTAATAAGATGGTGCAGATACTCTTTGTCGAATTGAGAAATAGACACATCCATCAGGCGACGCCTTTCTTCGCTTCCTCCCCCGATGATATCCGAGTCGGACGGTGAAATCAGCACCAAAGGGAGCGACCCTATATGTTCGGATAATTTATCGTACTCTTTCTTATTTTTTTTGAATATTTTTTTGTGTCGCCTTTTCAGGCTGCACAAATACTCGTCGGTTTTTCCGTTCTGCTGCGAATACCAACCCTGGATGAGGGAAAAATCGGCATCGTGCTTTATATTCTGCGAATCGACCAGATTGGTATGGCTCTTACAGAACGAGAGGTAGTAGATAGCATCCAGCAGATTGGTTTTTCCCATCCCGTTGTTTCCGATAAAACAATTCAGTTTGGGCGAAAAAGTCAGTTCCGCCTGTTCTATGTTCTTATAATTGAGTATATTTATTCTTTCGAGAATCATCTGCAATCCGATTAGTAAAACAAAGATACAACAATCCGGATAAAAATTTGCCATCGGCAGACAAAGAGTCGGAGAATGCTTACTCGTAGTGCATTAAAAAATAAAAGGCTACAGATTGAAAGATAATACATAATCATCTTGTCATCCTGAGTAAAACGAAGGATCTAAGACTAAAAGCCCAGATTCTTCACTTCGTTCAGAATGACAGTTTAAATAAAAATCTCATTATAAATGCTTTAACATTAAAGCTATAAATGCACTACAGGTAATGCTTGTATATTAAGATAATTATATCGTAATTTGTATCCTTATAAAGAACCATTCCAGATAAGCCATCAGTAAGAAAATGTCGAATACAAAGAAAACATTGGCGGTTGCCGAAACCTCGTACATAATCCGGAAGGGATTGGTACATGTTTTGTCGCAATTGCCGATTGTATCAAAAGTTGTTGAAATAAAGGAATTTGAAAATATAAATTACCAATTGGATATTTTGAAACCCGATGCAATCATAATTAACCCGATGATATTGGGGCATACATCGAAGCACGATATAAAACAACAACTGAAACTGGATAATGAAACTTCTATCATTGCGCTTGTTTATAATATGATCGACGAAAGATTTTACCGTTCTTATGACGCTATCATCCAGATCAATGATTCGAATGTAAGGATAGAAGAAACACTGACGAAGGCATTAACTAAAGAATCTCAAACGGCATCAGACCAGAGCGAACTGAGCGACAGGGAAAAGGAGATATTGGTGAGCATTGTGAAGGGAATGAGCAACAAAGAAATAGCTGATCATCACAACATATCAATCCATACGGTGATAACCCACCGGCGCAATATTGCCCGGAAGTTGGAGATACACAGTGTGTCGGGGCTTACAATTTATGCCATTATTAATAAATTTATCAATATAGAAGATATAAAATACTAAATAAAGGCATCAGGCCCTTTTTGTTAATAGACGGAAGACAAAAGATATGAACGAGATAACAATAGTATTCAGCAAAAAAATGAAAATGTCTGACTTGATCGATGCAGACTACAAGTTGTTATTGTTGCTGAGCAAACTGAAAATAAGACTGGGTTTTGGCGAGAAAAGCGTAGAGGCTGTTTGCGAAGAAATCGGCTTTGATGCAGACTGCTTCATTTTCCTTGCAAATTTTCATGCGTGCAGGCCGGTGTCGAATATTCATGAAATATTTAATCAATTGCCATTGTCGCCGTTTCTTCATTACCTGAACAGCTCGCATGAATATTTTCTGGAAAACCGGTTGCCCAATATCCGCCGAAAACTGGATATGGTATATTCCGAGCAAGAGCAGGATATGAAAACCCTTGTCATGAATTTCTTCGATAATTATGTGAAAGAAGTAAACGAACACATGAAATATGAAGACGAAGTAGCATTTCCCTACATCCGGTCTTTGTTGAGCAGAACACAGGAGACTGTATACTCAATTGATGTTTTTGAAGAAAGGCATAACGATATAGAGGAAAAAATGAAAGACCTGAAACATATACTGATGAAATATGTTCCGGGAATGAAAGATCAAAAACTGATTACCAATATTCTCATGGAACTTTATATGTGTCAGGACGACTTACAGGCACATACGTTCATCGAGGAAGAGCTGATTATCCCTCGTGTAAAGAGTATTGAAAACAAATAACGATCAATCTTGTCCGTAGAAATCAAATTCGAACTGAAGGCTATCGTAGATCTCTCTTTTCAGATCGTCTTTCGAACCTTCATAGCCTTTAAATAAAGATAAGATATCAATCGCATCAGATCCTGATTGACGCCCGATATATTTCAATAGCTGTATGGCAGCTTTTCGCAGCGAAGAATCGTCACTCTCTACGTCGGAAATGATATGGGAGAAGCGATTGACCGCAATTTCCCCCTCCGTTCTTTTCAACAACAGCAATCTGCCCAAAAGCCAATACCCTGTTGTGCGGAACATTTGTTTGTCCGAATTGCTCCACTCCACAGCAACCTTTTGAGCAAAAGGCAAATTCTGAAAAAGATTGAAGCAGACTTGCTCCCTTATTTCCTGATTGATTATCGCTTCGAGCCATCTTTTTGCGTCATTTTCCGAAAATTCGTCCAACGGATAAAGCAATGTGGCCAATATTTTCAATTCTCTGGTATCTTCCTCCCAAAGTTTATTTGCCAGATCGGCATTCGGTTCATATCGCTTCGATATATCCTTGATTTGCGGTAATGAAACGCCAAAATTCAACTTATACGACAAACCTTGTTTCCGCATACTGGTTGATGCAACCCCATTCATTGCCAGACGGCACTGTTTGCGTATATCTTTTATGGTATCTTCAATAGTCATAATTATAGCTCATAATCAACAGCCACACGTCCTTCCACAACGTCGCGAATAAAAGGCAGAAGAGCTTGGTGCAATGGATGGTTTTGATAAAAGTCCAGAGCCTCGCTTGATGCAAGGACCGAACATAAAGCTACATCATAGTTGGATGCCGAATCCAAGAAATTGATTCCAACTTCAATGGAAATCAGCCCGTCAATTTTTCCACTCAATGCCTCTAGTTTTTCTTTTATCAACTGTGCATTCTTTTCGGCAGTG
This sequence comes from Dysgonomonas sp. 520, assembly GCF_010501095.1. Lineage (GTDB taxonomy): Bacteria > Bacteroidota > Bacteroidia > Bacteroidales > Dysgonomonadaceae > QVMP01. Next base: position 33,111 of record NZ_QVMP01000010.1, on the reverse strand, counting down.
TTGCCTTGCGCTTCTTTTTTCAGTTTCCAGAAAACGATATGTTTTATCATGTTTTTTTTATGTTTTCAATATTTAGTAGGGGGCAAATATAGTGAAAGGTGAGAGTAATGACGAAAACTTGTTTTCAGCCACTACCGAACCGCATCCTATATTGTGCAAATATATAAAAAAGAAGGTTGGCAATCGTAATAATCACCAACCCTCTTCGAAAATATTTTTTGTCTCGTACAACCGGATTATTTAGCTGCCAAGAAGAATCCCTGAACAGATTGCTTAAGAGCTAAAGTTCCTTCGTGCGACAAATCCACTCTTTGTTGCTCTCCGTTAGGAAGATAAACGATGGCTTTGTTTTCGTCTTCAATAGTGATCAGTTTTGCAGTTTCGCCATTCGATACAGCGCTCCATGTATTTGTTGCTTTATCAAAGATAAGGTTCATGTCGTTGCCATCCTGGTTTTCTATATGATAACCGTTTTCAAGGGTTTCAACGGTATAAATACCATTCTCACCTTGTACGGTTTTCACAACTCCTGCCTGAACCGGATTTTTGCTTGTCCAGAATTCGATAGAGTTGATAACAAGATAGTCTGCAAGCATTGATATTTCATAAACAGGAACAATGTGCAAAGCAATGAAAAGCACTTCGTTAACAAATTTACTTTCAGTAACCGAGTCGTTCCAGGCAAGTACTTTATTGAACAAACCGAAAGATCCGATACAAGATGTAAACAGTACACTACCGGATATTGCTGCGATCATAGCAACAGACATAAATCTTTTTTTCATAATTTATATTACGTTTAAATTATTAAATGAATTAAATAATATTTGTTTTGTGTATTTTTGTGCTTACTCTAATACGTTATCATAACAATTCTAAATATATTTTGTTCTTTATTATGATAACTATTTATGTAGCAAAGATAGAATATTTTTAATAATGCCAATAAGCAGTTGGATTTATTATAAAAAAAATATTGGTTTAGATTAAGCAATAGTGATTTGTAGGGGCGAATAAACATTCGCCCTCATATGATCTTTCTTTTTAGGCGTAAAATTTTACGCCCCTACTTCCGGGCGGATCAGAGGCCTGCCCGAAAGTTTGTCATTGAGTCGCCTTCGCTTCTCTAACGTTGTTTCTGAACAAAGTGAAGGATCTGTTTAAATAGTTGACGAGCAACAAGTAGACGAACGAGTAAAAAAACTAGTGTCTCGTATCTTGTACCCTGTTTACTAGATATAGAAGCCCTATCTTCAACAGAACAAAATAAGAAACATATTCATTTTTATGCTATTTTTACAAAAAAATATTGATTATGAAACTTTTATTATTGAGCAACTCAACCAATCCGGGAGAGTCTTATCTGGGTTATTCGAAGCACGAAATCAAGCGCTTTCTGGGCAATAAACAACTTAAAGTGGTATTTGTCCCGTATGCGGCTATCCGTTTCAGTTACGACGAATACGAGAATAAGGTTAACGACAGCTTGCGTGAGGTTGGCATATCGGTGACAAGCATCCATCGGTTCGGCAACCCTCAAGAAGCGATAAAAGAGGCGGATGCTCTATTTGTTGGAGGAGGAAATACCTGGAAGCTCGTAAGAATGTTGCACGATAATAATCTGATGGACATAATCAGGAAGAAGGTAGGGGAAGGAATGCCCTACGTAGGCTGGAGTGCAGGGTCTAATGTGGCTTGTCCAACTTTGCGAACAACAAACGACATGCCTATAATCGACCCGAAAGGGTTCGACACTATCGGGCTGATTCCTTTTCAGATAAACCCGCACTACTTGGATGATAATCCGCAAAATCATGGCGGAGAAACACGGGAAGACCGCATCATGGAGTTTGTCACGGAAAATCCGGAAATGTATGTTGTTGGACTAAGAGAATCGACCATCCTTAGCTATGAGAATGGCAACCTGAGATTGATCGGGAGCCGTCCTGCCAGAATATTTAAATTTGAGAAGAAAACGGTGGAATTGACATCAAATGATGATTTCAATTTCTTATTAGAATAAAAAAACGGAAAACAATAATTAGCGATTTTTCCATCAAGTTGAATTTTGCATATTCAAAATAAATAAACTAACCCTATAACTTTTATGAAAACGATAAAATTACTTATCACTCTACTACCCATTCTTTTTCTTTTTGCATGTGAAGACAACGATAAAGACAAAGACCCCGACAACGGCGCTGCAAAGCAGGAAGTAGACAAAGTTGCCTCGGAACTCAGTTCAAACAATCAAACCCGATTATTTTCGGCTGCCCTTTCTGCCTTGAATCTGAACGATACGAAATCGGAGGAATTCACAATCTTTGCTCTGGAAAACGAAGCTATAACTTATCTGAAAAGCAGCAAGGAAAACAGTCCGATAATCTCTCAAAATACAATAAAGAGACACATCGTAAAAGGCGCTTTCACATTAGAGAAACTGAAAGAAAAAAAACAGATAGAAAGCATCAATGGCGATCTTTTAAATATAACTGTCAATTCATCCGGTTTGGTTTTTATAAATGGCGTGAAACTTGGAACTTCTACTCAAATATCAAAAAGCATAGTTTTCATTATCAATAAAATAATACCTGAAAAAATCTCCGGAACAAGCAACATTACTTTCAAAGTTTTTGAATGTAACACAAACTGGTCGGCAGAAAATCCGGAAGCAGGTACCCCTTCCGAAAATGCAACCATAAAGGTTTTTGACGAAAAAGGAAACTTATACCAAACCTTGCAAACTAATTCTGACGGTACTGCCACAATGTTTTACGACGAAAAAAAATCGTACACCTACGAAGTTGAAAAAGGTGATTACAAGAACTTATACAATCACTGGTTGATAAAAGGTGTATTTACAAGTCAGGCTCAACTAGATTATTACAGCCATATACCCTACTATTCACAAGCCATTCAAGATCTCAAAAAATTGGGAGGATTAATACTTGCTGACATGAATGGCGATGGCATTATCAACAATGAGGACACCGTAGAAACTGCTTTTTTAAATACCGAAAACGATATTGAGGAAGTATACCTCTATCCCAACGGCTCCGATCTAAGTCCAATCGAAGAAGAAGTAACAGATGAAGTTATTAACGCATTGACAGTTGAATACACACAGTCGTACAATTTCTTCTTAAATTTAGACAACGATTTCTACACTCAGGAACAACGTCAAACGCTCACCCCGAACAGTTATCAAACTTATCAGTTTTGGGCGAAAGCCTATTATACGATAGGAGTTGCAAATCGACTGCTCAGCACTACCTCCACAATACAACCCGAACATAAGGCGCAGTCGATGAAATTCAGAGCTTTGTCTTATTTGCAATTAGTTTCTATGTTTGGCGATGTCCCCCTGGTAACTACACCTCTAGCCGTGGATGAGACTGTTAGAATAACCCGAAGTTCGGCACAAGAAGTACTCCAATATTCACTATCAGAACTGGAACAGGCTAATGATTTGATACCGACCGACCAAAAAGATGAATTATCTTTAAATATCGCTATAATCTATCTGCAACAAAAACAGTTCGACAAGGCAAACAATCATCTCACGTCAATTATCGACAGAGGCTTGAAATGGAATACGGACGACAATTCCAACAGGATCTTTTTATCAACATACCTACTTCTGTCTGAAACATACCTGGAAACAGGCAGGCTTGCCGATGCCATCCTGACACTCGGCAAAGTTTACGAAGTGCAAAACAGAGTGTCGCCTATAACATCATCAACAACTGCGGATGAACTAAGAACTTTAATAAGAACGAAAACTCCTCAGTACAAGATTGGTTTAAACACGATAAATAATTCCCGTTGGGGCATTGCTCAGTCGTGGGGTAAATATGCCCTTATGCCAATTCCACAACGAGAAATAGACACAACAGGCGGTTCTATAACTCAAAATCCCGGCTGGTAAAGAAAACATACAATAATGAGAGTGTAACTCTGCCCAATTTTTTACGGGCAGAGTTATTTTTTTATTTAAAAATATTGTAATCAAATAAATAAATACTATTTTTGCAGTCCGAAAATGAAGGGAGGTTATGATAATTATTTAGAAAACAAATAGAAACTAAAACTTACTCAGTATATATTTTGAGGTAATCAATATATGTTGAGAGCATAACTTCAAGAGAAAACCTCATCGAAACAAAAAGAATTAAAACAAAATAATAAAATATAAAAGACAATTATGATCGTAGTACCAGTTAAAGAAGGCGAAAATATAGAAAAAGCGCTGAAAAAATTTAAAAGAAAATACGAAAAAACAGGTGTAGTAAAAGAACTTAGACGCCGTCAGGCATTCATAAAGCCTTCAGTTGCGGGAAGAAAGCAAAAAATCCATGCAATTTACGTTCAAAAACTTCGCCAAATAGAAGAGTAAGCCTATTGCATTTATTAAGATTATTGCTTAACTTCGTCCATAACAATACGGCTGAAGTTATGACATTGATCGAAAAATATATCAGTTATCTCCGTTATGAGAAAAATTATTCAACTCATACGGAGATTTCTTATTTTACCGACCTCACCCAGTTTGAAACATACATCAACAACAACATTGGGGACGTCAGCCTGAAAACCGTAGATGGAGACATCATCAGGAGATGGATAGTATTCCTGATGGACGCCGGAACATCAGCGCGCAGCGTGAACAGGAAACTAAGTTCTTTGAAATCTTTTTATCGCTATCTGCACAAAATCGGGGAAATCCCAGTCAATCCTATGCGCAAAATCACAGGGCCGAAAATAAAAAAGCCGCTACCTTCGTTCGTGAACATCGCCGAAATGAATCAAATTTTGGACGAAGACACAGGCGAAACTGATTTTGAAGCCATACGCAACAAAACCATTATGGAGTTATTCTACATGACAGGCATGCGTAGGGCAGAATTAATAGGGCTGAAAGATATTGATGTAGACCTTTCGTCCGATCAAATCCTCGTCACGGGAAAACGAAACAAACAAAGGTTAATTCCAATCAGTCCGGCTACAAAAAGCAAGCTGCAAGAATACCTTAATATAAGAAACAGCGAGGTACCTAAACAAACCGATTACTTCTTTGTTAAAAAGAATGGAGAGCAACTCTACCCGATGCTGGTTTACCGGATAGTAGTATCCAACCTGAGTTGGATACCAACACTAACAAAGGCGAGTCCGCACATATTGAGGCACTCGTTTGCAACAGGGATGCTAAATAACGGAGCAGAATTGAATGCAGTAAAAGAACTTCTGGGACATGCCAGCTTGGCATCGACGGAAGTTTATACACATACCTCTTTTGAGGAATTGAAAAAAATTTATAATAAGGCTCATCCAAGAGCCTAAAAAAGTAAGGAGGAACTTATGAACATTAGAATTCAATCAGTGCATTTTGATGCAGCAGAAAAACTACAAGACTTCATCAACAAAAAAGTAACCAAGTTAGGAAAATACTCCGACGATATTATTGATGCAGAAGTTATCTTGAAAGTAGTGAAACCCGAAGCACCTAATAACAAAGACGCTTCAATAAAAATAAACACCCGAAACGGAGAGCTATTTGCCAGCAAAATGGCAGATTCTTTCGAAGAAGCTATCGACCTAAATGTGGAAGCTTTAGAAAAACAATTAATCAAACGTAAAGAAAAATTGCAGGCTAAATAAAAATAACGAAGCAAAGGTTTGCAAATAAAAAAAATAATATCTATTTTTGTCGCCGTTTCCGTCCAAGATTCGGCGACATTCATTTTTTAAGACCTGCCTCTTTAGCTCAGTTGGCCAGAGCACGTGATTTGTAATCTCGGGGTCGTTGGTTCGAATCCGACAAGAGGCTCAAAAAAACAGAGAACAGTCTTCAGTTAACAATAAATAGTTGTACGCTGACGACTGCTAACTGGCAAGTGGAAAGGGCAGTTACCAAAGTGGCCAACTGGGGCTGACTGTAACTCAGCTGACTTTCGTCTTCGGAGGTTCGAATCCTTCACTGCCCACTTGATGAAAAACTATTGCGGAAGTAGCTCAGTTGATAGAGCATCAGCCTTCCAAGCTGAGGGTCGCGGGTTTGAGCCCCGTCTTCCGCTCTTTTTTCTTAAGCACAAGCCAATGTAGCTCAGTGGTAGAGCACTTCCTTGGTAAGGAAGAGGTCACGGGTTCAAATCCCGTCATGGGCTCTATTTAAAAAATACAATGAGATAACAACAGGCGTTGATTATAAAGAACAAAGAAATCATTAACTAATAAGTACTTTTTTTAATTATGGCAAAAGAACATTTTAACCGGTCGAAACCACACGTTAACATCGGTACTATTGGTCACGTTGACCACGGTAAGACTACACTTACTGCTGCTATCACAACAGTGTTGGCAAAAAGAGGTCTTTCAGAATTGCGTTCATTCGATTCTATCGACAACGCTCCTGAAGAAAAAGAACGCGGTATTACAATCAATACTTCTCACGTAGAATACGAAACAGCTAACCGTCACTATGCACACGTAGACTGTCCAGGTCACGCTGACTACGTTAAGAACATGGTTACAGGTGCTGCTCAGATGGACGGTGCTATCATCGTAGTTGCTGCTACTGACGGACCTATGCCTCAAACACGTGAGCACATCCTTCTAGCTCGTCAGGTAAACGTACCTCGTCTAGTTGTGTTCATGAACAAATGTGATATCGTTGACGACGAAGAAATGTTAGAACTAGTTGAACTGGAAATGAGAGAACTTCTTTCTTTCTATGAGTTCGACGGCGACAATACTCCTGTTATCCGTGGTTCTGCACTTGGTGCATTGAACGGTGTTGATCAATGGGAAGAACAAGTAATGGAACTTATGAACAATGTGGACAACTGGATTCCACTTCCTCCACGTGACGTTGATAAACCATTCTTGATGCCAGTTGAAGACGTGTTCTCAATCACAGGTCGTGGTACAGTAGCAACAGGTCGTATCGAAACAGGTATCATCAAAACAGGTGAAGAAGTTCAAATCATCGGTCTTGGAGCAGAAGCTAAAAAATCAGTTGTTACAGGAGTAGAAATGTTCCGTAAAATTCTTGACGAAGGTCAAGCTGGTGACAACGTAGGTCTTCTACTTCGTGGTATCGATAAAGAAGAAATCAAACGTGGTATGGTTATCACTCACCCAGGTAAAATTACTCCTCACACTAAAATTAAAGCAGAGGTTTATATCCTGAAAAAAGAAGAAGGTGGCCGTCACACTCCATTCCATAACAAATATCGTCCTCAGTTCTATATCCGTACATTGGATGTAACAGGAGAGATTACTCTTCCAGAAGGAACAGATATGGTTATGCCTGGTGACAATATTACTATCTCGGTAGAATTGATCTACCCAGTAGCATGTAACGTAGGTCTTCGTTTCGCTATCCGTGAAGGTGGACGTACAGTAGGTGCTGGTCAGATTACAGAAATTCTTGAATAATATTTTATTCAACACATATAAGCCGGTTGGAACAAGACCGGCTTAATTTACGGGTTTAGCTCAGTTGGTAGAGCACTGGTCTCCAAAACCAGGTGTCGGGAGTTCGAGTCTCTCAACCCGTGCCAAATTACAGTATCGATGAATAAAATAGCAAATTACATAAAAGATTCTTACAACGAGCTTGTACACAAAGTTTCTTGGCCAAACAGAACAGAGTTGACCAGTAGCGCAATCCTTGTTATGATAGCTTCCATCATCATGGCACTAGTGATCTGGGGTGTAGACACTGTCTTCAAAAATTTGGTAGAACTTTTCTACGGATTGAACTAATTCAAAAAGGTATAATGGCTGAAATCGAAAAGAAATGGTACGTTTTGCGTGCTGTTAGCGGAAAAGAGACTAAAGTTAAAGAATACCTTGAATTGGAAATGAAAAAAACCGATTTAGGAAAGTATGTATCTCAAGTTCTCATTCCAACAGAGAAGACTTATATTGTTCGTAACGGAAAGAAAGTAATGAAAGAACGTGCTTATCTTCCCGGATACGTTTTGATTGAAGCTGCTCTGGTAGGAGAAGTTGTGCATCAATTGCGCAACATTAATTTTGTAGCAGGTTTTTTACCTGATGCAGTTAACCCTCAACCACTGCGCCAATCTGAAGTAAACAGAATACTTGGCACAATGGACGAGTTGGATGAGCAACAAGAAGAAATGGATGTTCAATACTATGTTGGAGAAAACGTGAAAGTGACCAATGGTCCTTTCTCTGGCTTTTCCGGTATTATTGAAGAAGTTAATTCTGAGAAGAAGAAACTGAAAGTAATGGTGAAAATCTTCGGACGTAAAACTCCGTTAGAATTGAACTACATGCAAGTTGAAAAAGAACAATAATCGTTACGCACTCTATCCGAACGTTTTTATTAACTAGGAACTAAAATCAAAATCAAAAATGGCTAAAGAAATTGCTGGACAATTAAAATTACAGATTAAAGGCGGTGCAGCAAATCCATCCCCTCCTGTAGGACCTGCATTAGGTTCGAAAGGAATCAACATTATGGATTTTTGCAAGCAATTTAATGCCAGAACTCAAGACAAAGCAGGCAAAGTGCTACCAGTAGTGATTACTTATTACGCTGACAAGTCTTTCGACTTTATCGTAAAAAATCCTCCTGTGGCAGTTCAATTGCTTGAAGCCGCTAAACAAAAGAGCGGTTCTGCTGAACCTAACCGTAAAAAAATTGCAGAAATAACTTGGGATCAAGTTAAGGCGATCGCTGAAGATAAGATGACCGACCTAAACTGTTTCACTCTCGAGTCGGCAATGAAAATGGTAGCAGGAACAGCCAGAAGTATGGGTATCACAGTAAAAGGGGCTTTCCCTGAGTTAAATAATTAATCTTCAATTAAGAAATGGGTAAACTTACAAAAAATCAAAAGTTAGCTTTCAGCAAAATTGAAGCAGGGAAATCATATACTCTTAAAGAAGCATCAGAGCTAGTAAAAGAAATAACTACAAGCAAATTCGATGCCTCTGTTGATATTGACGTACGTCTGGGTGTAGATCCACGTAAAGCTAACCAAATGGTAAGAGGTGTAGTATCTCTGCCACACGGAACAGGTAAACAAGTTAGAGTTCTTGTATTATGTTCTCCTGACGCCGAAGCTGCTGCAAAAGAAGCTGGAGCAGACTATGTAGGTCTTGACGAATATATCGAAAAGATCAAAGGAGGATGGACAGATATAGATGTGATCATCACACAGCCTGCTATCATGGGTAAAATCGGTGCTTTAGGACGCGTTCTAGGACCAAGAGGCTTGATGCCTAACCCTAAAAGCGGAACTGTTACCGTTGATGTTGCAAAAGCTGTTACAGAAGTGAAATCCGGTAAAATCGACTTTAAAGTTGATAAAACAGGTATCATTCACACATCAATAGGCAAAGTATCGTTCTCTGCTGATAAGATTAAAGATAATGCAAAAGAATTTATCAATACGCTTATCAAAATGAAACCTACTTCAGCAAAAGGAACCTATGTGAAAAGTATATTTCTTTCAAGCACAATGAGTCCGGGTATTAAAATTGACCCTAAATCAGTGGATGAAAATTAATTAAAACTACGGAATTATGAGACAGGAAGAAAAAATTGCGATCATAGAATCTTTAGCTGCTACAATCAAAGAATACGACAACTTTTATTTGACTGATATTGCTACTCTAAATGCAGCAAAAACAAGTCAACTGAGAGCCGAATGTTATAAGAATGACATAAAACTGGTTGTAGTAAAAAATACGCTGCTTGAAAAAGCATTGGAAAAACTAGAAGGAGACTTTTCTGAATTAACTCCGGTTTTGAAAGGAAATACAGCCATCATGTTTTCTAATGTGGCAAATGCCCCTGCTAAACTGATTGATAAATACAAAAAAGAAGGTATTCCCTCGCTAAAAGCTGCTTACGTACAAGAAAGCTTTTATGTAGGAGCAAACAACCTTAGTGCTTTGGTAAATATCAAGAGCAAAACCGAACTTCTTGGCGACGTTATCGGATTGTTACAATCGCCAATCAAGAACGTTGTTTCGGCTCTTCAATCGGGAGGCAACACTATACATGGAGTTTTAGAAACTCTATCAAAGAAATAATATAACAAAATAAGTAATTAACAATTTTAATTCATACAAAAATGGCAGATATTAAAGCTATTGCTGAAACACTAGTAAATTTAACAGTTAAAGAAGTTAGCGAACTAGCAGAGATCCTTAAAACTGAATATGGTATTGAACCAGCTGCTGCTGCAGTTGCAGTTGCTGCAGGACCTGCAGCCGGTGCTGCTGAAGCTGCTGAAGAAAAAACAGCATTTGATGTTATTTTGAAAGCTGCTGGAGCAAACAAACTTGCTGTTGTTAAAGCAGTTAAAGAACTTACAGGATTAGGTTTGAAAGAAGCTAAAGATATAGTTGACGCTGCTCCTTCTGAATTGAAGAAAGGTGTAACTAAAGACGAAGCAGACGCATTGAAAAAACAATTAGAAGAAGCTGGAGCTGAAATTGAACTTAAGTAATATACACCTGTAATCAGGAATTCTGGTTAGGAACCTTCGTAAAAGAGGGTTCTTAACCTTTTTGCGTCAAAAGTAATAAGTTCATTAATTCAAGATTTTATGCCTTCTACAACAACTAACAAAAGAGTAAATTTTGCTTCAATTAAAAATCCACTCAACTACCCGGATTTCCTTGAAGTGCAACTTAAGTCTTTTCGAGATTTTCTACAACTTGATACCCCTCCTGAAAACAGAACAAACGAAGGTCTTTACAAGGTTTTCATGGAAAACTTTCCCATAGCAGACACTCGTAACAACTTTGTATTGGAATTCTTAGACTATTTTATCGATCCTCCACGCTATACTATCGAAGAGTGTATCGAAAGAGGTCTTACATATAGCGTTCCTTTAAAAGCAAAACTAAAACTTTACTGTACCGACCCTGATCATGAGGATTTTGACACGGTTATCCAAGATGTTTATCTTGGTCTTATCCCTTACATGACCGAAAAAGGTACATTCGTTATTAATGGTGCTGAACGTGTGGTTGTATCGCAGCTTCACCGTTCGCCAGGTGTATTCTTCGGACAAAGTATGCATGCCAACGGTACAAAATTGTACTCGGCTCGTATCATCCCATTCAAAGGGTCGTGGATTGAATTTGCCACCGACATCAACAATGTGATGTATGCTTACATCGACCGTAAGAAAAAATTACCTGTAACTACATTGCTCAGAGCTATCGGATTTGAAAGCGATAGGGATATACTTGAAATATTCGACTTAGCAGAAGAAGTTAAGGCCACAAAACAAAACCTGAAAAAGGTTGAAGGCCGTAAATTAGCCGCCAGAATCTTGAAAACGTGGATGGAGGACTTCGTTGACGAAGATACCGGTGAGGTTACATCTATTGAACGTAATGAAGTTATTATAGAAAGGGAAACTGTTCTTGAAAAAGATCATATCGACGCGATTCTTGAGTCGGGTGTTTCTTCGATCTTATTACACAAAGATTCGCAAAATATTTCAGACTTTGCAATAATATATAATACATTACAAAAAGACCCCAGTAACTCGGAAATTGATGCGGTAAGACATATCTATCGCCAGCTTCGTAGTGCTGAACCAGCGGACGATACAAGTGCTCGTGAAGTAATCAACAGCTTGTTCTTCTCTGAAAAACGTTACGATCTGGGAGATGTTGGACGTTACAGAATCAACAAAAAACTTGGATTGAATACAAGTTCCGATACTCGTGTCTTGACTAAAGAAGATATAATCGAAATCATCAAATATTTGATAGAACTTATTAACTCTAAGGCTATTGTTGATGATATCGACCACTTGAGCAATCGTCGTGTGCGTACTGTTGGAGAACAACTTTACAACCAGTTTGGAGTTGGACTTAACCGTATGGCTCGTATCATTCGTGAAAGAATGAATGTTCGTGACAATGAAGTATTTACACCTATTGACCTGATCAATGCGAAGACTATTTCGTCTGTCGTAAATACATTCTTCGGGACAAACGCCTTGTCTCAGTTTATGGATCAAACAAATCCATTGGCCGAGATTACACATAAACGACGTATGTCTGCCCTTGGACCTGGAGGTCTTTCTCGTGAAAGAGCCGGATTTGAGGTACGTGACGTTCACTACACTCACTACGGACGTCTTTGTCCGATCGAAACTCCTGAAGGACCGAACATCGGTTTGATTTCGTCTCTTTGTGTATACGCTAAAATAAATGAACTTGGATTCATCGAAACGCCTTACCGTAAGGTAGCGAGCGGAAAAGTGGATTTGTCTGATAAAGGTATCATTTATCTTGCGGCCGAAGAAGAAGAAGACAAGCTGATTGCGCAAGGTAATGCTCCGTTGAACGATGACGGTACGTTCATCTTGAAACGTGTAAAAGCACGTCAGGATGCGGACTATCCGGTGATCACTCCGGACGAAGTTGAACTTATGGACGTTTCGCCAACTCAGATTGCGTCAATCGCTGCATCTCTGATTCCTTTCCTTGAGCATGACGATGCCAACCGTGCTTTGATGGGATCGAACATGATGCGTCAGGCAGTTCCGTTGCTTCGCACAGAGGCTCCGATTGTCGGAACCGGTGTTGAAGGACAACTTATCCGTGACTCCCGTACACAAATTGTAGCGGAAGGAGCCGGTGAAGTGGTTTACGTAGATGCCGACACTATCAAAATTAAATATGACAGAACTAATGACGAAGAATTTGTTAGCTTCGACGACTCTGTCAAAACATATACAATTCCTAAATTCAGGAAAACAAACCAAAATACTACAATCGACCTTAGACCTATTTGTAAAAAAGGCGACAGGGTTGAATTGGATCAAATCCTGACAGAAGGATATTCTACCGAAGGTGGTGAACTTGCAATAGGTAAAAACCTGAAAGTTGCGTTCATGCCTTGGAAGGGATACAACTATGAGGATGCTATCGTTTTGAACGAAAGAATCGTTCGTGACGACATCCTGACTTCTGTGCATGTTGAAGAATTTTCGCTTGAAGTGCGTGACACTAAACGTGGTGTGGAAGAATTAACTTCCGACATTCCTAACGTTAGTGAAGACGCAACAAAAGATTTGGATGAAAGAGGAATTATCCGTGTTGGAGCTCGTGTTGGCCCCGGAGATATCCTTATAGGTAAGATTACTCCTAAAGGAGAGTCTGACCCATCGCCGGAAGAAAAACTTCTTCGTGCAATATTCGGAGACAAAGCCGGAGATGTTAAAGACGCATCCTTGAAAGCATCCCCTTCATTGAAAGGTGTTGTTATAGGAACAAACTTATTCTCTAAAGCTACGAAGAAGGGTAAAACAAAACTTTCGAGCAAAGCTCTGTTACCTAAACTTGACGAGGAATACGAAGTTAAGATGGGTAAACTGAAAATGGTTTTGGTTGACAAGCTTCTGGTTCTGACCGAAGGAAAAGCCTCACAAGGCGTAAAAGATTACTTGAATTCAGATATTATTGCCAAAGGAGCTAAATTTACAAAAGCTGCTCTTGACGGAATAGATTACGAATCGGTTCAGGTTAGTAACTGGACAACGGACGAACACAAAAACGACCTGATTCGTGATGTTATAGTTAACTATCTACGTAAGTATAAAGAACTTGACGCTGAACTTAAGCGTAAACGTTTCGACCTGACAATCGGGGATGAACTTCCTTCCGGTATTGTACAGATTGCGAAAGTATACGTTGCCAAGAAACGTAAGATTCAGGTGGGTGATAAAATGGCGGGACGCCACGGTAACAAAGGTATCGTGTCGCGTATCGTTCGTCAGGAAGACATGCCGTTCCTTGCAGACGGATCGCCTGTAGATATTGTACTGAACCCTCTAGGGGTGCCTTCTCGTATGAACCTTGGACAGATTTTCGAAACTGTGCTAGCTTGGGCAGGAAGGGAACTTGGTACGAAATTCGCCACTCCTATTTTTGACGGAGCAAGCCTTGACGATTTGAACAAATGGACAGATGAAGCTGGAATTCCACGTTATGGTAAAGCTTATCTTTACGATGGTGGAACAGGTGAAATCTTCGACCAGCCTGCAACTGTAGGTATCATCTATATGTTGAAACTTGGTCACATGGTTGAAGATAAGATGCACGCCCGTTCAATCGGTCCTTATTCACTTATTACTCAGCAACCACTTGGAGGTAAGGCCCAATTCGGGGGTCAACGTTTCGGAGAGATGGAGGTTTGGGCACTTGAAGCATTTGGTGCTGCACACATCTTGCAAGAAATCCTTACAATCAAGTCGGACGACGTGGTGGGACGTTCTAAAGCTTATGAAGCAATCGTTAAAGGCGAGCCAATGCCACAGGCAGGAATACCTGAATCATTGAATGTATTGTTGCATGAGATGAGAGGCCTTGGACTAAGCGTAACATTCGATTAAGAAATATGACAATGTGAAAATGTGCCAATAAGGCAATAAAAATCCCGTTTGGCACATTATCTCATTATACTAATTATCACATTGAAATAATATTTAACTCTTTATACAAATTAATATATGGCTTTTAGAAAAGATAGTAAAGTAAAGAGTAGCTTTTCAAAGATTACCGTAAGTCTGGCTTCTCCGGAAGAAATTTTGGAAAGTTCGAGCGGTGAGGTTTTGAAACCTGAAACTATCAACTATCGTACTTATAAACCAGAACGTGACGGACTTTTCTGTGAACGTATCTTCGGACCGGTAAAAGACTTTGAATGTCACTGCGGTAAGTACAAAAGAATCCGTTACAAAGGCATTGTCTGCGACCGTTGCGGTGTTGAAGTAACTGAGAAAAAGGTTCGTCGCGAACGTACAGGACATATCCATTTGGTTGTGCCTGTGGCTCACATCTGGTATTTCCGTTCTCTTCCGAACAAAATGGGTTACCTGTTGGGAATACCAACCAAAAAACTTGATATGATTATTTATTACGAACGTTATGTCGTAATACAACCGGGTATCAAGGAAGAAGAAGGTATAGCCGAAAGAGATCTTCTTACTGAAGAAGAATATTTGAATATACTGGATACTCTGCCTAAAGATAATCAATTGTTAGATGATTCCGATCCTAACAAATTTATCGCAAAAATGGGTGCGGAAGCCGTGTATGACCTGTTGGCCAGAATCAATCTCGATTCTTTGGCTAACAACCTTCGTCACAGGGCAAATACAGATACATCTCAGCAACGTAAGAATGAAGCTCTGAAACAACTTCAGGTTGTTGAAGCATTCCGTGGATCGAAAGGTAAAAACCGTCCGGAATGGATGATCGTTAAAATCGTACCTGTAATTCCACCTGAGTTGCGTCCGCTTGTGCCTCTTGATGGAGGTCGTTTCGCAACTTCCGACTTGAACGACTTGTATCGTCGTGTAATTATACGTAACAACCGTCTGAAAAGACTGATAGACATAAAAGCTCCTGACGTGATTCTTCGTAACGAAAAACGTATGCTTCAGGAAGCTGTGGATTCATTGTTCGACAACTCTCGTAAATCGAGCGCGATCAAAACAGAATCTAACCGTCCGTTGAAATCTCTTTCCGACAGTTTGAAAGGTAAGCAAGGACGTTTCCGTCAAAACCTTTTGGGTAAACGTGTCGACTATTCGGCTCGTTCGGTAATTGTCGTTGGTCCTGAATTGAAAATGCACGAGTGCGGTATTCCACAAGATATGGCTGCCGAACTTTACAAACCATTCATTATCCGTAAACTAATCGAGCGCGGAATAGTGAAAACGGTGAAATCGGCAAAGAAAATTGTAGACCGTAAAGAACCTGTGGTTTGGGATATTCTTGAACATGTGATGAAAGGACACCCTGTTCTTCTGAACCGTGCCCCTACCCTACACCGTTTGGGTATTCAGGCATTCCAACCGAAAATGATCGGTGGTAAAGCTATTCAGTTGCACCCACTGTCGTGTACTGCGTTCAATGCCGACTTCGACGGTGACCAGATGGCTGTTCACTTACCTTTGGGCAATGACGCCATACTTGAAGCTCAAATGTTGATGCTTGCATCACACAATATACTTAACCCTGCCAATGGTGCACCTATTACCGTACCATCTCAGGACATGGTTCTTGGATTGTATTATATTACAAAGATTCGTCCGGGAGCAATGGGTGAAGGTCTTACTTTCTACGGACCGGAAGAAGCAATCATTGCTTACAACGAAAAGAAAGTTGACATTCACGCACTCGTTAAAGTATATGTAAGAGATTTGGACGAAAACGGTAATGCTGTTACCGTGATGAAAGAAACAACAGTAGGACGTATTCTTGTAAATCAACATACTCCGGCCGAAGTTGGATATATCAACGAAATTCTTTCTAAAAAATCGCTTCGTGACATTATCGGTAATGTGATCAAACTTGCGGGAGTTGCTAAAACAGCACAATTCCTTGACGATATTAAGGATTTGGGTTACATGATGGCATTCCGTGGAGGTTTGTCGTTCAACCTTGAAGATGTGATCATTCCGGTAGAAAAAGACGAGCTTGTAGCGAAAGGTTATGATGAAGTTGAACAGATTATGGCTAACTACAATATGGGATTCATCACCAATAACGAGCGTTACAACCAGATTATTGATACTTGGACACACGTCAACTCAAGATTGTCAAATATCTTAATGAAACAACTTTCGGAAGACAATCAAGGATTCAACTCTGTATATATGATGTTGGATTCCGGAGCCCGTGGTTCGAGAGAACAGATTCGCCAGTTGTCCGGTATGCGTGGTTTGATGGCTAAACCTCAGAAAAGTGGAGCGGAAGGTGCTCAGATTATTGAAAACCCTATCCTTTCTAACTTTAAAGAAGGTCTGTCTGTGTTGGAGTACTTTATCTCTACCCACGGTGCCCGTAAGGGTCTTGCCGATACGGCTCTGAAAACTGCCGACGCCGGGTATCTGACTCGTCGTTTGGTTGACGTATCTCAAGACGTTGTCATCAACGAAGAAGACTGTGGAACACTTCGTGGACTTGTTTGTACCGAATTGAAGAACAACGAAGAGGTTGTTGCTTCGCTGTACGAAAGAATCCTTGGACGTGTTTCTGTTCACGATATACAACATCCTCTCACTGCTGAAATCATTGTTCACTCCGGTGAGGAAATTACAGAAGATAAAGCTGCACTTATTCAGGATTCGCCAATCGAACGTGTCGAGATCCGTTCCGTATTGACATGTGAATCGAAGAAAGGTGTTTGTGCAAAATGTTATGGACGTAATCTTGCCACTAACCGCATGGTTCAGAAAGGTGAGGCAGTTGGTGTTATCGCAGCGCAATCAATCGGTGAGCCGGGTACACAGTTGACGCTTCGTACGTTCCACGTTGGGGGTATCGCATCTAACATTGCAACTGAAAACAGCATTGTTACCAAATACGATGGTATTCTTGAAATAGACGACCTACGTGTGGTTGAAACTGTGGATGAAACCGGCAAGAAAGCACAAATCGTGGTTAGCCGTCTGGTTGAACTTCGTGTAGTTGACCCGAATACAAAAATTGTATTGCTTACTCATAATATACCTTATGGTTCTAAACTCTTCTTCAATGAAGGAGACACTGTTAAGAAAGGTGATTTGATCTGTGAATGGGACCCATTCAACGCCGTGATCATTTCCGAAGCAACCGGTAAAATTCAATTCCACAACGTAATTGAAAACGTTACATACAAGGTTGAGTCGGATGAGCAAACAGGTTTGAAAGAAAAAATCATCATCGAGTCTCGTGATAAGACTAAAGCACCGGAGGCAAATATTCTTGACGAAAAAGGCAATATAATCAAAACATACAGTTTACCTCTTGGAGCTCACGTTATGAAAGATAGCGGGGAGATGATGAAAGCGGGAGATGTTCTTGTTAAGATTCCTCGTGCTGTTGGTAAGGCTGGTGATATCACCGGAGGTCTTCCTCGTGTAACCGAATTATTCGAAGCTCGTAACCCGTCCAATCCTGCCGTTGTATCTGAAATTGACGGAGAGGTTGCATTTGGTAAAATCAAACGTGGTAACAGGGAAATTATCGTAACATCTAAAACAGGTGAAACGAAGAAATATCTTGTTCCTCTTTCAAAACAAATACTGGTTCAGGAAAATGACTTCGTACGTGCAGGTATGCCGTTGTCTGATGGTGCAACAACACCTTCCGATATCCTTGCCATTAAAGGACCTACTGCTGTTCAGGAATATATCGTGAACGAAGTTCAGGACGTATATCGCCTGCAAGGTGTGAAAATCAATGACAAACACTTTGAGGTTATTGTTCGCCAGATGATGCGTAAAGTTGAAATCGTTGATCCGGGAGACACTCGTTTCTTAGAGCAGCAGGTTGTTGACAAACACGATGTTATGGAAGAAAATGATCGTATCTGGGGTAAAAAGGTTGTGGTAGACGCTGGTGATTCTTCTACATTCGAACCCGGACAGATTGTTACTGCCCGCAAATTGAGAGATGAAAACTCTATGCTGAAACGTCGCGACCTCCGCCCTGTTGAAGTGAGGGATGCAGTTCCTGCAACAGCTAATCAGATATTGCAAGGTATCACGCGTGCGGCTCTTCAAACTACCAGCTTTATGTCTGCCGCTTCGTTCCAGGAAACAACTAAGGTGCTTAACGAAGCCGCAATCAATGCGAAAGTAGACAGACTTGAAGGTTTGAAAGAAAACGTTATCTGTGGTCACCTAATCCCTGCCGGAACAGGTTTGAGAGAATTCGAAAAACTTGTTGTTGGAAACAAAGACGATTTCGATCGTGTTGCAGCCAACAGAAAAACAGTTGTGGATTTTGACAATGTAGATTAATCTTACGTTACCTTATTATAGAAAACAGGCTGCTAAATAATCTAGCAGCCTGTTTTTATTTATCTGTGTCTTATCAATAAAAACAGTTGCCCGGATTTAAACTAAAATATTCGAAGAATCTGCAGATTCATTCCTATCATTTTTTTTAACATAGATAAATATGCATTTTATCAAAAAATTTATACATTTGTTCGCTGATAGTCAGGGCATCAAGTCATCTGTCACTTATAAGGTGACAGATTTTTTTATTTAATGAGTTCACTTTTTCTTAAAGTTGAACAATATGTTTCGCTTTATTTTTTCTTCGAATTTGTGACGGTGAATTACCCAGATTCTTATGACAAAACTCATTGAAATGAGATAAGGTTGCAAACTTATGGCTGTTGCTAATCTGCTTCAGGCTCATGTTTGTTTGGCAGATATCTCTAAAAACCTGTATCGCCTTATTTTCTTTTATCCAATTGTATGCCGATGTATTGAAAACCCGTCGAAAACGCTTGTTAAAACCCGAATAGCTGTAACTCATTTTTTGTGCCAACTGGCCTACCGAACGAATTTCGGGAAGAAATGAATATACCATCTGAAAAAACAACATATCATCATAGGGCAGAAGCCTGAAAAAATCCTGTAATTGGTTTTCCTTATAAACGGACTTGAGTATATACCCGAATTCCCTTAGCTTTAAGTCCGACAAATAACTATCTACTATAAACCTGCTGTTATATACTTTAACGGTTTGCAGATAGTCCATAATGATGCTTTTCACCGGAAGCAGAATCGTTCTGCCGTCTATTCGCTCGGTCGTTACATCCAAAGGAGACAAGACTTTACAAAGATGCGATTCGTACGAAAACCGGAATAAAACGATTTGGGAGTCTTTCACAGCCACAACCGATACTTTTTCTCTGAAAGAATAAAAAGCCATTTTTGAAGCAAGTATCGTTATCTTAGAGATGCTACAATATACCTCTCCCTCCACAACCAGGATAATCTTGTTTTCTCCTGCCTCCAAACACAAAGTCTGCCCTTGTTTCAGACAGACGAAATCTATCGGTTTCTCAACATCAAGTTTTTTCATCATTTTGTTGTTTAAGCATTAAGATTCAGCGTGTTTAACGAAAATTGCACAAATTATTTTTGTGTATATTTTTCAAAGCCTGCATTTATTTCATTGAAATATCATATTATCAGCATATTAGTGATAACATAAAACGTCTCATATACATAGGACGATGAATATGTTTAACAAATAGCTCACATTATCGAATTATAGCTTTCCTGCGATTAATTAAATACCACGATATAAACATTTTACAAACAAAGCATTAACATTTCTGTCACCTTATAAGTGACGGATGATTGCGATGCAAATAATCAGGTATTAAAATATTTCATAAACACACAAAACAACTAATATGAGAAAAAACAAAATGATGAAAACGAAGATTTTTTTTACTGTGCAAATATTCTTCCTATCGGTTTCTTTAATGGCACAGGTTGGAGTAAACACAGAAAGTCCGCAAGGTGTATTTCACATTGACGCGGCACGAAACACAAACGGCAACACAAACATTTCGGACGATGTAGTGGTAGATACCCTAGGTAGGGTTGGTGTAGGAACAAATGCACCCCAAACAAAAGTAGATATCAGAAGCAGTGCACAAGGGCAGGGTTTCAGCTTGCGGGACGGTTCGCAAGCCATAGGCAGGGTATTGACTGCGATGGATAATACAGGAAGGGCTGAGTGGCAAGATGTGGGAACAACAGTAGCCGCTCCTCGGGCAATATTTGCCAATGATGGACTTACTTTCACCACTACTGGAGGTGTAAGTTATGATACCGGATGCAGATTGAGTTTGCCTCCCGGCAGATGGTTTGTTATGGTAGCTGTACATGCTATGCCTAATAATATGTACACAAGACCTACAAATGCAGATCTCCCTTATGCTCATGTATGGGTACGAACTCATTTTCGAGCCGCTGTAGCAGCTGAAGCTCCGTATATAATATACCCTACCAACACTTCTTTAGTAAGTGGAAGAGTATATCCTTTTGGAGCCAGTATGATAACCGGATTCTTGATTATAGACAATATCCACACTGCTCCTGTAACAGTTGCATTGTATGCATCTGCTGCTAGTTTTGCTGCTCCAGACAGAATGTTTCCTCTAGTGATAGCAAGAGCTCAGAACCTTGAGAATGCTATCGCAGCTTTTGCCCTTACAAATTAAACTGAGATAAAAATGACAAGAGGCAGCCTATTGTGCTGTCTCTTGCTTTATTGTAACTACAACATATTCAGACTGTGTTCCTATACGGAATTTTCCGCCCCAAAGACCAATTCCCGAACTGATATAATAGTTGGTTTTTCCTTTTTTCAGATAACCGAAAGATTTTTCATAAATAATGTCCGTTATCATCGAAATAGGCCAAACTTGCCCACGATGGGTATGTCCCGAAAATTGAAAATCTACGCCGCTACTTTCGGCTTCTTCCAGATGATAGGGTTGATGGTCGAGCAGAATTATCGGTTTCGATTTATCTATACCTGCCATCAATTGATTCAGCGGTTTTCTGTTTTCGTTAGAACGGTCATCCCTGCCAACGATATAGAAACTACTGTCTACTTCAACATACGAGTCGCGAAGTAAATTTATCCCTGATTTTTTGAAAAATTCAGTACTTTCTTTCAACCCGCTAATATATTCATGATTGCCGAGACAGGCATAAATTCCATATTTTGAATTGATTTGCTTGAAATATTCAGCAAAGCGACCTTTATTTACCGGTTCTATATTATTGTCAATCACATCCCCCGCAATCAGAACCAAATCAGGCTTTTCTTTATTAATCAGTTCAACCCAACTCTTGAATTCTTTATCTCCAATGCTATAACCTAAGTGTAAATCGCTAATTGCCACTATTTTCAGAGAATCGGATGACGGTATAGAATCGGATGCCGACTTCAAAATCGCTTTTTCGGTATAAATAGGCTGATCGACCCGCACTTTCCACCTGTATTTCAGGTAACCGCAAAGCATCAGCAAGGCGATGAAACCGACCATAAAAGCAAAACCCACCCAATTTTCTTTCGTATAGCGGGTTATGGCATCGTTCGGAATAAAACTTACCCATCTGACCAGCAAACCGAACAAATCTTTTATCAGATTGAAAAGAACCAGATAGATAAGGATGAAAATCCACGACGAGCCTATTTTATATAAAATGGATACTATTCCCGCCGGCAATATGTTTCCTAAAACAAAGGACAATATTAACGATAAAGTGACTATGCAACCAACTGTTATAAGTATAGCCCGCCCTACGGGAGTAGGTGGCATAGCTGTCCAAGCCCTGTAAAATACATAAAAATTTCCGAGCAAATAGATTAATATCATCGGAATTAAAAAGAATAGAAATTTCATGTCTATACGTTTGATTATTCGATCCCAAATTTAGAAAAATATAAGGCAGTAGCCTTCTTTCTGCCTTTAACATTTAGATTTATTATAAATTCGGAACACTCTTCAATAATTTATAGCCATTTTGACTCGTTTTCACCTGATGATTGTTATTAAGTATTAACATCCGGCTTTGCTTATCATATAATTCGATGCGAGACAGATACCTGACATTAACAATGTAAGACCTGTGCACCCTGACAAATTTGTTTGGGGGAAATTCCGAAAAAGGACGAAAAAAGAAAAAAGGTGCCTGATTATCTTATCAAACACCTTTCGCTATGATTTGTCTTTCTTTACTTTACCTTCTACTTCCCAACGCAATGAAGATGTAATAAACCAATGTAGCTAAAGAACCCAAAGCTGCTACAACATAAGTGTATGCTGCCGATTTCAGTGCATCTTTTGCCATAGGGTAATTAGTCTGATTGGTTATCCCTGCCGAATTGAGCCATGTTAATGCCCTTTGGCTGGCATTAATTTCCACGGGAAGAGTAATGAAACTGAACAAGGTGGTCATGGCAAACAAGCCTATCCCTACCCAAAGTACAGTTGTCGATCCTGTAGCCTGAATGGCAAAAATACCTGCGATCAATATCCACATCACCCACTGAGAAGCAAAACTAACCATCGGTACAAGTTTCGACCTCATAGTCAGCGGACCATAAGCATGCGCATGTTGCACGGCATGACCACACTCGTGAGCGGCAACGGCAGCCGCAGCCACACTATTGCTGTGATATACAGCCTCACTAAGATTCACTGTCTTATTCACAGGATTATAGTGATCTGTCAACATGCCCTTTGTTGCTGTTATCTTCACATCGTAAATACCATTGTCATAAAGCATTTTTTCGGCGACATCTCTTCCTGTCATCCCGTTATCCAATGGTATCTTCGAATATTTTTTAAATTTGCTTTGCAACATGGTCGAAACCAACCAACTCAAAGCAAATATTAATAGTATAAGAATCCAATATCCACTCATATATCTTTCTCTTTAATAATTATCCATTTATATTAAAAAACAAATTTAATCAAACAAAATTACTGAGATTTGTTGTTTAATAAAATGTCAAATAACTAAAAATCATTAAGCTAGGTCACTTCTTATGATTTATTAAGTAGCGATATAGTTTGATCTCTATCCGGCCCAACAGATACAATGCTGATAGGAACATTCAACTCTTGCTCCAGAAAAGAGAGATAATTATTAAATTCTTCCGGAAATTCATTTTCCGACTTCATGCCTGTCATATCTGTTTGCCAACCGGCAAGTTCAACATACACAGGTTCTATATTGCAATCTGCCTCGAATGGAAAGTCTTCTGTTTCTTGCCCATCTATTTTATACGAAACACATGCTTTGATGGTTTCGAATGTATCCAGAACATCGCTTTTCATCATGATCAGTTGAGTAACCCCATTGAGCATGATTGCATAACGCAGGGCAACTAAGTCTATCCAGCCACAACGACGAGGACGTCCTGTTACCGAACCAAATTCGAACCCGAATTTGCGTAATTTGTCTCCTGTTTCGTCAAACAATTCTGTCGGGAATGGACCACTACCAACTCTGGTGCAGTATGCTTTGAAAATACCGAAAACTTCTCCTATTTTCCCCGGAGCAACTCCCAGCCCCGTACAGGCTCCCGCCGCTATGGTATTGGAGGACGTCACGAATGGATATGAACCGAAATCAATGTCCAACATAGTTCCCTGAGCTCCTTCAGCCAAAACTTTTCTATTCTCGAGCAATGCTTTATTTATAAAATGCTCGCTATCGATAAAGTTGAATTGTTTTAGTTTCTCAACACCCTGAAACCACTCTTTTTCAATTTCTTCCAGGCTACTGACATCGAAGTTGTTTTGTGCGAGAATCATCAAATGACGTTCTTTCACTGCATTGTATTTTGTTTCGAAGTCGTACAACAAGTCTCCAACACGCAAGCCGTTACGTCCCACTTTTTCAGTATAAGTTGGTCCTATGCCCTTGCCCGTTGTGCCTATTTTCGCATCACCTTTTGCCGCCTCATAACAAGCGTCGAGCAATCGGTGTGTAGGCAATATCAGATGAGCCTTTTTCGAAATAAGCAACCTTTTTGTCAGATCATGTCCAGATGCTTCCAACGACTCTATTTCTCCTTTAAACAATGCCGGATCAAGCACAACTCCGTTTCCGATCACATTCAATTTATCTCCCTGAAAGATACCTGACGGAACTGAGCGTAATACATATTTTTCTCCTTCAAATTCGAGTGTGTGCCCGGCATTAGGTCCTCCTTGAAAACGAGCGATAATTTCATAATCGGGTGTAAGCACATCTACTATTTTGCCTTTCCCTTCGTCTCCCCACTGTAAACCTAACAGAATGTCTGCATTCATTTCTTTTTGTCTGTATTATTTTTAGTTATTTTATTTTCGTTTTTCTTGCTCTGCGATTCTTTCTTGCGTGTACACTTACTGCATATTCCATAAATGTACATGCTGTAATAGCTTATCTTAAATTTCATGAACCTCTTTTGTTGTGCCAGAGAAAATAAATTTCCGCTTTTATATTCTTTTACATCTCCACAACTAATGCAAATCAAATGATCATGGTTTTCACTTCCATACGCCCGCTCATACTGCGACACATTTGCTCCAAACTGATGCTTAACCACCAATTTACAGTCCAGTAATAATTCAATCGTATTGTAGAGTGTTGCCCTGCTTACCCTGAACGGACCTTCATTCATCGAATTGAACAATGAATCCATATCGAAATGACCCTTTGTAGAATATATATGATCTAGTATAGCAAAACGTTCGGGAGTTTTTCTGTGCTTGTGAAGAGTCAGATATTCAGTGAATTCGTTCTTAACTTGTTCTTTTAACTTTGAGTTGTCCATTCTTAAGCTGAAACTAAGATACAGACAAATATAAGGCTTTTTTAGAAAAGAGTATAATTCAAATGAAAGTATTTCTGAAATAGCTGTTTTTAACAAAAAATAAAAAAAGGGAACTCCTTTCTGCATATAGGCGTTCCCTTCTTCGTTGTACTAAATTTATTCTTAATTGATGCGGACATAGGAGCCGCCGGTACATTGTGGGCAACTAGGGGTGCTACCTATTGTGAAAGTTCCCTCTATTGGACTAGGCATATTTGTTCCTGTTATCTGTAGCGCAAAATACAACCTATTTCCTGTAATTGAGTTTAGTGAGATATTCTCACTAAGATAAAAACGCCAATCTGTCTCTAAATCTCTACGAGCCTGCTGCCCATAAATCTCATACGAGCCCTCAAAGCGATGAAGTGACCACCACAAACTAGCATCATCCCCTGGAACCACCTGTAAAATCATATACTCGATTACTGTATTCTCATTTAAATTAGTTAATTTTAACATAGCACCAATCGTAAATGAATATGTTCCAAAAGAAGGAACTTCTATAAAGTAGGGAGAACCATCACTGTTTCTTAAAATTGCCGTTGTCCCTTGAGAAACAGGTAATTCATTGGGTTCAATCCTCGTAAACAAGCTAAATCCCGGCGCAGACCATTTGCCATTGCCGCTGGCATCACTGGTCAAGACCATACCATTGCCCTGGCTCCCGTCCTGCAACCTAAATCCACCGCCTTGTGTCGTGCTGCGGATATCGACCTTTGTCTGGGGACTGTTCGTGCCTATGCCCACGTTTCCGGCTGATGTGACAACCACATCGTCGGCGACGTTCGTGTTTCCGTTTGTGTTTCGCTGCCCGTCAATATGAAAGACCCCCTGAGGAGTTTCCGTGTTCACCCCAACCTGCGATTTGAGGGTAGTTACCGCTAAAAACAGCAGTAAGAATAATAAACTTTTTTTCATAATCTTCTAATTCTTGTTTGTCGTGTTGATAATCTGTTTTGGTTAAGTCTGCTTTTTCTTAATTACCTAATATTTAAATCATTGTACGTCTGTCACTGGGTAAGTGACGGAGGATGCAGATACCAAGGGGTAAACATCTGGTATTATGATCTTTAATTAATGGAACAAAGGCGATAATACAACCAAGTAAGCAATTTGTTAAACGTGTGTTATCTGTCGGGGAAATAAAACGTTTTACTATTTCAGTAATACATTGATTGATAATTATTTATATGTAGAAAACATACAATTTTAAAAAACTGATAAAAATAAGACTTGTGCGTTTTTAGTTAAACACGCTGGTTTTTAATACTTAAACAACTTTATGATGGTAAAATATGATAACAACGAATCGTTGGCGCAAAGTCCCTTGATACGCTTCCTGACTCTTGAAAAAGACTCTGAATGGAATACCGCAGAAGATCAATGCAGGATTGTCATAGTGCTGGAAGGACGCTTAAGCCTGTCTTCTGGAATACAGGTTAGCAGCTCAAAACTATTTTTCCTGCCTGCAGGCGACAGGCTGTCGTCCAGTGTTATGGAAAAAAGCTATCTGCTGATTGTAGCTCCGACCGATGAAAGCTGTTTTGATCACTTCTGTA
Organism: Dysgonomonas sp. 520; assembly: GCF_010501095.1. Lineage (GTDB taxonomy): Bacteria > Bacteroidota > Bacteroidia > Bacteroidales > Dysgonomonadaceae > QVMP01. Next base: position 6,355 of record NZ_QVMP01000010.1, on the reverse strand, counting down.
TAAGCAATATACATGAACATGAACATGAATCAAACCTATACTGCCTGCAAATGGACGGGGTATTACAGGCGTATGTACGGTCGCTTGAGATATATAAAAAGAGCAGGATAGCTGATCACTCCCTGCACGTCCTGAAAACCAAAGAACTGATGGCAATCCTTAAGCTATCCTATTCACGGGAGCAATTGAGCGATTTCTTCCGCTCATATCAAATTAATGATTTCCGGTTCGTGGACCGGGTACACAGGTTAGCCAACAATATAATGAATGTCAGACAATTGGCACAAGTGATGAATTACAGCTATTCAGGATTTAACAAGAGGTTCAGAAAGGCGTTCGGCATGTCGGCATACTCGTGGATTAGAAAAAGGCGGACAGATATGATTTATTATGAGCTTTATCATACGAATAAGAGTTTGAAGCAAATTTCGACTGAGAATAAGTTCGCAACACTGTCTCACTTCAATGAGTTTTGCCATAAGAACCTGGGCGATTCCCCGTCCCGGATAAGACGCAAAAACAAAGGGGCGAATCATGTGAAACAATACCCCCTTAAACAACAAAATCCGTCACTTACCCAGTGACAGATTCCTGATTATGATCTTACTTTATGATACAAAGGTAGACAAATATTCTTCTTGAACAACTCTTTTTACCCTATTTTTTTTATGCCTCAATCTCTTTTATCTGTATATACTAATATCTTAGTTTTTGAAGTTGAGTCTTTTGGTGGCAGGTGTATAAAAAGCAAAAACCCTCACCATTTATTAAATGATGAGGGCTTTGATCTAAAAGATGGCGGTTACCTACTCTCCCACAATAGCAGTACCATCGGCGTGGTTGGGCTTAACTTCTCTGTTCGGAATGGGAAGAGGTGGATCCCCAACGCTATAACCACCTGAATATTTTTAAGTGATAAGTTATTAGTAATCAGTTAGAAGTTTCTTTTATACTTAAAACTTTTTACTTTGTTCTTAAAACTTTTAGACTTGATGTAAAGAGCAAATAGTATTTAGTTATAAGTTTAAAGTCATAAGTGATAAGTTGTTATTACTTAAATCTTTGTACTTATTCCTTAAAACTTGATACGCATATCTAGCAAACCTTCCTACTGTTGGAAATAATTTTACAGAAAAAGTTCCGGGCAATTAGTACTACTCGGCTCCATACATTACTGCACTTCCACCTGTAGCCTATCAACGTCGTAGTCTGCAACGACCCTTAATAGATATCTTATCTTGAGGCTGGCTTCGTACTTAGATGCTTTCAGCACTTATCCAATCCAGACTTAGCTACCCGGCGATGCTCCTGGCGAAACAACCGGTAAACCAGAGGTCTGTCCAACACGGTCCTCTCGTACTAGTGTCAGATCCCCGCAAATATCATACGCCCACGATAGATAGAGACCGAACTGTCTCACGACGTTCTGAACCCAGCTCGCGTGCCACTTTAATGGGCGAACAGCCCAACCCTTGGGACCTTCTCCAGCCCCAGGATGTGACGAGCCGACATCGAGGTGCCAAACCATTCCGTCGATATGAGCTCTTGGGAATGATCAGCCTGTTATCCCCGGAGTACCTTTTATCCTTTGAGCGATGGCCATTCCATACTGAAACCACCGGATCACTATGCTCTAGTTTCCTACCTGTTCGACTTGTCGGTCTTACAGTCAAGCGCGCTTATACCATTACACTCTACGACCGGTTACCAATCGGCCTGAGCGCACCTTTAGAAGCCTCCGTTACTCTTTTGGAGGCGACCACCCCAGTCAAACTACCCACCATACAGTGTCCCCGCTATGCGGGTTAGATTCCAAACAATTAAAGGGCCGTATTTCAAGGGTGACTCCACAAATACTAGCGTACCTGCTTCGCAGTCTCCGGCCTATCCTACACATCAAGTGCCCAAAATCAATGTAAAGCTATAGTAAAGGTTCACGGGGTCTTTTCGTCCCATCGCGGGTAATCGGCATCTTCACCGATACTACAATTTCACCGAGCTCACAGTTGAGACAGTAAGAAGATCATTACACCATTCGTGCAGGTCGGAACTTACCCGACAAGGAATTTCGCTACCTTAGGACCGTTATAGTTACGGCCGCCGTTTACTGGGGCTTCAATTCAAAGCGTCTCTTGCGATAACTTCTCCTCTTAACCTTCCAGCACCGGGCAGGTGTCAGGCCATATACTTCTAATTTCTTATTTGCATAGCCATGTGTTTTTGATAAACAGTTGCCTTCTTCTATTCTCTGCGACCACCATTGCTGATGGTACCCTTTCTCCCGAAGTTACAGGGTCATTTTGCCTAATTCCTTAACTGTGAATCACTCGAGCGCCTTAGTATACTCAACCCAACTACGTGTGTCCGTTTTAGTACGGGTACTTGCAGGATAAGTTTAGCGGGTTTTCTTGGCAGTTTGGTTACCTGTAATTAATTCCTCCGTAGATTCCTTATACTTTCAGGTTCGACTCTCAGTGCGGATTTGCCTACACCAATCAACGTCTACACCCTTAAACTAGCTATTCCGTCAGCCAGCTACAGTTTCACTCCTGCGTCACCACATCACTCCTGCAAATAGTACCGGAATATTAACCGGTTCATCCATCGGCATTGCCGCTCGGCTTAGCCTTAGGGCCCGACTTACCCTGATCCGATTAGCGTTGATCAGGAAACCTTAGTCTTTCGGCGAGGGGGTTTCTCACCCCCTTTATCGTTACTCATACCTACATTTGCTTTTCTGTTTGCTCCACTGGTGTGCTTACGCCCCAGCTTCTGCGCTAAACAGAATGCTCCCCTACCGATAATTTTTCAATCCCATAGCTTCGGTAACATGTTTATGCCCGATTATTATCCACGCTCCGCCACTCGACTAGTGAGCTGTTACGCACTCTTTAAATGAATGGCTGCTTCCAAGCCAACATCCTAGCTGTCTTAGCGGCAAAACTTCGTTAATTCAACTTAACATGTATTTGGGGACCTTAGCTGATGGTCTGGGTTCTTTCCCTCTCGGACATGGACCTTAGCACCCATGCCCTCACTCCCGGTAAAAATCTTGTGCCCATTCGGAGTTTATCTGGACTTGATAGGCGGCGAAGCCCTCGCATCCAATCAGTCGCTCTACCTGACACAAGTTATAAGCCGAGGCTGCACCTAAATGCATTTCGGGGAGTACGAGCTATCTCCAAGTTTGATTAGCCTTTCACCCCTACCCTAAAGTCATCCGGAAGCTTTTCAACGCTTATCGGTTCGGTCCTCCAATTGGTGTTACCCAACCTTCAACCTGCTCTAGGGTAGATCACTTGGTTTCGCGTCTACTCCTGCTGACTAAAATCGCCCTGTGAAGACTCGCTTTCGCTTCGGCTACGTGCATCGTTGCACTTAACCTTGCCAACAAAAGTAACTCGTAGGTTCATTATGCAAAAGGCACGCCGTCACAGATAAAATCTGCTCCGACCGCTTGTAGGCACATGGTTTCAGGGTCTATTTCACTCCTCTGTTCGAGGTTCTTTTCACCTTTCCCTCACGGTACTAGTTCGCTATCGGTCTCTCGGAAGTATTTAGCCTTAGCGGATGGTCCCGCCAGATTCATACAGGATTTCTCGTGTCCCGCACTACTCAGGATACTGCTAGGCTTGGTAATCGATTCGTGTACAGGATTATCACCTTCTATGATCGCTCTTTCCAAAGCGTTCCACTTCAATTACTTCTTGCCACAGCGCAGTCCTACAACCCCAATATTGCCTAAACAATATTGGTTTGGGCTAATCCGCGTTCGCTCGCCACTACTTACGGAATCACTTTTGTTTTCTCTTCCTACGGGTACTTAGATGTTTCAGTTCCCCGCGTTCGCTTCTTGTTTAAACAAGATGATGACATCTTCTGTCACCGGGTTGCCCCATTCGGAGATTCAGGGATCTAGGGATATTTGCTCCTCCCCCCAACTTTTCGCAGCTTATCACGTCCTTCTTAGCCTTCGAGAGCCTTAGGCATCCCCCATGTGCCCTTTCTTACTTTTTCTTTATTTCTTAACCTTCTTAAAAGGTTCGATAGATAATCGTAATCTCGTTTTTTTTCTACTTGCTCTTGTTTTACATCATGTCAAAGATCGTCTCTCAAGTCATAAGTCTGAAGTCTGAAGTTATAATTATTTATTAAAACTTCTTCCTCGAAACTCCTTCCTCGAAAATGTGGAGAATAACGGATTCGAACCGTTGACCCCCTGCGTGCAAGGCAGGTGCTCTAGCCAGCTGAGCTAATCCCCCGTGTTTTAAATGAAGAATGAAGAATGCTTAATGAAGAATAAAATATTTTAATTCTTAATCTTTAATCCCTAATTTTTCATTTCTCCAGAGTAGTCCCAGGCAGATTTGAACTGCCGACCTCTACATTATCAGTGTAGCGCTCTAACCAACTGAGCTATAGGACTGGCTTGTTTTGGATCGTACCCGAAGACTGATTATATTCAGCTCCTTCGTTCTCGTTTATATCTTAAATTGGAATTTGAACTTTATTTCTATTACTTTTTTTTACATATACATTAGACTTCGGGTAGTATCTTAATCTTTAATACTACAATACTTTTTAGAAAGATCTCCAGAAAGGAGGTGTTCCAGCCGCACCTTCCGGTACGGCTACCTTGTTACGACTTAGCCCCAATCACCAGTTTTACCCTAGGACGCTCCTTGCGGTTACGTACTTCAGGTACCCCCGGCTTTCATGGCTTGACGGGCGGTGTGTACAAGGCCCGGGAACGTATTCACCGCGCCATGGCTGATGCGCGATTACTAGCGAATCCAGCTTCACGGAGTCGAGTTGCAGACTCCGATCCGAACTGAGAGTGGCTTTCGAGATTGGCATCTGGTCGCCCAGTAGCTGCCCTCTGTACCACCCATTGTAACACGTGTGTCGCCCCGGACGTAAGGGCCGTGCTGATTTGACGTCATCCACACCTTCCTCACAGCTTACGCTGGCAGTCTTGTCAGAGTCCTCAGCTTGACCTGTTAGTAACTAACAATGTGGGTTGCGCTCGTTATGGCACTTAAGCCGACACCTCACGGCACGAGCTGACGACAACCATGCAGCACCTACATACTTGCTATTGCTAGAAGACCAGTTTCCTGGTCGGTCAAGTACATTTCAAGCCCGGGTAAGGTTCCTCGCGTATCATCGAATTAAACCACATGTTCCTCCGCTTGTGCGGGCCCCCGTCAATTCCTTTGAGTTTCACCGTTGCCGGCGTACTCCCCAGGTGGATTACTTATCGCTTTCGCTTAGTCACTTACTATCATATCGCAAACAACTAGTAATCATCGTTTACTGCGTGGACTACCAGGGTATCTAATCCTGTTTGATACCCACGCTTTCGTGCATCAGCGTCAGTTGTAGCTTAGTGAGCTGCCTGCGCAATTGGAGTTCTTCGTGATATCTATGCATTTCACCGCTACACCACAAATTCCGCCCACTTCATTTACACTCAAGTCTTCCAGTTTCAACGGCAATTTTAAGGTTGAGCCCCAAACTTTCACCGCTGACTTAAAAAACCGCCTACGCACCCTTTAAACCCAATAAATCCGGATAACGCTCGCATCCTCCGTATTACCGCGGCTGCTGGCACGGAGTTAGCCGATGCTTATTCGTACTATACTTGCAAGATATCACTCGTGATATGTTTTACCCTAGCACAAAAGAAGTTTACAACCCGTAGGGCAGTCATCCTTCACGCGACTTGGCTGGTTCAGACTCTCGTCCATTGACCAATATTCCTCACTGCTGCCTCCCGTAGGAGTCTGGTCCGTGTCTCAGTACCAGTGTGGGGGATAAACCTCTCAGTTCCCCTATCCATCGTTGCCTTGGTGAGCCGTTACCTCACCAACTAGCTAATGGAACGCATGCCCATCTACTACCGATAAATCTTTAACAAATATCACCATGTGGTGCCCCTGTTTTATGCGGTATTAATCCGGATTTCTCCGGGCTATCCCCCTGTAGTAGGTAGGTTGCATACGCGTTACTCACCCGTGCGCCGGTCGCCAACAAAAGTATTGCTACTTCCTTGCTGCCCCTCGACTTGCATGTGTTAGGCCTGTCGCTAGCGTTCATCCTGAGCCAGGATCAAACTCTTCTTTGTATATTCTTTTTTATATCCAAGTCTTCCTTTGCTCAATCTATCCTTTTTTTGAATTGACTGAGTGTATTGTCTCTTAAAGTTCCAATACCACCCGTCTAATGCTATGCTTTATTTTTTTCGTTCTTTTCCAATTCCTCAAAGATCGCTCTCTTTTTTAACCCCCCGTTTCTCTCAGGAAGCGGGTGCAAAAGTAAAACACTTTACAACACAATCCAAATTATTTACAAC